>NZ_PJRN01000009.1 GCF_002930105.1 Billgrantia saliphila | reverse complement strand
ATTGCCGAGCACGCTGATGCCGTGCGCCAGGCACTTGCCCAGCACCGGGGCCAGGAAGGCGTCGAGCAGCGGCTCGTCGCCGCCTTCGGGATCCTGCACGCGCCGCAGCTGCGCGGCCGCCAGGGTGCGCTCGCCCAAGGTCTCGAACATCAGCGCGCGCGGCGCATCGTAGCCGAGCAGCGCTTCCACCAGCGGCCCGGCGGCATCCGTGCGGTCGCCGGAAAACCCCGCACCGCAGCCAATCACCACGGTCATGCGCTGCCCTCCCCTTGCTTCGCCAGGCCGAGAAAGACACGCGCTTCGACGGGGCTCATCAGCTGACGTCCGGCGGCCTCGACCCGCTGTCGCGCCAGGCCCACCAGCTCGGCATTGTCCGCGGCACGCTCGCCGTCGGGCCGCCACAGGTTGTTCTCGAAACCGACCCGCGCGTGGCCGCCGTGGCGGGCGGCGAGCCCCATGCACTCAGCCTCGGTGGGGCCGAAGGCGCACACCGCCCAGCGATCGCCCGGCGCGAGCGTCGCAAGAAAGCCGGGCAGGCGGGCGGGGTCGGCGATCGGTGGGGTCTCGTAGCGGCCCAGCACGAAGAGAAGCCAAGCCGGCCCGGCGGGCACCACGCCGCGTTTGCGCAGCGCATTGAAGGCGGCGAGGTCCTCGGGCGAATAGACGATGTACTGGAGCGATACCCCCGCCGCCTCCAGCGCCTGGCATAGCGCGCCGCTCTCCTTCGCCTCAGTCGGGTCGGCGAACAGCTCGCGCACTGCCAACGACACCGCCTCGGGTTGCAACGCCTCGATGACCCAACGCTGCTCGGCGGGCCGATAGCGCCCCCCTGCCTCGCTCGTCACCTGCAGTACCATGGCCTCGCCCACCGCTTCACGGATCGCGTTGAGCGCCTCGCGATAGGCACCGGCGTCGAGCAGGTGGCGTCCGTCCGGCTCGCGCACGTGCAGGTGCAGCATCGCGGCGCCAGCGGCCAGGCAATCGCGCGCGTCGCGTGCCAGTTGGGCAGGGGTCAGCGGAATCGCCGGGTGATGGGCCTGCGTGCGCCGGGCGCCGTTGGGCGCTACCGCCAGCAGGCAGGGGGTCGTCTCGCTCATGGGGCCATCTCCTCGTTGGCGGCTTCGCCAAGAGTTCGCTGAAGCGCCGCCAGGCGGGTGTCGCGCCGGGCAAAGAGTGAGTCCAGCGGCTGGCCCCGGGTGGCATCCTCCACGCCGGCCACGATGCGCGCTTTCAAAGCCTCGTTCATCTCCGGCTCGCCCAGGCTCGCCCAGCGGTACTGCTGACTGGGGCCGAGGTGTTCGAGATAGTGGCGTATGCCACCCTGGCCTCCGCCCAGGTGATAGGTCAGAAACGGCCCCTGGATGGCCCAGCGTAGCCCGGGGCCAGCCGTCACGGCGCGGTCGATGTCGGCGACGCTGGCCACGTCCTCCTGCAGCAAATAGAGCGCCTCGCGCCAAAGCGCCGAGGAGAGACGATTGGCGATGTGGCCGACCATCTCACGGCGCATCACCACCGGCTGCTTGCCGATGCCGCAATAGAAATCGGCGAGGCGTTCGACGACCGCCGGGTCGGGGCCGTAGAGTTCCACCAGCGGCACCAGGTGCGGCGGGTTGAAGGGGTGGGCGATCACCACCCGCCCGGGAACGGTCGTCTCGCCGGCGATATCCGAGTGGGTCAGCGATGAAGTGCTGCTGGCGATGATGGCCCCCGCCGGCGCCAGCGCCTGGAGTTCCCGCAGGAGCCCGCGCTTGAGTTCGACCGACTCGGGAGCATTCTCGACCACCAGATCGGCCTGGGCGACCGCATCGGCCGCGGTGTCGCACAGCCGCGGCGTGAGCGGCTCGGCCCCGAGCGTCGCCATGTCGGCCGCGACTCGTTCGGTGAAGGCTTGCAGCGCCGCCGGTTCGGGGTCGTGGGCGGATACCGCCAGGCCACGAGAGAGAAAGTAGGCGGCCCAGCTCACGCCAATGGTGCCGCAGCCGATGATCGCGATCTGTCGCATGTGTCGTCCTTGGTTCATGAACCCGCTCCCTGGGGCAGGCGCGCATCGCGACGCGCGCTCTGCCAGGCCCAGCCATACAATCCGGCCACCGCCATCACACCGGCCAGGCTCGGCAACGTCATGGGCAAGACCGACAGGATGCCGGCCACCGTAAGCGCCAGTGCATCGAGTGAGCTCCGGCCGGTCAGCCGAGCGCCCCCCAGCACGCCGGCAAAGGCCAATACGAAAGCCAGCGCCTTGATCGCGGCCAGGCCGATATCCCAGGCATCGCCCAGCCCGATCAGTCCCGGGTAGGCCAGGATCAGGAACGGGATGATGTAAGTGCTGGCACCCAGGCGAATGGCATGACCGGCTACCTGTAGCCAGCCCGTCTGGGCAATACCGGCGGCGACGAATACGGCGATGCACACCGGCGGCGTGATCACCGAGATGGTGGCGAAGTAGAACACGAACAGATGCGCCACCAGCGGCTCGACACCGATGCGGGTCAAGGCCGGTGCCAGCACCGCCGCCACCAGCACGTAGGCTGCCGTGGTGGGAATGCCCATGCCCATGATCAGGCAGATCACGGCGACGATCAGCGCCACCAGGAACAGCTGTTCACCGGCGACACTGACCACCAGCGTGGAGAGCGTGACGCCGATACCGGTCAGGTTGAGCATGGCCACCAGAATCTGCGCCCCGGCCAGCAGCACGCCGATGATCACCATGCCTTTTCCGGCATCCTCCAGGCCGGACAGCAGCATGTGTCCCATGCGCCTGGGCGAGGTGCGACCGAGCGCGGCGAATACCACATAGCTCGCCAGAAGAAGCGCCACACCGAGAAAGGCCGAGAACTGGATGGAGTAGCCCTTCAGCACGCCGCCGAACAGCCCGCCGAGGGCAGCCAGTATCGGCACGATGCGTCTGGGTGTGAGCACCTCGCTCCAGGTCGGAAGTTCGTCTTCGGGCACCAGCGGCAGCCCGCGCCGGACCGCCACCAGATGCAGGGTGAAGAATACCGCGATGTAGAAAAGCAGCGCTGGCAGTAGCGCAGCCAACGCGATGGTCACGTAGCTGATGCCCAGTATCTCCGCCATGATGAAAGCCGCCGCGCCCAGGATGGGCGGCGCGATCTGGCCGCCGGTCGACGCCACTGACTCTACGCCACCGGCGAAAGCCGGTGGATATTTGAGCCGTTTCATCATGGGTATGGTGAAGTTGCCCGTTGTCGCCACGTTGGCCACGGCACTGCCGCTGACCATGGCAAAGAGGCTCGAGGCCACCGTGGCGATCTTGGCCGCCCCGCCCTGGCTGCGCCCGCCGATACGCATCGACAGGTCGATGAACGTCTGGCCACCGCCGGTATGCAGCAGCACGCTGCCGAACAGCACGAAGGCGGCAATGGTCGTGGCGGCCACCCCCAGCAGCATGCCCCAGATGCCCAGATCCCCGAGATACAGCGTCTCGGTGACGAAGGCGCTATCGAAACCGCGGTGGCTCAGCGGACCGGAGAGCCGGTTGCCGAACAGCGCGTAAGCGATGCCGATCAGCACCAGCACGGGGAAGATCCAGCCGATGGCGCGCCGCGCCACCTCGAGGATGGCCACAACCAACA
Source organism: Billgrantia saliphila (assembly GCF_002930105.1). Lineage (GTDB taxonomy): Bacteria > Pseudomonadota > Gammaproteobacteria > Pseudomonadales > Halomonadaceae > Halomonas > Halomonas saliphila. Next base: position 192,111 of record NZ_PJRN01000009.1, on the reverse strand, counting down.
CACCGGCAAGAAACATGTCACGCGAGGTGGCCCACGGCAGGGTGGTCAGGATCTCGTCGGCATGCAAGGTCACGTAGAGGCTGGCGCCGATGGCGCCCGCCGCCAGCATGCCGTCGACGGCGATGCCCAGCGGACGCCAGCGAGTGCCGGCGCCGAGCGGGTAGGTCAGCAGGCCCAGCCCGATCACCAGCGCCAGGAAGACGCTGCGATGCACCAGGCTTTCGAACGGCCCCGCCGCCGAGGTGTAGAGGATGAAGCCTCCCAGCACCAGGGCCATGAGCATCAGGCTTTTTTCACGCATGCGACAGGGCTCCTCGCCTCATTCCACCGGCTTCAGCTGCTCGGGGATCTCGTAACCCTGCTCCTCGAAATAGCGCGCGGCACCGAGATGCAACGGTACGGTGCCGCTCTCCAGGGTCAACTCAGCAAGGTCGACCTCGGCCAGGTTGGACAGCGCACTGACCTGCGGCTCGGGGTTCTCCATGACCGCCTTGACGATCTGGTAGGCGGTTTCCTCGTCGAGATCGGGGCCGGAATGCACGGCCAGGCCGAAGCTCCAGGTGGTGTAGGCGGGAACGCCCTCCGCCGCGCCCTCGGGAATCTCCACCACAGAAATGTCGGGCATCTCCTCGCGCAGCCGGTCGGCCTGCTCGTCGGTGAGCGACAGCACCTCGATCGGCGTGAATGTGGCGATATCCAGCGACGAGCCGTCCAGCTTGTTGCCCACCCCGGACTTGACGTAGCCGGCCATGCGATCGTCCTTTACCCCGGCGACCACATCGGTGGTTGAGCCGCGAACGTAGTCCGGCGTTATGCCCAAGGTTTCCATGACCGCCTCGGTAGTGGCCTCGGTGGCGGAGCCGGTGATGCCCGGATTGAGCCGCACCCCGTCGAGATCGGCCATCGACTCGACCTCGGCGTCCTGGCGTATCACCACGTTCTGCGGTGCCTGGGAATAGACCCACAGCAGGCGGTTGTCCACCGGGCGTTCGGCGAATTCGCCCTCGCCGGAGTAGGCGTGGTAGCCCACGTTGGTGGTCACCAGGCCCATGTCCACCTGGCCACGCAGAATGCGCCTGAGGTTGTCCACGGTGGCACCGGTCTCGACCACCGAGGCGGTCGTATCGGGCACGTGCTCCTTGATGATCTGCCCCACGGCGACGAAGTAGCCGTACTGGCTGGAGGAGGTGGAGGTGGAGCCGATCAGCAACTGCTCCTCGGCGTGGGCGGTCGCGGCGGCGAGTCCGAGGCTGATCAGCGCGACCGCCATCGGCGTCTTGAAGGAAGGCATTGGCGTTGCTCCATCATGTTGTGGTTGTTGGGCTCGGAACGGAAGCGTTCGCCAATCAGAATGGAAAAACGGGACGGTATTTGTCTAATATAATTAATCGAACGAGACTTTTACTTTATTTATGCAGCCCTCCATTCGTCAGCTCAAGGCCTTCGTGGCCATTTCCGAACTCGGCAGCTTTGTCGAGGCATCGGAGCGACTCCACCTCTCCCAGCCGGCGCTGAGCATCGCCATTCGCAAGCTGGAGCAGGCGGTCGGTGGCGTGCTGTTCCACCGCTCGCCCCGGGGCGTGCAGCTCACCCCGGAGGGTCGGGTCTTCCTGCCCACGGCGCGGCGGCTCATCGGCGACTGGGAGGAGGCGCTGGGCGATCTCGGCGAGCTGTTCAACAAGCAGCGCGGCAAGGTCACCCTGGCCGCGCTGCCCACCCTCGCCGCCGGCTTCCTGCCCGCAGTGCTGGCCGACTATCGCCGCCTGCATCCCAACATCGCCATCAGCGTGCACGATGTGCTCGCCAGTCAGGTGGACGAGCTGGTCAGCGAACAGCGTGCCGACATCGGTTTCTCGGTACGCCCCACGGGCTCGGAGACGACGCGCTTCGAGCCGCTGATCGACGATCACTTCGTCGCTGTCTGCCCGTTGGGACATCCGCTACTGGCGCATGACGAAGTGAGCTGGGAAGCGCTGCTGCGCTACCCCATCATCGCCGTCAGTCGCCTCTCCAGCACGCGCCAGGCGATCGAGGAGGTTCTGCAAACGCTCGGCAGCGAAATGGATCTGATGTGCGAGGTCAGCCAGATCGGCACCGCGGGAAGGATGGTCGCCGCCGGGCTCGGCGTTTCCGCCCTGCCCTCGCTGAGTTTTCGCCAGATCTCCTCGGAGGGCATCGGCTGGCGGCCGCTGACGGGACCGCGCATGCCCCGCACGCTGGGCATCATCACGCCGACACGCACCCCGCTCTCCACCGCCGCCAGCGCGATGCTCGAGCGGGTACGGGAGCATGCCGCCCAGCTTGGGGCAGGTCCCACAGATGATGCGGCAGTGTTTTGAAACCGCCCGTCTACCCCCGATGCGGCCCCGGCACATGGCTGGGTTCGCCGGTCTCGGCGGTGAGTTCACGCGGCGTCGGCTGGGCGAGCTCCTGAAGGATGCCGCAGTGGCTGGAGTCGGTCTCGCCGTTGCAGCGTGAGCGCAGCGTTGCCAGTGCCTCGCGCAGCGCCTGGAGCTGCTCGATGCGCGCCTCGACGTGCGCCAGGTGATCGTCGATCAGGCCGTTGACGGCATTGCACGGCTGGCGCGGGCGGTCGTGGTAGTCGAGCAGCGTGCGGATCTCTTCCAGCGTCATGTCGAGCGTGCGGCAATGGCGGATGAAGCGCAGCCGCTCGGCATGCGGCTCGGCGTAGAGCCGGTAATTGGCGCTGCTGCGGGCGGGCTCGGGCAACAGCCCCTCGCGCTCGTAGTAGCGGATGGTTTCCACCGGGCAACCCGTGCGTGCGGCCAGTTCGCCGATCTTCATGATGACCTCGCAAAGTGCTTGACCCTGTAGTGGCTACAGGGTGTTTCATCAGGGTAGACGATGATAAGGAGCCTTTGCCATGGCCGAACGATCCTGCTGCTCGGGCGGTGGTTGCACCACCGACACGACCCCGGCCCCGCCGCGGCCGAATGCCCCTCCGCCGGGGGTGAATTCGCTGCGCCTGCGCATCGAGGCGATGTGCTGCCCCACCGAGGAGACACTGCTACGCCGCGCCCTGGAAGACGTGCCCGGTATCGAGCGGCTCGACTTCGATCTGATCGGACGGGTACTCACCGTGCAGCATCGTGGCGTCGAGGAAGACACCATCCGGCGCCGCATCGCCGCCACCGGCATGACCGCCGAACGCGACGACCCCACCCAGCGCACAGCGCCGGCAGCGAACGACGAGGAGCCATGGTGGAAGATCGGCACGGCCGCGCTTGTCGCCCTGGCGGCGGAGACCAGCGACTGGATGGGCCTGGGCGAGCCCTGGCTGGCCGCCGTACTGGCGCTTGCGGCCATTGCGCTGGTCGGGCTGCCCACTTGGAAAAAGGGTTTCATCGCCCTGCGTCACCGCACGCTCAACATCAACGCGCTGATGAGCGTGGCGGTCACCGGGGCGCTACTGATCGGCCACTGGGCTGAGGCGGCCATGGTACTGGTGCTGTTCACCCTGGCCGAACGCATCGAGGCGCGTTCATTGGGGCGGGCGCGCAACGCCATTCGCGATCTGCTCGATCTAGCGCCCGAGAATGCTAGCGTGCTGCAGGCGGACGGCGGCTTCCGCACCCTGCCGGCCAGCGAGATCGCCAAGGGCAGCCTGATACGCGTGCGTCCCGGCGAGCGTCTGGCGCTGGATGGCGATGTCGCCGAGGGCCACCCGGCGCTGGACGAATCGCCCATTACCGGGGAGAGCCTGCCGGTGGACAAGACGCCCGGCGACGCCGTGTACGCCGGCAGCGTCAACCAGGGCAGCGAGTTTCTCTACCGCACCTCCCGCCCCGCCGCCGACACCACGCTGGCTCGCATCATTCACACCGTCGAGCAGGCCCAGGCCAGCCGCGCGCCCACCCAGCGCTTCATCGACCGCTTCGCCGCCGTCTATACCCCGGCGGTGTTCGCCGTGGCCCTGCTGGTCGGTCTCACCTGGCCGTGGCTGTTCGGCGTGAGCTGGCTGGAAGGCACCTACCGCGCCCTGGTGCTGCTGGTGATCGCCTGTCCTTGCGCGTTGGTGATCTCCACGCCCGTGACCGTCGTCAGCGGCCTGGCGGCGGCGGCCCGCACGGGCATGCTGATCAAGGGCGGCAATGTGCTCGAGCAGGGCTACCGCCTCAAGACATTGGCCTTCGACAAGACCGGCACCCTGACGCAGGGCAGGCCGTCGCAGCGCCGCTGGCAACCGCTGGACGGGTCGCTGGATGCGGCCGGACGCGCTCGACACCGTGCCTTGGCCGCAGGGCTCGCCGACCGTTCGTCGCACCCGGTGTCGGCGGCGCTGGCCCGAGCCGCCGAGGCAGAGGGAATCGAACCGCTCACGGTGCATGACGTACAGGAACTGCCGGGGCGCGGCGTCACCGCTCGCTACGAAGGCGGCATCGTGTGGCTGGGCAACCGGCGGCTGATGGAAGCGTATGCCGCGCCGAACGAGGCCCTGCGCCAGCACCTCGAAGAGCAGGCGTCGCGGGGGGAGACGCTGGTGATCCTGGGCGAGGGGGAGCGTCCGCTGGCGCTGTTCGCGGTGGGCGACCCGCTGCGTTCGGAGAGCCGCGAGGCGATCGAGGCACTGCACGCATTGGGCGTGACCACGCTGATGCTCAGCGGCGACACCCCGGCAAACGTGGCCGCGGTGGCCGAGCAGGCAGGTATCGACGAGGCACATGGCGCCCTGCTTCCCGAAGACAAGCTGCGCATGATCGAAGCGCGTGCGCAGCAGGGGCCGGTGGGCATGGTCGGTGACGGCATCAACGACGCACCGGCGCTGGCCCGAGCCGATATCGGCTTCGCCATGGGTGCGCTGGGCAGCGACGCGGCCATCGAGACCGCCGACGTGGCGCTGATGGACGACGACCCGCGGCGCCTGGCCGCCTTCCTGCGCCTGTCGCGTGCCACCCGCACGGTGCTGGTACAGAACATCGTGCTCGCACTGGGCATCAAGGCCGTATTCATGGCGCTGGCGTTCACCGGCCACGCCACCCTGTGGATGGCGGTATTCGCCGACATGGGCGCCAGTCTGTTGGTCGTGGCCAACGGCCTGCGCCTGCTGTCCAGCGGAGTTCCCACCGGCGCCGTCAGGGCTAGCGCAGTACCCGGCGCACCAGTAACGGCCCGATGACTTCGAAGACTACCGTGGAGGCCACCACCGCCGAGAGCAGGACCGGGCCATGCTCGGGATAGCGTTCCGCCACCAGCAGCGCCATGCCCATGGCGATACCGGCCTGGGGCGTCAATGCCAGGCCGATATCGCGGGGAAGTGAGGCCCCCCATGGCCGCGCCAGGTAACTCCCCAGAAGGCCACCGAGGTAGCGGCCCAAGGCGCGCAGCGCGATATAGGCCAGGGTCAGGCCCGCGGCCTGGCCCAGGTAGCGCAGGTCGATGCTCGCCCCCGAGAGGACGAAGAAGAACACCAGGAAAGGCCATTCGATATACTCGATCTCGTTGAACGAGCGAGTGTGATGGGTGGAGAGATTGGCCACCAGGGCGCCGGCGACCATGGCGGCCAACAGGGCCGACACGTCGAGCCATTCGGCGAAGCCGGCCAGCAGCAGGATCAGCGCCACGGCCTCGACCTGGGTCGGCTCCCCGGGGCGCAAGCGTCCGGTCAGCCAGGCCGCCGGCACGCCGATCGCCGTCCCCAGCAATAACGCGCCTCCAAGCTCCCAGGCAGCGTCCAGCAGCGCGGCCATGCCGTCGCCCGAGACCTGCCAGCCCAGCAGCGCCATGGCCAGACCGAATACGAGAATGCCCCAAGCATCGTCGATGGCGACGATACCCATCAGCACCCGTGCGCGCAGCCGCGTATCGTTCTTCTCGCGTATCACTTCACGCACTTCAGCCGGATCGGTGGCCACCGAGATCGCCGCCAAGCTGACCGCCACCAGCAGCGGAAAGCCGAGCAACAGCAGCCCCACGCCCACCGCCAGCACGCCCACCCCCAGCACGGCGAGCGACACGAGCGCGATCAGCGCTCCGGTGGCACGCAAGCGCTCGAGCGTCAGTTCGCCACCCAGCAGAAAGGCCACCATGACCAGCGCGACCTGGATAAGCGGCTCGCTCAGCCCATCCAGTGGGCTGCCACCCATCCGGCCGAAGCCGAGCTGCTGGACGACGGCCACCGCCACGCCCACCAGTACCAGTAGCGAGATACGCGGCAGCCGGGTACGGCTGGCCACGGTATCGGCGAGAATGCTGAGACTGAGTATGATGCCCAGCAGGATCAGGTTGGTGGTTGCGGGGTCAAGGTGTTCGATTGCCGTCTGCCAGGCCTCGCTCGCCGTCATCTATCCTCCGCTGCACGGCACGCTTCATGAAATTCACTATCCAGCGTGCCATCAGCGTATCGTCCACCGGCGCGCAAAGCGATGCTTCGCCCTGTCGCACCCGCTCATTGCCCACCAGCTCCCGGCGCAGCGTCATCAGGTCGCGCGAGTAGTCCTTGGTGAACTCAGGGTGACCCTGCACGCCGAGGAAGTGCTCGCCGATCTGCATCAGGTAGTGGGGGCAGAAATCACTGCCGCCGAGCACCCTGGCCCCCGCCGGAAGTTCGCTGATCTGGTCCTGGTGGCTCACCAGCAGGTTCAGCTCCGGCTGCTCGGGGGTCATCCAATCGGCCGCCTCGAGCCGGTTGAACGACATGCCGACGCCCCAGCCCCTATCGCTCTTCTCCACCTCGCCGCCCAGCGCCTTGGCTATCAATTGGTGGCCGAAGCAAATCCCCACCAGCGGCTTGCCGGCGTGCCACAGACGCCGCACGAAGTCGCACAGCGTGTCGACCCAGGGCAGACCATCGTTGACGCCGAACTTGGAGCCGGTGGTCATCCAGGCATCCACGGCGTCGATATCGTCGGGAATCTCGCCATCCAGGCAGCGCCAGACGCGAAACTCGAGCTTAGGGTCGACCCGGTGGAACAGGGCCGCGAACATCTCCGGGTAGTTGCCGTGGGCCTCGCGCAGCTCGGGCGCCACGTCATCGCACTGCAGGAGTCCGATGCGCATCGATGCATCTCCTTTCATTGACCTTCCTTGGTGTCCCAGCCTGCCAGCCACGGCTTCACCGGCCAGATCCCCTGAGACTTCGCCTGAACGCTTTCCGGGCGAAGCCTAGAGACGCCCCTCTACGGCGGCCACGAAAATGCCACGGTACGCATCGGCATCGAACGCGACCGGGTTGGTGCCGGACGAAGGGTCGGCCACCGCCATGCGCCCGACCTTGTCGGCCTGGCGCGTGTCGATGCCGAGCTCGGCCAGGGTATGCGGAATACCCAGGCGTTCGCGCAACGAGAGCACCCAGTCGATGACCGACGCCGTGCCCGGCTGGTCCAGGTTGAGATAGCGACCCAGGCGCACCATGGGCTCGCCGATGGCGCGTTCGTTGGCACGCAGCACGTAGGGCATCAGTACCGCGTTCAGGGTTCCGTGATGAGCATCGAACAGCGCCCCGAGCGGATGCGCCAGCGCATGCATGGCGCCCAGGCCGCGCTGGAAGGCGGTGGCGCCCATGCTCGAGGCCACCAGCATGTTCATGCGGGCCTCAAGGTCGTGGCCTTCGCTGAAGGCGCGCTGCAGATAGAGATCGATGCGGCGCATGCCCTCCACGGCGATGCCCTCGGCCATGGGATGGTAGAGCGGCGAGCACCATGCCTCCAGGCAATGCGACAGTGCATCCATGCCGGTGGCGGCGGTAATCGCCGGGGGCAGGCCCACGGTCAGCTCGGGATCGAGTATGACGGTGTCGGGTACCATGCCGGGATGGAAGATGATGCGCTTGACGTGTTCCGCCTCGTCGGTGATCACCGAGGCGCGGCCCACCTCCGAACCGGTCCCGGCGGTGGTCGGCACGGCGACCACCGGGGCGATGGCCTGACCGTCGGCGTTCTTCCAGTTGTCGCCGATATCCTCGAGTGACCACAGCGACAGCCCTTCGCGTTGATTGGCCATCAGCGCCACCGCCTTGGCGGCATCGAGCCCGGAGCCGCCGCCGAAGGCGATCACGCCGTCATGACTGCCGTCACGGAAGGCGGCCATGCCGTCGAGCACGTTGCGGCCGGTGGGGTTGCCCTTGACTTGGCTGAACACGGCGATGCGCAGCCCGGCGTCCTGGCACGCCTGCACGCAGTCTCGCACCATCGGCAGCGCCGCCAGCCCCGGGTCGGTCACCAGCAGCGGCGCACGCATGCCCAGCGCCTGGCACGCCGCGGGCAGCTCACGGATGCGGCCCACCCCGGTGATGATATTGGCCGGATAGTTCCAGCCCATGGTGAAGTGATCGAGCGTCATGTGGGTCTCCTGAGCGCGCCGGTTCAGGCATGCTTCAAGTGGAAGGATTTGGGCCGGGTAAGCGTCTCGTAGCCGATCCGCGACAGCGAACAGCCTCGCCCCGAGTGCTTGACCCCGGTCCAGGCGAGTTCCGGATCGAGGTAATCGCAGCGGTTGGTGAACACCGTGCCGGCTTCGAGCCGGCGGGCGATGGCCTCACCGGCGTTGATATCGCGGGTGAAGACGGCGGCGGTGAGGCCGAATTCGCTGTCGTTCATCAGGCGCACGGCCTCGTCGTCGGAGGCGACCGGCATGATGCCCACCACGGGGCCGAAGCTCTCCTCGGTCATCACCCGCATCGTGTGGTCGACGCCGGTCAGTACCTGCGGAGCCAGATAGGCGCTGCCCGCAAGCGAGAGCGGATAGTCGCCGGGGTCGAGCCAGGCCTTGGCGCCGGCGGCAACCGCCTCCTCGACCTGGCCACGCACGAAATCCGCCGCCGCGGGGCGCACCAATGGTCCCAGGGTGGTTTCGGGATCGGTGGGGTTGCCCAGCCGCAGCTGGCGCACCCAGGCCACCGCGCGCTCGACGAAGTCGTCGAAGATCGACTCGTGCACGTATATCCGCTCGATCCCGCAGCAGCTCTGCCCTGAATTGAAGAAGGCGCCGTCCATCACGCCGGGCACCGCCTCGTCGAGGTTGACGTCGGCGCGGATGTAGGCCGGGTCCTTGCCGCCGAGCTCGAGCCCCGTGGCGATGAAGCGTCCGGCGGCATTGCGCTCCACCATCGCCCCGCCCGCCACCGAACCGGTGAAGGAGACATGCGCGACCCGGCCGTCGCGAATCAGCGCCTCGGTGGCGTCATGGGACAGGTGCAGGTGCTGGAACACACCCTCGGGCAACCCCGCCTCATCGAACGCCTGCTGGAAGCGCTCGGCGCACAGCGGCGTCTGGGCGGAGTGCTTGAGGATCACGGCGTTGCCCGCCATGATCGACGGCACCACGGCGTTCACCGCGGTCATATAGGGAAAGTTCCACGGCGCGACGATGAACGAGACGCCCAGCGGCTCGCGGGTGATGTAGCGGGTGAAGCCGGGCTTCTCGGCCAGTCGGAGCGGCGAAAGCGCCTCCTCGGCCAGCGCGATCATGGTCCGTGCGCGATCCTCGAAGCCGCCGATCTCTCCGCCGGCCGCGGCGATCGGCCGCCCCATCTGCCAGGTCAGCTCGCGGGCCAGCTCGTCGCGCCACGCGACGAAGACATCGACCATTGCCGAGCACACCCGCGCGCGCTCGTCGAGGCTCGTCTCGCGCCACTCGCGCTGCGCCGCTACCGCCCGCGCCAGCGTCGCCTCGACCCGTCCCGGGTCGGCCTGCTCCCGCTCGACGTAGACCGAGCCGTCGACCGGAGAAATCGTCTGCTGTATGGCCATAATTTTCTTCATCCCTTCCAATAGCGTGAGCCGAATCCCGACACGCGGCTACCCCGTCGGCAGTCTCTCGCGGAGACGCTGTGACCCCCTCCCTGGGCGCTCCATTCTTCATCCCTGAAAAAACGCTTCGCTCATGCCTGCCCCCGGCGCCGCTTATCAGTCTGAACGACTTAGCCCCGCCAAGGTGAGCACTGAGCGAGCGGTTCGCAGGCAGTGCGAATCAAATAATTTCGAAATAGCGGTCGAGTTCCCAGTCGGTGATATGCCTTCGGAATTGCCTTTCCTCCCACTCCCGCGTGGCCGCGAAGTGCTCGACGAAGGCATCGCCGAACAGCTCGCGCGCCGCCGCCGAGCCTTTCAGCCGCTGGGCGGCCTCCCACAACGTTCGCGACAGCGCCTGGTGTTCGGGATGCTCGAGCTCGTAGGCGTTACCTGTCACCGCCGCGTCCGGCTCAAGCCGGTGCTCAATGCCGTAGAGCCCCGCACCGATCGCCGCAGCCAGCGCCAGGTAGGGGTTGGCGTCGGCACTGCCCAGGCGATACTCGACCCGCTGCGACTTGGCGCTGCCCGGGATCACGCGCAGCGCACAGGTGCGGTTCTCCACGCCCCAGGTGGCGTCGGTGGGCGCCCAGAAGCCCGGGATTAGCCGCGTATAGCTGTTGATCGTCGGGGCGAACATGGCCAGGAACTCGGGCATCAACGTCTGCTGGCCGGCCACGAAATGACGCTGGATGTCGCTCATGCCGTGGGGTTTGTCGGCATCGAAGAAGGCCGACTCGTGGCTGTCGACGTGATTGAGCGAGAGGTGGATATGCCCGCTCTGGCCGGGATAATCCGGCGACCACTTGGCCATGAAGGTGGCCATCAGCCCGCGGCGCTGCGCCCATACCTTGATGAAGGTCTTGAACAGCGCCCCCTTGTCGCCAGCGGAGAGCGCCTGATCGACGCAGATCGCCGCCTCAAGCACGCCCGGCCCGGTCTCGGTGTGCAGCCCCTCGATGGGGAAGTCCATGGCCTCGGCCAGCGCCAGCAGCTCGTGGTAGAGCTCGCCGTGCACCGAGCTTCGCAGCATCGAGTAGCCCATCATGTCGGGGGTCAGCGGCTTCAGGTTGCGAAAGCCTTTCTCGCGGATCGACTCCGGTGTCTCCTGGAACAAAAAGAATTCGTACTCCAGCGCACCGCAGGCGACGAAACCCATCTCCCGCGCCCGGCCCAGTACCCGCCGCAGCAGCCCCCGGGGGCAAATCGCCTCGGCCGGGCCGGTGAATTCAGCCAGGAACAGCAGCATGTCTCCTTCGCTTGGCAGCTCGCGGCAGCTCTCGGGCACCACCCGCAACGCCGCATCCGGGTAGCCTGTGTGCCAGCCGGTATAGGTCACGTTGTCGTAGAGCTCGTCCTTGCTGTCCCAGCCCAGCACCACGTCGCAGAAGGCGAAGCCCGCCTCCAACGCATGGAAGAACTTGTCGCGTCGCATGTACTTGCCGACCATCACGCCATCCATGTCGAACATGCCGACCTTGACGTGGGTCAGGCCACGCTGTTCGACGATCCGCTTGGCATCGTCGGCACTCTTCACGTCTCTCGCCTGCAGTCGGCTCATCTCCGCTTCCTCGCACGCCCTTCGTTGTCATAGGTGGTGGCGAACGCCGACGGGATGCGCCGGGCCAGGCCCGGCGCCCCGCGCTCCTTCAACCGTAGCGGTAGGGAGGCCCGGCCTGCTGCATGGTCTGTCGATAATCCTTGAGGATCTGCACCACGCGGGCGCTGCGATCGCTCTCCTGGGCGATCTCGTCCCAGAAGGCCAGCGCTTCGTCCTCGAGCCGCTGCCACTCCTCTTCGGGTATCGAGGTCAGTTCCAGCTTGCCGCCGGTGGTGCGGTAGTGCGCCTCGCCCCACCAGTACCAGTGCTGGCGGTAATAATGCGAGCTGTCCATGCACAGCTTGAACAGGGTCTGGAGATGCTCGGGCACCTCGTTCCAGCGTTCGGTGTTGGCAAAATATGAGCCCGCCCAGGCGCCGGAGATGTTGTTGGTCAGGTAGTAGTTGCTGACGTCGGCCCAGCCTACGGTGTAGGCCTCGGTGATGCCGGCCCAGGCGATGCCGTCGAGCTCGCGGGTCTGCATGGCGACCTCGATGTCCTCCCACGGCAGTGTCACCGGTACCACGCCGAAGCGGCTTAAGAAGCGCCCCGCGGTGGGGAAGGTGAACACACGCTTGCCCTCGAGGTCGTCGAGGCTTCGGATCGGTTCGCGGGTCACGAAATTGCACGGATCCCAGGCGCCCGAGCCCAGCCAGGTGACGCCCTCGACCTCGCCGTAGGCCTCCTCCCAGATCTCCTTGAGACCGTAATGGTGGAACAGCGCCGGCACGTCGAGGCTGTAGCGCGAGGCGAACGGGAAGTAGCCGCCAAACACCGAGACGTCGACCGGCGCGTTGATCGAATCGTCATCGCTCTGCACGGCGTCGATGGTGCCGCGCTGCATGGCGCGGAACAGCTCGCCGGTGGGTACCAGCTGGTCGGCGTAGTAGAGCTCGATCTCCATCTCGCCGTTGGCGGCCTTGTTGAAGGCGTCGATGGAAGGCTTGATCACGTGCTCGGCGAGCGCCGGGCCGGCGTAGGTCTGCAGACGCCAGCGAATCGGGCTGCGCGACTGCGCGTGGACATAGGGGGCCGAGAGTGTCGTGGCCCCGACGGTGGCGGCGGTGGCCAGCCCCGCCTTCTTGAGGAAATCGCGACGGTTGGTCATGGGATTTCATCCTCGCTGTGCTTCTTGTTGTCGGAAGAAAGATCGTTGCGGTAATCGGGTCGTCGTGCCTGGGGTCACCTCCTGGGCTCAGTAGCCGCGATAGAGCTGCGGCAGCCATAGCGCCAGTTGCGGGAAGATTGTGATCAGCGCCAACCCGATCAGCATGATGCCGACGAAGGGCCAGACGCTGCGGTAGATGTCGCCGAGCGAGATCTCCGGCGGCGCCATGGCGCGCATCAGGAACAGGTTGTAGCCGAACGGCGGGGTCATGTAGGCGATCTGCACGGTGATGGTGTAGAGCACGCCGTACCAGATCGGGTCGAAGCCCAGGCTGATCACCAGCGGCACGTAGAGCGGCGCCACGATCACTAGCATGGCGGTGTCGTCGAGGAACATCCCGAGCAGGATGTAGGAGAGCTGCATCATTACGAGTATCTGCCACGGGCTCATGCCGATGCGGTCGAGGAAGATGTTCTCGATGGCGCGTACCGCACCGAGGCCATCGAACACCGCGCCGAAACACAGCGCCGCCAGGATGATCCACATGAACATGCAGCTGATGCCCAGCGTCTTGTGCACGGTGCTCTCGATCACCGTCCAGGTCAGCCGCCGCTTGACCAGCGCGGCCAGGGTGGCGGCCATCGCCCCCACTGCCGAACTTTCCACCAGGCTGGTCACGCCCATCAGGAACAGCCCGGTCATGAAGAAGAAGATCAGCAGCGGCAGGATGCCGGCGCGCAGCAGCTTGAGCTTCTCGGCGAGGCTCATCCGGCGCTCCTCGGCGGGCAGCGCCGGGCCGAGGTGAGGCTGCAGGCGGCAACGGATGACGATGTAGATCACGAACAGCGCCGCCAGGATCAGCCCCGGGATGGCCCCGGCCAGCCACAGCTGGCTGACCGGCTGGCGGGCGATCATGCCATAGAGCACCAACACCACGCTGGGCGGCACCAGGATGCCCAGCGAGCTTCCGGCCTGGATCACGCCAGTGACCATGATCTTGTCGTAGCCGCGGCGCAAAAGCTCCGGCAGGGCGATGGTCGCGCCGATGGCCATGCCCGCCACGCTCAGGCCGTTCATCGCCGAGACCACCACCATCAGACCGATGGTGCCCACTGCCAGGCCGCCCCTGAGCGAGCCCATCCAGACGTGGAACATCTCGTAGAGCTCGCTGGCGATGCCCGACTCGGAGAGCATGTAGCCCATGTAGATGAACAGCGGCAGGGTCAGCAGCGGATACCAGTTCATCAGTTGGATGGCGGCGCTGAACGGCATCTCCACGCCACCGTGCCCCCACAGCAGCAGCGCCGAGGCGGCGCCGACGAAGCCGATCACGCCGAACACGCGCTGCCCGGTGAGCAGCAGCAGCATCATGGTCGAGAACATCAGCAGAGCGATCATCTCGTAGCTCATTGACCGGTCTCCCCTTCCAGGGAGACGCCGCGTGCCCGGGCGATGTCCTTGAACAGGATCGACACGCTCTGCAGCAGCATCAGCAGCACGCCGAAGGTCATGATGATCTTGATCGGCGCCAGGGGCGGCGCCCAGGAGGTATAGCTCTTCTCGCCGTAGCGCAGGGCATACTCGGTGCTCGAGATGCCGCCGACGAGCAGCGCCCCGAGGAAGACCAGCAGCAGCACGATGGTGAGGGCGTCGACAATGGCGCGGGTACGATCGGACCATCGCGAGTAGAACAGGTCCATGCGCACGTGCGCGCCCATCTGCATGGCGTAGGCGCCGCCGAGCATGTAGTAGGCGGCCATCATGAACTGCGAGACCTCGATGCTCCAGATCAGCGGGCTGTTGAAGGCGGTACGCGCCACCGAGGAGAAGAGCAGCACACCGATCATCACGAAGATCAGGAACATGATTAGGCGCCCCACCACGCGATTGAACGCGTCCACCCAGCGCACGTAGAGCATTATTATTCTTGGCATCGTTCGGCCCCGGCCTGTTCGTTACCTTGGGTTTCGACCAGTCTTGGTGGGGGCGAAGCGAAAGCGCAACGTGAATCGATACCGATGACGGCCAAACTATCGATGAAATCGATAGTGCGTCATGGTGAAGCCGTGGTCGGCCTTCATGCGCCCTTCGAGAGCAAGGCGCGCTACCGGGGAGACGGAATCAGGGCTGGGTGGTGACCTCGGCGGACAGCCAGGGCAGCACCCGCTCGAGCTGGGCGCGAAAGTGCTTCTCCAGCAGGCGCCGGCTGTCGCGAGCTAGCAGCGCCGGCAGCTCACCCAGCTCGTCGCGGCGCGCCACCAGCGTCAGCTCGCGGCTGAGCGGTGCCAGCGGAAGCGGGGCCACCGTGACGTTGAGCTCCTCGAGGCCGGCCTGGTAGAGGCACAGCGGCGTGGTGATGGTCCACCCGGCGCCGGCGCCGACCAGGCGCAGTACGGCGAAGGTGTTGTCGAGATGCAGCCTGGCCGGCAGCTCGAGCTGGTTCAAGCGCAGGTGCCGCTCGATGGCTTGACCGATCAGCGACTGCGGGGTGTAGCGCACGAAATCCAGATGCCGGGCCAGCCAGCGCAGGTTGTCCAGCGGGCCGTTCCAGTGGCGGGGCACCACCAGGACGAAGGGTTCGCGCAGCAGGGCATGGCGCTCCAGACCATCGTAATTTTCCAGCCGATCATCGGAAACGATGATATCCACGTGCCGGGTGAGCAGCGAGTGCGCATGCATGTGCGACAGCCCGGTCGTCAGGGTATAGTCGCGGGTGTAGCGACGGATCAGCTCGATCAACGGCTGGCCGACCGCCGTGGCCAGCGAATCGACCAGCGCCAGGCGCACCTGGTGCAAGTGACCGAAGTCGCCGGAGACCAGCTCGCGGCGCGTGCTGCGCGCGTCCTCGAGCAGCCGCCGGGCACGGTCGTAGAAGAAGCGCCCGGCGCTGGTCGGCTCGAGCGGGCGGGAGTGGCGTTTGAACAGCGTCACGCCCATGCTCTCCTCCAGATTGGCCAGGCTCTGGGAGACCGACGACTGCTTGAGCCCGAGTCGCCGGGCCGCTGCGCTCTGACTGCCCTGCTCGAGAGTCTCGACGAATATCTCCATGCTGCGAAGATCGAAGCCGAAGCCGCTGCGCATCGCTGCTGTCCTCTTTCCCGAACCGTTGCCCGACGAGGAGGAACTCCCACCGTCGCGCCCCGGTCAACAAGGTGGCATCATTCCGCTCCTCGATACGTCATCCACAGGGAGGTCACGATGACCGCACAAGCCGCCGCCCTCTCGGTGCCGGATCGTCCCGCCTCGACATGGACCGGCTGGGGTCAATGGCTGGCGCTCGCCACCATGACGATCGATCACCTGACCCGCTACGTGCTACCCGCCAGTTGGGAGCTCGACTGGGCCGGCTCGTCGATCGGGCGGATCGCCTTTCCCCTGTTCGCGGCCATGGTCGCCTGGCACGGGCTGTTCAATACCCGCAATCCGCTGCGCTATGCCCGACGCATACTGATCATCGGGCTGGTGGCGCAACTGCCCTACATGCTGATGCCGCGGGCCTCCGACGCCTTCGTGCTCAATGTCTGCTTCACCCTGGCCCTGGGGCTGGCCTGGGGTGCCTGGCTGCGCGACCTGTTCGCCCGCCAGCGTGCCGGTAACCTGGGTGTCGCCTGGGTGGGGCTGGGCGTGACGACGACGCTGGCGGTCTGGTACCTGCTCGGCTACTGGGTCGAGTACGGCCATCGCGGGCTGCTGCTGATTCCGCTGTTCATGCTGGCCATGTACCACCTCCACGCCGCCGGCGATGGCCTGGCTGAGCGCCTGGGGGCGGTATGCATGGCCGTGCCGCTGCTGGTCGTGGCCGGGCTGATGAACAGCTCCGACATGGCCAAGTCGTTCACCGTGGCCACCTGCCTGACGGCCCTCTGGCTGGCTGCCGGCGCTCATCGCCTGGCGCCGGCGGTACCCAGCGTCATGCCGCGACGGCTGTGGCTGGCCTGGTACCCCGGCCATTTCATGCTGATCGCCCTGTGGCTCTGGGCGTCCGGCGGCCTTGGCTGAGCGGCGTCATTCCGCCCGGGTATCCATACGCTCGGCCAACAGCCGCTCGAAAGCGTCGAGCGGCATCGGGCGATGGAAATAGAACCCTTGGAACAGACGGCATCCTCGCATCAGCAGAAAATCCCGCTGCGCTCTGTTCTCCACTCCTTCCGCCACCACATCGATGCCGAGATGCTGCGCCATGGCGAGCACCGTCTCGACGATGGTGGCGTCGCTGCTGTCGGTATCGAGGCTGCTGACGAAGCTGCGGTCGATCTTCAGCTCGTCCAACGGTAGCGACTTGAGATAGGAGAGCGACGAGAAGCCGGTACCGAAGTCGTCAAGCGCCAGTTGGACACCGAGCCGCTTGAGCGCCCGCATGCGCTCGATGGCGTCCTGCAAGCCATCGATCATGATGCTCTCGGTCAGCTCCACCGTGAGTCGGGAAGGATCGATACCGTGGGTACCTACCACCCAGGTCACGCCCTCGACGAAACCGGGCTGGGTGAAGTGGCGCACGCTGATGTTGACCGACAAGCGCGGCAGGGTTTCCGCCGGCAGCCGCGCCAACAGCGCACAGCAGCGATCCAGCATCCAGGTCTCGAGTTCGACGATCAGGTCGCTCTCTTCGGCGATGGCGATGAACACCTCCGGCGAGATCCAGCCATGCTGCGGATGCTCCCAGCGCATCAGCGCCTCGCCGCCGATCACTTCGCCGCGCTCGTCGAGCTGGGGCTGGAAGGCGATGCTCAACTGCTCCTCGGCCAAGGCGCGACGCAGGGCCTGCTCCATCTCCAGGCGCCAGCTCATCTGGGTCTGCATCGAGGGCTCGTACCCGCAGATCTGGGCGCGTCCCTTCATCTTGGCCTGATACATGGCGGTATCGGCGTGGCGCAGCACGTCGCCCACGTCCTCGTCGCCCAGCGGAAACAGTGTATAGCCAATGCTCGGCGTCACGCTGATGCGTTGACCGCCCAGGTCGTAGGTTCGGCGCAGGGTGGAGAGCAGGCGCTCGGCACGCTGCTCTGCTCGCTGCAGTTCGAGCTCACGGTCGCTGCTCAGCGCCGGCATCAACACCACGAATTCGTCACCGCTGAGACGGGCGGCAATGTCGGCCGTGCCCATGCACAGCAGCAGGCGCTTGCTGACCTGGCGCAACAGTTCGTCGCCCACCGCGTGACCCAGGGTGTCGTTGATGATCTTGAAGCGGTCGAGGTCGAGGAACATCACCAGACCCACGCGGCCATCGTCGCGGCGATCACGGATGGTCGAGGCGAGCGTCTCGATCAGCAGACGGCGGTTGGGCAGCTCCGTCAGCGGGTCGAAGTAGGCCTGGCGGTGGATGGTCTCCTCGGCCAGCTTGCGTTCAGTGAAGTCCTCGATGATGGCCACCCCGCCGACCACCACCCCGGATTCGCTGCGCAGCGCGCTATAAAAGGCGCGCAGCGGCGTCTGCTTGCCACTCACCACCGTGCGATAGGTACCTTCGAAATAGCCGGTGCCACTATCGAGCGCGTCGCGGACCGCCCGCACTACACGGTCATCGTCGAGCTGGGTCAGCAGGTTCATGCCCAGCAGGCGATGCCGGCTGGTCCCGAGGATATCGAGACACATTTCGTTGCAGTCGACCACCCGGCCATCGCAATCGAAGTGCAGCACCCCCAGCGGCGTATGGCGAAAGATGGCGCGATAGCGTGCCTCGCTCACGCGTAGCTGCTGCTCGCGGGACGTGACGGCCAGGCGCAGGGCGATATTGTCGGTAATGATACGGTTGAGTCGATGACTGGTCACCAGCACCAGGGCCAGGAACAGCACGATCATTGAAGCCAGCAGCCAGGCGAGCGACGAGCCCTGCAGCAGCAGCTGGCCGAGCAGCGGCAGCATGGCAGGCAGGACGAACAGCGGCGCCATCCACCATACCGAAGAGAGCGTCGTCACCCCGCCCGCGGTAATGCCCGCCAAGACGATCGTCAGCGCCGCCAGCTGCCCCAGATGCTCCATGGTGAACATCGCGAGCCCCGCCGCGCCCCATACCAGGCCGGCGAGAGCGGCGCCCCAGGCGAAGCGACATACCCAGCGTCGTTGCAGCCGACGTCGGGGCGGCTGGCACTGGTAGTGCCGGGCCAGCCACAGGCGTCCGAACGAGACCGAGACCAGCGCCACGAGCCAGGCAACGAGAAGCCCTGCCGGCATGATGGGCCACATCGCCGCCACCAGCAGCAGGGCAGCGAGTACGCTGGCCAGAACCGGCTGCCACAGTCGCTCATACAGCAGGCGTACCTGTTCAGAAGCCAACTGCAGACGGTGCGAGGAAGCGGGAACGGCCTCAAGGTGCTCTTCCTGAAGCGAAAAAGACATGCGCGCGATCGGGTCCGTACTCATTGTCGTTATGTCAGCCCCTATCTTTACCCGATGCGACGAAGTTTGGCGAGGAGGCTCCTCAACGCAGGGAGCGCTCGGGATACGGCACGGCATGGCGTATCGCGACGAACTGTCGCGATACGTTCATATCGCTGCAATGTCTCCTCACCACCCTATGGGTTCGTCCCGTTTCACCCTTCTGGAGACATGCCATGACCCAGCCTCGCCAGCCCGGCCAGGTCGACCCGATCCTCGCCGCCGGTGACGAGCCCGCCAGCAATCCCTCGTCCAATGCCTACTTCGGCGACATCCTCGCGGCCCGCATGAATCGGCGCACCCTGCTGCGCGGCAGTCTGGCCGCCGCGGTGGCCGGCGCCATGTGCACCAGTCTGCCCTTCGGGCGCGCTCTGGCCGCCGGCACGCCGTCGGTTTCGTCGCGTATCGGTTTCCAGGCGATCCCGGTCAGCGCCGCCGACAGGGTGGTGGTGCCGGAGGGCTACCGCGCGCAGACCTTCATTCCCTGGGGCACCCCGATCAGCGGCCCCATGCCCGCGGCCACCGCCAGCGATGGCGCGGCGCAGGCCCACCAGATCGGCAGCCATCACGACGGCATGCATTTCTTCCCGCTGGACGGCAGCTCCCGCGACGGCCTGCTGATGCTCAACCACGAATACGTCGAGCCGCGCCTACTGCATGCCGATGCCCAGGGCATGGCGCTCGACTCCGAGGGTTTCCCGCAGCACGAGGACGGCAGCCGCGATCCGAACCAGGTACTCAAGGAGCTCAACGCACACGGGATATCGGTGGTCCGGGTGCGCCAGGGTGACGACGGACAGTGGCAAGTGGTCGAGGACGAACGCAACCGGCGCATCACCGGCCTGACCCCGATGCGCCTGGCCGGGCCGGTGGCCGGTACCGAGCACGTGGTGACGAAGTACAGCCCGGACGGCAACCGCATACGCGGCACACTGAACAACTGCTCCAATGGCGTTACGCCATGGAACACCTACCTGGCGGCCGAGGAGAACTGGTCGGGCTACTTCGCCAACGAGGATACCGAAATCGATCGGCGCCAGGCGCGCTACGGCATCCAGACGCGCAGCGAGGGGCGCTACCAGTGGCATCGTGCCGCGGACGGAGCCGACGAGTACATGCGCTTCGACGCCACCTCCCGCGGTGCCTCGTCCAGCGAGGACTACCGCAACGAGCCCCACGGCTTCGGTTACATGGTGGAGATCGACCCCTTCGATCCGCAGGGCACGCCGGTCAAGCGCACCCACCTGGGCCGTTTTGCCCACGAGGGGGTTATATTCGCCCCCGCCGTGGAGGGCCAGCCCATCGTCTGTTATTCCGGCGACGATGCCCGCTTCGAGTATATTTACAAGTTCGTCTCGGCCAGGCCGTACCAGGCGGCCAGCGCCGACGGCTCACTGCTCGACGAGGGTACGCTCTACGTGGCGAAGTTCCATGAGGACGGCAGCGGCGAATGGCTGGCCCTCGCCCCGGGCGAGAACGGCCTGACGCCCGAGAACGGTTTCGCCGATCTGGCCGATATCCTGGTCAATGCGCGCAGCGCCGCCGATCACGCGGGCGCAACCAAGATGGACCGCCCCGAATGGGGCGCGGTGGACCCGGCCACCGGCCAGGTCTACTTCACGTTGACCAACAACACCCGCCGCAGCGAGGAGCAGCGCGACGCCGCCAATCCTCGCGCCGAAAACCACTTCGGTCACATCATCCGCTGGCGGGAAGACGGCACCCACGCCGCCGAGCGCTTCCAGTGGGAGATATTCCTGCTGGCCGGCGATCGGGAGAGCGGCCGCGACCTGAACGGCGAGCCCCTCGACGAGGACGCCATTCTCGCGTCCCCCGACGGGCTGTGGATCGATCCCGACCGCCGTGTGTGGATCCAGACGGACATCAGCGAATCGGCGGTCAACGCAGGCGTCTACGCGCCGTTCGGCAACAATCAGATGCTGGTGGCCGACCCCGATACCGGCGAGCTCCGTCGCTTCCTGACCGGCCCCGTCGGCCAGGAGATCACCGGCATCGCCATGACGCCCGACCAGCGCACGCTGTTCGTCAACGTGCAGCATCCCGGTGCCAACACCTCGGCCGCGGATTTCGCCGAGGGCCGGCTGACCAGCCATTGGCCGGAGGGCGGCAACGCCATCCCACGCTCGGCGACGCTGGTAATCACCCGGGAAGACGGCGGCATCATCGGTGCGTGATGGTGGTGGATGAACGCAGCGGGCCCCGCCATCGGCGGGGCCCGCTGCGTTGTCTTGCGGTCGGGGGGCTCAGTTGCCCTGGCGGAACTCATCTTCGAAGCTGAAGCGGGGCTCCGGCGCTTCGGGCAGCAGCCAGGCGCAGGCGTGTACCTTCTCGAGCAGCTCGCCGTGGCTTTTCGCCAACAGGTTGACGTGGCCGAGCTTGCGTCCGGGGCGCTCACTCTTGTCGTAGCGGTGCAGGTGGGCATCATGGATAGCGAGTATCGCCGCCGGGTCCCCCTCCTGGCCGATCACGTTGACCATGCAGGTGGGTTGCCGAGCCGAGGTATCGCCCAGCGGCAGGCCCTGGATGGCGCGCAGGTGGTTCTCGAACTGGCTGGTCACGGCACCGTCCATGGTCCAGTGCCCCGAGTTGTGCACGCGCGGCGCCATCTCGTTGGCCAGCAGCCGGCCGTCACGGGTCTGGAATAGCTCCAGCGTCAGTACGCCGACATAGTCGAGCTCGTCGAGCAAGGTGCGAATGTAGCCTTCAGCGGTCTGCTGCACTTCGTCGTCGAGGTCCGGCATCGGTGCCAGCGAATAGCGCAGGATGCCATCGACGTGCAGGTTCTCCGCCATAGGGTAGAACACCACTTCCCCCTCGCGTCCGCGCACGGCGATGATCGACACTTCACGCACGAAGTCGACGAAGGCCTCGACGATCAGCCGCGGGTGGTTGATGCTGCGCCAGGCCTCGGCGGCTTCGGCCGGATCGCGCAGCACCGCCTGGCCCTTGCCGTCGTAGCCCTCGGTGACCGATTTCGCCACCACCGGGCAACCGAGTTCACGGGCCGCGGCTTCGAGCTCGTCGGCATGCTCCACCAAGCGGTAGGCCGGAGTGGGAATGCCCAGCCGATCGAACAGCGCCTTCTCCTCGGCGCGATTCTGGCAGATGCGGATCGCCTCGCTCGAGGGGAAGACCGGCTTCACCTCCTCGATGGCCTGCACCAGCGAAACGGGCAGGTGCTCGAATTCGTAGGTAACCAGGGCGACCTTGGCCAGGAAGGCGTCGAGGTGCTTGCGATCGGTGTCGATCATCACCTCGCCGATACCCGCACTGGGGTGGCCTGTGGTGTCGAGGAAGGTGAAGCGGTTGGCCAGCGGGTAGCCGGCCAGCGCCAGCATGCGGCCGAGCTGGCCGGCACCGAGCACGCCGATATTCATGTCAGGCACCTCATTCGTCGCTCAATCAGGACTGGGGACGGGGGTCGGGGTTGTCGAGCACGGCTTGCGTCTGCTCGGCGCGGAAGGCCTCGACGGCGGCACGCACCTTGTCGTCCTGTAGGCCGACGATCTGCGCCGCCAGCAGGCCGGCGTTGGTGGCGCCGGCCTTGCCGATGGCAAGCGTCCCCACGGCGATGCCGCCCGGCATCTGCACGATCGAGAGCAGCGAGTCGAGCCCCTTGAGCGCCTTGGACTCCACCGGTACGCCGAGTACCGGCAGCGCCGTCTGGGACGCCACCATGCCCGGCAGGTGGGCGGCACCGCCGGCACCGGCGACGATCACTTGCAGGCCGCGCCCGGCGGCGGACCTGGCGTAGTCGAACAGCAGGTCCGGCGTGCGGTGGGCCGACACCACGCGCGTCTCGTAAGACACCCCCAAACGTTCGAGCATTGCTACTGCATGCTCCATGACCGGCCAGTCGGATTTCGATCCCATGATCACGCCGACGCGCGGCTGCTGGTTGGAGGACTGCATGTACGGCTCCCGTAGTGACGCTGAAAGGCGGCGCGACAGACACGACGCGAAATCGAAGGGCAAGTATTCTAACGGCGCCCGCAGGCGCCGTCATCTTGACCAACCGGACAGCCAGCCACACCCCAAGTGGCCGACCCTCGGCTCAGGCCGGGCCGGTACCGGTGGCGCCGACCTCGCGCCGGCTGGCCAGCCAGTTGCCGCCGATGGCCACGATCATCACGACCACGCCGGCCGCCTCCACCATCAGGTTGGGATAGAACACCGCCACGATGGCGGCGGAAATGGCGATGCGCGGCAACCACGACATGCGCGTGAACAGGTAGCCTTCCAGCGCTGCGGCGAAGGCGCACAGCGCCAGGATTGCGATGACCGCGTTCCAGGCCACGACCAGCACCGGGCCGCCCATGATGATCTCGGGGTTGTAGACCATGAATACGGGAATCAGGTAGAGCCCCTTGGCGAACTTCCACGCCTGTATGCCCGTTTCCATCGGCTTGCTGCCGGCGATCGCCGCACCGGCGAAGCCGGCCAGGGCGATCGGTGGCGTGACGTTGGAATCTTGCGAGTACCAGAACACCACCAGGTGGGCGATCAGCAGCGGCACGCCGAACTCGTTGGACAGCGCCGGCCCCACCAGTACGATCAGCACGATGTAGCTGGCGGTGACCGGCAGGCCCATGCCCAGCACCAGGCTGGCGAGCAGGACCAGCAGCAGCGCCAGCAGCAGGTTACCGCCCGAGAACGCCATCATCATCGAGGAGAACTTGAGCCCCAGCCCGGTCAGGCCGACCACACCGACGATGATACCGGCCACGGCGCAGGCCATGGAAACGGCCACGGCGTTGCGCGCACCGAGTTCGAGCCCCTCGACCAGCTTGACCAGGCCGGCCCAGATCACACCGCGAATGCTCGCCAGCGTCACTTTCTGCCCCTGGCGCGGCGCGATGAACAGGAACCAGAACGCATAGCGCAGCACCGCCACTGCCACCATGGTCACCACCGCGTAGAAGCCCACGCGCATCGGCGACATGCTCATCACCAGCAGCCACACCAGCACCGCCAGCGGCAGCAGGAAATGCCAGCCCTCGCGCATCACGTCGCGCATCTGCGGCAATTCGCTCTTCGCCATGCCCTGCATGCCCTGCTTGAGCGCGATGATATGCACGAACAAATAGACGGTAGCGAAGTACATGATCGCCGGCAGGATGCTGACCTTGACCACATCCAGATAGGGTGTGTTGGTGTATTCGGCGATCAGGAAGGCGCCGGCCCCCATCAGCGGGGGCATAATCTGGCCGCCGGTGGAAGCGGCGGCCTCGATGCCACCGGCCTGGTGCGGCTTGTAGCCCAGGCGCTTCATCAGCGGGATGGTGAAGGCGCCGGTAGTCACCACGTTGGCAATAGCGCTACCGGAGATCGACCCCATGCCCGCCGAGGCGAGCACTGCCGCCTTGGCCGGGCCGCCGCGCTGGCGACCGGTGGCGGCGTAAGCCATGTCGATGAAGAACTTGCCGGCACCGGTGCTCTCGAGAAAGGCCCCGAACAGCACGAAGATGAAGATATAGGTGGCCGCCACGCCCAGCGGCAGGCCGAAGATGCCCTCCTGCCCCAAGTAGAGCTGGCCGGCCACGCGGTCCAGGCCGTAGCCGCGATGGCCCATGATGCCTGGCAGCCATTCGCCCAGCCAGGGCAGCTCGCCGCGGGGCCCGGCGAAGGCGTAGACGATGGCCAGCGCGCCGATCACCGTCATGCCCAGGCCCACCGCGCGCCGACTCGCCTCCAGCACGGTGACGGTGGCGATGATGGCGACACGGATGTCGGTCTCGCTCCAGAAACCGGCGCGACTGACGATCTCGTCCAGATAGAGGACCAGGTAGCCGCCGGTAATGACGGCACCGCTGAAGAAGGCAATATCGATCGCCCAGCCAAGCACGCCGCGTTTGCGGCTAGGGCCGAACACCGGAAACATCAGGAAGGCCAGCATCATGACCAGCGCCAGGTGAATGCCGCGCTGATAGAACAGACCCAGCGGCTGGATGCCCGCCGAATAGAGCTGGAACAGCGACAGCCCCACCGCCACGATGGTGATCAGCCATAGCACGAAGCGCGGCTGAATGGCATTACCCCCGGGCATCGTCACGGGCGGGCTGGTGGATTCGTTCATCGGATTCCTCGTCAGACGTCGTCAGGCTTGCCTGGATCTTCAGGCTTGCTCAGGTCTTCAGGCTTGCGTAGTTGTAGGATGACGCGCTCGCCGGCGGCCAACTCGCTCAGGCTGACCCTGTGCTCGTCCCCTTCCGACTGCCATAGCAGACGATGGTCGACGGTTGGCGAACCGACCCGCAGCGTATAACGGTCACCGGGTACGGGCTCATCAATATTTTCGATCCAGTAGCCACCCCGCCCGTCGGAAACCTGTTCGCCACGCCCCAGGGTATGCCCCAGGCCAGCGGCGAAATCGGGCTGATGGCTGCGCTCCAGCACCATCCGTCCCTGTTGGTAGCGATAGCAGTCGAGCACCGGGAATTTCTTGACCGAGTGATTCCAGCCCAGGCACCAGCGCATGCCGGGCTTGAGAGGAATCTCGACCATGGTCTCGCCCGACGCATCGAGCACGGCCAGCGTCGCCCCCTCGATGGAGCCGTCCGCCATGGCGGCCAGGCTGAGCCAGCCGGCGATACCGCCTGCCAGCAGGCGTTGCAGCCAAGCATTATACGGCCGGCAACACGACGACAGGGCGGACGTCATCGCCCACCCTGCCATGCGCTTCCTTGCCAAGCTCGACAGCGATGCGACGCTCATGCGTCACACCCCTTGCCGCGGCTGCGTGTCACGGACGCAGCTTGTCGGGGATCTCGGCATCGACCTCTTCGTAGTAGCGGATCGCACCCGGATGCAGCGGCACCGGCGTCGACTCCATGGTGAACTCGACGGTAGTGTCGTTGGCCGCCGGATGCACCGCGATCAGGTCGTCGATACGCTCATAAAGCAGCTTGGTCAGGTTGTAGGCCAGCTCCTCGTCCATGTCGGCATTCACGACCAGCACGTTGGGAATGCTGATGGTCTGCACCGGCTCGTCCATACCGTCGTACATCCCTTCGCTCAGCTCGTAGGCAGCGAAGACCGGCTCCTCTTCCTGGGCGTTGGCGATCTCCTCGTCGGAGAGACCGATCAGGCGGATGTCGCGGGTGGCGGCCAGGTTGAGGATCGAGCTGGTGGGCGGTCCCACGCTCCAGAAGCCGGCGTCGATGTCGCCGTCACGAATGGCGTCGGCAGTCTCGTTGAAATTGAGGCGCTGCGGCGTGATGTCGTCGTAGGTGATGCCGTTGGCTTCCAGCAGCGCGCGGGCGTTGAGCTCGGTGCCACTGCCCGGTGCGCCGACGGAGACGCGCTTGCCCTTCAGGTCTTCCAGGGACTCGATGTCGGAATCCGCCAGCACTACCAGCTGCACGGCATTGGGATAGACGGACGCCAGCGCGCGGGTGTTCTCGATCTGGCGGCCTTCGAAATCGCCGCTGCCCTCGTAGGCCTGCATCGCGGTATCGGCCAGTACCAGGGCCAGGTCGGCGTCGCCGCGCATGATCAGGCCCATGTTCTCGACCGAGGCGCCGGTCACCTCGGCAGTTGCTTCGTAACCTTCGAGATGATCGTTGATGATCTCGGCGAAACCGCCACCGATCGGATAGTAGACACCACCAGTACCGCCGGTAGCGATGGAGAGCTGTTGGGCGCTCGCCAGCGGGGCCACGGCCAACAGCGAAGCGGCTGCAGCGTATTTGAGAGCTCGCATGGATTTCCTCCGTCCTGAAACCGGATTGCTTGTGGTTGTAGAAGTCGCATGGCGCACGGGGCGAAGCCCGCGCACTTATCAAAAACTAGCACGCCCCTGCGTCGAGGGGCTAATCGATACTTTCTACGTTATTGGAAATATTAGCAATTCCACAAAGGTCGGCGGTCCTCATCTGACCGACCAGCCCGCAAGCGGCAAGTTGCGGGCACCTGGAGGGGCGTGATCGCCACACTGCGCGGCCGCTTCAGGCTGCTCTTGCCGCGGCTCGACGCAACCGGCCACGGCTCTCGAGGCAACGCGAAAAAGTCGCCAAACGACACTGGCAAAAATGCCGAAATGCCCCCATAGTGTGTGTGTCGCAATCGCCCACTGGAGCATCATGAGTACGGCACGTCATACCACCAGCGCGGAACTCCTCGACCCCCCGCGAAGATGCCCTGACCTCGATGTCAGGGACCTGGAAAAACGTACACGCCTCATGCGTATCGTCACACGGCTGATCGCCGTATCCGACCTAGGCTGCCGCGAGATTGCTCGCCGCGCCGGGCTACCGGCGCAAAAGATCAGCGATCTGTTGGCAGGACGCCTAGAGCACCTCTCTATCGATGAGCTACGCCTCGTCTATCGCAGCATCGATCCGGATGGCGCCGTGAATTACTGAACGCGCCTCGGCATGCATGAATCCCGACCGCAGACGCCTCGTCAATGGACGAGGCGTCTGTTTGTGTCCGGTCGATAGCCGCCCTCTTCACTCCTCGCGCTGTTCGTACTCTTCCGCCGCCTTGAGGGCCTCGACCTCCGTCTCGTGCTCGGAGACGACGATCTCGTTGTCGGGGTCCGTCTCGTCGATCACATGCCAGCCGGTGACCGGCAGGTTGATGTCCTCGGCATCACGGATCGGCTCGATTCGGGCTTGCTTGGGTCCGCTCTTGGGCATGTTGCCTCCTTGCCGTTGCCTTCAGCTATCGGAATGACGCGCTCACGTTGCGCACCCTCAACCTAGCCAAGACCCCGGGCATTGCCAAACGCGCCGTGCCACCATCATTCGAGGAGATCGGTGACGGCGCCGGTACTGGCCGAACTCACCGTGCGGGCGTACTTCGCCAGCACGCCGCGCGCATAGCGCGGCGGTGGGCGGCGCCAGGCGGCGCGCCGGCGCATCAACTCCTCGTCCGTGAGTTCGACCTCGAGGGTGTCGGCCTCGGCGTCGATGGTGATTAGGTCGCCATCCTGCACCAGGGCCAGCGGGCCGCCGTCGTAGGCCTCGGGCGAGACATGCCCCACCACGAAGCCATGGCTGCCGCCGGAGAAACGGCCGTCGGTGATCAACGCCACGTCGCTGCCGAGCCCGCGTCCCATGATGGCGGAGGTGGGCGTGAGCATCTCGCGCATGCCGGGTCCGCCCCGCGGCCCCTCGTAGCGGATCACCACCACGTCGCCGGCCACCACGCTGCCGTCGTTGATGCGTGCCTGCGCCTCCTCCTCGGAGCCGAACACCCGTGCGGTGCCGGAGAAGCGCGTGCCCTCCTTGCCGGTGATCTTGGCCACCGCCCCCTCCGGCGCCAGGTTACCGTAGAGGATGCGCAGGTGGCTCTCGGCCTTGAGGGGCCGGTCCAGCGGCACCACGATGTCCTGGTCCAAGGGGTAGTCGTCGACCCCGGTCAGGTTCACGGCCAACGTCCGGCCGGTGACCGTGAGACAGTCGCCGTGCAGCAGCCCCGCATCGAGCAGCCGCTTCATCAACGGCTGGATGCCGCCGATCGCCACCAGCTCGCTCATCATGTAGCGCCCGCTGGGACGCAGGTCGGCCACCACCGGCACGTGCCGGCCAATTTCGGTGAAATCGGCAAGCGTGAGCGGCACGCCCACGGTGCTGGCCATGGCAATGAGATGCAGCACCGCGTTGGTGGAACCGCCCAGAGCGATCGTCACGGTGATGGCGTTCTCGAACGCCTCGCGGGTCATGATGTCGCTGGGCTTGATGTCGCGCTCGAGCAGCTCGAGCACTGCAGCCCCCGCTGCCTCGCAGTCGGCGCGCTTGGCCTGCGACACAGCCTCCTGGGCCGAGCTGCCCGGCAGGCTCATGCCCAGCGCCTCGATGGCCGAGGCCATGGTGTTGGCGGTGTACATCCCGCCGCAGGAGCCGGGACCGGGAATCGCCGTCTCCTCGATCTGCTTCAGCTCGATCAGGTCCATGTCGCCGCGCGAGTGGGCGCCCATGGCCTCGAATACCGAGACGATGTCGGTGTGGTTGCGTCCCGGCTGGATGGTGCCGCCATAGACGAACACGCTCGGCCGGTTCAGCCGCGCCAGTCCCATCACGCAGCCCGGCATGTTCTTGTCGCAGCCGCCGATGGCCACCAGGCCGTCGAAGCCCTCGCAGCCGGCCACCGTCTCGATGGAGTCGGCGATCACCTCCCGCGAGACCAGCGAGTACTTCATCCCTTCGGTGCCGTTGGCGATGCCGTCGGAAATGGTGACGGTATTGAATACCACTCCCTTGCCGCCGGCCTCGTCGGCACCGTCGCGCGCCCGCTCGGCGAGTTCGTGAATATGGCTGTTGCAGGGCGTGACCATGCTCCAGGTGGAGGCGATCCCCACCTGGGGCTTGGTGAAATCCTCGTCGGTGAAGCCCACCGCGCGCAGCATGGCGCGGCTGGCCGACTTGCCGACACCATCCACCACCGGGGCGGAGTGGCGGCGGCGCGGGTCAGGGTGATCGCTCATGGAACGGCCTCCGTTTCGATCGGGTGATCTACTGAGGGTGGCCGTCCGCAGGCGCACTGGCAAATGCTCGAGTTACTGCAAGGCACAGTCGAGGTCGACGAGGGCCATGCCGGGTCAACAGCGTCAGCGTCCCGAGCAGGGGTCCGCGCCGGCCAGCTCGCGCATCATCATTCGGTCGCTGTAGGCGGTGCCGTAGCGCTTTCTCGACCAGGCGTAGAGCACCAGGCCGATCAGCATCCAGCCGGCGAACATCAACCACTCCACCGGCGCCAGGGCGGAGGGGCTGCCGGGCATGTACAGGGCGATGAGACCCAGCGAGAGCAGAATCGACAGGCTGCCCACCAGCTTGCCGTGGCGCACCCGGAACGGGCGCGGCATTTCCGGCGCGCGACGACGCAGCATCACGAACGAGATCGCCACGAACAGGTAGGCGATGACGATGCCGAGGCCGCCGGCTACCACCAGCCAGACCAGGGCCGGACGACCGAAGAACGGCGCGATGGAGGAGAGAACGCCCATCACCAGGATGGCGTTGGTGGGAGTGCGATGCTTGGGATGCAGCTTGCCCAGCCAGGCCGGCAGCATGCCGGAGTGCGCCAGCGCGTAGATCGCCCGCGAGCCACCCACGTAGAAGGCGTTCCAACTGGTGACGATGCCTGCGATGCCGGCCAGGATCATCAAGTTGCCCGCCCATGGGGCCTGAAAGACGGCCTGCATCGCATCCGGCACGGCCAGGGAACTGGCAGCCAGCTGGTCGGGATTCAGCATCAGGGCCGTGCCGAGGATGATGAGCGAGTACCAGAACACCGCCATGATCACCGAGACCATCAACACGCGGCCTATCTCGCGAAACGGCAGGTTGATCTCTTCGGCCGCCTGGGGAATCACGTCGAACCCCACGAACATGAAGGGAACCATGATGATCACCATCATGATGCCGCCCACGACACCCTGCTCGACAGAAAACAGCGGCTCCATGGTCGCGGTATTGCCCTGGAAGAGCGCCCCGGTGATGAACATGACGCCCACCACCAGGATCAGCAGGGTCACCAGCTTCTGCAGCAGCGCCGCCGTGCGGATGCCCACGTAGTTCACCCACATCATCAGCACCGAGCCGGCCACGCCGACGGCCACCCAGGTCGCCTGCACGTCCCAGTCGGCGATGGTCCACAAGTGTCCCACGGCATAGCCGGGGAAGAGATGCTCGACGACGGTGGGCAACGCCACGGCCTCGAAGGCCACCACGCTGACGTAGCCCAGGGTGATCGCCCAGGTGCACAGGAAGGAGGCGAAGTGGCCCAAGGCGCGATAGCTGTAGACGTGCTCTCCGCCTACCTGGGGCATGGCGGAAGCGAGTTCGGCATAGGTGAGGCCCACCAGCACGATGATCAGTCCGCCGATCAGAAAGGCGGTGATCGCCCCCAGGCTTCCGGCGGACTGGATCCAGCTGCCGGTCAGCACGATCCACCCCCAGCCGATCATGGCGCCGAAGGCAAGCGCCAGCACGTCCTTGCGTGCCAGCACGCGCGCCAGTTGGCCCGGTTCTGTCGCGGTTTCCTGTGTCATATCGTCCTCACGATTGTCGTTGTTGAGTGTTAAATATTTACCTCATGACTATTAAAATAATCAACGCAAATATCCACAAGCCGCGACGATTTTTAGAAGAATAGACCTTGGTCGGGGTAATGGTTGACGAAGGTTGCGAGACTGGCATACCCAACTAGGTGCGCCAGCCGGAGCTGGCGCGCGGCGGATCGGCCCCGAAGATCTCGCCTGTCGTGTGCGGCGGGTAGGTCGGGACTTAGCAGCAGTCAGGCGAGCCGACCAGAAGCCGGCTCACACCGTGCGAGCGCGCTTGCTCGGCGCCGCGCCGGCCACGGCCAGGCTCACCAGCGTCGAGGCGACGAGCGCGCCAAGGAAAGGCGGCAGCGTGGGGATGCTGCCCGGGAAGCTTGCCGCCAGCACACCGGCTGCCAGGCTGCCCTGAGCGACCCAGCCCGGCAGCACGGCGCCAAGCATGCCGGCCAGTCCCCCCACCACCGCGGCCACTGGCGTCATGCGCCGCCACAGCCCCAGCAATACCGGCACCACGATGGCGGCGCACAGCAGATCGGCGATCAGGAATAGTCGCAGCACCGAGAGCCCCTGCAGGGCCACGATCACCACCGGCACCATCAAGGCCACGGTCACCAGGCGTGCCGCTCCGATGGAGAATCCGCGACGCCCTGCACCCGCCACCACCAGCGACGCGATGCCGTTCTGCAGGGTATCGACGCTGGATGCCACCAGCGTCACCGCCAGCACCAATGCCGGCAGCGCCAGCCAGCCGGGCGCCTCGGCCAGCAGGGCGAAGAACGGAATGGGCGGCTCGCCCAGCGCCAATCCGCTCATGGCCGCCAGGATGCCGAGCCCGCCCACCGCGGCAATCACCCCTACCGTGGCGATACCACCCAGCCAGGCGCCACGGTGAAGGGCCTGGTCGTCGCGCGCCGCCCATACCCGCTGCCAGTACCCTTGGTGGAAGAGGTTGGCGGCGGTGACCGCGATCACCAGAGTCAGCGCCACGCCGAGCGCGCTGCCGACGGGCAGCGACGGGATGGCGGCCTGGGTCGGCATGGCCGGCAGGCGCGTTAGCGCCACCCCGCCAACCAACAGCAGCAGCGCGATCAACAGCCAGGCCTGCCAGCGATCGGTGGCGAGGCTAGCACGCAGGCCACCGACGGCCGTGTAGAGCAGCGTGGTCACGGCCACGCCGACCACCACCAGCGCCGGCGGCACCTCGGAGAGCATGGCGGTGATGGCGCCGATGGCGGTCAGCTCCGCGGCCAGGAAACAGGCCATGTAGAGCACCGAGACCAGCGCCACCCAGCGGCGCACGCCGGTGCCGTAGCAGGCTTCCGCGAATTCGCCGATGCTGCGCCCTTCCGGCAGGTGGCGGCGAATCGCGGGGCCATACAGCCCCAGCACGATGAACGGCAGCGCCGAGCCGATGGCGTAGCCGGCCAGCGCCACGGGACCGACGAAGGCGCCGATCTCGGGCGGCGCGAAGAGAATCCACGCGCCCATGCCCGAGGCCAGGAACGACAGACCCAGGGTCGTCGCCGTCTGGGAGTTGCGGGCGGTCACGTAATCATCGAGAGGGCCATCGGTCCGGCGGGCACTCAGGCCCAGCAGAGCGAAACAGAGCAGCGCCGCGCCGAGCACGGCTGACGTCAGGTAGGGCATGTCGCACTTCCTCCGCCGGTATGAACCGGATCAGGTCCAGGGTCGGCGCCTTGCGCCCTCTCAGCCTCGCCGCAGCGAGACTCCCCTGGCGACAGTGAGTGAATGGCAGTCGATCGAGCTCGAGAGAAAAAACGGTCAAGCCGATATGACCTCGAGTCCCCGAGAATGATATAACAGCGACATAACCAGAACGACTACCCTCGCAGGGAACCATCATGCCGTTTACCGAAGCCAAGGAACATGCCCCCGGGCGGCTGCACGCCATCTTCGCCGACCCCTACTCCGCCTTCGACAACCTGACCACCGAACGTCAATTGCATCTACGCATCGCGCTGCAGGCGCTGGTATGCGAGCCCATGGCGAACGAACGCCTCACGCTCCGGGTGATACACGGCTGGGAGAACGGCGGCTTCGAGCCCGCCGACTTGGCGCACCGGGATCATCGCATCGCCTCGCTGGCCGATCTCGATCGGGCTCGCGACAGCTATCGCCAAGCGCTGGAGCAGGCCGCCCCGATCCCCCGAGACGATGCCTCACTGCTCGCTCGCCCCCTGGCCGAGGCCATCG
Organism: Billgrantia saliphila; assembly: GCF_002930105.1. GTDB lineage: Bacteria > Pseudomonadota > Gammaproteobacteria > Pseudomonadales > Halomonadaceae > Halomonas > Halomonas saliphila. The sequence goes on along the minus strand of NZ_PJRN01000009.1, from coordinate 159,040 downwards.
ATGCCGCCGAGGACGCAGGCCAGGAGCTCGACGAGCCAACCCGCACCATCCCCGCACGCTGGCCGGCTTTCAGTGGCGGTCTCACGCTCTACACATTCTTCAAGGTCTACCACCGCCTCACCTACGGCGAGGACGACGCCTACCGCTCCATTCATTGCCAGACGCCGGCAGGCCCCCGCGAGATCCATGAGTTTCATCTCGAAGAGGGCGAGTTCGCCGTGGTCCGCCCCGCCGGCGACGAACCCGGCAATAGCGTCCTGGTCCTGCACGTCAGCCAGCTCGAGCCGGTGCTGATGCTGCTCGAGGAGTGCCGGGACTAGTTCGCGGATCTCTCCCGCGGCACCCGCCCCATCAGGTAGAACTCCGGGTTAGGCGGCGTGCCCGTCAGGGTGACCAGGCGGTTGGAGAGACCGAAGAAGGCGGTGATGGCACCGATATCCCAGATATCGTCAAGAGTGAAGCCAACCTCGGTCAGGCGGGCCTGCCATTCGTCCGTGAGCTCGCCCACCTCCAGGCCGCAGTGAAGAGCGAAGTCGAGCATGACCCGATGGCGCTCGCTGATCGGTGCAGTGCGGTGATTGATGGCGACCTGATCGGCCAACAGCGGGTCCTTGCTATAGATGCGCACCAGCGCGCCGTGGGCCACCACGCAGTAAAGGCAGTGGTTGCGCGCGCTGGTAGCCACCACGATCATCTCCTTCTCGGCCTTGGTCAGGGTGTCGGATTCCCGTTCCATCAGCGCATCGTGATAGGCAAAGAAGGCGCGGAACTCGTCGGGGCGATGCGCCAGCATCAGGAACACGTTGGGCACGAAGCCCGCCTTCTCCTGCACGGCAAGGATCGCCTCGCGAATATCGTCGTGCAGGTCGTGGATCGACTCGGGCACGGGGAAGCGGCTGATCGGAGCTGACATGGCGTTCTCCTGGGACGTTGTCGTTATTTCCTTTTCTCAGTTAACGTCAACGTCAACCTGCTGTCCATGCGACCTCCGTCACGCCTCCAGCAGCAGCGAGCGAGTGACCACGCGGTTGCGACTCTCCTCCTTGGCCTGATACATCGCCTGGTCGGCCTGCTCGTATAGCGCCATGGCGTTGGGGACTTGGCCGTAGTCGTCGCAGCAAACCAGACCGAAGGAGCCGGTAATGACCCCATGGCGGGAGCGCTCGTGGGGAATCTTCAACTGCTGCAGGTCGTGCCGGAAGCGCTCCATGGCGAAGCGTCCCGCCTCGAACGAATCGGCTTCCAGCAAGATACCGAACTCCTCCCCGCCCAGGCGGAACAGCCGATCCCCGGCGCGGCGAAAGTGCGACGAGAGCAGCCTGGCCACCTCGACCAGCACTTCGTCGCCGGCCTGGTGGCCATAGGTGTCGTTGTAGAGCTTGAAGTCGTCGATATCCATCATGGCGAACAGCAGCGGCTTGGCATCGCGCTGGCGCCGATGGATCTCCTCGTTGACCAGCGATTCGAACTGGCGCCGGTTGAGCAGACCGGTCAGCGGATCGGTGCGCACCATGGCCTCCAGCTTGCGGTTGGCTCGCTCGAGTTCGCGGGTGCGCTGCTGCACTTCGTCCTCCAGTTTGCGGTTGAGCGAGCGCTGAAGCTTGTAGGTCTCGCGTTCGGCGGCCAGCTTGTCCCGCTTCAGGCGATTGATCCTGACGGCCAGGCCAAAGGCCAGCAGCAGGAAACCGAGGGCGGCGCCGCTTTCCAGCGCATATTGCGAGACTTCATAGGCCATGACGCCGCTCTCCCCCAGCAGAAACAGCCCGCTTCCGCTCAGCAGGCTGGTCCAGGCCGCCAGGTAGATCAGCGCCAGTCGGTCGCGCCGTACGCCGAGCCAGGCGGCTACACCCAGTAGCAGCGCCGCGTAGGCAATACCCAGAGGTATCAATGCGCGCAGCACCCAGGCGAAATGATTGGCCAGCGCGGGCAATACGCATGCCACGATCAACCCAGTCAGGACGACGATGCCCCTCGCCATGCGCGGCGCATGGCGCCTCAGGCCAAGGCACTCAACACTGAACAGGGTCAGGGCAACGGTCAGCAGGCCGCCGCTGAGCAACAGCAGCTGGCCGTTGAGATGCGGCCTCTCCGGCCACATGAACTGATAGGCGAAACCGCGCAGGCCGAAATTGAACAGGAAGAAGGCGCCCAGGTAGAACACCGAGTAGAGAAAAGCGCGCTCCCGGGTGGCGAGAAAGGTCAGCAGGTTGTAGATCAGTAGCGCCAGCAAGCCACCGTAGAAGAGGCTGTAGCCCATCAGCTCGCGCTGGGTCCTGTCGAGAAACTCGGCGTCATTCATCAGGTAGAGCGGCGCGGCGGGCAGCAGTCCGTCGTGGCTATCCAAGCGTAGGTAGAGCTCACGCGTCTCGTTCGGCCCCAGATAGAGCGGCAGCACGAAGGTACGATGCCGGATAGGTCGGGACATGAAGGGTCGACGGCTGCCGGTGTGCCACTGCTGGACCACGCGCCCCTGCCCGTCGATGGCATAGACGTCGACATAGTCGGGAAGCGGCGAAGCCAGCTCGAGCATCCGGCGCACCGGCACGGGGGCATCGTTCTCGATCCCGAACCGCAGCCACCAGGCCGAAGAGGAAAAGCCGATATCGATAACCTGCTGACCGGAAGGCGCCCAGGACAACGTCTCGCTGCGCGCCAGGACGTCCGCGAGCTCGAGCTCACCGGTAGCGTCCTCGAACAGCTCGGCATGTGGCCCGAGCGGCGTTGCCCCCGTCGCGGTGACATCGATGGCGGCCTGGGCCGGCCACGCTATTAGCCAGAGAAATATGGCCATCCAACTGGCCATGCCGGCTGGCATCCCGGCGAGCGCACCACGTTTGAGCACACCGCCTCCATGATCGTGTCCTTACGATGCCACCACTGTAGCAGGAATGCGTGCCGCTGCGCTTCGCTTGTAACGCAAGCGGCCCCGCTGAGCACAGCGGGGCCGCCAGATGCCGACGTAGCGGCGTCAGCTCAGCGAGATGGTGCTGTTGATGCCGCTGGAGACGTTCTCGGGCTCGAACCAGCGCGCCGTCACGGTCTTGGTCTGGGTCCAGAACTGGATCGCCTGCTTGCCGTTGGGGCCCAGGTCGCCCAGCTTGGAGCCGCGCGAGCCGGTGAAGCTGAAGTAGGCCACCGGCACCGGGATCGGCACGTTGATGCCCACCTGGCCCACGTCAATGTCGCTCTCGAAGCGGCGCGCCACCCAGCCGGAGTTGGTGAAGATCGAGGTGCCGTTGCCGTTGGGGTTGGCGTTGATGAATTCGATCGCCTCGTCCAGCGTGTCGACGCTGACCACGCACAGCACCGGACCGAAGATCTCCTCGCGGTAGACGGTCATCTCCGGCTTGACGTCGGCAAACACGGTGGCGCCGACGAAGTTGCCGTCCGGGTAGCCATCCACCTGGTAGCCGCGGCCATCGACCAGCAGCCTGGCACCTTCCTGCTCGCCGATGCCGATCAGGCGCTCCACGCGCTCCTTCGCGGCCGGTGAGACCAGCGGGCCGAGGTCGGCGTCGCGCTGCGTGCCCGGGCCCACCTTCATGTTGCGCGCGCCCTCGACAATATCCTCGAGCCACTGATTGGCTTCACCCACCAGCACCACCACCGAGTTGGCCATGCAGCGCTGGCCGGCGGCGCCGAAGGCAGAGCCCAGCAGGTTGTTGATGGCCTGGCTGCGGTTGGCGTCGGGCATCACCACGCAATGGTTCTTGGCGCCCATCATCGATTGCACCCGCTTGCCGGCCTCGGAAGCGCGACGGTAGAGGTGGGTCCCCACGTTGGTGGAACCGATGAAGGAGAGCGCCTTGATGTCGGGATGATCGCAGATTTGATTGGCCACATCGGGGCCGCCGTGTACCACGTTGAGCACACCGGCCGGCACGCCCGCTTCGTGGGCCAGCTCGACCAGGCGCATGGTGGAGCTCGGGTCCTGCTCGGAGGGCTTGAGCACGAAGGTGTTGCCGCTGGCGATGGCCAGCGGGAACATGAAGCACGGCAGCATGATCGGGAAGTTGAAGGCGGTGATACCCGCGCCCACGCCCAGCGGCTGGTTGAGGGTGTAGACGTCGACCTCGTTGGCGGCGTTCTCGGCCAGCTCGCCGAGCTGCAGCGAGGTGATCGAACAGGCGTGCTCCACCACCTCCAGACCGCGACCCACTTCGCCGGCGGCGTCGGGCAGGGTCTTGCCGTGCTCCTCGGTGATCAAAGCGGCGAGCTCCTCGGTGTGCTCGCGGATCAGCGCCTGCAGCGTGAGCATGATGCGCATGCGCTTGGCCAGCGGCGTCTTGCGCCAGGTCTTGAACGCCGCCTTGGCGCTGGCTACGGCGCGGTCGACCTCCTCGGCGGTGCAGAACGGCACCCGCGCCACCACTTCCTGGGTGGCGGGGTTGACTACGTCGCGCCACTCCTGGCTCTGGGACGGGACGGCCTGGCCGTCGATGTACATGGAAATTTCACGAATGGACATGGCTGGCTCCTCTCGGGAGGCGCTGGAAAAGGACTGCGCGACGGGATCGCTCGTCCGTTTGCCAACGTCCTTTTGTCGTCATTGTAGTGGATCGGTTGACGTTAGACTTTCTGTGTAGAAATACACGAAGCTTGATGAATTCGAGTCTATCCAGTCCTTTGCCAGACTGACAACGGGCACTTCTTCACATGGTTTGTGCAACAATGCACAACAGCTTCGTTTGAGGGTAGGCCCATGCTCGACTGGCAGGACATCCAGATCTTTCTCGAAGTGGCACGCAGCGAGCGGTTGACCGACGCCGCCCGACGGCTGGGACTGGACCACTCAACCCTGTCACGGCGCACCCGGCGCTTCGAGCAAAAACTCAATACCCAGCTCTTCGAGCGTAGCACTCACGGCTACCATCTGACCGAGGCCGGCCAGCAGTTGCTCGCCCACGCCGAGGAAATGGCCCGCCACGCCTTCGAAGCGGGTGAGAGCCTCTCCGACCAGAACCGCCAGCTCGGCGGCCAGATCCGCCTGGGCGTGACCGAGGGCTTCGGCACTTGGGTCATCGCCCCACTGCTCTCCGCCTTCTGTGAACGTCATCCCGGGATCACCCTGGACTTGCTGGCCCTGCCCCGGGTGGTCAACTTGAGTCGCCACGAGGCGGACCTGGCGATCACCGTGGAGCGTCCGGCGAGCCAGGGGCTGGTCATCTCGCGGCTGTGCGACTATCGCCTGCGGCTCTATGCCAGCGAGGCCTACTTGGCGCGCCACGGCCGCCCGGTGCGGCTCGCCGAGCTGGGCGGCCATCGGTTAATCGGCTACGTCGACGACCTGATCTTCAGCGAGCAGCTCAGCTACCTCGACCCGCTGCTCGACCCAGCGGTGGTCGGCACGCCGCCGCACTTCTCGATCCGCAGCACCAGTGTCACTACTCAGCACGCCGCCGCCCTGCAGGGGGCCGGGCTCGCCGTGCTGCCCTGCTTCATGGCGGAAACCAGCGACACGCTATCGAGCGTGCTCGACACGGAAATCGATATCGTGCGCCAGTTCTGGATCACTGCCCGCCAGGAGCAGCGCCGCCTGGCGCGGGTACGCCTGCTGTGGGACTTCCTGCGCGAAGCGCTGGAGGCCAACCAGGCACTGCTGATGGGCGAGGCGCGGGAGTTGGTGCTTCCCGATACCCCGCACTAGGCCTGCGCTCAGGCGGCCGAGTCGCAGCCAAGCTGGCGGGCGGCCTCTCGCCCCGCAATGGCCCCCAGCACCACGGCACTCAGCAAGCCGTTGCCTGAGAGATAGCCGCTGTCACCCGAGCCGGAAACGCCCCGGGCCGCGCCGCCGGCGGCAAACAGGTTCGGGAATATAGAGCCATCACGCCGCAGTACCCGCGCCTGGGTGTCCACCTCGAGCCCGCCCTGGGTATGAAACAGCGCGCCGGTGACCCTGATCGCATGAAAGGGCGCCTCCAGCATATCCGAGGCCTTGAAACGCCGCCCGAAGGCGTCGGCCTCACCGCTCTCGGCCAGGACATGCATCTCGGCGAAAGTCGCCCTCAGGGCCTCCAACGGCAATGCCAGCGTTACAGCCATGGATTCGAGGCTGTCGAAGGTGCGCACCGCACCCGCGATATGGGCGTTGCGGTAGTCCTCGAATTCCAGCGCAGCCTGGTGGATGCGCCGGTCGAACAGGTTCCAGGCGATACCGTCCGGCTGGGCCAGCACCTTGGCCGCCTGCTCCGAGTACCCGCCGTGCTCGTTGGAGAAGCGTCGCCCCTCAATGTTGACCTGTACGCCGCCGCGCATCATCACCGCCCAGGTGATCAGGGTCTGGTGCGGCATCGCCAGCGAGCCGTGGCCCTGGCAGGCGCCCAGGTCCTTCATGCTGGCGCCTATGGCCTCGCCCCAGAGCAAGGCGTCCCCCTGGTTGCCTTCGTGGCCGAAGTAGAGGGCATTCTTCAGGGTCGGCAAGTAACGCGCCACCAACTCGGGATTTCCGCCGTAGCCGTTGCAGGCGAGTATCAGGGCGTCGCAACCGATGGACTCCCGGCTGCCGTCGGGACGCTCGAGCGTCACGCCCCCCACCCGGCCGGCATCATCGACGTGCAGGTCGATCACGCGGGCCTCGGTGAGCAGGTCGATGCCCGCCGCCTCCATGGCATTCATCAGGCTGCCCATCAGTTCTTCCCCGGTGCGCCGCGGCGTGGCGTGCATGCGCATGCGACTGTGCCCCGGGTAGAGAAAGCCCTCCACCAGATCGAAGGGCACGCCGTGGGCGTCGGCCAGCCACTCCACCACGCCGGCGGAGGCCTCGGTCAGCGCGCGCACGATGGCCGGGTCGGCCTGGTGGCCGTTCTTGCGCTGTATGTCCTCGGCCATCAGTTCGGGGCTGTCCTCGACACTCGCCTCTTTCTGGAAGCGCGTCCCCGCCGCCGGGATGAAGCCCTGGGACATGGAGGTGCTGCCCCGTGGCAGCGCATCGCGCTCCAGCACTACCGAGTCCATGCCGGCCCCCTTGGCAGCAAGCGCCGCCACCAGGCCGCAGGCGCCCGCCCCGACGATCACCAGCGGCACATGCGCCTCGAACGCCTCACCGCTACCAAAGGCCACGATAGGCATGACGTCTCTCCTCAGTCGTTAACGGTCTGGGCCCGGTAGGCGTCGAGAATCTCACCCGCCGGGGCCTGCCACACTTCGGCATGCCCCACGATATGGTCGAGCACCGCCTCCAGGCAGCCGATGCGATGGGGCTGGCCCACGAGCCAGGGGTGCAGGTTGAGCGCCAGCAGCCGGCCGCCCTGCTCCCGCCCCTCCTGCAGCAGGTAGTCGAAGGCGTCCCTCACCTGGGTCGCCCAGCTCTCCTCCGAGTGCAGGTTCTGGCACATCACGAATTGATCCTCGATCTCGGTGGAAAGCGGCATCATGGTCAGCGCGCCCTGCTCGGTGGAGAAGGGGTAGGGCAGATCGTCGTTGACCCAGTCGCAGCAGTACTCGATGCCGTTCTCGGCCAGCAGCTCCGGGGTGTTCCAGCTCTGGTGCTTGGCCGGGCTCAGCCAGCCGCGCACGGGCTGGCCGGTCAGCTCGCGCAGGGTGCTCACCGAGCGGCGCACGATCTCCGCCTCCTCGTCGCGGTCCTGGCCGCCGTAGTGCAGGTGATCCATGTTCCAGCCGTGGCACAGGAACTCGCCGCCGTAGGCCTTGAGGCGCTGCAGCAGGTAGGGGGTCTGCTCGGCGAGCTGGGCGCTGATCGCCCAGGTGGGTCGAACGCCGCGCTGCGCGAAGGCCGCGAGCATGCGATAGATACCCACCCGATTGCCGTAGTCGCGCAGTGAGTAGTGGCGCAGGTCCGGGTATGGCATGGTCATACCGTTGGGCACCTTGAAGGGCACGCCGCGCTGATTGAGCGGGTAGAACTGCAGCGACACGTTGATCCACACCGCCAACGGCTTGTCGCCGGGCCAGCGGAGCGGCGGGCGGTCGCCGAGCATCGACCAGGCGTAACGCTCGTGGTCGTAGCCGTGGCGCCGCAAGGGGTAGGTCAGGTACTCCGGTTCGAGGGACATGCTCAGCTCCTCCCTGCCATGGCGGCCTTGGCGTCGATGTCATGCAGGGCGTCATCGTAGTGGTGAGAAAGATAGTGCTGGGCGATCTCGCGGCCGGTGGCGACCCATACGTCGCTGTGGCCGGTGATGTATTCCAGCGCCTCCTCGAAGGCCTTGATGCGGTGCGGGCAGCTGATCTGGTAGTTGTGGGTAGGAATGCACATCACCGTGCCCGACTCGGCGCCCTCGGCGTAGAGCCGGTCGAAGTGGCGCTTGAGCATGGTCAGGTAGTGGCGCGGCTCCACCTTGTTCACCGCATAGACGATGGTGTCATTCATCTCCAGGGAATAGGGCATGGAGATGAAGCGGCGCCCCGAACGCAGGCGGATCGGCGTGGGCTGGTCGTCGTGGAACAGGTCGCAGGTGTAGATGCCGCCCTCCTCGCCGAACAAGTCCTGGCCCACTTCGGCGAAGAGGTCGAGCGTGCGCTCCGAGTGGGACAGCGCCGGCGCAAGGTAGCCAGCGCACTTCTGCCAGGTATGGCGATGGATCGTCTCGATGCCGTCGCGGATCATCTCCCGTTCCTGGGCTTCGCTCAGGCCGTAGGTGTAGCGGGTGTTGTAGATGCCGTGGCTGAAGAACTCCCAGTCACGCTCACGGCACATCGCGATGATGTCGGGGTGGTGCTCGCACAGTGCCACCGAGAGCGATACCGAACCGCGGATGCCATACTTGTCGAGCAGCGCCATCTGGCGCTGGTGTCCGACCCGGTTGCCGTAGTCGCGAATGCTGAAGCCCGGCACCGAGGGATGTGGCGTGGGCCACGGCTTGCGCTGCGGATTGGCCGGCGGGTCGAGCTCGTAGTACTCGATGTTGGGGGCCACCCAGAAGGCCACCCGGGCCCCGTTCGGCCAGGTGATCTTCGGCCGGTTCTCGTAGGGCCAGTAGTCGTAGGCGTCCAGTCGTTCTTTCATATCGGCCTCCTCGCCGCTCAGGCCTGCTCGGCCGCGCGCGTCTCGAGCCAGGCCAGCACATCGGCCACGTTCAGCACGTCGGCGTACTTCAGGTGCAGGTCGGTGAGGTTGGCGTAATGGTAGCTCTCGTGCTTGTCGGCCACGCACTCCATCGGCACGATGGTGCGATAGCCCCGCGACAGGCTGTCCACTGCGGTGGCGCGGATGCAGCCGGAGGTGGAACCGCCGGTAACGATCACGGTATCGACCTGGTGCCATACCAGCAGCGACTGCAGCGGGGTCTCGAAGAAGGCCGAGGGCATGCGCTTGGTGTAGACGACGTCGCGCGGGTCAATCTCCACCCGCTCGTCGAAGGCGGCGCGATCGGAGCCGTACTTGATGTTCTGCAGCGAGTCGGGGGTGTCGGTGCGCGTGCCCCATATACCGGCATCCTCGGCGGAGTCGAGGAAGGCCACATGGGTCCATACCACCGGCCAGCCGAGCCGGCGGAAGCCGCGTGCCAGCTGGTTGACGTACTCGAGCTGGTTGGGGTCGGTCTCGTAGGCGGTCTTGTAGAGATCGGTGCGGGTGTAGGCCTTCTGCGGATCGACGTTGACCAGCACCGCCTTGCGGCCGAAGCCGAACGGCACACGCTGGGGGTTGGCCATCACCTCGTGGAAGATCTCCTTGGCGGTCTTGTCGGTCGTGATCATGCGCTCTCTCCTTGTCGTTGTGCCTGTCGTTGTCCTGAGCGTCAGCGGCCGTCGTACTTCTCGCCCAGCTCGAGCATCTTGCGGGTACCCAGCACCTCGTTGAGCTGACCGAAGTCGAGCATGCGCTCGCGGAAGGCGTCGGTAGAGCCGTCGCGACGCAGGATGTCGAAGAATTGGCCCGCCATGTGCGTGAAGGCGCGCACCAGGGCGCCGGGGAAGATCACCAGCGAGAAACCCAGTTCCTGCAGCGCCCGGGCGTTCTGCAGCGGCGTGTCGCCTCCCTCCACCATGTTGGCCATGATCGGGATCTCGCCGCGGAATTCGGCCATGATGCGGGAAATGTCAGCGTCGCTGCGAATGCCCTCGATGAACAGCATGTCGACGCCGGCCTCGCGGTAGGCGCGGGCGCGCTCGATGGCCCGCTCGGTGCCCTCCACCGCCACCGCGTCGGTGCGGCCGATAATCAGGGTCGAGTCGCTCTCGCGGGCATCAAGGGCGGCCTTGAGCTTTCCCACCATCTCGCCTTCGGGTACCAGGGTCTTGCCGCGCAAGTGGCCACAGCGCTTGGGATAGGTCTGGTCCTCCAGCTGGATGGCGTTGGCCCCCGCGCGCTCCAGCATGCGTACGCTGCGCATCACATTCATGGCGTTGCCGAAGCCGGTGTCACCGTCGACCACCACCGATAGCTCGGTACGCTCGCGGATGTGCGACATCACGTCGTTGACCTCGCTCACGCTGACCAGGCCGATGTCAGGGCGGCCGAGCTGGGTATAGGCGATGCTGGCCCCGGAGAGATAGACGGTATCGAAGCCGGCATCGGCGGCGAGCGAGGCGCTCAGGGCGTCGTAGACGCCCGGCGCCACGACGATCTCGGGGGCGTGCAGCCTGGCCTTCAGATCGATGGCAGGAAGAGTCATGGCGTTAAAGGTCCTCGGTAGAAAGTGAAATCAGGAAAAGCGGCGTGACGCACGGTTCAGCGCCGAGCCAGCGCCAGGTCGTTCCAGACCTGCTGCCGAACGATCCTGTCGCAGTGCAGCTCGAAGCGATCGATGAAACGCACGCCGGCGAAGGGCGTCCCGTCGGGCCACTCGCCGTCGAGTTCGCCATGGCACACCACCGTCGCCCGCTCGCCCTCGGCGAAGCTGTCGAATCCGGCGATGCGCTTGCGCACGAAGCGGTAGCGTTCGCCGGTCCAGGCCACCAGATCGACCAGCCGGGTCATCTCGCCGCTGCCGGGGAAAACCATGGAAAAACTGTCGTCGAGCAGGCGTTCGGCGCGTGGAAGGTCACGCCCCTCCATGGCGTCGAGGAAGTCGCGCACCACCTCCTCGGGAGCCGTGCCCGGCGCCTCGTCGGTAGCGGCCTTCCCCGGCGTTCGCGGTTGGCCGCCGCGCATGTAGGCGTCGGGCTCCACTTCGTGCAGCAGTACGGTGATGCCATCCGGATCCGCGGCGATGCTGCGACGCACGGCATCGGTGAGGCGCGCGCAGAGACGCTGTTTGAGTTCGGCGGAGTAGCCGCGGATCAGGCTGACCTGAATGACAGGCATGAAAGCGTTCTCCAAGGAAGCCTTTGTCGTTGTATGGCGCTATTCTTCGAATTGCATGGCACACAAAGCTGTCCTATGCATAATACATTTCTATGTCTACTTCATGCATCGCGTCAAGCGCTTCACCATGATTAGCAACAAGACCAAGGACAGCACGATGAACGATACGCATGCGAATTCCGTGGGCGGCACCAAGTCCCACCGCATCTACCTGCTGCTCAAGGATGCAATCCTCAGCGGCCGGCTGGCGCCAGGACGCAAGCTACCCGGCGAGCTGAAGCTGGCGGAGCAGTATGGCGTGTCGCGGGTCACGGTCAGGCGCGCCATGCAGGCGCTCGACGAGGCGGGCCTGGTGGCGCGCAAGCCGGGGCTCGGCACCGTGGTGCTGGAGCAGCCGCTGGACGCCACGGTGATGACCGCCAGCGTCGCCAACCTGCTGCCCAACATGGTCAAGATGAGCAAGGCCTCGCGGGTGCGGCTGCTGGAGTTCTGCTACGTCAAGCCGCCGGAGCCGGTGCGCGAGAGCCTGGGGCTGCGCGACGGCGAGCGCGTGCAGCGCTCGATTCGCGTGCGCATGGCCGACGACAAGCCGTTCTCCTACCTGGTGACCCACGTGCCGGAATATATCGCCCTGCACTACAACGAGGCGGACCTTTCGCAGACCCCGCTGTTCGCCCTGCTCGAGCGCAGCGGCGTGAAGGTCGATCATGCGGCCCAGACCATCTCGGCCACTCTGGCCACCCACGAGGTGGCCGAGGCGCTCGACGTCTCGGTAGGCTCGCCGCTGATCGCCCTGACCCGCGTGGTGTACGACGAGGAGGGACGCGGCGTGGAACACCTCGATGCGCTCTACCGTCCCGACCGCTACCGCATCCAGATCGACCTCAACCGCACCGGCGACGAGGCGGCCCGCTACTGGGAGCCGATGGCGCCGGAGCCGCACCATAGGGAAAGGGAAAGCCAGGAGGCATGAGTCGGCGGGGAAAAGGGTGAAAGAGAAGAACAGTTGTCCTATTTTTATAACATTTAAAAAAGTCAATAAAATACATTTGACCTGTTCACCACTCTGCGATAGTTGTATCAAGACGATACGAGGAACGCTCCGGCGTTCTCGGGTGATGCAGCCTCGGTAAGCGACCGACATGACAATGCCAACGACCCTGTTCGACAAGGTATGGGATGCCCACGAGATCCTTCGCGGCGAGAGCGGCCAGAGCCTGCTGTGGATCGACCGGCACTTCGTGCACGAAGGTTCCTTTCACGCCTTTAACAAACTGCGCGAACGCTCGCTGTCGGTGGCCCGCCCCGACCTGACCTTCGGCATCGCCGACCACTATGTGCCGACCCTGACCCGCCGCCTCGACGCCATCGGCGACGCCAAGGTGCGCGGCATGATCGAACAGCTCGAAGGCAACACGCACGAGCACGGCATCACCCTGTTCGGCCTCGACGACCCGCGCCAGGGCATCGTCCATGTGCTCGGCCCCGAGCAGGGGCTGACCCAGCCCGGGCTGCTGATGGTTTGCGGCGACAGCCACACCTCGACCCACGGCGCCTTCGGCAGCATCGCCTTCGGCATCGGCGCCTCGGAGGTCGCCCACGTGCTGGCCACCCAGACGCTGTGGCAGAGCCGTCCGAAGAGAATGCGCCTGAGCGTGGAGGGTGAGCTGCCCCCGGGCATCGGTGCCAAGGACATCGCCCTGACCTGGATCGCGCGACTGGGTGCCGACGGCGCTCGTGGCTATGCCATCGAGTACGCCGGCAGCGCCATCCGCGGCCTCTCCATGGAGGCACGCCTGACGCTGTGCAACCTCTCCATCGAAGGCGGCGCCCGCTGCGGCATGGTCGCTCCCGACGAAACCACCTTCGCCTACCTGCGCAGTCGCCCCTTCGCCCCCCGGGGTGAACGCTGGGAGCAGGCGCTGGCCTACTGGAAGACGCTGCAGAGCGACGCCGACGCCCGGTTCGACAGCGAAGTGACGCTGGACGCTGCGGAGATCGCCCCCACCGTGACCTGGGGCGTCTCGCCCGAGGAGGCGCTGCCCATCGACGGCCAGGTGCCCGATCCGGCGCAGGTCCAGGACGCCGCCCGCGCCCGTCAGGTACGCGACAGCCTCGACTACATGGGCCTCGCCCCCGGCCAGAAGCTGACCGACATCGTCATCGACCGCATCTTCATCGGCTCCTGTACCAACGCCCGCCTGGAGGATCTTCGCGCCGCCGCCGCGGTGCTGCGCGGTCGTCGCAGCCAGGTGCCGGGCATCGTCTCGCCGGGTTCCACCCAGGTGAAGCGACAGGCGGAAGCCGAAGGGCTCGACGTCGTCTTTCGCGAGGCGGGGCTGGAGTGGCGCGAATCCGGCTGCTCCATGTGCGTAGGCATGAACGGCGACCTGGTGGCGGCCGGCGAACGCTGCGCCTCCACCACCAACCGCAACTTCAAGGGCCGCCAGGGACCTGGCGCCAGGACCCACCTGATGTCGCCGGTCATGGTGGCCGCGGCGGCCGTGGCCGGTCGCCTGGCCGACGTGCGCGAGCTGTGACAGGAGCCGTGTGATGGAACCGATCAAGATTCTCGACGCCCTCGCCTGTCCGCTGCCGCTGGCCAACGTGGATACCGATCAGTTGATCCCGGCCCGCTTCATGAAGGAACCGCGCAGCGTCGGCTACGGCCAGTTCCTGCTCCATGACCTTCGCCACGACGCGAGCGGCCGGCCTGTCGAGGGCTTCATCCTCAACCGCCCCCAGGCCGATCAGGCGAAAGTCCTGGTGGCGCGACGCAACTTCGGCGGCGGCTCGTCGCGGGAGGCGGCGGTCTACGCCCTGGTGGATTACGGCTTTCGCTGCGTGATCGCGCCGAGCTTCGGCGACATCTTCGCCTCCAATGCGGTCAATAACGGCCTGCTGCCTGCCACGGTCAGCGAGGAGGATGCCGAAGCCCTGCTAACGGCCCTGAGCGATACTCCCGGCCCGCTGCGCGTCGACCTGGAAGCCCAGCGCATCGAAGCCGGCGAGCTGAGCGTGGCCTTCTCCATCGCCCCGACCTGGCGCACCAAGCTGCTCAACGGCTGGGACGACATCGACATGACCCGGCAGCACGCGGAGAGAATCCGCCGCTTCGCCGCCGACTATGCCGAACGGCGCCCTTGGCTGGACACGACGCCACCGGAGGTCATCTCGCGGGGCTGAAGCCCGATAACCGCCCTAAGGGGTTCATAACAAGCCACAACACGACTACCCGCTGTCACAAGGAGAACAATCATGAACAAACCTCTCATCGCCTCTCTCGGCCTGGCCGCCCTCATGGTCTCCGGCCAGGCATTGGCCGTCGACCGCATCAGTGCCGTTCACGCCTTTCCGCCGTCGCTGATCTATACCCAGAGCTTTCTCGAGTTCGTCGACAAGGTGAACGAGCGCGGCGAAGGCGTGGTGCAGATCGACGTGCGCGGCGGCCCCGAGGTCATCGGCCTTTCCGAACAGCCGGACGCCGTACGCAATGGCGTTGTCGACATGGCCTACACCGCGGCGAGCTTCTACGCCGGTACCGTGCCCGAGCGCGACGCCATGGTGGCATCCAACACCAACGCCATCTTCGCCCGCGAGAACGGTGGCATCGATCTGCTCAACCAGATCCATCAGGACAAGATGGGCGTCTACTATCTGGGCTGGTTCGACAGCGGCGTCAGTTACAACCTCTACACCATCGACGAACCCCAGCTGGACGGCGAAGGCAACCTCAGCGTCTCGGGCCTGACCCTGCGCAGCAACCCGGTCTACGACGCCTTCTTCCAGGACTACCTCGGCGCCCAGCCGATCAGCCTGCCGACGACCGACGTCTATTCAGCGCTTGAGCGCAACGTGGTCAACGCCACTGGCTGGACCCAGATCGGCCTGAAGGACCTCAACTGGGATCGCTTCCTCAACTACCGCATCGACCCCGCCTTCTTCTCCACCGACATGGGCGTGATCGTCAACCTGGACAGCTGGAACGGCCTCAGCGAGGAGGCACGCGAGCTCCTGCAGGAAGTTGCCATCGAGCACGAGCGCGAAAGTGCCGAGCGCTTCGAGGTACTGGCCGAGGAGCAGCAGGCCGAACTCGAGGCCGACGGCATGCAGGTCTTCCGCCTGGAGGGCGAGGCCGGCGAGCGCTTCTCCGAAGCCGCCCGCGAAGCCACCTGGGAGCGCATGCGCAGCCAGATGGAGCGGCATCCCACGGGCCTGGAGCATTACGACGAGCTGATCGAGAAGTTCAACGATCTGTAAGTGTCGCGGGGCCGACCCGAGCGGCCGGTCCCTGATTTCGCCGCGTGCAACCATTCCCTCCGCGTCCGGGTACTCCTATGCATTTCGCGAGTCGTGCTTATCGGCTGTTGCTCAACGGCATGGCCCTGATGGCCGCCATCATGCTGGTGTGGCTGATGGTCGCCATCGTGGTTTCCGTGGTGATCCGCAACCTGGGCCTGCAGCCCTCGGCGTGGTTCTTCCTCTCCACCGAGTACGCCATGTTCTACCTGACCCTGCTCGGCGCGCCCTGGCTGGTCAGGCACAAGGGCCACGTGCATATCGAACTGCTCACCTCGCTGTTGCCGCCGCCGGCCCTGCAGGTGCTGAGCCGCCTGGTCGCCCTGCTGTGCGTGGCGGTGTGCGCGGTACTGGCGTGGAAGGGTTATGACCTGGTGTCGATGAACCTGGCGCGCAGCGATTACGACGTGCGCGCCTTCTTCGTGCCGAAGTGGATCCTCACCGTCGCCTATCCGGTGTGCTTCTCCATGATGGCCATCGAATTCGCCCGCTTCGTGGTCGGGCGGGACATCCTTCACAGCGGCGAAGCGGGGATCAAGGAATAATGGAATGGTATCTGGCCCTGGCCTTTCTGCTGGCCCTGATCCTTGGCTTCATGGCCATCGGCACGCCGATCGCCCTGGCCTTCCTCGCCGCCAACGTCATCGGTGCCTGGCACTTCATGGGCGGCCAGAACGGGCTCATCCAGCTGCTCAACAACGGCTTCGGCGCGCTCTCCAGCTTCAACCTGGTGCCGATCCCGCTTTTCCTGCTGATGGGTGAGCTGTTCTTCCGCACCGGCCTGGGCATGCGCATGTTCAACGCCATCGACCAGCTCATGGGCAAGGTGCCCGGGCGGCTCTCCTACGTCACCGTGGTGGGCGGCACCGGCTTCTCCACCCTGAGCGGCTCGTCAATGGGATCGACCGCGCTGATGGGTTCGCTGCTGGTCCCCGAGATGGAGCGCCGCGGTTATCACAAGCGCATGGCCATCGGCCCGATCCTGGGCACCGGGGGGCTCGCCATTATCATCCCGCCCTCCGCGCTGGCCGTGCTACTGGCCACCCTGGCCAAGGTCGATATCGGCGCCCTGCTGATCGCCGGCATCATGCCGGGCCTGGTGCTGGCGGGGCTCTACATGGCCACGATCTGGATCCAGACTCGGCTCGACCCGAGTGCGGCGCCCAACTACGAACTCGAGCCGGTACCGCTCGGCCAGAAGCTGCTGCTGGTCGTCACCGACATCCTGCCGATGATCAGCGTGATGGTATTCATCGTGGCGTTGATGCTGATGGGCTTCGCCACGCCTTCCGAGGCGGCGGCGTTCGGCGCCCTGGGGGCTATCGTATTGGCGGTGATCTTTCGCTGCATGACCTGGGAAGCGTTCAAGCTCTCGGTGATCGGTGCGCTCAAGGTCACCCTGATGGCCTACCTGATCGTGTTCGGCTCGGCCACCTTCAGTCAGCTGCTGGCCTTCTCCGGCGCCTCGAGCGGGCTGATCCAGTGGGCCACCGGCTTCGACCTGGCACCGATCCTGATGCTGCTGGCCATGTTCGCGGTACTGCTGGTACTCGGCACTTTCATGGAGCAGATTTCGATCATGATGCTGACGGTGCCGTTTTTCTTCCCGCTGGCACAGGTGCTCGGCTTCGATCCCATCTGGTTCGGCATCATCATGCTGCTGGCGCTGGAGATCAGCTTCTCCACCCCGCCGCTGGGGCTGCTGCTGTTCGTGATGAAGGGCGTGGCGCCCCAGGGCACCACCATGCGCGAGATCTACGCAGCCGCCATTCCCTATATCCTCTGCTCGATGCTGCTGGTGGCCATCCTGATCGTGTTCCCCGGCATCGCTACCTGGCTGCCCGGCATGATCAACTAGACCTGCCAGATAGCTGCAGGAGAAGCCTGGACCCCGGCTCAGGTCACGGTGCCGCGACGCTGGAAGCGCGGCGCCAGGTACTCACCCCCGGCCAGCACCTCGCGCAGGTGCTGTGCCGCCTGCCAGACATCCTCATGGCTCAGGTAGAGCGGCGCAAAGCCGAAGCGCATCAGCCCCGGCTCGCGGTAATCGCCGATCACGCCCCGCTCGATCAACGCCTGGACGATGGCGTAGCCATGGTCCGGGGCGGTGGAAGAGCCATGGTCCGGCGCCACCAGCCCGACCTGGCTGCCCCGCTCCGCCTCGGACGGCGTGATGTCCGTTATGCCGTGCTCATCCAGGCAGATGGCCAGCGACTCGCGAAAGAGCGCAATCAACCGCTGGCTCTTGCTGCGCAGCTGCGCGAGGTCCACCTCCTCCCATAGCGCCAGCGACGCTTCCAGCGCCGCATAGGCGAGAGGCGAGTGCGTGCCGGTGCGAAACCGCGAGATGCCCGAAGCCGGGGCGTAGTCGGCCTCGAAGGCGAACGGCGACGCATGCCCCAGCCAACCCGAGAGCGGCTGCCAGCCCCGATCCTGGCAGTCGCGCCGCACATAGAGAAAGGCCGGCGCGCCGGGGCCACCGTTGAGGTACTTGTAGGTGCAGCCCACGGCGTAGCGCACACCGCAGGTCGCCAGATCGACGGGCAGGGCGCCGGCCGAGTGAGCCAGGTCCCAGATGACCTCGGCGCCGCCGGCGTGCACCTGGCGCGTGATCGCCGCCATGTCGCGCAACCGCCCGGTGCGATAGTGCACGTGGCTGAGCACCACTACCGCCACCTGCGGGTCCAGGTGCTCGCTCACCTCCTCGCCCTCGGGCAGCACCCGGTGTTCGAAACCGCCGAAGCGACTGAAGCCCTGGGCGATGTAACCGTCGGTGGGGAAATTGCCCCCTTCGCTGAGGATCACCGGCCGCGCCCTTCCCTGCCCCTCGGTGATATAGCCCAGCAGCTTGAAGAGGTTATGAGTGATGGTGTCGGTGACCAGCACCTCCCCAGGCTCGGCCCCGAGCAGCGGCGCCAACCGCTTGCCGAGCCGCTCGGGGGCATCGAACCAGCCCTGGTTCCAGCCTTGGATCAGCGCGTCGCGCCACTGCGCCATCAGGGCCTCCACGGCCTCGCTGGCCGCTGCGGGCTGGGCGCCCAGGGAGTTGCCGTCGAGGTAGATCACCCTTTGGGGCAGAGCGAAGCGGGACTTGAAAGAGGCCAGCGGATCCTGGCGATCCAGCTCGCGGACGTCATCGAGAGTCAGGGGCATGGTCGGCTCCGGTGAAGATCGGGAAAGGTGATCAATCCAGCTCGCGCGGCTATTGTTCCAGCTCACGCAGCAGGGCACGCACCGGCGCGGCATCGCCGCCGGCGAGCTTCAGCGGCGGCGCGATCAATTCGTAATGGCCCGGCGGCACCGCGTCCAGCACCAGCCCCTCGAGGATCGCCATGCCGTGGTGGTGCACTCGCCGATGCGCCAGCAGCGCACTGTCCACCTCGGGGTCGAGCGAGGGAGCGTCCACGCCGATCAGTCGAGCACCGCGTTCGGCCAGCAGGTCGATGCTCTCAGCCGCCATCGTGGTGAAATCGCTGCGCCATTCATCGTGAGGGAAGCGCACCCAGGTGCGCAGCAACACCCGTTCGACCCGTGAAGGCAGCGCGGGAAACAGGTGTTCGGGCTTGACCACCGGCCCGGCGTGGGTCATGTCGAGCAGCACACAGGGACCTATGTAGCAGGCCAAGTCCACCGCATCGATGGCCCGCCCCTCGGCGTCGAAGTGGCTCGGCGCGTCGGCGTGGCTACCGGTGTGGGTGGAGAGCGTAAGGCGCGAGACGTTGACCGGACAGCTGTCGCCGAGCACCCAGGTAGGCTCGTTCGAGAAGGAGGTATCGCCGGGCCATACCGGCATGCCCGCCCGCAGCGGCTGGGAGATATCGTAGAGCCGACTCATGAGGCGCCCTCCTCGAGGGTGGTGCGCACCGACCACAGTTCGGGAAAGAACTGCAGGTCCAATGCCTTGGCCAGGAAGGAGACGCCACCGGTCCCGCCGGTTCCGGGCTTTTGGCCGATGATGCGCTCCACGGTCTTGAGGTGACTGAAGCGCCATTGATGAAAGTGGTACTCAGTGTCGACGAGCTTCTCGGCCAGCTCGTAGAGCTCCCAGTGATGCTCGGTGTCGCGATAGATCGCCGCCCAGGCCTGCTCCACCTCGGCGCTTGGACGGTAGGGCTCCGACCAGTCCCGCTCGACCACCGACTCGGGAAGCTCGAAGCCGCGCCGGGCCAGCAGCTGCAGGCTGACGTCGTAGAGGCTCGGCGCATGCAGCACCTCGCTGAGGCGGCGATGGTGCGCCGGATGGCGGCGGTGCACCTCAACCATGGCCGCGTTCTTGTTGCCGAGCAGGAACTCCAGCTCACGATACTGGAAGGACTGAAACCCCGAGCTCTGGCCCAGGCTGTCGCGGAAGCGCGCGTAGTCCGCCGGCGTCATGGTCACCAGCACTTCCCAGGCGTTGATCATCTGCGCCTGGATCCGCGCCACCCGCGACAGCATCTTGAACGCCGGGCGCAGCCGATCGGTGGCGATGCTGGCCGCCGCGGCGTGGGCCTCGTGCAGGCACTGCTTGAGCCATAGCTCCGAGACCTGATGAATGACGATGAACAGCATCTCGTCATGCTCATCGGTTCCCGGCTGCTGCGCCGACAGCAGCGGCCCCAGTTGCAGGTACTCGCCGTAGCTCATCGGCTGGTCCCAATGCACCGCCTCCTGCGTCAGGTCCACCGTGGCGCCGCGTGCCGGCTTGCCTTCGTGCCTAGCCATGGCTGCCCTCCTGTCTTGTCATTGTATTTACGAACCGTATCTACGAGTTGTGCCTACGAACAGTTTACGAGGGGCCACCAGACGTTTAAATTTGATTTAAATACGCCATTTCATGAAATAAATTAATATGCCAACACGGCTCAGCACTCGTCAGATACAGATGATGGTGGCCATCGCCGACGCCGGCAGTGTGTCCGACGCCGCCGTTCAGCTCGGCCTGACCCAGTCGGCCTTGAGCCATCGGCTCAAGGAGGCAGAGCGACTGCTGGGAGCCGAGTTGTTCGCCCGCGGGCAGCGCCGGCTGACCCCCACACAGGCGGGCCGACGGCTGTTGCATGCCGCCCGCGGCGTGCTGGCCGAGCTGGAGCGTGCCGAACGCGATATCCATCGTTTGTCGGTGGGCATCGAAGAGGTGGTGCGCCTGGGTGTCGAGGCGTGCGGCGGCTATCACTGGCTGCCCGATAGCCTGGCCGCCTTCACCGCAAGCCATCCAAGTATCGGCGTAGAGATCGTGCCGGATGTCTCGCTGGAACCCTGCCGGGCACTGCGTCAGGGACACGTGGACCTGGCCCTGATCGCCGGCAGCCATCCGCCCACCGGGTTCGAGGCCGTCTCGCTGCGCCGCGACGAACTGCGCCTGGTGGTGCCGCAAGCACACACCCTGGCACAGCAAGAGTGGGCCAGCGCCGAGGAGGTTGCCGCCGAACCCTACGTCGCCTACCACACCACGCCGGAAAAGGGGCGCGAGTACGAGCAGCTGTTCAGCCCCGCGGGCGTGCTGCCGGCCCGGGTGATCAGTGCCGGGGTGACCGATGCCGTGCTGGCCCTGGTGCGCGGCGGCCTGGGCGTCAGCATCCTGCCAGCCTGGACGCTTGCGCCCCACCTGAAGCTGGGCGACCTGGCCTCGGTTGCGCTGACCGCTAAGGGGCTCCACCTGCACTGGTTTCTGGTCATGCGCCAGGGCGAGGCAGAGGATTCGGCCGCCAGGCAACTGACCCGTACGCTGTGCGATCGCCTCAGCGGGAGCTGAACCATCAAGTCCCGCAGAAGGTGCGGAAGACCCGCTCGCTGGGCGCTGCCGGAAGCTGATAGGCCTCGCGGCCGGGCTGGTCGTCGAAGGGCCGGGTGACGACATCGAGCAGAGTCTCGAAGGGGCCGTAGTCGTCTTCATTCATGGCCGCGGTCAGCGCCTGCTGCACGCGGTGGTTGCGGGGAATAAAGGCCGGGTTGGCCAGGCGCATCCGCCGCGTCCGCTCGCCTTCGGGCAACGGCTCCTGGGCGAGCCGCTCGCGCCAGCTCGCCAACCAGCCTTCGGCCACTTCAGGCCGCTCGAACAGCTCGCCGAAGGCAGCGTCACCCTGCCGGGAATCAGCGGCATCCGCCAGGCGGCGAAAGGCCAGGGTGAAATCGGCGCGTCCCTTGTGCATGGCATCGAGCAGGGACTCGACCAGCGTCCTGTCGCCCGTCTCCTCTCGCTCCAGGCCGAGCTTGGCGCGCATTACCGCGAGCCACTCGGCCTCGTAGCGGTCGGGGAAGCGCTCGAGCAGCTCGGTGGCGACGCCCACAGCCCGCTCCGAATCGGCGTCGATCAGCGGTAGCAGGATCTCGGCCAGCCGCGCCAGGTTCCACTGGGCGATCCACGGCTGGTTGGAATAAGCGTAGCGCCCGCCCTCGTCGATGGAGCTGAACACCATCTTCGGGTCGTACTGCTCCATGAAGGCGCAGGGACCGAAGTCGATGGTCTCCCCGGATACGCTGGTATTGTCGGTATTCATGACACCATGAATGAAGCCCACCCCCATCCACTTGGCGATCAGCGCCGCCTGGCGCGCCTGTACCGCTTCCAGCAACCCCAGGTAGCGCTCGCCATCCTGCAGCGTCTCGAGCTCCGGGTAATGGCGGCCAATGACGTGATCGGCCAGTTCGCGCACGCCGTCGATATCACCCCGGGCGGCGAAGTACTGGAAGGTGCCCACCCGGATATGGCTGGCGGCCACGCGGGTGAGGATGGCGCCGGGTTCCGGTACGCCACGCACCACGTGCTCGCCGGTGGTCACCGCGGCAAGGGCGCGGGTGGAGGGAATGCCCAGCGCATGCATCGCCTCGCTGACCACGTACTCGCGCAACACCGGCCCCAGCGGGGAGCGGCCGTCGCCGCCACGGGAGAAAGGTGTACGCCCGGCCCCCTTGAGCTGGATGTCGCGCAGCCGACCCTCACGGTCGGTCACCTCGCCCAGCAGCACGGCGCGACCGTCGCCCAGCCGCGGCACGAAGCCACCGAACTGGTGCCCGGCGTAGGCCTGGGCCAGCGGCTCGGCGCCAGGCGGCACGGCATTGCCCGAGAACCACTGCGTGGCCTGCTCGCGATCGAAGTCCGCCAGGTCGAAGCCCAGCGCCTCGGCCAACGGCCGGTTGAAAGCCACCAGCCGCGGTTCACGCACGGGCACCGGATCGAAGCGCTCGTAGAAGCGCTCCGGCAAGCGGGAGTAGCGAAGGGTAAAGCGGGGAAACATGGCGACTCCACTTTTTCGTACGACACTTCTTTTCGTACGGCATTTCGAGAGGCAACCGGCCGCGCTGCGACAGGCATAGCCAAGGGTCTTGACCGGTCACTTTAGGCCTCGGCAGGGGGAAAATCGAGGCCGTTTACCGGTCTTTACCCAGCGTGCTCAACCGGTGACGGTGAGCGGTTTCTCGAACTCGCGGATGCTGGCGACGAAATCGCTGAAGCGCTCGCCCTGGATCAGCACATGGTCGCGCAATGCGCACTCGGCCGCGACCGGATCGCCGGTCTCGATCGCCGCCACGATCGCCTGATGCTCGTGCAGCGAACTGCGCATGCGCTGGCGCACCTGGAGTTGCAGGCGCCGATAGGGTTTTAGCCGCTGCTTGAGCTGGCGCGCCTCCCCCGCCAGGAAGGCATTGTGGCTCGCCGCGTAGATACAGTCGTGGAACGCCTCGTTCTCGTAGTAGTACTCGTCGGTGTCGCCAGCCTGGGCAGCGGCCTCGCAGCGCTCCAGCGTTCCACGCAATGCGGCAAGCTCGGCCTCGGTGATGCGGCGCGCCGCTAGCCTGCCGCACATACCCTCCAGTTCGGCCATGACCTCGAACATCTCGATCAGTTGGTCGATGCCCACCTTGGCCACGAAGGTTCCCTTCTTCGGGGTGACCGTGACCAGCCCGCTGGCCACGAGCTGCTGGATCGCCTCGCGTACCGGCGTGCGCGACACGCTGAACTCGCGGCCCAGCGCCTCGGGATCGAGCCGTTCGCCGGGCGCCAGGCGTCCGTTGATGATGGCGTTTTCCAGCGAGTCTCGCAGTCGTTGCGCATTGGAGCGCTTGGCGTTGGCCATGGGCCTACCTCCTCGATATCGACCGCTACCGTCGGCCTTCCATTCACTGTAACGAATTTGACATCAGTATACGCAACGGCTATTGAAGTATACATCAGCGTCGCTGATAAACATCACAAGCATGACAGCACACAACAACAACCTCGTGGAGACGCCAAATGCAACGCCACACACTACCCCTCGCTGCCCTGGGCCTGGCCCTCGTCGTCAGTAGCACCGCTTCCGCCAATACCGTGCTGCGCGCCTCGCACCAATTTCCCGGCGGACAGGGAGACGTCCGCGACGAGATGGTGCAGATGATGGCCCGTCAGGTGGCCGAGGCCGATGTGGGCCTAGAGATCCAGGTCCACCCGGGCCAGTCCCTGTTCAAGGCCGACGAGCAATGGAGCGCCCTGGTTCGCGGTCGCCTCGATATCACCTCCTTGCCGCTCGACTACGCCAGCGGCCGCCACCCCGAGTTCTCCGCCACGCTGATGCCGGGGCTGGTGCGCAATCACGAGCACGCCCAGCGCCTCAACGATTCCGAATTCATGGAGATGATCAAGGAAGTGATACAAGAGGGCGGTGCCCGAGTACTGGCCGACGCCTGGCTCTCGGGCGGTTTCGCCTCCAGCGAGCAGTGCATTACCTCGCCCGATACCGTGGAGGGGCAGAACCTGCGCGCCGCCGGCCCGGCCTTCGAGCAGATGCTGGAAGCGGCCGGCGCGTCGATCGCCTCGATGCCCTCCTCGGAGGTCTACACCGCCATGCAGACCGGCGTGCTGGACGCGGCCAACACCTCGTCGATGTCGTTCATCTCCTTCCGCCTCTACGAGCAGGTCGAATGCCTGACCGAACCCGGCGACTATGCACTGTGGTTCATGTACGAGCCGATCCTGATCTCTGAGCAGACCTGGCAGGAGCTTAACGAGGAGCAGCAGCAGGCACTGACCGAAGCCGGCCAGGCCGCAGAGGAGTTCTTTGCCGCCGAAGCCGCCGCCATCGACCAGGAGATGGTGGAGGTCTACGAGGAGAACGGCGTCGAGGTGGTACGCATGAGCGAGGAGGACTACAACGCCTGGCTCGAGATCGCCCGCGAGACCTCCTACAAGAACTTTGCCGAGAACGTGCCCAACGGCCAAGCCATCATCGACGCCGCCCTGGCCGTCGAGTGACGCCCAGCCCTTCCCAGCGTGAGCCGGGCCACCCGCAACGGG
The DNA here is from genome assembly GCF_002930105.1 of Billgrantia saliphila. Classification (GTDB taxonomy): domain Bacteria; phylum Pseudomonadota; class Gammaproteobacteria; order Pseudomonadales; family Halomonadaceae; genus Halomonas; species Halomonas saliphila. The sequence continues at coordinate 134,282 of NZ_PJRN01000009.1, read as the reverse complement.
TGGCCCCCGTTTCGAACCCCGGGAGGACTGCATGGCCATGGCCCACTCTCAACCCCTTGCGCAACGCTTTGGCGTCGTCGGCGCCTACATCGGCCTGATGGATCGACTCTCGCGCCTGCTGGCCTATGTAGCTGGCATTCTGTTCATTGCCGGGGTCACCGTCATCTGCCAGATGGTCTTCGTACGCTACGTGCTCGGCATGAGCACCAGCTGGCAGACCGAGTTCACCGTGCTCGCGGTCACCGCCGCCATGCTGCTGGGCAGCCCCTACGTGCTGATGACCGGCGGCCACGTGGCCATCACCATTCTGCCGGATGCGCTGGGCGGCATCGCACGTCGGCTGATGCGACTGACTGCCGCCCTGTGCGGCCTCGCCTTCTGCGCCGCCCTGGCCTACGCCTCCTGGCTTTATGTATGGGAAGCCTGGGAGGGCGGCTGGACCACCGGCACGGTCTGGAACCCGCCGCTCTGGCCCGGCCTGGTGCCGATGGCCGTCGGCGCCACGCAGCTGTCGCTGCAGTACGTGGCCGAAATCCTGCGTGGGGAGGGCTGAGCATGGATCCGACTACGTTGGGCATTATTGTCGCCGTCGCCCTGATCGTACTGATGGCGATCGGCACGCCCATCGCCTTCGCCCTGGGCGGCGTCTCGCTGCTGGCACTGATTTACGACCGCGGCCTGCCCGAGCTCATCTATTTCGGCGAGACCTTCTTCGATCGCATCGCCGAGTTCGGCTTCGTCGCCATCCCTATGTTCATCCTGATGGGCGCCGCCGTGGCATCGTCGCCCACCGGTCGCGATCTCTACCGCTCGCTGGACTTGTGGATGGGCCGGCTGCCGGGCGGCCTGGCTGTATCCAACATCGGCGCCTGCACCATCTTCTCCGCACTCTCCGGTTCGTCGCCGGCCACCTGCGCGGCCATCGGCAAGATGGGCATCCCCGAAATGCGCACCCGCGGCTACCCCGACGGCGTGGCGGCGGGCTGCATCGCCGCCGGCGGCACCCTGGGCATCCTTATCCCGCCGTCGGTGACCATGATTATCTATGGCATCTCCACCGAAACCTCGATCGGGCGGCTGTTCATCGCCGGCGTGGTGCCGGGCTTCATGCTCGCCGGGCTGTTCATGGCCTGGACGATGATCGCCTGCAGGCTGGCCGGGGGCTACGCCAATCCACTGGCGCAGGCCGCCGGCCAGATGAAGGAAACCATCAAGGCCAATGTCGATACCAACATGCGAGCACTGGTTCGCGTGCTGCCCTTCCTGGCAGTGGTCGGCGGCATCCTGTTCGCGCTCTACGGCGGCGTGGCCACGCCCTCGGAGGCCGCCGGTGTCGGCGCCTTCCTGTGCCTGGCGCTGGCCGTGATCATCTACCGCATGTGGCAGGTGGGGCCCATCAAGCTGATCATGCGCGACTCGCTGCGCGAGAGCGTGATGATCATGCTGGTGATCGCCTGCGCCGAGGTGTTCGCCTATGCGCTCTCCTCGCTGTTCATCACCCAGACCGTGGCCGGCGCCATCGCCGAGCTGGAGGTCAACCGCTGGGTGCTGATGGGCGTGATCAACGTCTTCCTGCTGGTCGCCGGCTTCTTCCTGCCGCCGGTGGCGGTAATCGTGATGACCGCCCCGATCCTGCTGCCGATCATCCTCGCCGCCGACTTCGACCCCTACTGGTTCGCGGTGATCCTGACGATCAACCTGGAGATCGGCCTGATCACCCCGCCGGTGGGTCTCAACCTGTTCATCATCAAGGGCATCGCACCGGACATCTCGCTGCGCGACATCTTGATGGGCAGCCTGCCCTATGCCCTGTGCATGGTGCTCGGGATCGTCCTGCTGTGTTTCTTCCCGGGCATCGCCTTGTGGCTACCCAACCTGATCATGGGCTGACGGAGCGCGACATGAACATGACCTTCCTGCAGGAGCTGTTCAACAGCATCACCCAGCGCGACGCCAGGCTCTGGCGGCGCCAGGGCGATACGGCCACTCCCAATCACAGCCGAATGCTCGACGCTTGTCGGGCACTGCTCGAAAGCGACGGTGAGGCCTCGAGCATCAGCCTGGCGAGCCGCGCGCTCGCCATGTATCAGCGCCTGGACGAAGAGGAGCGCACGCGCTTCTTCGAGCGGCTGGCCAGCGACTTCGCCGCCGACCCCGCGCATATCGACGAAACCTATGCGATCTATCGCGAGCAGCGCGACAACGCCAGTCTGCAGATGCTGTTCGACGCTTGCGAGCCGCGTCGCCAGGAGCTGTTTCGCCGCCTCAACCTGGCCAGCAACGGCACCCACGCCTTGGTACGCATGCGCGAAGGGCTGCTTGAACGAATACGCGAACGGCCCCGCTCCGACACCCGCGAGCTCGGTGCCATCGACGCCGACTTCGCGCATCTGTTCGGCTCCTGGTTCAACCGCGGCTTCCTGGTGCTCAAGCGCATCGACTGGAACACACCGGCCTCGATCCTGGAGAAGATCATCCGCTACGAGGCGGTCCACGAGATCCGCGATTGGGATGACCTGCGCCGGCGGCTGGACGCCGTGGATCGACGCTGCTTCGCCTTCTTCCATCCGGCGATCGGCGACGAGCCGCTGATCTTCGTCGAGGTGGCCCTGCACAGGGGACTGCCGCAGCGCATCCAGCCTATCCTGGCCGGCGAGCACCGCGATATCGACGATCCCGAGTCCGCCGACGCCGCCGCCTTCTTCGGCATCAGCAACTGCCAGACCGGCCTGCGCGGCATCTCCTTCGGTAACTTCCTGATCAAGCAGGTGGTGCAGGAGCTCAAGCAGGAGCTGCCGCAGCTCAAGCACTTCGTCACGCTCTCGCCGGTCCCCGGGTTCGCCCACTGGCTCGCCGAGCGTCGCAACGACGAGGCGCTGCCCGACGAACTGCGCCAGATGTTGCACGAACTCGACGCGCCCGACTGGCACCTCGACCCGGCCCACAGCGAGCGCCTCAAGGCCGTGATCAAACCGCTGGCCGCGCGCTATCTGGTCGAGGAAAAGAACGCCGCCGGCCTGCCGCTCAACCCGGTGGCGCGCTTCCACCTGGGCAACGGCGCCGAGCTGCATCGCATCAACTGGTTGGGCGACACCTCGCCCAAGGGCTTGAAGCAGGCCGCCGGGCTCATGGTCAATTACCTCTATGTGCTCGACGACATCGAGCGCAACCACGAGAACTACACCGCCAATGCCACCGTGGTCTGCTCCGGCGAGGTCCGCGACCTCAATCGCCGCGCCAGGAAAATGGCCAAGGGAGAATTCGCCAAATGAACCTGTACGAAACCTTCACCGCGCGCATGCGCGATCGCGGCGATGCCGACTTCATCACCACCCGCGAGGGGCGTCGCTACCGCTACAGCGACGCCCGATCGGCCACCGCCCGCCTCGCCGGGGCGCTTATCGAGCTGGGCGTGGCTCCCGGCGACCGGGTTGCCGTGCAGGTCGAAAAGAGCCCCGAGGCGATTCTGCTCTATCTCGCCTGCCTGCGCGTGGGCGGGATTTATCTGCCTCTGAACACCGGCTACACCGCCGACGAGATCCGCTACTTCCTGTCCGACGCCGAGCCGGCGCTATTCGTCTGCCGCCCCACCGCCCTCGATGAAGCGCGCGAGGTGGCCCGTGAGACCGGTTGCCCGGCGGTGGAGACGCTGGGCACCGACGCCGACGGCAGCCTGATGGACACCGCCGAACGGGCCACCCCGCACGAGGCCATCGAACCGCGCGAAGACGACGACCTGGCGGCGATTCTTTATACCTCGGGCACCACCGGGCGCTCCAAGGGCGCCATGCTGACCCACCGCAACCTGGGCTCCAACGCAGAGACGCTGAAGGAGGCCTGGCGCTTCACCGCCGAGGATCGCTTGATCCACGCGCTGCCGATATTCCATACCCACGGGCTATTCGTCGGCTGCAACGTCACCCTGATGGCCGGCTCGAGCATGCTGTTCTTGCCCAGGTTCGATGCCGACGTGATCTTCGAGGAGATGCCGCACGGCACGGTGCTGATGGGCGTGCCCACCTTCTACACGCGCCTGGTCCAGGACGAGCGTCTCACGCCCGAGACCACCGCCAACATGCGCCTGTTCGTCTCCGGCTCGGCGCCGCTGACCGCCGAGACCCACCAGGCCTTCCAGGCCAGGACCGGTCACGCCATCCTCGAGCGCTACGGCATGACCGAGACCAACATGAACCTCTCCAATCCCTACGACGGCGAGCGCCGCGCCGGTACCGTGGGCATGCCGCTGCCGGGAGTGGAGTACCGCATTACCGACCGCGAGACCCACGAGTCGGTGCCCCGGGGAGAGATCGGCATGCTCGAGATCCGCGGCCCCAACGTCTTCATCGGCTACTGGCGCATGCCCGAGAAAACCCGCGAGGAGCTGCTCGACGACGGCTTCTTCGTCACCGGTGACCTGGCAATGGTCGACGAGAAGGGCTACGTGCATATCGTCGGCCGCGACAAGGACCTGGTGATCTCGGGGGGCTACAACGTCTACCCCAAGGAGGTCGAGCAGGTGATCGACGAACTGGAGGGCGTGGTGGAATCGGCGGTGATCGGCGTGCCGCACCCGGACTTCGGCGAGGGCGTCACCGCCGTGGTGGTCCCCGAACCGGACGCGGAACTCAGCGAACGCCAGGTGCTCGGCCATCTCCAGGATCGGCTGGCGAAGTACAAGCAGCCCAAGCGGGTTTTCTTCGCCGACTCCCTGCCGCGTAACACCATGGGTAAAGTGCAGAAGAACGAGCTGCGCAAGCGCTACCAGGACGCTTATCGCTGAACGCCCCCGGGGTGAGGATGCACAGCGGCTCTTGGCAAACCGCCCGGTTCGCCGCACATTGAATGGCCGAATGAGAGGAGTGTGCCATGACTTCGCCCCATGACCGTCTCGATCCGAACGGACTCGCCACGCGCCGCGAGGTGCTCGGCGACGCCTACGTCGACAATGCCCTGGCCCAGGCCGACGAGTTCGGCTGGCCGCTCCAGGAACTGGTGACGCGCAACTGCTGGAACGACATCTGGAACCGGCCGGGACTTGCGCGCCCCACCCGCAGCCTGATCAACGTCGGCATGCTGGTCGCGCTAAACCGCCCCCACGAACTCAAGGTGCACCTGCGCGGCGCGCTCAACAACGGCTGCAGCGAGGAGGAGATACGCGAGGTGCTGCTGCAGTGCGTGCCCTACTGCGGTTTCCCGGCCGCCATGGACGGCATGCGGATCGCCCGAGAGGTGATCGCCGCCTACCGCGAGGAGCAACAGGCCGGCGATTGAACCACTGGACCAGTCGCAACTTGGCGAGTCCGGCATCGTGGCGGACGCAGGGGTTTCCCCTGCGCACACCGTGGACGCAAGCACCACCAGCGAGGAGCAACGCATGCCCAAGCGCATCACCTATTACTGCAGTCTGGTATCGCCCTGGACCTACCTGGGTCACGCCCGGCTCGGCGAGATCGCCGCCCGCCACGGCGCCACGGTCGACTACGTGCCGATCACGGTAAGCGCGATCTTCCCCCGGACCGGCGGGCTGCCGCTCCCCAAGCGCGCACCCGAGCGCCAGGCATACCGCCTGGTGGAGCTGAGGCGCTGGCCGCGCCTGCTCGGTGTTCCGCTCAACGTGGAACCCAAGCACTTCCCCACCGACGACCGACCGGCGGCGCGCCTGGCGCTGACCGCCCAGGCCCGAGGGCACGATATCGCCGAACTGACGCTGGCCATACTGCGGGCCTGCTGGGCCGAGGAGCGAGACATTGCCGACCTCGCCACCCTAGGCGAGATCGCCGACGCCTGCGGCCTGGATGGCCGGGCGCTGCTGCAGGAAGCGGAAGCGGAGCCAGGGCAGCAGCGCCTCGACGCGGCCTGCGAGCAGGCCCTGGCGGCCGGCTGCTTCGGCGTCCCGTGGTACGACGTCGAAGGGGAACCGTTCTGGGGCCAGGACCGCCTCGAGCTGGTGGATAAGCACCTGGCCGGCGAGCTGTAAATCGGCGGAACGAGAACCTAGCGCGTCACCATCAGCAGTCCGGCCAGCAACGCAATGCCACCGGCGATGAAGTTCGTCGTCAACGGTTCGCCGAGCAGGGCGGCGCCGAACAGCACGCCGAATATCGGCGACAGAAACGAGAAGATGCCCAGCTGCGAGGCGAAGTAGCGACGCAGCAGCGAAAACCAGAGCAGCAGCGCGGCAAAGGAGATCACCAGTGTCTGGAAGGCGAGGCTGGCGATGACGGCGCCGGTCGCATGGATGCGACCGAGATCCCCCAGTAGCGTGGCGACGGGCAACAGCAGCAGGCCGGCGATAGCGAGCTGGTAGCACAATGTCTGGACCGGCGGCGCTTCGGAAAGCGACGAGCGTCGAATCACCAGCGTGGTCGCAGCCCAGGAGAGGCCCGCCAGTAGCCCCAGGGCATCGCCCAGCAGAATGGCACCGGCATTCTCGATACCGGTCGCCGGTGCCATTGCCGTGGCCATACCGGCAAAGGCCAGCCCAACCCCCGCCCATTGCCGCCTCGTCAGTTGCTCGCCTGGCACCCAGAGGTGCAACCCCAGTGCGGCGAACACCGGCGCGGTGTAGAGAAACACCGACATGTGCGATGCCAGCGTGTGATTCAGCCCCCACGCCACGAACACGAATTCCGCGGTAAACCCCAATCCCACCAATAACCCCGGCCCGAGACGAGCGCGGAAATCGGATAGCCGCAAGCCATGCCGGTAGGCCAAGGCCGCCACCAGCAGGGCCGCGATGGCCGAACGCAGGGCGATCTGCGCCAACGGCGAGATATCGGCGGCGACCGCCTTGATCGCGACCTGCTGAAGCCCGAGCGCCAGGCAGAACAGCACCATCAGGCCGCTCGCCTGCAAGTCGATGTGGCGGCGCGCGGTAATGCATTCCCCAGCCTCAGTTCGAGTCAATCGCCTGGTGTGCTCCATACCGCCTCCTTGACCGTGAATACCGCCAGTCAAGCAGTTGCCGTCGCACGCTCCAAACGATTACTCTGCCGCCCTAGGCTCAGGAAAACTCATGCTATGAAGATCGAGCGTCTCCCCCTGAACGCACTCCGGGCGTTTGCCGAAGCGGCACGAGAAGGAAGCTTCAAGGTCGCCGCCGTCCGCCTGGGCGTCACCCCCGGCGCGGTCAGCCGACAGATCAAGCAGCTCGAGGATAGGCTGGGGATTCCTCTCTTCGACCGGCACGCCAACGGCGTACGCCTGAACGAGGCCGGACGCCACCTGGCCGCCGACATCGACAGCGGCCTGGAGCGCATCGCCGCAGGGGTCACGGCCGCAAGGGAACGGGCACGCAGCGCCGCCACCCTGTCGCTGAGCGCCCCGCCCTCCTTCCTGCAGTTGTGGCTGCTGCCGCGTCTAGCGGATTTCGAAGCCTCGTCGGAGGGGCTCAGCATCTCCCTCGATGCCAGCCAATCGCTCACCATGCCCGCCTGGCAAGGCGACGGCGCGCGCTTGGCGATTCGCTACGGCCGAGGGCCCTGGTCGGGCGTGACGAGTCACCGCCTGTTCGCCGATGAGCTGTTCCCCGTCTGCGCCCCATCGCTGCTGCAACAGGGCCAGCCCCTGCGCGAACCCGCCGACCTGGCCGACCACACCCTGCTGGACGTCGGCTGGGAATCGCGACAGGGGATCGCCTTTCCCGGCTGGAGGGAATGGCTCGAGGCCGCCGGCGTCGGCGACAGGGTCGCCCCGCCGCAGCGTCGCTATTCGCTGTTCGGCCTGGCCCTGGATCAGGCCATCGCCGGGCGCGGCGTCATGCTCGCCAACCACCCCATCGCGATGGATCGATTGAAGAGCGGTATCCTCGTGCGCCCCTTCGGCGAACGCTACGTTCTCGCCTCGCCCATGACCTACGACCTGCTGGTGCCCGCCACCGGTGACGCGCCGCCCGCGGTCGGCCGCTTCATCGACTGGCTGCTGGCCGAAGCGGCGGCCTTCGACAGGGAGACGCTCGGCGACAGAGCGGACTAAGCCACTTCTCATCGTGAAATTGACGAGTTCGAAGCGAAGGGCTCCTCAATGCGTCAGCGCCAGCCCCGCCACCTGTGTCGGGGGCAGCAGCGCCAGCGTGGCTTTCATTTCACGCACCTCCTCACCGGGAGGCCGTCCGAAGAAGCGCTTGAACTCGCGGCTGAACTGGGAAGGGCTCTCGTAACCCACCCTGGCGGCGGCCGCCGCTGCGGGCAAGCCATCACGGATCATCATGATCCGGGCCTGGTGCAGCCGCGTCGACTTGATGTACTGCAGTGGCGACGTCTGCGTCACCGCCTTGAAGTGCACATGGAAGACCGCGGCACTCATGCCGACTTCGCTGGCCAGGCGCCCCACCTCCAGGGGCTCGGCATAATCCACGTGGATGCGGTGAAGCGCCTTGGCGATCCTGCCGAATTGCCCTTGATGGGCAAGCGCCGCGCGCACGCTTCCGCCCTGCTCGCCGACCAGTACGCGGTAGCAGATCTCCCGCACGATCCCCGGCGCCAGCACCTGCGCCTCCAGGGGCGAGGCCAACGCCTCGAGCAGTCTCAGCGTGGCGTCGGCCATGGGCGCACCGAGCGGAGTGGAAAGCATACCTCTAGGCGGCGCCGCCGAGCGTGCATCCGCCTGGTCCAGCATGAAGACCAGGTCCGCCACCACGGCCATGTCGAGGCGAATGGAAATGGCCAGCATCGGCTCCTCGGGGCTGGCCTCGGTTTCCGACGTAAACGGGAGCGGCACCGACAGCACGAGATAGTGGAGGGCATCGTAGAGATACACTTCACCGCCCAGATAGCCTCGCTTGCGCCCTTGGCACACGATCACGATGCATGGCTCATACAGCACCGGCGTATGTTTCATGGGGCGATTCGAGCGCAGGAAGCGCACCCCATCCAGCAAGGATTGGGTGTAGCCCTCATGCGGCGCGAGCCGATACAGCCGCTCGACCATTCGCTCGTGAGGAAAGCCAGGAGGCGATGCAGACATGCCGAAAGCCCTTTCATTTCATGATGGATTCATCTTTAGGCAACAATATCTAACATAGAACCCTCCAAATAAAGCCCACCAATAGAATTAGGCAATATTTCGATAGGAATGGCTCTGTCGGCATTCCCGGCGCCTCCGTAGGCTTGTTTCAACGACGCTCTTGCTCATGGTCTCGCTCAAGGATCGATCATCCGAGCCCTGCGAGAGGGTCGTCACAAGCCACCCAAACGGAGTCCTTCTCTCATGAGCAAAGTCATTCTTCTCACCGGCGCCAGCAGCGGCATTGGCGAAGCCACCGCCCGGTTGCTGGCAAGTCACGGACATCGACTGGTCATCGGCGCTCGCCGCACCGACAGGCTGGAGACGCTGGCGCAAGCCATTCGCGCCGAGGGCGGCACCGTGGACACCCGTGCGCTGGACGTCACGCAGCGGAAAGACGTGCAGGCCTTCGCCGATGCCGCACTGGAGATCCACGGCCGCATCGACGTCATCATCAACAATGCCGGCGTCATGCCGCTCTCCCCCCTGGCCTCGCTCAAGGTCGACGAATGGGACCGCATGATCGACGTCAACATCCGCGGCGTGCTGCACGGCATCGCCGCCGTACTACCCACCATGCATGCCCAGGGCAGCGGGCAAGTGATCAACATCTCCTCCATCGGCGGCCTCTACGTGGTGCCCACCGGCGCCGTCTACTGCGCGACCAAATACGCCGTGCGCGCCATTTCCGACGGGCTGCGTCAGGAGAACGACAAGCTTCGCGTCACCTGCGTCTATCCCGGTGTCGTGGAGTCGGAACTGGCCGACACCATCACCGATCCCAGCGCCGCTGAAGCGATGCAAGCCTATCGCCAGATCGCGCTCAAGCCCGACGCCATTGCCGCGGCCATCGCCCATGTCATCGCCCAGCCCGACGACGTGGATACCAGCGAGATCGTGGTTCGCCCCACCGCCAGCGCATGAGCCCGGCCGCTGCCGAGGAAACCCGATGACCGTACCTACCACCCAATCCAGATCCACGCTTCTGGGCCTGGCCCTGGCTACCGCCGCAGCGCTTCCCCTGCTGGGGAAGGCGGCAACCGCAACCGGAGACGTCACCATGGCAGACCACCCCTATGTCGGCATGTGGGTCACCGACGATGGCCATATACGTCACGAACTACTGCCGAACAACCGCTATGACGAAGCCCGCGGCGAGCGCGTGAGCGCTTATCAAGGCCGCTACCGAGTGACCGGCAACACCATCGAGTACTGGGACGACACGGGCTTCACCGCCGACGGTGAATTCATCGACGGCGTGCTCCATCACGCCGGCATGGTGCTACGGCGGGAAGAGTAGCGCTCGCCGGCCTGGAGAATTTCCCACCCCTTTCAATGAAGGAAAAGACACGATGAAAACTCTGAAAAGCGCACTGCTCCTTGCACTGGCCCTTGCCTCGGGCGTCACCCTGGCCGAACAGGGCGAAGGCCCCCTGGCTCTGCCGCACCTCGCCTCCTCTAACACAGCCGGCCAGGACAGCTTCGATCGGCTGGATGTGAATGGCGATGGCTATATCTCACTAGAGGAGGACCAGGCGGGGAGACTGCCAGGAATCTTCTTGTTCATGGATCGAAACCATGACGACCTGATCTCCCGTCAGGAGTTCCACTTCCGTCCGCGCTGATAATTCGGCATCGCACAATGCAAATGCAGGCAAGCAATAGCTTTTTCAGCCTGCACATTGATAAGGGGGCCTGGGGCCCCCTTCGTCGTTTCTGGCTCCCAGCAGCGCTGGCCGAAGGTAGAGGAACGGCGCGACCTAGGGCACCATGGGAGTCTGCCGCCGCCGTTCCAAGGACATCCCATGCCGTTTGCCGCCACGCCCCTCACCCCCGGCTTCATGGTCGTTCACGGCAACCGCCTGGAGGACCTGCGCGGCGTGGCGGTGGAGTGGATGAAGCGCCATCCGCTCGCGCCACTCGAGAACGAGACGATCCTGGTGCAGAGCAACGGCATCGGCCAGTGGATGAAGCTGGCGCTGGCCGCCGACGAAGCCGACGGCGGCAGCGGCATCGCTGCCGCGCTGGACGTCACCCTACCGGCGCGCTTTCTGTGGCAGGCCTACCGCGCGGTACTCAACCACGTGGAAGACGACCCCAATGCGGTGCCGGCTACCTCGCCCTTCGACAAGTCGCACCTGATCTGGCGGCTGCTGCGCCTGCTGCCGGAACTGATGCCGCGAGAGGAATTCGCCCCGCTGCGCCGTTTCTTGGAGGGCGACACCGATCTGCGCAAGCACCACCAGCTCGCCGAGCGCCTGGCCGACCTGTTCGACCAGTACCAGGTCTACCGCGCCGACTGGCTCGACGCCTGGGGCCGCGGCGAGGACGTGCTGATCTCCGCCCGCGGCCAGGCCAGCCCGCTTGACGACACCCAGCGCTGGCAGCCCGCCCTCTGGCGGGCGCTGATCGAAGACGTAGGCGACGACGGCGTGACCTCCAGCCGCGCCATGGTGCACCGCCGCTTCCTCGATGCCGCTCGCGAACTCAACTGCGACAACCGCCCCGCCGGCCTGCCGCGCCGGGTAATGGTGTTTGGCATCTCCTCGCTGCCACAGCAGTCGCTGGAAGCGCTCGCCGCCATTGCCCGCTGCAGCCAGGTGGTGCTGTGCGTACACAACCCTTGCCAGCACTACTGGGCCGACATCATCGAGCACAAGGACCTGCTCCGCGCCGAGCGCTACCGGCAGCGGCGCAAGGAGGGCATGCCGGCCCAGCTCGACGTGCTCGGCGTTGGCGACGCCGGTGGGGAAGGAGCGGTGAGCCTTCACCTGCACGCCCAGCCGCTGCTCGCCGCCTGGGGCAAGCAGGGCCGCGACTACCTACGCCTGCTCGACGAGCACGACGACGCGCAGCAATACGAGCGCCTGTTCGCCGCCGACTCGCTGCGCATCGACCTGTTCGAGCCCTTCGTGCGCGAGGGCGACGGCTGCCTGCTGCAGCAGTTGCAGGACGACATTCGCGAGCTGCGCCCGCTGCACGAGACCCGCGAGACCTGGCCGGCGGTGGACCCCAACCACGACGACTCCATCGTCTTCCACGCCGCCCACAGCCCCCAGCGCGAGGTAGAGATACTGCACGACCAGCTGCTCGCCGCCTTCAGTGCCGACCCCGACCTCAGGCCCCGCGACGTGATCGTGATGGTGCCGGACATCGACCACTACGCACCCCACGTGCAAGCGGTTTTCGGACAGCTCGAGCGCGACGACCCGCGCTACATCCCCTTCACGCTCTCCGACCAGGGCAGACGCCACCGCCTGCCGCTGCTGATCGCGCTGGAGAAACTGCTACGCCTGCCGGAGCTGCGCCTCTCGGTGAGCGACCTGCTCGACCTGATCGACGTGCCCGCCCTGCGCGCACGCTTCGGCATCGAGGAAGACGACGTACCCACCCTGCGCCGCTGGATCGAGGGCGCCGGCATCCGCTGGGGGCTCAACGCCAGCCAGCGCGGCAGCCTCGACCTGCCACAGGGCATGGAGCAGAACACCTGGGCCTTCGGCCTGCGCCGGCTGCTGCTGGGCTACGCCGTGGGCGAAGCCGCCAGCGGGCCGTGGCAGTGCATCGAGCCTTTCGACGACATCGGCGGCCTGGAAGCGGCACTGGCCGGGCCATTGGCTGCGCTGCTGGAAACCCTGGAGCAGCAGTGGCGCACCCTGCGCGAGCCCAACGACGTGGCCGGCTGGGTGCAGCGCCTGCGCGCCCTGTTGGAAGCCAGTTTTCTCGCCGACGCCCCCGAAGACAGCCTGATGCTGGCCCAGCTTGAACAGACGCTGCAGGAGTGGCAGGAGAGCGCCGAGGAGGCCGGGCTGACACGTCCGCTGCCGCTCTCCGTGGTGCGCGAACACTGGCTGGGGCAGATCGACGAGTCGAGCCTGTCGCAGCGTTTCATGGCCGGCGCGGTGAACTTCGCCACCCTGATGCCGATGCGCGCCATCCCCTTCAAGCGCGTCTGCCTGCTAGGCATGAACGACGGCGACTACCCGCGCAGCCACCCGCCGATGGACTTCGACCTGATGAACGGCGACTACCGCCCCGGCGACCGCTCGCGCCGCGAGGACGACCGCTACCTGTTTCTGGAAGCGCTACTCTCCGCCCGCGAGCAGCTCTACGTGAGCTGGGTGGGACGCAGCATCGTCGACAACGCCGAGAAGCCGCCCTCGGTGCTGGTCGGCCAGCTGCGCGACCATCTCAAGGCCGGCTGGCACACGACTGACGGCAGCGACCTGCTCGAAGCCCTCACTACCGAGCACCCGCTGCAACCGTTCAGCCGCACTTACTTCCCCACCGCTGCACAGCAGGCCGAGCGAGACGTGGCCGCCCGGCGCCTGTTCACCTATGCGCATGAGTGGCATGAGGTGCATGGCGAAGCGACGGCGGAAGCAGCGCCCCTCGACTTGGAGCCATACACGCAGGACACGCCGCTGACGCTGGCCCAGCTCGGCAATTTTCTGCGCGACCCGGCCAAGGCCTTCTTCACCACCCGCCTCAAGGTCTTCCTCGAGCGCGAGGACATCGTCAGCCTCGATCACGAACCCTTCGACCTGGACGGCCTCGCCAACTGGCAACTGCAGGACCTGCTGATTCGCGAGCAGCGCCGCGCCGTGGACGAAGGCCAAGACCGCATGCCCGCCATGCTCGATTCCCTCGACCGTCTGCAGGGCCAAGGTGTGCTGGCCATGGGCGCCTTCGGTGAGCGCATGCGCGAGCAGCTCACCGAACCGATGGAATCGCTGTTCGAAGCCTACGAAGAAGCCCTGGAAACGTGGCCCCATGCCATCGAAGAGCCCGAGCCGGTGCAGCTCAGCGTGCTCGGCGCGCCCCCCTTGGAAGATTGGCTCGACGAGCTGCGCCTGAGCGAATCAGGCGAGCGCTGCCGCCTGGTGCTCACCAGCAGTAGCCTGGTAAAGAAAGGCAAGTACCGCTGGTCGCATATTCTGCGCCATTGGGTCGCGCACCTGGCCGGGCACCTGAACGACAGGCCCATGACCACACTGCTTCTCTCGAAGGCCGGCCACGTGACGTTGCCGCCCCTCGACCCGGAAGCGGCTCGTGGGCACCTGCGCGAGATCGTCCGCACCTGGCAGGCCGGCATGCAGGTGCCGCTACCGCTGGCCTGCGATACCGCCTTCGTCTGGCTGAGCAAGCTGGGAACGCCGGAGAGTGAGCGCGACAGCGACGCCTGGCGCGCCGCCGCCAGCGCCTACAACGGCGATGACTTCAACGCCGGTGAAGCGGGCCGCAATGCCTACCTCGCCCACCGCTGGCCGAGTTTCACTGCGCTATATGAAGCCCGCCAGGACAAACTCGGCTTCGCCGAACTCACCGATCGCCTGCTCGCCCCGGTGCACCTCGCCGTGAAAGGCGACAAGAAAGAAGAAAAAAACAAAGAGGGAAGAGGGAAGAAGGAAGAGAAAGGGGGAATGCAAAAATGAGCGAGGTCGCGCAGCTAGACCCATTGGCGTTTCCGCTTCACGGCAGTCGCCTGATCGAGGCCAGCGCCGGCACCGGCAAGACCTTCACCATCGCCCTGCTCTACGTGCGCCTTGTGCTAGGCGCCCGCTCGGAATCCGACGACGCCGCCTTCGAACGCCCGCTCACGCCGCCGGAAATTCTCGTCGTCACCTTCACCAACGCCGCCACCCAGGAACTGCGCGAGCGCATCCGCGCGCGGCTCGTCGAGGCGGCTAATGTTTTCCTTCAACCAGCCAGCGGAGATGCTGAGCATGCCGACGGGGCACCGGGGACAGGCCGTAGCGAGGGTCTTTTTCCAGGGAAGGAAAAAGTAGCGCCCAGGGATGGGCTCACAGCGCCCTCGCCGAGGCCTGTCGACGGACCAGCCCCGACGCCACAAGATCCGCTGCTCCTGGCCCTCCGCGACCAATACGACCCCGCCACCTGGCCCGCCTGCGCCCGGCGCCTGCAGCTCGCCGCCGAATGGATGGACGAGGCCGCCGTCTCCACCATCCACAGCTGGTGCTACCGCATGCTGCGCGAGCACGCCTTCGACAGCGGTAGCCTCTTCTCGCTCGACCTGGAAAACGACCAGACCGAGCTGGAACTCGAGGTGGTGCGCGACTACTGGCGCAGCTTCTACTACCCGCTGAACACCGACGAACTGGCCAGCGTGGTACGCCACTGGAGCACGCCCGAGCAGCTGCACCAGGCGGTGCGCGGGCTGATGCCCGAAGCCGAGGCGCTCAACAAGGGCGCCCCGCCCCCGGCCGAGACGGTCGCCAACGCTCAACGGGAAACCGCCGAGCGCCTGGCCCAGCTCAAGGCGCCGTGGTCGGTCTGGATCGACGAGTGCGAGGCGCTGTTCGAAGAGGCCGCCCAGCAGAAAGCTTTCAAGGGCCAGAGCTTCAATGCGAGGAGCCGCGCCACCTGGCTCGGTGCCCTGCGCGAGTGGTGCCAGTGCGACGCCATATGGCCCGGCCTGACCGAGGCCGCCTGGAAGCGCCTCACGCCCCAGGGCATGGCCGAGATCTGGCTCAAGGGCGAGCCACCGAACCACCCCGCCCTGGCCGCATTGGAAGCGCTGCAGGACGAGCTTCACGCCCTGCCCGATCCCTACGCCGACCTGCTCACCCACGCCGTGCATTGGTGCCGCGCGCGGCTCGACCGCGAGCAGGAACGCCGCGCCGAGATGGGCCCCAACGAGCTGCTCACGCACCTCGACCGGGCGCTCACCGGCCCCAATTGCGAGGCGCTGGGCGCGCAGATCCGCCGCCAGTTCCCCGTCGCCCTGGTCGACGAATTCCAGGACACCGACCCGGTGCAGTACCGCATCTTCGACTGCGTGTACCGCATCCGCGAGAACCGCCGCGAGTGTGGAGTCTTCCTGATCGGCGACCCCAAGCAGGCGATCTACGCCTTCCGCGGCGCCGACATCCATACCTACCTGCGCGCCCGCCGCGACACCCAAGGCCGACACGTCACCCTGGGCACCAACTTCCGTTCCAGCAGCGAGATGGTCGAGTCGGTCAACCGCTGCTTCGAATTCGCCGAGGCGCACCCGCCCGGCGCCTTCCTGTTCAAGGAAGCCGACGGCAGCAATCCGGTTCCCTTCCATCGCGTAGGAGCCAAAGGGCGCAAGGACTCACTCACCCGGCAGGGCAAGCCGCTGCCGGCCATGACCCTATGGCAGCTCGAAAGCGACGAGCCGCTCTCCAAGACCGCCTACCACGGCGAGATGGCCGAGCGCTGCGCCTCCGTCATGGTGGAGCTGCTCAACGAGGGCCAGCGCGGAAGTACCGGTTTCCAGAACGAACAGGGCGAATTACAGCCGCTCAAGCCCTCGGATATGGCGGTGCTGGTCAATGGCCTGGGCGAGGCGCGGGCGATCCGCCAGGCGCTGGCCCGGCGCGGCGTGAAGAGCGTCTACCTCTCCGACAAGGACAAGGTGTTCGCCTCGCCGGTCGCCGCCCAGCTCGACGCCTGGCTGCGCGCCTGCGCCGAACCCGAGGACGACAGGCTGCTGCGCACCGCCCTGGCCTCCACGGTGCTGGGGCTCGATATCGCCACGCTGGATCGCTTGAATGAGGACGAACTGGCCTGGGAAAGCCGCGTGCTGCAGTTCCGCGACTACCACCGGCTGTGGCAGCGCCAAGGCGTGTTGCCGCTGGTGCGCAAGATCATCCACGACTTCGAGGTCGCCACGCGGCTCTTAAATAGCGGGCCTGCCCACGAATCGTCGAACGGGATGAAGCGCAAGGCGCTCGGCGCACAGGAAGCGAGACATAACGTGGGGTTAGGCGAGCTTACGAGCACCGAGCAACGCAGCGATTCGCCTGTGCAGACATTCGTAGATGGTGAGAGAGTGCTTACCGACCTGCTGCACCTAGGCGAATTATTGCAACACGCCAGCCAGGAGCTCGACGGCGAACACGCGCTGATCCGCTTTCTCGCCGAATCCATCGCCCACCCCGAAGGCCAGGGCGACACCCACAAGCTGCGCCTGGAGAGCGACGCCGACCTGGTACAGGTCATCACCATTCACAAGTCCAAGGGACTGGAGTACCCGCTGGTGTTCCTGCCCTTCATCTGCAGCCACCGCCCGACGAAGAAGGACGACTCGCCGCTGCGCTGGCATGACGCCGAGGGCCGGCTGCGCATCAGCCTGGAAGCCGACGAGGAGACCCTGGCCACCGTCGACCGCGAGCGCCTGGGCGAAGACCTGCGCAAGCTCTACGTGGCGTTGACCCGCTCGCGCCACGCCACCTGGCTCGGCATGGCGCCGCTCAAGGGCGGCGAAGGCAGCGCCATCGGCCAACTGCTGGCCAACGGCGACTTGCTCGGGCCGACCGGGTTCAGTGAAGCACTCAAGCGCCTGAAGGGCGACTGCGCAGCCATCGAGATCGCCCCGGCGCCACCGGCCCACGCCCAGACCGTCACCCAGACAGAGCGCGACGACGCCCTGGGCGAAGCACGCACACCCACGCGCCCCGCCCGTGAGCACTGGTGGATCGCCAGTTACTCGGCGCTGCGCCTCTCGGGAGACATGGTAAGCGCCCCAGTAAGGGCTGACTTACCACCGAGCCCGCATGAAAGCGAAGCGCAGCGAAACGGTGGCCTGCCGGAACCGGCCACCGCCATGGAGGCCACCGCGCTGGAAGTGATCGAGGAACCCCGCGACAGCGGCCAGAGTGAACCAGTGCCCTCCTTGCACCGTTTTCCGAGAGGCCCAGGTCCCGGTACGTTCCTCCATGGGATTTTAGAGTGGTCCGGCGAGCACGGCTTCGCCCGCGTGGCCCGCGACCCCGCCCTGCGCGAGGAGACCCTGGCCCGGCGCTGCCAGGTGCGCGGCTGGCAGCCGTGGCTGAATACCCTGCATGCCTGGTTCGGCACCCTGCTCGCCGCTCCGCTGCCGCTACCCAATGACGCGGGCAGTCTCACGCTCGAAACGCTGACGAGTTATCAGGTGGAGATGGAGTTCTGGTTCGCCTCACGCCAGGTCGACACCCGCCGGCTAGACGCCCTCGTAAGTGCTTACACACTCCCCAGCCCAGAGAACAACGCAGGTGCCAGCCTTCCGCGCCCCGCGCTGGATGCCGACACCCTCAACGGCATGCTCAAGGGCTTTATCGATCTGGTGTTCGAGCACGAAGGGCGCTACTACGTGGCTGACTGGAAATCGAACCACCTGGGGCCGGACGATAGCGCCTACAGCCCCGAGGCGATGCGCGAGGCGGTGGCCGAGAAACGCTACGACCTGCAGTACGCGCTCTACCTGCTGGCCCTGCACCGGCTGCTCAAGGCGCGCCTGCCGGAGTACGACTACGACCGCCACATCGGCGGCTCGCTCACCGTATTCCTGCGCGGCGCCAATGCCGAGAGCCGCGGCGTCCACGCCGAGCGCCCCCCGCGGGAGCTGATCGAAGCGCTGGATGCCCTGTTCCAGGGCGACACCCAAGCGGCAGGCACCCGCAACATGACGGAGGCGCCGGCATGAGCAAGCGCAGCAAGCACCACGACGACGCCACCCCGGACCTGTTCGCCGATCTTGGTGAGGAAGCAGACGCTAGCAACGAAGCAGGCCTTAGCGACGCACCAGGCAAGAGCGAACCCGCCAGGCCGGAACTGCCCCTGGCCGCGCTTCACGACACCCAAGCGCTTTTCGCCCTGCTCGACCGCTGGGTGGAGCGCGGCTGGTTGCGCGCGCTGGACCGGGCACTGGCCAGCTTCTTCCAGCGCGAGGTGAACGACGCCCCTCCCCTGCTGCTGCTCGCCGCTGCCCTTGCCAGCCATCAGCTCGGCCGCGGCCATGTGTGTCTCGATCTCGCCCAGACCCTGGCCGCCCCCGACCTGGCGCTCTCGCTGCCGCCGGAAGGCGACGACCTCAGCGACCCGCCGCCGCTGCCCAGCGACCTGCTGGCCGAACTCGACCTCGCCACCTGGCAAGCCGCCCTGAACCACCCTGCCCTAGTGGCGGACGGCAACACGCTCCTGGCCGGAAACACCCCGCTGGTGCGCAGCGAACGCGATGGCAACGTGCGGCTCTACCTGCGCCGCTACTGGCAGTACGAGCAGGACATTCGCGGGCTGATCGGCGCCCGGATTGCTTTCGCCACTGAGGCGCCCTCCCAGGCAGAAGCCGATACCGCCACCCTGGCCCGAGCGCTGGCCGCATTGTTTCCCCAAAGCCATGACCTCGACTGGCAGCAGGCCGCCTGTGCACTCGCCAGCCGCTCGCGCTTCGCGGTGATCACCGGCGGCCCCGGCACCGGCAAGACCACCACCGTGGTCAAGCTGCTCGCGCTGCTGCAGGCGCTGGCCCTGGGTGAACCCGCCCAGGCCGGCTCCAGCGCCCCGCGCCCGCTGCGCATTCGCCTAGCCGCTCCCACCGGCAAGGCCGCCGCACGCCTCAACGAATCCATCGCCAAGCAGGTAAAGGGGCTTTCGCTGGTGGAACTGGCCGCCGCCGTGGGCCAACAGGGTGTGGATATCTCAACTTTGCGCGACAGCATTCCCACCGAGGTGACCACGCTGCATAGGCTGCTGGGCTCACGCCCGGATACCCGCCACTTTCGCCACCACGCCGGCAACCCACTGGCGCTGGACGCCCTGGTGATCGACGAAGCCTCGATGGTGGATATCGAAATGATGGCCGCCGTGCTCACCGCCCTGCCGCCCAGGGCGCGGCTGCTCCTGCTCGGCGACAAGGACCAGCTCGCCTCGGTGGAGGCCGGCGCCGTGCTCGGCGACCTGTGCCAGCGCGCCGAAGGCGGCCACTACACCCCGGCCATCTGCGACTGGCTGGAACGGGTGACCGGCACGCCAATTCCCCAACAGTACCGGGACGAAGCGGGCCAGCCGCTGGACCAGGCCATCGCCATGCTGCGAGTAAGCCACCGCTTCGATGCGGCAAGCGGCATCGGCCAGCTCGCCGAGGCGGTAAACCGCCCGCTCGGACCCGATCATGGGCAGAAAGAGAAGAAGCGCGCCGTGCGCGAGATCTTCCAGCAGGGCTTCGCCGACATCGCCCGCCTCGCCCTGGCGGACGCCGACGACCCGGCGCTGGATCGCCTGGTGGTGAACGGCAACCCGGCCGGCTTCGCCAATAGCGGCGAAGACCGCCACGACCGCCGCGGCGAGCCCATCGCCCCGCCGGTTGGCTACGGCCATTACCTGGAAGTGTTGAAGGCAGCGCGCCCCGCACAGCCCTTCTTCGGCGAAGGCGAAGCCCGCCAACCCTATGACGACTGGGCCCGCCAGGTGCTCGCCGCCCACGGCCACTTTCAGTTGCTGTGCGCGCTAAGGAAAGGCCCCTGGGGCATACAAGGCTTGAACCCACGCATCGGCCGCGCGCTGCGCCGCGCCGGCTGGCTCAAGGCCAGCGACCTGGAGCTGGAACAGGGTTGGTTCGAAGGTCGCCCGGTGCTCGTTACCCGCAACGACTACGGCCTGGGGTTGATGAACGGCGATATCGGCATCACCCTCGCCGTGCCCGAGGCCCGCAGCGCAACCGAATCGCCCGACCGCACCCTGCTACGCGTCGCTTTTCCCGCCAGCGACGGCAGCGGCAACATCAAGTGGGTGTTGCCCAGCCGCCTGCAGGCGGTGGAAACCGTATTCGCCATGACGGTACACAAATCCCAGGGCTCGGAATTCACCCACACCGCCCTGCTGCTTCCCGACGCCCCCAACCCCATCCTCACCCGGGAGCTGGTCTACACCGGCATCACCCGCGCGCGGGACTGGCTGACGCTGGTTGAAACTGGCCGCGGGATGCTGGATGAGGCGGTGACAAGGGAGGTAGTGAGGGTGAGTGGGTTGGGGAGGTTGCAATAACGCAGCCACACCAGGGCTGTCTGAAAGGCGTCGCGTGTCGTTATCAAAGCAAGGGAGTTGCAAATGAAGCACTACAGAAAAATCGAACATGTGAGACGCCACGGACTTTCCCTGCTGGCTCGGCTCGGCCGCTACGAGTTGGCAATGCTGCTGTGTGTCTCGGTACTTTCCGGCGGGGTCTGGGGGTTCATCGAGCTGGCCGATGCCGTCATCGAGGGAGAGACCCAGAGCATCGATGAGACCCTGCTGCTCTCCCTGCGCAATCCTGCCGATCACACTGATCCGCTCGGCCCGGGCTGGGTCGAGGAAATGGGGCGAGACTTTACCGCGCTCGGTGGTGTCGGCGTGCTGGTAGTGATCACACTGGGTGCCCTGGGCTACCTGCTACTCGCCCGGCACCATCGTGCGGCACTCTTTGCCTCGGTCGCGGTGCCCGGCGGCATGCTGCTCAGCACGTTGATGAAGATGGGCTTCGATCGCCCTCGGCCCGACCTCGTGCCGCATGAAGCCATGGTCTACACCGCGAGCTTCCCCAGCGGCCACTCGATGATGTCTGCCGTTACCTACCTCACCCTGGCCGCCCTGCTCATCCGTGTACAGCCAGCGCTGAGGCTAAAGGCCTACCTGCTGATACTGGCGATCCTGCTCACTCTGCTGGTGGGCATGAGCCGTGTCTACCTCGGCGTGCATTGGCCAACGGATGTACTTGCCGGCTGGACAGCCGGAGCGGCCTGGGCCGCGCTGTGCTGGCTGGTGATGCGCTGGTTGCAACGGCGCGGGCAGGTAGAGACAGAGGAGAGCAGCCCGGGCACCGAGTAGGTGCTCAAGCGATGGTAGCGGCAACATCAAGGGGTCTTCGGCTCCCAACGCCACCAACCTCATCCTCACGCGGGAGCTGGTATACACCAGCATCACCCGCGCAGGGGACTGGCTCACGCTGGTAGAGACGGGCCGTGGGATGCGGGATAAGGCAGTGACGAGGGAGGTGGTTAGGGTGAGTGGGTTGGGGAGATTGCATTGAATAACAACGTTATTTTCGGGATGCTCTCTTCTTAAAAAACCCATCACCCTGATGACTAGTACCACCCCAAAGGTTAAGATGATTAAATTCGTATTCACAGCTGGGACAGCTTTCATGTGGAACTGATCTTCCCCGCCTTGTAGAACTACAATGCCCCCTATAGGCTGGGCTTGGGTGCAAACCTTCTTGAAGCGAGTAAATTTCAGTGAGTGAGTCCAACATTTTGGAGAATGCCTCGGCCTCCACACCGCCAAGAAAAGCCCGAATATCTATTCCATCAGTTTCACTCGCCGAAGCTGATGAAATTCCAGTCGACACACTCGTCCGTTTTGCTATGCGTGATGGGCGTCGGCCAAGGCCGATATACACTGCACACAAATGGTTTGCACGACGCCTCCCATCGGTGTTTCGCAGTCTTCTTATCGGCGTGACCAATGCCCCTGGGTCAGATTTCGACTCGCTCTATTATGGAGAGGCTGACCTTCGCAGCGCTACGGTTCTAGACCCTTTTGTCGGAGGAGGCACCTCTGTCTTTGAAGCTTCCCGCCTCGGCGCGACTGCCTATGGATGCGATGTTGACCCAGTAGCCTGCGCCGTAAGCCAGCTCGAACTAGATGCAGCCGGAATGCCAGATCTGCAGCCAGCGCTCAAGACACTCATGAGCCGGGTCGGTGAACAAGTGACGTTATTTCATAGGTCGGGAAGTGATCTAGTATTACACCACTTCTGGGTGCAGCATGTTAACTGTACATATTGTGAGACTGAATTCGATGCCCATCCGAGCTACATTCTTTCAGACGACGGACAAACCCGTTATGCAATCTGTTCACAGTGCGACGAGGTAGCTGTACTACCGTCTGAAACCACCGAGTTCGACTGCAAATGTTGCGGGGCTCACACTGTGTGTGACGCCGGACACGGCAAGAGTGGACGTGCAATCTGTCCAGGATGCGGACATGTAGAACCTCTTATCGAGCTCGGGCGCCGGGGGGGAGCGCCCCAATGGCGCCTATTCGCGGTTGAGACAGTCTGTAGGACCAAGGACCGGCGTATCGTTCCAATTTCAGAGCGGACACTACGCCGCGCGACGGATGAAGACCGGCAACAGTACGAGGCTGCGTCCGACGCCCTTAAACAGGGTTTGTCCGACGGAACGCTAGAGTTGCCTGAGGATATCATTGAGGCGGAAGGCTGGTCGGATAACCGGCTCGTCTCTTACGGTTACCGGCGCTGGACTGATCTTTTTAACGATCGCCAGCTTCTACATCTTGCGCTGCTCATGAAGGAAATCCGTACGCTGGAAGAACCGGTGCGCTCAGCGATTTCCATGGCGTTTAGTGACCATCTTACTACCAACTGCATGATGGCCTCCTACGCACACGGGTGGCGGCGGCTGACCCCACTCTTCTCGCTGAGAGCGTTCCGCCACATTCAGCGGCCAGTGGAATTAAATCCTTGGATCGAACGCACCGGTCGCGGGAGCTTCCCTAACACGGTCCGGAAGCTCGAGCAAGCTGCGGCCTACGCGCGATCTCCTAAGGAGCCGGCAGGTGAAGGTAAGTTCGTATCGGTCGACCCGGTTTTGGCGAAGCGAAAGGGGGCAATTCACCTTGGCAGTGCTCGAAGACTCGCCTTCCTGGAAAATGCATCTGTCGACATCGTAATGACAGATCCACCTTATTTCGACAACATAGCTTATTCAGAGCTGGCGCAGTTTTTTGCTCCCTGGCTCAAGGCCCTCGGCATCATCGGGAGTCTAGCCCGCGTACAGATTATGGGCGAGAGTCTAGTTGCGCACAAGAATCACTCCGGTAGCGTCCGGAAATTCATATCTGGGCTCGGGCAGGCTTTTCAGGAAGTAGCGCGCGTTCTCCGTCCAAGGGGAATTGTGGTGTTCAGCTATAGGCATACTGAAGCACTTGCATGGCTCGCGCTTGCCGAGGCAATTGCAACGACAGATCTCTACGTCACCCGCGTTTTACCGATGCCGGGCGAAGTGGGGATGGGTCTCCATGGCCAAGGAAAGCGTGGTTTGTGGGATGCCATCTTCATCCTCCGCCATGGGCGCAAGGATCCAATCACAAAGCTTACTATCTCTCCTCACGACATCGAGGATGCTGGTCAAGCTGTGGCCGAATGGCGCGAGAGATACGGCCAGCTGGCGATTCCCTTCAACGAAATCGATGTAACCGCCCTGAAAAGGGCATTTCTTGTCGGCAGGGCACTTCCGAAGAGGAAGAGAAGCAATCTAAAAGAAGCCATGCTCCTTGAGGTCGCTTTGAGCTGATTATACAAAATTTAAATTGGAAGGTGGCGCCAGTGCCGTACTTGAGCAAACGAGTTGTAAGCAATTACTTTCGCACTGGCTGTGCTCGTCAGCTTGCGCTACTCCTTTATCCTCACAACAAGACCTACGAGCCAGAGCGAAGCAAGCTCGGCATGCCACCCAAAGCGGTAGTGAGAACTGGCCTTAACGCTCTCACCGAGGAAGGAAATCGCTGGGAGCAGGAAAAGCTCCAAGATCTCGAGGTAACCTTCGGCAGCAACTCCGTAGTCGGTGCCAAGACGAGAGCTGGGTTCCAAGATCAGAAGCTGATTGATGTTATGCTAAAAGCTCTGCCGGGCACATTTCTGGTCCGCCCAGCCTTCGAGGTTGGGCAGAGTTTCAAAGCCGCCATGAGCATCAACGTTATGGCCTCGACGTATGATCTTACCTTCGGCAAGCTCATTCCCGACCTCATCCAAGTGCTTGCACCTAAAGATGTCGGCCGCATCGTAGAGGCCGACGGCTCCGTACACGATCCCGACGGCCGTATTGGTCTGCGTGTAATTGACATAAAAATGACAGCAGAGCCGAGCGCTTCCTATTTCGCCGAGATCACCTACTACTCGCTGGCACTGGCGGGATGGTTACATGACCATAGCCTCACCGATCGCTACGCAGTGGTGGCTGAGGCGGCAATCTGGCCTGGTTCGCATGAGGCGTCAGCAATCGTGCGATTGCAGGCGACGAAGCGTGACGCCGCCGCCATTCCCACTACTGACGAACTCCGCTACGCGCTAGCGGAGGATATCGAAACGCTTGAGATTGACGTGTTCTCGCCCCGGCTACGACACTTCTTTGGCGTGGAACTGCGCGACGTTTTGGCGACGCCGTGGCACACTCTGGACTATCACGTCGGCACTGCCTGCAGCGGCTGCGAGTATCTGGGGTACAGTTGGAATCCCTCCGTGGTCCCAGATCCCGATCACTGTATACCGCGTGCGGCGGCCGATGGACATTTGAGCTCGATCGCCTTCCTACCGAAGGGGGCGCGCCGTGCGCTTGGCGACATCATGCTTACCACGGCCCAATCTCTAGCTACACTGACTTCCGATCACGCAGCGTTCGACTGCCACCCCAAGCTCCGAGCCACAAGGACTGTAGTTGCGGGGCGGGCACAGGCACTGGCAGGCGGCGTCAGCAGCATTCCAAGTGGCTCCGGCACCTCTGCCGTCATCCCTAGCTGGTCGGACCTCAGCCTCTTTCTCTCAGCTGACTTCGATTTGGGCAGTGGCCTGACGCTCGCCTTCGGCATCGGTGGCTTCTCGTACATTAACGGTCAGAGCGAAAAAGTAGATTCTCAGGTCTTTGTCAACGACACACGCAGCCCTCAGACCGAGACACGCGAGCTCCTCAATTTTCTCACATATATCGACAAGGCACTGGCGGACGCGACCAAGGCAGACCCTAGAGCAACTGTCCAAATCTACATCTGGGATAGCGTCACCTATGAGCACATCATCCGTGTCATCGGGCGCAATTTGCAGCACGTGCTCGCAGACGGCAGCCTCAAGAAGCTCGCCTGGCTGTTCCCAGCCGAGGAGATCATTGAGAACGCGAAGATCCGATCTGCAAACGCCCCGATCACGATCGTGCGGAACGCCATCCAGGCACTCGTAGCTGCACCAATCCCTCACTACTATTCGCTGCTGCAGCTAGCACGGCACTATAGGCCTACTGCGAAGCCCGGCGCGAAGCTAAACGACTTCCACGTTCCAACCATATTCGAGGATCCACTCTCGGATCAGGTACCGTCCGAACGCGCACACGAGATCTGGACCAGAATGGGAAGTCCTAGGCCATGGAGCCAGCAAGTTGGACAGCTCCGATCAACTGTTACGACGAAGCTCTGGGCGACCTCGTCCATTGTCCGTCGGCTCCGCGATGACCTGAAGGGTATGCTGCGGAGCCGCGCCCCAAAAATTTCTGACATCAAAGCGCCATCGATGCTCCGCGGCGTGAGCGCTGACGGACAAATCTGGTACGCATTCGCCCGACTGAACGCACAGGTTGCGGCCCTTGAGCACAACATTTCTATGGCCACGCCGGTTCATGAGAGAGAGGCTCGCTATCTTGCAGCACGCCTTGAGATAGAACTCACCGGAGCTGCGCTCATAGAAGCAGAGGCGTTGCTCGGCATTCCGATGCGTCCCGGAGTGCGAATCTACCGGCTGGGATCCAATTCACGCGAGGCGAAGTTCGAGCCCGGTGATTTTCTCTGTGCAATATCACCTGCATCGATGGCTGACTTCCATACCAAGCAGGTGCGAGACTTAACTGGGGGGATTTCACTGCCAACTAATTTCCCTTCGTGGATTGGTGAGTTTGGAAACGCCACGACATTGACCGGAACCCAACTATTGGCAATCGACCGAGAGCACTTGCTGGTTGCGATTTCATTCGACCTACGAGTCGACGCATTCCTTCGGAAGATCGAGCCAACTCTAGATCTCACTCGGGATGTCGTTTTGGACAAGCAGGTGCGGGACTTCCTCACCGGCAGGTTGAAAACCACGCTCAAGGCGATCGGTAACCCACCGCTCGCAATCAGCGCTGGCTCATCCACCGCAACGGTTATTGGCAAGGCCGCTCCAAAGTCCGCAAGCGCGCATGTGCCCGTGGCTGATGTGCTGTGGGACACGGCGATGCAATCGCAGACCCCTACTGGACGGAATGGGTCCGTAATTCAGGCAGCACTGGAAGCACAAGGTATCGAGCTAAACGCAAGCCAGTGGGAGGCTCTTCACGAAGCAGTGGAGAAGCGCCTCGCGCTGATTTGGGGGCCTCCTGGAACTGGTAAGTCACAGACGCTTCGCGCGATCCTGCTCGGCTTGCTCCTCGACGCCAACGCGACAGGCAAACCTATACGCATACTGGTAACGAGCAACACTTACGATGCTACCGACAACATTGTGCTCCGAACATTCGAACGCATCCATCAGCTCGGCGAGGCTATAACCGGAAAGGTGCGGCTCGCTCGGCTCCGCTCAGATGCGAAAGAAGATGCACCTGGACTCTCTGCTGGCATTAATCTTCTCAACGACTCGAAAACTCCAGCTATTCGCGAATTACACGACATGCTTAACTCTGGCGCCACAAGCGTCATAGTGTCAGCCCCTCCACAACAGGTGACTAAGTTTTCGAGTATCAAGGGGAACGCTGCCGAACAAATCTTCGACGTAGTCCTGATCGACGAAGCTTCTCAGATGGACATGGCGAACGCGGTTCTTGCCTTAGCTCCCATCGCGAGCGGCGGATCAACTATCATCGTTGGCGATCCAAAACAGCTTCCTCCGATCCAACAGGTCGACGCGCCGGCCGGCTTCGAGACGCTAGTGGGGTCAGTTTACGACTTCGTGGCCAATCGAAGGGGGATCCTCTCGAAGGATCTACTAAAGAACTATCGCTCAAACGATATGATCGTTGGCTTTAGCCGCTTCGCCGGCTATCCCGCGAGCCTTTCGGCAAAATACCCCGATCTGCGGATAGGAACCAATACTCCGTTCCCACTAACATGTCCGACGGATTGGCCGGCTCAGCTCAGTTTCAGTGGAGAATTGGCGAGGCTTCTTGATCCATCTCAACCGATTTGTTCGTTCGTATATCCAGAGGGTCGAAGCAGTCAGTGGAATGAATTCGAGGCTCAGACCGTAGCAGCACTGCTATGGCTGCTGCGCAGCCATTTGAACTCGAGCCTCGACAATGATCCTGATGCAAGCGCGACTGGACTTCACAGCGCGGAGAGCTTCTGGAGTAGTGGAGTAGGCGTGGTTACACCGCATCGCGCCCATAAAGCACTTGTGGTCTCCAAGCTGAAAGCAATCTTCGGGCCATTCGGAGACAACAGCCAACTGATCCGCGATGCCGTTAATACTGTTGAGCGTTTCCAGGGGCAGCAGCGCGACGTAATTATTGCGAGCTATGCTCTGGGCGATCCCGACGCCATTGCAGACGAGGATGAGTTCCTACTATCGCTCAATCGATTTAATGTTATGTCATCACGCCCTCGGGCCAAGCTGATAGTCCTTGCCAGCCAAGAAGTCATAAATCACCTTCCATCTGATATCGAAGTAATGCGAGATTCGCGCCTACTAAAATATTTCGCTGAAACTTTCTTAGACCAACATACTGACATGAAGATTCCCTTTAAAGAGAATAATTTGGAGGTGGTGCGAGCTGGCTCCTTTCGCTACAAGCAGTGAGGGGACAAGCGAGTAGCCCCTGATTCCCCATGCTCCCAGACGCAGGGAGCGTAGCTTATCTTGGCTTTCTCATGCCTTCTGAAACGCAAGCTAGCGCAACTGCAACTGCAACTGCAACTGCAACTGCAACTGCAACTGCAACTAGAGGCTGCCCAGCTGCCTATGATGGTGGAAACAGGGTTTGCCTTGACGCGCACAAATTCCAAGGCTCTGAATTCACCCACACCGCTCTGCTGTTCCCCGCGTCCCAACCCCATCCTCACACTAGTGCTGGTCTACACCGGCATAACCCGCGAAAGGGTCTGGCTAACGCTCCTAGAGACTGGCCAAGGATGTTGGATGAGACGGCGACGAGGAAGGTGGATAGGGTAAGTGGTTTTGGAATAGGATGAGAGGTGGCACCCGCTTGTGTTCCAGTCAACTTGAAGTGTTTATATTACACTAGACTGGCAGGAGGGCGCTCCAAGAAAACCGATCATAGTACTAATCACACCAGCACAAAACTACTTCTCATTCAATGCATCAACACCAGACCTAGATAACATATAAACAGCAGCAATCACATCAAATATAAGAAACGTTGAATAAACGATAAATGCCAAATGCCAAACCCTCCCAAGAAAACCACATGGGTTATATAAAAAACTCAAAACCATAGTCACAAAAATAATAAAAAGCGGGTAAGCCAAGTCTATCGAAATCATCTTTGCTTTAGCAACGGACTTCTTAGCAACATCCTCGTATGCTCGAGAAGTCACAGCCAAAGCAAAAAGCCCTATAACAAACCCTAAGATACTTGGGTACGCAGATTTCACATATTCCACAGAATCCAAATAAAAGCGTTCAGAAAAAAACCAAAAAAAAGCAAAGGCCGTAAAAAAAGAAACAACAAGGGGAAAGATGACCCTCCTCCCCCAACTTCTCATTGGAGCCAAGGTTAGCAAGTTCTTCTCTTTCCCCTCCCAAACATAAGCATTAACCAGTACCAAAAGATAAAAAAACGGAGGAAAAAATTTTCCCAGTGAAAGTATTTTTTTAACAAAGCTCTTCCTAAAGTCACTCATCGCCTTCACCAGGAGTCATATACTCTTTTGCTTTCTTTTCGTTACCTTCATCATTCTCTTTTGATTTAGTCGAATTATTTTTTGCTGTAATTATTGAATTAAGAACATCGCGCTCAAAATCTTTAGGAGCCTTGTACTCACCACTATCTTCTTCATACTCTTCTACTTCCAATATAATTGGCCTATTATCCGTATGAAAACCCTCTCTTTTTCCAGTTTCGGCATCTCTATAAGAAATAGATGCATGACCTGTCGGCAAAGAAAGCATTAGCAATATCTGGGCAGATTTTGACAACGCAGCCATAACCCCACCTTTTTTTGCTTTCTCAACAACCGTAGATTCTGATATCCCTTTATCTCTATACTCTTTGTCTTTTTCAACGAGTTCCTCTCTTACAAACTCGAAAGAATTTGTAAAGGAAGCCTTAATTTCCGCTCTATAGTAGCCATCCGCTTTACCTTCCAGCTCTTCAATTGCACTATAATCATTGAGCATCGAAGCATCAACCACATGATTCGGGAACTTTTCGTCAACGCATGGCCCAAAAAAATGGTGGAATATTTTCTTCAGCACACTAGGTGAGGGAAGCTTCTTTTTATCCTCTATTGCTAAAACGTGATTCTCAAATGAATAAACAAAGAAAAACGCCTCATAGTCGCTGGACGCTGGCCCGTGCGCTGAATACAGAGGCTTTAGCGTAAACGGCTGCACCACCTCCTCTATCAAATTAAATTTTATAAGATAACCTGAGGCATAGTTTTTCTCAACCTTAACTTGCTTTAACACATGAAAAATACCTCTCGAAACAAGGGCAGCTTCTGTAACTTGACCACCATCCTCCCAAACATAATCCAAATGTTCTTTAAGACGCAAGCAAACATCTCTGTAACCTGAAGAGCCAATATTTCCATGCTTGGCATAATCCAATGGCGTAGCCTGGACATTATAATAAGAAAACCTCATACCAACCCCTCAACCAAACCCAACAAAAGAAAAACAGGCCAAGTAAAAACTCTCATCTCGCTAACACTTCATCCCGCCGAAAACAATGCTCCCGCAGAGCCTTCCAGAGTGAGATTTCTTGATTGGAATGAAAGGAGTCATTTAATATTTGTCCCTGGATGCCCTCTACCGGGCGCTGACTACTCCACGCCACATCCTTGCGCTCACCAAAGGAGAAGCACGAAGCTTCGCCGTTAAGGGGACAGCGGGTCACGGTGTTGGAGAGAATCAGCAGATCCATACCAATATTGCCGCGGGAAAGGTACTGCCGGAACGAATACTCGATAGCATGAGTGCTGTCGGCAAGCAACATATCACCGTCCATAACCTGCACTCGAAGGTACGCCAGATGAAGAGTGATACAAGGCTCGGTGGACTCCTTTTTCATGCGGGCTATCCCTAGCGTACGTGTGTCGTTATGTGTCTTTACGTTTCAGCCTAGCACCGAAGCATGACTTTTCCCATGTGCTGGATCAACGCAACCCAACTAGAGAGGAAGGCTACGGCGCCAAAAGCCGCACCTCCCCCACCCTCGCCCGAAAGAAAGGAAAGTACGCCTCTGTGCCGAAGTGATTGCCGCCGTGGACCCTGGTGGGTAGGGTGAAGCCTTCGAAATTACGGAAGTCGTCGAGATAGCCGCCGAAGGGCTGGAGTCGCCACTCCTTCTCGGGGCTGGCGTTGCTCCATCGTGGGAACTTCACCTAGAGTGGTTGGCCGTTTTCGGCTACGGCAATCTCTATCGATTGCTCCAGCGTGCCGTGGGTGATTACCGCTCGTGCCAGATTGGGCTCGTCGGTCTCTTCCCAGCGCACGCCATGCTGTGGCAGCAGGGCGGCAGGTGTCCAGAAGGAGGCCTCCCCTGCCACACGGCCGAACGACGAGCGTAGGTGATTTTCGTCGTCGCCTGCCCGGGCGACGGGAAGCGTGCCGTTGAGCCAGAAGCGAGTCCAGGAGCGGCCGTTGGCCATGCCGTCCGAGCCGCTTAATTGCATGATCCCCGCACCGGCCCGAATCCGCCAGATAAAGCCGTGCGGCGGGGCGAGGATCTGCCTTGCCCGCATGGGGCGGTAGCCCTGCGCTTCCTTGCTACCGAGACCGATCTCGCCGGTCATATGGATTTCGCTGACGACACGGAGCGGTGTGCCAGGGGCGATGGTGTAGAGGAAGTAGCGCCGCGCCGCGTCGGGCAGGCCTTCGACCATGGCGGGATCGAACGTTTCGACGGTGGCGGGCGCCTGGGATTGCAGCCAGGCCCAGGCCTTGTCCATCGCGCGGTTATCGGCCAGGCGCCAGGCCTGCATGGCCAGTGCCGCTATCAGCAGCAGACCCACCGCCGTTGCCACGTACACCATCCGGTCTCTCCTGCGCTCTGCTCTTGTTCTCTTCTCTCTACGCTCTTCTCTACTCTGTGCCCTTCTTGTGCGGGGCACTGATCACTCAACGGGGGAATTCGGAAAACCTGGGCAGCTCGTCGGCAAGCTCGAACCACTCGGCCTTGGAAGACACCCAGGCGTGGTAGCGTTTGCTGGGCGATACGGGCGTATCCAGGGTGCCGAGCCGCAACCGCTTGGCTTCGGGCATGTCGTCGCGGGCGCTGTAGAGCGGGCTGCCGCACTCGGCGCAGAACACCCGCGCCTTGTTCGGCGTGGGCGCGGTACTCCTTGAGGTATTCCGCGCCCTGGGTGATGCGAAAGTCGGCCGAGCGGATGGGCGCCACGGCGGCGAAGGCCGAGCCTTGGGCCTTCTGGCACTGCTGGCAGTGGCACATCGAGACTTCATCGATCTCGCCGCGGTACTCGTATGTCACTTTCCCGCACAGGCAGCTTCCCTGGTGCATCGGCGTCTCTCCCCGGTGGCTTTCGCTTACGATACCCTTTCGGTATCCGATGGCTGAAACAAGCGTCAAACGCGACCGGGAGATGGTAGGGTTCGAGGAAACCCTACCCCATGGCTCAGCGACCATGCCCCACGTCGACATCACCGTGATTTCCGATGCCATCTGCCCATGGTGCTTCATCGGCAAACGCCATCTCGATCTCGCCTTGGCCGAACTGCCCGAGGAAGTCAGCGTGTCGGTAACCTGGCACCCCTTCGAGCTCAACCCCGACATGCCCGCCGGGGGTCTGTCGCGGCGTGACTACCGCACCGCCAAGTTCGGTTCCTGGGAGCGTTCCCAGGCTCTCGACGCCCAGGTGGAGGCTGCCGCTGCCCAGGCCGGTCTCGAGATTCACCACGAGCGCATGACGCGAACGCCCAATACCTTCGACGCCCACCGGCTGATCTGGCTCGCCGGGGAACATGGCGTCCAGTCGGCGGTGGTCGACGCGCTCTTCCGGCGCTACTTCGTCGAGGGCGAGGACATCGGTGACAGTGCGGTACTGGCCAACGCCGCCCGAGACGGCGGGCTAACGGAACTCGACATACCCGCCTTTCTGGCGGGCGATCAGGGGCGGAGCGAGGTAAAAGCCGGCCTCGACGAGGCGCGGCGCCTGGGCGTGAGCGGCGTGCCCACCTTCATCCTCAACGGCACCACCGGCCTCTCGGGCGCCCAGCCTCCCGAAGCACTGCGCCAGGCGGTTCTCGAGTCGACCGGCAAGAGTTGAATGGTGTCGCTTCAGGCATACCAGGCATCAGGATGCCGGGAATTGGGCTTCGAAGGCTTCCACCACCTCGCGCAATTGCGGCGTCAGCCTTGCCAACGTCTCTCTTCGCAGCGCCTCGGGCAGACCCCCTTGGAAGGCCTCCGCCATCGCACCCGCCATGCACGCCTGGGTGTCGGCATCGCCGCCCAGCGATACCGCATTGCGAATGGCCGATTCGACACTATCGGCTTCCAGAAAGGCGAGGATCGCCGGCGGCACCGAGCCCTGGCAGGAGACATCGAAGCGATAGTTCGGTCGGATCTCATCCAGGGCTTGGGAGAGGTCATAGCCGAAGCGTCCCTTCACCTCGGCACGCAGGCTCGCCTTGTCGGCACCCTGGCGCGCCAGGAAGATCACCGCCGCCACCGCCTGGGCGCCGCGGATGCCTTCGGGATGGTCGTGGGTGACCTCGGCGCTGCGCCTGGCCAGGCTTAGCGCCTCCTCCAGCGACGTGGCGGCAAAGCCCACCGGGGGCACCCGCATGGCCGAGCCGTTACCCCAGCTGTAGTAGGGCTGCCTGTCCCGTTTTGCCGCCCAGCGCATGAAGCCGCCGCCGAATCCGGCGTTCGGATAGCGATGGAAGTAGTCATGGAAGGCGTCGACGAAGTCGCCGCCGTGCAGCAACACCTCGGCGACGGCAACGCAGAGCACGGTGTCGTCGGTAAAGGTGCTGTCCGGCGTGAACAGCGGAAAGTCGCGGTGCTTGGTGCCGCTCCCTTCGTGCACCGAACCGATGATATCGCCGGCGATGGCGCCGAGCATCTTGACCTCCTTGAGCGCTTTGGAGGGATCATCTGAGCGTAGCCAACAACCCCGGTTATCCATAGCCGAAGTCAAGCTACCGGCGGGATCAGCGCTTCAGCGCCTTGGACGATCCTGACCTTGCCCCCTGTCGACGTCGGTGTCATCGTCTTCCGGTCACCATTGGCTGCCAGACCACAAGGAGCAATATCGTGTTCATCGCCATGAACCGTTTTCGGGTCAACCCCGAGCGAGTGGAAGAGTTCGAGCAGATCTGGCTGGAGCGGGAGACCCACCTGCAGGGCCTGCCCGGCTTCGTCGAGTTTCATATGCTGCGCGGCCCCGAGAAGGAGGACCACGTGCTCTACGCCTCGCACACCATCTGGCGTTCGCGCGAGGACTTCGAAGCCTGGACGCACTCCGAGGCGTTCCGCAAGGCGCACGCCAACGCCGGCCAGAGCAAGCGCGAGGGGCTCTACCTGGGCCCGCCGAACTTCGAGGGGTTCGAGGTCATCCAGACGGTCGGCAACGATAGCGATGCCTGAGAATGGATGAGGATCGAAGCATGAGCGCAGCGCTTCGCGCCGTTCATGACTGGGATTGGCCCCTCTAGGCAGGGTCATAGGATCCGCTTCGTTCCTCATTGCCTTCTGGTTCCCGTTTCAAGCTGAGGCGTAGGGGCCGGCATGTACTGCCGGGTGGCCGCCCAAAACATCAGTGCCAGCAGGCTGACCGCCGCACCCAGGACACAGACGCCTTGCCAGCCGGCATGGGCGTAGGTGGCAGTCGTGCCGATCGCCCCCAGCCCACTGCCGACCGCGTAGAACAGCATGTAGAGGCCGATCAATCGGCTGTGCGCCTCCGGCCGGGTACGGAGGATCATGCTCTGGTTGGTCACGTGCAGCGCCTGACCGCCGAGGTCCAGCAGCACGATCCCGATCATCAGCGCCCAAAGCGACCACTCCATCAGTGACAAGGGCCACCAGGCCAGCAGCAGTACCACCAGTGCAGCCGCGCTGCTGCGTTGGCCGAAACCCCGGTCTTGCCACCGCCCGGCACGCGCAGCGGCCAGCGCACCCACGACACCGACCAAGCCAAAGGCGCCGATGACGGTATGCGAGAACTCGTAGGGCGGCGCGCTCAACGGCAGCACCAGTGCACTCCAGAAGATATTGAAGGCCGCGAACATCAGCAGCGCGAGCACGCCACGAATTTGCAGCGCTCGTTCTTCTCGTAGCAGTTCCAGCATCGAGGCAATCAGGCGCGAATAGCGCATGTTGCCAGGGGCGGCAGCAAGCGCTGGCAGCCGCCGCCAGAGCGGTACCGCGAGTGCCAGCATCAACGCGGCGGCCAAGAAGTACACGCTACGCCAGCCGGCCAGGTCGCTGACGCCGCCCGCGAACACGCGGGCCAGCAGCAGGCCAATGAATACGCCGCCTTGTGCCGCGCCGACCACACGGCCCTGCTCATGGGGCGCGGCGGCGCTGGCCGCATAGGCGATCAGCCCCTGCGTCATCGCTGTGCCCAGCAGGCCGACGGCAAGCATGCCGGCCAGCAGCACCGAGGTGGATGGTGCCAATCCCACAACGCTGAGCGCGACCACCAGAGCCAGCAACTGCACGGCCATGAGGCGGCGGCGATCCAGAAGATCTCCCAGCGGCACGAGCAAGAGCAAGGCCAAGGCGCACCCCACCTGTGTAGCCGTGATCACGCCGCCAACGGCCGCATGGCTGATGCTGAACTCCAGGGCCAGCGCATCCAGCAACGGCTGCGCGTAATAGACATTGGCGACGCTCAAGCCACTGGTAGCGGAAAACAGCAGTACCAATCCACGCGACATGTCCGCATGCGGCACGGGCGTACTGTCATGGCACAGCGATGCAGTCGAGATGCAGGGAGCTTTCATGAGCATCACTCCATCAGTCTAGTTTTAAATTGAAACCGATTGAATGCTGGATCAGCGAGTTTTAAAATGCAACTACATCGCTCGTAAAATCGAAGGGGGCTTCATGTCTCGTCGCAAACCTGCGAATGACGGGCCCTGCCCGGTGGCGCGCTCCGTCGATGTGATCGGTGATCGATGGTCACTGCTGATCGTGCGGGATGCTTTTGATGGCACGAACCGCTTCGGCGACTTCCAGCGCAGCCTGGGTGTGGCCCGCAACATATTGTCCGACCGCCTGCGCCAGTTGGTCGAAGCGGGCGTCCTGGAAACCCGGCCAGCATCGGACGGTACTGCCTACAAGGAGTATGTGCTGACGGAACGGGGGAAAAGCCTGTTTCCCGTCGTGGTGGCTTTGCGCCAGTGGGGGGAGCGCCATCTGTTTGCCCCGGGTGAGCGACACTCACGATTGGTCGACAAGAAGACGGGCGAGCCCATACCTTTCATGGCGCCCAAGGCCGGCAGCGACGACGAGTTGTTGCCCGGCGAGGCCGAGGTGCGGAAACTGACGTAGCCCAGCACGTCAAGAGTACACTGGTGCGCTGTACCCCTTGGCAAGGCGAGCAGCGTCGATGAACAACTCCTCTACTTCTTACTCCCGGTTCGATGATTCTGGTGAGGCCAAGCTGACGCAACTCGGCGGCTGCAACGTGCTGTTCGCGATGGCGGCCGAGGCCGAATACGGCCCGCACCTCCGGAAGCGTTTTCCCCCATTCATGACCGGAGTCGGCCCTGTTGAGGCAGCGGTGGAACTCACCGCGGCCCTTGCCGCCCTCGCCCAGCACGGTCGCCTGCCGGACCTGGTGGTGTCGCTGGGCTCGGCCGGCAGCCGTTCGCTCGAGCAGACCGAGATCTATCAGGCGAGCTCCATCGCCTACCGCGACATGGATGCCTCGCCGCTGGGTTTCGAGAAAGGCGCCACGCCCTTTCTCGACCTGCCGGCGATCATGCCCCTGCGGCTGCGCATCCCCGGCATTCCCGAGGCGACGCTCTCCACCGGCGCCAATATCGTCTCGGGCGAGGCCTATGCGGCCATTGCCGCCGAGATGGTGGATATGGAGAGCTACGCCTGCCTACGCGCCTGCATGCGCTTCGAGGTGCCGCTGATCGTGCTGCGCGGTATTTCGGACGGCAAGGCGGAGCTGCACCACGTCGACGACTGGACGGAGTATCTGCACGTCATCGACGAGAAGCTGGCCGCTGCCGTCGACCGCCTCGGCGAGGCGCTGGCCGAGGGGCTGCTGGCGCGCTGACGCTCGAGGTTGCCGGGTCAGGAGGTTTCCGATACGGCTTCGCCACCTTCCGGGCCGTAGAAGAACACCCAGGTGGCGAAGTCATCGGTGAAGTCTTCGAACCGGTGGACGACGCCCGCCGGCACGAACAGCACCTCACCGGCCTCGAAGGGCTGCCGGGTGTCTCCGTTGACGAAATGGCCCGAGCCGGAGAGGACGACGTATACCTCGTCTCGGGTATGCGGCGTTTGGCGATCCACCCCTTCGGGCTTGTAGATCTCGACCTGGAGCGAGCCGTGTCGGAATACCTCGGCAAAGGGCACACCGTTATTGTCCTGCAGCTTCTTCAATGCAGCCGTTGGGATCAGGCGCTCCATCATGGTCTCTCCCCGGTAGGGTTAAAGGTAACTGAGCCGCGGACGGATTCGGCTCACGGAACAAGCAGGGCCCATTTGCTGAGGTGGCCCCGGGTAGCTAGGCTGATTCCGTCATGTTCGGCATTGCCGGCGTGACGGTTATTCGCCGCACCGAACTCGACAGGAGGTTGAAGCCATGTCCAGCCCTGAACACAAGCAGAAGATATGGAAGATGATCAAGGACATCAAAGTCGGCATGCTGGTCACGCTGGACGGCGAGATGCCCCGCGCCCGGCCGATGCACCTGGTGCAGGATGAATATGACGGCACCCTGTGGTTCTTCACCCGCCGCAGTGCCGAGAAGGTTTCCGAGACCAGCCGCGACCACGACGTTTGCCTCAGCTTCTCCGATCAGGAAGAGGGCGTGTACGTGTCGCTCTCGGGCAAGGCCAACCTGACCGCTGACCGCGAGCTGGTCGAGAAGTACTGGAACCCGTTCGTCGCGGCCTGGTTTCCCGACGGCAAGGACGATCCGGACCTCGCCCTGCTGGAGATCAAGGTGACCATGGGCGAACACTGGAAGGCCAAGGAGAGCAAGGTGTTCCAGCTTTATGAGTTCGCCAAGGCCAACATCAAGAAGGACGCCACCCCGAACCTGGGCGAGAACGAGAAGTTCGGTGGCTGACATCGTGCGCCGGCAGCGCCTGTAAGGTGAAGGGCCATCGGCGGCGCGGCCCCGGTGGCCTACTTCACCGCTGGCCGAATATCTTCCCGCAGTGATCCCGACGAGGTGAGCCTCGCTGCAAAGCAATTCCGCCGTGGCTACCCAGGTGTGCGCGGTATGGCGTGCCTTTTTCCATTGAGCTCGCCGCCCTGTCTCAGGCAGGATGAAGAAAGGAAGTAGGTTGGCAAAGACAAGCAACGGCATACCGCTGGAGGAGCCACATGCAACCGCTGAGCTATTACTACTACAACGTGTTGGAAGGTCTCGAAAAGCCGTGCGACGTACCGTCGGCTCAGCTGCAGGAGGGCTACGACATACTGTATCGACATGGCGGGCGCATCGAAATTGACCTGATGCGCAAGACCGAGGATAGCAATGCCCAGGGCATGCCCTACCACTGGTACGAGGCCCTGGATGAAGAGCAGCGGGCGAAACTGCACAAGGCCCTGAATGACGAAGATCCCGCGAAGATTCTCAAGATTATCCAGCGTAACGGCTATGCCGGCGTGCTCTACCACCATGCCTGGCATAACTTCCGGGAGTCGGGAGCCGCCTAGGCTCTGTCCGAAAACTGGCTGCGCTCGGCCATGTCATGCCGACTGCTTGGTCAGTAAGCCCAATATGCAGGGCCGCTTTCCCAGGAAAGCGGCCCTTTTACTTATCGTTTGACACCGTCGACTCTCCTGGTTTTAGATGCACCTGCATTTAGATAGATCGGTCTATATAGGAGCGTATCCCATGCCAGCCTCCAAGCGCGACCAGCTGCTCGCCACGGCCGAGCGACTCTTCTATGAGCAGGGGTTCCACGCCACCGGCATCGACCGCATCGTGGCGGCCGCCGGGGTGGTGCGCATGACGCTCTACAACCACTTCGCCTCCAAGGAAGCCCTGGTCGCGGCCGTGCTTCAGGCCCGCCATAAACGCTTCGTCGCCAGACTCGATGCGGCGATGTCCGCCGCTGCGCCGGGCGAGGCGACACGGGCGCTGGTCGATGCACACGGCCGCTGGCTGGAGGCCTATAGCCGGCATGGTTGCATCATGGCCAAGGCAATGGGTGAATTCGCCGAGCACAGCACCGAGATCCATGCCTTGGCGACGGCCGCAAAGCACGACCTGCTGGCACGCCTCGAAGCCGCCGTGGCCTGCGATGGTCTGAACCATCATGCCGGCCTGGCGCGACGCCTGTTCATGGTGCTGGAAGGCAGCAATACGGCGGTGGTGCTGCTGGGCATGGACACCGCCCTGGCTGACACTCGGGCGGTAGCCGACATACTTCTCGAAGCAGCCCGGAGCGAGACCCCATGAGGCCCCTCTCTCCCCTCGGCATGGCGGCCCTGGGCAGCGGGGTCATTGCCATCACCTACGGCCTGGCTCGCTTCGTGTTCGGGCTGTTCCTGCCCTCGATGCGCGACGAGCTGACGATTTCGCCGACCATGGCGGGTGTGATCGGCGCCCTGCCTTTCCTGAGCTTCGTTTTCGCCATCCTCGCCGCGCCGTGGGTGACGCGCTGCCTCGGGGTTCGCCACGCCGGGGTGGCGGCCGCCGGTCTGGCCGGAGCCGGGCTGTTGACGATCGCCCTGGCGCCGTCATCGCTGCTTCTCGCCGTCGGCGTGCTGACCTGCGGCATCAGCACGGGGCTCTCCTCGCCGGCGATGGCGGAGGCGGTGTCCCGGGCCGTGCCGCCCGGGCTGCGCGGGCGGGTCAATGCCACCATCAATGCGGGCACCAGCCTGGGGATCGCGCTCGCCATGCCCGCGGTGCTGATCTGGGCGGAAGCCTGGCGCAGCGCCTATATCGGGTTCGCCGCCCTGGCAGCATTGGCCGCCCTCGCCGCTCTGTGCTATTTGCCTCGCGAAGCACCACGTTCCTCGCGGTCTCGCCCGGCAGCCCTGCCGGTGAGTCGTGAGCAATGGCTGGGCATAGCCCGGCTGAGTGGCCTTGCCGTTGGCATGGGTTGCGTGAGTGCGGCCTACTGGGTGTTTGCACCCGATGCGGTGATCAACGCCGGCGGGCTCGGCCCGAGCCAGACCGCCTGGATGTGGCTGGCAGTCGGCCTCGGGGGGCTGACGGGCGCCGGCGCCGGCGATCTCATCTCGCGCTTCGGGCCGGCGCGCAGCCATGCGGCCAGCCTCATGGTGATGTCTGGCTCCATTGCGCTGCTCGCCCTCGATCCCGGCAACTTCGCCCCCGCCTTGTCATCCGCGGCCCTGTTCGGCGCCGGGTACATGACCCTGACCGGTTTCTACCTGGTGAGGAGCATCCAGATCATGAACGAGGCGCCCGCCTTCGCCCCGGTGCTGCCGCTGCTGGCCACCTCGGTCGGCCAGGTCGCCGGCTCTCCACTGGCGGGCTGGCTCGTCGGCGCCGAAGGCCATGCCGCCGCCTTCATGCTCTTCGCCACCCTGGGGCTCGCCGTTGCCGGGCTGGGGTTGTGGTTATTGAAGGAGAGAGCCGTCTCCAATGTGCGCGCTCCTGGATAGCTAGTCATCGATCTTGGTCAGCGCCGAGTCCTTGTGCATAGCGATGTGATCGGTCTTGTCGCTCTTGATCTCATACTGCGGCTCGTCTTCGCTGGCGTGGCGCTTGTGCCCCTTGTACTCCGTGTCTTTGGTATGAACGCGGATAATCTTTCCGCTAACGTGGCCTGCCTCGGAGTTCCATTTCACATGATCGCCAACCTTGAAACGCTTTGTCATCGCTCACCTCAAGCTAGAGAGTCCGATTCAACGTGTTTCCGTTATAGGAGATGCTTGGGTAGGTTGCCAACCGAAGCACTGGGTAGCCCGGCAACTGCACTCAAACCAGGTCGCGCGGGATCTCCTCGTCCCAACTCTTGGAAAAGACACGGCTTTCGCCCTCATAGGCATCCATCGTTGCACGCAGGCGAAAGGTGTCCGCATTGGAGGTCATCAAGGTGCGGGTCACGCTGCGTATTGCCCAGTCGCCGCGTCGGAAGCTACGCTCCCACTCGGTCCAGCCGCTCAGGCTGTCGTAGTTGCCGTAAGAATAGGTATAGCGCTCGACGACACGTGACGAGAGTTCGAGTTCGATGTCATCGAGACGAAAGGTGCCTTGGTCGTTGATGACTTCGAGTGTGGTCTGGTCATGGGCCAGGTCACGTATCACCCGCCACGCTTCCTGGCTCGGCTGTATCAGGGTCATCGCCAGCGGCGGTGCGCCCTCCGGCGGGCCAAATGGGTTCAGTGCCGCTTCTTCCTGGGGTCGAGGCTCACGGCATGGCAGGATCAGCCGGCAGCCGGCCGGGTGCACCGTCAGCTTGACGGGCTCTGGCGACGGCCAGGCCAGCGGCCAGTAACTGGTCGAGAGCGAGAGCCGCATGGCGTTGCCCACGGGAAATTTCTGCGCGATGTGTTTAAGCGGTACGCGAACCTGATAACGCTTGCCGGGCGCCAGCGGCTGGGGAAATTCGTCACTGTCACGGTGGGTCAGGTTGAGCAGGCCATAGGTAATCCGGGTCGCCTTGTCGTCCTCGGCGATATCGCTGAGCCGTAGCGCCACCATCGCCACCGGCTGATCGGCTTCGATGTCGAGTTCGACAACGGGTTGCCCGCAAATCTCGATGTCCCTTTCGAGTCGTGCCGACTGGAATATCAGCGAGCCGCCGTCCTCGTCGCGTTGATCGTGAGGCAGGTCCGGCGGGGCATTGTAGGAGCACCACTTGCCGGCATACAGCCCGACCGACAGCGGCGAGCGCACGGCAAGTGGGACATCGTCGCCCCGTACAGGAGCCTCGGCGCCCTGCGGGTCGGGCAACAGGTCATGACCGCTGGTGAGGCGGTAGTGCTTCGGTTCGATCCGCGGCGATGGCCAGCTCGGCTCGGCAACCCAGCGCCCCGGTCGTACCTCGTAGCGGGCCGACGGTGGAACCGATTCCTGCATCCATACGCGCAGCATCGGCTCGTCCATGATCCCCGTTTCCTTGCCCTTCAACCAATAGTCCCACCAGCGCAGCGATTCCTGCATGAAGCCGATGGCCGGGCCGGGCACCCCGAGGTGGGGATACTTGTGCGCCCACGGGCCGACCAGGCCCTTGCGTGGCACGTCGAGCCCGGCGAGCAAGCGAAACACGGCATTGCAGTAACCGTCTGCCCAGCCGCTAACGGCATACACGGGGCAGCGAACGCGCGAGAAGTCCTCGCAGACCGAGCCATGCTTCCAGTAGCCATCGCGACGCTGATGCTGGAGCCAGGTAGCCAGCCACAGCCCGCTGTCCTCGAGGCGTTCCCGCCACATCTCCCGCCAGCGCTCGCCGACCAGTAACGGGTCGGGTGGACAGGTATTGGCATCGAACATCGTCGAGGCCCACGACAGGTTATCGCCGAGCAGGCAGCCTCCCATGTGGTGGACATCATCGGCGTAGCGATCGTCGGTCGAGCACAGCGTGATGACGGCCTTCAGCTCGGGCGGCTGCAACGCTGCGATCTGCAGGCCATTGAACCCGCCCCAGGAGATGCCGATCATGCCTACCGCACCGGTACACCAGGGTTGCTCACCCAGCCAGTGCAAGATTTCGACGCCATCGTCCAGTTCCTGTTGCAGGTATTCGTCTGTCAGCACCCCTTCCGACTCGCCGCTGCCGCGGATGTCGACACGCACCCCGGCGTAGCCGTGGCCGGCCCAGTAAGCGTGAGTCTGAGCGTCGCGCATCGCCGTCAGGTCTCGCTTACGATAAGGCAGGTATTCGAGGATTGCCGGCACCGGGTCGCTCTCGGCATCCACCGGACGCCAGATACGTACTCCCAGCCGGCAGCCATCGGCCAGCGTGATCCAGCCCTCCTCCTCCCGCACGTCGCGGGGAAAATCGCTGACGATATGCATGACCCTGCCCTCTTTACCGTAACGGGTTTTCTTACGCTTGATGCCATGGCGATAACGCCTCAGCCGACGATGTCCTCGAAGGCGAAATGTAGCTGCTCGGCAAGGCGTGCGTAGTTCTCTTCCAGCGCGTCTTCGGCGTCTGCGCCCATCCACACGGAAGCCAGGGCGTAACTGTAGCTGTCTTGCTCAGGCAGGGATGACAAGCGCATGCCGATCTCGACCTGAACCGTGATCAAGGTGCCGGGGAAGGCTTGCTGCAGTGACTCGATCTCTTCGGCACTCGGGACCTGGCTGACGGTGGCGTCGATGAAGAACACTCGATAGAAGAATTCCGCTGCGACTTTGAATGCCCCTTGGCGGTAAGGCATGTCTGGTTTCTGCCCGAGGCCCAGATCCACCGTCACTTGCTGATGGCTGACCCCATCGACCTTTTCGAACAGGTCGCAATGCGATTGTGCAATGCGGGTATTGATCTCCAGTAGCCAGATGCGATCTTGCACTTCGTCCCAGAAGTATTCGATGTTGAACGCCGCATTGTCGTAGCCGATATGAGCCATGACTTGACGAGTCAGCTCTTGCATCTTGGTCTGAATGGATGCGGGCAGTCGGGACGGATAGCGATAATAGAAAAAGCTCAGCACTTGCGGGTAGCGAATCGAATCGACAATGGCATAAGGCACAACGTTACCTTGGAACACGTATCCCTCGACCGTGCATTGCCATCCGCCGATAATCTCTTCCGCCATGCAGTGGCCGCCATCGACCGAGCGTACCTCGTCAGGCAGGTCGGTTTGCTCGAGTACGTAATTGAAAGGTTCGGAGATCGTCCCGATGCCTTCACACAATCGCGCTACGGCATAGGCGAAGTCTTCGGGGCTTTCGATGCGAAAACCCAGCCGCGAGCCTGACGACTTGATCGGTTTGACGAAAAAGGGAAAATACAGCCCCGCCTCCCCTATATGCTGCAACGCCTGGGCGTCGAAGGGGTCGAATGCGGTAAAGCGGGGAATATAATCGGCAATCACCTCGTGCTGAACGAGCCGGCTCCAATACTTGTGCTCGCATTTAAGCAGACTTTCGAGACTGGCAGAACGCGTACCGAATCGCTCACAGAGCAGCGGCAGCATGGTCGAGACGGGAAAATCCATGTAGCCGACGATGGCATCGATAGGCCCACTGAAACCTTTCAACTGGGTTTCGGCCCTGGAAAGCATGTCTTCGATAGGAAAGATATTCGTATCATAGACTTCCGCCGGATCGATCACGCCATGAAACCGATAATCCTCTGCCCCACGTAGATGCTCGAGCCGCTTATGGTTGTATTCATTCAGCCC
The DNA here is from genome assembly GCF_002930105.1 of Billgrantia saliphila. Taxonomy (GTDB): domain Bacteria; phylum Pseudomonadota; class Gammaproteobacteria; order Pseudomonadales; family Halomonadaceae; genus Halomonas; species Halomonas saliphila. The sequence continues at coordinate 90,069 of NZ_PJRN01000009.1, read as the reverse complement.
AACGACAAACACATTCCGAACGCTCATGATCGCCTCCTGGCGCAAGCTCGGCTGTCGCGGCCCTCGCTGCCGAGCCGCAACGAGTCGCAGGCGGGGTATGGGAAGGCCTATCATCGAAGCATAGCGGTTTATCGTTGCAGCGCCGGGGCAATGCGCGGAAGAGCAGAATTCCACTGTTCCGCAGAAGGGGGTTGGTCAGGCTGAGGGATCACTATAAATCTGGCTAGGGTGGTTTCCGGCTGTTATAAGTGAAGACACGGGTCAACGCATCACGCGATACGCCATTGCCGGTATCGGCAATGATTCAGCGTTCCTCAAAAGCGTCGCTGGGCGGCGAATGGAATATGGCGCCACACCCCCCCATCGTTTCAGGCCACATCGTGGCCATTGGCGGTGCCGAGGACAAGACCTCTGAACTCGCCATCCTTCGACGGGTGTTCGAGCTTGCCCCCAGCGACAGTGACGAAGTGGCCATCATCGCCACGGCCAGCAGCATTCCCGAACAGCTCTTGCCCTGCTACGAAGAAGCCTTCTCTCGATTGGGCGCAAGCCAGGTCCATGCGTTGGACATCCGGGATCGCCAGCAAGCCGCCAATGCCGACAATGTGCGGCTTATTCAGCGAAGTGGCGTGGTTTTCTTCACCGGGGGAGATCAGCTTCGCCTGACCAATATTTTCGGCGGCTCAGCCACCCTGCGAGCCATCCGCGAGCGCTTGAGGGCCGGCGCCGTCGTGGCAGGGACCAGTGCCGGCGCCGCGGCCATGCCAAGCACCATGATCTACAACGGTGCGGCGGCGGACGCTTTGCGCAAGGGGGCGGTCAACATGACCTTCGGCCTGGGCTTCGTTCGCGGGATCATTATCGACAGCCACTTCCTCGAGCGGGGGCGTTTCACGCGCCTCATGGAAGTGGGCGCCAGCAACCCCGAGCAGCTGGGTGTCGGCATCGGCGAGGATACAGCGGTCATCGTCCACCCGAACCGCATCCTTGAGACCATCGGACCGGGGCACGTCATCATCATCGATAGCCGGGATCTGGCGAGTTCCAATATCGCGGAACTGCCCATGGGCGCGCCGGTCGCCGTCGAGAACATGATCCTGCACGCCATGGTCAGTGGGCACGGGTACGATATCGATGCGAGGCGCTATCTTGTCGCCGACGAACTCAAAGCCGTCCTGGCGGAGAGGCAAGCGCAATGATCATCCTCGAACATCGGGCGCTACGCGGCCCGAATTACTATAGCCGCTATCCGGCAATCTTCATGCGGCTGGACATCGGTGAGCTCGAGGCGCGGACGAGCGATACCGTCCCCGGCCTCGTGGAACGCATCACCGAGCTGCTGCCGACCCTGTACGAGCACCGCTGCTCGGTCGGACGGCCCGGTGGGTTTCTGGAGCGACTCGAGCGGGGTACCTGGGCCGGCCATGTGGTGGAACATGTCGCGATCGAACTACAGAATCTGATCGGCTTTTCGGTGGGCTACGGCAAGACGGTGGATTCCTACGAAACCGGCATCTATAACGTCGTCTATCGTTACCGGGACGAGGCCTGCGGCCTGGCGGCCGGCGTGGAAGCCGTCGATCTCGTCGCCCGGCTCTTCGATGGCGACGAGATCGATATCACCTCTGTCGTCACCCGTCTCAAGCAAGTGCGCGACGCGCATATGCTGGGGCCCTCCACGGCATCGATCGTGGATGCCGCCATGCGACGAGGAATTCCCTGTGCTCGTCTCGACGAGAACAGCAGTTATGTCCAACTGGGGCACGGTTGTCGTCAGCAACGCATCCAGGCGACGGTGACTTGCCGCACGAGTCTGATCAGCCACGGCATCGCCGATGACAAGCACTGGACCAAGCAAGTGCTCGGCGAGGCCGGCATTCCCGTGCCGCGCGGGTGCCTCTGCCACACGATTGAAGAGGCGCTGGAGGCCACCCTCGATATCGGCTATCCCGTCGTCGTCAAACCGCTGATCGGCAATCACGGCCGTGGAGTGAGCACGGACATCTCCGACGAAGCGGCGTTGCGGGAGGCGTTCACCATCGCCTCCCGCCATCACTCGACGGTCATGGTCGAGAGTTTCGTCAAGGGAGAGGATCACCGACTGCTGGTGATCGATGGCAAGCTTGTCGCAGCCGCCAGGCGTCGCCCGGCACATGTGGTGGGCGACGGTGTGGCGACGCTGCAGGCGTTGATCGACCGGGAGAACCGGGACCCGCGTCGCGGCATCGGTCATGAAAACCTGCTGACGCAGATTCACCTGGACGAGCAGTCACATCGTCTGATCGCTCAGCAGAATCTGACCCTGGAGAGCGTCATCGCGAAAGACGAGGTCGTCTACCTGAAGTCCACGGCGAACCTGAGCACGGGGGGCACCGCGACGGATATCACCGACGATGTGCACCCAGAAGTGAAGTACACGGCAGAGCGCATCGCGCGCCTGGTCGGCCTGGATATCATCGGCATCGACCTGCTCGCCGAGAATCTGGCGATGCCCCTGGAGGAGCAATCTGCCGCGGTGGTCGAGGTCAACGCGGGGCCCGGGTTTCGCATGCATCTTTCCCCGACCCATGGTACGGGCCGGGATGTCGGTCATCACGTCATCGAGATGCTCTTTCCCGATAGCGAGGATACCGGGCGGATCCCCATCGTTGCGGTAACCGGCACCAATGGAAAAACCACCACGGTGCGTTTGATCTCGCACTTGCTCCGCCAGGCTGGACGCAGTGTCGGCATGGCCTGCACAGGGGCCATCGAGATCGACAACCACACCATCATGCGGGGAGATTACAGCGGGCCACAGGCGGCCACGACCGTACTCCGCGAGCCCACCGTCGAGTATGCCGTGCTGGAAGTCGCGCGGGGCGGCATCATGCGCCGCGGGTTGGGTTTCGATGAATGCCAGGTCGGCGTGCTGCTGAATATTGCGAGCGATCATCTGGGGGAAAACGACATCCACACCCTGGATGAGCTGGCACGCTGCAAGACCGTGGTGATCGACGCGGTCCGCCAGGAAGGAACGGCCGTGCTCAATGCTGACGATCCGCGCGTGCTGGCGAGCCGGGAATGGGCCAGAGGGAAGGTGATCTACTTTTCCCTGGACCCCGACTCAGAGCCAGTCCGTCAGCATGTGCAAGCCCATGGGGTCGCATTCACGGTGCATGACGAGTGCATCGTAATGCGCCAGGGAAACGTCGAAGCCGCCATCGTTTCGGTAGTGGACGCCCCGATTACCTTCGAAGGCCATGCCCCTTTCAATGTTGCCAATGCCCTGGCGGCCAGCGCCGCGGCCTATGCCCTGGGGCTAAGCATTGCGGATATCCAATTGGGCCTGCAGACGTTCCACCCCACGCCGGGGCAGAATCCGGGACGCACCAATTTTATCGACGCCGGCGACATAAAAGTACTGATCGACTACGGCCATAACGTCCCGGCGCTTAAAGCCTTGAGCGAACTCGTGAGCCGTATCCCCGCGCGGCGGCGCATTTGCGTGGCCAGCGCCCCGGGCAACCGGCGTGACGAGGACCTGTTTGCTCTGGGAGCTCAGCTTGCCCGCATGCATGACATCGTCTTGCTCTGTGAAATCGAACCGCGAGGACGCCCCGACGGTGAAACCGCCGGCCTGCTGCGCGCTGGGGCGGAATCGGAGGCCGGCACCTGCCACGTCGAGGTGGTCATGAATGAACGTCACGCCGTCGACAGAGCGTTCGATGAGGCCAGGGAGGGCGACCTGTTGGTACTGCTGATCGATGACATCGAAAGCGCCACCGAGCGCCTGCGCGGACGCCGGTTCCTGCCGGTTGCCCCGAAGACGGCTAGCGATACAGGCGCCCGACCATGACATCCCGCGATGCGTATGATGCCGCCGGGCTCATGACGCTGCTGCGCGTCGGCGGTATCTTTTCACCCGAACGGATCGAGGCGACAGACCTCCTCATGGCAGGAGGAAAAATCGTCGCCTTGGGAAACGACCTCGGTGTGCCCGAGAGCTGGCCTATCGAGGTGATCGAGGCGCGCCATCTCATCGCCGTTCCCGCCTTCATCGACCAGCATGTGCATGTCACCGGGGGCGGGGGCGAAGGCGGCTGCGGTACCCGCTGCCCCGAGATCTCGGCCCGGGAAATCGCGGCGATGGGAATCGGCACGGTGGTGGGTGTACTTGGCACCGACAGTATCAGCCGCTCCCCGGCCGATCTGCTGGCCAAGGTGCGCGGGCTTGGTGCCGAAGGCATATCGGCCTTCATGTATACCGGTGCGTATCGCGTTCCACCTCCCACACTGACCGGCGACATTCAGCGCGACCTGGCCTGGATTCCTGAAGTCATCGGCCTCGGGGAAATCGCCCTCTCGGACCATCGCTCGAGCCAGCCACGCCAGGATGAAATCGAACGGATCGTCAGCGATACACGCATCGGTGCCATGCTGGCCGGCAAGCGGGGTATCTGCCATTTCCACATCGGTGACGGAAAGCGGGGACTGGAGCCGTTGCGCAGATTGCTATCCGAGACCGAGATTCCCGCCGATCAGGTGATTCCCACCCATGTGAATCGCCACCCGGCCTTGCTCGAGGAAGCCGCGGATTATGCGCTAACATTCGACGCAAGTGTCGATGTCACGGCGTTTGAAGATGCCGGCGACGGCCTTTCCAGCTTCGATGCGGTGTCCCGGTTACTGGCACGCGGCGTGCCCCCGGAGCGCATCACCATGAGCTCCGATTGCAATGGCAGTTTGCCTGAGTTCGATGCCAAGGGGACGTACCTTGGAATGAAGGTAGCCAGGAACACGACTTTGATTGCGGATTGGCAACGCCTTGTTCATGAAGGTGTGCTGCCTCTCGAATCGGCTTTGAGTCTGATTTCCACGAACGTGGCCCGGGTACTCGGTTTACACGCCAGCAAGGGACATCTCGCTATCGGCTTCGAGGCCGATGTGACGCTACTCGACAACGACCTTCAGCCGCAGCAGACATTCGTGGCGGGGAAATGTCTTTATGACGGAAGCAGCACGGAATAACTCAGGGTATTTATCCGCAGAATCGGCCCTCAGTCATATCGCCCATGGCGAGTGTTCCTTTGAATGGTGTTCTGCCTGAAATACAATAAGATAAAGCCACTCGCGACCTTCTATTCCAAGCCTCACGGTGAATACTTGGGGCTGGGTGTGCTACCGCACAGAAAAACTTCCCCTAACTGTTTATAGTTGGGCTTATGTAGTCGCAGGTGCCGGCTCGACAAGGAATGACGCGCTGTCATCGTGAAGTTGGCGATCTACATAAATAAGCCAAATTCGCATCAGTCTGTTGAGGGATTACTTTCTGAATTGCGCATTTATTTGAATTATTACTTCACTTGTCTGTCACAAGACAAGGAGAGATTTGATGAACGTTGATAAAACCAAGGCATATGGCAACCAAGCTACCGAGCGAGCCGCCGAGCAGTTCAACAATGCCATTGGCGAGCCGGTACGTGCCTATGGAGCACTAACCACTGATTACTTTGAACAACTGTTCTCGGCTCAGCTCGATGCCGTTCGCGCCTTTGCTGACAGCAGTTTGGCGCAGTCCCGCTCCTGGCTCGAAGTCAAAGACTCCGACAGTTTTCGGCAGGTAATCGAGCAGCAGCAGCAGGCCGTCCAGCAATTGAGCGAGCGGCTGAAAGAAGACGCTGACAAGATTCAAGCGTTGAGTCAGGAATACCTGAAGGAGACTCAGCAACTGGCAACGGACAATATGCAATCGGGTCGCCAGCAGATCGAAGAAAATATGCAAAAAGGAAAGGACCAATTGGAGAACAGCTTCCAAAAAGGTAAGGCAGAGGCTGATGACACTCAACAGAAAAGCCAGCCGCAGAGCGACAAGAGCAAGAAGTCGGCCAGCGCAGCACATAAGTAAGCTTGATGGCGAAACAGGCAAGATTTAATTTGCAGGGCCGTTTTCCCCGGGAAAGCGGCCCTTTTGCTAAAGAATAGATAAATAAATCGGGGCCGGCCCCTTGTCCTCATCAGCGTGCGAACTCAGCAAACTTTGGTATCTAATCGACAAGATCGAACCGCTCCGTCTTGGCCGAGATCCAAGCGTGGTAGCGCTTCCCCTCTCCTGGTGGCTTCCCACCACGATACCCTCTTGGTCAGGTAACGCCACATGCACGGCAACCGTTTCGAAGCCGCGCGTCTGCTATTTTTACCTTCATCGATAGAGGCCGTATGCGAGGCCACATCAAAGGAGATGCAGCATGAGCCGGTTAACGGGAGGTTGCCTTTGCGGCAACGTTCGAATCGTGGCGACGGGCCGCCCCTACCGGGTCGGCTTGTGTCACTGCCTCGACTGCCGCAAGCATCATGGCGCGCTGTTCTTCGCGGCGGCGATGTTCCCTGAGGATGCGGTGACGATCGAGGGCGAGACGCGTGACTACGCCGGTCGGTTTTTCTGCCCTCGCTGCGGGTCGTCCGTCTTTTCGCGCTCCGACGACGAAATCGAAGTGTACCTGGGCTCCCTGGATGCCCATGACCAACTGATGCCGACCTACGAGAGCTGGGTCATCCGTCGCGAGTCCTGGCTGCCGTCGTTTCCGAGCATGAAGCGCTACGAGCGCGATCGTGACACCACGGGTCGCGAGGAGTAGGTGGTCGCAGCCCGTCACCGCCCCCGCTGGCGGGCTCGTTACTTTTACAGGGCGATGCTACGCCCCGGTTTCAGCGCGGAGGAATGCAGCTCTCCTCAATGTGACGCAAGGTGTACTGCGCCATGCGTTGCCATGCTTCGTCGGTATCGCCTCGATAAGACAAGAGTTGCTCGCAGGCAAACGTGTTGTTGTCGTTCAGATCCAGCATCGCCAGCCTTACCCTTCCAATCAGCGTACTCACTTTGTGTATCTCGCCGATAAGAAGATATTGAGCACCAGCGGTCTTGGCCTGCCTGGTAAGAGCGGCCAGGCCAGGGGTCCGATGCGTACAGCGTTCCACTTCACAGGTCAGGCCGACAAGCGTGATCTCCTGGTTTCCGGCAAGACCGCTGTGCAACGTCTCATTGAGCGATTTCAGTCTCGCTTCGTGCTCGGCGCTTTGATCCTGGACTTCGCCGGAGGTGTCCTGGAAATCGAATTGGGCCAAGGCCAGGGTCATTTTTTCGGTATCAGCAAAAAGTGTCGATGCCGTTGCAATCGTGCTTGTCAGAAGCAGGAAAGACATTCCGCGCGCGATCCAGCGATATACGTCTTGTGGGGTCATGGCGCCTCCTGATGGAGCCTGTGTAAGACGCGCCAAGCCCCTTGCGGTGGTTCGTTTGTAGTCTTAGTGCATGATCTGCTTTGCGGCCATCATTTGGCTGATGATGGTCGGCAGCGTGAGCAACGCCTGAACGCTTCGCGCAGCCTCAAAACCCGCCCGACGCCAGCGGCAACCACACGTGCTCGTAGCCGATGGTGATCGCGACCCACACCAGCAGTGCAGCCATGGCGAGACTGAATCCTTTGAGCAGCCTCGGATTCTCGATTCGCTGGCCAAGAACGGCGCCCATCAGCGCGTAACTGCCGGGGGCGCCGAAGGCCAGCACGGCCAACCCGAGCGACCAGAGCAGCAGGCTCACGCCGTGGATGCCGACGGCGGGGAACTGGATCGTGGCGATGGGCAGGGTCGCGATCATGCCCTTGGGGTTGCACAGTTGCATGATCAGGCCATCGCGGAACTGCAGCACGCGCGGCACTTCACGGACCTTGCCCAGGTCGATGCTCGAGCGGGCGATCTTGACCGCCAGATAGAGGATGTACCCACAACCCACCGCCCCCACCATGGCGAGCATGTCGCCACGCACCCAGGCCGCGCCGGCCCAGCCAAACAGCAGGAAGAGCGTGAGCATGGCCAGCCCCACGCCGACGAAAAAGCCGAGAGAAGTTCTGGCCTGGCCATTGAGGCCGGCATTCAGGCCGAGCAGATTCACAGGCCCAGGCGTGTACATGACGCCCAGGGCATAGGCGACGATCTCCAACATGGCGGGAACCTCGGTCAGGGCTAACGAAGTGTGGGGAAGCACTTACGCATGCCGAGCGCCATTCGCTCTGTGCAGACGTTCAGTGCGGTCGTTCAGTGCCGAGCAATGACGCTGCGCTGGTACTGGAATGGCGTCTTGCCGTAGATGCGCTTGAAGCGCCGGTTGAAGTGGCTGAGGTCGCTAAAGCTGTAGCGGAAGGCCACTTCGTTGGGTGCCACGCCGGCCTCCAGGGCGTTGCGCGCGGCATTGGCCCGGCAGCTCAATACGTACTGGTGCGGCGTGATGCCGAACTGCTGCCGGAACAGGCGCAGGAAGTGGTATTTCGAGAGATGGGCGGCCTGACTGATGTCGTCCAGCGAGAGATCTTCCTCCAGGTGCGCAAGGATGTACTCCTTGGCGCGCTGCAGCAGCGCATCGGGCCGGCTCGTCGTGCCGCCAGGCTGGAACTTGCCGGCACGCTGCACGAGACGTGACGCTATCTGGTAGAGGGCATGCTCCTGCTCGATGCGAGAGCCCACCTGATCGCTCACCAGGCGAGACAGATCCAGGATGGCGCCGCGCAGTTGGGGGTCCGCCATGAGCGTTTCACTGGCTCGGAACCGGCCGGCACGCTCACATCCCGCCGCATCGGCAAATAGCGTCTCGAGCTGGGCGGAAGGCACGTAGACCATGACATACCCCAGCGCACTGTCGTCGCCCGGGTGACCATCGTGCACCTGCTCGGGATTGAACTGGATGACGTTGCCGGGAGGGCTGCGGTGAAACTGCCCGCCGCTGAAGAAGTCCTGCCGTCCGGTGAGGGTCACGCCGAAGGCATACTCCTCGTGGGCGTGGCGGTCGTAACTGAAATCGCTGAACGTTGCCTGAAGGACCGTCAGCTCGGGAATATGCCGACTCTTGGAGTAGTCGAAGCGACTTGTCTGTTTCACCGCACCATCCCTCCTGAACGTCACTCAGGCATAGCTTAGGCCTGACAACCGGTCCGTGGCTTGGACATTATTGCGGAAAACACATGGAAGAGATCGAAGGGCTGCGGCGCAGTAGGGATTGAGACAGAGGCCGAGGCTGTGCCCAGGCCAGGCTCGACGATCGGTTGACCAAGGCGCCGTCGAAAGACGGCGCCGATTGCGGATTATTGGCTACACGTTCCCGAATGTGCCATATCCAGCTTGCTCACTTCTTCCATACCTACTTCTTCATCGACGAGACGCAGATTGGCGCCACCGACGAAGGCACCCATCTTGATGTATTGCTCGATGAAGTAGTTGTTTCCCGCCTCGGCAAAAAGATTCATGGTATTGGGAGAAAATTCGGATTCGGTGGCGATCTCATGCTGCTGGTCGCCTTCTACCGGCTGGTAAAAGAAAACCCCACGTGCACTTTCACCGACGCACTCGTCATCAATCCAGATATCCTTCTTCAAGGCCGCTCCGAAAGGAGCCTTCTTGCGAAAGATATACACACCCGCCATGCCTTCGGGCGGAGCTTCGAATTGCTTGGCTTGAGATGACTCTTGCTGTGGAGCCATGTTGACCGAGGCACACCCTGTCATCAGCGCCAGTACAGCCACGGCAGCTGTGGTTTTGAGCAATTTCATTTCAGTTCCCTTCGTTGATTCCAAGCGACTTCAGCCACTTTTTTAATAAGTGGTTCTCGGACCACTTCTTTGTAGAGCTACTTGGCGGGGCGAGCCTTGTAGCTTGTCATGTTGCGTGCGGGAAGGTAGCAGAACGAATAATGCTGAGGAATAGAGTTTCTCTCACCCCTATGTAAGCCATTTCTTACAGAGATACTGCTATTGGTCATTTGGCGTTCAAGGGATATTGCCGTACTAAGCTCTGCGCAGTTGACACTGTTATTAGCTGGTTAATGGCAGCCATCTCGGCACTGATCGCGCTGGGCATCGCTCTTGCCGTAGCGGCCTGTGCTGGTCATCGGCAACCTCATGGAGTACCGTCCGGCTGCGCCATCGCCCGTGAAAGAAAACGGCGTCGAAGTCGCTACAACCGCGACAATTGACGTGCCGTGGCGATCAGCAGATCCGAGAGGTTCTGCTCCAGCTCCTCGGGCATGCTCCGCACCCGGGACATCGAGATGCTGACCGCCGCTCGCGGCCGGTTGTGCCTATCCAGTACCGGTACCGCAATCGAGATGTCGGAGAGAAAATACTCCTCCACCGAAAGGGCATACCCCTGGCGCCGGAACCGAGCCAAGCGTTCCATGATCGCCGGTACCTCGTGCACGGTATTCGGCGTGTAGGCCTTTCGCTGCGTCCGCTCCAGGATCGCCCTCGCCTCTTCCTCTTCCAGCTGCGATAGCATCGCCAGCCCGGGCGCCGTGCAGAACGCCGGCAGGCGCGATCCAATGGTGATGTCGGTATCCAGCATGTTGCGGCTCAGCAAGCGGGAGAGATACACCACGTCTTGCCCGTCCAGGATCGTCAGGCTGACCGAGCCTTCCGTCTCCTTGCTCAGGTTCAGCAAGTAGGGGCGTACCTTGTCGACCAGTGGATGCGCATGGAGATAGTGCGCGGCGATATCCAGCGTGCGCACGCTGGGCTCGATCAGCTGCGTCTCCTCGTTGCGCTGCAAGTAGCCTAGCTGCGTCAAGGTGTGCACGAAACGCTGCGCCGCACTCCGATCCATATCGCAGCGTTCCGCCAGCTGCTTGACGCTCATCGCCGGGTGTTCGGCATCGAAGACCTCTAGGATCCGAAACGCCTTCACTACGCTCTTGACCATCAAGCGGTCCACTTTTTCTTTTTCGCTCAAAGCCTTACCTCTTCTCAGTCGGATCTTTTCGCAAGAAAAGTCGTTTCTTGGGTCGATTTTAAGTTTTACAACGCTCGCCATTCAACTACATTGATTATATGTAGATCACTCATGATCGCATTGCAATCACGAAGACACAAACAACCGAGAGGCAATCATGTCCGAACACATCCTCACCAACAAGCAAGGCCGTGTCGGCGTCATCACCCTGAACCGCCCCGAAGTCCTCAATGCCTGGCACAGCGAGATGCGTCAGCAGCTCATCGCCGCTCTCGACACGTTCTGCAATGACGATTCCCTCGGCGCCATCGTGCTGACCGGAGCGGGCGAGCGAGCCTTCAGTGCCGGCCAGGATCTCAACGAGACCCGGTCCTTCGACGCCGAACGGGCCAAGAGCTGGGTGGGAGAGTGGGAGACCCTCTACGGCAAGCTGCGCAGCAGCCCCAAGCCCATCATTGCCGCGCTCAACGGAGTGGCGGCCGGTTCGGCCTTCCAGGTTGCCCTGCTGTGCGACTTCCGCGTCGCTCACGCCGACGTTCGCATGGGGCAGCCCGAAATCAACTCGGGTATCGCCAGCACCACTGGCCCCTGGATCATGCGCGAACACCTGGGGCTCGCTCGTACCATCGACCTGACCCTGAGCGGCCGCCTGATGAATGCCGACGAGTCGCATGCCCTCGGCTTGATCAACCGCCTGGTCGCTGCCGACCAGGTGCTGCCGGAAGCGCTGGCGCTGGGGGAAGAGCTCGCCGACAAGCCGCCCGTTGCGATGCGCCTGGATCGTCAGCGCTTCAAGGAGATCACCGAGCCCGGTTTCCGCGACTGCCTCGAGGCGGGGGTTCGCATCCAGGGCGAGGCCTACGCCTCGGGCGAGCCGGCACGCATGATGGAGCTCTTCCTCAAGCGCCGAAACGGTTGAATCGGAATCTGACACCTATGATATTCAACCTCAACGATCCCAGTTTCATTCTTGCGCTGCGCGATATCGCAACGCGCGAGCCGGAGCGCTTGTTCGGACACTTCGATCAACGCCCCCTGACGTTCGGCGAGCTCGACCGTCAGGCCGAGGCACTCGCCGCCTACCTTCGCCGGGAGTTGGGCATTCGCCCAGGCGAGCGTGCCGCAGTCATGATGCACAACGGCCCCGAGGCCATCGCCATCCTGTTCGCTCTGGCCAAGGCCGGTATCGTCTGGGTGCCGGTCAATGCTCGCCAGCGCGGCAATGGATTGAAGTACATCCTCGAACATTGCGATCCCGCAGTCCTGTTCACCGATGCCGACCTGTGGCCGGTCGTCGTAGATAGCGGGGCGGCATTCACGGGCAGGACGCTGCTGCTGGGAGGCGCGGAAGACACGATCGCCGAGCATCTCCAAGGCAAGGAGAGACTGGACGCACCGGCGCCGGCCATGTCGGAGCTGTACGCCTTGATGTACACCTCCGGTACGACGGGCAAACCAAAAGGGGTACGCGTCACGCACGCGATGATGGCCTACGCCCTGAAGAGCGTAGAGCTGCTCTGTTCGATCAAGCCGGGCGACGTTTTCTTCCAGTGGGAGCCCTTCTATCACATCGGCGGCGCCCAGATGCTATTGCTGCCGCTGTTCTTCGATGTGCGGCTCAGCCTGACCGAGCGCTTCAGCGCCAGTCGCTTCTGGGAGCAGGTCAATGCCAGCGGCGCGACCCACATCCACTACCTGGGTGGCGTGCTGCAGATCCTGCTGAAGCAGCCGCCCAGCGAGTTGGAGACCGCGCACAACGTGCGTATCGCCTGGGGAGGGGGCTGCCCAAGCGACATTTGGTCGACCCTGCAGGAGCGCTTCGGTTTCGAGATCCGCGAGTGCTACGGGATGACGGAAGCCTCGAGCCTGACCACCTTCAATGCTGAAGGAAAGCCGGGATCGGTGGGCCGCGCCGTTCCCTGGCTGGACGTCGCCATTCACGATGACCGGGGCCGCCCGGTACCGACAGGCGAGCCGGGCCAGGTAGTGGTCCGTGAAACGCAGCCCGGCGTGCTGTTCGATGGCTACTTCCGCAACGCCGAGGCCACGGAGAAAACGCTGGCAAACGGCGTGCTGCATACCGGCGACCGCGGCTGGCTCGATGCGGACGGCTTTCTCTACTTCCTCGGGCGCATTACCGATAGCGTGCGCTGTCGGGGCGAGAACGTCTCGGCCTGGGAGGTGGAGTCGGTCACCCAGCAGCACCCCGACGTCGAGGAGTGCGCGATGATCGGTGTCGCCGCCGACATCGGTGAGCAGGAGATCAAGCTCTTCCTGAAGCCGAAGGCCGGTCGCGACATCGAGCCTCGTGAGCTTTACCTGTGGCTGAAGGAGCGCCTGGCCTCCTACCAGTGCCCACGCTATCTCGCCATCGTGGATGAGTTCGAGCGAACTCCCAGTCACCGCATCGTCAAGCACAGCCTGCCCAAGACCCTACACGAAGCCTGGGATAGCCAACGGCTTCATTGAGCGTGAACCAGAGGTAAAAGATGGACAATAACGACAAGAGAAAAGACCCGACCACCCTTCCTACAACTAGAAAAGAGGAGACCAACAGCATGGTCCATGTACTGCGCAAGACCGCCGCCATTACCTCGTTGACCCTGGCAATCAACGGCCTGGCCCACGCCGACGTCTGGGACCTTCCTTCCCCGCAACCCTCGGACAACTACATCACCGAGAACGTCAGCTGGTTCGCCGAGCAGGTGCGCGAGGCCACCGATGGCGAACTGGACATACGCGTTCACCCGAGCGGTTCGCTGTTCCCCGGCGATCAGATCAAGCGCGCCGTTCAGCGCGACCAGGCACAGATAGGCGTTCATGTCTTGTCCGCCCACCAGAACGAGAACGTCCTTTACGGTATCGATTCCGTGCCTTTCCTGGCGGATTCTTTCGAAGAGTCCGCCCAGCTCTGGGAGGTGACCAAGCCAGCACTGGACGAGATGATGGCGGAGCAGAACCTTCAGCTGCTCTACCATATTCCCTGGCCCCCGCAGGGCATCTTCTTCGACCGCGAGATCGAGTCGCCCGAGGATGCAGAGGGCCTCAAGTTCCGGGCCTATAATACGGCGACGGCGCGCTTTGCCGAACTGATGGGCATGACGCCTACCTTGATCGAGGAAGCCGAGCTTTCACAGGCGGCCGCCACCGGCATGGTGCAATCGCTGATCTCCTCCGGCGACCCCGTCTACAACCACCAGCTGTGGGACTATCTTCCCCACTTTTACGATGCCAAGGCCTGGCTCGTCCTCAGCCACGTCTTCGTCAACAAGGACCGCTGGGAAGCTCTCGACGAGGAAACGAGGCAGGAAGTCCTGGCCATTGCCGCAGAAGCCGAGCAGCGCGGCGAGGAGCAGGCCAAGGAACTCACCGATGAACTCAAGAGCCGACTGAGCGACAAGGGCGTTGCGATCAACCAGCCCAACGAGGAGCTGCAAGCGGAATTCAACCGCATCGGTGAAGCGATGCAGGAGGAGTGGCTGGAGAAGGCCGGCCCGCAAGGCCAGCAACTGGTAGAGGAATATCGTGCCATGCAATGACGGCACGGTTCATGTCCCCATTCCGCGGAATGGGGACTCCGCTTAGCTGGTTGAACTAGAGGTCGCTCCCATGAATTCCTCCACTTCCCGTGCAGCCAGGTGGCTGGAAACGCTCTATCGCGTCTTCGGGTATCTCGCCGCGCTATGCATTTTCATCATGCTGGTCGTGATCGTCGTCCAGGTGGTGATGCGCTGGAGCGGCATGACCCTGCCTGGCGCCACCAACTATGCCGGCTATCTGATGGGCGCCAGCACGTTCCTTGCCGCGGCCTATACCTTTCATGAAGGCGGGCATATCCGCGTCGGTCTCCTGGTGGAACGGCTCGGGCGCTTTCGTCCCATCGGCGAGCTGTGGTGCCTGCTGGTCGCGGGCGGCATCGCCGGCTTCATCACGTGGCACGCCTTCGATGCGGCCTATTGGTCCTATCGGTTTGGCGACGTCTCATCAGGGCAAGATGCCATGGCGCTCTGGATACCCCAATCGCTGCTCGCGCTCGGCTCCACGGCTTTCACGATCTCGATCGTCGACCATTTCGTGCGCACTCTGGCCGCGTTGTTTCGTCCCGCACACGCCAACCACCACGGAACCCATCCCGTGAGGAGTCTTTGATGGATTTCACCGAACTGGCCATTGCGCTTCTGCTCATCCTTTTCCTGCTGCTGGGCTCCGGCGTCTGGGTGGCCCTGTCCCTGGTCGGGGTGGCCATCGTGTGCATCGCGTTCTTCACGGGCCGCCCCATCGGGGCCTCGATGTACAGCACGCTTTGGACGTCTTCGACGAGCTGGACGCTCACGGCCCTTCCTCTGTTCATCTGGATGGGAGAAATCCTTTACCGTACGCGGCTTTCCGAAAGCCTCTTCCGCGGATTGAGCCCTTGGCTCAGTTGGCTGCCTGGGCGGCTGATGCATACCAACGTCATCGGCTGCACCCTGTTCGCCGCGGTCTCGGGTTCTTCCGCCGCCACGCTGACCACCGTGGGCAAGATGTCCATGCCTGAGCTCAAAAAGCGCGGTTATTCCGACTTCATGAGCGTGGGAACACTGGCCGGCGCCTCCACCCTTGGCCTGATGATTCCCCCCTCGCTGACCATGATCGTTTATGGCGTGATCACCAATCAGTCCATCCCCAAGCTCTTTATCGCGGGGATACTCCCCGGCCTGATACTGGCTGCGCTGTTCATGGGGTATGTGGTGGCATGGGGAATCCTGAAGAAGCCCAACATCGACAAAGAACCGGCCATGACGATGAAACATCGCCTCTATGAATCGCGCCTGCTGATTCCTGTCGCACTGTTGATCATCACCGTGATCGGCTCGATGTACTCCGGCCTCGCTACCGCGACGGAAGCCGCCGCTCTCGGGGTCGTCGGTGCACTGCTGCTCGCCGCCATACAGCGCAGCCTGACCTTTTCGTCGCTGGTGGAGAGCTTGATGGGGGCAGCGAAGACTTCCTGCATGATTGCCCTGATACTGGCAGGCGCCTCGTTTCTGACGCTGGCAATGGGCTTTACGGGGCTTCCGCGCGGTCTGGCCGAGTGGGTGGGCACCCTGGATCTCACGCCTTTCATGCTGCTGCTTGCCCTGATGTTCGTCTACATCGTACTGGGCTGCTTTCTGGATGGCATCTCGGCGGTGGTGCTGACCATGGCCGTCGTCACGCCCATGCTCAACGCAGCCGGCATCGATCTACTCTGGTTCGGTATCTTCGTCCTGGTCATGGTGGAGATGGCCCAGATAACGCCCCCGGTCGGTTTCAACCTCTTCGTCATGAAGGGCCTGACCAACCACAGCCTCGGCTTCATCGCCAAGGCAGCGGCGCCGATGTTTCTGATCATGGCGCTCATGGCGCTGTTGCTGATCGCCTTCCCCGGCCTGGCAACCTTCCTGCCCGGCTATATGAACGAAGCCACGATGTGACCTCGATCCCTCGTTTCCGTCACGCCCCCGATTCGGGGGCGTACGCCTTTGACATGCGTTGGATCAACGGAACCCGACGAATCACTCGAATGCCGTCTGCCGGAAGCTCTCGCGACCGGCAATCCGGCGGTGCCAGGCGTCTAGCTGCGGTCGCCCCTGTGGCCAGTTGACTTCGGGCAGTCGGAACGCCACGTAATCCAGCGCCACCGCCACTGAAATATCACCGAGGGTGACGTTGCCGCTGGCCTTGTCTTCGTCGAGCTCACTTGCAAGCCGCTCCAGGATTCGCTGGATGGCATGCTTGCGTCGTTGCCCCAACACGCTTTCGTCGACCTCGGCCCCCATGTGCTTTCTTGTGATGACCGTGGAGAAAGCGGCGTCCATCAGGCCTTGGCCAAGCCCGGCCAGATGCAGCACCTGGCTCAAGCGTGTGGCCGGCAGCAGCGATTCGCCCTGCCCAATGCCTTCCAGAAAGTAGGCAATGAGTAGGGATTCGCCCAGCGTGGTGCCGTCTTCGGTGATCAGTGCCGGAATGCGTCCTGCGGGGTTGGCCTCGAGCAGTTCGGCATCATTGGCCCAAGGGTCGCTCCAGCGTAGCGTGACGTTCGATGCCAAGCCCTTTTCCATCATGACGATGCGCGCCATGCGGGCGTAGGGAGAGGTTGTATTCAAGAAGAGTTCCATCACTTTCTCCTGGGGTGGAGGGGTATTGAGCCGTGGCGCTCCTGCCCGCCGCGGCTGAGAAGCACCAGGATGAAGCCGCCGGCAAGCATGAAGCTGCCGATGGCGAAGAGCGGGGTATACGAGCCGCTGGCAGCGTAGAGCGCGGACATGCCATACCCGGCGGCGGCCTGTGCCGCGGCGAAAGCGGCCGTGGCCTGCCCCCAGAGCTTCTTGTGCCGGATGGGGCCAACCAGTTCGGCCAGGCGCCCCGAAGTCAGCGCGACGATACCGGGGATCATGGCACCGACGAGGAACGATGACACCGATCGGCTGAGAAACGCCAGGGACAGCAAGGGCAGCGCTACCGCAGCCGCCTTGGCGAGGTACGCCAGCGCCAGGCCGGTGTGCCAGCCAAGACGCCGAGCCAGGACTCCCGCGATCAACGGACCGCATACGGCGCCCACGCCAAAGACACTCCACTGCAAGGCAGCCGCGGCATGGCCCAACGCGTTCTCCCGGGCCAGGTAGTCGACCCAGAACACCGTATGCGGGACGAAGCCCACGGCATCCAGGGCATAAGCTGCAATCACCAACAGCACCGCCACGGAAAGCCCGACAGAGCGACTGTCCGATGTCGCGTCACTTTTCGTTGCAGCCGCCGGCGCCTCCAGGCGGGAGAGCCCCCGGTCGCAGAGAATGCCGGCCAACGCACCGAGCCCTCCCAGGGTGACCCAGGTGGCCGCCAGGCTAACCTCGAGTAGCAGCGGCACCACCCACGCCGAAAGCAGCGCGCCCAGCCCGATCCCCGTAAAGACCAGCGCTCCCACGCTGGTCCGACGCGCTGCGGGGGTGGCGTACAACGCCAGCGAAGGGCCGACGACCATGAGAATGGCACCGGCAATGCCCGAGACCAGCCGCCAAAGAAAGAACCAGGCAAAGCTGGCCGGGCCGGCGCAGAGCAGGAAACTCAAGGCGATGGACGCGAAACACACCCCGATCAGCGCTCGTGGAGGGTATCGCTCCGACAAGGTATGAGCTGAAAGCGCCCCGATCAGATAACCCAGCAGGTTGGCGGCTCCCAGGTAAGCCGCCTGACTGGCGTCGAACCATTGCGCCTGGATCAGCACCGGCAGTAACGGGGTGTAGGCAAAGCGCGCGACACCGATTCCCGCCAGTGTGGCCATGACGCCCGTGAGCAGAGCGGGAATATCCTGCCTGTTGATCATGAGGAAGTGTCCCGGATAGAAGGCAATGGGCAATTGCGCTGACGCCAGCGAAAGTGGCGCTCCCCGTAAGCGCCTTGACACAGACAGCGTAGGGGCAACAACTGTTGATGAGAAACGATTTGTGGTGATGTTTTCTATCTGCTTTAGTGATATTACCGAGCCGACAGGAGATGCATCGTGCAGCTCAAATCACTACGCTTATTCATGGCCGTCGCCGAGACCGGAAGTTTCGTTGCAGCTGCTCAGCGCCTCCACACTGTGCAATCGAACGTGACGGCTCACATCAAAAAGCTCGAAGGAGAGCTGGGGGCCCAGCTCGTTCACCGGACCGGTCAGGCTCGCCTAACGACCGCCGGCATGGCACTGACAGAATATGCGCAGCGTATGCTGAATGCTCACGATGAGGCGTTAGCGCTTTTCGAGGGCAGCCCGCATGCCAGCGGCCGGCTGCGCATCGGTGCCATGGAAACAACTACCGCCTTGCGCCTTCCTCCCCTCCTCGCCGCCTACCATGCCGAGTATCCGGAAGTGAATATCCAACTGAGGACGGGACCGACAGCGGACCTGATCGAATGGCTGATGGAGGGGCAGGTGGACTGTGCTTTTGTCGCAGGCCAATTGGAACACCGCCGCTATCATGCTCTGAAGGCGTTCAGTGAAGAGCTCGTGCTGGTTGGCCCTGCCCCCATGGCTGCCATGCCCACGGTGGAAGAACTCTTGGCATCGACTTTCCTCGCCTTTCGCCAAGGCTGCAGCTATCGGCAGCGTATCGAGCTACTGCTCTCTTTCCATGGCGTCAGTGCCGCCAGAATCTTCGAGTTTGGCACGCTGGATGCCATGCTCGGATGCGCCTCCGCCGGGATGGGGTACACGGTGCTACCGAAGGCTACGGTCGAGGCGCATCAGCATCGCTTCGGAATCGACTACGTGGAACTGGAAAGAACCATCGCGCACGTCGATACGTACTTCGTTGCAGCCGAGCCGAATACCTGGTCACCAGCTTTGGCACGCTTTGCCGATGCCTTGCGCAGTACCGTGGCAGATGAAGCTCCGCCTCTCTTCATTTCATCTCGAAGCCACGCTTAGTCAGGAACTCGCGCATATGGACGCGCAGCTTGCTGTCGAAGAGCGGCGTGAGGTTTCGTGACCAATTGGAATCCTTGTTGCCGCCACGGCGCTCGCTATAGTAGCTCTGCATGGCCTCGTCGAAGGCGGCCACCAGCTCGCAGTCGTCGGTGTAATAATCCTCCTTGAGGATCGCTTCCACCGGCAGGCGCGGCTTGACGTCCGGATCGACGGCCGGGTAGCCGAGGCACATGCCGAATACCGGGTAGACGTGCGCCGGCAGCCGCAGCAGGTCACTGACGGCCTGGGGATTGTTGCGAATGCCGCCGATGAAACAGATGCCGAGCCCTTCGGATTCAGCGGCAGTGGCTACGTTCTGGGCCATCAGCGCGGTGTCGACGCTGGCCACCAGCAGCTGCTCGGTCATGCCGCGCACGACGTTGGCGCCGGTACGCTCAGAGGCCTCGGTGGGGCGCTTCATGTCGGCGCAGAACACCAGGAAGTCGGAGGCAGTCGCGATGTAGGACTGGCCGCCGGCCAGCTCGGCGATCTTCTCGCGGTTGGCCGGATCCTTCACGTGGATGACGGTGTAGGCCTGGACGTGGCTTGAGGTCGCGGCGGCCTGGCCGGCGCGAATCAGTTCCACCAGCAGCTCGTGCGGGATCTTGCGGTCGGTGAATTTGCGAATCGAGCGGTGGGATTTCAGCAGTTCGATGGTGGGGTTCATGTCGCCTCGAAAAATGCCTGTCGAATGTTAACCTGCTTAGTATCTTTCATTCATCGACGTATTGCATTTGCCCGCCCCATTCACTTATCGAAACGGATAGCCGCATGGAAGAGATCGGACTGAGGTGGCTGCTGGGTCAGGCCGTCAGCCTGGTGGCCCTGGCGCTGTGCATCGTGGCGTTTGCCAGCAAGCGCGACGACCGGCTGTTCGTGCTGCTGCTGTTCGCCAATGTCGCCTTCGCCGCGCAGTTCGCGCTCTTCGAGAGCTGGGTGGCCGCCGGCATCTCGGCACTGATTGTGCTACGCATCGCACTGGTGCGGCGTTACCCGCGTAACCGCACAATCATGGCGGGCATGCTGATCGCCACCCTGGCGGTGGCCACCCTGACGTGGAGCGGCCCGCGGGACATTCCGGCCCTCGCCGCGGGCCTGCTCGGCACCTACGGCATGTTCATGCTGCGCGGCATTCCCATGCGCATCGCCCTGGCCGTGGCGGCACTCTGCTGGGTGGCGAGCAACGTGCTGGCGGGCTCCATCGGCGGCACCATTGCCGAGAGCCTGATCTTCCTGACCAACGTGATCACCATGCTGCGCTTGAGGCGCGATGCTCGGCTGCAGTGCTCGGCATGAGATTCCCTACCGTTTTATGTCGCTATGGCTTGTAGCGCGTCAATGCGATACCGCATGCGATCAGCCCAGACGAGACGAACCGCCAGACGCCGAAGCCCTCCTTCAAGATAAGAGTGGAAATCAGCGCTGCGAATAGCACGCTGGTTTCACGGAGGGCCGACACCATGCCAAGCGGGGCATAAGCCATCGCCCAGATAACGATCCAGTACGCACCAACCTGCATTCCGCCGCCAAGCGCTGCGGGCAATAAATTCCCACAAGCAATTGCCTTAATCGCCTTGTACTTCCAGGCAACAGCAATGAGAAAGGTCAGTAAGCCATTCCCTATCGTCAGGCATATCGCAAAGCCTAACGCTGAACCCGCCTGCCGTGCCCCGAGGCCGCCTACCAGCGTGTAGGAGGCGATTAAAACACCTGTACCAAGAGCAAGGAGGATAGCCCGTGGGTTTTTGGTGACACCCGTTCTGGTATCGAATGCCAGCGACATCACACCACTCCCCAGGAAGAGCACTCCGAGCAGCGGAAGAAAGCTCAGCACTTCTCCGGCGAACACGGCAGCTCCCAGGGTAACGAGTAAGGGTGCCGATCCGCGAGCGATGGGATAGACCTGACCAAAATCGCCATGGTGATAGGCCAAGGGCAGACAGAAGTGATACGCCGTATGAATCAAGATGGCCAAGACCAGAAGAGGCCAACTAGCAGCATCAGGGAGCGGTACGAAAGGTAAAGCGAACGCAGAAATAAGGCTTCCGAATAGCGTGATTACCGCCATGACGGCGATTCTGTCGCCACCCACTTTGACGATTGCGTTCCAACTTGCATTGAAAAAGGCGGCCAGCAATACGACCAAGGTGATCTCGACGCTCATTTCATCACCGTCCAATGGTCATATGCGGTTACTCAGTGAGCGACGGCCTCGCTGAGCGCATGCCGATCGCACGGTTTAGTGAGAGATGCCCATCCGATATCGTACGTACTGGAGTCAACTCCGATTGGCAACAGCAACTGCAGCGCCGCCGAGAGCTATAGCTCCGAGACGATTGGCGACACGGGCGGCATTTGGTGTTCGCAGTAGTAGCCGCGCCTTATGGGCGAGAAGCGTCCAGCTCAGATCGATAACCGCCAAAGTTGCGATGGTAATAACCACTAGCACTGCCCATTCCGAAAAGCCAACAGCCGCTTGATCGATCAGAGAGGGTAGCAGAGCAATGTAGAACACCATGATCTTGGGATTACCTAAAGTGAGCGCCATACCTGCACCAAACATAGACAGCGGCGAAGCTCTGCGAGGCAAATTGTCGGAACCTTCTCCAACTGGCTGACGCCACATCTTGAAGGCCAACCAGCCCAGATAGGCTATGCCAAGCCATTTCAGGATATGGAAGCCCAATTGAAAGGTCTGTGCCATTGCTGTCAGCCCGGCCAACGCCATGCTCAGCCAGATGACTTCACCAATCCACATTGCTGCGACAAAGGGAAGAACATCACGCCAGCCATTGGTGATAACGCGAGAAACTAGGGCGGCGATGCTCGGACCTGGGGTGCCCGCATTTAAAAGCAAGGCACCAGCGAAGATGGCAATTGATAAGGGTTCCATAAAGGCTCATCCATGTAAATTTAGTGATAAACAAACACCTCACAACGTGGTTCTAAGCCGCAATGACTTTATTTCCAATTTATCAGAAGCTCTCATGGCTAGCGATACGTTGGCGCGAGCCATGCCACCTAGGCGGGGCGTCGGTTCTTGAGGATGCTCATCTCTTTGAGATTGTCGTTTTCGTGGTAGATCTCGCCACAGAAGGCGCTGGCAACCTTGCTGGAAGCACTGGCCAGCGCCAGAAACCCTGATCGCCGGTCGACACGCCCATAGCATAGCCGACTTCATACACCTCGCCCTGACCGCTTGTGCTGTGTCTTCAGCAACCTGTTGGCAATACCCTTACAAAATCGGCCGAGGCTGGCTGAAGTCCACTACGGGGCGAACCTCGATGGCGCCAATGCTCGCCAGGGGGTGTCCGCTCGCCACTCGTGCGGCTTCGTCGAGATCCTGTGCCTCGATGAGGATGAGGCCACCCAGCACCTCCTTGGTTTCCATGAAGGGGCCGTCTGTCGCCAATACCTCGCCCTGTCGCATTCGCACGGTCTGTCCCGATTCGGGCAGTTCCAAGGCTTCGGCCATGACGAAATGACCGCTTGCCTTCAATGTCTCGTCGTAGCTCGAGCACGTCTCGAGTACCGCGTTGGCTTCCGGACTGCCGCCAAAGAGCACCTTGGGGTCATAGTAAATGAAGCAGGCATAGCGCACGGGAACACTCCTTCCGTTGGGTGGCGTAATGGTTCGTTGTCGTTTCGGCCGGCTCGAATTCGACATGGCAGCGCAGGCAGACAGGCGTCTTTACCGAAAGCACCGGCGTCATGTCGAAATCGGCAGATCACGTTCGACTAGCGAAAGAGAGCACAACCCACTATCACTGATAAACCAACCTGGTGGAGACCCTTCGAATGTCACGCATGATCTTCGTGAACCTGCCCGTTGCCGATCTCGAAAAATCGATGGCGTTCTACGAGTCGCTCGGCTTTACCAACAACCCTCACTTCACCGACGAGACGGCAGCGTGCATGGTATGGAGCGAGGCAATCCATGTGATGCTGCTGACCCATGCCAAGTGGCGCACCTTCACTAACCGCCCGATTCCGCCGGCCGATTCCAGCGAGGTGATGCTGGCCCTGTCGTGCGACAGCCGCGCGGCGGTGGATGCCATGAGCGAGGCAGCCGGTGGCAATGGCGGCATGGCCGACATCAATCCTTCTCAGGATTATAGCTTCATGTACAGCCGCGCATTGGCGGACCCCGACGGTCATGTCTGGGAATCGGTGTGGATGGACCCGGCCTGGGCGGACCCGACGGCCACTCCCCAGGGTGCAGTTGCGGATTGACAGGAAACGCCACTGCACAAGGGAGGCATGACACATGCTGTCGTGGCTACTATGGTTTTCCGCCATCGGCTGCGGGCTCATGGCCGGGCTCTACTTCGCCTTCTCGGGCTTTATCATGAAGGCGCTGGGCCGTATCGAGCTGGGAGCCGGCATCATTGCCATGAACGCGATCAACACGCACATTCTCCGGTCGCCGTTCATGCCTCTCTTCTTCGGCACAACGCTCGCCAGCGCTGTGCTAGCTGCCCTCGCCCTGTTGCGCTGGAGCGAGCCAGGGGCGGCGCTGATGCTCACGGGAGGGCTGGTCTATGTCGTCGGCATGTTCGGCGTCACGCTGGTCTGGAACGTTCCGCTCAACAACACATTGGCCAGCGCCGCGGCAGCCGGCGATGCAGCCGCCGTCTGGCAACGCTATTTGCAGCGCTGGACACTGTGGAACCACGTACGCACGGTCGCTTCGACGATCACCTGCAGCTGCTTCATCGCAGCCCTGCTG
Source organism: Billgrantia saliphila (assembly GCF_002930105.1). Classification (GTDB taxonomy): domain Bacteria; phylum Pseudomonadota; class Gammaproteobacteria; order Pseudomonadales; family Halomonadaceae; genus Halomonas; species Halomonas saliphila. Next base: position 66,118 of record NZ_PJRN01000009.1, on the reverse strand, counting down.
GCAGTGTGAGCGAGGCAAGGAGCAATGTTTATCGGCTTGAGCCCCCGGAGGTGTCAATTGCCGCCCGGCCAGCAAGCCCACTCTTCGGCTTCAATCCGGCTGCTGCTCGGCCGCCTTGCGCTGCCTGCCCCGCCGTTCCAACACCAGATACACCAGGCAGGCCACCGCCAGGGGGAGCAGGAAGTAGATAGCGCGGTAGCCGATCAGGGCGGCGAGGATCTCGCTCTTGGCCACCTGGTGCTGGAGCAGGGCGAGGAAGACAGCTTCCAGCACCCCCAGGCCGGCGGGAATGTGGGTGATCACCCCGGCGACGGCACTGATCAGCAGGATGCCGAGAATGGTGGGATAAAGCACGCCCTCGGGCAGCAGCAGGGTGAGCAGAGCCGCCATCAGCGACCAGTTGGCCGCGCCCAGGAGCGCCTGCATCAGGGCCAGGCGCAGCGGGGGCAGAATGATCTCGTGGCCTCGCACATGCCATACGCGGCGCTTGGAGAAGCGGCAGGCGGCCAGATAGCAGAAGGAGATCGCGAGCAGCCCGAAGCCGATGAACTGCAGGCCCTTGGCGCCGATCTCCCATGAGGGCGGCAGATCGAGCAGCCGGAAGGAGAAAATGGCACCGGCCAGTATCATGTAGGCCAGCCAATTGGCGATCAGACTTATGCTGAGTATGCGCGTCACGGTGCCGACCCCAAGCCCCAGGCGGGTATACAGGCGGTAGCGCATGGCCAGGCTGCCGACCCATGCGCCCAGGTTCAGGTTGAAGGCGTAGCAGACGAAGGCCAGCTGCAGGACCCGCCTGGCCGGCAGCTCGTGCCCCGTGTAACGCTTGCCCAGCAGGTCGTAGCTGCTGAAGGCGATGTAACTGGCCGCGGTAATGGCCACCCCTGCCACCAGCGTCAGAGGACTGTAGCCTCGCAGGGTTGTGGCGACTTCGGGCCAGTCCACGTTGCGGGCCATCGAGAACAGCAGCACCGCGACCAGTACGAAGAACAGCAGCGTGACGCCACGTTTCAACCAGCGTAGCCAGAGCTTTCGTGGGGTGGATCTATCGGTCTCGGCGGCTTTCATAGGCGTTCCCTTCAGGCCTCAGTTCGGCGTGCGCTGCTTTTCTCGCGGCTTCGCCGTCAACGGTTCGAGCCTTGAGGTGTGACCGGGCAGCCAGCCCGCACTGAGGGGGAAATGGCGCAGGAAGTGAAAGCTCACCAGCATCAGGGGAGCCCGCCACCAGCGCCCTCTGTCGGCGGCTTCGGGCGTCACCATGCGGCAGCTGCTGTCGATGAGCGCCATCAGGTGATCGTGGATCTGCTGGTTGAGCCTGGCATCGCGGATGAACAGATTGGCCTCAAGATTCAACGACAGACTGAGCGGGTCGAGATTGCTCGACCCCACCGTCGACCAGTCATGATCGGCGATGGCAATCTTGGCGTGCAGGGGATGCTCCTTGTACTCGAATATCTGTATCCCGTCCTTCAGTAGGTAGCTGTACAGCGAACTCGAGAACATCCTGGCCCAGGGCATGTCAGGGCGCCCCTGCAAGATGAGGATGACCTCGACGCCCCGGCGCGCCGCATTGCGCAGCTCGTGCCACAGGCGATAGCCGGGAAAGAAGTAGGCGTTGGCTATCACCAGGCGGGACTTGGCCGAGCGAATCGCTCCGATGTAATGATCTTCGATATCGGTAGGATGCTGGTCGTTGTCACGTATGACCAGGCGCATCTTCGACTCCCCGACGGGAGGGCACGATGCCAAGGTTTCCGGCAACTCCTGCACCGCCTCGTGCTCCAGCAGCAGCGTCCTGGCCACACGCCGGATGTCCTCGACGATCGGGCCGCGCACGCGCACGCCATAATCCTGCTTGCCCATGATGTACTTATCGGGCAAGTGATCCCAGCCGAAATTGATCCCGCTGATATAGGCCACCTCTCCGTCCACCACCACGATCTTGCGATGCAGGCGGCGAAACAGATTGGTGCGCATACCGAGCCTGCGCGGCCGGGGATCGTAGATATGCAGATTGACGCCGGCAGCCTCCAGCTCGGCGATATATTCACTATCCAGATCCGCCGTGCCGTAGCCGTCCACGGTCACATCAATGCGTACTTGCCTCGCCGCGGCGTCGAGGAGAGCCCCCTTCAACTCCTGCCCTACCTCATCATTGAAGATGATGAACGTCTCGATCAGGATTTCCCGACGAGCTGCACGAATCGCATCGAACACGCTGGGAAAATACTGGCTTCCATTGATCAACAGCTCGGCTTCGTTGCCTTCCTTCCATTGGAAATTCACAGGCATATCTCTGCGATGAGTGGCACATGATCAGAGAGGTGCGACCAGGGCTTGCGATAGAGCGCTCTGGGGTTTCGAAACGAGGCATTGCGGACATAGATCCGGTCAAGACGCAGCAGGGGCCAGCGCGCCGGAAACGTCTTGGCCGGACGGCCCTGATGATGAACGAATACTTCGTGAAGCCCGCACCTCATCAGCACGTCGTCAGCCTTCAGCTGCCAGTCGTTGAAGTCGCCGGCGACGATCACTGGCTCATGGCGCGGGATCGAATCCAGCAGTTCGCACAGCAGCCCCAATTGCTCCAGGCGGTGTCCTTGGCGCAGCCCAAGATGAACGCAGATGGCGTGCATCCCGGAGTGGCCGGGAACATCCAGCTGGCAGTGCAGCAAGCCTCGTTTCTCTGTGCCATGGATCGACACGTCCCTGTTGTCGTATTGCAGTATCGGGTAATGGGAGAGCACGGCGTTGCCGTGATCGCCTTCGGGATACACCGCGTTGCGGCCATAGGCGAAATCCGGCCACATGGTGTCGGCAAGGTACTCGTACTGCGGTACGCTCGGCCAGTCGTGAATGCGGTTGGCGTGCTTCTTGTGTTCCCCGATTACCTCCTGCAGGAAGACCAGATCGGCGGACAGAGTGGCAACGGCATCGCGAAGCTCCGGCAGGATATGGCGACGATTGAAGACATTGAATCCCTTGTGCACGTTGATCGTCATGACCCGCAGCGTCTCAACGGACGCCGAGTGCTTTATCTCCTGCTGCGGGCTCCTGTCCGTAACACTCACTTATCCCTCCCTGTTCTGATCAATGACTCAGCCCTCCTGGCAGTACGTCATGGAAAAGCGTAGCAGGCGACCCTCATCCTTGCCTTGCCCTGGCTCGGTGCAAGCAGGATGGGCGTCGCTCGTGCGTCGTAGTACGAGAACGACAGGGTGACGGTCGGTGCGCCTGAACGGCGTCAGTCCAGCACCCGCTGCTCGACTTTATCCGTATCGAAGGCAAGCCTCCCCGCTATCGCCGCCACGGCTTCGAAGGGCGCTTCGTAGCTCCAGGCGGCATCGGGAAGGGTTTTGCCGTCGTGGTCGACGGCGAAATAGCTGGCGTCGCCCTTAAAAGGGCAGTGCGTGACGGTATCGGTGCGCTCGAGACGCTCCATGGCCACATCCTCCCGCGGCAGGTACAGCCGGGGAGGATAGCCGGTTTCGCGCAGCTCGATGGCGTTGCGGGTGTCGGCGAGCAGTACGTCGCCGACCCGGACCTGCACTCGCCGGTCATGCGAGTGCAGCGAGATGCGGCCTTTCGGATCGTGATTCGGGTCGTTAGGAGACGCTGTCATGGGTCACCTCGTTACGGGCCGCCCCTGCCGCCCGTGGCGCTATAGACGTGGCCAGTAGCATAGCTGGACTCCTGCGAGGCGAGCAGCACATAGAGGCCCGAGAGTTCCACCGGCTGGCCGGGGCGCCCCATCGGCGTTTCTTCACCGAAGGTGGTCACGTTTTCCTGGGGCTGGCCGCCGCTCGGCTGGAGTGGGGTCCAGAACGGACCGGGGGCAACGGCGTTCACCCGGATACCCTGCTCGGCGACCTGCTTGGCCAGGCATTTGGTGAAGTTGACGATTGCCGCCTTGGTCATCGAGTAGTCGAGCAGAATTTCGGGTGGGTCATAGGCCACCACCGAGGCGGTGTTGATGATCGAGGCACCCGCCTCGAGATGCGGCATGGCGGCCTGGGTGATCCACAGCATGGCGTAGAGGTTGGTCTTCATGGTGGCGTCGAAGTCCTCGGTGCTGATGTCCGTGATCGAGGACTTCCACTGCTGACGGGCGGCATTGTTGACCAGGATGTCGAGCCCCCCGAGCTGCTCCACCGCCGATTCGACCAGCTCGCGACAGAAGGACTCTTCGCGGATGTCGCCGGGAATGGCCACGGCCGTGCGTCCCTCCGCCTCGATCAGCTCGATCACTTCGCGGGCATCCGACTCCTCCGCTTCCAGATAGTTGATCGCCACGTCGGCACCCTCTCGGGCATAAGCGATCGCCGCGGCCCGGCCAATGCCCGAATCGCCGCCGGTGATCAGTGCCTTGCGCCCCGTCAACCGGCCGCTGCCACGATAGCTCTCTTCGCCGTGGTCTGGGCGCGGCTCCATCTCGCTGGCCAGCCCCGGCCACTCCTGCGGCTGCTCGGGAAACGGCGGCTTGGGATACTGCTCGGTGGGGTCCTGCTTCTGTAGCAGGGAACCATCCCCGGCGCCGGCTGCGGCGCCCTCCCCTACAGCCTGTGAAGTGGACTGGGACGACTGCTGGCCAAGCGCCGGCCCGGCCACCGCCGCGGCGGCCACTCCCGAGGCCAGGCTACCGACGATCTGCCGGCGAGTGGGATCGAAAGCTTGATCGGATGGCATTGCAGCACCTCCCTGTCGTGCGGTTGCGATGACTTCTCACTAAGACCCTAGCCCGAGCCGGCAGGAATACAATCCGCGGGGAGTAACCGTATGTTGCTTCAGGAAGCGGCTCGCCGCCTGAGCGCTCCCACACCACTCACTACCGCCAGTATCACGGCCCCCACCAGGGTGCCCAAGGCGGCATCCAGCGCCGTCTCGCTGAGCGGCCCGAGGATCGTGCCGACACTGGGCAGGTCGGCCGCGACGTGGGTCAGGACCTCGACCCCGTGGTACACGGCAGGCAGTCCATGGGCCAGAATGCCGCCGCCGACCATGAACATGGCCGCAGTAGCGATCACCGAAAGCGACTTCATCAGGTAGGGTGCCACGCGCGCACAATGGCGCCCCCCACCGCCCGGGCCGGCGCAGCGCGCTGGCGGCAGAGCAGGAGCCCGAGGTCGTCGAGCTTGACCGTTAATCGCCTCTCGCTACGCTCGGCCAATGCTACCTCGTTCCACCAAGGCCCGCCGGTACTCCTCCCGATAGGCCTCGACATGCCGCGCCGAATCGGCCGGCAGACGACCGAGCGCCACGGCCAGGTCGAAGAAGCCGCGGTTGGGCAGGTTCTCGCCCCGGCGGCTGACGACCAGCGCGGCGATGAAGGGCCGGCCCTGCGCGGCGTCCTCGCGCATGAGCTGCTCGAGCGCCTGCGCCGTGCGCTGAATGGTGCGCGGGGGCGTGAACCCGAGCGCCTCGGCGAGCTGCTGATAGGTCATCGGCAAAGCGGCCTCGGGCACCGTTTCGAGGATTCGGCGCGCCCGGGTTGCCAGAGGGGTGTTGGATGAAGTCATCGCCGACGCCTCCCGTCTTCTCGCTTCATTCACAACCCATCGTTTTCCGATAGTGCTCGGGGCTATGGCCTGCAGGCACGTGATCGCAGGGATCCGCTTCGCTGTCTTCACGCGATGTGTAGCCTCGCAGCGCGTTGTAGCGTTCTATCTGCGCATCGCTGAGCAGCGTCAGGGTATCCAGATGGCGCGAGAGATGAACGAAGCGGAGCTCCGTGCGAGCGGCCTCCGCCTGTGCTAGCCGCGCGCGCAGCTCGGCTTCGTCGACCTGGCGCTCGAGGAAGAGCTGTTCAAGGGCGCGCTCGGCCTCGATCAAGCGCTCGCCGGCGGGTATCGCCTCCTCGCGCATTCGCTGATGCAGCGCTTGGAGGGTTTCGACCTGCTCCGCTTTCAGCGGAATTTCCTCCTGCAATTCGAGCAGGTGCGCCGGCCCCGGTACGCCATTGAGCTCAGCCGGGAGGGCAAGCCCCCAACCGCCACCGCGGCGCAGCTCCTCGATATCCGCCTCCGAAAGCGTCTTGACCTCGCGTGTCTGCATTTCCGCATAGGGCGCGTGAGCGTGTCCCGATTCCATGGCCGGCACGGGGGCAGTCAGAAAAAGCATGGCCAGTGGAAAGGGCATGGCCATTGAAAAGCGCATGTAACGAGGCATGAAAGCGACTCCTTGGGATCATGTGAGCACATCGTGATGAGGACGATGTCAGCCCAATGGCCAACCATCCGAACGCCAATACCTACCCCATCGGCGCGGAGGTGTTCATCAGCCATGCCGCGACGAGCAGGATCAGCGCCATGAGTACGATCTCTCCGACGATGCTCTGGCGCAGGCGACGCCGGGCATGGCGCTCGCCACGTGCCAGGCCGGGAACCAGCCACCAGCGGTTGCAGGCGCCGAGCCCCACCAGTGCCCCGACCAGCGCCAGTTTCAGCACGAGCACCTGTCCATAGGCGAATTGCCAGAGTGCCGCGACCTTCCCCCCCAGCAGCCAGACGGCCAAGGCTATGCCCGTCGACAGCAGCAGCGCGATCATGCCGCCTCCGAAGCGGCTGAAGCGCCGCAGCTGACTCAGCGGCGAATCGTCCGGAATGTCTTGGCGCAACAGCCGGTAGAGCGGTGGCAGCGCCGCCATCCAGAAGGCGGCCATCGCCAAGTGCGCGATGAGCAGGAAGCCTTGACCGGCATCACCGCGCGTGTGTCCCACTCGAGCAAAGGCCAGCAGCACCAGAACGACCGCCACCCCACTCAGCGCATGGCTTGCGGACCGCAAGCGTCCCTTGAGCCGCATGGCGGCTAATAGCAACAGCCCCGCAAGGGCCAGGCGCAAGCGCTCCCCCTGGGCACTCTCTCCGACGATGCCCAACAACACCGGATCGAAGGCCGCCGTGAGCGAACCGCCACCCAGATAGCCGGCCTGCAGCAGCCACAGTAGGAGCAGCATACCGATGCCGACTCCGGCCGCCATCAGGACGCCCCGCTCCAAGACGACGGTTTCGCCGATGGGCAGCGCGGGAAAGGCGAAGCGGAACATCACGCCACCCACCGCCAACAGTGCGCTCGCATAGAAGCCCGCCAGGCAAAGAATGCGGCCGACCGCCCACGGCTCCAGGCCGACAAGCGTCAGAGCCTCCATCGCTATTCGCGGATCGAGAAGCGATAGTCACCCGACATGGTGTGGCCGTCCTCGGCGATACCACGCCATTCGACCCGGTAGTCGCCCGGAGGCAGCGCTTGAGCAGGCTCTCCTTCATGTCGTTTCGCCATGCCACCCACCGGATTCTCCGTCAGCGGAACTTCCCCCTGTGGACCGGATAGCGCGAACCGGGTGAGACGCAGCGGTGCATCGAGTTCGAAGGCGATACTCGACGGCGCCTGTTGCAGCACTTCGCCATCGGCCGGCTGCGTGGCGACGACATGAGAGTGGGCCAGCAGCAGCGGACTGGCCAGCAGCAGCCACACCATGGCGAGCCGTGTCGCCACGACGCGGGGCGCGAGGCGCTGCCGCCAGCCGCCTTTCGGTTCACCGCTCACCTGCCGCCTCCTCGTCACTGCCCTTCTCTTCCTCGGGCTTTGCCGAACCTTGGTGAACGAGACGCTCGGCCTGGTCGAGCCGCGGGTGGTTGTCGAGGAATTCGCGGTGAGGGTCCGGAAGCGCATCCAGCGCCTGGAGGGTGCGGGTCAGTACGTGAATGGCGGCCAGCACGTCCTGGGTGTTGCCGGTTTCCGAGATGGTGTGCATGTTGCGAATGGGGAACCCAATGGAGGTCGCCGCACAGTCTACCGCGGCGAGCACGCCGGCCATGCCGTCGGTACCGGTGTCGGCGCCGACGATATCGCGCTGCATCGGAATGTCATGCGCCCGGGCCGTGCTCTCGATAATACGGTTGAGCTGCTCGCTGGCGATCGCCCCCACCGACATGGTGAAGCCCTTGCCCATCTGCAGCGGCTGCATGCGCCGGTCGCCGATGCCGGGCGCGGCCACATAGTCGTGGTTCACGTCCACGCCGATCACCACGTCGGGCTCGAGCTCGCCGGCCAGCACGCGGCTGCCGAAGCGGCCGATCTCCTCGTAGCTGGCGATGGCGAATAGCACCCGCACCTTCTCGGTGCCGCCGGCCTCGGCGATCAGCCTGGCGACTTCGGCGGTGACGAAGCAGCCCAGACCATTGTCCAGGTAGGCACCGTAGAAGGTGTCGGGGCTGAAGCCGTGGCGAATGGGTCGATCGAAGATGATCGAGTCGCCGGGGCGCACACCGAGATTCAGCACCTGCTGCTTCTTGTTCTCACCGTGGATCTGCAGGTCGAGATAGATCTGCTCCTTCTTGATGCCCTTGCTGCCTTCGCGCTGGGCCGCGTCGGAGAAATGGATGGCGCCCAGCGCCTCCACGGTGCCCCCCTGGATGATGCGGTAGCGGCCGGGAGCCTCGGGGTCCTCGCTGAACAGCTTGACCTCGTGGCCGACCAGCACGTTGGGCAGGAAGGCGTCGGTGTTGATCCAGACCTTGCCATCGTCGCCGATGCTGCGAACCTGCATGCGGATCTTGTCGGCGTGGCCGATGATCATCACCTTGAACAGTTCGTCCCGACCCGGGTGGGTATCCCATACCACGCCGGCATGCCCCTTGTACTGGTGCATGTGCCAGCCCTCCGGGGCGAAGCTCTCGAAGTGAGGCTTGAGCACGCCATAGGTCATCGCTCCCTCGAGCCCGACGGGGCTGGGAGCGTCCAGAATGCGTCGCATCAGGGTAAATTGCTCTTCGGGCATGGGTTCGGCCCAAGGCTTACGGGTCTCGCTCATTTGGCTTCCTTTCTCTTCGGCTTACTTAGGTGACAGACATTAGTTTGACAGATTCGGTGCCTAGTTGGCCTAGCGGGGCGGAGCGTCATTCCTGCGCACCCCACCGGTGGCGGGCTTATAGCGATAGCGTTGTCCCTCGACCTCGAAGTGCAGCGTGTCGTCATGCCATTCGAGAACACGATACTCGGTTCCGGCCGGTAGTCGCTCGGTGTGGGCAGGGATGCGCACCGGCCGGGCGTTGTCGTTGACCGTCTTGCCCAACGCACGGCTGTCGATCACCACCAGCGTGCGGGTCGGGGCCGGCCCCTCCAGCACGAAGGTGGCGTAACGCCCGTTTTCGCTCCACGGGCCCGGCGCAACCTCACCGCCATATTGAAAGGCGGCGGGCCAGGGTTCGCGTTCGCCGGCCGGTACCAACCAACCGGCACCATGTGCAGCTCCTGTCGTGGCCAGCACCAGCCAGCGTCCGTCGGGGGAGAGCGAAGCGGCGGAAAAAGCCTCCGCGGCGCCGAACTCGGTCGAGCTGTCGACGCGCAGAGTCTCCGGTATGTCCTCAATGTCGAGCAGTTGGGTGCCGTTGACACCGTGGATCTCGGTTTCGCTCACGTTAAGCGGCGCCAGCTCGGCGAAACGCGCCTCGCTGGGCGACGTGGCGACACAGCCGACCAACAGCAGCGCCAGCCATGGCGCGAGAAGCAGGCTCGGTAAAAAGGGGTATCCAACCGCTGAAACGCTGCGCATATTCGCTCCTCGGTCGCTTTGCGAAGCCTACCGCGCGGGTGAGACCCGCGGCGCCCCGCGCACGGGATCGTCGCGATACCGCACCTCGGACCACGACGATGCGATCCCGTGACAACAAAAAGGCAAGGCCATCTGGCCTTGCCTTCGCTCGACGGCAGGCGTCGGGGCGGGGTCAGTGACCGCCTGGCTTTAAAGCCCTTCGGCGTCCGACAGGTTCATTTCGTCGTCCACCGTCTCGTGACGCTCTTCGTCGTACTCTTGGCCCAGCCCCTCAAGCTCTTCTTCACCGAGGGGTTGCTGGAAGACCAGTCGTTCGCCTTCCAACTGCATCTCCCCCAACGGCAGGGCGGCCTCTGTACCGCCGAAAATCCAGAACCCTCCCACGGTGGTGGTCACTCGGATGTCACCGCTGTCCTTGTGCTTGATCACCTTCTCGACATCACCGATCGTTTCGCCTTCGAGGTTTACGACGGTCATGCCCTTGAGTTCGCCGGCCGACATATCCGCGATGCTTGGATCCAGGTTGCTCTGGGGATTGTCGAGGTCATCGAAACCTGTATCGGAGCCGGCCTGACCGGTTTCGAGATCGCTGTCACCAGCGGTTGCCTGCTCGTAGTCGCTGGCATCATCGCCCTCTTCAGGCAGGGCGGCTTCCGTATCCTCGACGGGCTCGGAACTTTCGTCTCCACCACTCGCCTGGGGCTCTTCGTCTTCGGTTGGCTGTGCATCGCCGGCGTCATCCGCGGCCTGGGTCCCCTGGGATTCGCCGGTTTCCTCGCTCTGGCTACCCTGAGTCTCGCTGCTGGAGCCCTCGTCCTGATTATCCTGGGCCTGGTTGTCCTGTTCGCTTTCGCTGGATTGTGTTTCGGCCGTCTCGGTGGTCTGTGCCTCCATGGCGGCGTCGTTGCGCTCGCTCTCGTTCTCGGCATCTTGTGCCATGGCGCCGCCCGCCAGACCGGCTGAAATCGCACCGACCATGATCGCCAATATTGTCCTTTTCATTGCTCTCCCTCCTGGAATCGAGCTGCATCCGATAGGCCTCTTCAGGCCCTGGCTTCCTCAAGATAGCGGAGGTCAATCTTTCCACGCCAGCAACACGGCGAAACAGAGCGTCATCCAACGCAACGCGATGTTGCCGTGAGAGCGGTCAAGGCGATTCGTTCGGTGCGATACTGCCCCTTTATGTACATTTTTGCCACGATGCGCAGGACGCCAGGGTCAGACGCTGGGGTGCACGTACCCGCTCCAGCCCTGCCCGGTGCCGAGATGCGTCGCCACGCCGACCACATCGGGCCGGTGGCTGGACATGACCGATCGTCCCTGCTGCGAGCCAAGATGGGTGGCGGTCATCCGCTGGGGAGCTTCGCTGCGAGCCGGTATCATTCCGCTGCCTGTGCCGCCGTAAGACGAGTCGGCTTGGGTGCGTTGCGAGTCGGAGCGTGGCTTGAACTGCGAATAGACCAGCCAGCCGAGCCCCACGCCGGTCAGCAGCACGGGAACGGGGTTCTCCCGCACGGAGTTGCCGAGGTTGTCGAAGAAAGAGCGAGCCGTGTCGCGGGGTAGAAAACCGGCCGCCTGGCGCTTGAGCTGCTGCGGCGAGAGCCGGCTCTCGATTTCATGCAGGGTGTCGTTCAGATGTGCGCGCGAGCGCTGGATATCCGCTTCGATCTCGTCCGGATTGCGATCGTATGAGCGCATAGGGTCTGCCTCCTTGGCGTCGCCACTTCAATGGCTTTCCTTCATGCTTCAAATTGGCTCGCGTCCTGGCCCTCGTCAAGTCGTCGACACCAGGCGGCGCTCAACCCTGCTCGATGGGCGGCGCTTCGAACAGCGGGGTGGGACGGCTGATGCCGTAACCCTGGGCATAGTTCACGCCCATGCCACGCAGCCGTTGGATGATATCGTCATTCTCGGCGTATTCGGCCACGGTCTGGATGCCCATGATGTGACCGATGCGATTGATGGTTTCCGTCATGGCACGATCGATACCGTTCTTGTCGATATTGCGTACGAAGCCGCCGTCGATCTTGAGATAGTCCACCGGCAGGTTCTTCAAGTAGCCGAATGAGCTCGTGCCGGTACCGAAGTCGTCGAGGGCGAACAGGAAACCCAGGCTCTTGCAGCCCTGGATGAACGTCGCGGCGCTGCGCAGGTTATTGATTGCCGAAGTCTCGGTGATCTCGAAGCAGATCGACTGCAGGGGCAGGCGATGCCGCTCGGCTTGTTGGCGAATGAAGTCGAACAGGCCGTCGTCGTTGAGCGAGGTGCCGGAAAGGTTGATGGCGCAGGTCAGCGGCCACCCGCCGCGTTCGGCCAGCAGCTCGCGATAGCCCGAAAAGACCTTGGCGATCACCCAGCGATCGAGCCTGGGCATCAAACCATAGCGCTCGGCAGCCGGCAGGAAACTGCCCGGCATCACCAGGCGTCCCTGCTCATCGATCATTCGCAGCAGCACCTCCATGTGCTCGCGCGCGTTAGCCTGCGGGTCAAGAGACAGGTAAGTCTGATGGTAGAGCGTGAAGCGATCTTCATCGAGGGCGGCATTGATCCGCGCTACCCAGTCCGCCTCGCGGCGATGCTGGGTCATGTCGGTGTTGTCGGTGCGATAGGTGCAGACCCGATTGCGCCCCTGCTCCTTGGCCAGGTAGCAGGCGACATCCGCCATGCTCAACACATCGGCGCCGCTGGTCTCTCGTCCGGTCACGGCGAGCCCGATGCTCATGCCGACGCTGAAGAACCTACCTTTGTAGTCGAGGCGAAACTCGCCCACGGTGGACAGCAGTTCCGTGGCGATGCGCTGGGCATCCTCCAGCGAGCAGTCTTCCATCAGCAACGCAAACTCATCGCCTCCCAGCCGGGCTAGGGTATCGGTATGTCGCAATCGACCCAGCAGCACTTCGGCCAGCCCAGTCAGCAGTTCGTCTCCGGCCGAATGCCCGGCGCTGTCGTTGACCACCTTGAACCGATCCAGGTCCATGAAGCACACCACATGCTGGCGATCGGTTCCCCGCGACGCCTCCAGCAGCGCCCCCATGCGGGCATTGAATTCGCGCCGGTTCACCAGGCCGGTCAGGGCGTCGTGGGATGCCTCCCAGGAGAGCCGCTGGGCCATGTGCCGCTCGGCGCTCACGTCACGCAGGACGAGAACGCCACCGGCCAGGGCGCCGTTGGGATCGTGCATGGGCGAGGCGATATAGGTGACACCGATACAGGAGCCGTCGTGAGTCTGAAGCTCCGCCTCGATCTCGCTGGAGAGCGCTTTTCCGCTGCGAAAGACCGTATCGAACGGCCTGGGAAGCGTGGCCTTGGTGGTGGCATTGACCAGGCGAAACACCTCTTGGAAAAGTCGCCCTGAGACATCCTCCAGCGTGACGTTAGCCATTCGCTCGGCAACAGGGTTGAGATAGCGGATCCGACTCTCGGTGTCGACGCTGATCACCGCATCGCCAATGGAGCGCAGCGTGACTTCGATACGCTCCTTCTGCTCGAAGAGTTCATCGGAGAGCCGCCACAGCTCCTGCATGGCCTGCTCCAGTTTCACCTTCGACACGGTGGTGACCTGCAGTTCGTCCATCAAAGCGTTGAAGGCCGTGCCGAGCCGCCCCAGTTCGTCCTGGCTGCTCACCGCGGTGCGTCGCGCCAAGTCTTGAGGATGTTCGCGCAGCGCCGTGACAGTGTGCGTCAGGCTCTCCAGCGGCCGGGTGATGAAACGTGATAGGGCATGGTACAGCGCGAGGTAGCCGAGTAGCAGCACCAGCCCACCGATGGCGACATTGGACCATACCAGTTCCTTGAGCTTGCCGACGACCAGCGCCTCGGGAAAGCCGACCGCGACACTCGCGACATGCTCGCCCTGCAGGTTATGCGCGGGCACGATTGAAAGATGCTCTTCCTTATCGGTCCAGGCATGTGCGCTGCCTGCCGTTCCGCTACGCACCACCTCAAGGAATTCGCCGGTCGCCCGGTCCAGGGACGCACCGCTCTGGAACAGCACGCGGCCGTCCGGCGCGACAACCATGGCCAGGTCGATACCCGCATAGGCTTCGACGATCTCCCGGGTCTGGGCCTCGAAGCCAATGATCGAGTCGATATCAAGCCCCAGCTGTAGCAGGCGTTCGAACTGCAGGGTCAGGCTCTGCGCGATGGCCTCGGTGCGCGACTCGAGGGCTGCGTTGTAGGCACGCACGGAAATCAGCGCGTTGATGACGGTTATCACGCTGATGACCGTGAGCATGATCGCCGCGGCGATCAGCAGCATCTTGCTGCGCAGGCTAACCTTCATCGCTCCCACTCGAACGCCTGGATGACCTGGGCGGAGAGCAGCAGACTGCTCGGCACACCGAGCCCGAGCCGGTTGGCGCGCGCCAGGCTGATCACCGGCAGTCCTTTCGTCGTCGCCGCCATGGGAATCTCCGAGGGTGAGCGCCCCTCGACGAGAATGGCCCGGGCCATGCGGCCCGCGGCCAACCCCTGCTCACGCTCCGACACGGTCATGGAGGCGAGCGTGCCGTAGTGCACTCGGTCGATCCAGAAACCGAGATCGGGAAGCGCACTGTTTTCGGCGGTCCACCGCAGGACCTCCTGGTAGGGTACGTTGTCGCCCCGCTCGTCCTTGAAGTTGAAGATCCCGATCAGGGCAATGGCATCGGCCGTTTCCTGGTAAGCCGCTACCTTCCGCTGATAATCGGCGAAGGTCAGGATGGTATCCCAAGCCACGACGTCGACGCCGGGCAGTTGCGCCATGCCGTCGCGCATACGCTGGTGCACGGGGAACCACATTTCGGCGTCGTCGAACACCACCGCCAGCCGCTCTATACCGGGATCGATCGCCTGTAGGAGCCTGACCGACTCGATGAAATGCTCGTGTTCCATCACCCCGGTGTGGTTGCGGCTGCCGGTCAGGCCATAGGTCCGCGGGTCCTTGTTGACGCCGCTGAAGACGAAGGGAATCTCGTGGTTGATGTAGTGGCGCGCCACGTATCGCTGCGCTTCGTCATCCGTCGTGTAGACCAGATCCGGCTGCCAGGTCTCGATCAGCGCCCGCGCCTCGCGGCCTTTCTCTTCTAACTGGTCGGGGCCGCTCGCGCGTTTGGCGTCCATCTGGAACACAAGGTATTCCGCGTCGACCTCGCCCAGCCCCTCCTTGAACCCACGCAGCTGACCGTCGGTCCATCGCCAAGGCGAGTGATGGCTCATGATATGCAGGATCCGGTAGCTCGGATCAGGCTCGGCTTCGCTGGCCGCCAGCACCGCCCCCGTCGACAGTAGCAGCGTCGGTGTCAGCAACAGCAGGACCAGGCAAACGCCCAGCGACCGGTATAAAGCCGCGCCCGTTGCGATGCCCATGGCATGTCCTCGCGGTACGGCGTCCTGTCCGATTTGAGAACGGGCCTCTCGCCCGCTCGATGGTTGGCTATATCGGTTATATCGACAGGCGCCGAAATATCTTTAGCCAAGGTGACAGAGTGGACAGAGCGCCATGCCGGGCGCTCCGAGAGGAACAGAGGTGGGTCACGCAGCGACGGATGATCAGGCGGCGATTCGCTCCAGAATCTCCTCGATGGCCTCGCGGCGGGTGGGGCGTACCAGGCGCGCCACCTCCTCGCCTCCGTCGAGAAAGATCAGGGTCGGCCAAAGCTTGACGCGAAAGGCTCGACCGAGACGGTGCCCGCGCCCATCCTCGACCTTGAGATGGCGCACTTCGTCACGCCCGGCGAGTGCCGCCTCGAGCTGGGGCTGAACGGCGATACAATAACCGCACCAAGGAGTGCCGAATTCAATCACGGTCAGCCCTTCGAGGCTCTTTACCTCCTCGATGCTCGGTGCGACCGGCAGGTAACGATGCTGCATGGGCATGGACGGCCTCCTCTTCGGCTAACCATTACCTTTGTCTTCACTCTAGAGGGCATACCTCGCTGCGCTCAACGAAAAGTGGTCCCGGCGCATCTGCCGAAAGAGTCGGCGCGCGGAACGTGCCTGCGTCATGCGCATTTCGTTTCCAACGCATATGCTATGGACAGTTCCGGACGCCATTCGAGGAATATTCATGCCGCCCTTGAGATCCCCTGCCCGGCATCGCGGCGGCCGTTGGCCGTCGGGCATTGCCTGGCTGAGCGCGCTGCTGCTGGTCCTGGCCGCCCTACTGCTGGTAGCGGCGGGCCCCGCCTATCGCTACGACCTGTTGCCGCTCGGCACCGCCTTCGACATGCTGCGCTATGGCGCTCTGCTGGGCCTGGGCGCCATCGCCGTCGCACTGCTGGCTTTGCTGGTGGCGCTACTGTGTCGTCGCAAGCGCGTCGTCTGGACGTCGATACTCACGATCGCGGCCACCGTCGCCCTGCTGTCGGTCCCCTGGACTTACTGGCAGCGTGCTCAGTCGACACCGCCTATTCACGACATCACCACCGACCTGGAGAACCCTCCTGAGTTCGTGGCCCTGGCCGCTGCCCGCGAGGCCGCCCCCAACGCCGTCGATTACCCCGGCGAATCGTTTGCGCGTCGTCAGCGCAAGGCTTATCCCGATATTCAACCACGCCATTTTCCCCTGCCCCTGGCAACGGTACGCGCCGCCGCCGAAGCCGCCGTGCTGGACATGGGGTGGGAAATCGCCGACATCAACATCGACGCCGTCGATACCATCGAGGCCACCGCAACGACCACCTGGTTCGGTTTCACGGACGACGTGGTGATCCGCTTGACCCAGGAGTCCGACGGCATACGGGTCGACGTACGCTCGGCCTCGCGCCTGGGGCGCGGCGACGCGGGCGCCAATGCCCAAAGAATTCGCGACTATTTCGAGGCGCTGGAGCGGCGCACCGGCTGATACCTCATTCAACCGCTAACGGACTAGGGTTGACCGTTAGCAAGGAAGCTTATGCTTTTGCAGATTTTAAGCATCAGTATTCTCATGCTTAGCCATATCTATGCGGGGAAACTCCGGTACCTGAGCCATATTCCCAGAAGTGCCTGGCTGTCGCTGGGTGGCGGCATCTCCGTCTCCTACGTCTTCCTGCATATTTTTCCGGAACTCGAGCAGGCGCAGCAGCACCTGGCGGAGCAGGCCGCACTGGCATTCATAGAAAGTCACGCCTACCTGGTCGCCCTTCTGGGACTAGTGCTCTTCTATGGGCTCGAGCACAAGATCAAGACAAGAGAGCCCCAGCCCTCCGAGGGCAAGAGCAAGGGGGTCTCCGGCACCCAGACTGGCATTTCTCTGTTCTGGCTGCATATCGGCAGTTTCTCGCTTTATAACGCGCTGATCGGCTACTTACTGGTCTACCGGGACAGCACGGTTCTGGAAACCCTGTTTTTCGTTGTCGCCATGGCGTTTCATTTCCTGATGAACGACCACAGTCTGTACTACCATCATCGAGATGCTTACTTGAGATACGGTAGATGGATACTCTCGTTATTCATCGGTCTGGGCTGGGTCGTTGGCTTGAGCTTTCAAATCAGTGAAGCGGCGACAAGCGTGCTGTTCGCCTTTCTGGCGGGGGGTATCATCCTCAACGTGCTGAAGGAAGAATTGCCGGAAGAACGTCAGAGTCGCGTCTGGCCGTTTGCCTTGGGGGCCACGCTGTATTCCGTTTTACTTTTGACCAGCTGATGAGCAAGGAGGCGAAAATGGGCCAGCCAAATGCGGGCCAGTTACATGAGCCTCATAACCTCGAGCAGATGTTGGATCGGTTCAAGCAAGCCGAGCGTGACGAAAAAACCGACCAGGTAAGTCTCGGCGATGTGCTTCACGAAGTAGGCCGCCGATCCTTCGCTCCTTTGCTCCTGGTTCCCGGCATCATCACCCTGCTTCCTGTCGTTGGAGATATTCCCGGCGTCCCCACGCTGATGGCGCTGTTGGTATTACTGGTCGCCGTACAGCTTCTGTTTCGAGCGCAACATTTCTGGATACCCAATTTTCTGTTGGAACGCTCCGTCTCCAAGGGGAAGCTCGACAAGGCGGTAAGCTGGAGCCGACGACCCGCTCGCTTCCTGGATAAGTTCCTCAAGCCGCGACTGGCGTTTCTGACACATGGTTCGGGTATCGTCGCCGTTGCCCTTGCCTGCATCGTCATTGCTCTGGCCATGCCACCCATGGAGGTGGTGCCTTTTACCGCCAACGGTGCCGGCCTGGCCCTCACGCTTTTCGGTCTGTCCCTCATGGCCCACGACGGTCTTCTGGCAGCGGTGGCGTTTGCCCTGACATTGGCCACACTGATTTTCGTCTATCTGGGCATCTTCTAATTCATTCCGAGCCGCCGCTCGCCACGTCCTAGCCACTGGCCAGGAGCCGGCGCAGGTCGCTAAGCACGGCCTCTCTTTCATCGTCCTGGCGAATCAGCAGTTGCGCTTCACCGCTACGGTCGAAGGCGAAGATCGCGCTGGGATGGGAGACCATGTAGTGCCCTTCGCTATCCTTCTCTCCATAACCGTACGTCACGCGATAGCGGCGCGTCAGGGCATTCAGCTCATCCTTGCTGCCGGTAAGGCCGACGAACTCGGGGCCGAAATTGGTGGTGTAATCGCGCAGGGTCTCGGGATCGTCGCGGGCCGGATCGACCGAGACGAACAGAACCTGCAGATCGTCACGCGCTTCTTCATCGAGCTCGCCCATGATCGAATCGAGATGGGCCATCGTGGCCGGACAGACATCATGGCAGTGAGTGAACCCGAAGAAGAGCAGCGTCGCATCGCCGCGAAAGTCCTGCGCATCGACCGCTTCCCCCGACTCGCTCGTGAGCTGGAATTCCAGCGGCGGCATGAGGTCGGAGATGTCCTTGGTCTGCCAGCCGGGATCGGAACAGCCGGACAACAGCGCACCGAGCGTGAACCATCCCCCCACTAGCGCTCCTTTCGACAGGAGGCCCGCCGGGAAGCGCGAGTGGCGTCGTCTCATCGTGCCTGCTGCGTTCATCATGGACCTCATGGCTGTGGCATTCCCCGTTCATGTTCTGCTTTGGCTTTGCTTGCGCCACCCTTGTCCGCGTCGCCCTTGTCGGAAAGAATGTAGCGAATCACGATCAGCACGCCGATCACGCTCATCATCGATGCCGGTATCCAGGTGATCAAGCCGCCGAGCTGCTGGTCGGTCAGTGGCGCGATGGGCCAGGCGCGACCACAGACGGCATAGACGTCGAACAGCACGCTTTCACTGAAAGTGAGGTAGGCCCCCAACAGGATCTGTGGTGGTATCACCACCAGCAGCGCCAGAACGCGCGCCCCGTACCCCAGCCCGCCCTGATCCGGCGTGCGCGGATCGAGCACCAGCCACCAGAACAGCAGGCCATCGAGCAGCATGCTCCAGTTCATGATCTGGTAGCGCTGATGACTGAGCATTGCATCGAAGTGGACCTCGGGAATGAGCCAGAAATAGATCAACCCGACGAACAGCAGCGGGGCGATCGCTGGATGCTGCAGCAGGCGGTACAACGGTGACAGGATCCTTCCCGCCACGGCTCGCCCCGGGAGGTTGGTGATTCGACTCGGCATTCCAGCGGCCAGCACCGGCAGCGGCGCAGCCAGGGCAACGAGAAACGGTGCCGCGTGATGGAGGACCAGGTGCTGGGCGCGATGGGTGAAGAACATATATTGCGACAGATAGTCGTAGTGGGTCTGTGTGACCGCGTAAACCCCGCCGACGCCCAGCAGGAAGGCGAGCGGACGCCAGAAGCCCGGCGCCTGGCCCCGGCTCCGCAGCCGCTTCAGGCCGCGCAGGTAACAGCCGGCCGCGGCCAGGCAGACGATGACCCAAGCGGGCGAGAACTCCCAGGGCAGCAGGTAGGCGCCGACTCGCTCCAACTCAAGCATGGCTCCTCCTCGGACGTGGCGGTAGCCGACCGCCTGGATGCCTGGCTCTGAACATAGCGAGCCTGCCAGCATAGCGAACATGCCCTGCCGGAGAACACCGGAGTCGGCAAGATCGCACACCGCGACCGGCAGGCCCCGCCTGAGCGTGACGATTTGCGTGAAATGTGAAGTTCGACAACGAAGCCTCCATCACGCTGCGCAGAGAAGAGAATCCTGGTCTAGGTTGAAAGCCGGCAGGCTCGTGAACGAGCCGATTCAGGCCCAAGGCCGGTTCTGATGTATCGCTAGGCGGTACGTCGCGATCCCTGCGGGGCTAGCCTGGCTACCGAACGCTGCAAGGGATGCGCCGCCGTCGGTTTTCGCGCGCATCATGCAAGGGACTGTTCCTGCCATGACCTCAAGGAAGCACGACCGGACGACACTACTGATCGGGGCCACCACCCCGCTACTGGCCGCCTGCGAAGGGCCGCAGTCGGCCCTCGACCCGGCAGGTTCGGCGGCCGAACTGATCGCCAGGCTGTGGTGGCCGACGCTGTTCGTCGCCGTCCTCGTCACGCTGCTGGTGCTCGCGCTGCTGGCAGTGGCCATCTTCCGCGCTCACAAGCGCAACGCCGCCCTGCCGCTGAGCGCCCGCCAGAGCCGCAACCTGGTGATCGCCGGCGGCATCATCCTGCCGCTGGCGGCCACGATTCCCTTCGCTCTGTCGAGCTTTTCCATCGGACGCACGATCGATGCCCCGCTCCCCGACAATGCGATGACCGTGGAAGTCATTGGCAAGCTGTGGTGGTGGGAGGTCCACTACCTGGACGAGGCGGGAGACCGTATCGCCACCACCGCCAACGAGATTCATATTCCCGTCGGCGAGCCGGTTCGCTTCCTGCTCAAGTCAGACAATGTCATCCATAGCTTTTGGGTGCCCAACCTGCAGGGCAAGACCGACATGATACCGGGGCGTACCAACGTTACTTCGATGACGGCGAACGAACCGGGGGTCTATCGCGGCCAGTGCGCGGAGTACTGCGGTACGCAGCATGCCCTGATGGCGTTCCTGCTCGTGGCCGAAGAGCCGGAAGCGTTCGACGACTGGCTTGCCGGCCAGCGCCAGCCTGCGGCGGCGCCGGAGACGGATGCGCAGGCACGCGGGCACGACGTGTTTCTCGACGCCGGATGCGCCGCTTGCCATACGATCCGTGGCACTCCTGCCAATGGCGAGATCGGGCCCGACCTGACCCATATCGCCAGTCGCCGTACGCTGGCCGGCGCCACGGTGCCCAACCGTACCGGACACCTCGGTGGCTGGATCACGGACCCGCAGCACGTCAAGCCGGGCAACAAGATGCCGCCGAGCGAACTGACGCCAGAGGAGCTCAAGACACTGCTCGGTTACCTGGAGAGTCTGGAATGACGATCGAGACACACGCCGGCCCTCGCGACGTGATCGATTCGCCGGAGGAAACCGCGCAGCTGGAGCGTACCTGGCACTCTCCCGGCGGGTTCATAGGCTGGTTCACCCACGTCAACCAGCGCATGATCGGCAAGCGCTTCATCATCACCGCCTTCATCTTCTTCCTGCTGGCGGGCATTCTCGGCATCGTGATCCGCCTGCAGCTCGCGGCACCCGAACAGCAGCTGATCGGGCCGGAACTCTACAACCAGTTCTTCACCATGCACGGCACGGTGATGATGTTCTTCTTCGCCATTCCGGTGATGGAGGGCTTCGCCATCTACTTCGTGCCGCTGATGATCGGCACGCGCGACATGGCCTTTCCCCGGCTCAACGCCTTCGGCTATTACGTCTATCTCATCGGCGGGATCGTGCTGTTCGGTTCGCTGCTGCTGAGCATGGCGCCCAACGCCGGGTGGTTCAACTACGTGCCGCTGTCGGGCAAGCTCTATTCACCCGGCTACGGCGTCGACGTCTGGACCACCATGATCACCTTCATCGAGGTCTCGGCGCTGACCGCGGCGGTGGAGCTGATCGTCACCACGCTGAGGATGCGCGCGCCGGGCATGTCGCTGAACCGCATGCCGCTGTTCGTCTGGGCGGCGCTGGTGATGTCGTTCATGATCGTGTTCGCCATGCCGGCGGTGATCGTCAGCAGTACGCTGCTGATCCTCGACCGGCTGATGGACACCCAGTTCTTCGTCGTCGCGGGCGGCGGCGAGCCTCTGTTGTGGCAGCATCTGTTCTGGTATTTCGGCCACCCCGAGGTGTATATCATCCTGGTGCCCGCGCTGGGCATGATCTCGACGATCATCATCACCTTCACCCGCCGCCCGATCTACGGCTATACGGCGCTGGTATTGTCGGTGGTGGCCATCGGCTTCGTCAGCTTCGGCCTATGGGTACACCACATGTTCACCACCGGCCTCCCCCAGCTCGGCATGAGCTTCTTCACCGCAGCGAGCGCCACCATCGCGATCCCCAGCGGAGTGCAGATATTCTGCTGGATCGCCTCGCTGTGGGGCGCCAAGATCCGTTTCCATACACCGATGCTGTGGGTGTTGGGATTCTTCGCGATCTTTGTCATCGGCGGCCTCACCGGCGTCATGGTGGCCTCCATTCCGTTCGATACCCAGGTGCACGACACCTTCTTCCTGGTCGCGCATTTCCATTATGTATTGATCGGCGGGGCCGTGTTCCCGCTGATCGGCGCGACCTACTACTGGTGGCCCAAGATCACTGGTCGAATGATGAGCGAGGCAGCGGGCAAATGGAGCTTCTGGCTGGCCTTCATCGGTTTCAACGTGACCTTCTTCCCCATGCACCAGTTGGGGCTCGAGGGCATGCCACGCCGCATCTACACCTATGCCACCGAGATGGGTTGGGGCGATCTCAACCTGCTGGCGACGATCGGCGCCCTGGTACTGGCCACGGGTTTCGGCGTTACGCTGATCAATGCCATCTGGAGTCTGTTTCGCGGGCAGCAGGCCGAGCCTAATCCCTGGGGGGCGCCGACCCTCGAGTGGGCGACGGACTCGCCACCCGCCTTCTACAATTTTCGTCACATTCCCGTGGTGGCGAGCCGCTGGCCGCTTTGGGACTGGGAGAGGGACGGCGAGCGTGCCGTCGTGACAGGATTGCGCAACGACCGCCGGGAGGTGGTGCTCACCAGCGTTCTGGATGCCAAACCCGTCGGCGTGCAGGTGCTGCCCGCACCGACCATCTGGCCGTTCGTCTCGGCGGTGGCCGCCTCCATCGGCTTCGTCGGCATCATCTTCCATCCGATCTTCTTCGTGATCGCGTTCTTTCTGGTTTTCTTCAGCCTGGTGGCCTGGTTCTGGCCTCGCCGGCCATGGAGGGAGGACTGATGAGAGTGTTACAAGGCATCGATGTCGCGGACATGACTCGCTTCAACCCGGACCGGCGGGCGCCGCTATGGTGGGGCATTCTCGGCCTGATCACGATCGAGTCGGCGGTGGTGCTGACGTTCTGCGTCAGCTACATGTACCTGGCGGCCTACGCCGAAGCCTGGCCGCCGAGCGGCGAGGCCCCGCCCCTGCTGTGGCCCAGCATCAACCTTGCGCTGCTGATGACGAGCGCTCTCACCATGTTCTTGGCCGGCCAGGCCATCAACCGTGGCAACCAGCGTGGACTGGCCCTCGGCGTCACCACCAGCGTGCTGCTGGCCACGACGGTACTGGTGCTGCGCACGCTGGAACTCATGGCCTATGAGTTCAGCTGGAAGGATCACGCCTATGGCTCGATCGTGTGGGCCATCTCGGTATTCCACTATGTTCACGTGACCTCGATCGTGGTGGGGAGCGCGGTGGTCGCCATCCTCGCCTGGCGTCGGTATTTCACTTCACAACGACAGATCGGCGTCGTGGTCGATACCAATTACTGGTACTTCGTCTGTATCGCCTGGATTCCCTTCTACCTGCTGCTGTTCTGGGGGCCCCGCGTGTATGGACAATGAGCTGGACAAGGGCGTGCTGCGCCACCCCCTGCTGCTATGGACCGGTTGGCTGGTCGGCCCCGCCGCCTGGGCGCTGCACCTGATGGGCAGTTACTTGTTGATATCCCGGGCCTGCGAAACCGGGGCCATGTGGACGCTGCATGGCATGACGCTGGTCACCCTGCTGATGGCCCTGGTCGGCGTCGCGGTGGCCTGGCGCCAGTGGGATAGAGCCGGGCGGCGCTGGCCGGGTTCCGGGGACGGCAAGGTGTCACGGATACGCTTCATGGCGGTCATGGGGTGGCTCATCAGTGCTCTGTCGGCGCTGCTCATCGTGGCCGAAGGGGTTCCCAACTTTTTCCTGAGTCCCTGCCTATGACGGCAAGAACCGCATTACTCTTGCTGCTGTTGCTGTTCCTTGCTACCGGTTGCAGCAGTGGCGAAGCCGAGCCGCCCCCGGGCGATCCGGAAAAGGGTCGGGAGGCGATTCGCGAGTACGGCTGCGGCAGCTGCCATGTCATTCCCGGCATTCCGGGGGCTGACGGCCAAACGGGACCGTCGCTCGAGCGCATCGCCAAGCGCGTCTACCTGGCGGGGGTACTGCCCAACACGCCTGACGACATGGCGCGCTGGATTCGCGAACCGGAAGCGGTCGACCCGCGCACGGCGATGCCGAACATGGGCGTCAGCGAAAGCGACGCACGAGATATCACCGCCTACCTGTACACACTGAAATGAATAATCAGGATCGCCAAGATTCAGTCCAGAAGATCCGCAAGCGGATCGAGATCCATGTCGGCATAGCCATCGCGGCGCTGGTCGTCGCCATGGGAGTAGGCGCGGCCGGCTTCGTCTATTGGGGCGCGTACAACGTCTCGGCGCTGCAGCAGCATACCGAGCCCGTTTTCACCATCCTCAACCTGGCGCTGGACCGCTCCATACGCCAGCGGGCCGAGGAGATCGAGCCACCGTCGTTGACTCCGGACATGGCCGAGCAGGGCCGGCTTATCTACCAGCGCAAGTGCGTGCAGTGCCATGGCGCGCCCGGGGTGGGCCGCGACGACGTAGGCAAGGGCATGACGCCGGTGCCGCCCAACCTGGCGCATACGGCAAAAACCAAGGACGCCGCCGAGATCTTCTGGCCCATCAAGCACGGCATCAAGATGACCGGCATGCCGAGCTGGCAGTTCAAGTTCACCGACGATCAGATCTGGGACATCGTCGCCTTCATCACGCAGATGCCCGAAATGTCCCCGGCCGATTACCGGACGATGGGTGGTGGCGAGGAGCGCGAACCGACTCGCGACGTAACGACCGCGAGCGCTCCCGCTCCGGCACGTGCCGCCGCGGTGCCCGACCCCGAGCGGGGTAAGCTGGCGCTGTACGGCTATGCCTGCATCGCCTGTCACAGGATTCCGGGCACGGTCGGGCCGCATGCCGACGTCGGCCCGCCGCTCGAAGGCATCGGCGGGCGTCGCTATATTGCCGGGGTACTGCCCAATACCTTCGACAACATGGTGCAGTGGCTTCGCCATCCCACCGAAGTCGACCCGCTCACGGCCATGCCGGACCTGGATGTGACGCAGCAGGACGCCATGGATATGGCGTCCTACCTCGAGACGCTGGAGTAGAAGCGAAGCGCGACTCCCGGCCAACCCGAAGCGCTCGGCCGGGAGTCGCGCGACGATCATGCCTCGGGCGGCAGCGCCTCGAGGGTGCGCAGCGCCTCACTGACGATTTGTTGGCGCTTGGGCAGATCGGCCAGGCGGTTGGGCGTATCCATGTTGAGGGCGAAGAACACCGGGCCGGTCGGCCGCTCGACCCAGCCCACCCACCAGCCGAGCTGGCCGCTCCAGCCGGTCTTGCCGCGCAGAATCCAATCGCTGCCGGCGGCGGTGATCATCAAGTCCTTGACCAGCCGCTGGTCGGCCTCGTCGAACGGCAGCTCGTTGCGATAGAGCCGCTCGAGAAATTCGATCTGCTCCTCGGCGGAGATCGCCAGCATGCCTTCTTCCAGCCAAAAGTGCTCCAGTTCTTCACCGATGTCGGCGTTGCCGTAGTCGATCGCCTCCAGGTAGCGGCGTTCGTTCTCCTCACCCAGTTCCCGAGCGAACTGTTGATAGAGCCACACTACCGAGTTGCGCATGCCCGAGCGCAGGTCGTGGTCGCCGTTCCACTGGGGAAAATCGCGCTCGACGCCATCCCAGGGGAAAACCTGGAATTCATCCTCCACCACGCCGGCATCCAGGACGAAGAGGGTATGGGGGATCTTGAAGGTCGAGGCCGGCACGAAGCGCTCCCGGGCGCGCTCTTCGTCGTGTACCAGGACGCCCTGGCCGCCTTCGCGCTTGTCGACCACCAGCAGGGTGCCGCTGGCCTCGTTGGCGCGAAAAATCTCGCGCCAGTCGGCGCGCTCCTGCCAGTCCTCGGCCGCAGCGCTCAGAGGTACGAGGGCCAGCAGCGCGGCACCGGCCAGCGCTCCTTGCCACAAGGATTTCAGCCTCAAGGATTTTAGGGTCATGGTTCCATCCGTTCGTCTTGGGTTGTCGTGATTGGGGTAAGCGACGCGTCGGATGGGAGATTAGCGGTACGCTGCCGGGGCTCACAAACCATGTTATCTTGGCCGAGCCATTAACTGAGTTAGGGCTTATGACCCGACCCTACCTGCCGCTCAACGCCCTGCGTGCCTTCGAGGCCTCGGCCCGCCATCTGAGCTTCACGCGCGCCGCCGATGAGCTGAACGTGACCCAGGCGGCGATTTCCCACCAGGTCAAGCTGCTGGAGCAACGCCTCGACGTGGTGCTGTTCAAGCGCCTGCCCCGCGGGCTGATGATCACGACCGAAGGCGAGGCGCTACTGCCGATACTGCGCGACGCCTTCGATCGGATCGCGGACATGCTGGAGCGTCTCGAAGGCGGCCAGGTCCGGGACATTCTCAACGTGGGCACGGTCGGCACCTTCGCGGTGGGCTGGCTGCTGCCGCGCCTGGCGCGCTTCCAGGCCGAGCACCCGCTGATCGAGATTCGCCTGTCGACACATAACAACCGGATCGACCAGGCCACCGAGGGGCTGGACTACACGATTCGATTCGGCGATGGCGCCTGGCACGGCCTAGAGGCGACCCGTCTGTTTCAGGCGCCCCTGTCGGCGCTGTGTGCACCGCACATCGCCAACCGGCTGCGCACCCCGGCGGACCTCATGCACCATACCCTGCTGCGCTCCTACCGCGAGAACGAATGGACGCAATGGTTCACCGCAGCCGGCGTGGCGCGCCCGCCGGCGCGGACGCATGCCATCGTCTTCGATTCCTCGCTGGCGATGATGGAAGCGGCCACTCAGGGGGCCGGGGTCGCACTGGCACCGCCGCGCATGTTCGCTCGCCAGCTCGGCGAAGGGCTCGTCGTGCAGCCCTTCGATATCTACGCCTCGCTCGGCAGCTATTGGCTCACGCGACTTAAATCGCGTCCTCCGACGCCGACCATGCAGTCCTTTCACGACTGGCTGCTGTCGGAAATACAGTTGGCCTATGGCGATACCGCCCAAGGCTGACCCACGTCGCACCGCCACCGGCTGCGAGGGAGCAACCTAGCGGAGCGCTTCGGCGATCGGCCGTTCGCCGTCGAGCAGCACGAATTCGCGATTGAGGAGGTCGCGCGACTGCACCAGATGCCGCAGCGCATAGGCGACATTGGCACGCGATACGCTGTTCTCGCCGCCGGTCTCCGTCAGCGAAGTGGCGACCTGCTGGCTGGCGGGTCCATCGATCAATCGTCCCGGCTTGAGGATCACGTGGGGTACCGCCGAAGCGCGCAGGTGGGCATCGGCGGCATATTTCGCGGCCATGTAGGGGCGCAGCTTTTCGGGCGCCTCGAGCGGATTCTCGGCGCGCATGGCGCTGACCATCAGGAAGCGCGACAGGCCGCGCTCGCAGGCCAGGTCGATGGCACGGATGGCACCGAAGAGATCGATCATCAGGGTCTTGTCGGGGCCGGTATGCGGCCCCGAACCGGCGGTGAAGATAACCTGGTCGCAGCCGTCGAAGGCGTGGCGCAGCTCGCCTTCGAGATCGGCGACCACCGTGCCGATGCCGCGCTCTTCGAACCAGTCTCGCTGGCCGGAATCGCGGATCATCGCTCGGATGGGCAGGGCCGCCGTTTCGGCCAGTTCGCAGAACTGCCGGCCTATCTGGCCGTTGGCGCCGATTACCAGTGTGGTCATGAGCCCCTCGCTGCAGTGAGACGGTCGGGATAAAGTCGTGGGAAATCGCTCAACAGCCTAGCTCACGCCTGCGCGTGCCTCCAAGCATGGGCGCCCCGCGGGTCGGCTGTGCTAGCCTGTCGCTGCCTGAATGAATCCATCACGTTGCACGAGGCCGATATGCTGCGCATCTCCAACAACGTGGAACTGCCCGACCACGAGATCGAGATCAGCCAGATCCGCGCCCAGGGGGCGGGCGGCCAGAACGTCAACAAGGTGGCCTCCGCGGTGCACCTGCGCTTCGACATTCCCAACTCCAGCCTGCCGCCCTTCTACAAGGAGCGGCTACTGACGCTGCGCGATCAGCGCATCAGCAAGGAGGGGATCGTAGTGATCAAGGCGCAGAGTCACCGCACCCTGGAACTCAACCGCGAGGACGCCCTGCAGCGTCTGAAGGCACTGATCCAGGAAGCGGCGAAGACGCGCAAGGCACGCAAGCCCACCAAGCCGACCCGCTCTTCGCAGCGCAAGCGCGTGGATCGCAAGACGCAGAAGGGACAGACCAAGGCCATGCGCGGCAAGGTGAAGATCTAAATAACGGGCGGCTGCTAGGCTAAGGAGACGTATGCCGAACCGGGAAGAGTCAATGCCATCGCCGAAAGTCTCACGCACCCTGCCCCCTGGCCTGGAGCGCCTGCATCTCGCGTGGGATCTGCTGGTAATCGTGCTGGTAATGGCCAACCTGGCGCTGCTGCTGTTCGATAGCCTGTTCCTGCTGCCGCCCCTCAACGACGCCTTCGCCGCCCTGGCACCGGGCCTGCACGCTACCTACGATCGCTATGTGCACGACAATTTCATCGCCATCGATCTGGCGTTCGTCGCGGTCTTCGTGCTCGACGTGCTGCTGGGGTGGGCGGCGGCGATCGCCGAGCGGCGCTATCATCGCTGGTTCTTCTATCCTTTTGTGCACTGGTACGACGTGCTGGGCTGCATCCCGCTGAGCGGTTTTCGCCTGCTGCGCGTGCTGCGCGTCTTCTCGCTGCTCTTCCGGTTGCAGCGCCTGGGCCTGATCGACGTCCGCCGCTGGCAGCTCTACGCGATCTACGCCAAGTACTACGACATCCTGATGGAGGAACTCTCCGATCGCGTGGCGATTCGCCTGCTCGGCAACATGCAGGAGCAGATCCGTTCCGGCGACTCACTCTCGACCCGGGTCATCGATCGAGTGGTGATGCCGCGCAAGCAGCAGTTGGTCCAGGAGATCACCACCCGCCTGGAGGAGATGGCCGGCAGCGCCTATGAGCGCAACCGCGACGACGCGATGCGCTACGTCAGCGCGTTGGTCGGTCGCACCGTGGCGGACAGCCAGGAGATGCGGCGCCTGAGGCGCCTACCCATGGGCGAGCTGGTCTCGCGCGGGATGGAATCGAGCCTCGCCGAACTGGCCTGTCGGCTGGTCAACGAAGCGATGGCGGGTCTGCGCTCACCGGAGTTCAAGGCGCTGCTGGAGCGCCTCACCGAGAGCGGCTTCGATACCTGGGTGCAGGTCGACAAGCACACCGATCGGGTGACCGAACAGGTGCTCGTCGATATGCTCGAGCTGGTCAAGGAGCAGATCGCCGTCAAGCAGTGGCGACGGCGCTACGACTGAGCCGCAAGGACCATGCTTACGGATGTCTGCTGCTGAGGATATGGTGCACCCCGCCGCAGTCGACCATCGGGTCTTCGCAGTTGACCACGATCTCCGAGCGGGCGAGCACGTAGCTCTTGCCAGTGATGGTATTCTCCACCACCTGGTGCCCACCGCCGGCCTCGCGCACCTCGATGAACTCACCGATGAAGCCCGTCTCGCGCAGCGAGATGGTTTCCAGCTTGTCGCCCGGCTTGATGGAGCCCTCGTACTGCATCAGCGCCAGCCGCGCCGAAGTGCCGGTACCGGTGGTGCTGCGGCAGATCACGCCCGGGTGGACGTAGGTCGCCGAACGCGAGCGGTAGAAGTCGTCGGCCACCTGCTCAACCGGGCCCATGAAATGCAAGAACGGCAGCGGCCCCACGTCGCCCAGGGTGTAGTGCGAGAAACCGCTGTGAGCCTGGATCGCCTCGACGATGCGGAACGCGCACTCGGACAGCGCCCGCTCCTCCTCGCGCTTGAGCGAAAAACCCAGCTCGGCGGCGTCGACCAGAGCGTAGAAACCGCCGCTGTAGGCGATGCTGTAGGTCACGTCGCCCACGGCGGGCACGTGGATACGCGCCCGGTGGGTGTCGATGTAGCTCGGCAGGCCGCCGCAGGTGATCGCCTCGACCACCCCGTTCTCCACCCTGGCCTCGATCTGCACCAGTCCGGCGGGCGATTCGAGAGTGAAGCGCTGAAGGCCCTCTTGCTTGGGAACCAGGCCGGTTTCGAGCAGCGCCGTGGCGGTACAGATGGTATTAGAGCCGGAATAGACCGGATAACCCATCACTTCCATGATGATGTAGCCCATCTGCGCCTTGGGGTCGCAGGCCGGCACGATCAGGTCCACCGACATTTCGGGGATGCCATAGGGCTCGTTGAGCAACAGCCGGCGCAGACCGTCGGCGTCGTTCTCCAGGTATTCCATCTGCTCCCGCACGGTACCGCCGGGCAGCGGGTCGATGCCGCCGATCACGATACGGCTGACATCGCCGCCGGCATGGGTGTCGAGCAGTTGCAGGGTGAGTTCGTGGCTCATGCGTTTTCCTTCAGCGCGTAGGGCGCCCCGTGCTCAGCCCACTGGGCGTCGGGCACGACGACGATCTTGCCCAGGAAGTTGCTGCCGCGGTTGACGAAATAACGCTCCGCCCGGTGCAGCTCGGAGAGCTTGAAGGCGGCGTGCAGCACCGGCTTCAGTTGGCCGCCGCGAATCCACTCGACCAGTTGCTCGGCCTCCTCGCGAGTGCCGTGGGAAACGCCGAAGATCTGCACCTGGTAGAGGTAGATGCGCGTCCACATGATCTCGCTGACGTTGCCGCCGCTGGCTCCGGCGATGGAGAGCCGCGGATAGGTGGTGCGGGCCTTCATGTCCTGGATCATGGTGTCGATGAACAGATCGGTCATCTCGCCGCCGACCAGGTCCAGCACCGCGTCGATCGGTGCGCCGCCGGTGGCTTCGAGCACGCGCTCGACGAAGGTCGGCAGGTCGCCGCGGTCGATCACCGCCTCGGCGCCCAGCTCGAGCAGCGCATCCGCCTTGTCGGGCTGGCTTACCGCGTAGGGAATCGCGCCCACCACACGGCACAACTGGATCAACGCGGTACCCACACCGCCGCTGGCGCCGCTGACCAGTACCCGCTCGCCCGCCGCGACCCTGGCCGAAGTCATCATGTGGTAAGCGGTCTGATAGGAGCACATGCCCATCGCGGCCAGCTCGGCGTCGGCGAGTTCCGGATTGGGCACATGGTGGAACTGATCCGACGGCACGGCGATGTACTCGGCAAAGCCGCCGTCGGCACCGTGGCCATAATAGTCGGGGGTCAGGTTGATGTCGCGGCGCGCGTCGGGGTAGAGATTGAAATCGAGCAGGCCGCGCTCGCCGATGCGCGAGGCATCCACGCCTTCACCGACCGCCACCACACGGCCCGCCACATCGGCGCCCTGGATGCGCGGAAAGGTCAGGGTCGGCTCACCGCCCATGGCGAAGGACGTGACATCGCCCTTATCCTTGGTCGGATAGAGCCCTTCGCGGGCCTTGCGGTCGGTGTTGTTCTTGGCCGTGGCGGTGACCCGTACCAGCACCTCGCCCTTCCCCGGGCGGGGCGTGGCGACGTCTTCGCGGTACACCAGCTTGTCGATGTCGCCGTGTCCGGTCAGCAGCATGGCTGCCATGGTATCCGGAACGTTGGGTGCGTTGGCTGCAGGCACGTGCTCCTCCTTGCTCGGTTCTCGTCGGTCGGTTGTCGCCCCGACACGACGACGCGCGGGGCAGGAAGCGCTGGCGGATCGGATACCCCCTTCCATTCACGACCTGCCATTGCCAGACAATGACATGCCCGAAGCCGCACGCATGGCGTGCCAACGAGGGAGTCATTGCGAAATGGGGTAGCGAAAGGAGATGGAGGGCAGCCTGGTCCGGCGAGTCACTGTATCGATGATTGAAGCATGCTCGAGACGGGGCTGCATACCGTTGATCATTGGGTATTTTTTCTGTTTTTGGCGGCTGCGACTGGGGGTTCTTTCTTCTCGCGGGAAAAGCCCGGCCGCGATCGGGTCGGCTGCGCGCACGATGACACCTTCCAGATCGGGCGGCTACCTACGCAGGCGTCTGGCGGTACGCTTCGTTCGCCCGAGCATAGCGCTCGATAGCTCGCTATCCTTAGGAGCAGTAACCGCCCGGCTAATGGGTAGAGGAGAGAGGACCGAAAGGAGTCCGTACAGGTGAGGGAGACACCATGAATTATTGGCTGATCGTCAATGACGCCGCCGGCGATGGCCGCCGGGGAGAGCGTTTTTGGCGAGAGCACCTGGAGGCGGCCGGCCTCGAGCATCTGCGAGTGGGCTATCTCGCCGACACCGACTGGGAGCGGGAGGTCGAGCCCGGCGACAGGGTGCTAGTGGCCGGCGGCGACGGCTCGGTCGGGCGGGCGGCCACGGTCTGTATCGAGCGCGATGCCACCCTGGCCGTTCTGCCTTCCGGCACGGCGAACGACTTCGCGCGCAACCTGGCCCTGCCGGAGGACCCGGCGGCACTGTGCCATCTGGCAGTGTCCGACCATACCGCCAGCGTCGATGTGGCCTGGATCAACGGTCGGCTGTATCTCAATGTCGCCCATATCGGGCTCGGCACCATGCCCGCCCGCGAGGCCACGCATGAGCGCAAGCAGCGCCTGGGACGCTTCAGTTACCTCGTTACCCTGGCGCAACGGGCCAAACTGCAGCGCGGCTTTTCCGGGCGTATTGAGTGCGACGGTCAGACCGTCGAGGGCCACTGGTTGACCATCGCCATCGCTTCGGGCGCCTACTTCGGCGGCGGCCATCACATCGCCGAAGCCCGCATCGACGATGGCCGGCTGGATGTGCTGGCGGTACGGCACCGCTCCTGGTTCAGAGTGCTGCTGGCGTTTCTCGTCACACGCCTGATGGGGCATACGCCGCGTCATGACGATACTCTGGTGCACCTTCAGTCTTCCCAGTGCCATATCCAGCTGCGCCAGGACCGTACCTTGACTGCCGATGGCGAAACGCTGGGGCGCATGAGCAACGTCTCCGCCTTTACCCGCCGAGGCGTGCTGCGGGTCGTCTGCAATCCCCTCGCCGCGTCCCAGCTAGCCACACTGCACCCGGCCGAAGACCGAGCGCCTGGGTACGATGCTCCCATGGTGCGTCCGGGCCACGGCCAAGAGCCCTGAGGTGTGCCGCTAGGCGTTGGGCAAGTGCAAAATGGCGCCCCGCAGACCGCTCGCATCGGCCCACAGCTTGCCCAGGGTGATCGGCAGGTGGAACCGACGCTTGCCGGCGGCGCCCGGGTTGAACAACAGCCGTTCGCGGCGCCATTCGTTGCGCGGCTTGTGCGAATGCCCGTGCAGCACGGCATCGCACGTCGTATCCGGATCGAAATCGGCCAGGTCGTGCACCAGGTGCAGGCGCCAGCCGTTGACCACGAGATCGCACGTCGCGGGCAGCGATACTGCCCAGGCGGCTCTGTCGATGTTGCCCCGTACCGCGTGCAGTGGTGCCAGGTCGGAGAGACGCGTCAGGATGGCCTCATGTTCCGGCTTGTGGCCCACATCGCCGAGATGGAGAATCAGCGCGCAGTCCGAAAGCAGGCACAAGGCCTCGTCGCGCAGCAGACCATGGGTATCGGAGATCACCCCGATGGGTGCGGAGATAGGGTAGTTCGACAATGTCAGCGGCTTCCTTGGCATGCTCCGAGTCAAGCTCGCAGGTCCCATGAGGACCCGAACCAATGGCCGCCTGAGGTTGGCAGCGTCGGATCGACCTGAAACAAAGCTGGGGCATCGTCATGTTGGACG
Organism: Billgrantia saliphila; assembly: GCF_002930105.1. Taxonomy (GTDB): domain Bacteria; phylum Pseudomonadota; class Gammaproteobacteria; order Pseudomonadales; family Halomonadaceae; genus Halomonas; species Halomonas saliphila. The sequence goes on along the minus strand of NZ_PJRN01000009.1, from coordinate 32,683 downwards.
ATGCCCCGTTCCTCAGCGCGGCGCGGCGTCGGTATCGCCAGGGACGCTACCGACGAGCCGTCGCTTGGCGCCTCTTCTCACTCTGGCGTCTTTCTGCGGCGTCGTTTCCTCAGTGGTAATGCTTGCTGCAGTTGGCGATCTCGCGCGCCATCTCGTCGTCCTCGCAGCGGTCAGCGATGTCGCTGAGTGTCACCACGCCGACGAGATCCTTGTCGTTCTGGTTGTTGAGCACCACCAGGCGCTGCACGTGCTGCTGCTGCATATTACGCAGCACGTCCTTCACGTCCTGATCCTCGAAGGCGTACAGCACTTCCGTGGTGGCAATCGAGCTTGCCTTGTCGTCCGGATTCTTGCCTTCGGCAAGCGCACGAACCGCAAGGTCGCGATCCGTGATGGTGCCCATGATACGGTCGCCCTGAACCAGGGGCTCGAACCCGGAGTTGTCCTTGCGCATGCGCTCCGCCACTTCGCGAATGGAAGCATCGGCGCTGCAATAGTCGGGGCGCTTGGTCATCACTTCACGTACTTGCATAGCACACACTCCTGTTTTGGCCATGATGTGCGAAAAGAGCCGCACTGCTTCCTGCTTCTGCTTTGCATTGTCTTGCCTATGAAAAATAGCCACCTCAAGGGCAGGCATCAAAACGTACTCTGTCTTTGTTTATTGCGGTGAGTTAAGTCGAGTTACCCCGATTTGACGCCCTTCGGCCGAGTGCTAGCTTGACTAACGGAGCCCATCTCAACGCCATAACGACAAATGCTGGGGACGATCATGAAGAGAATGGATGCCATGGCCCGGCGCCTGCCGAGCGCCCTGCCGCTTGCCCTGCTCATCGGGTTCGCGGGATCGACACAGGCCCAGTCGAAAGAGGCCACGTCGACGCAGGAGATCCCACGCATCGAGTCGTCGGAATGCGCCACCGAGGTACTCACCGAGATGGGCGCCGAGTGTTACACCTTCCACGGCGAGGAGAACTGGAACGCGCCGAATGGCAACACCGTCAAGATACCGGTAGCGGTATTCGAGCCCGAGTCGGGCGAGGCGGAAGAAATTCCCGTGTTCTTCTTTCCCGGTGGCCCCGGCTACTCCTCGCTGGGCGAACGCGAATACATGGAGCAGCTGCGCAAGGATATCGGCGACCGCACCCTGGTCACCATGGACAACCGCGGCTTCATCCATGCCGAGCCGACGCTGGAGTGCACCGACTACGCCAAGGTGTCGCCGTACCACAACATCATCCACACCCCGGCGATCACCGCCTCGCTGGACCCCATGGAGCGCATGGAAGCCATTACCGGCGTGGTGGGCGACTGCTACCGCAAGCTGTTCGACGATGGCATCGACGTCTCGCAGTACAACGCGCATGCGGTCTCGCGCGATGTCGACGAGATTCGCCGCCTGCTCGACTACGACCAGATCGACGCCTTCGGCTCCTCGACCGGCAGCGGCACGGTGGTCTCGTTCATCCAGTACTACCCCGACAGCATTCGTGCCGCAATCCTCGGCTGGGCCTGGTACAACCACCTGCGCAACCGCGCGCCGGTGGACGAGTTCTACACGGCCAAGCAATCCTTCACCGATGCGTTGGCCCTGTGTGCGGCCGACGACGAGGCCTGCCGGGAGCTGGTGCCGAACTGGTTCCAGGCCGTCGACCGCGCGCGACGCACGTTGGACGGCAGGCCCTTCGTCACCCAGGTGGAAGAGGCCAATGGCGGCGAGACGACGCTCTACTTCGACGGCGCGGCCTTCCTCGATACGCTCTACTTGACGCTCGCTTCCGACTACGCCGAGTTGCCGAGCCTCGTCGCGGATATCGAAGCCGGCGATTACTCGCGCCTGCCCGACTTCTTCCGCATCGACGACTACGACCCCGAGCCCGAGGCGCCCAACTATGCGCTCGGCTATTTTCTCGCCCATGTATGCAACGACATGGGCAGCAACCGTCCCAGCGTGGCCGACTCCACCGCCGCCGTGGCCCGGGAACCGGCGGTGCTCGGCTTCGAGCCGCCGTGGCTGTGCGCCTGGTGGGGTGAAGACGGTGATGTACCCGCCGAGCACAACGACCCGCCCGTCGCCGAGACACCGGCCTTGGCGCTGCACGGCCAGATGGACCCGTGCTGTACGCCGCGCTGGAGCGAACACCTGAGTCGCACCATGCCCAATCTGCAGTATGTGGTTTTCCAGGGGCTCGGCCATAGCCCCGTGAACGAGTGCCGCTCGCAGATGGTCAACGCCTTCCTCGATGATCCGCTGGTCGAGGTCGACGACAGCTGCAAGAACGAGGTGGCGCTGGAGCCTTGGGTGATCGAGCCGCCTCACGGCGCGCAGGGTGGGGATACGTGATTTTCGGTTGCCGTTCGGAATGCAACGGCATGGCACTCAGGCCTGCCGACGGGCGCGCAGCAACCAGGCAGCGAGCGCCACGGCCAATCCGAACAGCGAACCTGAATAAGCGGCCAACCCAAGGCTGACGAGCAGCCCGGCGAACAGCGCCAGGCCGCCGACAGCTCGGCCAGCTTGTGCCACAGGTAGAGCTGCAGCCCCAGAGCACCGAGCATGCCATCGAGCGGCCCAGCCGCTGTCACTGCAGGAAGATTCGAACCGGTGTCTCGAGCAGCACCACCCACCGGCCTGTAGCCACATCACTCCCAGCAGGTCCAGGGTCGGCGGCGGCAAATTGACCGGTCCCCACCAGCCTGCCCGACTCGAAGCGGGGCAGCGTCGCCACCCAGCACCACCATCAGGAGCGCGAGAGTGCGAAGCGCATCGGGATAGGGGTCGCGCGCGTTGGCCATCTCTCCCTCCTTTCCCTGAGCGGATGGACGAAACGCCCGCCTGCGCCAGCAGCCTAGCCGACACCGCCTCGAGCAGCCAAGACACGGGGGGCCGTTCGATGCGCGATGGGTTTATTGCTACGTTGGGGAGGCATGGTGGGGAAGCATGGCATCGCTAGAGGATTGGTATGAGGAAGGCACTCACCCGACACGTTCGCGTGCGCCGAGTTGCAGTAGGCAGGCTCACGCTCTTGATATTTATGGTTGGCCTGCTGGCCAGTGTTCCGTTCGCCGCGCAGGCTCAGTCCGGCCAGGTCGGACTTCCCCGCTTCCCCTCGATCAGCCCCGACGGCTCGGAGCTCATCTTCAGTTGGCGCGGCGACCTCTGGCGCGCCTCGACCGAGGGCGGGCAGGCCGTGCGCCTGACGCGCCATGACCTGGACGACTTGCATTCAAGCTGGAGTCCCGATGGCGAGTGGATCGTGTTCGCCTCGATGCGTGACGGCTATCTCAACCTCTGGCGCATGCGCCGCGATGGCAGCGAGCTCACCCAACTCACCCATAGCGACCAGCATCTGCGCAACCCGGCCTACGGACTCGATGAACGGGGCGAGCCGGTGATCACCTTCTCCGGCATGCTGGTGGCCGACGTTTACCGCGACCAACGCCCCTACCGACTCTCGCCTGAAGGCGGCGAGTATCGTCGGCTCCATGATGCCTTCGGCTCCGAGCCTCAGCTCTCGCCCAACGGGCGGTACGTCGCGTTCACCCGGGGCGGGGCTTATCACGACTGGAACCGTCGCCATTATCGCGGGCCGGATGCGATGAACGTGTGGCTCTATGACCGCAAGAACGAGACCTTCGAACCGCTCACCGAGCGCGACGGTGACGACGGCAAGGCACGCTGGGTCGACGACGATACCCTACTGTTCATGTCCGACCGCGAGGATCGCACCGTCAATCTCTACCGCATGGAGCTCGCCGACGAGCGTCGCATCGAGCGGCTCACCGACTTCGATGAGCGCGACCTGCAGCACTTCGATGTCGCCCGCAACGGCAGCACCGCCGTGCTGCAGGTGTGGGACACCCTGATGACTCTGGATCTGGAAACCCCCAACGCCGAGCCCAAGGCCATCGCCCTGCGCGCCCCCGACGACGGGCGCGACATGAGTGCCCTGCGGCGTATCGATCGCGACGTCAGCGAAGCCGCCCTCAGTCCCGACGGCCAGACGATGGCATATATCGCCTACGGACGCGTCTACGTGCGCCATGTCGACGAGCAGAGCCCGACGTTGGCGGTAACGCCCGGCAGCCACGCGCGTCACGAAGACCTCGCCTGGTCCCCCGATGGCTTGCACCTCTATTTCGTCAACGACGCCGATGGCACCGAGTCGATCTACGAAGCACGCGTTGCCCTGACCCGCGACGAGGTTCGCCGCGCCCACGAACGCCAGCGCAGGCGCGGGCGATCCACATCACGGCGCTGGGACGGCGATTCCACCGTCTCGCTCACCGCGACCGATCCCCTCGTCGAATCCACCATCGACGAGGAGGAGCCCGACGCAGAAATGGACCCCGACATTCAGGTGCGGGGCGAAGAACCCGAGGATCCCTTCGCCCCGCAGGATCCCGGGCTGATGCTCGACCCCAGCCTGTTGCCGCTGCCGACCGAACCGACAGAGGTGCCCGAGCCCACTCCACCGCCCCAGCTCGAGGCCGACAGCATCCCCGAGGAGGAGTTGGAAGAGGAGCCGCCCGATGACGTCCCGGCGGAGCGCGACCCGACCCGCTGGCACGACGCGATCCAGTTCGAGGTCCGCCCGGTAGTGGCCAGCGAACACAACGACCGCGACGTCTCGCCATCACCGGATGGCCGCTCGCTGGCCTTCCGCCGCGGGCGCGGCGACCTGGTGATCCACGATCTGGAGAGCGAGGAGGAGCGTACGCTGGTTGAAGGCTGGGATAGCTTCCTGCACTGGCGCTGGTCGCCCGATAGCCGCTATATCACCTATTCGCAGAATGATCTCGACTTCAGCGCCAACATCTTCGTGGTACCGGCGAATGGTTCGGCGCAGCCGGTCAACATCACGCGCCATCCGCGCAACGACTTCAACCCGCGCTGGTCGGCCGACGGGCGCAAGCTCAGCTTCATCTCCAATCGCTCGGGTGAGAATTACGATCTCTACCGGGTCTACCTGGATCGGGAGCTAGAGACACTCACGCCACGCGAACTCTCCACTTACTATCGCGACGCCCGTGAAGCGGCACGCGGTACGGCACCGCTTCCGGTGGAGGGAAACGACGACACCGGGATGCCGGAGGAAGCCCCCGAGCTGGAGCTGGAGGACGCTTGGCGCCGCATCGAACCGATCACCGCCTCGCCGACCCATCACACCGGCAACGAGATGACCCCCGGTGGCGCTCGCTACGTCTTCAACGCCGGGAATGAAGGGCTCGTGGCGATGAACTGGGACGGCAGCCAGCGCACCCGCATCGCCCCGAGCGCAAACGTACAGCAGCTCAACCTCACCGGTGAGCAGGTTGTCTTCATCCGGGGCGGCCGGGTGGGAGTCGCTAACCTATCCGGCAACGGCTCGACACGCTACTTGGACATCAGCGACCGCATCCGTATCGACCGTCGCCAGCAGGCGCTGCAAAAGTTCCACGAGGCAGCGCGGGTGATCGGTGAGAATTTCTACCGCCAGGACATGAAGGGGCTGGACTGGCCGGAGGTGGTGGCGGAGTACGCCTCCCTGATTCGCCGCACCCGGACGCCCAGCGAGTTCAGCGATATCGCCAATCGCCTGATGGGGGAACTGGCGGCGTCGCACATGGGAGTCTCCAATCCCGGCCCGGTCTCGTCCCTGCGCGAGCCCTCGGGGCGGCTCGGCATCGAGTACCGGCGCATCGTATCGCGCAACGAGGGGCGAATCGGCTACCGCGTTACCGGCGTGTTGCCCCAGGGGCCGGCCACCCTCGGCCCCATGCCCCTGGAACCCGGCGATATCATCACCGAGATCGGTCTGCAGCCCTTCGAGGAGGGCGAGACGCTGCGACAGCGCCTGCGCGGTCAAGTGGACCAGGAACTGGTGGTCACTTTCGACCGCCCCGGACGCGACGGTTATACCGAATATCGCACCATTCTCACCACGGTGGACCTGACCGAGTACGCGCGACTCAAGTACGACGCCTTTCGCGAGCAGAGCCGGCGCCGTGTCGATGAGCTCTCCGATGGCCGGCTCGGCTATCTGCATATCCAGGCAATGAACCAGACGTCGCTGGAGGGCTTTCAGGGCGATCTATATGCCGCCGCCGAAGGCAAGGAAGGACTGATCATCGACGTGCGCAACAACGGCGGCGGCAACACCACGGACCGTATCCTGACCTCGATCATGGCGGGCGAGCACGCGTATACCGTCCCCGCCGGCGTCGATCCCGACAATACCGGTCATTACCCCCAGGATCGTCTCGACGCGCCGCGCTACACGCTTCCGGTCAACATGCTGGCCAACGAGAAGAGCTATTCCAATGCCGAGATCCTGGCTCATGCCTTCCGCACCTTGGGTCGCGGTCATCTCGTCGGCGAGCAGACCTACGGCGGGGTGATCTCCACCAATAGCCATACGCTGATCGACGGCGCCACTGTGCGGCGCCCTTTCCGCGGCTGGTACATGCCCGATGGTACCGACATGGAGCACAACGGAGCCATGCCCCATCTGCGGGTGGAGCAGACGCCGGAAGACGAGGTGGCCGATCGCGACCGGCAGCTTGAACGTGCGGTCGCCGACCTGCTCGAGAGGATCGAAAGCGAGGAGAACGAAGGCTAGGGACTGGGCGGCCCGACAGCGCATGCCGGGCCGCAGGCCGCTTCAAGCATCGAGACCGTAGTCGCGCTCGACCCTGGCGATGCGTACCTTGAAGGTGGCGTACCAATCGCTGCGGCCGAGACGCTGAGCCTCGCGGTGCTCAACGTTCGCCTTCCAGCGCTTGATCGCCTCCAGACTCTCCCAGTAGGAAACGGTAACGCCCAGCTCATTGCGCACCGACTCCAGCCCGAGGAAGCCGGGCTGCTGGGCGGCGAGATCGACCATGCGCTCCGCCATCACGCCGTAACCGGCATCACCGTCGGTGCGAATCGAGGTGAAGATGACGGCATAGTAGGGCGGCTCGGGGGTGTTCGCGATGCGAGTCATGAATCCCTCCAGTGGCAGGGCGGATGCCGACGCCAGGCATCGCGTCGGCTGATCCGAGTATACGCGCAATGGCTCCTGGCTGGCGCCGTCCGGGAGCGCGAAGGCTCAGTGCCGCTTCACTCGCCAGATGCGCCAACCCAGCAAGCCGATGATCGCGCCTCCCAGCGGCACGAGGATGGCCGCCGTTGTCCGAGGCTCGATCTCGATGCCGAGCGCCGAGAGGCTCTCCAGAGCCAGCTTGAACAGGCTGAAGACGTAATAGCTGATCACGATGATCGACAGCCCTTCCACCGCCTTCTGGATCTTGAGCTGAATGCTGGCGCGCTCGTCGAGGCTATTCAGGATGCTCGAATTCTGCTCTTCGATCTCCACCTGGGCACGAGTACGCAGCAGGTCGTTCAACCTGGCAGCGCTCTGGGCCAGACTCTCCTGGCGACGATGAATGGCAGCGCAATAATGCACCGTGGGCCGAAAGCGGCGCAGGATGAAGGTACCGAGTCGTGGGCATTCACCGACCCGCGCCTCGCGCAGCTCCTCGATGCGGGCGTAGACGAGCCGGGCATACGCCTCGGTGGCGCTGAAGCGCTGGCGCGAGCGTGAACCGTTGCGCTCCAGCCGCGCCGACAACCGCGAGAGCGCTGTCAGCAGCGGCCTGGCACTGGCATTCTCCTGCTCGGCGTTGCGATCGGAAAGCTCGCCCAGCTCGGTCTCGTAGCCCTGCAGTTCGCCTGCCAGCTCCTTGGCCAGCGGCAGCGATAGCGACGCCATCATGCGGTAGGTCTCGATCTCGAGCAGGCGGCGCACCATGCGGCCGAGGCGAAAGGCATTGAGCCCATGGTTGACCAGCAACAGGCGATTGACCCCCGCGGCGGTGAGGCGGAAGTCGCTCCACACCGTGGCGTCACCGCCCCCCACACGGGAACCGGCAGGGTCGCTGAAGCCGAAAGCCTCGACGCTACCGTCCCAGGACTCCTCGGCCTCAACTCGCACCAGGCTGGCATTGATCAAACTATCGCGGTGCGCTTCGACGACCTCGACCAGTGAGGTTGGCGGGTCGGGCCAGGGATCGGTCTGCTGTGTCCGCGGCACCATCAGGGTCAGGGTGGAGAATTCGGTGTGCCGCTCCCACTTCAGCACGCTGCCGTCGTCGAGGGTGAGAATCTGCTGAGCCGCCTCGGTGTCGATGCCGCCTCGCGTGACCGTGCCTAGTCGCGCCAGCAGATCGTCGTGCTCGTCGGCGTCGGCGAAAAAAGCGTAGTGATGGACGTGGGCCGGCTCCGAGAAATAGATCGAGGGGCGTGCGTGCAGTTCGTTGTGCAGTTGCTGGCGCTGTGGGTGCATGTCGGGGGCCTGAAAGGTGTCGAGCAAAGAGCCTAATGAGTCTCATGGCACCATGACAACCCGCGGCTCGCTCCGCCAGGCGACTTCGGACCCAGTTCGGCTGCCTATCGGTCGTGGGTCTACCGTGGCCCCTGCATCGGCTCTCGTCCCTGCTCCTGTACCTGCATGGCCGCATCCACGGCAAGCGTCTCCATCGGCACCGGATAGTGTACGAACCGGGATATCCAGCTCAAGGCGCTGGGTAGGCTGGCCCGCCAGACACGCCAGGTATGGCCACCGTTGTACTCTTCGAACGACACTAGCTCGGGTTGGTGAGGGCGCAGTGCCTGGCGTACCAGACGGGCATGATGCACGGCATGATAGGTGTCGCTCTTGCCGGCGCTGAGGTAGAGCGGCACGACCTGCTCGGCTTCCAGATAGCCGTCGAGATGAGCCGTGTAGTTGCGCCGCCGCCATAGCTCGGCGTCAAAGTTGCCCTGAGCATCGAGAAAGGCCGGATGTCGCCATGCCGACGAATGACTGGGCGGCAGGGGGTGATAGCTTGCCGGGCTCAAGGCCGCGGCGGCGGCGAACAGTTCCGGCCGTTCGAGGATGAAATTGAGAGTGCCGAATCCGCCGGCGGAAAGCCCCGCGATGGCGCGCCACTCGCGCTGCGGCACGACCTGCCAGGTCGCCTCCACGTGGGGCATCAACTCCTCGAGAAATGCCGTGCGCGCCGCTTCGTTATGGCCATCGATCCACCAGCTCTCGCTGCCGGGCATGACGATGACCATTGGCGGCAGTATACCCTCGCGGATCAACCGGTCGGCCGTCTGGCGCAGCCTGCCTCGCTCGACCCAGTCGCGCTCGCTACCGAACGAGCCATGCAGCAGGTACAGTACCGGGTAGGCCAGGTTGGATTCCCGGTAGCCTTCGGGTAGGTAGAGCGTATAGGGATATTCCCGCCCCAACACCTCGGAAGGAAATCGATGGTAGGTGATCTCACCGGCCCGGGCCGACAGCCCCGTCAGCAGGCTGACACCCAGCAGCACGGCGAAGGCGCGCTTGATCGTCATGCAGTTGGCTCCCTGTGCCGGAAAAGACCATGTCGCAAAACGGAATTTCTTCGCTTCGTCATGGTCCGACATGTCGTCGATGCCTAATGTTCCGATTCCAGGGAAGGCCCGGGAGCCATGAAGCGAATCGAAGAAATCTATTGGCTGCGCTTCTACGGCTGCCTCGCCGTGTTCAGCTACCACTTCCTCGACCGGCTGAACCAGCACGTCGACAACGTCTATGTCGACCTGGCGCGGATTCCCACCGTGCTCGGCACGCCTATCTTCATCTTCATCTCGATTTTTCTGTTCTCGATACGCTACGGCAACGAACCACCGCACGGTTTTCTGCTCAAGCGTCTGCAATACGTGATGGTGCCGTATGTGGTCTACGGGCTCATCTATTCGCTCACCAGCTACGTGAATCTGAGGCGCAGCGGGGCATCGGTGGACCTGTCGTCCCATCTCGTCGAGTATTTGGTCTATGCCGGCTGGCATGGCTATTTCCTGATCATCGCCATGCAGTTCTACGCCTTTTACTGGCTTTACGCCCGCTTCGACCTGGAGCGTTGGCTCCACCCCGGCCCGTGGCTCGTGATCGGCAGTCTGACCAGCATCGCCTACTGGGGACTGACCCGCCACTTCGACATCGAGCCGCCCGGCTATCTGCTGTGGATCGCTCCGCTGGGTTGGATCTATCTGTTTTTTCTCGCCATGCTGCTGGTGCGGCACTACCCGCGGCTGGCGCCGGAGCGGTTGCCAGACGTGCCGTGGGTAGCCCGGCTGGCGCGGCCGGAGCTGCTGGCCGCATATGTCGCGGGCATCGTGCTGTTCACCCTGCTCGGCCAGTTGGAGTACTCATCCAAGGAGACTTGGGTGGTGCCCCTGTTCATTCTGTTCACGCTATACGCCATGACCCGATTGCGCCGCGTGCCGGCCACACCGTTGGTAAAGATCGTCAACCAATACTCCTTCGGCATCTACCTGGCACATCCGATGTTCTTCGCCATGGTGGACGCGCTTCAGGAATACATGGGCTTCTCCCTGCCCTTGTATGCCCTGCTTCTGATAGTGCTCGGCATGGCCGGCTCCATCGGCTTGAATCGGGTCGCCAATCGCGTGCCGGGCGGTGGCATGCTGTTCGGCAAGACTCTGTACGTTCCCGGTCTTCGCCAGACGGCTCCCAGCTCAGTGCGCTAGGCTATCGAGACGGTTATATCGAGCGGGCTCCCGCCGCCGGGCGCGGCGGCAAACGTCACGGTCAGGCTCAGGACACACGCCTATGACAACCGCAGCATCGATTACTCTGGTGATCGCGCCGGTGGACGATTCGCCCGCGGCTCGGGCCGGCGCACGCCATGCGGCGCTATTGGCCCAGCTGCTTCGAGTCCCCCTGCAACTGGTTCATGTGATGCCTCTCGCCCCGGCCGAGCTCAGCGACGTGCCAGCCAACCGCACCTCGGAAGAGGACCGCGACCGATCGCAGCGACACATGGCGGCGCGTGACGTCTTCGCCAGCGCCCGCCAAGCCATCGGGCCGACGCTCGCCCCACCCCCCGAGGAGATCATGCTGGAAGACGCCGGCTTCGTACGGCATCCGGCACGTATCATCATCGACCATGCCCACCGACAGCCCGGCTGCCTACTGGTAATCGGTGCCCGCCATCTGAGCGAGGTGGGCAAGTTCATGGCAGGCAGCTTCAGCGACGCGGTGATTCACGAGGCGCGCTGCCCCGTGACTCTGGTGCATCCCGAAGTGGATCACGAGACGATCCAACGCATCGGTCGAGTGCTGCTGCCGGTCGATGGTTCCCGCCATGGAGAGCGAGCCGCACGGCTAGCCGGTGAGCTGGCACGCAGTGCCGGCGCGCCTGTCGAAATGCTGTTCTGCCATCCTGGAGAACCACCGCCCCACTCACCGGGCGTGAGCGAGAGCGCCGAGATCTTCTCCCAGGCGCGCCAGCATCTGGGTAACATCCCGGCGGGCATCGCCGAGCGCGCGTTCCGCTGTAACGATTATGGCGAAGCAATCGCCGACTATGCGGATCGTCAGCGTGACAATCCGGTCATCGTAATGGGGCGCCGGGGACAGGGTGCCTGGCGAGAGAAATTATTGGGCAGCGTCAGCCACCGGGTCATTAGCTTGGCGCACTGCCCGGTCACCGTCACGGTGTGAGGTGCGGCCGCAACCGAAACCTGGCCCGTCGGATCAGCCTGTGACCTCGTACGCCGACCTCAGCCGGTAGAATTCGGTGACGATCTCTTCCATGGCCGCAGCGTCATAGGCGCACAGCCCGCTGACGACCAGCTTCTTCGAGCCGCTCCCCACCGGCTTGCCGCGGTCGTTGATGCGAAATTCGAGGCGTACGTCGCCGCGCTTGCCGAGCACGTCCAGGCGCGAATCGATCAGCTCCAGCGAAGGCTCGGTCAGGTCGAGCCGGTCGAGCGAGAAGCCCATGCTGTCGTAGATCACCAGCGGGCGGCGCGGATTGAACATGACCCCCTGCGCCTCGAACAGCGGCTTGAGCACATGAGGAAAATTCTTGCCCGAGAAGGCCACGTAGCATCGGGTGAAGGCCTCGATGGCGGTTGCGTTCCGGCTCGTCTCGCCCTCTCGACAAACGTCCAGGTACTGCTTCCCTTCGTCATCGCAGACCTGCACCTGCCCCACCTCGGGCTCCTCCAGGCACAGCGGAGTATCGTCGCCAACCATATTGCGAAAACGGAACTCCATGTGACGGGAAAGCCCGAAGCGACTCAGCACCAAGGCGAAGAGCAGGTCTCCCGGTACACAAAAACGCCGGGCTCCCTCATCATGTATGGGATTGAAGTCACCGGCGACACGCTTGGCGAAGTTGCTGGCTTGCTGCGCGGAGATACGCACACGGGCGCCCGTGCGTGTGTGGTAGGGATCGAGAAACATGCGTGCTCTGGCCTTTCCTTGGTATGTCTCGGAGGCGAGATGATGCCATCTTTCCTGTCGACGAAGCCACCGCGACCCATCAACACCGGCGGCGTTGACAGCTCAATTCCTATAAGCTCTTGAAACTATGCTAGTGTGTCAAACGAAACGAAGAAAACCATAGCACTGCGGGCGCCGACCCTGCCTCGTCATTGCGCCGAAATAGCGTATATTAGGCGGTAGGGTCGCCGGCCCGAGTAAAAACATAAGAATCAGGGAGCATGACTTGCCGAGAATCGACGCACCGACTCGGCATAGGGGATCGGGGGAATTCATTATCGAAACGCTCATGACTTCCCGGCCGTACTCGTACGGAGGCCAGCCGGGAACGGGAGCCGCCGCCTTGCCCTCACGAACGGGCCAAGCAGTGGAACTCGTCCGCTCGTATTGCATGCCCGCTCTCGGCCAATCTGACCGGGAAGGTGGCGCGTGGCGAGGCTGATACGACTGCTATGGCTGATAGCGCTGGCGACGATGGTGTCCGTGCCCATTGGCGCCAATGAGCCGTCGATCCTGCTGATAGCCCACCCCGATGTCGATACCCATCGCCTGACACGCGACACCACGCGTGCCGTATTCGCCATGCGCCAGCGCACCTGGCCGAACGGTCAGGCGGTGCGCGTCTTCGTCTTGCCCAACGATCACCCCGTTCATGCCCGCTTCGCCAAGGAGCGACTCAGCGTGTACCCCCATCAGCTTCAACTGGCATGGGACCGCATGGTGTTCTCAGGCACTGGCCAGGCACCCAACCGGGTCGGCAGCCAGCCCGAAATGCTGGAACGTATCGCCTCCACCCCCGGCGCCCTTGGCTATCTGGAAAGGGAGTATCTGGATGATCGAGTCCAAGTCATTGCGATGGACTAGCCCGCTGCTGCTGGCTCTGACCCTTGCGGCACCGCTGGCCGCGGGGCAGGAGGGGCCGTTAGATACGCTGCAGCTCCATGGCTTCCTCAGCCAGGCTCTGGTCGTGACCGACCACAACGATTTCTTCGGCCCCAGCAGTAGCGGGTCGGGCAGCCTGAAATTCACCGAAATCGGGGCCAACGCCTCGTTCCGCCCGCATCAGGACGTATTGATCGCCGCCCAGGTGCTGAGCCGCCGTGCCGGTGGCGAAGGCAGTGATGCCCGTCCGGTGCTCGACTATGGGGTCGTCGACTATCAGCCGCTCTCGGATCAGCAGCGCACCTTGGGGGTCCAGGTGGGCCGCTTCAAGAACCCTTTCGGCTTCTACAACCAGACACGGGATGTAGCCTTCACCCGCCCCAGCATCCTGTTGCCGCAATCGATCTATTTCGATCGCACACGTTCACTCGGGCTCGCGGCCGATGGGATTACCGCGTACTACGAGGAACGCGTGCCTACCGGCACTCTTCGCGCCCAGGTAGGTGTGGGCGACACTCAGGCCGGCGACGATCTGCGTCGTACCATGCGCCTGGAAAACACGCCCGGCTCACTGGAACCTCGGCTTTCGGCTATTGGCCAGGTGCGCTATGAACATGACGGCGGACGTGTAGTCGCAGCCGTCAGTGCCGCCAGCGCACGAGCGCGCTTCGAATCCGACACGCCCGGCATGAGCGACGGTGACTTCCATTTCCGCCCTTGGATATTGTCGCTGCAATACAACGCTGAACATTGGAGCCTCACCGGGGAGTATGCGCTGCGCACTTCTACCTTGCAGGGCTTCGCCAATCCCTTCCTCAATTTCGACGTCACCGGCGAAAGCTGGTACGTGCAATATACACGCCGCTTCAATGACGATTGGCAGTGGCTGGTGCGCTACGACAGTTTGGTCAACAATCGCGACGACCGTTCAGGCAGCCGCTTCGAGGCCATGGGCGGCGGCCCCGCACATACGCAATATGCCAAGGATCTGACCCTGGGATTGCAGTGGAACGTGACGCCTCGGGTATTACTGGCGGCGGAGTACCACCATATCGATGGCACCGGTTGGCTACCGCTACAGGATGAACCCGATCCCGCCGAGACCCGACGCTACTGGAATATGATGCTGTTCCAGGCCTCGTTCCGCTTTTGACCGTTCGCTTTGAGCGACCCGGCCCGGGACCGATTGCATGAACGCCTCGAGACTCCCTGACAATCGACAGCGCCTCAGCCTTACCTGGCGAGTCCTAGCTCTCAGCAGCCTGTTGCTGCTGGCGCTGGTGGTGCTTTTTACCTGGCTCGGCCACGCCAATCTGAGCCGTCAGTTCGAGGAGAGTCGCCGCGAGCATCACGAGCGCGAAGCGCGTGAGCTTCGCCTCGCCCTACAGCGCTCCGAGGCCAGCCTGCAGCAGCTGGCGGCGCTGGCAGCCGCATCGCCGGACTTGGGGCCGGCACTGGCGACGGGCGATGAAGTGGAACTGGTAGAGTCGCTATCGCCACAGTGGCCCACGCTGCAACTCGAGGCCGGCGTGGATGAAATCCTCGTCTTCGACGCTGAGGGGCGCCAGCTCGCCGAATGGGGCGAGCCCCAGGCCGACAGGGAGCGACCGCTGCAGGTTTGGGTGCAGCAGGTGATGGAAACCGAGTTCCCGCTGTCCGCTCTACGTTGCGCCGATGACTGCCGTCAGTACGCCGCCGTCCCCATCCTGGTCGCCGGCGAGAGCGTGGGCATGGTGATCCTGTCACGCTCGCTGGCCGACGTGACCCGCCAGGCCCACCAGGTTTCGGGCAGCGATGTGGCCTTGCTGATCACCGGCGCCAACGGCGTGGAGACCGCGCCCGAGCGGTATCTGGAGAACTGGAACGGTCACCTGATCGCGATGACGCGCCAGGATGCCTATCTCTCGCTGCTGCATGAAGCCGAGCGAACCACCTCGCTCGAGGAGTTGCTGGCCTCGCCGCTGCAGCTGCGCCACGACAATCGCGACTACGAGCTGAGCGCAGTACGCATGGAAACCGACCAGAGCCGCCGCCGCACCGGTTACTTCCTGCTGGCCGCCGATCTCACCGCCCAGATCCGCGCCATCAAGCAGGATACGCGCACGTTGATGCTGGTAGGGATCGGTGGCTGGCTGGCCGCTGAGTTATTGCTGCTGGTCATTCTGCTACGCCCAATGGCGAGGCTACGCCGGCTCGCCGAGGTCCTCCCGGCCCTGGCCCGCGGTGGCTTCGCCGAGACTCGCCGCGCGATTCCCGTCCCGCAGCGTCGCCTACTCGACGAGATCGACGTACTGGAAGGTACCACCCTGGCGCTGTCCGATCAGTTGGAGACGCTGGAGCGTGAGGTCAGCGCCCGTGGCGCCCAGCTCGCCGAACGCGTGGACGAACTGGCGCATGAGCGCGACTTCGTCGGCAGCCTGCTCGATACCGCCCGGGTCTTCATCGTGACTCAGGACGCACAGGGCCGCATCACGTTGGTCAATGCATACGCACTGGCCGTCATGGCTACCCAGAAGGAGCGCCTGCTGGGGAGAATGTTCGATGATGTGTTCGTTTCACGTTCGGGTAGCGACCCGAGTGGCGAGGTTGCCATGGAGGAGCGAAGCCTGATCACCGCTGATGGACGCCAGCACACCATTGCCTGGTACCACGCCCCTTTGCCCTCTCGCGGGGATGAACGGGCGGCACGCATCTCGGTCGGCCTCGACATCACCGAGCGCAAGCTGGCCGAAGCGCGGCTGACCTGGCTGGCCGAGCGCGATCCGCTCACTGAACTCTATAACCGTCGCCACTTCCAGGAAGCGCTGGGCAACGTCATGCAACGTGGCCGCAGCGGTGCCGTGCTGTTGCTGGATCTCGATCGGTTCAAGGACGTCAACGAACTCAGCGGTCATCACACCGGCGACCGCCTGCTGCGTATGGTGGGCGACACGCTGTTCCAGGAGTTCGGTCACCGCGGCGTCATCGCACGGCTAGGCGGGGACGAATTCGCCCTGTTGCTGGAGGGGGCCGATGCCCGCCAGGCCATCTGTATCGCCAAGCAGATCACACCGCTGCTCGACAGCACCGGCCTGGATGCGGGCGGTCAGCGCCATCGTGCCACCGCCAGCCTCGGTATTGCGCTATTCCCGGTGCATGGCGATAACCCCGCCGACCTGATGGCCAGCGCCGATCTGGCGATGTACAAGGCCAAGGAGAGCAGTTCGCAGCGTTGGCATCTGCTATCGACCCTGGAGCGCGCCAAGGACGAGCTGCAGGAGCGTGTCTACTGGGTAGAGCGCATTCGGCAAGCGATTGAAGAAGATGGCTTCGAACTGTTGGCGCAACCGATCATGCGACTGAGCGATGGCGATGTTCGTCATTACGAAGTGCTGCTGCGCATGCGGGGCCCCAAGGGGGACCTGATCTCGCCGGTGCATTTCATTCCGGTGGCGGAACGCAGCGGACAGATCGTTCAGCTCGATCGCTGGGTCCTGCGTCATAGCCTGAAAGCCCTGAGCCAGGTCCAGGAGCAGGGCGTCAGCCTATCGGTCAACCTCTCGGGGCAGACCCTCCACGACGCGGGGCTCAAGCAGTTCCTGATGGATGAACTTACCGCTTCCGGAGCCGACCCGAACCACCTGATCCTCGAGATCACCGAAACTGCCGCCGTGACCGACTTCTCCAGCGCCCGCGGCGTGCTCCAGGCGCTTCGCGACCTGGGCTGTCGCACCGCACTGGACGACTTCGGCGTCGGCTTCAGCAGCTTTCACTATCTCGGCGAGTTGCCGGTGGATTTCATCAAGATAGATGGGGCGTTCATTCGCACGCTGGTCACGAACCCGGAGAGTCAGGTCATCGTCAAGGCGATCACCGACATCGCCAGCGGCTTCGGCAAACAGACCATAGCCGAATTCGTCGATCAGCCGGCACTGGTACCGATACTGCAGTCCTACGGCATTGCCTATGGCCAGGGATATCACTTGGGCAAACCGGCACCGCTGCGGGATATCTTCTGATTGGTGTTCGATTCGCATCGACTACTTTGCAACAAAGAGGATGTATCCATAACGTAATCGCTACCACGTCTAGCGCAAGGAGTGCACCGATGGGAAACCGCAGGACACCCGCGCAGGGAACGGCCAGCCGCAACAGTCAGTTCGAACGGCTGCTCGATGAGTTTTCCCTCAAGCTGGCCAGTAACGACGATGACAGGCAGCGCGTCTATCGCTTGAGGCATGAGGTCTACTGCCAGGAAATCGGTTATACCCCACCCGACAACGGGGTCTCCAACATGGAGCTCGATGCCTACGATGACAGTGCCTTGCACTGCCTGATGGTACATCGACAGTCGGGCATCGACGCGGGGTGCTTCCGCCTGGTCCTGCCCGACCCTGACCCTGAACAGCCCGACCTGCGGCTTCCATTGCAGGAATACGGTGGTACGAGCCTGACCCACGCCACCCTGCACCCCTGTCGCCTGCCCCTCGACGAAATCTGCGAAATATCACGCTTCGCCACGGCCCGAGCCTTCCGCAACCGCCCCATTTGCCACGAAACCCTGGACGACACACGCCTCGCCTACACCTTTTCCGAGGAAGAGCGACGAGTCTTCCCACTGATCACCATCTCGCTGTTCCTTGCCACCCATGCCCTGGTAGAACTGGTGGGGCGTCGGCACATCTTCGCCATGATGGCGTCTCGGCTGCCCCGCCTGCTGGCCATGTCGGGCTTCCGCTTCACGCGTATCGGTGATCCCATCGAGCTACACGGTACACGCAACGCCTTCTACATCGACAATGTGGTGGCCAAGCGCGAGATGAACCCTGCGCTGGTCATGCCCTACCAGTTGATCCGCTCACGCCTGGCCTCACAGCTGCCGCTCTCCGTCGTCGACCGGGAACAGCTCGGACTCTGGTAGCCACCGTGACAGGTCGGGGCCGGGGTGGAGCTGCCCCGGCCAGGTGAGCACCATGATCGCCAGCACGTTGCGATGCTCGCCGTGAATCAGGTCGGTACTGCCCGAAGTCGACGGGATGATGCCCGACTGCGGATCGATCGCCGCGACCAGGGCCTGACGTATACGCCCCACGGCGGGATGATTCGCCTGGCCGGCCAGCAGGAATGACAGCGCCACCTCGGCCTGAATGTCCGCCGTCGCCTCGTTCACGATGCGATCGATCTCTCTGGAGAAGGCGTCCAGGATCCAGGCGTGTCGCTCGGGCTCCACCCAGCGCTGATAGTAGCGGCTGTCGGCGATCACCACGTGGGTCATGCCGTAGAGTCGATTGTGGTAAGCGGCCTCGTCCAGCAGCGCCGTGTCGGTGGGGGGGTAAACCCTCTGGAAGGCAACGCGAACCTCGCGGCGCAGGTCGACGATACCGAGCTGGTGAAGGAATTCGGTCTGGTTCGCTACCTGAGCCGCATAGATGCGGATAACCTCGGGGTCGGTGAGAAAGGCTCGCCACTCCAGGCTCGCCAGGTAGTCGAGCGCACGGTCATGCTCGGGCAAGCGTACCAGCAGGCCGTAATAGTCGGCCTGGATCAGGCGGAAAAGCAACTGGCGGCCGAAGGCGACCTCCCCCCACTCAGAGAGCATGGCCTGGCGCGCACGCTGCTTGGCGGTGCGCCGTGCATGCCCGGCAACGATCTCCCGTCCGCGGGCCGCCCCGTGGCCGGGCTCCTCCAGCCCAGCGATGTCATGCTGGAGCTGGGATAACAGCCGACGACCGTGTGCCTCCATAGGAGCGAGATATGCCGGGTCCCCTCCGATGCGATAGAGCCGCTGGGCATAGTGGCGCTGCTTGTCGTGGGGCAGTTCGTGCAGAGCGGCATCGTAGATGACCTGGATAGCGCGGCCGGCCTCCCGGGGCGTCGGCGTCGGAGCCAGGGCGACGCAGCCGGCCAGCCAGGCCAGCAGCAGCAGAGCGTAGGCGCGACCCAAGAAGCTGCGCCGCGTCCACCTAGGCATCGCCCGCGCCTCGCTTCTCCCGGGCCCGCTTGGGCGAGATCATGCGTACCCTGGCCTTGGATCGGGGAGGGTCCCGCCTGTCGCGCTTGCCCGCGTCGTTCTCCGTCGATTCGATCGCGTCCGGGGGTGGCGCCGGCGGGTGGATCACGACCCAGGCAAAGACCGGCAGCGAAATTCCCCAGTATATGGCCGCCAGGCGCAACCCAAGCGTCATGGCCAGTGCCAAGCCGATGGCGATCCCCGGCGGAACGCCCAGCGCCCCCAACCCGACGTAGGTGATGCCGCCGGCAATAGAGGCAGTGGCGTAGACTTCCTGGCGCAGCACCATGGGGACGCGGCGCGCCAGCACCTCACGCACCATGCCCCCCGCCACGCCCGTCAACAGCCCCATCAATACCGCCACCACACCGGGTGCCTCGAGCTGCAACGCCTTGTGCGCGCCGATCACCGTGAACAGCGCCAGGCCGAAGGCATCGGCCACCGGCAGGAATACTCGCGACAGACGATGGATATAGTGGAAGCCGACGATGGACAGACCCACCGTGGCCAAGATCACCCACAGGTAGGTAGGATCGGCGACCCAGAACACCGGACGCACGCCGAGCACCAGGTCGCGCAGGGTGCCACCGCCGATACCGGTGACGGCGGCCAGCACCAGCATGCCGAACGGATCCATGCGCGAGCGACAGGCGAGTATCACCCCCGACAGCGCAAACACGATGACGCCCGCCATGTCCAGCCAATAGACCAGGCCTGCCACAGCGCCTCCTCATTGCCAAACGTAAAGGGAGTGACGAGCCGCTCTGCTGCTCGCCCGCTTACTGATAGGTCACCACAAGGAAGGCGATCAGCTCCTCGTCGCCACGGTTCACGATGGTGTGTTCGAGGTCGGCGTGGTAGTGAGCCGAATCGCCGGGGTTCAATTCGCAGCGGTTGTCGCCGGCCAGTACGGCGGCGCGGCCACGCGTGACAGTGAGCAGTTCCCGCGTTCCCTCGAAGTGCGCCGCACTGTGCAAACGGGCGCCGGGAGCGAGACGTATCTCGTAGAACTCGACGTTTTTCTCCATGTGCAACGGCGAGAGCGTGCGTATGCGGCACTCGTGGTCGTCACGGAACAACTGGCTGGTGTCGTCGCTGCGCACCACCTCGATGCGCGACGCCGTCCACGGCTGGTCCACCAGGTCGCCGATATTCATGCCGAAGGCCTGGGCGATGCGCAGCGTCACTGCCAGGGTGGGATTGGCCCTGCCCCGCTCGATCTGGCTGAGCATCGAGCGACTGACACCGGAAGCCGCTGCCAGCTGTTCCAGCGTGAGCCCACGCTTCTTGCGCAGTTCGATCACACGGCCGGAGAGGGCCTGGCTGCCCGCCTCGCCCGGAGACTCCACCGCTGTTCTGTCTTCCACCCGCTGCTCCTCTCTACCGTATGCCTGGGAGCCGATGCCTAACCGCGCCGTAGGAGGCGGCGCGCAGGCGAACTCCATCATAAGGGAAATTAATCTTGTATATTGGATTGTTTCTGCAATACTGGAAATCACTCTCTTATCCTAAACACCCCGATGCGAATTGCCAGCGCCGTTCGCACCGACGATTCCAGCACCACTGACCGTTCCTGAATTCACTGTCCACTCCACACTCTGCCCGAAACCCGAACCCTGTCCTGAACCCCGAACCCAAGACAAGCGAGAAGGTAACGACATGAAAGCACTGGTCAAGAAGGAGGCGGCACCCGGCCTATGGCTGGAAGACGTACCGGCTCCCGAGGTCGGCATCAACGACGTGCTGATCAAGGTGAAGCGCACGGCGATCTGCGGCACCGACGTGCACATCTACAAGTGGGATAGCTGGGCGCAAAAGACCATTCCCGTGCCTATGGTGGTGGGACACGAGTTCGTCGGCGAGATCGTCGAGGTGGGCTCCAACGTCAACGACTTCCATCCGGGCCAGATCGTTTCCGGCGAGGGCCACGTGGTGTGCGGCCGCTGCCGCAACTGTCTGGCCGGGCGCCGCCATTTGTGCGCTCACACCAGCGGCGTGGGGGTGAATCGCCCGGGGGCCTTCGCCGAGTACGTGTCGCTGCCCATGTCCAACGTGTGGGAACACAAGCCGGGCATCGATCTCGACGTGGCCGCCCTGTTCGACCCATTGGGCAACGCCGTGCACACCGCGCTGCAGTACGATCTGCTCGGCGAGGACGTGCTGATCACCGGCGCCGGGCCGATCGGCGCAATGGCCGCTGCGGTATGCCGTCATGCCGGCGCGCGCCACGTGGTAATTACCGATCTCAATCCGGGGCGTCTGGAACTGGCCTCTCGCCTGGGGGCCACTCGCACGGTGAACGTCGGGCGCGAGAATCTTGCCGACGTGCAGCGCGAGCTGGGCCTCACCGAGGGCTTTGACGTAGGCCTGGAAATGTCCGGCAGCCCCGCCGCGCTGCGCGACATGCTGGCCAACATGTGCCACGGCGGCAAGATCGCCATGCTCGGCATCCCCACCGAGGAGATCGGCATCGACTGGAATACGGTAATCTTCAACATGCTGACATTGAAGGGAATCTACGGCCGCGAGATGTACGAGACCTGGTACAAGATGTCGGTGATGATCGAGTCCGGCCTCGATATCTCGCCGGTGATCACCCATCGTTTGCCTTACACCGAGTTTCAGCGCGGCTTCGATGCCATGCTGAGCGGAGAAGCGAGCAAGGTCGTTCTCAACTGGGAGTCATGACATGTACGGAGCCTTTCAGCAGCACCTGCGCGGCGAGCTCGACGCCATTCGCCAGGCCGGACTGTACAAGCACGAGCGCCAGCTGACCACGCCTCAGGGGGCGCATGTGGGCATCAATGCCGGCCAGGAGGTACTCAACCTGTGCGCAAACAACTACCTAGGCCTGGCCCAGCACCCGGAGGTCAACGCCGCCGCCAGGGCCGGGCTCGAGGAGTGGGGCTACGGCCTGGCCTCTGTGCGTTTCATCTGCGGTACCCAAAGCCTGCACAAGCAGCTCGAACAGCGCCTGACCGACTTCCTCGGCACGGAGGACACCATCCTCTACCCCTCTTGCTTCGACGCCAACGGCGGGCTGTTCGAGACCCTGCTCGGCGCCGAGGATGCGGTAATCTCCGATGAACTCAACCATGCCAGCATCATCGACGGTGTCCGGCTGTCCAAGGCCAAGCGCTATCGTTACCGCAACAACGACATGGCCGACCTGGAGCAGCAGCTCAAGGCCGCCGAACGCGACGGCGCCCGTTTCAAGCTGATCACCACCGACGGCGTGTTCTCCATGGACGGCTACATCGCCCGACTCGACGAGATCTGCAACCTGGCCGAACGCTACGGGGCGCTCGTGCATTTCGACGATTGCCACGCCACCGGCTTCCTCGGCGAAGGCGGGCGCGGCACCCATGAATACCGCGGCTGCATGGACCGCATCGACATCACCACCGGCACCCTGGGCAAGGCGCTGGGCGGTGCCAGCGGCGGCTACACCAGCGGCAAGCGCGAGGTGATCGAGCTGCTGCGCCAGCGCTCGCGTCCGTATCTCTTCTCCAATACCGTGGCACCGCCGGTAATCGCCGGCGCGCTGAAGGCCATCGAACTCGCCGCGGAATCACGTGAGTTGCGCGAGCGGCTTAAGGAGAACACCGCCTTCTTCCGCGAAGGGCTCGAGCGGCTTGGCTTCGAACTGCTGCCCGGTGAGCACCCTATAGTCCCCGTGATGCTGCACGACGCCGGCCTTGCCGGTCGCTTCGCCGAGGAAATGCTCAAGGAGGGGATCTACGTGATCGCCTTCTCCTACCCGGTGGTCCCCCAGGGCAAGGCGCGCATCCGCACCCAGATGTCCGCAGCGCTGACCCGCGACGACCTGGAAGCGGCACTCGCCGCCTTCGGCCGGGTGAAGGAGCGTTTGGGCCTTTAGAGCGCCTTTCCCAACGCCTGGTAGCGCTCGACCGCGCCGGCCTGCTCATGCAGCGGATCGAGCCCCATGCGCGGTGGTTTCGCTTCCATCACTATTTTCTCCATCAGAATCAGCGCATACAAAGCCGCGAGGAGGCCATCGCCCTGGCCGGCGAGCTGCTCTCCCGCATCGGGGGGGGAACCAGCCGCCTCCCCCCGTCTAGCCCGGTCCGCGCAGGACGTAGAAGTTTTCCCCGGGACGCTTCACGTCACCCTGTCATGAGCATTTTCGTCACAATCGCTGTCGTCACAGGTACGGCCTTTGCCGACGATGCCAGGACACCGACAGGGGCACGACATGAGCAGACAGACGATCCATGGCAAGCAGGGGCAGGATTGGTGGCGCGGCGCAGTGATCTACCAGATCTATCCGCGCAGCTTCATGGACAGCAATGGCGACGGTATCGGCGACCTGCCGGGGGTGATCGACAAGCTCGACTACATCGCCTCGCTGGGGGTCGATGCCATCTGGCTGTCGCCCTTCTTCACCTCGCCGATGAAGGACTTCGGCTACGACGTGTCCGATTATCGCGGGGTCGACCCCATGTTCGGCACGCTGGACGACTTCGACCGTCTGGTGAAGGCCGCACATGCCCGCGGCTTGAAGGTAACAATCGATCAGGTGCTGTCGCATACCTCCGATCAGCACCCGTGGTTCCTCGAGAGCCGGGCGAGCCGCGACAACCCCAAGGCCGACTGGTACGTCTGGGCCGATGCCAAGCCCGACGGTTCCCCGCCCACCAACTGGCAGTCGGTCTTCGGCGGCAGCTCATGGCAGTGGGATACCCACCGCTGCCAGTACTACCTGCACAACTTCCTCGCCAGCCAGCCGGATCTCAACTTCCGCAACCCGGCGGTAGTCGAAGCGATCCTCGACGAGGTGCGCTTCTGGCTGGATCGCGGTGTCGACGGCTTTCGCCTCGACGCCATCAACTTCTGCACTCACGGCGAACTCAAGGACAACCCGCCGCGGACCAAGGCGGTGGAGAGCTTCCTCGGGGTGCGTCCGGACAACCCCTACGGCTTCCAGCAACATCTGTACGACAAGACCCAGCCGGAGAATCTGGTCTTTCTTGAGCAGCTGCGCGCACTGCTCGACGAATACCCCGGCACCACCGGCCTCGGCGAGGTGGGCGACGACGATTCGCTGAACGTGATGGCCGCCTATACGCAGGGCGGCCGCCGCCTGCACATGGCCTACTCCTTCGATCTGCTCGGCGAGCGCCACGACCCCGTGTTCCTGCATCGGACGATGACCGCCATGGAGGCGTGCATCGGCGACGGCTGGCCATGCTGGGCGCTGGGCAATCACGACGTGCCTCGAGTCGCCACGCGCTGGCACGCCGAAGGCGATCTGGCCAAGCTGCGCCTCTATATGGCCTTCCTGCTCACTCAGCGCGGCAGCGTATGCCTCTATCAGGGCGAGGAGCTGGGCTTGACCGAGGCCGAGCTGACCCTGGAGCAACTCGTCGACCCGGCGGGTATCACCTTTTGGCCGGCCTACAAAGGACGCGACGGCTGCCGCACGCCCCACCCTTGGTGCGGCGTTACCCAGCACGGCGACTTCTCCCGGGGCCAGCCCTGGCTTCCGGTGCCCGACGAGCACCTGGATCTGGCCATGAACCAGCAGGATGGCGATCCCGATTCGCTGCTCAATGCCTATCGCGCCTTCCTCACCTTCCGTCGCGAGCACATGGCGCTGGTGAAGGGGGAGGTTCGCTACCACCCGGTGCGCGACGGCGTGCTGTGCCTGGAGCGCAGCCACCCCGGTGACGCGCCGCGAGAGCGGCTGCTGGTAGCACTCAACTTCAACGATGCCCCCCGCGAGCTACCGGCACCGGGCCAGGCGAGCCCGCTCGACGATGCGCCGGCCTGGGTCGACGGCACCTGGAGCGAAGGCCGGCTACGGCTGCCGCCCCACGGCATTGCCATCGCCCGCTGTCCCGTCGGGGAGGGTGCCGCATGGGACGTCTGACACTGACCGGATCGGCAAGGATTACGAAGGGATAGAGGTCTCGCGCGACATCGACCTGACATTGAGGACGGCGAGTTCGCCGTCTTCGTCGAGCTGCTCGACCCGGTCGCCGTCGCACTGCCGTACGCCTGCCAATGGCGAGATGCTGGCCTACCTGGCGGATGGACAACGGATCGAGCTGGGCCTTCCCGGCGAACGTTGTTACCTATTCGGCGCCGACGGCGTGGCCTACCAAGGCAGGTGAACTTTTCCGAGGTGACGCCTTGAGTCGAGCCCGGCAGGCGTCATGGTGTTCGAGGGGAACGACGGTCAGCCAATCGCTGGCTGCAATTCGCACCCTCGGGCGAAGACCGCGCCTCACCGGCCTACCCACTCCTTCGTCAGGGTGCGCGCATCGGGATCGTAGCGATAAACATTGATGCCGCCGTCGAACGCTTGTCCAGTGACCAACAGGTTGGCTTCCGGCGCCGAGTCGATGCTCAGGTTGCGTGAGTAGTTGTTGACCGAGGGGAACGGGTTTCTCCCTAGGTCGAGATAAGCCTGCGGCCAGGGATTGCCTGCCTCGAATAGCGCGGCATAGGTGCGACTCATACCCTCGCCGTCGTCATGCGCATAGCCGATACGTAGGAACTCTTCACTGCCGTTGATAAAGGCGATGGCGATTGTCGTCGGCGTGGTCAAGGAGCGAATATTTCCCCATTTGTCCGGCCTGCTGGACTCGGGCACGGGTATCAGACCACTTTTATCCCAATACTCATCTGTCTCCAGTCCATCTGGCAAGTCTTCAAGCAGAACCCCACTCAAATAGTCTGCCATCCGATGGCGAATTTCTGGTATATCTGTGTTCCAAAAAAAACCCAGAGTATTCTCGTCACCGCTTACCGCCCACTGCCCATCCGGGCTGATCGTAGCATCTACCTTGTATGAGTTTCCTGGCAACATGGCGATGGGTTGAAAGGTATCGAGATCCCATAGCGTCACGCCCGTATAGTTGCTAAAACGACGCTCAGGTGCCACCGCAGCCACTTCCTCAATGCTTAAGCTCTCGCGGTCCCCCAGACCTGCCGATACGAACTTACGTCCCTCCTCCGAGAGGGTAATTTTCAATATCTTGCCTGATCCTTGGAAGCTGGGAGAAATGCCATCTTGCATGACAGGTCGCATCGCTTCTCCATGGCCGTGAAAAATATTCCAGTCGATATCGGAGGCCAGATAGTTGGACAAGGTAGAATCCATTACATGTCCATAGGTGGGAAAATGCTCGAATGCTTCGATCACCTCGCCAGTAACGCGCTGCACGCGAACGATATTATCAAGGCCCTGCCACAAGAAAGCGTCACTCTCGTCAATAAAGTAGGCGCTGTAGAGGTTGGCCGATTCCGATAGTACCTCTCGCTCCCGCTTCTCCAGGTTCCATAGCACAAGCCGAGAGTCTTCATGCACGCTGATCACGTAGCGACCATCCGTCGACACGCTCAGCGAGGTCACAGGTTCCAGCCGGCTGTGCAAGAAGAATCCGTAAGCCGCCACGCTGAGGGTTATAGCAACCGCGAGAGTCGTACGCCCTGCTACGGTACGTCGGGACGTCACCGGCCTACCCACTCCTTCGTCAGGGTGCGCGCATCGGGATCGTAGCGATAGACATTGATGCCGCCCTCGAAAGCTTGTCCAGTGACCAACAGGTTGGCTTCCGGCGCCGAGTCGATGCTCAGGTTGCGTGAGTAGTTGTTGACCGAGGGGAACGGGCTTCTCCCTAGGTCGAGATAAGCCTGCGGCCAAGGATTGCCTGCATCGAATAGCGCGGCATAGGTGCGACTCATGCCCCCGCTTTCATAATGTGCATAGCCAATACGCAGAAACTCTTCGCTGCCGTTGATAAAAGCGATAGCGATTGTCGTTGGAGTCGCCAGAGAGCGGATACTTCCCCACTTGTCCGGCTTGCTGGACTCCGGCACGGAGATCAGCTGGCTGGTGTCCCAATTTCTAGGATCACCTTCTTCATAGGGGGCATCATCAAGATAAATACCTCCATCATAGTCAGCCATTCGTTGGCGGTTTTCTGGCGAATCAGTGTGCCAAAACAGCCCGATGGTATTCTCATCGCCGCTGATCACCCACTGTCCGTCCGGGCTGATGGTGGCATAGGTCTTTGAGGAGTTGCCGGGCAGCTTCGCCACGGGCGCCAGGGTATCGAGACTCCATAGCGTGACACCACCGTAGCTGGAGGAGAAGCGGAACGCCTTCTCTTCCCGCACCGGCGGGGAATCCTCCAGCTCCCCGCCGGGACTGCCCGAGCCGCCGGAGACGAAGTAACGGCCACCGATCGACAGGTTCAGCACCTGTCCCGTTCCCGTGAAGCTGGGGCTACGGCTGTCGCGCAATACGGGGCGCAATGCATCGCCATGGCCGTGATAGATATTCCAGGTCTCATTTGCGGAGAGATAATCCTGCATGTCAGAGGACATCACGTGGCCATAGGTGGGAAAGTGCTCGAAGGCCTCGATCACCTCCCCATCGATACGCTGCACACGGACGACGTCATCCAGATCCTGCCACAGAAAGGCATCGCTCTCTTCAATAAAGTAGGCGCTATAAAGATTGGCCGATTCCGACAGCACCTCCCGCTTTCGCTTCTCCAGATCCCACAGCACCAACCGGGCATCTTCGTGAATGCTGACCACGTAGCGGCCATCCGACGATACGCTCAGCGAGGTCACAGGTTCCAGCCGGCTGTGCAAGAAGAATCCGTAAGCCGCCACGCTGAGGGTTAGAGCAACCGCGAGAGTCGTATGCCCTGCTACGGTACGTCGGGACGTCACCGACCCACCCACTCCTTCGTCAGGGTGCGTGTCTCGGGATCGTAGCGATAGACATTGATGCCGCCGTCGAACGCTTGTCCAGTGACCAACAGGTTGGCTTCCGGCGCCGAGTCGATGCTCAGGTTGCGTGAGTAGTTGTTGACCGAGGGGAACGGGTTTCTCCCTAGGTCGAGATAAGCCTGCGGCCAGGGATTGCCTGCCTCGAATAGCGCGGCATAGGTGCGACTCATACCCTCGCCGTCGTCATGTGCATAGCCGATGCGCAGGAACTCTTCGCTGCCGTTGATAAAGGCGATAGCGATTGTCGTCGGCGTGGCTAGTGAACGAGTATTTCCCCACTTATCAGCTTTGGTGGATTTCGGCACGGCTATCAGATGGCTTTCATCCCAGTATTCGTCTTCTTGTAGTCCTTCTGGAAGACCTTCGCGAAAAATACCGTGATCATAGCTGGCCATTCGGTACCGAGTTTCTGGCGAATCTGTTTTCCAGAAAAAACCTAGAGTATTCTCGTCACCGCTGACTACCCACTGCCCATCCGGGCTGATCGTAGCATCTACCTTGTATGAGTTTCCTGGCAACATGGCGATGGGTTGAAAGGTATCGAGATCCCATAGCGTCACGCCCGTATAGTTGCTAAAACGACGCTCAGGTGCCACCGCAGCCACTTCCTCAATGCTTGGGCTCTCGCGGTCCCCCAGGCCTGCCGATACGAACTTACGTCCCTCCTCCGAGAGAGTAATCTTCAATATCTTGCCTGATCCTTGGAAGCTGGGAGAAATGCCATCTTGCATGACAGGTCGCATCGCTTCTCCATGGCCGTGAAAAATATTCCAGTCGATATCGGAGGCCAGATAGTTGGACAAGGTAGAATCCATTACATGTCCATAGGTGGGAAAGTGCTCGAACTCTTCAATCACCTCGCCAGTAACGCGCTGCACGCGCACGATATTATCAAGGCCCTGCCACAAGAAGGCGTCACTCTCTTCAATAAAGTAGGCGCTGTAGATATTTGCCTCGCTGGAAAGCACCTCCCGCTTCCTGCGCTCGATATCCCATAACACGAACTTACCGTCCTGATGGGTTGTGACTGCGTACCTTCCGTCGCTGGATACACCGAGCGCCGTAACAGGCTCAAGCCTGTCCAAGAACTGCCAGGCCGACACTCCGAAAGCCAGGAATATGAACAAGACCGCCCCAAGCCCGATTATTTTTTTCCTAGATTGGTTCATAATCACCGAATCCACTATCCCTTATCAAGGGCCTGACAACTCCCTCTTGATAACTTTTTTCAAATATCTCATCGCTGGGAATTCGCATCCCTGAATGATCGAACAGCCAAGAAGTCTGATCAACAAAGTCATACGCTTTATCACCCAGCTTTCTCTCGATAAATCGATTCTCTACCCTCACCGCACCAAACCCAATATGCCCCAGCGCTGCGCGCGGTGTCTTCCCTGCCCGCCACTGCCTTTTCACCAGGGCCTCCAGGCTGTCGATGTAGCGGGCCGCTGAGGCTTCAGAGATCACGGCGTGGTGCGCCAATGGCGCCAGCAAGCGATAGGTGGGCAGCGCTTCGCCGCTGGCCAAGGCGTCTCGCGCCTCCTGAATCGCCAGTTCCCTGAAGGCTTGCCAGCCTCGCGCCGCGCGCTCCCTGCCGTAGGGGTCCGGCCCCGCCGGTGGCTGGCTGGGAATCGGTGGCCTCACGGTATGGGCCGGCGCCTTGTCGACATAGTATTGCGTGATGGGTCCCGCCAGGCCGATGGGAAATACCCACCACTTCTTGCCGTAGGCCCCACCCGCCGAGCCGATCAGCTCGTCCACCTGGTCATTGGCAAGAACGACGCCTCCCACCCAACGGCCCAGTTGGAGAGGTGTGGTTATCCTGTCCCGGATTCGCTGCCAGAAATCAGGCGTCTCGCTTCGCGGCGGGCCGAGAATACCGTCCTCCTGGGAATGCAGCACGACCACCTTGCGTACCGCCTTGTGGGCCTCTGGGAACACGCCCATGCCCAGCGGGTGGCTGTCCTGCGAGGGGTCGTCCACCAAGGCGTTGTCCGCCACGGCGGGCTGCCACAGGTAGAGATTGTCCAGCACCTGGCGCTGGCCCTGTTCGCCGAGAATGTTGAGGGCGGTAAGAATGACACGCGCCCCGAGGGAGTGGCTGATCACGTTGATGGCTATGCCGGCATCATGAAGCTGGGCCAGCAGCGCCACCAGACGCCGCCCCGCGGCCATGGCGTTGAGTTCCGCCTGGAAGAAGTCCACCGCCCCGGTGTCGCCGGGCCAGGCGATCCCGACGATGCGGGTGTACGGACGCCAATCGTCGTCGGTCATGCCGGCGGCGCGATTGAGTCGATACTCCATGTGGACGTACCAGTTGTGCGCCCCGCTGCCGTTGATCATCCCTTCGACCTGCTCGGGATTGGCACTGAACGGAGAAATGGCATGATTCCTACCAGGACCGGGAGGAAGCGGAATGGTCAGGCCATCCGTATCCTGTCGAATGGTGGCAACGCGTGCACTTCCCGAAGGAACCAACAGAGGCCTATCGGTGACGCCATCGCGCTGCTCCCAGCCGGCAAAGTGCCGATAGCTGCCATAGGCCACGTTGTAGCCGTGCAGGAACAGGGTGGCGTTGTTGCCGGCCAGGCGCAGCTGTTCAAGCTGCTCGTCGCTGAGCCGATCCGATGCCTCCGGGGCCGCCTCTTCGCGCAGATTGATGCCGATGGGCGGCGGCAGGTAGACCGCGCGTAGCGAGGTTTCGTCCGCGGCGACATCGCACTCCGGCGGAGCCGCCGCGGCCCACCGCGGATCACACGGCACGTCGTCGACCGCGACGAGATGCTGGCCCTCGCGGCCAAGCAGTTGCCAGGCCACCTTGCCGGGCGTCACTCCCTCGTGACGGCTTATCCCATCCGCGTCGATTCGGGCTCGGTACGTCTGGCGGCCGATATCGCAAAGCTCCACTTCGGTGCCTGCCGGCAAGGGCCGGCCCAGAGTATCGCGATGCTCGATGAGCACCGTCACGCTCACGCAGCAATGGGCAGGCATGCTGTCCCCCGTCGGGGAAGAGCGGCTGGGCTGTAGCACGGGTGGGGCTAGCGTATCGCTCATGAGATCACCTTATCCGCTTCGTGCGATGTCGCTACCTGTTCACGCAGTTGGGCGAGCCGTTGCTGCCATGAACCGGCATAGCGCTTCAGGCTGTCCATTTGCTGCGGCGAAAGAGGGAGTCGGCAGTCCGCCTCGGCTAGCGCGCGACACCCTTCCCACTGGGCGTACTCGGTCGGCAGCGCCAGCTCCTGCATTTGCTCCAGCCAGGCCTCCACGCAGGCCTCGGTCAGCGCATGCTCACCGGCCAGCTGCCGGCTGAACACGCCTTCTCGCCAGGCTTGCATGGATTGTTGATGAGCAAATGTCAGCAGGAAGTCGTCGCTCGAGGGAGCCCAATCCAGGCTATTTGGCGACTCGAGACGCCACGCATGACCGGCGGCAACGCCATGCATCAGCCGGGCGGGTCCCAGCAGGCGAGCAATGTCGCCTTGGCTCAACGCTCCCTCGAGCGCTGCGTACAAGCGCGGGTCGGCGTAGCGAAACAGGGCCGGCGGCCCCGCCTGGCGTCGTACTTGCGTCAGGCTACGCCAGTGCTCGACCAGTGAGGCCAAGGAAGCAGTCGAGTGAATCGCAATGGCCACGCCCTGCTCGACCCAACGTGCCAGGATGGCCTCGGCGCGTGGCGTAGAGGGCAGGATCAGCAAAGGGCCATGCATGGCGTGCTGACGATACGCGGTCTGCAGGTACAACAGCTGGTACGTCGGCGTATCGTCCGCCTCGAACATCTGTCGATGCGCCTGGGGAAACAGTGCGAGGTCGGTCAGGTAGAACACCTGCTCCCGTGAAGCGGACATCAGCGACATGGACACTCCTCCCCTAGAGCACAGGCCGCCACACTCGACGCCTCGCCCGTGGCCAGCCGCTGGCATATCTCGATTACTGCCGCTCCCTGCTGGGCGGCCGACAGCAACTGCTCGTGCCGGATGGGCGCGATCGCCTCATGACTCTCCGGCGTCGCACCGCCCGGCAGCAGTGCCCCTGCGGCCCCTTGCCCGCGCCCTACTCCCGGGCTGCCGCCGGAGTTGATCTTGACCTGGGCGCCGACGATGGTGACGCCGCTGGGGTCGAGCTTGATAAAGCTGCCGCCGGCGTTCAGCGTAATCTCGGCTCCGGCGTCAATGACCGTCTTGCTGCCGGCATGGTGGTGTATCTCCTGGCCGGCCTCGATGAGTTGGGCGCGGCCGTACTTCTCGTGGCGGCTGGCGTCGACGATGAGGTGATCGTCGCCGTCGACCTGGGTATGGCGCTGGCCATGTACCGTCAGGTGATCGTCATTGTCGATTTCCGCGATGCGGTCGTGATGCACGGTGAGGAAGCTGTCGTTACCGATCTCCTCGGTGCGGTCGTTATTGGTGAGCAGCTCCAGGTCCTTCTGGGCGTGGACCCAGATCTGCTCCTCGTCGGCCTCGTCCTCGAAGCGCAGCTCGTTGAAGCCTTCGCCCTTGTGGCTCTGGGTACGGATGACGGTACGCGTCTTGTGCTCGGGCAGCGGGTACGGCGGCGTGTTGACCGCGTGGTAGGTGCGCCCGGTGATCAGCGGCTGGTCGGGGTCGCCCTCGAGAAAGGAGACGATCACCTCGTGGCCGATCCGGGGGATGGCCAGGCTGCCGTAGCCGCCGCCGGCCCAGCCCTGGCTGACCCGGATCCAGGCACTCGCCGTTTCGTTGGGCTCGGCGTAGCG
>NZ_PJRN01000008.1 GCF_002930105.1 Billgrantia saliphila | reverse complement strand
AGAAGCGCAGACCTCCGCGCAAGGGGAGGTGGCAGAACGTCAACGTGCCGCTTCGACAGAGCGGCATCATGATCCGCTTCCAGTTAAGCGCGAGCCTGCCAAGCCAAGCAAGGCGGCGGCCGCCGATGAAGAGTGGGAGACATTTTGACTCAATCACAGGCCCCCGGGGCGGAGCCGAACCAGTGGTCCGGACTGGGTCACCTCGAACGTGACCTGATCCTGACCGACGAGGATTTCGCCCAGATTCGTCAGTTGATCTATCAGCGTGCGGGTATCGTGCTGGCGGAGCACAAACGCGAGATGGTCTATAGCCGGCTGGCCAAGCGATTGCGTCATCATGGCCTGACACGGTTCAGCGACTATCTGGCGCGGCTGTCTCGCCAGCCCGAGGCCCGGGAGTGGGAAGCCTTCACCAACGCGCTGACCACCAACCTCACGGCCTTCTTCCGCGAGATGCACCACTTTCCCCTGCTGGCGGAGCACATACGCAAGGCCAGCGGGCCGGTCAAGGTATGGAGCGCGGCAGCGTCCACGGGCGAGGAACCCTATTCCCTCGCCATGACGCTGCTTGAGAATCTGGGTGCCCGAGCCTCCGAGGCCCGAGTGGTGGCGACCGATATCGATACCGAAGCGCTGACTCGGGCGCGTGCGGGCGTCTATCCGGTAGAGCAAGTCCGCAAGCTCGAAGACGAGCGAGTGAGGCGCTTCTTCCAGAAGGGCAAGGGGACGCACGAAGGGCTGGCGCGAATACGCCCCGAAGTCTCTTCGCTGGTGGAGTTCCTGCCGATGAATTTACTGGCGCCGCAGTGGCCGGTAAAAGGTCCTTTCGATGCCATCTTCTGTCGCAATGTCATGATCTATTTCGACAAGGAGACCCAGGCGCGAATTCTCCAGCGTTTTGCACCACTGCTCAAGCCGGATGGCCTGCTGTTCGCCGGTCATTCGGAGAACTTCTCCTATATCAGCAAGGTATTCCGGCTGCGCGGCCAGACCGTCTATACCCTGGCTTGAGCCCGGGTTGGAGGCCACACGAGGCGATACGAGTCGCTGGCGACAGCGGCTCGTATCGCCTCGTGATTTCGACCGCTCAGTGCATCGATCCCGGCGCAATTCACGATGTTCGTAACGCCAGGATCGGTGTCGTCGGCCGGCAAGCCAAGCCTAAAGTTTTCCTTCGCTTTGTCGATATAGAAGTACATGTTTGCCTGAGCCGATGCGGCTCTCGTTACAGGAGGCCTGGCCTTGGGATCGAACAGGATCAAGGTGCTATGCGTTGACGATTCGGCGCTGATTCGTGATCTGCTCAGCGAGATCATCAACTCGCAGCCGGACATGGAAGTGGTGGCGGTAGCGCCGGACCCTCTCGTCGCACGCGACCTGATCAAGCGCCACAACCCCGATGTGCTGACGCTCGATGTCGAGATGCCGCGCATGGACGGGCTCGATTTTCTCGAGCGGCTCATGCGCCTTCGTCCGATGCCGGTGCTCATGGTCTCGTCACTGACCCAGGCCGGCTCCGAGGTCACATTGCGGGCGCTGGAGCTGGGGGCGTTGGACTTCGTTGCCAAGCCTTCGCTCGGCATACGCAACGGCATGATGGAGTACGCCAACGACATCGCCGAGAAGATCCGTGCCGCCGCCAAGTCTCGCCCGCGTCAGGCGCGGCGGGCGGAGACGCCTGCGCGGGCAACGCTCAAGGCACCGCTGGTGTCGAGCGAGAAGCTGATCATCATCGGGGCTTCCACCGGTGGGACGGAGGCAATTCGCGCGGTGCTCGAGCCGTTGCCGGCCAACAGCCCGGCGATTCTGATCACTCAGCACATGCCTGGCGGTTTCACGCGCTCCTTCGCTGAGCGATTGAACCGGCTCTGCAGCATCACCGTGAAGGAAGCGACCGACGGCGAGCGTGTGCTGCCGGGGCACGCCTACATCGCTCCGGGCGATGCGCATCTCAAGCTGGCGCGTAGTGGGGCAAACTATGTGGCCAAGCTCGACGACGGTCCTCCCGTCAATCGCCATCGCCCCTCGGTCGACGTCCTGTTCCATTCCGCTGCCACCCAGGCGGGTCGCAATGCCATTGGCGTGATACTTACCGGCATGGGCAAGGATGGCGCGGCCGGGCTGCTGGAAATGCGTCAGGCCGGATCGGCCACGCTGGCGCAGGACGAAGCCAGCTGCGTGGTCTTCGGCATGCCGCGTGAAGCCATCGCCGTCGGGGGCGCCGGCGAAGTGATTGGGCTGGACGATATACCGGAGCGTCTGATGGAACTGATCGCGGCCTCCGGCCGGGCGCAGCGAGTCTGACAGGACATCGACAAACGATAACAACCGTCTCCAAACGCGAGGAACGCCACAATGAGCCGGGTCTTACGCAACATCAGCATCCACGCATCCGTGATATCCGCACTGGTCAGTTTCGCCGTGCTGATTGGCGTGGTGTCGCTGCTGTCTGCCATGTCGGAGCGGCAGGCGGGCCGCATCATGGCCGATCTGGACCGTATCAACGTTCAGCAGCTCAACGAGATCAACCGCGCCGATGCGCTGCTCAATGTGGCGCGTGTCAGCCTGGAAATTGCCTCCAATCAGATAATGCTGGGTCGCATGCGCGACGCCAATGGGCAACTCGATATCGCGGCCGACCGGATGGATCGCGCCGAGGCGCGTTTCAACAATTTCGTCGCCGCCCCCAAGTCGGAGCGGGCCCAGGAAATGGCCGATGCACTGGAGCGGGATTTTTCCGCCGTACTGACGCTGGTGCGAGAACAGCACCAGGCGCTCGATCAGCTCGATACGCCGGGATTCGGTCGGCTGCGTGACGCTCTGATCGAGCCCAGCGCGGCGCTGTCGGACAGCATGGCCACGTTCGTCACCTATGGCTTCGACAGCGCCAAGGCCATGACCGCGGACTTCCGTACCCAGGCAGATCGCTTCGAACTCGTGCGTTACGGCGCCCTGGCCTTTGCCGTCGTCGTGCTGCTGCTGGTCTACGTCGGTTTGCGCGCGACCGTGATTCGTCCGCTCAATTCCGCCGTCAAGCACCTCCAGACCATTGCCAAGGCCGACCTGACCGGGCGTATCCCGGAAGGTAGCCGCAACGAGATCGGCAAGCTGTTCAATGCCATGCGCAACATGCAACAGAGCCTGGTGCGCATCGTCGGCCAGGTACGCGACAGCAGTGGCTCGATCCATATCGGCACGCGCGAGATCGCCAGCGGCAATGCCGATCTATCCTCGCGCACCGAGCAGCAAGCGGCTTCGCTGGAAGAGACGGCCTCCAGCATGGAGGAAATCACCGCCACGGTGCGGCAGAACGCCGACAATGCCCGTCAGGCCAGTGGCTTGGCGCTGGACGCCTCCGCCACGGCCGAGCGCGGCGGCGAAGTGGTCGATCGCGTGGTGAAGACCATGGGCGACATCTCGACCAGCTCGCAGAAGATCAGCGATATCACCAGCGTGATCGATTCGATCGCTTTCCAGACCAATATCCTGGCGCTGAACGCCTCGGTGGAGGCGGCGCGTGCCGGCGAGCAGGGGCGTGGCTTCGCTGTGGTGGCCGGTGAGGTACGCAATCTTGCCAGCCGCAGCGCCACCGCCGCCAAGGAGATCAAGGCGCTGATCGATGGTTCCGTGTCGCAAGTAAAGGAAGGGTCGACGCTGGCCGAGCAAGCCGGCGAGACCATGGACGACGTGGTTAAGGCGGTACGGCGGGTCACCGACATCATGGACGAGATCGCCGCGGCCTCGCAGGAGCAGAGCGACGGCATCGAGCAGGTGAGCCAGGCAGTCGGCCAGATGGATCAGGTGACCCAGCAGAACGCCTCCCTGGTGCAGCAGGCGACGGTGGCTGCGGCCTCGCTCGAAGAACAGGCCCGTCGTCTCGAGCAGGCCGTTGCGGTATTCCGCCTGGCGGGGGATGCCGGCCGTGCGACAGCCGTGGACAAACCCACGACGATAACCAAGTCGTCCAAAGGCGCCGTGGCATTGGTCAAGCACAGTGGGGCATCCGCCTCGGCGAAGCCGAACATGTCGGCTACCTCCCCATCGCGTGAGGTGGCCCAGGTCGATCCCAAGCCTCGCCCCAAGCCGCAGCGTGAGCCTGTGGCGGAAGGCGACTGGGAAGAATTTTAAACCATGACGGCAACCGGTTTGCCGTCAGATGAATCATTGCCTGAGAGAGAAGAGGAATCCTGATGGCTGACAAGAACATGAGCTTTCTGGTGGTCGACGATTTTCCCACCATGCGCCGCATCGTGCGAAGCCTGCTCAAGGAACTGGGGTACACCAACGTCGAGGAAGCCGAGGATGGTCAGGAAGCGCTGACCAAGCTGCGCTCCGGTTCCTTCGAATTCGTGGTGTCCGACTGGAACATGCCCAACCTCGACGGCTTGGAGATGCTCAAGCAGATTCGCGCCGATGCCGCACTCAAGGAGTTGCCGGTGCTGATGGTCACGGCCGAGGCCAAGAAGGAGAACATCATCGCGGCCGCCCAGGCGGGCGCCAGCGGTTATGTGGTGAAGCCTTTCACCGCTGCCACGCTGGAAGAGAAGCTCAACAAGATTTTCGAGAAACTGGGCAAGTGACGCAGGCAGGCGAGATCCGCTTGCGGAGGAGATAACAAGATGAGCGCAAATGAGCAGTCCGGCGAGGCTCAGCCGGCCAATGCCGCTGGCGAAGAACTGGTCCAGCGTATCGGTCAGCTGACGCGCATGCTGAGGGAGAGCATGCGCGAACTCGGCCTGGACAAGGAGATCGAGAAGGCGGCGGAGGCGATTCCCGATGCACGGGATCGTCTCAGCTATGTGGCGAGCATGACCGAGCAGGCCGCCGAGCGGGCGCTCAACGCCATCGATCGCGCCCAGCCGCTTCAAGACTCCATCAGCAGCGGCGCCGAGTCGCTGGATAAGCGATGGGCCGAGTGGTTCGCCGAACCCAAGGAGCTCGACGAGGCGCGGGAGCTGGTCAAGGAGACCCGCACCTACCTGGCCGGCGTCCCCGACAAGACTCAAGCAACTCAGAAAGAGCTGCTCGAGATCATGATGGCCCAGGACTTCCAGGACCTGACGGGCCAGGTGATCAAGAAGATGATGGACGTGATCCGCGAGATCGAGCATCAACTGGTGCAGGTGCTGATCGACAACGTCCCCGAAGAGGTCGCGCGCGAGAGCATGCAGCGCAAGGCCAACGATCAGTGGGAGACCGAAGCGCGCCGCCGCGAGGAAAGCCTGCTCAACGGTCCCCAGATCAAGCCGGGAGCCGATGTCATGACGAATCAGGATCAGGTCGATGATCTACTGGATCAGCTCGGCTTCTGAGAAAGGTGGAAGTCCAGACAGGGCCTGCCTGCCTGGGCTCGCCAACTAGTCGATTGCTCTCTTAACGCTTCGCGTCCCTCATTGCTATCTTCTTCCGCGCCGTGGGTCGTGGCCGATAAGGCCACGATCATCGGCGCTTTTTGGCGTATCGCCTCCTCACCGTTGACGCCACAATGGCCACCGTGCAGAAGAGTGTCTGGTAGCCATGGCCGACGAAAGCAGCGATCAGGAAAAGACCGAAGAGGCCACGCCCCGACGGCAGGAGAAGGCACGCGAAGAGGGCCAGGTGGCCCGCTCCCGCGAGCTGACTACCTTCATGCTGTTGTTGGGCGGCGTGGTCGGCATGTGGTCGATGGGAGCATTGCTCTACGATCAGCTCGGCCTGGTCATGGAGCAGGCTTTCCTGTTCGAGAGACGCC
The DNA here is from genome assembly GCF_002930105.1 of Billgrantia saliphila. GTDB lineage: Bacteria > Pseudomonadota > Gammaproteobacteria > Pseudomonadales > Halomonadaceae > Halomonas > Halomonas saliphila. The sequence continues at coordinate 223,635 of NZ_PJRN01000008.1, read as the reverse complement.
AGGCGTTCGAGACCGGCCCCATGCTGATGAACGTGCTCGATCTGGCGAACCACACGTTGCTGACGATGCTGCCGCTGTTTCTGTTGCTGACACTGGTGGCCCTGGTGGCGCCCGCCCTGCTGGGCGGATGGCTGATCTCCGCCAAGTCGCTCAAGCCCCAGCTCTCGAAGCTCAACCCGGCCAAGGGGCTGAAGCGTATGTTCGGCACCCAGGCGCTGGTGGAGTTGTTCAAGGCGGTAGCCAAGTCGATTCTGATCGGCGGCGTCGGTTTGGCCTATCTCTACTTCCACATCGGCGAGTATCTGTCGTTGATGGATCAGCCGACCCGCCAGGCCCTGGCACGCGCCTTGATGATGGCAGCTGAAGCCTGCGGTCTGATGGTGCTGACGCTGCTGGTCGTCATTCTGATCGATGTGCCGTACCAATTGTATAGCCACGCCAAGAAGCTGCGTATGTCCAAGGAAGAGGTCAAGCGCGAGCACAAGGAATCGGAAGGGGACCCGCACGTCAAGGCGCGCATCCGTTCCCAGCAGCAGGCGATGGCGCGTGGCCGAATGATGAGCAAGGTACCCGAGGCCGACGTGATCATTACCAACCCGACCCACTACGCGGTGGCACTGCAGTACGACGAAACGCGCATGGGGGCACCCAGGGTAGTGGCCAAGGGAGCCGACCTGGTGGCGGCCCGCATCCGCGAGCTCGGCCAGGAAGCCGGCGTGCCGTTGCTGCAGGCAGCACCCCTGGCGCGTGCTCTTTATCATCACGTGGATCTCGAAAGCGAGATTCCGTTGGATCTGTATACCGCTGTGGCGGAGGTGCTGGCCTGGGCCTTCCGTCTCAAGCATGTCTCACTAGAGGGGGGAGAGGTGCCGCCAACACCCGAGAACTTGCCCATCCCGCCGGAGCTGGAAGTACCGGCGGCCGATGAGGCCCGTCAATCCGAAGAGCGGGGCCAGACGGCGCCCGGCGGGGCGAGCGAATGAAATCACTGAGCCACTTCATCGGCCGCCGCGACTGGCTGGGCGATGCGCGAATGAAACTGCTGGCCGGTCCGGTCCTGATCATCATGATCCTGGCCATGATGATCGTGCCGTTGCCGCCGTTCGCCCTGGATCTGCTGTTCACCTTCAACATCGCCCTGGCCGTGATGGTGCTGCTGGTCAGCATGTTCACGCAAAAGCCGTTGGATTTCGCCGCCTTCCCGGCGGTCCTGCTCTTTACCACGCTGCTGCGGCTGTCGCTCAACGTGGCATCCACCCGGGTCATCCTGATGGAAGGCCATGCGGGTGGAGACTCCGCGGGCAAGGTGATCGAGGCGTTCGGCGAATTCCTCATCGGTGGCAACTTCGCCGTCGGCCTGGTGGTGTTCCTGATTCTCGTCATCATCAACTTCATGGTCATCACCAAGGGCGCCGGGCGTATCGCCGAAGTGGGGGCGCGCTTCATGCTCGATGCCATGCCGGGCAAGCAGATGGCCATCGATGCCGATCTCAACGCCGGCTTGATCGGCGAAGAGGACGCGCGCCGTCGGCGGAGCGAGGTCGCCCAGGAAGCCGATTTCTACGGCTCGATGGACGGTGCCAGCAAATTCGTTCGCGGCGATGCCATGGCCGGCCTGGTAATCATGGTCGTCAACGTCATCGGCGGCTTGTTGATCGGCATGCTCCAGCACAACATGGGCTTCGGCGATGCCGCCCGCACCTACACGCTGATGACCATCGGTGATGGTCTGGTGGCCCAGATTCCCGCGCTGGTGATCTCCACCGCTGCCGGCGTGACCGTATCCCGAGTCAACACCGACCAGGATGTGGGCCAGCAGATGATCAGTCAGCTGTTCGTCAACCCGCAGGTGCTGGTACTCGCGGCAGTGGTGATGGGGCTGCTGGGCCTGGTGCCCGGCATGCCCAACGTAGTCTTCCTGCTCTTCACTGTGGTGCTGGCGGGACTGGCCTGGATGCTTACGCGCCAGCAGGAGCGTCGCCTGGTGGAAGAGGAGATCAGTGCCGAGCCGACACCTCAGCCAGAAGCGCCCGAGGCGAGCTGGGACGACGTGCAACTGGTGGACACCCTGGGTCTCGAAGTGGGCCATCGTTTGATCCCGCTGGTCGATCAACGTCAAGAGGGTGAGCTGCTGGGTCGCATCAAGAGCGTGCGCAAGAAATTCGCCCAAGAGGTCGGTTTCCTGCCGGCCGTGGTACACATTCGCGACAATCTCGAGCTCGGCGCCAACACCTACGTGATCACACTCAAGGGGGCCGAGATTGGGCGGGCCGAAGCCTTCCCCGGGCAGTGGCTCGCCATCGACCCCGGCCAGGTGACCGGCCAGTTGCAGGGGACGCCGACCTCCGATCCGGCCTTCGGCCTGCCGGCGATCTGGATCGACGCCGGCCAGCGCGAGCATGCCCAGGTCTATGGCTATACGGTGGTCGATGCCGGTACCGTCATCGCCACGCACCTCAATCATCTGCTGCATCGCCACGCCCCCGAGATGCTGGGCCGCCAGGAAGTGCAGAAGCTGCTCGACAAGTTGGGCGACGAACAGAAGTCGCTGGTCGAGGAGGTGGTGCCCAAGGCCATCAGCCTGACCGCCCTGCAGCGCATCCTGCAGAACCTGCTCGATGAGGACGTGTCGATTCGCGACATGCGCACCATTCTGGATACACTGGCCGAGTACGCGCCGCAGCAACAGGATGCCAACGAGCTGACCGCGCTGGTACGCATCGCCCTGGGGCGTGCCATCACCCAGCAGTGGTTCCCCGGCCGCGATTCGCTCCACGTGCTTGGCCTGGATGCGCAGTTGGAACAGGTGTTGCTGCAGGCAATGAACGGTAACGGTGCGCTGGAGCCGGGCCTGGCGGAGACGTTGATGAGCCAGGCGGAGCAGGCCGTGGCTCGCCACGAGGCGAGCGGCGAGCCCCCGGTGATGGTGGTGCAGCACAGCCTACGGCCGCTGCTGGCGCGCTTCCTGCGCCGGCGCATGCGCCACCTGGTGGTCATGTCGCAGGCGGAAGTTCCCGACGATCGCACGCTACGCGTCACGACGCTGGTGGGAGGCCGATAAACGATGAGTGTCATGCGTTTCCTGGGAGTCAACAGTCGTGAAGCCATGCGACAGGTGCGTGAGGCACTGGGCGACGAGGCGTTGATTCTGGCCAACCGACGCACCGATCAGGGGGTCGAGATTCTGGCCATGGCCGAGTCGGCCGCCCCCGCTGCCGGCGAGATGCTTGCAGCACCGCCGCCGGAACCTCCGGCACCGCGAAGGCCAGCGACACCCGACAGCGCCCAGGCCTTCGAGACGATGAGCGCCCAACTGCTCGAAGAGATGCGCGACATGCGCGCGCTGCTTTCGCGTGAGCAAGTGTCCCGCGAGCAGCACCAGCGGCAGGCTCCCGCCGGTACCGGCGACCAGCTGGCCCAAGTGATGCTCGAGGCCGGCTTCGGTGCGGCACTGACCGATGAGGTCGTCGCTGCGCTGCCCGAGGAGCTGGCTACGGCCGGACAAGTGGATGAGCGAGCCATGGCGTGGCTGGAGCGACAGTTGGCCGGTCGCCTCCAGGGCCTCGAGGACGAGGCCGCCTTCATGGACCGCACCGGTATCGTGGCGCTGATCGGACCTACCGGGGTGGGCAAGACGACCACCACCGCCAAGCTGGCGGCGCGCTACGTCATGCGCCACGGCACTCGTCCGGTGGCCCTGGTTACCACCGACAGCTTCCGTATCGGCGCCCATGAGCAGTTGCGCATCTACTCGCGCCTGCTCGACGTGCCGATGTATGCCATGAACGCCGACCAGCCGGTCTCCGACCTGCTCGAGCGAATGCGCGGCAAGTCCTGGATCATCATCGACACGGTCGGTATGAGCCAGCGTGACCATCGCGTGATCGAGCAAGTCGGCCACCTGCGTGGGGAGGACTCGCCGGTTCGGCTGGTGCTGCTGCTCAACGCCGCCAGTCAGCCCGAGACACTGGAAGAGGTGGTAATTCGCTATCGCCAGGCGGCCCAGGCCGCGGGCGGCGAACTGCGTGACTGCATCATCAGCAAGCAGGACGAGGCGGGCCGCCTGGCGCCGGTACTGGATATCGTCATGCGCCATGGCCTGCGCTTGCTTTTCGTCTCCCATGGCCAGCGCGTGCCGGAGGACATGTCGTTGTCCGATCCGGCGACGCTGGTGCATCAAGCGCTTGCCACCCGCGTCGCGTTGCCGGCGGCGCGGCAGGCGACCGAGCCCGCCGGTCGCACGGGCGGCAACCTGCTGGGGCAGGGGCGACGCCTGGCGACAACGCTTCAGGCTCTGCGGCGGCGTCTCGCCGGCTTCGACCGACTCGAGGCGGTATGGGACCTGCTGGGGTTGCCGGACCCGGTCCAGCAGCAGCGGCTGGAGGACTTGCTGGTCGACTACCCCGTGCCCGGCCAAGCCCTGGGCATGCTATGGAGCGAGCGACGCCGTGTCCCCGGCGAGCGCTGGTCGATGCCCGACGTGGCCCTGAGCCCCGAAGGCACCTGGCTGGCGTTACCGCTGCTACAGCACCGTCAGGTGGCGGGGCAGCAGGCTCGGTTGCAGGTGGCGTTGGAGCGACATGACATCAGCGTGCATTTGATGAACGGCCTGCCCGATAGCGAGGCCGGCGAGTGGCTGGAAGAACGCGAAATGACGTGGTGCAGCCAGGTGCGCGGCAGTCAACGCGTGATTCACGGTGGCGAGCGACAGCCTTTGGCCGCGCTGGCGCCGGTCGCGGAAGCGCTGGGTGAAGTGGGGTGTCGCTTCCGCGGCGCGCCCGGCCGACTCAGCCTGGCATCGCTGCCGGTGAGCTTGGTGCTCAAAGGCAGCCCGCGCGAGAGCGAAGGACTATCCGCCCGGGCCTGGTTGGGGCAGGTGCGCGATAGCGAGAGCGGCCGGCCACTGGCCAGGCGCTACTGGCTCGCGCCGGCGCGACTGGGGCGCGAACCGAAGCCTTTGCTGCTGTCCTTGTTGCAGGGCGACGTGCTGGCGCCGCTGACTCGACGTGCCTGGCAACGCCTCGATCCGGCCGACATCGGCGAGCTGCGCCCCGACGTGCGCCTGAGCATGGCCAGCGGACTGGCCACGGTGGCGGCACATCTGGACCTCTCTGAGGACGAAGCGGCCATGGATCTTCGAGCCGAGTTGCTGGGGCTGGGAGGTGGGCGTCGTCGCCGTCGCGATGTCGCCCTGCTGGAGGCGTTAATACAACTGTTCTTGGTGCGCGATGCCATTCGCCACCTTGGCCTTGGCGAAAGGGAGACAGGCTAGATGGGAAGGGATCAGGCTGCTGGCCTGCGCCAGTGGGCATCCGCCACCTCGCAGGAATGCCCCACACACGTAGCCGAAATGCTGATCAAGCTGGCCGGCGAACGGGATACCGGCGAGCGCTCGCCCCGCGAGTCGCGCGAGGTCGCCAAGTCGGTACCGCCCCGGCCCGCGACGACACGGGATATGGGCAAGCCGCCTTCCTCACGGCGTACCCACCAGGGCGTTACGTTGATGGTACTGGGGCTGCCCGGAACGGCCGAGCGCCACACCCTGAAGGTCAGCGAACTGCTGCAGAGCTGGGCTCGCCAGGGCCGGCGCTGGGTGGGCGACCCAGGTGGCTGGCGAGTCGTAGCGCTATCGGTCACGAGTCCGCATCTGGCGGTGCTGGCGACGCAGCAGGCGCACTGGGCGCTGTGGGTCGACGACGATCTCGAAGCGTTCCGACGTGCCTATCGCATTCTCAAGCAGATCGACGAGAGCGGCGGGCCGCGCCGTCTATTGGCGGTTCACCCGCCGGGCGTGGGCCGGCAGGGCCTGTTGGCCAACCTGCAGCACGTGGCGGCGAGCTACTTCGGCATCGAGCTGTTGGTACTGTCGAAATGAAGGTGCTGTCGAGATGAGACGAGCAGCGATCCGGATCTTTCGCATGCTGGGGGCGGGCGCCTGCCTGCTGACCACGATGGCGCATGGCGCCGGCAGTTGGGTAGCGACGGCCCCAGCGCTACAGGCAGCGCTGGTGGAACGGCCGGTAGCATCGGCACCCCTGGCGCCGCCCGATCCCGCGCTAGCCCGCGGGCAAATGATGGGCCAGGTCAGTTGGCAATTCCAGCCGCCCAGCGGCGTCGAGGTCAACGCCGCGCTCTGCCACTTGGGAGGGTGCGTGCGCCTGCCGGCGCCGCGCGGTCATACCGAGGCGTTGGCCGGGCTACCGGCCGATACGACGCTTCATTTTGAATTCTCCCTGCTCGATCGACGCCAGCGCGTCGTAACCCTGCAGGGGTTGCAGGTCATCGTCAATCACGCGCACGATGAAACGCTCCGGAACCGTTGAGCGTGTTCACGTCGGGAAGGGCGCCAGCCGCGAGAGCATGAGCATGTACACAGCACGAGGCAAGATTGAACAGACAGACCTGCTGGAGGAGTACCTGCCGCTGGTGAGGCGACAGGCGCTTTCCATGCAGGTACGCCTCCCGGCCAGCATCGAGCTGGATGACCTCATCCAGGCCGGTACGGTGGGGCTACTCGAAGCCATGGGGCGCTTCGATTCGACTCAGGGGGCTAGTTTTGCCACCTTCGCCAGTCAGCGTATCCGCGGCGCCATGCTCGACGAGCTACGCAGCCGCGACTGGTTGCCGCGTAGCGTCAGACGCAACGCTCGCGCGGTAGACGAGGCCGTCAGACGCCTCGAGCAGCGCCTGGGGCGTTCCGCCGAAGAGCACGAAATAGCCATCGAGTTGGATATCGGACTCGACGAATACCGTCAATTGCTCAACGATACCAACAGCGGCCACCTCCTGCCGTTCGAGGCGCTGATGGACGAGGGGATCGAGCCGGGCATCGAGGATGCAACGCTCGATACGCCCTATCACCAGCTCATCGATGAGCAGAAGCGGCAGCAGCTGGTGGAAGGTATCGAGGCGTTGCCCGAGCGCGAGAAGCTGCTGATGGCGCTGTACTACCAGGAGGAGCTCAACCTGAAGGAGATCGGCGTCGTGCTCGGGGTCACCGAGTCACGGGTGTGCCAGCTGCACAGCCAGGCGGTGAGTCGACTGCGGGCCCGCCTGGCCGAGCAGGAGGAGTGATGTCGCGCATCGCCCTGTAGGTGTCGTCCAGCTATGCAGCCCGGCCTTGTGCCGGGCTGCTTGCGTTTGGGTCTCCACAGGGTGTCGCGTCTGCTCCTGACTACTGCGCTGGGGTTGGAAGGAAATGTCCGAATGTGAATGACTTGGTTTGTCGGGAGGAGTTGATTTTTCAGTCGTAAGTTTCATATCTCTCATCTTGTACCGTTTCTGCATACGGTCTAAAAAGGTAAATCCGTGTATTCTTCCGTAACTTTTGAGGGGGCTTGAAGATGCGGGAGGGAGTGCTGAAATACAGAAGAGAAATCGATGGTCTCAGAGCTGTAGCGGTTATCCCCGTTATTTTATTTCATGCCGGATTTTCCTGGTTTTCCGGTGGCTATATTGGCGTAGATGTTTTCTTTGTCATCAGTGGGTACCTGATCACTTCGCTCATTATTGCTGACTTGGAGAAGGGTGTCTTTTCCATTGCTAGATTTTACGAACGCCGCGCACGTCGTATCCTTCCGGCACTCTTCTTCGTGATGCTATGCTGCATTCCTTTTGCCTGGTTGTGGATGCTTCCCTCGCAGTTTCGGGACTTTTCTCAATCTTTCGTCGCGATCAGTTTTTTTTCTTCAAATATACTGTTCTGGATAAAGTCGGGCTATTTTTCAGCCGCTTCGGAGGAGAAGCCATTGCTTCATACATGGAGCCTGGCGGTCGAGGAGCAGTTTTACCTCTTTTTTCCTCTGCTGCTTCTCGTTGTGTGGCGCCTTGGACGAAATCCCGTTTACTATTTGGTAATCATCATTTCTTCTCTCAGCCTGCTATTGACCGAGTGGGGCTGGCGTTACCAACCCTCAGCCAACTTCTATCTACTTCCATTTCGCGCTTGGGAATTGGGAGCGGGGGCGCTGTGCGCTTTATGGCTCAACGGTCGTTCCCAAGCTTCCAGTTCGGTGCTTTCCATTCTGGGGCTTGGGATGGTCATCTTTCCCGTTTTCTTTTATGACAAGTACGTTCCATTTCCTTCGTTATATGCATTGGTCCCGGTAGTGGGAACGGTTCTGATCATTCTGTTTGGCTCCTCTTCGACTCTCGTGGGGAAATGGCTATCCATGAAGTTTATGGTGGGAGTCGGCCTGATCAGCTTCAGTGCTTATCTTTGGCACCAGCCCCTGCTGGCATTTGCAAGAATTCGCAGTCTGACCCCGCCATCATGGGAAATGATGGCCATCCTCTGCATAGCATCCCTAGGGCTGGCATACATTACCTGGCGCTTCGTCGAGAATCCGTTCAGAAATGGAAGCGTCAGATTCATGAGATCTCGTGCCAAAGTGTTTGCCTTCTCCATAGTGGCGTCTACCGTGTTCTTTGCCTCCGGTGTCTTTGGGCACCTTAGCGGGGGTATACCGCAGCGAGTCCCCGAACAAGCTGCGTTCCTGGCGGCTGAAACGAGCAATACAAACCCTAGAAGGGCGGAATGCCATGCCGAACCCTTGCAGACGGTTCCTGAGTGCACCTATGGAGGACGAGAGTTGGGGGCCATTGTAATTGGCGACAGCCACGCCGCGGCAGTTATCCGCTCAATTCAGTACGCAATGGACGATCCAGACAAGCATGTTCTGGATTGGACACTGGCGAGCTGTCCGACCATTTCAGGCATCAGGAGCCTGGAATCCGGCAATCCGCGGTGTGGCGAGTTTGTTGAGTATGCACTGAACAAAAGTCGGGAGCTGGACCGGGATGTACCCATCTTTATCGTCAACCGCTTATCTTCCTATTTGCTGGGGCCCAATGAACCCTACCTGGCAGATAAGGCAGCGTATCCCGAATATTATCTCAGCCAGCACTTCGAAAGTCGCAGCCAGGCCTATCTCGACGACATGGCTCGAGGAGTTGTCGACACGGCCTGCGAACTGGCCGAGGAGCGCGAAGTGTTCATGTTCCGCCCCTTCCCCGAACTGAAAGTGCACGTGCCGATGCATATGGCCAGATCGTTGTTGTTTTCGGGGCAAGTGCAGAGAGTGCACATTGCAAAGGCTGAGTATCTTGAGCGACATCGAATTGCTCTCGATATCCAGGATCGGGCCGCCGAGGAGTGCGGCATCAAGATCATAGATCCATTGCCTTACCTTTGCACCCAAGAAGGCTGCTGGGGCGATATCGATGGGCAGCCGATTTATTATGACGATGACCACCTCAGCGAATCCGGCGGCAGATCCATCATTCCCGCGATTCGCGTCGCATTTGAAGAAAAAGAAGGTATCGGAAGGCCTGAGCCAAACTCTCCTGCGTCACGGATCATGTCATCCTTTCAGTTGCATTGACAAAAATACAACTTGAACGCAGTAGCCCGCTTGTACCATGGCAAAAAGGAGAGGGCGATGGAGCCCCTCTCCCTTCGAATGCTACCGGAGCTGGCCAACATCGTTCCCGTGACGGCTGTGTCGCTCCCGTCCCACACGATGTGTGTCAAAGGTCGGACATCAACCCCTTGGTGCTCCCCAGCGCCGCCATGTAACAGTTGTGGAGTTGGTCGGCGGGTACCTCGTCGATCGCTTCTTCGACTTGCCGTTCATGGTTCTCGCAAAGCGTCAGCACGGCCCCCAGCGGGCCTTCGCGAAACTTCAGCGCCCGTATGATCGCCAGGCCCAGCGGAAGATGCTCCAGCAGCGTGCTGCGGTCCTCCTCGAGCAGCGCGTCCATCATCGAGAACAGTCCGGTGGTGAAGGCATCCTCGGGATCGAGCGTGGGAAAGGGGGCGGCCAGGTTGCGGCACATGAAAGCGCGAATCAGCGCCATGCGAAGAATGATGCGCGACGAGGGCTGGAGACTGGCCAGAGTCAGGGTCAGAATCAATCGGCGCAGCTCCAGCAGGCCGAGTATCTGTACGGCACGATGCAGGTCGACCACCTTGCCGCCGCGGTTGAAGTAGTTGGAGTTGGCACGCCGCAGTATCGCCACGTGCAGGTGGGGCACCTGAACGACCAGTTCGTGCATGCGGTTGAGGTCGCTATTGTCTTCGTAGAGCGCACGAATCAGGCGAAGCTGAGCGGCACGGTTGCCGTGGCGGCCGCGCGGCGGGGAAGTGATGAAGCTGGGCTTGGCCAGGTAGCGTCCATGGTAATAATCGCAGCCCATCGCCTGGAAGCTTGCCAGTTCTTCGCGGTTGCCGATGTTCTCGACCAGCAACTTGATGTTGCGTGCCGGCAGCCTCTCGAGAGTGGCGTCGTCGAAGTCGTTCGGCGAGTCGAGCAGGATGATGTCGACGCGTCCCAGCATCGCTTCGTGATCCTGTTTGACCAGTTGGCTGGGGGCGATGACCCGATACCCGCGTTCGCGGATGTCGTCCAGCCGCGTCAGCAGGGCCAGGTCTACGGTGCGTGCATCGGCAATACCGAGAGCCAGGCGTGGCGCCGGGGTCGGCAGCAGCTCCGGGCGGTCGAGCCACTCGAGCGGCAAATCGACGAACAGCGACCTATCGCCGAGCAGCCCCCCATCGCCGAGTTCGTAGATGGCGCTGGTCAATGCCCGGGCGGTGGCGGCCATGATGTCCTCGACTTCCGCAGCGCCATCATGGCGGTACACTAGGCGATCCGCGACGTGATGATGGCTGGCGTCATGGATCGGATGTAGGGCGACGGTACAAGGATCGTGATCGACTTGCTCTGACATGCGGTTTGGCTCCCTGCTGGGTGTCGACGCACCCTCTGTGGCTCTTTGCCGAATGATTTTTTCTGAGTAACGTGCCGGGGTGGCCGGGTACGCTTCACAATGCCTGATGCAGCGTATCGAGTGCCGGCTCCAGGCCCGGCGTCAAGCGTTCGAGGCCGGGACGGGCGAGGTCGACGATCGGCTGGAAGGCCATGGTGAACACGAATAGCCCGAGCGGCTATCATGGTACGGCCCATGTCAGGACGTTGTCGTCTTGCTGCGCTTGGCTCAGGCGCTTATCTACGTATCGGCAATATACTCAGGAACTTGAGCGCTCGGTCGCTCTCGATTTGCGAGGTAAAGCCTCGTATTGGTTGATCTGGATCAACTAACGTCCGGCGTCTGTCAGGCACGACTAAAGTGTCGCGTCCCGGCCGCCGATAACCCTGTTAGCCTACGCATGTTTCCGCCCCGAGCGGCCTACTGCGAGGCGAGACTCGACGCCCCGTATCACCAGGAGCCCGAATGAATCCCTCAACCCTTATCGGTATGTTTGCCAGCGTCGTCCTGTTGGTTAGCGTGCTGTTCTTCACCGCCGAGTCACCCCAGAGCTTCATCAACTTGCCTGGGCTTGCCATCGTGCTGGCCGGCACCATGGCGGCGACCTTCATTAGCTATCCGCTCAAGGAAGTGCTGCGTGTGGTACGCCTGGTGGGGCTGGTCTTCCGCCGCGAGAACACCTATACCCGCGACGACATCAAGGAGCTGGTGGATATTTCCCGGCTGTGGTTCAAGGGCGATGTGCGGGCCGTGGAGCGAGCGCTGGAGAAGGCGCGCAACCCCTTCCTGCGCACCGGCATTCAGCTGGTAATAGCGAACACCAAGGAAGAAGAGATCTTCGATCTGCTGCGCTGGCGCATTGCCCGGCTCAAGGCGCGCGAGCACGCCGAAGCCCAGATCTTTCGCACCATGGCGACCTACGCCCCGGCTTTCGGCATGATCGGTACGCTGGTGGGGCTCGTCAATATGCTCGAGGTGATGGAGTCTGGCGACCTGCATGTCATCGGACCGCGTATGGCCGTCGCACTGTTGACCACCTTCTACGGCATCCTGCTCGCCAACCTGGTGTTCAAGCCGATCGCGGTGAAGCTGGAACGGCGTACCGAGGAGCGCCTGATCGCCATGAACATGGTGCTGGAGGGGATTTCTCTGATCACCAAGCGGCGCCTGCCTTCCTTCATCGAGGAAACGCTGCACTCCTTTGTCGCCAATTACCACGACGAGATTCGCGATCCTGAGGTCGTCCCCCGCTCAGTCCCGGGAGGAGAAGAGCAGAATGCTTGATCGCAGCACGCGCGACATGCTGCATCCGCTGGCCTCCCCCGAGGTCGACGGCGAAGGGTGGCTGGTGAGCTACCTCGATGTGCTGACGCTGCTTATCACGCTGTTCGTGCTGTTGCTATCGCTGTCGGGCAACGGGCTGACTCCCCATGGCGAACGACAAGGCGGCACGGCGAGCCAGATCATCACGCCACAGGCCGAGGCAGCGGCGCGTCTGGTCGCCTCGAGCGGGCTCAAGCCTCGCCACGACGGCTTGCAGCCACGCTTCGCAGGGCTCGACATCGAAGGCGTCAGCGTGGCCGAGGGGCAACAGGGCATCACCCTGCGCATCGACGACAACCTGCTGTTCGCCAGCGGGCAGGCGGCGCTGACCGGGCAGGGACGTGAGGTGCTCGGGCATCTGCTCGAGATCCTGCAATCTTTCGATGGGGAGATCTCCGTCGAGGGGCATACCGACGACATTCCGATCGCCACGACGCGTTTTCCTTCCAACTGGGAGCTCTCTTCGGCCCGCGCTATCGCGGTGTTGCGCTACCTGACCGAACTCGGGCTTGGTGCGGAAAGACTCCGTGCCGTGGGCTACGCCGAGACTCGTCCGCTGGAGAGCAATGCGACTGTGCAGGGCCGCGCCTCCAATCGGCGCGTCGAGCTGATGCTACGGCAGCCTCTTGCCGAGGGCTGACGGCTGCCTGCGCAGTCGCCGACGCTGGCATCATCGTGGAAAGTGGCGTCCTCGGCGCAAGGAATTCTCGCCGATCGCAGGATCGGCGGCCTGGTTCAGTGGTCGACTCGGCCCAGCAGAAGGAACTCGATCAGTGCCTTCTGGGCGTGCAGGCGATTGCCGGCTTCCTGCCAGACCACGGCGCGTGGGTCGTCGAGCAGCGTCTCGCTGATCTCCTCGCCGCGGTGGGCCGGCAGGCAATGCAGGAACAGCACGTCTGACTTGGCCCGGTCCAGCATGGTCTCGGTAACCTGGAAATCGGCGAAATCCGCTTCGCGCTTGGCCTGCTCCTCCTCCTGGCCCATCGAGGCCCAGACGTCGGTCGTTACCAGGTCGGCATCGACGACGGCTTCGCTCGGGTCGCGCAGCAGGACGATCCGGTCGCCGGCGGCATCCATGATGTCCTGGCGGGGTTCGTAACCCTCGGGGCAGCAGATATGCAATTGGAAGTCGAACTGGCGGGCGGCGTTGATCCACGAGTGACACATGTTGTTGCCATCGCCGATCCAGACCGCGGTGCGCCCGCGTACGCTGCCGCGCAGCTCGGTCCAGGTCATCACATCGGCAAGCAATTGGCAGGGGTGGTAGTCGTCGGTCAGCGCATTGATCACCGGCACGCCGCTGGCGGCGGCAAAGGTCTCCAGGCCGGCGTGAGAGAAGGTCCGGATCATCACGATGTCGACCATCTCAGAGAGTACGCGTGCGGTATCCCCGATCGGCTCGCCGCGACCGAGCTGGGTGTCCCGCGCGGAGAGAAAAAGTGCGTGACCGCCGAACTGAGCCATGGCCGTCTCGAACGAGACCCGTGTGCGTGTCGAGGATTTCTCGAAGATCATCGCCAGCGTGCGATTGGTGAACGGGGCGTAGGTCGGCCCCTGGGCGCGCAGGCGGTTCTTGATCGTGATGGCGCGTTGGATCAGGTAGTGGAGCTCTTCGGGGCTCAGGTCCAACAGGGTCAGGAAATGGCGTGTCGCCATGGCGATCTCTCCGCGCGAAAAAACCCCCATCCTAGCCAGCCCACGGGGGATGCGCAATGCGCTCGTCATCAGTAGAATGAGGGCATGAGTAAAGGCTGAGCGTCGCGCTCAGGTATTCCGTCCGACGCCCTCGGCACCTACGATCCAACAGGGAGCGCATATGAGCACTACCATCGAGAACATTCAGCGCCAGATCGGTGAAAACCCGATCCTGATCTACATGAAGGGCACGCCTCAACTGCCGCAATGCGGTTTCTCCGCCCAGACCGTGCAGGCCCTGATGTCCTGTGGCGAGCGCTTTGCCTTCGTCAACGTCCTGGACAATCCGGACATTCGCGCCGAACTGCCCAAGTATGCCAACTGGCCGACCTTCCCACAGCTGTGGGTCGAAGGCGAGCTGGTCGGCGGTTGCGATATCGTCACCGAGATGTACCAGAACGGTGAGTTGGAGAAGCTGGTCAAGGAAGCGGCGGCTCGTGCCAAGGCCGACGAGGAGCAGGGCGGCGACGCCTGAGTCCGATTCGTGCAGTGCGGCAAGAAGGCCCGCGGGGATCTTACCCTGCGGGCCTTTTGCCGTCTCGTACCAGAAAATTAGTACTTACGCAGGGTAACCAAATGTGCCACTGGCCCGATTGAAATCGCCTTCTCCTGCTACCACGCTGAACAAGAGGGCGGTAAAGGATGCCCAAGGGTTCGCTAACCAGGGAGGTAGCATGCAGACACCATTGGAAATCAATTATCAACACGTCTCCCGCTCCGAGTGGATCGACGATTACGTGAGATCGCGCGTCGCCAAGCTCGAGCATTTCAACCGCGATATCGTTTCCTGTCGCGTGGTCATCGAACAGACCCAGAATCCGCATCGCACGGGCAACCCCTACCGTGCACTGGTCGAAGTCAACTTGCCCGCCAAGGGCGAACTGGTGGCCGAAAAGAGCGACAAGGTTACCGACCCCCAGATCCAGCTGCGCCCCATCATCCGTGGCGCTTTCGAAGCCATGGAGAAGCAGCTGAAAAAGCAGACGGCCAAGCGTGATGGCAAGGTCAAGCAGCGCTATCATGACGAGCCGATCCCGCCGGTGGCGACGGTAGTGCGTCTATTCGAAACGGACGGCTACGGCTTCATCAAGAGCCTGAGCGGAGAAGAGTTCTACTTCCACAAGAATTCCGTGCTGCACCATGACTTCGACCGGCTGACCGTGGGCACCCGGGTGCGCTTCGAGCCCGAAGAGGGCGAGGAGGGGTTGCAAGCCAGCACGGTGCAGATCATCGACAAGCCGGGGGTCGGCGGGGCGGCCGACGGCGAGGACGATCTCGACATGCCCGCCGGTTGGGAGCAGGACACCAGCCGCTGATCCCGTGCCGTACGCGATGAGTCCAGCAGGGCCTCACAGCTCTTCGAGGCCCTGCTCTCGTTGTGCCAGCGCCCAGCCGCCCAGGTCCTTGTAGCGGTTGACGATGGCGCAGAAGAGTTCGGCAGTGCGCTCGGTGTCGTAGCGTGCCGAGTGCGCCTCCTGATTGTCGAACGGAATGCCCGCGGCCCGACAGGCCCGGGCCAATACCGTCTGGCCGTAGATCAGCCCCGACAGGCTGGCGGTATCGAAGCTGGAGAAGGGGTGGAAGGGGTTGCGCTTGATCCCGCAGCGATTCACGGCGGCATTAAGGAAACCATGGTCGAAGGCGGCATTGTGCCCGACCAGAACCGCTCGGGTGCAGCCATGTGACTTGATCGCCTTGCGCACCGGGCGGAAGATCTCACCCAGCGCTTCCGCCTCGCTGAGCGCGATGCGCTGACGTAGCGGGTCGTCGAGCTTGATACCGGTGAAATCCAGCGCCGACTGTTCCACGTTGGCCCCCGAGAAGGGCTGGACGTGGTAGGCGTAGGTTGCCTCGGGCATCAGGTTGCCTTCGGAATCCATTGTCAACGTCACGGCGGCGATCTCGAGTATGGCGTCACGCTCGGGGTTGAATCCGCCGGTTTCAAGGTCCACCACCACGGGCAAGAAGCTGCGGAATCGCTGGGCCATCATCTCGCGGGCAATCGCCTCGCTCATGCGCCTCTCCTCATAGCGTGCTTCTCCCTCATTGCATATCCCTTCTTGCATAGGTCTTGCATAGGGGCGCCGGCTCGGCTGCGGCAAGCGCAGCCGGGTCGCGCTCTCGTTTTGCAAAAAGTCTAACAGTTTGACCGCGACTCGTCCCGCCGCCGGTATTCGCCGGACGGCAGCCACGCTATACTGCTCGCCTTGTGACGTTTACCTGAGAGGAGCCTCCAATGTCCGATGTCAAGA
Organism: Billgrantia saliphila; assembly: GCF_002930105.1. Lineage (GTDB taxonomy): Bacteria > Pseudomonadota > Gammaproteobacteria > Pseudomonadales > Halomonadaceae > Halomonas > Halomonas saliphila. The sequence goes on along the minus strand of NZ_PJRN01000008.1, from coordinate 207,595 downwards.
AGGTCGTGCTTGCCTATTCCGGCGGCCTGGACACGTCCGTCATCGTCAAGTGGTTACAGGAAACCTACCACTGCGAGGTGGTGACCTTTACCGCCGACATCGGTCAGGGCGAGGAAGTCGAGCCGGCGCGCACCAAGGCTCAGGCCCTCGGCGTCAAGGAGATCTACATCGAGGATCTGCGTGAAGAATTCGTGCGCGACTACGTCTACCCGATGTTCCGTGCCAACACCATCTATGAAGGCGAGTATCTGCTGGGTACCTCCATCGCCCGTCCGCTGATCGCCAAGCGCCTGATCGAGATCGCCAACGAAACCGGGGCCGATGCCATCTCCCACGGTGCCACCGGCAAGGGCAACGACCAGGTGCGCTTCGAGATGGGCGCCTACGCGCTCAAGCCCGGGGTCAAGGTGATCGCACCGTGGCGCGAGTGGGACCTGACCTCGCGCGAAAAGCTGATGGCCTATTGCGAGCAGCACGACATTCCCGTCGACTTCTCAAAGAGCAAGAAGAAGTCGCCGTATTCCATGGACGCCAACCTGCTACACATCTCCTACGAAGGCGGTATTCTCGAGGATCCGTGGGCCGAGGCCGAGGAGGACATGTGGCGCTGGAGCGTGTCGCCCGAGGCGGCGCCGGACGAGGCCACCTACGTCGAACTGACCTTCGACCGCGGTGACATCGTTGCCGTCGACGGCAAGGCAATGAAACCCCACGAGGTGCTCGAGACCCTCAACAAGCTGGGCGGCGACAACGGCATCGGCCGTCTCGACATCGTCGAGAACCGCTATGTGGGCATGAAGTCCCGCGGCTGCTACGAGACCCCGGGAGGCACCATCATGCTGCGTGCCCACCGCGCCATCGAGTCGATCACCCTGGATCGCGAAGAGGCTCACCTGAAGGACGAGCTGATGCCCAAGTACGCCAAGGTAATCTACAACGGCTACTGGTGGAGCCCCGAGCGCCGCATGCTGCAAGCCGCCATCGACGAGACCCAGAAGAACGTCAACGGCGTGGTGCGCATGAAGCTCTACAAGGGCAGTGCCACCGTGGTGGGGCGCAAGTCCGAGCAGTCGCTGTTCGACGAGTCGATCGCCACCTTCGAGGACGATGCCGGCGCCTACAATCAGAAGGACGCCGAGGGCTTCATCAAGCTCAACGCCCTGCGCCTGCGCATTGCGGCCGGCAAAGGCCGCCAGCAGAGCTGATCGCCTGTCGATTTACTCCGAGACGCGCCGGCCCCATGGCCGGCGCTCTCGTTTGGAAAGTTCGTGTCGTAGGGGAAGAACATGCTGAAGAAATTCTTGAGTGGTCTGTTCGGCTCTGGTGAGGCCAAGCCGGGCAATGCCAAGGCCGCCGAGCCGGTGGAGTACAACGGCTACCAGATCGTCTCGGAGCCTGCCGAACAGGGCGGCCAGTTCCGCGTAAGCGGCTGGATTCGCAAGCCAGGCAGCGATGGCGAAACCCTCGAGCATCGCTTTGAGCGCTCTGACTTGGTGCCGGGTCGCGAGGCCTGCGACCAATTGATGGTGAGCAAGGCGCAGCGCTTCATCGACCAGATCGGCGATGACATGTTCAAGTCGGGCTGAGCTCTGCTGGATGGTATAGCGTTCAGAAACGCGATACGGCCAGGGCGGCCTCGGCGGCCAGCGGGAAGAAGCGATTGCGAAACGCCTCTTCCTGCCAATCGCTCAGTGATCCTGCAATATGTATCGCACCGCAGGGTCGTCCGTCACGCCCCATGATCGGAACCCCCAGCGCGATCTCCCCGATGAGTATCTCTTCCCGGGCGAGAGCAAAGCCCTGTTCTCTTGCTTCGTGAACCTTGCGCAGGATCTGCTCGGGGTCGGTAAGGGTGCGCTGGGTCAATGGTGTCCGGTCGGAGCGGTCGATGATGTCCTTCACCTCGTTGTCGTCCAGCTTCGACAGGATGGCACGTCCCCCCGAGCTGCAATAGGTCGGTACGCTATGACCCACCAGGGTGGCGAAGAAGGTCTCCCGCTTGCTCTGCATCCTTGCCGCATAGACGACGCGCGTGTCGTCGAAAAGGCTCAGGTCGACCCGTTCCTGGGCGTTTCGTCTCAGCTCGAGCAGCACTGGCGTGGCATGGCGAACAATGGGATTCAGGCTGAGATAGTCCAATGCATGGTCGAGTATGCGGATATCCGGCAGGAAGCCGCGCCCGTCCTTGTCGAGTCTTAGGTAACCCAGCTGTCTCAGCGTATGCACGATGCGCTGGGCAGCGCTGCGGTCGATGTCGGCCGCCTTGGCAATAGCGGCCAGACTCAGGGCGCCGTCAGCGCCATGAAACGCCGATAGCACCTGCATGGCACGCGCAATGGATTGGACGAACAGCGGTTCGCTGCGTTGCGCCTCGGTGAGGATCCTGTCGCCGGGCACCGATTTCAAGACGTCTCGCATTTGCCTTCCTGAAATATCCCTATTTGCGCCAATCGGCATGTCCGACTAGCTTGCTAGTAACGATAAGAAACAATACAGATGTATTGCCATGCGATGCAATGGCTTCTTCAGCGATTCAGCACGCCATCGATTCGTTTGCGGCAAGCTGGCAGTGGCTACGTCGAGCATGCACTCGTCGTGATGCCGAGTGCACAGCTACGCATCGCGTGGTAGGGAGAGCGAACAATAATGACGCTTCGTGTTGCGATCGGCGGATTTCTCCATGAAACCAATACCTTTGCTCCCACCAGGGCGACCTATGCGGATTTCGTTCAAGGCGGCGGCTACATGCCCATGGCTTGCGGCGAGGCGCTGCTGACGGCCTGCCGTGGCATCAATCTCGGCGTTTCGGGGGCGGTGGCCGAGGCTCAGGCATTGGGCTGGGAGCTGCTGCCGTTGTCATGGGCCGGTGCTATCCCTTCCGCCCATGTCACACGCGAAGCCTACGAGCGCATCGTCGAAAGGCTGCTGCAGTGCCTGGACCAGGCGGGGCGGCTCGATGGCGTGCTGCTGGATCTGCATGGCGCCATGGTTTGCGAACACCTCGACGACGGCGAGGGTGAACTGCTTGCCCGCGTTCGCGAATTGGTTGGCCCCGAGGTACCCATCGCCGCCTGCCTGGACCTGCATGGCAACATCACTGCGCGCATGGTGGAGAAGGCCGATGTGCTGGTGGGGTTTCGTACCTACCCTCACGTCGACATGGCCGAGACCGGCCGGCGTACGGCTCGTGCCCTAGGTGAGCTGATGCGCACCGAGATGCCGCTGACCAAGGCTTTTCACCGGCTCGACTATCTGGTCCCTATTCCCTGGCAGACCACCGACCTCGAGCCGGCTGCGGGCCTCTACCGTCTGCTGACGACGCAGGAGCAGGACGAGGTGCTCAGCGTTTCGCTGTTCATGGGCTTCCCCGCCGCCGACTTCCCTGAGTGCGGCCCCTCCGTGGTTGCCTATGCCCGTTCGCAAGCGGCTGCGCAACGGGCAGCGGACCGCATTGCGCAGGCCTATGCCCAGGCTGAAGCGGACTTCGCTGGGTGCGTCTACACGGCGGCAGAAGGCATCGCCGAGGCGCAGCGGCTATTGAGCGAGGGAAGCCGCGGCCCGATCGTGCTGGCCGATACCCAGGACAACCCCGGGGCGGGGGGCGATTCCAATACCACCGGTATGCTGCGTGCCTTGGTCGAGGCCCACGCCCAGGGGGCCGCGCTGGGCCTGCTGGTCGACCCTGACGCCGCGGCGAGCGCACATCGGGCGGGCGAGGGCGCCATGATCGAGGTGGCCCTGGGTGGCACGTCCGGCATTCCCGGGGATAGCCCCTTTCCGGTCACCGCGCAAATTGAGCGACTTTCCGACGGCCGGCTGCTGGCCAGCGGCGATTTCTACGGCGGCGCGCGACTGGACCTGGGGCCATCCGCCTGCCTGCGCATCGGTGATGTGCGCGTTGTGGTCACCTCGCATAAGGCCCAGATGGCCGACCGGGAGATGTTTCGCTTCGTGGGCATAATTCCCGAGGAAGCGAGCCTTCTGGTGGTCAAGAGCTCGACTCACTTTCGTGCCGATTTTGCACCGATTGCCGCGAAGATCCTCATCTGCAAGGCACCGGGCCCAATGCCCTTCAGCCCTGCGGATCTTGCCTGGCGCCGTTTGGCACCGGGTATGCGCCTGAGCCCGCTGGGCAGAAGCTTCCAACCTCCCGAATAGGCGCCGGCAGGTCATCGGGCACTGGCAAAGTACTCCTATAACAACGCACAAGAGGAAGGACGAAAAATGAGCAAACCGATACCAACGAACGCGGGTGCCAAGATCGCGAAGTGGCAAGGGGGGCTGGCCGTGGCGATGGTCGGTGCCTTGTCGCTGCCAGCCATGGCGCAGACCGATGCCGATACCATTACCGCCGTCATGCATTCGGGCCTGCGTGTGCTGGACCCGATCATCACCACGGCGCATATCACCCGCAACCACGGCTACATGATCTATGACGTGCTGCTGGCGTCGGACGAGGAGTTCAACCCCCAGCCTCAGATGGCTGATTGGGAGGTGTCCGACGATGGGCTCGTCTACACCTTTCGGCTGCGCGAGGGTCTGACGTTCCACGACGGCGAGCCGGTAACGGCAGCGGACGTAGTGGCCTCGCTGCAGCGCTGGGGAGAGCGCGACTCGGGTGGCCAGTTGATTTTCGACGTGACCGAGAGCCTCGAGGCGAGCGATGACCGAACCGTTACCTGGACCCTGTCGGAACCCTTCGCGCCTCTCGTCGAAGTGCTGGCCAAGCAGTCGGCCGTGCCGCCCTTCATCATGCCGGCGCGCATCGCCGAGACCTCAGCGGACAGCTCGATCAGCGAGCACATCGGTTCGGGGCCTTTCCGCTTCGTCGAGGAGGAGTACGAGCCCGGCGTTTCCGTCACCTATGAGCGCTTCGAGGATTACGTGCCCCGCGAGGAGGAACCGAGCTGGATGGCGGGGGGCAAGGTGGTGAACGTGGAGCGTGTCGTGTGGACGACGATGCCCGATGCGCAGACCGCAGTGAACGCACTCTCGGCCGGCGAGATCGACTATATCGAACAGGTGCAGGTCGACCTGCTGCCGATACTCGAATCCAACCCCGATGTGGTGGTCGAGACTCGCGATCCGTACGGTTATCAGACCATGGGGCGGCTCAATTTCAAGCACCCCCCCTTCGACGACAAGCAGATTCGCCAGGCGGCGCTGATGGCGCTCAATCAGGAAGACGTGCTGGCAGCGATGATGGGCGACCCCGAACACTACGAGGTGTGCGGCGCCATTTTCGGCTGTAACACGCCGTTGGCCGATGACACGGGATCCGAAACCCTGACCGGCGGCGGCGACCCCGAAGGGGCTCGCCAGCTGCTGGAAGAGGCCGGCTACGACGGCACCCCCGTCGTACTCATGCAGCCGACCGACGTCAGCAGCCTGACCGCCCAGCCGGTGGTGGCTGCGCAAGCGCTGCGTAATGCCGGCTTCGAGGTCGACATGCAGCCCATGGACTGGCAAACCCTGGTCAATCGTCGCGCCAGCATGTCGGCCCCGGACGATGGGGGCTGGAATATCTTCTTCACCAACTGGATGGTTCCCGAGATCACCTCGCCGCTGATCAGCGTGATGCTCAATGGCCGCGGGGAGGAGGGCTGGTTCGGTTGGCCCGAGGACGAACGCCTGGAGGAGTTGCGTGCCGAGTTCATTGCCGCCGAAAGCCTCGAGGAGCAACAGGAGGTGGCGCGCAAGCTGCAGGCGCATACCCTGGACGAAGTCATCTATATCCCCCTTGGCCAGTACAACATGCCCCAGGCGCGACGCGACAATCTCACCGACATGATTCCCTCGCCGGTACCCGTGTTCTGGAACGTTCAGAAGCAGTGAACGGCAGGTGGCGGCGGGCGCATGCCTGCCGTCGCCATACCTTCGTCGATTGCGCACACGACGCGAAGGAGAGTGAGCATGTTGGGTTATATCATCAGGCGGGTGCTGGCGGTCGTACCGGTCATGGTCATCGTGGCGCTGTTCGTGTTCCTGATGCTCAGGCTAACGCCCGGCGATCCCGCGGCTATCCTGGCCGGCGATTCGGCCACGCCCGCTCAGCTCGACCGGATCCGCGAAAACCTGGGACTCAACGAACCCCTGCACACCCAGTTCATCGGCTGGGTGACCCAGATGTTCCGGGGCGATCTGGGCGTTTCGCTGATTTCCAAGACACCGGTCAGCACCATGATTGGCCAGCGCATCTGGCCGACCCTCAACATCGCCGTACTGACCATTACGCTCTCCGTGCTCATCGCCATCCCCATGGGCGTGATCGCCGCGTGGCGGCACCGCAGCTGGGTCGATTATGCGGTGATGACCTTCTCGGTGCTGGGTTTTTCCGTACCGGTATTCGTCATCGGCTACGTCTTCATCCAGATCTTTGCCATCGAGCTGCGCTGGTTCCCCGTGCAGGGTTATATGGCGCCGTCGCGGGATTTTGTGGGCTTCCTGCAGCGAGCGGTGCTGCCGGCATTCACCCTGGCCACCATCTATGTCGCTCTGATTGCGAGGATGACCCGGGCAAGCATGCTCGATGTGCTGGGTGAGGACTACGTGCGCACCGCCCGGGCCAAGGGGCTGCGCGAGAACGTGGTGTTGTTCCGTCACGCCCTGCGCAACGCCGCGGTGCCGATCATGACCATCATCGGCACCGGCTTCGCCTTGCTGATTGCCGGTGTGGTGGTCACGGAGAGTGTGTTCAACATCCCCGGCGTGGGCCGGCTGACCGTGGACGCCATCCTCGCTCGCGACTATCCGGTCATCCAGGCCATGATCCTGCTCACGGCGGGTCTCTACGTGCTGGTGAATCTCGTCATCGATATCTCCTATACGCTCATCGACCCGAGGATTCGTTACTGATGGCTCATGCAACGCAACCCGCCTCGGCGATGCAGGCGCTGCTCGGAGCGTTATCCCTGCCCAGGCGCTGGCGGATCGGCGCTGGGCCCATCATCGCAGCTGTTGTGCTGTTGGTGATCGTGTTATCGGCGCTGTTGGCGCCGCTCTATGTACCCTACGACCCCATGCAGATGAACTCACTGAACCGCCTGCAACCGGCCACTGCCGACCACCTGCTGGGCACCGACCAGTACGGTCGCGATCTTTTCAGCCGCATCATGATCGGCGGCAGGGTGTCGCTGCTGATCGGTGTCGGAGCGGCTGTTTTCAGCGTGCTGGTCGGCTTGCTCATCGGCCTGGTATCGGGCTTCTTTCGCATCGCCGATGCCATCATCATGCGCATCATGGACAGCCTGATGGCGATTCCCGCCATCCTGCTGGCCATCGCCCTGGTGGCGCTCAACGGACCGAGTGTGTGGTCGGTGATCGTTGCCATCACCATTCCGGAGGTACCGCGGGTAGTGCGGCTGGTGCGTTCGGTGGTGCTGGGGGCACGCGAAGAGCCTTACGTAGAGGCAGCGATCGCGCTGGGTAGTGGCATGTTCGGGATCCTCTGGAAACACCTGATGCCCAACACCCTGCCTGCGTTGATTGTTCAGGGCACCTACATTTGCGCCTCGGCGATCCTGACCGAAGCCCTGCTGTCGTTCCTTGGGGCCGGAGTCAGTACCGAGATCCCCACCTGGGGCAACATCATGGCGGAGGGCCGCACCTACTTCCAGGTCAATCCCGGGCTGATCTTCTGGACAGGAGCGGTGCTGTCGCTGTGCATCCTCTCCATCAATCTGCTGGGCGACACGGCGCGTGACATGCTCGATCCCCGACTCAAGAAACGGGAGGCCTGAGATGCAGTTCAAGACAGCGGACCTGAGTGCTGCGCCAGTGGTGCTGAGCATCCGCCAGCTGTCGGTGGGGCTGTCCGGTGAGACGACCAAGGTGCTGGATGCGATCAGCCTGGACGTGCGCGAGGGCGAAACCGCCTGCCTGGTCGGCGAGAGCGGCTCGGGCAAGTCGGTCACCTCGCTGGCCGTGATGGGGCTATTGCAAAAGGGCTCGCTGGAAGTGACCGGCGGCGAAATCGTGCTGGATGGCAACGACCTGCTGAGGTTGACGCCCTCCCAGATGCGCCGGATCCGGGCACAGCGCATTGCGATGATCTTCCAGGAGCCGATGACGGCCCTCAACCCCGTGATGCGGGTGGGCGAGCAGATCGCCGAAGTGCTCAAGACCCATACCGATATGTCTGCCGGCGACTGCAAGGCCAGGGTGCTCGAGATCATGGAGCAGGTGCACCTGCCCGAGGTGCCGCGGATCTATCGCTCCTATCCCCATCAGCTTTCCGGCGGCCAGCGCCAGCGCATCATGATCGCCATGGCGCTGGTGCTGGAGCCCAAGCTGCTGATCGCCGACGAGCCGACCACCGCGCTGGACGTCACCACCCAGGCCCAGATCCTGTCGCTGATCGCCGAACTGCAGGAAAGGCATGGTACGGCGGTACTGTTCATTACCCACGACATGGGCGTGGTTGCCGAAGTGGCCCATACCGTGCACGTGATGCAGCACGGCAGGATCGTCGAACAGGCCCCCGTCGAGTCGTTGCTGCGTCGACCCCGCGAGGACTATACCCGCACGCTGCTGAGCTCCGTGCCGAGCCTGGTGCCGCGCCACGTGCGCGCCGAGAGCAGGCAGCAGGAAGTGCTTGAAGTGCGCGGCATGCGCAAGGTGTACGGCGGCAATGGCTGGTTCTTGCGACGTCCCGGTACGCTGGCGGCGCGGGACATCGACTTCAGCGTGGTGCGTGGGAGGACGTTGGGCATCGTCGGCGAGAGCGGTTCGGGCAAGTCGACTGTCGCCCGCTGCATCATGCGCCTGGTCGATCCCACGGAAGGGGAGGTCCGGGTCGCCGGCATCGAGATCGCCCGTCTGTCGCGCCGGGCGCTGCGTCCGCATCGCAAGCACTTTCAAGTCGTCTTTCAGGACCCGTTTCGCTCGCTGAACCCGCGCTGGACCATTGCCATGAGCCTGACGGAGGGGCCGCTCAACTATGGCATGCGCTATTCCGAGTCGTTTGCTCGCGCCGAAGAAATGATCGAACTGGTCGGGCTGCCCCGTGACTCGCTGCATCGCTACCCGCATCAGTTTTCCGGAGGGCAGCGACAGCGCATCGCCATCGCGCGCGCGATCATGATGCGCCCCGACGTATTGGTGGCTGACGAGGCGGTATCGGCGCTGGATGTGTCGGTCCAGGCCCAGGTGCTGAAGCTGCTTGGCGATATCCAGCAGAAGCTGGGCGTGGCCATTCTGTTCATCACCCATGACCTGCGGGTGGCCGCGCAGATCTGCGATGACGTGATCGTGATGCAGCACGGCGCCATCGTCGAGCAGGGGCCGGCCGCAGCGGTGCTTTCAGCGCCGCGCCACGAATACACGCAGCAGCTGATCAATGCTGCCCCGGGACGGCACTGGGACTTTGCCAATTTCCGTGAACTCGAGACAGCTTGACTGTCATGACCAAGAGGTGAGACATGCCCGTACTGTCGCGGATCGCCGAATATGAAGAGGAATTGGTCGCCATCCGTCACGACCTTCACGCGCACCCCGAACTCGGCTTCGAGGAGTCGCGCACGGCAGGAATCGTGGCGGAGAAACTGCGCAGCTGGGGAGTCGATGAGGTGCATACCGACATCGCCGTTACCGGCGTGGTGGGGGTGCTCAAGGGGCAGGGTGAGGGAGGTTGCATTGGTCTGCGGGCGGATATGGATGCCTTGCCCATCGAGGAAGCCTCCGGTCTGCCTTACGCCTCGCGCCAGGCCGGTCGGATGCACGCCTGCGGCCATGACGGTCATACCACGATCCTGCTTGGAGCGGCGCGTTACCTGGCCGAGACACGCAACTTCTCAGGTACCGTGATCCTGATCTTCCAACCGGCCGAAGAGGGGCTGGGTGGGGCGAGGCGGATGCTGGCCGAAGGACTTTTCAAGCGTTTCCCCTGCGACGAGGTCTATGGTCTGCACAACGATCCGCTAAGCGAACCGGGCCAGGTGACGATCACGCCCGGCCCGGCGATGGCGGGTGCCACCTTTTTCGACATCAAGGTGAAGGGCGTGGGCAGTCATGCCGCCATGCCGCATCAGTCCGAGGATCCCATCGTCATCGCCACGCAACTGGTGCAGCAACTTCAGGCGGTAGTCAGCCGCAATGCGCCGCCCACCAGCCCGCTGGTGCTCTCGGTCACACAGTTCCATGCCGGCTCCGCCTACAATGTCATCCCCGAAACCGCCACGCTGGCGGGCACGATCCGCTATTTCGACGACAGCCTCTGCGAGCAGGTGCATGAACGTATCCACCGGCTCTGTCGTGGGCTGGAGCAGGCTCATGACGTCAGCATCAGCGTCGAGCTGCGCAATATCTTCAACGTTCTCGTCAATGATCCCAAGTGCTCGCAGGCCTATCTCGACGCGGCGAGAGAGGTCGTCGGCGATGGCCAGGCCGAGCTGGTCGATAGGCTGGTCACCGGCAGCGAGGATTTCGCCGATATGCTCCAGGTGGTGCCCGGTGCCTACTGCTGGGTGGGGCATGCGGGTTCGATTCCCCTGCACAATCCCGGCTACGTCCTCGACGACGGCATTCTGCCGGTCGGTGCCAGCATCATGGCGCGGATGGTGGAGCGGCGCCTGCCGCGCTGAAGCCCGAGAGCCGCGCCATTCACCGTTGCGCCGCCAGCCGGTGCACGACCGACTGCAACGACAAGGATTCGTATGGCCATTACCGTCTATCCCGCGCGGCACATTCATACCATGAATCCATCACAGCCGAGCGGCGGCTGTCTGGCCGTCAAGGACGGCCGTGTGCTGAGCTTGGCGCCGCTCGACGAGATCAGGGCGTTCGGGGATGTCGTCGTCGACGAGCGCTTCGCTGATAAGGTATTGATGCCTGGCTTTGTCGAAGGTCACAGCCACGCTCTAGAGGGCGTGATCTGGGATTACCTCTATCTGGGCTGGTTCGACAAGGTGGCGCCCGATGGGCAGCAATGGCCTGGCGTGCGCGACGCCGAGTCGATCCAGCAGCGCCTGGCCGAGAATCTGCAGCGGCATCCCTCCGGCCAGCCCCTGATAGCCTGGGGTTTCGACCCGATCTATTTTGCCGGAACCCGACTCGACAAACGGCTTCTCGATGCGGTCAGCAGCGAGGTGCCCATCGTCGTCATGCATGCGAGCCTGCACGTCATGACGGTCAATTCAGCCGTGATACGCGCTGCCGAGATTGCTTCGAAGCGGGTCGATGGCATCGTGCGCAACGGGGCCGGTGAGTGTAGCGGCGAGTTGCAGGAGATGCCGGCCATGCATCTGGTCTTCGACCTTTACGGCATCGACCTCTTCGAAGAAGCGAGCAGGCCGCACGCCCTGAAGCAGTATGCACGTGCCGCAAGGCGTGAGGGCATTACCACCATCACCGATCTGCTCAATCCGCTGAGCGAAAGCGCCATCGAAGCCATGCGCGAGACGACAGTGGCCGACGATTTTCCGGTGCGCCTGGTGCCGGCCCTCAATGCCCTGGCCTGGGAACCGGAGGCGGGCAGCGAGCGGGTCAGGCTGGCCATGCAGAGCAATCATGACAAACTGCGCTTCGGCATCGTCAAGCTCGTTACCGACGGCGCCATCCAGAACTTCACTGCACGACTGATGTGGCCCGGCTACCTGGAGGTGGAAGGAAACGGGGTCTGGAACGCACCGCCCGAAACCTTCCATCACATGGTGCAGCATTACCACCAGGCCGGTCTGCAGTTGCATATTCACACCAACGGCGATGAAGCGGTCGAGATCATTCTCGATGCGCTGGAAGAGGCTCTGACCCTGTGGCCGAGGCCGGACCATCGCCACACCTTGCAGCATGTCCAACTGATCCGTCAGAACCAGCTCTACCGCGCCAGGGCGCTGGGCGCCTGCCTGAACATCTTCGCCAACCATATCTACTACTGGGGGGACATTCACCGTACCCGCACGCTCGGCTTCGACCGCTGCCAGCGTCTCGAGCCCACGGCTAGCGCCGACCGGCTGGGTATCACCTTCGGCATTCATTGCGATGCGCCGGTGACGCCGCTTTCGCCGTTGTTCACCGCGCATTGTGCGCACACGCGACAGACCGCATCCGGCGACATACTGGGCACTGCCGAGACCATCAGCCGAGCCCGGGCCCTGGAAGCGATCACCCTGGGGGCAGCCCGCACGCTGCACATGGACCATTGCATCGGCAGTCTCGAGCCGGGCAAGTGGGCCGACGTGGCAGTGCTCGATAACGACCCACTCGACCCTGCACTGCCGCTCTCTGCAGTGAAGGTGCACGCCACCCTGCTGGCAGGAGTGCCCACGCGGTGAGCGGTCAGGTCGTGCCGGGCATTGCGGTGCACCTGCTGTGCGGCTTCCTCGGCAGTGGCAAGACGACACGCATCAATACGCTGATTCGTCGCGGCGAACTCCACGATGCCCTGTTCCTGGTCAATGACTTCGGCAGCCTGAACATCGACGCCGAGCTGATCGAGTCGAGCGAAGGAGGTGTGCTGCGGCTGAGCAATGGCTGTGCCTGCTGTGGAATCTCCGGCAATCTCTCGGCCCAGCTCAGCGGCGTCAGGCGCTGGCAGCGTCCGCCACGGCAACTGGTATTCGAGGCGAGTGGCGTCGCCCGTCCGCGCCCTCTGATGCAGCTGTTCGATGCTGCCGGCGGCTACCGCCTGGATAGGGTCGAGCTGCTGGTGGACCTGTCCGCGCTCGACAACCTGCTTCGCGACGCTAGCGTAAGCGATATCGTTGCGGCACAGCTCGGCGACATCGATGACATGCTGATCAATCGCTGGCAGGCCATGACGAACGCCGCCTGTCAGGAAGAGATACGGCGTATCACTGAATGGAACTCAGGCGCCAGGTTGCAATGGCTCGAACCCTTGGAAGACAGCGGCGCCCCGCGAGCTGGCGCAACGGCGGTTGGGGGGCCCAGCTTCCCGGTCGATGCCGGAACGGAACTGGTGACTCGTTCGGTTGGCTTGTCGGGGCCGCTGGACTGCGAGCGCCTGCTGCTGCTGCTCGACGCGGCGCGTCCGGTACTGCTGAGAGCGAAGGGATTCCTCAGGAGCCGGGATGCGCCGGAAATCGCGCAGCTACTGCAGTGGACCCCGGGTCAGGCTCGTCTGACCGTCCAGCAGGGAGACAAGCCTGCAATGCTGGTATTGATCGGTAAGGGGGAGCGCAACCTGGAGCGCCTGGCGGCTCTGATCGAGACGGAGGTGACTCTGGCGGGGTCGGCGTAGTCCCTTGGCCCAAGTGCCTCGCCATTCTTCTCTCGTTACACTCTCCTCAAACGGGGCGAGTTGATGGGAGATACCATGCGCCTGTTGCACCGTGCCTCGCCGTGGCGGTCTTTGTTCGCCGCCGATCGTCTGCCGGACCCGACAACGCTGCCGCCGCTGCTCTCGCCCCTGCGCGAAGCGCTGATCGAACTCGGACCATCTCCCTCCCTGGCGAAGGCGCATGCCTGGCAGGGGCGGCTGGACGCGGCGCTGCAGCGCCTCGCCCTTCCGGCCTGGCGCGCCAGCCAGCTGATCAGCGATCACAACGTTTGGCTGTACCGGCGTGCCATCCAGCTCTCGCTCAACGAGATGCGGGCGCAGGGATGGGGTGAGCCGCCCGTAGCGTTCTGTGTGCTGCTGCTCGGCTCCGGCGGCCGCCACGAGAGCCTGCTCGGCCCCGATCAGGACAACGCCATGATCGTGGCCGACTATCCCGATGCCCGCCATACCGAGATCGACGGCTTCTTCCAGTCGCTGGGCGAACGTTTCACCGACCGCCTCGACGAGGGCGGCATCCCGCTCTGCCATGGCCATGTGATGGCGCGCTGGCCGATGTGGCGCAAGCGGCTCTCCGAATGGCGCGAGCAGCTCTCGCTGTGGACCCAGGAGCGTCGGGTCAAGCGAGTGCAGCAGAGCAATATTCTGCTCGACTTCCATGCCGTCCATGGTGACGCCGGGCTGGCCGAGGCGCTGTCGCACCATGTCGAATGGCTAATGCCCCGCGCGGGCCTGTTTCTCGACGAGATGGCGACGCTGCTCGATGAGCTGCCGGTGGCGCTGGATCGTTTCGGTCGTCTGGCACCGAGCGACGAAGGGGCGCCTCACGACGATGCGCTCAACCTCAAGCGCCAGGGGGTGCTGCCGCTGGTCAATGCGGTACGCCTGCTGGCGCTGCGTCATGGCGTGCGCGAGATGGAGACGCGCTTGCGGCTCCCTGCACTGGTGTCGAAAGAGGCGCTCTCGGCGAGGCAGGCGAGGGCGGGGCGGATGGCGCTGGATCGACTCCAGGAGAGACTGCTGTTGGCGCAGCAGGCGAGCCTCAAGGCGGGCCGAGGCGCCGACGGATGGATCGACCTCGCCCGGCTCGAGGATGACGAGCGGCTGCTGCTGCGCCACGACCTGCAAACCGTGCGCGGGCTGGTCAGGCTGGCGCAGGAAAGGCGCTAACGCCGGGCCCGGACGCTGGCCGTAAGCCTCAGACAACGTCCGGAGCTCGCGGCAGCTCCATCACCAGGCAGGCACCCTTGAGGAACGGCGCCTCCTCGACCCATAGACGACCACCCAGGTGGGCGACGATACCGCGGCTGATCGGCAGCCCAAGGCCGCTACCCCGAGGGCGACCCGTGGCCTTGCCGCTGCCGCCGTGGCGCTTGATCTGGTGGAACTTCTCGAAGACCCGCTCGCGCTCGTCCGCGGCGATACCGGGTCCGTTGTCCTCGACGCTCAGACGGTAGCCCTCCTTGTGCCGGGCCAGGTGCAGGCGGACGCACGGGGCCTCGTCATCGGCGAACTTGCCGGCGTTGTCCAGCAGATTGATGACCACCTGCTCGAGTCGGTCGGGATCGCCGATCACCGGTGCTTCGTCGAGTGGGATGTCGACCTCGAGCGCCACGCCGCGGTCTTCCTGCAATCGATGCACGGCGTCGACGCTCTGACGGGTCAGAGCCACCAGGTCGAGGCGCTGAGGATTGAGCGTCAGGCGCCCGCTTTCCAGGCGGGCCAGATCGAGGATCTCCTCGATCAACCGCGAAAGCCGCTGGCTCTCGAGCACCACCACATCCAGAAAGTGAACGCGCTTCTCCTCCGGCAGGTCACGGCTATCGCGAAGGATCTCGGCGAACGCGCGGATCGAGGTCAGCGGTGTCCGCAGCTCGTGGCTGACCATGGCGACGAATTCGTCCTTGAGGCGGTCCAGCTCACGCAGTCGCTCGTTGGCGGCGCGCAGCTCCTCGCCGATACGCGCCAGCTCCTCCGATTTCTGTTCCAGCCGGCGGTTGTACTCCAGGGTCTGGGAGGTCGTGTCGAGAATGCTGAGAATCGCTTCGCGGTCAAGCGCTTCGCCACGCACCACCGAATTGATCAGCACTCGAGCCGATGCACTGCCCAAGGCACCTGAAAGCGCCTGCTCCGCGCGGGCGATGAGCGCCGGTGGGGCGGGATCGCCGTCGGTGGGGGCATCGCGACGGTCGGCCAGGATGCGGGACGTGGTGAGCGTGCCGAGATAGCGGTTGAGCAGGCTTTGCAGCTCGCCCCAGGTGGTCTGGCCGCGCCAGAGCGAGGTGTGCTGCAGGCCAGGGTTCATCGCTTCGGTGAAAAGCGCCGCCTGGGTCTGTTCGACCGGGCTCTGACGCGTGAACAGCGAAACCCCCACCAGCAGGCCGAGGTTGGCCATCAGGCTCCATAGCAGCGCATGGCTGTAGATGTCGAAGCCCTCCAGGCCGAACAGGGCGTAAGGGCGCAGCCAGCCCAGACCCAGCGGGCCCTCGCTGAGGAAACTGGCATCGATCCAGCCCGACTGGGCGAAGCCCGGCACCAGCAGCGTGTAGCACCAGGTGGCGAAGCCGGCCAGCAAGCCCAGTGTGGCGGCCACGCGGGTCGCCCCACGCCAGTACATGCCGATCAGCATGGCTGGGGCGAACTGAGTGACGCCGACGAACGACACCAGGCCGATCGTCACCAGGCTGTAGGAATCGCCGATCAGCGCATGGTAGAGATAGCCCAGCAGCAGGATCAGCACGATCGCCACGCGACGTATGCCCAACAACCAGCGGGCCAGCTCGCCCTGCGAACTCAGGTGCAACCGCCGGGAGCGCAGCAGCAGCGGCATCATCAGCTGGTTGCTGACCATGGTGGAGAGGGCGATGGTCTCGACGATCACCATGCCGGTGGCGGCCGAGAGCCCCCCGATAAACACCAGCAGCGGGATGCCCTCGAGCCCGGCGGCGAGCGGCAGGGTCAGCACGAAGCTGTCGGGGTCGCCGTCCCCGGCCAGCAGCAGGCCGGCCATGGCGATGGGGATCACGAACAGGTTGATTGCCACCAGGTAGAGCGGAAACAGCCAGCTGGCGCGCTTGAGGTGGCGTTCATCGACGTTCTCCACCACCAGTACCTGAAACTGGCGAGGCAGCGTCAGGAAGGCGAGGAAGGCGAGCAGCAGGGTGCCGACCCAGCCGACGGCACCGCCCGGCACCGCGTCGAGACTCAGGGCGCCGGCCAGCTCGGGGCGCTCGGCGACCTGACGGAACAGATCGGCAGGGCCATTGAACAGGACGAACACGACGAACACGCCGACGGTCAAGAAGGCCACCAGCTTGATCAGCGACTCGAAGGCGATCGCCGCCACCATGCCCTCGTGGCGCTCGCTGGCGTCCAGATGTCGAGTACCGAACAGGATGATGAAAACGGCGAGCACCAGGGCCACCCAAAACGACTTGTCAGACCAGAAACTCTCATCGGCGAGGCGGAACTCCGCCGTGGCGGGATAGTTGACCAGCACCGCGTGGCTCAAAGTGATCGCCTTGAGCTGCAGGGCGATATAGGGCGTGACGCCGATCAGCGCGATCAAGGCCACCAGCGCGCCGAGGCTCGAACTCTTGCCGTAGCGGGCGCTGATGAAGTCGGCGATGGAGGTGATGCGCTGGGTGCTGGCAATGCGCACCATCTTGCGTATGAGCAGCGGTGCCAGCAGCATCGCCAGCGTCGGCCCGAGATAGATTAGTAGGAAGCTGGGACCGAACTCGGCGGCGCGGCCCACGCTGCCGTAGAAGGTCCAGGCGGTGCAATAGACGGCGATCGACAGGGCATAGACGGTGGGGGAGCCGATCACCGAGCGGCCCTGTTCGGCGCGCCGATCGCCCCAGGCGGCGATCACGAACAGCAGCGCGAGGTAGCCGAAGGCGGCCGTCAGCACTACCGAATCGGTTCTCATCGACTCACTCGTCCCCTTGGCCGCGTTCCATCAGCCAGGCGGCCAGGGCGATCGTCGAGATCCATGCCGCGAACAAGTAGAGAGACAGCCACGAAACCGAGCCGGTCGAGCTTCGATCGAAGACCACGACCAGCGGCGGCGAGAAGAGCAGCGCCGCGAGGCAGACGAGGGCGACCAGCCTGGCACGGACGGTGGCGCCGTTCATGTACACGCGTCCTCCCGGTCGAAGGCGGTCGCCTGCAGCGCCAATGCTTCTTCCAAGGTCTCGATGCCACGCGCTTCGAGCCGCGGCACCAGCGCCAGCCAGAGCTCGGCGGTCACGCGGGCATCGCCCAGAGCGGTGTGCCGGGTGCCGGGAGGAAAGCTCAGGTCATAGCGTTCGGCCAGGGTATCCAGATCGTGGCCGTCGAGACTCTCGTCCAGCGCGCGCGAGAGCAGGAGCGTATCGAGCACCGGCATGTCCAGCGTCACGCCGGCGCCGGTCGGCTGCAGGGCGAGCAGGTCGAAGGCGGCATTGTGGGCGAGAATCACCGCGTCGCCGATATAGTCGCGAAAGCGGGGCAGGATCACCGACAGCGGCGGAGCGCCGGCCACGTCGTCGTCGGTGATGCCATGGATCGCCGTGCTGGCCGGGGGAATCGGCTTGCCGGGGTCGATGCGCACATCGAAGGTATCGTTGGCCAGCAGCCGGGCGTTGACGATGCGGCAGGCGCCCAGGCTGACCACGGCGTCGCCTCTGCGTAGCTCCAGGCCGGTGGTCTCGGTATCGAAGGCGACCACCTCCAGTGCACGCAGCGGCTGACGAGCCAGCTCGGCGTCGGGCGGCGGCAACTCGGCGATACCGAAGTCGTGGAACTCAGGACGTGGCGGCAGCCGAGCGGGCGGTGCGCCGACCCGTTCCACCGACGGCAGCGGCAGCCGCAGACGGGAGTGTGCGCCGTCGGGGTCGGCCAGGCTCCAGGCATCGCTGGCGTGCTGGCGCAGCAGATCGCCGACGCGTGGCGACAGCGGCAGGGCCTCGAGCCGCCGTTCGCACCAGATGGCCAGCTCGCTCTGGGGCAGCGGCGAGCCGGGCCAGATCAGGTCGAGATAGACACGGCGGTTGCCGAGCAGCATCTCACCCTCGAAGTCGACATCGCCGGCATGTTCGTGCAGGCGCTCGAGCAGGGTGTCGAGCAGTGTCAGCAGCGCGGGCGCATCGCCCTTGAACCAGGCCGGCATGCCGATGGGCGTCACCGCGATTCGGCGATTGGCGAGGCGCTCGTTGAGGGACCGCCACAGGTCGTTGGACCATAGCGGTACCAGGCGTTCACCCTGCTGCTGCATGTCCTCGAGCAGTTGGCCGAAGCGCTCGATCTCTTCGCCGAGCGCCAGGCTCTCCTCGCCGATCACGGCTTCCAGGCGCCGCTGCAACGTATCGTCGATATGCTTGGCATGGCGCACGCTGCCCAAGGCTTCGGCAGCACTGCTCAAGCTGGCGCCGTGGCGACGCAGCGCCGGCAAACGCTCGGCCAGGCCGGCGCGGGCCCCCATCTCGTTGGTCCAGGTGGCGGTGGCATCGGTCAGGGTCAGCAGGGTTTCGCCGTGGCTGTTGGGGACACGGCGCATCACGCCATGCAGCCAACGCTCGTCACAGGGGATCAGCAGCTCGCGCGGCGAGCCGTCGACGGGAAGTTGACTCAGCATATCCTGCAGGCTGGCGACCGGCAGCAGGGTATCGAGGCGCTTGCCGAGACCGAGCCCGGTATGGCCCTCGAACAAGGTCTCGGCCGCCTGGTTGAACAGCAGCAGGCGGCGATGGTGATCGCAGAGCAGCAGCGGGGTATCGAGCACCTGCAGCAGCGTTTCCAGCTCCTGGCGAATGCGCGCCGCGCTGCGTGCACCTTCGGCATGGGCGGTGGCGAGGCGCTGACGGTCGCTGCGCCAGGCCTCGCGCACGCGCATGAGGTCGGGGCCGAGGCCGCGCAACCAGCCCTCGGGGGGGTAGTCGTCACGCGCGTCGGGGTTGGCCACCAGGCGTGCCAGTTGAACCTGGAGGTGGCGCAGCGGGGTGAACAGCATGCGCTCGAGCAACAGGCCCACGAGGAAGATGGTGCCGCCGCCGGAAAAGCAGCCCAGCCACAGCACCAGGCGCGCCATGCCTTGGGGCTGGAACAGGCTATCCAGCCAGGCGGCGAAGACCGCACCGCCCAGCAGGCTGATGCCGCTCAGCAGCAGCCAGAGACCGATCAAGCGTTGGCGCTTGGGCAGCTTGCCCCGAAACATCAGGCATCCTCGACCAGCAGGGATTTGACTTTCTCGACCAGCGCCTGGGTGGAGAAGGGCTTGGTCACGTAATCGTCGGCGCCCAGTGCCAACCCCTTTTCGCGCTCCACTTCGCGCCCGTGAGCGGTCAGCATGACGATCGGCAGTCGGGCGTAGCGGGGGTGCTGTCGCAATTGCTCCAGTACATCGAACCCGCTGATGCCGGGCAGGCTGATATCGAGCAGGATCAAGTCGGGCGGTGCCGCTTCGACTTGCGCCAAGGCGGTTTCGCCGTCCTCTGCCGTCTCTACGTCAAAACCGGCCTGCTGCATCAGGAACTCCAGCGACAGGACGATGTTGGGTTCATCGTCCACCACCAGCACCTTGGCCATTCAAGATTCCTCGTCGCGCGTTATATGTTGTTATCGATCAGTCTAGTGCGCATGGGTAACGCGGCAAAGACGACCTTGGCCCAAGTCCTCCGCCGTCTCATCAGGGTAGAGGCGTATCGCTAGGTTTGCCTCGGCATGCAAGTGACGTGACCGGAGTCTTACGGTGCGACTTTAGTAGCAAATGCTTGTAGGAAGCTCTTGATGGCATGGACTTGTCCTCTCGCGCTGTCCATCCTTGGCCGGGCGGCGCTACCGTGCCGCCAACCGTGGCTCTGCCGGCGACCCTGATGCATGGCGCGTCGAGCGGGTGGAGCCTGACTTGCGAAACATGCGAGCCAACAAGAACAAAAGGCGCGATTCCTTACCAAGGAGCTGACCCGAATGAGTGCCATCATCCTGCTGATTCTCGGCCTTGGTGGAATGGCGGCGGGCTACTTTATCTACTCCCGCTTCATTGCCACCAAGATCTATCGTCTGGACCCCGATTTCCGTACACCTGCCCACGAGTACGAGGACGGCGTCGACTTCGTGCCGACCAATCGCTTCGTGCTCTGGGGGCACCACTTCACCTCGGTGGCCGGGGCGGCGCCCATCGTGGGCCCGGCCATCGCCGTCATCTGGGGTTGGTTGCCGGCCTTCCTGTGGGTCGTGCTGGGCACCGTGTTCTTTGCCGGCATTCACGATTCCGGGGCGATCTGGGCCAGCGTGCGCAACAAGGCCAAGTCGGTCGGGGCGCTGACCGGCGACGTGGTGGGCGGCCGCGCCCGCGGCATCTTCATGATCGTTATCTTCCTGGTGCTGCTGATGGTCAATGCGGTATTCGCGGTGGTCATCGCCGGGCTGATGATGAATTTCTCCAGCGCCGTGGTACCGGTATGGGGCGCGATCCTGGTCGCTCTCATTATCGGCCAGCTCATCTATCGCCGTATCCTCAGTTTGTCGGTGGTGTCGATCCTCGGTGTCATCGCCCTCTATGCCTTGATCTTCATCGGACCCTCGGTACCGATCCAGATGCCGGCCGAGGTGGGCGGTCTCTCCGGCAACGCCGTATGGATCCTAATCCTGTTCGCTTATGCTGCCATCGCGTCCATGCTGCCGGTGTGGGTGCTGCTGCAGCCGCGCGACTACATCAACGGCCTGCAGCTGTTCATCGGTTTGATCGTTCTCTATGGGGCCATCGTCTTCCTCAACCCGACCGTGGTGGCGCCGATGATCAACGGCGACCTGCCGGCGGGGACCCCGTCGATGTTGCCGCTGCTGTTCGTCACCATCGCCTGCGGCGCCATTTCCGGCTTCCATGGCCTGGTCTCCTCCGGCACCACCTCCAAGCAGCTCGACCGTGAGCCCGACGCGCGTTTCGTCGGCTACTTCGGCGCCGTGGGCGAAGGCATGCTGGCGCTGGCCGCGATACTAGCCGCCACCGCCGGCTTCGCCTCCTTCGCCGATTGGCAGGCGGTTTACACCGCATTTGGTGCCGGTGGCGTCAACGCCTTCGTCGAGGGTGGAGCCTTCATGATCCACAACGGCCTGGGACTGCCCGAAGCCACCGCCGCCACCATGCTTACCGTGATGGCCGCACTGTTCGCCGGGACTACCATGGATACCGGCCTGCGTCTGCAGCGCTACATCTTCCAGGAGTGGGGCGAGATCTATAATCAGAAATGGATGACCAAGAACGTGCCGGCCACGCTGCTGGCGGTGGGCAGCTGTCTGCTGCTGGCCTTCGGCGCGGGCGGTGCCGGCGGTACCGGCGGCATGATCATCTGGCCGCTGTTCGGTACCACCAACCAACTGCTGGCGGGCCTGACCTTGCTCGTGGTTACGGTGATGCTGGTGAGGCTGCGCCGGCCCATGTGGTATACCCTTGCGCCGCTGTGTTTCCTGCTGGTCATGACCATTGCCGCGCTGCTCATCCAATTGCGCACCTTCTTCACCGAAGGCAACTACTTCCTGCTGTTACTGGATATCGTGGTACTGATCGCGGCGATCCTGGTTGCCATGGAGTGCGCGTCGGCGCTGAAGCGCTCACGAGCGGAAATGGCCCGGCAGGAGTGATGCCTGCCTGGAGGTAAAGATGCACGACGACCACGACAAGGGTCGTGAGCCTCGCCTCGAACGGGTACGGGCCTGGCTCAGCCAGGCCCGCTTCTTCGCCGAGGAGGTCTACTCCGCACGCTACCGGGGCGCCATCGCCCGGGCGAGACGAGACGAGGACGACCTGTTCATGCTGCTGGTGTTCTCCGAAATGATGGGCGTGCCCAATCCCGCGGCCTATTACACACTGGAGTTGCAGCCGCTGTTGCTCGAGCGCTTCCATGACTGGCACCGACGCATGGGCATGGAGCGCTCGCCCTTGGATCATTTCCGTTGCTGTTAAAACTTGGGTGAAAACTATAAGCCAAGTAAGGGGTTGGAATGAGGAATCTCTTGGATAAGCGTCTGCTCTGGGTGGGCGGCAAGGGTGGAGTGGGCAAGACTACGGTGGCGGCGGCGCTTGCCGTGCTGGCCGCGCGTCGGGAGCGGCGCGTGCTGATCGTCTCCACCGACCCGGCCCACAGCCTGGGAGATGTCTTCGACCGCGAGCTGGGCGATGCACCGCGGCGCCTGCTGCCCAACCTCGATGCCATGGAGATCGACCCGGATGCCGAGGTCGAGGCGCACCTGGCCCGGGTCACCGAGCAGATGCGCCGCTACGCCGCGCCGGAAATGATGCAGGAGCTCGAGCGACAGATGCGTCTGACCCGACAGTCGCCGGGCACACAGGAAGCCGCACTGCTGGAGCGCCTGTCGCGTATCGTGGTCGACGACGAGGCGCCGTACGACCTGGTGATCTTCGACACCGCGCCCACCGGTCACACCCTGCGACTGCTGACGTTGCCCGAGGCAATGGCTGCCTGGACCGACGGTCTGCTGGCGCATAACCGCAAGTCCGAAGAGCTGGGCAAGGTCCTCTCGCATCTTACGCCCAAGCGTGGACGAGACGTGGCCACGCCCTTCGACGATCCCGGCGAGGACCCGCTGGCCGAGCTGGACGACCGCACCCGCGACGTGGCGCGCACCCTGATGGATCGCCGCCGTCTGTTCCATCGTGCAAGGCGGCGTATCGAGAACGCATCCGAGACCGGCTTTCTCTTCGTGCTGACGCCCGAGCGGCTGCCTATCCTCGAGACCGTGCGTGCCGTGGAGGCGCTGGAAGCGGCCAAGGTGCCGGTGACGGGCACGCTGGTCAATCGCGTCATACCGGAGGATGCCGATGGCGACTTCCTGCGTGCTCGTCGCGAACAGGAGGCGACCTATCTGGCGCGCATCGACGAGCAGCTCGCACATCTTCCGCGACCGCGACTACCTTGGCTGCCCACCGACGTGCAGGGCATCGAGACCCTGGATGCGCTAGCGACTCGCCTCGATACCCTGGGCTTCTAAGGCAAAGCGGGTCTTCAAGGCAGCAGTGACCGTAACGACATGAACGCCCGCCCCAGCCACTCGTTGAGGGCTCGGGTGCTCTGGTTGAGATGATAGGCCCGGGGTAACCAGGCTTCGAGCCCTTCAGGGGGAGGGCTGGTGAACTCGGTGGGGGCGGGGACCACGGCCAGCCCCGCGGCCTCGAATTCCGCCACCGCGCGTGGCAGATGCCACGCCTGCGATACCAGCGCTACGCTATCGATGCCGTCGGCGCGCAGCATCTCGGCGCTGAAGCGGGCATTCTCGGCGGTGCTGCGGCTCTCTCCCTCCAGCCAGCGTACCTTCACGTCGAATACATCGCGCAGCGCCGCCGCCATCAAGCTCGCCTCGGCGGTCTCCTCGCCATGCACCCGGCCGCCGCTGACCAGTATCGGCAGCTCGGTGCGACGATGCAGGTAGGTGCCGTAGGCGAGACGTCGCCACGTGGCGTTCGCCGGCGCGTCGCCCCAGCCGAATTCTGGCGAGACGTAATCGCGGCCGCCGCCGAGAATCACGATGGCTTCGGCGCGGGCTACCTGGGCGGGCGCGGGGGTGGCGTAGGGCTCGAGCCCCTGACGCAGGGCGTGGCTGGCCATGGGCGTGGCGAGCAACAGCAGGCCGAGCAGGCCCAGCATGACCAGCAATGCCCCTAACAAGCGACGCGGACTGAGGGCCAGACCCAGCACGACCAGCAACACGTTCAGCGTCGGCGGCAACAGCAGGAGTTTCAGTACGTTCATGATTCGCCCCGATCGGTTGCGCCGAGCAGTTCCAGTCGGCGGCTGGGCCAATGCACCACGGCCTTGCGGGAGTGCATTTGCTTGGCGAGGTCGGGGCAGTCGCGTCCGATGACGCGAGCCGCGAAATCCGACAGGAAGCGCGACTTCATCTCCGCACGGGCGCGATCCACGCCGACCGTGGAGTAGGGGGTCGAGGCCAGCAACAGGAAGCCGTCGTCGGGGATGCGCCCCGCGTGCATGTTGGCCTCGATGATGGCGGCAGCGGTGCCGATGGGCTCCGAGAGATCGGGGCTATAAGGACCCACGATCAACGCGGTGTTGGGCAAGTGCAGGAAATCGAAACCGCGCCCGATACAGATGACCCATTCACGATGCTCGATATCCAACGCGCGGGCCGTACCGCGCAGCGCCTCGACGTGATGCAGGTTGCCTTCGAGCAGTGGAAGCAGATCTCGACGTATGTCAGCGGGCATGTCGGGGCATAGCGTGGCGATACGACGATCGAGTTCGTCGGCGCGGTCAGGCGTCAGCTCGCTCATGTCGAGAGTGGCATCGGTTTCGCCGTGGACGATCAGCGCGTCCCGGTCGGTCTCGAAGCCGCAAACCAGCGGATAGACGTGACGTTGCTCACGCCCGAATATCCGCTCGGCCTGGCGGCGGATCTCCTGGGCGTGAGCGAGGGCGGCCGATGTATCGCAGCCGAAGCCGGCGCAGCCGCGGCTGCGTTCGCCGCGCGAGAAATGATAGCTGATGATCAGCAGCACGCCGTTGCCGGCACGAATCGCCTCGTCGACGGCATCAGTGAGCATCTCGCCGAGATAGGGCCAACCCAGGTGAAAGATGCCGCCCAGGTTGCGAAAGGGGGTGATGATGCCGAGCGGAGTCCGAGTGGCATGGGGCAGGTGGATCCGCCCGTCCATGCATTTCATGGCCAGGATTCGGGTCGGGTGGGTGGCCAGATAGCGCTCCCGGGCCAGCCACGCCGAGGGGCTGCAGAAGGTGTCGGCATGCTCCCGCGATAGCGCCAGCAGCGCCTCGATGCGCTCATCGATGGGGCGATCATGGAGTGGCATGGTGCGGCTCTGGTTGTTGTTGTATTGCCGTATCGTCTATCACCGTGCGCGAATATGCAAAACCACCCTTCGTCGTAGCGTCGGCACCCTCCCTTAGAGGTCGACCTTATCCTTGTATTCACACAGATCTTCGATCACGCAGCTGCCGCAGCGAGGTCGGCGCGCCAGGCAAGTGTAGCGACCGTGCAGAATCAGCCAATGATGGGCATCGCGGCGAAATTCCCTGGGCACAAGACGCAGCAACTTCTGCTCCACCTCGTTCACGTTCTTGCCCGGCGCGATCCGTGTGCGATTGGAGACGCGGAAAATATGCGTATCCACCGCAATGGTGGGTTCACCGAAGGCGGTATTTAGGATCACGTTGGCAGTCTTGCGCCCCACGCCCGGTAGCGCTTCCAGCGCGGTGCGGCTGCGCGGAACCTCACCATCGTGCTCTTCGACCAGAATGCGGCAGGTCTTCATCAGGTTCTCTGCCTTGGTATTGTAGAGGCCGATGGTCTTGATATGCGACTTGAGCGTGTCGAGGCCGAGATCGAGGATCGCCTGGGGCGTGTTGGCCACCGGGAACAGGCGGGCGGTGGCCTTGTTCACGCCCACGTCGGTCGCCTGGGCGGAGAGCAGCACGGCGGTGAGCAGCTCGAAGGGAGTGCTCCAGTTCAGCTCGGTGGTCGGCTCGGGATTGTTCGCTCGAAGCCGGGCAAAGATCTCGTGGCGTTTCAGGGCGTTCATGTCTCTCCGGGACTCATCGCGGCTGGGAGGCGGCCAGGGCGTCGCGCGCTTCGTCGAGCAGGGCGCTCGCTTGTGCAAGCTGGGTCTCGGCCTGATGTTCGGCGGCGGCGTCATCGCGCCGGCGAGCGCTTACGAGCTGCGAGTGGGCACGCTTGACCGCCTGCTCGGCCGCCTTCACGGCCATCTGACGCTGGCGCTGCTGTAACGCGGGGGCTGTCGTGGTCATGCCTTGTGGAGTGCGTGTGTTCTGCCGAATCAGGCGCCTCTGTCGCTCCAGTCGCTTCTCCCGCGCTTCGCGTGCCAGGCGTCGCTGGCGTGCCTCGAAGCGTTGCCGCCCGAGCCGAGCGCGTTGAGAGAGGTAGTCCTCTCGCTCGGCTTCGCTGTCGGCGGCCTGCCAGGAGGGGTGGGGGATCAGGTCGATGCAGTCGACGGGGCAGGGCGTCACGCAGAGTTCGCAGCCGGTGCACTCGGCGCTGATCACGGTGTGCATCTGCTTGCTCGCCCCGAGAATGGCGTCCACCGGGCAGGCCTGGATGCACTTGGTACACCCGATGCACTCCGCCTCGCGGATGACGGCGGCCAGCGGCACCTGGGCCGGCTGCTCCAGGGGCAGCGAGGGCCGCCCGGTCAATTCGGCGAGCCGCTCGACGGTCGCCTCTCCGCCGGGCGGGCAGCGGTTGATGGCTTCGCCGCTGGCGATGGCCTCGGCATAGGGGCGGCAGCCAGGATGACCGCACTTGCCGCACTGTGTCTGCGGCAATAGCGCGTCGATGGCGTCGATCAGCGTGGGATGGCCCGTCACATGGACTCCTGTTGGGCTCGGTTGCTGCGTCAGCGTGGCTGAAAGCGCTTCATTATACGCTGCTGCTCGCACCGGGGCATCCCTGGTTCCGGGTGGGCTTATTCCTGGATCACGCCGTCACCGGCCGGGTGGTGGGCGTGGATACGGTTGCGGCCGCCCTCCTTGGCGCGATAGAGCGCCTGGTCGGCGGCGCGCATGATGTCGGCCGGCGTCGATAACTGGCCGGGGACGTGAGCGGCCACGCCGATGCTGACCGTGACGTGACGGCTGGTCGGAGAACTGGCGTGGGGCAAGGCAAGATTGCTCACCGCCCGCAGCAGAGCTTCGGCATGCGCCACGGCGGTATCGAGCGAGGTATTCGGCAGTAAAACGCTGAACTCCTCGCCGCCGGTGCGGGCTACGAGGAAGCCGTAGACGCTCAGCTTCTCTTCCATGCACTCGGCCAGTGCCACCAGACAGGCATCTCCGGCCTGATGGCCATAATGGTCGTTGTAGAGCTTGAAGTGATCGATGTCGATCATCATGGCCGCCACGCGGCTGTGCAGGGGAGAGCCGTCTAGTTGCTCTTCGAGCCGTTCGTCGAACAGGCGGCGATTGGCGATGCCGGTCAGCGGATCGTGCTGAGTCATCTCCAGCAGCAGAGCGGACTGCTGCTTGTGATGAGCCAGCAGGTTACGGAATTCACGCGCCAGGGTGCCGATCTCGTCGCGACGCACCAACAGGCCGTCGGGCATCGTAGGCGGGGCGGCGTCGTGGTGCAGGCGCTGGGTATAGCGTGAAAACTGGCGCAGCGGCGCCAGTATCATGCGCTCGAGCAGCCACAGCACCACCAGCAGGGTCATTATCAGTACGCCACTGGTCCAGTACAGGGCGAAACGAAAGGTCTCCAGGCTGGCCTGGTAGCGCTGGCGCGGCAGCAGGGCGTCGATGCGCACGGCTCGGCTGGCGGGGACGGCGGCAACGCTGCGGCTGGCGGCCATATGGGTGGGCGAGACGCGTTCGAGTCGTTCGCGGGGAACGCTACCCGCAACGACGGTATCGAGCGCGAGATCGATACCCGTAGTATCGCGTAGCTGCTCGATCCAGGGCTCGGAGAGCGGTCGTATCATGGCCAGCCAGCCGGCCGGCGGCGCTTCTTCCCGGTTCTGGTAGATCGGCGAGAGGGCACCCATGGCCAGCTGGGGCAGCGACAGCAGCCAGGTATGTGTGGCTTCCTCGAGCCCACTATCGATCCGCTCACGAATGAATTGAACGGCGGGAGTTGCCCAATGGCAGGGAGGTTCCAGGCCGGGGCAGGAGGTGAACTCGCCTTCCTCGTCAAAACCCACTACCCAGTAAGGTTCGTATCTGTCATCGAGGAAAAACATTAGCTGCAGATCGAGGGTCTCTAGGGTGTCTTCGTAGAGGTTGGAGTCGACATATTCGGGACGCTTGCCACGGACGAAGTCATAGGTGTCGTCCCAGTAGGCCCAATCTTCCACCAGTCGTCGCATGTGGCCGAGCTCGCTGTCCAGGGCGCGTTCTGCGCGGTCGAGTTCGTCACTGGCGAATGCTTCCTCGTCCTCGAGCAGAATCGGCATGATCTGGAGGCGTGCGACCAGTACCAGGGCCAGCAGGGCCAGGCACAGCACCCCGAATAAGGCGAAAAAGAAGCGGTGCCTCAGCGAAGTCAAGGCTAGGATCATGTGCGAGGCTCGCCTACGTCGTTAGCGATTTAAACAGGAGTGCTTGAAGTCGCTATCGGCCGCAGGCGTCCAAACTTGAATGAAATCAGCGTTTATCTAACGCGCTGCCCGGGCTCGGCACCGGAATCGGGTGACAGTAGATAGATGCTGCCATCATCACCTGCTGCCAGCACCATGCCTTCCGAAACGCCGAATCGCATCTTGCGAGGCGCCAGGTTGGCGACCATTACCGTCAGTCGCCCTTCGAGCGCTTCGGGTGCATAGGCCGAGCGGATGCCGGCAAAGACGTTGCGGGTCTCGCCGCCGAGATCGAGCGTCAGTTGGAGCAGCTTGTCGGCCCCCTCGACATACTCGGCCTTGGCAATGCGGGCGATACGTAGATCGACCTTGGCGAAATCGTCGAAGGCGATCGTCTCGCCAATGGGATCGCGGGCAAGCGGCCCCTTGGCCGCGTCCTTGAGTTTCTGCTCTTCCACCAGATCCTCCTTCGATGCCTCGATCATGGCATCGATCTTGTCACGCTCGACGCGGGTCATCAGCGGCTTGAATTTAGCGATCGCATGATCGAGCAGCACCTCCTGGCGGCTGTGCCAATCCAGCGAGCCGAGCTCGAGGAAATGGCGTGCCTGCTCGGCCATGACCGGCACCACCGGCGCCAGGTAGACCATCAACTGCCGGAACAGGTTGATGCCCACCGAGCAGATTTCCAGCACTTCACTTTCGCGGCCTTCCTGCTTGACCAGCACCCACGGCTCCTTGTCGGCGATATAGGTGTTGGCTTCGTCGGCGAGTTCCATGATCTTGCGCACCGCGCGTCCGAACTCACGCGCTTCGAAATCCTCGGCGATGGCATCGCCGGCGGCGACGAAACGCGCCACCAGCTCGGGTTCGGCACAATGGGCCGAGAGCCGGCCATCGCCCAGCTTCTTGACGAAGCCGGCGCAGCGGCTGGCGATGTTGACCACCTTGCCCACCAGGTCGGCGTTGACCCGCGCGGCGAAATCCTCGAGGTTGAGATCGAGGTCGTCGACCCGCGAGGTGAGCTTGGCGGCAAAGTAGTAGCGCAGATACTCTGGGTTGAGGAACTCGGCGTAAGTGGCCGCCTTGATGAAAGTGCCGCGCGACTTCGACATCTTGGCACCGTTGACGGTGACGAAGCCGTGGCAGTTCACCGCCGTTGGAGTACGAAAGTCGGCGCCATGCAACATGGCCGGCCAGAACAAGGCATGGAAGTAGACGATGTCCTTGCCGATGAAGTGATAGACCTCGGCGTCGGAATCCTTGCGCCAGTAGGCATCGAAATCGATGCCGGTGCGCTCGCACAGGTTCTTGAAACTGGCCAGGTAGCCGATCGGCGCGTCGAGCCAGACATAGAAATATTTGCCCGGTGCGTCGGGGATCTCGAAGCCGAAGTAGGGCGCATCGCGGGAGATGTCCCACTCGTTGAGGCCGGACTCGAACCACTCCTGCAACTTGTTGCCGATCTGCGCCTGCACATGGCCGCCACGGGTCCACTGCTTGAGGAAATCGGCGAAGTCCGGCAGCTTGAAGAAATAGTGGGTGGAACTGCGCACCTCCGGCGTGGCACCGGAGATCGCCGAGACCGGGTCGATCAGTTCCGCAGGCGTATAGGTGGCACCGCACGCCTCGCAGTTGTCGCCGTACTGGTCGGCGGTCTTGCATTTGGGGCAAGTTCCCTTGATGAAACGGTCGGCGAGGAACAGTCCCTTGACCGGATCGTACATCTGCTCGATGTCGCGGGTGGCGATGTGTCCCCGATCGCGGAGCCGGGTATAGAACAGCTCGCTGAAATAGCGGTTCTCTTCGGAGTGAGTCGAGTGGTAGTTGTCGAACGCCACGCCGAAGGTGGCGAAATCCGCCTGGTGCTCCTTCGAGACGCGATCGATCAAGGCCTCGGAGCTGATCCCTTCCTGCTCGGCGCGCAGCATGATGGCGGTGCCATGGGCATCGTCGGCACATACGTAGTGGCATTCGTGGCCGCGGCTCTTCTGGAAGCGTACCCAGATATCGGTCTGGATGTACTCCAGCAGATGACCGAGGTGGATCGAGCCGTTGGCGTAGGGCAGGGCGCTGGTGACCAGGATCTTGCGCGAGGCGCTTGAGGTGTTCGACATATCGGCTCTGGAATTCCCAAGAAAAACAGACCCTCGATTGTAGCCCTGTTGGCGCTCGACTGCACCCGATCGAGCATTGCGCACTTCGGCGATGCTCGCTTGGCATGTGTACCGTGACGAGTGGGCTACGCTGACGGAACGCGATCGGCGAGGAACTGGGCATGGAAGGGAGGTGTCGACTCAGGCGCAGACGATGGATGCCCTGGCTACTCGCGGTCGTGCTGGCGCTGACGGGCTGTGCCACCGGACTTACCCAGCAAGAGCGACATAAGATCGATGCCAGCACCTATGTCGTTACCGGCGCCTCCAGCGGAATCGGCCGGCAGGTGGCGCTCGAGCTGGCACGATACGGGGCCAACGTAGTACTCGCCGCACGGCGTACCGAGTTGCTCGAGCAGGTCGCGGGCGAAGTGCGCTCGACGGGAGGCGAAGCATTGGCGGTGACCACGGACGTCAGCGATCCGCAGGACGTCACGAGACTGGCCGAGCTGGCTGTGGAGCGCTTCGGGCGCATCGACGTCTGGATCAACAATGCAGGAGTGACCGCCGTCGGTCGCTTTCGGGATATCCCGGTCGAGGATCACGCTCGGTTGGTCGATGTGAACCTCAAGGGCGTGATCTACGGTAGCCATGTCGCGCTTCGCCAGTTCGACGCCCAGGGAGGCGGAACCCTGGTCAATATCGGGTCGCTGCTCAGTCAGGTGCCACTGGCCAATCAGGCTTCCTATTCCGCCTCCAAGGCGGCCATCCTGAGCCTTGGGCGCGCGATCAACGAAGAGCTGCGACTGGACGGGGCGGATGACGATATACGGGTCGTGACGATACTGCCCTGGGCCGTGGATACGCCCATCTGGGAGCATGCCGCGAACTACAGCGGCCGCGATCCGCGGCTGAGACCGATGGACGAACCGGAGCGAGTGGCCAGGATCATCGTCGAGGCTTCGCTTGGGAGCCGTGCGGAGGTGGCCGTCGGCTGGAAGGCGCGGGGCGTCCGCCTGGTGAATCGCGCCTTCCCGGGAATCACCAGGTGGGCGGCGGCAAACGTCTACCAATCGCAGCTGAACGATGCGTCGGCGGAGCCGGTAACGCAGGGTGCGCTTCACGAACCCATGCCCCAAGCGGGGGATGGCCGATAACGGGAATGGCCAATAAGGAGGCATGCTTGGATCCGATCTTCTTCGACACGTTACACGCGCTGCTGCGCACGGCAGTGTTGGGTGTGCTGGGCTACGCCAGCCTGGTGTACCTGTTGCGCATTTCCGGCCGGCGCACGCTATCGAAGATGAATGCCTTCGATCTGGTCGTTACCGTGGCGCTGGGTTCGGTACTCGCCACCGTGATGCTCAGCAAGGACGTGACGCTGCTGCAGGGTGTCCTGGCTTTCGCCCTGCTGGTCGGCATGCAGTTTCTGGTGACCTGG
Source organism: Billgrantia saliphila (assembly GCF_002930105.1). Classification (GTDB taxonomy): domain Bacteria; phylum Pseudomonadota; class Gammaproteobacteria; order Pseudomonadales; family Halomonadaceae; genus Halomonas; species Halomonas saliphila. The sequence goes on along the minus strand of NZ_PJRN01000008.1, from coordinate 175,772 downwards.
ACCAGCGTGCGTACGCGCTGGGTCAGGCAAGTGGTGACCGGCGAGCCGGCCCTGCTGTTCTTGCGTGGCGATTATCTTCCCGTCGCCATGCGCAAGTCGCGCGTGACCGAGGACGAAGTACGCGCGGCGATTCGGGCGTCTGGTGTGTCGGCACTGAGCGAAGTGGAGGCCGTCGTGCTGGAAACCGATGGCTCCTTCAGTGTCGTGAAAAATGCCGCGGGGAACGAAGGGACGAGCCTCGAGGGCGTAAAACGGCCCGGGTCGTGAGACGTTGCTCCGTCCTTCGAAGGTGGGTGTAGGCGATTAGTAGGGCGAGTCGTGAAAAATAGACTGACTGGCAGAGCCCGGTCGACTTGCTTAGACTGGGGCTACTGTCGTGGGCCGTCAAAGGATTTGACCACGCACGACAGACTCTCCGCATCGTCCGTTACGCATCATCCGACAAACGAACGTATGCTTTCGAGGATGATTCGATGAAACTGTCCAAAGCGAAACTGTCCAGAACTCTTCCGCTGCTGATGGTGGCTGCGCTGATCGCCGGCTGCGGCAGCAACGCACTTACACCGCGCTACACCAGTGAGAACCCCGAAATCTTGCGCATCGGCAACGATCGTCCGGCCGACCCCGAGCGTACCGTGGAGGATCTCGGTTCTTACTGCGTCGAGGTCACCGAAACCTGGGAGTCGCACGGCACCACTCCCGACGGCCAGACGCTGTGGGCCAAGAATACCAGCCGAGCCGTAGTGCCCTGCGACTGACGCGGTACCACCCGGCCCACGCTGAGCGTGGGCCGGCTAGCGTAGCAGACGCGACGAACGATATTTGCCATGGGCCCTACTCCTGAGCCTGTGAAGTCTTACCCGAGCACTTGCTGGCTTGGACGGGGATGGAACGATCCTTTCGAGGCAGGAGCGCTGTCGGATCTCGCCGCCTGGGTCTACATTGGAACGTGAGCCCGCCAAGGAAGGAGAGCCGTCATGCCATATTCGCGTGCCGCTATCACGTCCCGGCTTGATGCCATTGCCCTCTTCTGCGCTCCGTTTTCCAGTTGCCGTCTGAAGGACGACCCACGGCTGGGACGCGCACTGCTGTTGACGCTAGGGCTGGCGACGGCCAGCACCACGAGCCTCGCTCATGCCGATGAGCAAGCGGCGGGTGTCAGCGAGGCGGAAGAACTCGAACACCCCAGCGAACACCTGCGGGTCACCGAATTTCCGGGCGGGCTGGTCGAGGCCGACATCGAGACCTGGAACGAGCTCGTGCCCGAAGTCGAGCAGATCGAGATCCCGGCGTCGGCCGACGATGCCGAACAGCCCGCGCTGTACTACGACTCCGGCTCGGAGGAGGCGAAACCGCTGCTGCTGGTGCTCCATAGCTGGAGTACCGATTACCTGCAGAATATCGATATTCCGCTGGGCCAGTTTGCCGTCGCCAACGATTGGGTCTTCATGCATCCCGATTTTCGCGGTCAGAACGATGGACGCCCCGAGTCGACCGCCTCCGATCTGGCCATTTCCGATATGGAGGATGCCCTCGATTACGCCCGCGATAATGCCAATGTCGACGAAGCGCGTATCTATCTGCTGGGATATTCCGGTGGCGCGATGAATGCGCTGCATCTCGCCAGTCGACATCCCGACGTCTTTGCCGGCGTTTCGGTATGGGTACCCGTCTACGATCTCGTCAACTGGTATCAGTGGAACGACGAGCGCGGCGAGAAGTACGCGGGGGAGATTGCTGACGCCTGCGGCGGCGTGCCGGAAGAGGGCAGCGAGGCGCATGAAGAGTGCCTCAAGCGCAGCCCGGTGGAGCACGTGCCCGATGTGGCCGGTGAGCTTCGCATTCTCATTGCCCATGGCATCGGCGATGAAACCGTTCCGCCATCTCAGGCGTTGCGGGCCTTCAACGATCTGGCCGCCGAGGAGGATCGCATATCCCAGGAACAGATCGACCAACTCATGGAGGATCGTGAAGTGCCTGAGGGGCTGCGTGAACGTTCGACTCACGGCGACCGTGAGTTCCCCCATTTCGCCGAGGCCGATGCCTCGGTGCTGCTGCACCTCCAGTCCGGCCCTGCCGAGCTCGTCTTGTTCGAGGGTGAGCACGATATGCTCTATCGGCCCGGCTTGGCATGGTTGGCCCGTCAGGAGCGTTGAGTCGTATTTCGTAGACCCAACCAAGGATCGCTGTACATGCTCTATCGTTACCTCACGTACCGCCCGTTCCGGGCGGTGACCTTGTTCGCCTCCCTATCCCTCGTGACCGCCCTCTGGGCGACGGCCGCCTCGGCGGCAGACGACTGGTCGGAAGTCACCGATCCGCTGCCCGGCGAGCCGAGAATCATCGGTCATCACGGCGGCGCCTGCCTGGTGGGCGCCGAGCAGTTGCCCGCCGATGGCGTTGGCTATCAGGCCGTCGACATGAAGCGCAACCGACACTACGGCCACCCCGTGCTCGTCGACTATATCGAGGATCTAGGACGCCGAGTCGATGCCGCCGGTTTCGGCCCGGTTCTGGTGGGAGACATGGCGCAACCGCGTGGAGGGCCGATGCCGTACGGACACGTCAGCCACCAGAGCGGGCTGGATGTCGATATCTGGTTTCGTCTCGATCTGCCACTGCTGGATCACAGTCAGCGCGAGGGCATCGATCAGCCGATCCTGGTCGATTCCCGTACCCAGAGGCTTGATGGCCGCTGGAGCGATCGCCACGCCGAGCTTATCCGCCTGGCTGCGGACGACTCCCGGGTATCGCGGATATTCGTCGACGCTGCGGTCAAGCGGGACCTCTGCGAGCGCGAATGGGATGACCGCTCATGGCTGCGTCGGGTGCGCCCTTGGCACTCCCATGACGAGCACCTGCATGTCCGGCTGCGCTGTCCGCCGGGTGCCGACGAATGCGTCGATCAGGCAGAGCCGCCTCCTGGCGAAGGCTGCCGGGCCATCGTCCCGACACCGCGGCCCGAGACCTACCCGAGCCCGAGCCGGACCCTGCCGCAAGCATGCCGGGCGGTGCTGAGGGAATAGGCCCAAGCCAGGCCGCCCGGTGAGGCGGTAGCGACGACAGCGCTCTGCGCGCCGGGTAACATGTAGCGGTTGACCGGTGGGGAGAGAGGCGAGGGTGGAGCAGCGGGGATTCGTGCTGACGCGGCACTGGCAGGATACGCCGAAGGGTACCGAGGTCACCTTCTGGCTGGCGACCGATACCGGTCCGTGCCATGTGCGCCTGCCCATGCAGCCTTCGGTCGCCTTCGTTCCCGTCGAACAACGGGTACAGGCCGAGACGCTGCTTCTAGGCGAGCGCGATGTGGAATTGCGTCCGCTCGATCTGCAGGATTTTCACCAGCGCCCGATACTCGGCCTGTACTGCAGGCAGCATCGCCAGCTGATGCGGATCGAGCGTCGCCTGCGTGAAGCGGGGGTCGAGGTCTACGAGGCCGACGTGCGTCCGCCGGAGCGCTACCTGATGGAACGCTTCATTACCGCGCCGGTAGCGTTCACGGGCGAGACGCGGGCGGATGGCATGCTGGGCGAGGCGCAGCTCAAGCCCGCGCCGGACTACCGGCCGCCGCTTACGCTCTGCTCGCTGGACATCGAGACGGACGAGCGGGGCGAGCTCTACTCGATCGCACTGCAGGGTTGCGGCCAGCGTCAGGTCTACATGCTGGGGCCGGCGAACGGGCAAGGCGGTGACGCGGATCGTGCGCGCGACTTTATCCTCGACTACTGTGCGGATTGCGTTGAGTTGCTGGAACGCATCAATGCCTGGTTTGCCCGGTACGACCCAGACGTCATCGTGGGCTGGAATCTGGTGCAGTTCGACCTGCGGCTGCTGCAGCGGCACGCCGAACGACTGGGTGTGCCGCTACTGCTCGGTCGAGGTGGCGAGCCGCTGGGGCTGCGGGCGCACGCAAGCAGCGCCAATCATCTTTTCGCCTCGGCCCCGGGGCGGCTTATCGTCGACGGGATCGAGGCGCTGCGTCAGGCAGCCTGGCGCTTCTCTTCCTTCAGCCTGGAGAATGTCGCCCAGGAGCTGCTCGGGGAAGGCAAGGCCATCGACAACCCTTACCAGCGTATGGACGAGATCAATCGCATGTTCGCCGAGGACAAGCCGGCGCTGGCCCGCTACAACCTCAAGGACTGCGAACTCGTCCTGCGCATCTTCGAGAAGACCGAACTGATCGACTTTCTGCTCGAGCGCGCCAGCGTGACGGGGTTGCCCGCCGACCGTAGCGGTGGCTCGGTGGCGGCATTTTCACACCTTTATCTGCCGCGCATGCATCGGCTCGGCTACGTGGCGCCCAACCTTCTCCAAGGGCGGGGAGAGCAGGGCGAGAACAGTCCAGGTGGCTTCGTCATGGATTCACGCCCCGGTCTCTACGATTCGGTGCTGGTGCTCGACTTCAAGAGTCTTTATCCCTCCATCATTCGTACCTTCCTGATCGATCCCGTCGGCTTGGTGGTGGGATTGGGGGAGTCTGAGGCCGACACGGTGCCGGGCTTTCGCGGGGCACGCTTCTCGCGCAGCCGGCATGCGCTGCCCGACATGGTGGCCCGAGTATGGGAGGGGCGAGAAGCGGCCAAGCGCGAGGGCAACGCGCCGCTCTCCTACGCGCTCAAGATCATCATGAACGCGTTCTATGGCGTCCTGGGCTCGCGCGGTTGTCGCTTCTTCGATCCTCGCCTGGCATCTTCCATCACGCTGCGCGGCCACGAGATCATGCGTCGCACGCGGGAATTGATCGAATCCGAAGGTTATACCGTTATCTACGGTGACACCGACTCCACTTTCGTGTGGCTGGGGCAGGCACACGAGGAGCACGCAGCCAGGGCCATCGGGATGAGGCTGGCGGAGCGCGTCAACGCCTGGTGGCGCGATCACCTGGCGGGCGAACTGGGCCTCGCGAGCGCGCTGGAACTTCAGTTCGAGACACACTTCCGGCGCTTTCTGATGCCGACCATCCGCGGGGCCGAGGAGGGTAGCAAGAAGCGCTATGCCGGGTTGGTGCGCGAGGCGGATGGCAGCGAGCATGTGGCGTTCAAGGGGCTGGAGACGGTACGCGCCGACTGGTCGCCGCTGGCCAAGGTATTTCAGCAGGAACTTTATCGACGCATCTTCCTGGGAGAGCCGTATCGGGACTACGTGCAGGACTTCGTGAGACGTACCCTGGCGGGCGAACATGATGAGTTGCTGGTCTTTCGCAAGCGCTTGCGGCGTCGGCTGGACGACTATCGGCGCAATGTGCCGCCACACGTGCGTGCCGCGCGCATGGCCGACGAACTCAATGAACGATTGGGCCGACCGCAGCAATACCAGAGCGGCGGCTGGATTCGCTATGTGATGACCGTGGCGGGACCGGAGCCACTGGAGGCACGGCGCTCGTCGATTGATTACCAACACTATGTCGCCCGTCAGCTCCAGCCGGTGGCAGATGCCATCCTGCCCTTTGTCGGGGGCGATTTCACGGCGCTGATCGATCGCCAACTGGGCTTGTTCTAAACGCTTCGTAGGTCATCCGCTTGAGGGAGTGATCCTGGGGTGTCCCACAGCCGGTCCACGGCTGCGGAACGCTTCGCCGTCAAGGAACCGGCGGCGCCAGGAGCGGACTTTCTCTGTCGGATACTCCTTGTCGCATGCCTCGAACAGCTCTTCGAGAAAACGCCGGCGATTGCCGTGCGGCTTGCCGACCATCACCGTGGCGGCGGTAAGCAGTTCCAGAAGTCGACGCCTCTCGCCGCGCTCGAGGCGCCCCAGGACATGACGCTGTTTCGGCCAGTCGACGTCGATATGGTGGTGCTCGCAATCGAAAGTCTCGAGCAGGCGAGCCAGCAGGTAGACGTGATTGGGGTGAGCGTCCTGATGACGCATGATCATCTCACCGAGCGCATGCAGCAAGACGTGGCGCCCGGCCTCGCTCAAAGGCTCCTGCTCCAGAGCAGCGAGCAGTGCCTCGATGGCATGCGGACCCAGCGCCTGCTCCCTGGCTCGGAGCATGATGCGCCAAGTGATGGCGGCATTCCATGCGGCATAGAGCGGCCCGGTGACCAGCGGCAGCAGGCTACGAAGTGCTGCCCGGCCCAGCAGGCGACGTAGCAGCACACGCAGCAGGAAGCTGCTGGCGCCTACCTTCATGCGATACATCACCGCCATGACGATGAGCCGCCAGCGATTCATCTGGGCATAGGGGTCGATGCCGTAGAAGCGATGTCGCGGACTGGGAAATTCCAGGGCGACACGGGACAGGCCGTGCAGGACCAGGCGGGCATGAGGATTACCGCCCAGCGGGGTGTCGGCCAGTCGGCTGATGACGGCAACGCCATGCAATGAATTCCAGTAGAGGAAAGCGATTTCCCCCGCACTGATCAACCCGGCCAGGGCGAGGAAGCCACTCCAGTAGGGCCATTGCGCACCCGGTTCCGTGTCCTCCATGCCGCCGAGCATGCTTTGGCCCAGATACCACTCCATCCCACCGATGAGACCACCCGACATGATCCCGGCCAATGCCGCGCAGGCTACCCTGCGCCGTGTGGTGCGTTCGAGTTCAGCGGGTGTTCGCTGCGATGAGGCCGGTCCGGCACTGCAGCGCTGCAGTAGGGCGGCCGCCCAGCATTCCATTCGGCTGGGGGTCGGAGCGTATTCCTGGTCCGGTCTCGCGTCGGCCATGAGGCGTCATCACTTCCGGTGTGAATGTTTACATAGCGTAGCGTCTTGAAACGAAATGCACGACCGAACTCAAGGAAGCCCTGGCTTGCTGGGATGAAGTAAATTCAAACGTATGCTTGAATGCAGGCGTCGACGTGGTCATGCCCACGTGGGCCAGTAGGTGTTCTATAGTGTGCAGTTTTCGGCATCCCGCATGATTCGGCTTCGTCTCGTGTCAGTTAACGGCCGGGCGGCAAGGGTTGCATCGTTCGACAGGGAGGTGGACATGAAAGCGGCATGGGGGGTTGGGGCTCTGCTGCTCCTGGCGCTGGCCGGGTGCGACGGCAAAGGCGACGATGAATCAGGCGAGCCGGAGCCGCGCGTCGTCAAGCTGATCGAAGTGGGTGCTCAAACCCATGTGCCGAGCCGGCGCTTCGTGGGGCGGGTAGAGGCGGTGCGAACCGTCGATCTGTCGTTTCGCGTCGGCGGGCATCTGGTCGAGCTTCCGCCACGCCAGGGCGAGGTAATTCCTCGCGGCGAGACGATCGCAAGGCTCGACGCCACCGACTACGAGCTGGCAGCCAGGCGTGCCGAGGCCGAGTATGAGCTGGCTCGACGCGAGATGCAGCGTACCCGGCAATTGCTCGAGAGCAACTCGGTTGCCCAGTCGACCTTCGACGAGGTTCGCACCAACTACGAACTCGCCGCGGTGCAGCGAGACAGCGCCCGGCAGGATCTCTCCTACACCTCGATCGAGGCGCCGTTCGATGCGCTCGTCACGCGCCGTCTGGTGGAAAACCACAGCAACGTGCCCCCAATACCGCAGTCGTCCGCGTGCAGGACGTGACGGAGCTTCGGGTCAAGATCAACGTTCCCGAATCGCTCATTCGCCATGTGGACGAACCGGACCGCTTCGCCGTCGAGGCGGAACTGCTCTCCCAGCCGGAGAAGCGCTTCTCGCTGGAGTATCGCGAGCATGTCACGGAGCCGGACGAAGTGGCGCAGACCTATGAGGTCGATTTCGCCATCGTCGATCATGAGCAGAGTGGTGCACGGCCCGGCATGACGGCGTCGGTGTCGATCTCGCTGATCGATGCGGTCGAGCACGGCGCGCTGCTGATACCCGTCGACGCTCTGGACAAGGATAGCGGCGGCGACTTCCGTGTCTGGGTCTATCGCGCCGATGAGCGGCGCGTCGAGCCGCGACAGGTCGTGGTGGGCGAAATACACGGTGAGACGGTGCCGGTACTCGCCGGCCTGCAGCAGGGTGAGCGCATCGTGGCTGCGGGCTCTCATCTGCTGGCCGAAGACGTTCGCGTACGGCCCATGGAAGAGAGCCTCTAAGACCGGGAGCAGGATATGGATATCGCCAAGTCATCCATCGAGCGGCCGATACTCACCTGGCTGATCGTCATCGTCTGTCTGTTCGGCGGCCTCTGGGGATTCACCAACTTGGGCAAGCTCGAGGATCCCTCATTCACCATTCCCAACGCCATCATCAACACGCCATACCCCGGCGCCACCGCTCAGGAAGTCGAGGAGGAAGTCACCGAGCGCCTGGAGATGGCGATTCAGGAACTGCAGCAGATCGACCTGATCGAATCGGTCTCGATGCCGGGACGCTCGGAAATCGAGGTCGAGGTGGCCTCGAACTATCGCAGCCACGAGTTGCCGCAGATCTGGGACGAGCTGCGGCGAAAGGTCAACGATGCCCAGGACGACCTGCCGCAAGGGGCCTTGCCCTCCCAGGTCAACGACGATTTCGGCGAGGTCTACGGCATCTTCTATGCCGTGACCGCCCCCGGCTATTCGCCCGACGAGATCCGCGACATCTCGCGCTTTCTGCAGCGTGAAGTGCTGACCGTCCCCGATGTGGCCCGGGTGGCTACGGCGGGCGAGCGTGAGGAGACGATCTACATCGAGATACCCAACGAGCGTCTTACCACGCTGGGTATCCCCATCGATCATGTAATCAATACGATCCAGACCGAAAACCAGATCACCCAAGCGGGATCGATGCGCATCGGCGACGAGCATGTACGGATCGTGGCGCGTGCCGGCGTGGATAGCGTGGCCAACATCGAGGCGATTCGTATCGGTCGCCCCGGTACCACCGAGCAGGTCTCGTTGATCGATATCGCCAATATCTACCGCCAGCCCCAGGAAGTGCCCGATCACCTGATTCGTCATGACGGCGAGTCGGCCTTCACCCTGGCCGTGGCCGGGGTGGCCGAGGCCAATATCGTCGAGGTGGGCAGAGCGGTGGAGCGCCATCTGGCGTCGCTCGAAGGGCGAATTCCGCTCGGCGTCGAACTCCACCCCATCTACGAGCAGCATCACGTGGTCGACGAGGCGATCAACGATTTCCTGATCAATCTGGCGACATCGGTCGCCATCGTGATCGGCGTGCTCTGCGTATTCATGGGCTGGCGTGTCGGCATGGTGGTCGGCTCGACGCTGCTGTTGACGGTGCTCGGCACGCTGTTCTTCATGTGGATCTTCGAGATCGAAATGGAACGGGTCTCGCTGGGGGCATTGATCATTGCCATGGGCATGCTGGTTGATAACGCCATCGTCGTAGCCGAAGGTATGCTGATCGACATGCAGCGCGGCCAGCCCGTCAAACAGGCCGCCAGCGATGCCGCCAAGCGTACCCAGATCCCGCTGCTGGGGGCCACCGTCATCGGCATTCTGGCCTTCTCCGGCATCGGCCTCTCGGATGACGTCACCGGCGAGTTTCTGTTCTCGCTGTTTGCGGTGATTGCGATCTCGCTGCTGCTGAGCTGGATATTGGCCATCACCGTCACGCCGCTGTTCGGTTTCTATCTGTTCCGCGGGGCGCGGATCCAGAGCGACGGCGACCCCCACGGTGGCTGGCTTTATCGTCTGTATTCCCGCTTTCTCGGGCTGACGCTGCGTCTGCGCGGGTTGACCGTCGTATTGCTGGTCGCGATCACGGTCGCCTGTGCTTGGGGGTTCTCCTTCGTTTCGCAGTCGTTCTTTCCCGACTCGAACACGCCGATGTTCTACGTCAATTACGAACTCCCCCAAGGCAGCGATATCCGCGCCACCCGCCGCGACGCCGAGCGGATCGAAGCCTATCTGCTGGAAAAACCCGGCGTCGAGCATGTCTCGACCTTCGTCGGGCGAGGAGCGACACGCTTCATGCTGACCTACGCGCCGGAACAGCCCGACACGGCCTATGCGCAGTTCCTGGTGCGAGCCGAAAGTCTCGCGCGTATCGACGAGCTCGACCCCGAAGTCTACGCCGAGCTTCGCGCCGAGTTTCCCGAGGCACGGGTACGCACCCAGCGCATTCAGTTCGGCCCGGGAGCGGGCGCACAGATTGAGGCCCGCTTTCACGGCAGCAACCCGGCTGAGCTGCGTCAGTTGGCCAACGAGGCACAAGGCATCATGCATGCAAGCGACAGCCTGATCGACGTGCGGCATGACTGGCGCGAGCAGGAAACCGTCGTGGTGCCGCTGTTCAACGAGGAGCGGGCGCGCATCGCCGGTGTGACTCGCGACGAGCTGGCCCAGACGCTGGAGTTTGCCTCTTCGGGGGTGCGCGCCGGCACCTATCGCGAAGGCGACCACCTGATACCCATCGTGGCACGCCCACCCGACGAGGAGCGGCACGACGTCTCGCGGCTCGAGGATCGCCTGGTATGGAGCAGCGCCGAGCAGCGGTTCATCCCCATCGCCCAGGTGGTAGACGCCTTCGATACACAGAGCGAGGAGGCACTGATCCACCGTCGCAATCGCGTGCGCACGTTGACGGTGCAGGCCGACCCTGCCGAGGGAATCACCGCAGCGGCCGCTCTCTCCACGGTGCGCGAGAACATCGAAGCCATGTCGCTGCCACCGGGGTATTCCCTGTCATGGGGCGGTGAATACGAAAACTCCTCCGACGCCCAGGCGTCGCTGGGGCGGCAATTACCGCTGAGCTTCGTGGCGATGCTGCTGGTGTCGATCTTGCTGTTCGGCAAGCTGCGCCAACCGTTGATCATCTGGTTGGTGGTGCCGATGTCGATCTGCGGCGTGGTGATCGGCCTGCTGCTGATCGGGCTGCCGTTCTCGTTCACTGCGCTGCTGGGGATGCTCAGCCTGTCGGGCATGCTGATGAAGAACGCCATCGTGCTGGTCGACGAGATCGATGCCCAGATTGGCTCGGGGAAAGAGCGTCTGAGTGCGCTGATCGATGCCAGTATCAGCCGTCTGCGGCCCGTGACGCTGGCGGCCGGTACGACCATTCTCGGCATGTTGCCACTGCTGACCGATGCCTTCTTCAACAGCATGGCGGTAACGATCATGGGCGGCCTGGCCTTTGCCTCGCTCTTGACCCTGTTCGCCGTCCCGGTGTTCTACTCTCTGTTCTTCGGCATTCCCTATCGGCGAGCCAGCGCCGCGGGTGAGGGCGAAAGTAGGGGGGAGGCCGGTGTCGTGTGAGCGGCGGAGCGAGCCGCCGTATCGGGCGGCGGCTCCTCGTCGGGCCCTGCATACTGATAGTAGGGGAGCGAGGAGCTCACGCAGCCTCTGCGCGCGGCTTCGAGTTCGTCCCGCAGGACGATCTGCAGCTGATCGGGCTGGAGGTTGGGACGGGGATCGGCCTGGAGGTAGGGCGTCAGGATCGACTCCATGCCCTTGAGTACCTGGACTGGCAGGGCGGAGGTGAAGCGGAAATTCGCCGCGGCGTCGCCCGCGACGTAGGCGGTCAGGGTGCCGAAGTGATCCTCGCCGAGATAGAACACGAAAGTGGCGGTTCGGTTGCGTGCGCGCGATTCGATGATCTGGCCGCTGCGGGTCACGGTCTCGATGCGGTTGTCGCCGGTGCCGGTTTTCCCCCCCAAGGCGAGCTCGCTGCCGTCGGCACCTGCAAAGCTGCCATGCAAACGCCGGGCGGTACCGCTCTCCACCACATCGGCCAGCGCTTCGCGCAGGACAGCGGCCACTTCCGGTGCCATGACCTGGCGAGAACGCTCGGCCACCGGCAGGAAACGGGTCTCATAGGGCGTTCCCGCGGCGAAGTGCAGTTCGTCGATGCGCAAGGTGGGAAATTGCACACCATCGTTGAGGATGATGCCCATCAGTTCCGCCAGTGCCGCTGGGCGATCTCCCGAGGAGCCCACGGCAGTAGCCAATGACGGTACCAACTGGCCGAAAGGATAACCCAGCCGCTGCCAGCGCTGTTGAATGTCGAGGAACGCCTCGACTTCCAGCATGGTGCGGATACGCACGTCGCGAGCGCTGCGATGGCGGGTGCGGAACAGCCAGCCATACACTTCCTGACGTTCCTCGGCGCTGGCGGAGATGGCTTCGCCTAGGCCTGCCTGCGGTCGGTCGAGCAGGAAGCCGAGCAACCACAGCTCCAGTGGATGCACCTTCGCGATGTAGCCCTGGTCCGACAGGGTGTGGTTGTCGGGGGCGTAGCGCTCGTAGAGCGCCTCGACGCTATCGGCACCAGGCACCGCATCGGCAGGCAGCCACCGCTGCAGGAAGCTGGCCAGATCATCGCGGTCGGCCTCGGGAAAGAGATAGCGATGCACCGCCGCCAGGCGTGAAGGGGTGCGGCTCAGTCCGGTAACGAACGCATGCAGGCGCTCATCGCTATCCAGGTTGCGGTACTTGTTCCAGAAGCGCTGGAGGAAGGTGCGTCCCTCGCGGTCGGCGAATCGGCGCAGGTACGCCTCGCGGCGCGGGTCGTTGTCGTCCTCGAGCAGTGGAGTACGCGATTCCTCGTGGTGAATGCTATAGCGCACCAGGTCCCGCATCAGGCGAATGAACGGAAGATTGAGCGATTCGCGCATGGCCTCGGTGAGCGTCGCATTGCGGCCATTGTCCTCACGGCGGAAATTGCTGAACGTGTGACGCCCGCCGCCGGTAAAGAAGGCTTCAGACGGACTCGCCGAATAACGGCGCTGCATGGCGTCGGCCAGGAGCGTCTCGAGGGCGATATCGGGGGTTTCGATGAGCAGATCCAGCACCCAGCGGCTGAGCACATCCTGTCGATCCACCTCGACTTCCCGCAGCGCATCGATGCTCTTGCCGGCATGACGTCCATGCAGTTCCGCGATGACTTCCAGGTAGTGGGCCATGACCCGCAGCTTGGCAGTGGAGCCAAGTTCCAGCTTGCTGCCCTCGTTGATATCGAAAGGCTGGTCGGTATTGTCGGTTTGCACCCGTACCATGAAACCGGCATCCGTCCGTTCGAACAGAGTGAAACTGTAGCGTACGTCCCCGGTGCTCTCGGGCGAGAGCATTCGTTCGCCCAGTAGTCCGATTTCGGCGGCGAACTCGGGCTCGGCGAGGTGATGCAGGTATGCGGTGACTTCGCGCTGGAGCCTGCCATCGAGCGTGGTACGTGCCGAGAGGTCGAGGCGATCCAGATCGTAGAGCGGTACGTCGAGCAGCCCGGCGAGTCGCTGCCGAGCGACCCGAAGCCCTCTATCGGGTGTGACGTTCAGGTCGAAGGGTTGCTGCTGGGGGTCGCGGAATACGAGCTGCTGGGCCAACGCCGCCTGGGCGATATCGGACGGCACGATCCCTTCGTCGACGAGTAGCCGTAGATGGCTGTCGGTCAATCTCTCCAGTGCCTGACGTCCCCCCGACAGATACCAAGAAGGACGTCGTTGCGCGATCATCAGGGCCACCACCTGGCGCAGGGCCAGCCCTTGCGCCTGACGATCCTCGGTCTCGTCGAAGTCGGTCGACAAGCGCTGGTTGAGTGTGTCGAAGTCCGCGCCGAACCAGGCCCAAAGGCCATCGCCCAGGCCGTGCACCTCGCCGTAGCCCGGCGCCGCCGATAGCGGTACGGAGTTGAGGTAATCCAGCGCCACATCCTGGCGAGCCGTGAGGGTCTGGGGGCCATGGCGGTAACTGCGTACGCTGGCCGAGACCATCTGTCGCAGCTTTTCGCGCGGCGATCCCGTCAGGCCGCGTGGCGAATGGCGGTACTTTTCCAGCTGAGTCGCCAGCGTGCTGCCGCCCGCCGCCTGGCCGGGCAGGTCAAGCGCACGGCCGACCTGAGAGATGGCCGCCTTGGTGAAGCGCGGCCAGTCCACCGCAGGATTGGCATAGGGGCTGCTGTTATCGAGCAACTGTCGATTCTCGATATAGAGCAATACCTGCAGCACCAGGGAGGGGATGGCCTCGAAGTGGGAATATTGACGCTGCGGATGGCGGAAACTGTAGAGCGTATCCCCGCGACATTCTGTCAGGGTGAGGCCGGCCTGGGTCTTTTCGGGGTAGGGGGGGAAGAAGCCCCAGTGGGCATAATCGAGCAGTGCGGGTGAAAAACGTGCCTGTTCGGTGATTTCGTAGCCGCGTGAATAAAGACGCTCTTCGAAGTCCGGTAACCGGGCGTATCCCAGGCGCTGATCGAACGGGCCGTGATCGGGATACGCGATGCTATCGCTTTTGCCTGAATTGAGGGCATAGCGAAGCGTAGCCGCGTAGCGCGACAATTCCTGTGCCTGGAAATGCGACGTCTTGGCTTCGGCCACCAGCAGCGTGGCCAGCGACACTCCGAACAGACCGAACAGTACGCCAAGGACGATCCACAAATAACGATGACTGGCATCCGGGCGCACCGCCGGCTCGAGCCGAGGCTCCTCGAGAAAAGGAGAACGGGGCTCGAGCGACTCGCCACCTTCAAGCCACGACACGTCGGACGCTCCCCGGCGTGACGAAGAACCGCGCACACCCATGCGTCACTCCCACCCGACCGCGACTTATAAGTTGTTTGTAGCGCAGCCGGACAGGGCAATAAAGAGCTGTTACAAAAAAAAGAGCGGTTACAAATAGGATTGTTACAAATGGTGTTGTTATAAATAGAGAAACTCAGCCGTTTCGATAAACGCCGAAGTGGGTCATTCCCCGGTCGTGCAGATGCAGCGCTTGCATGCGGCTCATGACGCCCTGGTCGCAATAGAGCAAATAGCGACGGTCGTCGGGGAGTGTTTCGGCGCGCGCCTGCAATTCGAAGAAGGGGATCTCCAGGCACTCGACATTCTCGAGCGACAGCGGTGCCGCTTCCCGTTCGGCCGGGGGACGGATATCGATTACGCTGATCGGAGCATCACGCGCCGCCACCGCCTGCAGGTCGCTGACCACCTCGAGGACGGGTGCGTCGGTTGGCAGCGACTCCATGAGACGGTCGGAGCGAGTCGTGGTCGCATTCGCGACCGCGGCGTCCAGCACGCCAAAATCGAAGTTTTCCTCGGCGTCGACCACCTTGTCGCGGCGGGCCTGTGTATTGGGTCGCTGGGACACGGCCCCGCACACTTCCGGCATGGTCTCGGCGAAGCGCGCAGTGCCGATCTGCCGAGCGGTATCGATGATCGTCTGCTTATCCTCGGCGATCAGCGGACGCAGAATGGGCAGTTCGCTGGCTTCGTCTATAAGGACCAGGTTGGTCAGGCTCTGGCTCGACACCTGGGCGATGGCATCGCCGGTCACCAGTATGGGAATGCGCGAACGTGCCGCGATGCGGCTGGCCGCGCGTACCATCATGCGCTTCAGCACGACACCGATCAGCCCGTCGGGAATGCTGCGCTGTAGCTCCCCGACCACGCCCTCGAAGGGCACCGAGATGAACTTGACCCGATGCGATCGACCGTAGGTTTCCCAGAGATGATGGCAAACCTCGCGTACCGCCGCTTCATGGCCGGCTCCTCCGAGCTCGAAAAATAGCAAATGAGTCTTGATACCACGACGCATCATCTTCCAGGTGGCGACGGGTGAATCGTAACCGCCCGAAATCAGCGACAGGGCCTGGCCCTGTAGCCCCAGTGGGTAGCCGCCAAGCCCCGGCCAACGCTGGCGCACCAGGCGCAGCCGGTCGTCGACCACCTCCACACGCACATCCACGTCGGGTTCCTTGAGCTGCACTCGAGAGTCGGGCGCGGCGTCGAGCAGCTCCCGTCCGAGGTGGCGCTCCAACTGCTCGGAGGAAAAGTCGTGCTCCCCGCGGCGTTTCACCGTGATGCGGAAAGTGCGGCCGGCGATTGCCTCGCGCCATACCGGCAGCAGGCGCTCGGTGGTATCGGCAAAGGAGTGGAACGGAACCTCTTCGACGCTCTGGATCTCGTGGATACCCGGAATGTGGCGAAGCATTTCTTCGAGCTGGCGACGCCACTCGGGAGTGGCCTCACTCGGGATTCTCACCTTCAGGGCATCCCAGCCGCCCTGAACATGTACCGCATCGCCGAGAGGACGAAGCACGTTGCGTATATTTCCCACCAGGCAGCGGGTCATCTGCCGACGCACAGAGCGCGACTTGATGGTGATCTCGGGAAACAGTTTGAGCAGGTAATACATGGGCATGCACTTGTAAAATTTCTGGAAAACAATTGCTTGCCATTATACCAGAGGGAAGGCCGCAGGACCCGATCGGTTCCTGTGCAAGCGGAATGGACGAAGGATGAGAGAAGCCGGGCGGTTTGGCGCCCGGCTGGGGCGGCGCTCGAACTCAATAAAGGGCTTGCTCCTCGCTGACCACTTCCTTCAGCAGCTCCAGAAAGAGTTTGTCGGCTTCCGAATGTTCCTGGGGGTCTTCGGGAATGTGCACGCTGGTGGTGTCGGATATCTCGTTGGCGATGCGCGCCATGACATCGTCGGGCTTGCCCTCGCCGAGGTGTCGGCGGGCGATCTCCAACGAGTTCTCGAGGATGCGGGGTTCCTGCAGCAGTTTCTTGATGAAACCGCGCAGCTCGTAGATGACGCGCGTCTTTTGAATCTCGGATGAAGCGGACATGGCGGTCTCCTCGTGCTGGTGGCCGTGTCGACATGGGCTGACGATAGCATGTTTGGCAATGTCAGGAGAGCGATGCGGGTAGTCACAGGGTGTGCTGAACCGCGCCTAATCAAGTACTTGATAGAAGTCATGCGAAAGGTTGACACGCAAGGTTTAAAAATTGTTGGCGAAACCGAAAAGCTCGGTTACGCTGCCTTACAAAACTGCGTACAGAGGCCTGCTTTCTCATCATTTTGTTACATAAAAGTAACATAGTGGTATGAGAACGAATCAGGTGGAGACGAGTTTCGATAGGGAATCGGGAAAGGATGCACCGTCCGGTCTGACCGGATGAGCCCCGCCATAACAAGAAAACAACCTCTACTGCCAGTCGGCCTCGCCGTACTCAAGGGGGCGGCCGAATCATGATCAGGGAACACCCATGAAGAATGCTATCGACTTATCTCATGTCCACCAGCTTGCCAAGGCTGTCGTGGTGGGCTCCTCGTTGTCGCTACTGCCCATCGCCGCCGCCGTGGCGCAAACCCTGCCGCCGGGCCTGGCGGCGCCGGGTTCCAGCGATCTCCAGCAAGTGGTACGCCAGGCACTGGTCACCAATCCCGAGGTGAAGGCCGCCTGGAACGGCCTCAGTGCAGCCGGCCATGATGCCGATGTGGCGCGCGGCAACTATCTGCCGAGCCTAGACCTGTCGGCCGGTATCGGGCGCGAGGAGCGGGAAGGGGATGGTCGCGGAAGCTACGACACGGATTTCGCCGAACTGCGCCTCAGCCAAATGATCTACGATGGCTTTGCCACCCGCAGCGAAGTCGAGCGGCTCGACCGTGCGCAGCTGGTGCGTTACTACGAATTGCTCGGTGCCAGCGAGAACGTGGCGCTGGAAGCCGCTCGTGCCTATCTGGACGTACGCCGTTACCGCGAGCTGGTAGGGCTTGCCCAAGGCAACTATGCCGATCACCTGCGCGTATTCAATCAGATCGAGGATCGTGTACGTTCCGGTGCCGGGCGTGGCGTCGATCTGGAGCAGATCAGCGGTCGTCTTGCGCTGGCTGAGTCCAACCTGATGACCGAGGCGTCCAACTTGCACGACGTGACGGCACGCTATCAGCGTATCGTCGGTACGCTGCCCGCGGAGGACTTGGCGCCGGCACCGCAGCTCGACGACCGCCTACCGCCTTCGGTGGCCGAGGCAGTCGATCTGGCTTTCCAGGGCAACCCCGACTTCCATGCCGCCATCGAGAACATCGAGGCGGCCCGCGCGGAACATTCCGGCACCCGCTCGGCCTTCCAGCCGCGTCTCGATCTGCGTGGCCGCACGGGAACCAACAACAACGAGACGGGTTACGACGGCTTCGGACGTCGCGACCGGCACAGCATCGAGCTGGTCGCGAGCATGAACCTGTATCGTGGCGGTAGCGATCTGGCCTCGTTCCGGGCCGCTAGCGATCGCGTCGAACAGGCAATCGACCAGCGCGACCTGGCTTGCACCAACGTGCGCCAGACCACCCAGATCGCGTTTAACGACACCCGTCGTCTGCGCGAACAGCTTCGCTATCTCAACGAGCATCGTCAGTCGATCGACCGGGTTCGCGGCGCCTACCAGCAGCAGTTCGATATCGGCCAGCGCACGCTGCTGGACGTGCTGGACAGCGAGAACGAATACTTCGAGGCGGGCCGCGCCTACATCAATGCCGAGTACGATATTGCCTTGGCCGATGCCCGCACATTGGCCGCCATGGGCCAGCTCATGCAGTCGCTTGGGGTGATGCGTGACGATATGCCGACCCTGGCGGAGCTGGGCAGCGACGGCATCGAGCTCGACCCGGACACGCTCTGCCCGGTGGAAGGTCCCCAAGGCTACACACTTGCCGACTTCACGCGTGGCGTCAGCGCGCCGGCACCGACCCGTGCCCCCGACATCACGCTTTCTGCCGACGCCCTGTTCGCCGTCAACAGCGCCGAACTGGGGCCCGATTCGCGCCAGGAGCTGACCGAGTTGGCCGAGCGGATTCGTGCGCGTACCGATCTGGCTCGTGTGTTCATTGCCGGTCATGCCGACAGCACAGGTGGCGATGCGATCAACGATCCGCTGTCCCAGCGTCGTGCCGACAGCGTGGCCGACTACCTGGCGAGTCAGGGCGTCGATCGCAGCCTGATCGAGACTCGCGGCTACGGCTCGCGCCGGCCGGTCGCTGGCAACGATAGCGTCGAAGGCCGTCGCCAGAATCGGCGCGTGGAAGTGACTCTCGAGCGTGTGGGCGAAAACCTCGACATGACGTTCTGGCCGGGCGAAGCCCGCACGGCCGAACTGGCGGAGTCGAGCATTGCCGAGGCTTGGGCCGCCGAGCGGCCCGTGGCGAGCGTCTACGGAGAGCTTGAGAACGGCCAGACGATGGCGGCCGATATGGCGCCGAAGACCGGGCCGGGCACTTACCTGCAAGTCGTGGCGCTGCGCGATTCCATCAAGGCGGAACACGTCGGCAGCGAACTGAGCGGAGCGCTGTCCCAGCCGTCGCGACTGGTGAGCAGTTCCGGCTTGCATCGGGTCCAGCTTGGTCCGATCGCCGACGATGCCGATCTGACTGTCTTGCGCTCCGAACTCGAGCGTCTCGGTTATGACGGCAGCTACATCGTGCAGGGCTGAAAGGCCTGGGGCTGACGTCGCCTCGCATCCGACGTATTGCGTGCGGTGACGTCCCGATTCATCAAGCCCTGGGTGATGGCCCGCTACCGGCCATTGCCCTATGCCCCGTCCGGCTCGCTGCCGGGCGGGACTTACCCCCGAGGTCCACGTGACGCAGCAAGAAATTCTGGATTCCTCCCTGGGACTCCCGCGTTCGGCAGTACATGACGAACTGCTCGAATGCCTGCAAGCCGTGGCGCATGCCCACGACCACACGGTCACTCCCGATTCGCTGACCGCCGGTTTGCCCTTGGAAGAGGGGCGGCTCACCCCCGGCGTCTTTCCGCGTGCGGCCGCCAGAGCAGGCATGACGGCGCGCATCGTCAAGAGTCGCCTGGTTCAGCTCAATCCAGCCCTGTTTCCCGTGGTGTTGCTGCTCGAGCCCGGTCGCGCCTGTGTGTTGCAGGCTCTGGATATAAAGGCCCGTCGGGCGCAGGTGATCTTCCCTGAACTCGGCGACGCCGTAACCGAGGTCGAACTGGACGGCTTGGCGGACAGCTATAGTGGACAGGCGATCTATGTCCGCCCACGCTTCCGCTTCGATGCGCGTGGACCCGAGGTCGGCAAGCAGCGTTCGCGCCATTGGTTCTGGGGCGTGATTCGCGAGAGTCGCCGTCTCTACCGCGATGTCGTCGCCGGCTCCGTGATCATCAACCTATTTGCCGTGGCGATGCCGCTATTCGTGCTCAACGTCTACGACCGTGTGGTGCCCAATCATGCCACCGAGACGCTGTGGGTGCTGGCGGCGGGCATCTTCGTCGTTCTCTGCTTCGATCTCGCGCTGCGCCTGATGCGCAGCGCCTTCATAGATCTGGCCGCCAGTCGGGCCGATGTCAAACTGTCGTCACGAATCATGGCGCAGGCCCTGGGGCTGCGCATGGAGGCGCGTCCCGCCTCGACGGGCTCCTTCGCCTCGACACTGCAATCCTTCGAATCCGTGCGCGCCTTCATAGGCTCGGCAACCGTAGTGGCGCTGGTCGACCTGCCTTTCGTACTGTTCTTCGCTGCCATCATCGCGTTAATCGGGCCGCCCTTGGTGCTGCCGGTACTGGCCGGTATCGTTTTCGTGCTGCTCTACGCCTTGGCGGCACAGGGCAAGTTGCACGAGCTTTCCGAAACTACCTGGCGAGTCAGCGCCCAGCGCAACGCTATGCTGGTCGAATCGATATCGCACCTGGAGACGGTCAAGACACTGCGGGCAGAGAGCCGATTGCAGGGTTCCTGGGAAAAGGCCAGTGCATTCCTCTCCAGAACTTCGGCCCAGCTACGCCTGGTCAGTACTTCCGTCTCCAACGTGGCTATGTGGGCACAGCACACCGTAGCGGTGGCAGTGATCCTGATGGGGGTCTACCTGATCATCGAAGGCGACTTGACCCAGGGTGGCCTGATCGCCGCCTACATGTTGTCGTCTCGCGCCATGGCACCGGTAAGCCAGGCGGCAGCGCTGCTGGCGCAGTATCACCAGTCGGCCACGGCGCTGCAGTCGCTCGAGGGCGTCATGCAGCGCCCCGTGGAGCGCCCCGAAGGCAAGGCCTTCATCAGTCGCCCGGTCATAAGCGGCGAGATCCGCTTCGACAAGGTCTCTCTGCGCTATCCGGACGAAGAGCGCGATGCGCTGCGCGACATTTCGTTGAAAATCGAGCCGGGCGAGAAGGTCGCACTGCTCGGGCGAGTCGGCTGCGGCAAGACCACGCTCAACAAGTTGCTGCTGGGTCTGTACGCCCCCACGGCCGGGTCGATCACGATCGACGGAGTCGACCTACGCCAGTTCGATCCGGTGCAGTTGCGACGCCATATCGGCTACGTGCCGCAGGACGTCAGCCTGTTCTTCGGCACGCTGCGTGACAACATCGTGGCAGGGGGCGGAAGCGACGGTGTCGATGACGAGGCGCTACTCAGGTCGATCCATCTCAGCGGCTTGGAGGATCTGGTCAATAGCCACCCGCAGGGCATCGACCTGCAGGTGGGCGAACGCGGCCAGATGCTGTCCGGGGGGCAGCGCCAGTCCGTGGCGATTGCTCGGGCGCTGGTGCACGACCCGCGAATCCTCCTGCTCGACGAGCCCACCAGTTCGATGGACCACGCCAGCGAGGAGGCCTTCAAGGCCAACCTCAAGCAATACGGGGAAGGCAAGACCCTGCTCGTGGTGACCCATCGGACGTCGTTGCTGTCGCTGGTCGATCGCATCATCGTGATCGACGCCGGCAAGGTGGTGGCCGACGGCCCGCGGGACAAGGTGGTGGAGGCTCTGCGCAAGGGCCAGATCGGGAGGGCCGGCTGATGGCGGCACCGCAAGCGAAAGCTCGCAAGAGCGCCGAGCAGCAGGGCTTCGAGGCGATCGGTCGCTTCTCCGACGTGGGCGGCAAGGCGTTTCGGCCCTTCATCGATCGCCTATTCGCCAAGCGCGTCACCTCCGCACACCTCAATCGCGACTGGAGCAGTGACGCCGACTGGGCGCGATTGCAGCAGGATCCCATGCGCGCACGTGCCCTCCTGTATGTCGTGCTGTGCGCCGTCGCCGCCCTCGTCACGTGGTCCTATTTCGCCTCGATCGACGAGGTGACGCGCGGGATCGGCCGCGTCATTCCTTCGAGCCAGCTGCAGAAGGTGCAGTCCTTCGACGGTGGTGTGGTACAGGAGATCCTGGTACGCGAAGGGCAGCTCGTCGAGACCGGGCAAGTGCTGATGCGTATCGATCCCACCCGCTTCGTGGCCAACTTCCGCGAGAACCGTGCCCAGGCATTGGCCCTGCGGGCAAGGGCCGAGCGGCTGCGCGCCCTGGTGACCGACACCTCTTTCGAACCCGACGAGTCACTGCGTGCCGAAGCGCCCGAGATCGTCGTCCAGGAGCGTGCCGTGTACGAGAGCCGGCGCGAGGAGTTGCGCGAACAGGAAAGCATCCTGCGCGATCGCATTCGTCAGCGCGAGGAGGAGCTCAACGAAGCCAAGGCGCGACGCGACACCGCACAACGCGAGGCCAACATGGCCGGCCAGGAATTGAATCTGACCCGTCCGCTGCTGCAGTCGGGGGCGGTATCGGAAGTCGATATCCTGCGTCTCGAGCGGGAAGTGTCCCGCGCCACCGGCGAGCGCAACCAGGCGGCTGCCGCGGTGGCGCGTCTCGAGGCGGCCGTCGAGGAGGCGCGCACGCAACTGCGCGAAGTCGGCGCGGAGCGACGCAGCGAATGGCGCAACGACCTGGCCCAGGTGCTTGGCGATCTCGGTGCGCTGGATGAATCGAGCGCGGGCCTGCAGGACCGGGTCAGGCTGGCTGAGGTTCGCTCGCCGGTGGATGGTGTCGTCCAGCGGTTGGGTATCACCACGCTTGGCGGCGTGGTGCAGCCCGGCCAGGAGGTCGTGGACATCGTGCCCAGTGGCGATCAGTTGCTGGTCGAGGCGCGCATCGCACCGCAGGACATTGCTTTTCTCCGCCCGGGACAGCCCGCCACGATCAAGCTCACCGCCTATGACTTCGCCATCTTCGGCGGACTGGAGGCTGAGCTCGACCATATCAGCGCGGACACCATCACCGACGACAAGGACAACACCTTCTACCTGGTGCGGGTAAGAACGGTGGAGGGGGAAGGCCTGGGTAGCGATATCCAGGTCATACCCGGCATGACGGCTCAGGTCGACATCATGACGGGCAAGCGCACCGTGATGCAGTACATGCTCAAGCCTGTCCTCAGGGCATGGAGCGACTCCATGGGGGAACGCTGATGGTCCATCTGTTTGTCGCGCGCAGGCGTGACGAGATTCCGCGCTGGCGTAACGCCTTCCCGGAGGCGCGCCTGGTCAATGCCGACCAGGCACGTGTCATGGCGGCCGCCGGCGATAGGATTTGGCTCATGACGGATTGCCCCGAATGGTCGCCTCTGGCCTCTTACCTGGCGAGCCGAGGCGCCATCGTGGTCGTGATGGCGTTGACGCCGAGCGATCAAGAGGCGCTACAGGCGCTGCAGGCCGGGGCCCGGGGCTATATCCATGCACTCTCGCCGGCCGAGCTGCTGCTGCAGGTGGCGCTGGTTACCGGCAATCAAGGAATCTGGGTGCCCGCCGAGCTGCTCGGTCGCGTGCTCGGCGCCACTTTCAAGGGGCTGGGGGGCGCCGAACGCCTTCCTCGCGAGAGCCTGGCGGCCCTGACCGAGCGCGAGCGAGCCGTGGCGATGGCGGTGGCGGAGGGGCTTAGCAACAAGGCGGTGGCGCGTCAGCTCGATATTACCGAGCGTACGGTCAAGGCCCATCTAGGTGCCGTGTTTCGCAAGCTGGCCGTACGCGACCGCATGCAGCTGGCGCTCATGCTGGCGAGACAGGGTGAAAGGGTTTCCTGAGGTCGCTTCTTCTGATTGTCATTAGCAAAGGCTTACCGAAATTTTGGTAAGCCTTTTCGCTTATGTCTGGCTGCCATACCACGGACCCTGTCCTTCGGTCCAATATTCATGTCACGTTGCGTAACTTAATGTGACAGCGTGAACCGAATAGCCTCCGCTGATCGGACAACAACTGCTGATGCAACAGGAGCCAAGTCATGGCCATTGCTACCGTCATTTCCATCACCGGTCAGGCCTGGGCGCGCGATGCCGAAGGCAATCTCCGTGAGCTGCGTGTCGGAGATACGCTTCAGGAAGGTGAAGTACTCATCACCTCCGATAACGGAAGCGCTCAGCTCGACTTCGCCGACGGTCTGGAGCCGACCCTGGTGGAAGGGGGCGAACAGGTAGCCATGACACCTGAGCTCGACGCCGAAGAGGCGCCCGAGCCTTCGGACTTCGCTGCCCTGGATGAGGATCTGGAGGCACTGCTGTCAGCACTGGAGGATGAAGACACCGATCTGCTCGATGTGCTCGACGCCACCGCGGCCGGCGCCGGTGGAGGCGGTGCGGCAAACGGGGGCCATAGTTTCGTGCGCTTGGCACGCATTGCCGAGAATACCGATCCGCTGTCATTCGACTATGGCTTGGGGCAGGCCAATGACCTGCCAGAGATAGAGGAGGCGGCTTTTGACATCGTCGCGCCCACGGCTGGTCCGCTCGACGCTTCTCTTCTCGACGTGGAAACTCTCAGTGAAACGGGCTCCGTCGTCAGCGGCGTGTTGCCGTTCTCTTTCGGCACGGGAGCGAATGGCAGCGTAACCTTCGTGGCCATGGATGGCGTGCAGGTCCAGGTCGGCGCTGAGACGTTGCTGTTCAGCTGGGATGCCGCGACCAACACCTTGTCGGCGATTTCCGAAGCGCGTGGCGAACTCATCTTCACCATTGAACTCAACCCCGCCACCGGCCAGTTCACCCTTACCCAGGTAAGCAACCTGTTGCATGAAGGGGGAATGGACGAGGCGGTGGCCAATCTGGTCTACACCGTGACCAGCAGCAGCGGCTCGGCAACCGGCACCCTGACTATCACCATTCTTGACGACGCCCCGAACCTCGAGCTGGGCAGCGTCGACCTGAGCGGCGTGGCCCTCGAGACCCAGGACAGTGAAACCGTCGGCGGCACCTCCGTCGCCAGCGGCAGCGTGGCGGTAGCCTTCGAGGCTGCCGTCGACGCTCAGTACGGCGCCGACGGCGCGGGCAGCACCGTCATCGACGGCTATGGCCTGACGCTGGGCAACGTCCACCACAGCCTGACCAGCGGCGGCGAGCCGGTGGTTTTCGCCCTGGTCGACGGAGCGGTGGTAGGCACCGCGAACGGCGTGGAAGTGCTGCGCATCGAGATCGACGCCGAGAGCGGTGCGGTCACCGTCACCCAGTCCGCGCCGGTGGACCATGCCGGCCAGGGTGCCGACAGCATTGGCCTGCCTGCCGGCCTGATCGGCGTGAGCGCCACGGTCACCGTGACCGACGGTGACGGCGACACCGCCACGGAAACTCTGAATGCCGATCTGAGCGGTACGATCAGCATCAGCGATGACATGCCGAGCCTCGAGCTGGGCGAGGTCGATCTCAGCAACGTCGTCTTCGAGACCGACGACAGCGAGACCCTAGGGGGCAATATCTCCACCGCCAGCGGCAGCGTGGCGGCCGCCTTCGAAGCCGCCGTCAATGCCGGCTACGGCGCCGACGGTGCCGGCAGCGTGGTGGTCGACGGCTATGGCCTGACGCTGGGCAACGTCCAGCACGGCCTGACCAGCGGCGGCGAGCCAGTGGTCTTCGAACTGGTCGACGGCGCGGTGGTGGGCACCGCGAACGGCGTGGAAGTGCTGCGTATCGAGATCGACGCCGAGAGCGGTGCGGTCACCGTCACCCAGTCCGCAGCGGTGGATCACGCCGAGCAGGGTGACGACAGCATTGGCCTGCCCGCCGGCCTGATCGGCGTGAGCGCCACGGTCACCGTGACCGACGGTGACGGCGATACCGCCACGGAAACTCTGAATGCCGACCTGAGCGGTACGATCAGCATCAGCGACGACATGCCGAGCGTTGAGACCGACACCGGCGAGATATCCGACCTGGTGGTCGACGAGACCACCCTGGGCGTGTCGGCCAATGCCGACTTCTCTAGCGCTTTCACCATTGCCTTGGGGGCCGACGGCGAAGGGAGCGTCAGCTACAACCTAAGCGTCGAGGGCGATGGAACGACCACGCTACAAGCGACGGCCAGCGGCGAAGCCATCAAGCTGGTGGACGACAACGGCGTGATCGAAGGTCGCACCGCGAGCGGTGAACTTGCCTTCACTATCGGCGTGAATGCCGAAACCGGCATGGTCACTCTTACCCAGCATCTGGCCCTGTCGCATCCGGATGGCACCACCCCGTCCGACGTGCTCGACCTGGCTGGTAGTGGCCTCATGCTCAACGCCACGGCCACCGATGGCGACGGCGACAGCATTACCATAGGCATCGACTTGGGTGGCCAGCTCAGCTTCGTCGACGACGGCCCACAGGCCAACAACGATGTGGGCCTTGTGGGACTTGGGCGCTTCGAGAAGTCCGGCAACGTCATGAACGACGATGATCAGGGCGCAGACGGTGCCGAAGTCACTCACGTTAAGTTCGGTGACCAGGTCGTCGAGCTGATAGATGGCACTGCTGTCATCCAGGGAGTGCATGGCGAGCTGACCATTCATGCCGATGGCAGCTACACCTACGTTCGCACCGCGACTCCGGACCACCAGGGCCTATTCGCTGATCAGTTCACCTACACCCTGACCGATGGCGATGGTGATACCGACACTGCAACATTGACCGTAGGCGGTATCGACGCACCGGTATTCGTCAAGAACCCTCTGGGCTGGAAGCAGGATGCACACCTGACCGTCAACGAGGCGAACCTGGCGAACGGCACCAACCCCAATGAGGGTGCACTGACCAAGACCAGCGGCTTCATCATCAACGCGGTCGATGGCTTGGCGACACTGAACATCGCCATCGGTGAAGGCGACGACGCTCTGTCGCTGACGGTCACGCGTAACGAAGACGGCAGTTTCAATTTCGCCGATGCCGCCATCGAAGCCGACGGTTACACCCTTGCCGTGACCGGGATTACGCCACTGCCTTTCGGGCTTGGCTACAGCGTCAGCTACGCCTATACCCTCGAGAACAACAAGGACCACTCTGGTGCGAGCGTTGACGAGGCGCTGGTGCGCAACTTCACCATTACGGCCACGGACCGTGACGGTGACACGTCGAGCGGCAGCCTGAAGGTCAAGATCATCGACGATGCTCCCGTCATCGAGACCGACAGCGGCGTACTGGCCGATCTGGCGGTCGATGAGACGAGCCTGGGCGAACCGGCCACGGCGGACTTCTCGGGCGCCTTCAAGATCGACCTGGGAGCCGACGGAGAGGGTGGGGTCAGCTACAGCTTGGGTATCGAGGGTGATGGCTCCACTGCGCTGAAGTCCACGGTCAGCGGCGAAACTATCCAGCTGGTAGATAACGCTGGCGTCATCGAAGGCCGCACCGAAAGTGGTGAGCTTGCCTTCACCATCAGTGTCGATGCCGAGACCGGTGAGGTCACGCTGACTCAGCACCTGGCCCTGTCGCATCCCGACGCGAGTACGCCGAACGATATCCTCGATCTGTCCGGCAGCGGTCTGGCATTGACAGCCACTGCAACCGACGGTGATGGCGACAGCACCTCCGTCAGCATTGATCTGGGAGAACAGCTGAGCTTCGCCGACGATGGCCCGCAAGCCAATAACGACTTGGGCATCGTGCAACTGGGCCGCTTCGAGAAGTCCGGCAACGTCATGGCCAATGACGAGGCGGGTACTGATGGCGCCGAAGTCACGCACGTCCAGTTCGGCGATCAGCGCATTGAACTGGTCGATGGCGTTGCCACAATCCAGGGTGCGCATGGCGAACTGACTTTCCATGCCGATGGCAGCTACACCTACGTTCGTACCGCGACCCCGAACCACCAGGGCGTGTTCACGGACCAGTTCACCTATACCCTGAGCGACGGCGATCGCGATACCGACACCGCGACACTGAACGTTGCCGGCATCGATGCACCGGTCATCGTCAAGAATCCCTTGGGTTGGCAGGGTGCGCACCTGGTCGTCAACGAGGCGAACCTGTCGAATGGCACCAACCCCAATGAGAGCGCCCTGACCAAGACCAGCGGCTTCTTCGTCAACGCGGTCGATGGCTTGGCGACGCTGAACATCGCTATTGGTGAAGACGACGACGCTCTGTCGCTGACGGTCACGCGTAACGAAGACGGCAGTTTCAATTTTGCCGATGCCGCCATCGAAGCCGACGGTTACACCCTTGCCGTGACCGGCATCACGGTGCTGCCTTTCGGGCTTGGTTACAGCGTCAGCTACGCCTATACCCTCGAGGACAACAAGGACCACTCCGGCGCGGGCGATGACGAGGGGCTGGTGCGCAACTTCACCATTACGGCCACGGATCGTGACGGTGACACGTCGAGCGGCAGCCTGAAGGTCAAGATCGTTGATGATGCTCCCGATGTCGAAACCGATACCGGCGCGCTGTCCGATCTGGCGGTCGATGAGACGAGCCTGGGCGAACCGGCCACGGCGGACTTCTCGGGTGCCTTCAAGGTCGACCTGGGAGCCGACGGAGAAGGCGGAACGGCTTACAGCCTGGAACTCGAAGGCGATGGCAGCACCACACTCATGGCGACCGAAAGCGGCGAAGCAATCGTCCTCGTGGTCAACGGCGGTGTGGTGGAAGGACGTACCGTGGACGGCAATGAATTGGCCTTCACCATCAGCGTCAATGCCGAGACCGGAGAGGTCACGCTGACCCAGCACCTGGCCCTGTCGCACCCCGATACCGCCGATCACAACGAGGGTCTCGATCTGGCCGGTGCCGGCTTGAAGCTCAAGGCGACTGCAACCGATGCGGATAACGATACTGCCAGCGCCAGTGTCGATCTCGGGGGGCAGCTCAGTTTTGCCGACGACGGCCCGCGTATCGAAGGAATCGAGCCTTCAGGCCATAAAGTCACCATTACCAACATGAATAGCCTGGCGGGCTACAACAACAGCTTCGGCTACTACGTCAAGGGCGAGAATGGCGAGCCGACCACGGGAATGGTGGTATGGGCGAACGTCAAGAGCGGCCAAGGCAGTACCTATGAAATCGAGGGGCATGCTCCTGGAGATCTGGGCTATTTCCTCATTCCCAACGGTGCAAACCTGAATCCCGGTCTCGGTAACGAGACGGAGATCACTTTCGAGTTCGTCGATGGTGCTTGGGTGGCGGTAACAGAGGATGGCAGCCAGCTGGCAGGTCAGAATGCCAACGCCCCCGTGCTCTTCAACGATCCGACATTGAATCCTGGTGGCGCTTCCCATGTCGAGAACAATGCCCAGGAGGGGCAGCTCAACTGGGAGGATGTCGTCGGGGGCGGTGACAAGGACTACAACGACGTCAATATCCACGTGAGCTGGACGCCCGCCAATCTGACGTCCGACGAATCGAACCTTGGGACCAATGCCGAGTTCGACTTCTCGGGTCATTTCGATGTCGACGTCGGTGCCGATGGCCTGTCTTCGCAGGAGTACAGCCTGGGCGTAGCGGCACAAGGCGCCGACTCAGGTATCGTCGATACCGGATCCGGTCAGCCTGTGCTGGTCAAGGAAGAGGGCGGCAATGTTGTCGGCTATGTAGAGATCGGTGGGGTGCACGTGCCGGTCTTTACAGTGTCCGTCGACGCCAATGGTGTCGTGAGCCTGGAGCAGCATCGTGCCGTACAGCATTCGCTGCAGGGCGCAGTGGGCGAAAGCGATCCGGCCAATATCCTCTCCGATGTCATCTTCCTGACCCAGACCGTGGTGGATGGTGACGGCGACATTGCGGCCGCGACGATTGACATCGGCCAGGTGATCTACTTCCTGGACGACGGCCCCACTGTGCAGGACGACAGCATCAGCACCGGGGAAGACACCGCCGTTACCGCCAACGTGATGGACAACGACACCGTCGGGGCCGACGGCGCCACGTTGACCGCCGCCAGCCTGCGGATACCGCAGCAGGGCACGCTGAGCTTCGGCGCCAACGGCGAGATCACCTTCATTCCGGCAGCGGGCTTCGAAGGCGACGCGGTGATCGACTACACCCTCACCGACGCCGACGGCGATACCGCCAGCGCGACGCTGACCGTGACCGTGGCGGCCGACTCCGAGCCGACCATCAGTATCGGCGCCGACAGCGACAGCGTTACCGAGGCCGGCCTCAACGGCGGTAGCCAAGCCGGTGACGGCTCGCACATCACTCAGGGCACGTTCGCCATCGACACCGGCAACGATGGCTTGGCGAGCCTGGTGATCGATGGCATTGACGTCACCAAGGGCGGCACGGTCGAGGGCAGCTACGGCACCCTGGTCGTGACGCTCGGCAACGACGGCAGCTACAGCTGGACCTACACGTTGAACGGCGCCACGGACGATCACGAGACCCAGGGGCCCAGCGTCGATGACGTTCGCGACAGTTTCGAGTTGGTCGCCACCGACAGCGATGGCGATAGCGCCAGCGATAGCCTCGTCATCGACATCGTCGATGACGTCCCGACGGCCAGTGACCAGAATGTTGGCTCGATTACCGAGGATGGCGGCACGGCTTCGCTCTCCGGAAACCTGTTCAGCGACCAGCATGCCAGCTTCGGAGCCGACGGAGCGGGCAGCGTTGCCTGGACCGGTGCAGCTGTCGAGACGCTTGCCGATTACGGCACCCTGTCGCTCGACGCAAACGGCAACTGGAGCTTCACGCTGAATAACTCCCTGGCGGCGGTCCAGGAACTCGGCGATGGCGATAAGCTGAACTTCCAGCTTGAGTACACGGTAACCGATAAGGATGGGGATACCGAAAGCGGCTCATTGACAATTAGCATCAATGGCAACAACGATGCGCCGCTCACTACGGACAGTGTCGTCAGCACGAATGAGGATACAACTGTCACGCTGGGCATCGATGCCTTCGGCAATTATAGCGACGTGGAGGGCCACGAGCCGACCGCCGTGCAGGTCGTTACCCTGCCGAATAACGGCGTGCTCAAGCTCGACGGGAAGGACGTAGCCGCGGGGGATGTTATCAGCGCCGCTGATATTGTCGCCGGAAAGCTGAACTTCACTCCTAACGAGAATAGTGACGAAGAAGGCTCCTTCACCTTCAAGGTTCAGGATGCTGAAGGGGGATGGTCTGAAGCTGCCAACACGGCACAGATCAATGTCGATGCGGTGGCCGATGCGCCGAACGTCAGTATCGAGATCGGCGAACAGACACCTGTCTACGAAACGGGCGATGTCATCCCGTTATCGAAAGGCATCTCTCATGTGAAATATCTGCTCAGTGATGGCCGAACACTGAAGTTGGATGGTTATAAAGGAGACGTCAAGGATCCTTCCGATCCGACCAAGTACATTACCGATATCGAAAAAACGACTGGTCTGACGGTGGTCGATTACTATATCAAGGCCGGCACCGGCGTTTATTCACCCAGCGGGGAGTATCTCGGAGAAGCATCCAGAGGGAATGCCAGCGATCCTCTGGCTAACCAGGCGGATATCGAGGATTCGACGGGTGACTATGATGCCGGAAATGTGTATGTTTTCGCTGGAGAAGCGGAAAGTTACCAGTTCGATATCGAGATCAGCGCAAGCCTGGACGATCTCGACGGTAGCGAGTCGCTGGGCCTGGTGATTTCCGGTGTGCCTGAAGGCGCCGAGTTGAATCAGGGTACAGCGAATCCCGATGGTACCTGGACTATCGAAGTTCCTGCAGGAGAGACCGACTATGTGTCGGAAGGCCTGATCATTACCGTACCCAAGGGTACCGATGAGTTCACTCTCACCGTCAAGGCAACGGCCACCGAGTCCAGCCCGAATGGAGATGTTTCGGTCGAGACGGCTGAAGCGACGGACAGCGATACTGCTGCCATGGACAAACTGAAAGTCGAGGGCAATGACGACAGTACGGTTGAGACTGGAGCGGGTAACGACGTACTGATTGGTGACATGGGCGGCAAGTTCTCCATCGTCGAGCCTGGCCAGGACTACAACATCTCGCTGATCGTCGATGTGTCCGGCAGCATGGCGGAAGCTTCAGGCACCGGCAGCCTGAGTCGCATGGACCTGACCAAGCAGGCCCTGCTGAACCTGGCCAATCAGCTCAAGGACCATGACGGCACGGTCAATGTGCAACTGGTGGCGTTCTCATCTGGATCAAGTACGAAAGCTAATATCCAGAACTTGAACGATGGAAACGTCAATCAGCTCATTGCGGCGATCAACGCGCTGAGTACGAATGGGAGCACGAATTATGAGGCGGCGTTCCAGCAGGCTGTTTCCTGGTTCAATGCCCAGCAAGGCAACGGCGCTTCCACTGCTGACGGTTTCCAGAATCTGTCCTACTTCCTGACCGATGGTGATCCGACGGTTTACTTCAATTCTCGTGGTAACCTGAAAGGGCCGGGAACTAGCACTAGCTACGAGGTGTTCAAGGAATCCGTCGAGGCCTTCGAGGCGCTGAGCAATATCAGCCAGGTGCATGGGACGGGAATTGGCAGCGGGGTCAGCGAGAACTATCTGAGGTTCTTTGATAATACGAATGATGCTGGCGAAGATTCTGAATCTTTTGTAGTAGGACAAAAATTGGTTTGGTCTTGGACGCCCTTCCCTGGGTTTTACCCAGTGGACGTAGTCGAGAGTGTCACTGGCCCCGTTGGTGAAGTCGATATCGTCAATACCCCCTCGGACCTCGACGCTGCATTGCAGGGTGGTTCGCGGAGCGATGAGCTGGCTGCGCTGGGTGACGATGTGCTTTCCGGCGGGGATGGCAATGACATCCTCTTCGGTGACGCCATCAACACCGATCACCTGGCCTGGACCAACGGTAATACCGGCGAGTCGTACACTGCGGGCAGCCACAATGGAATGGGTTATGCAGGGCTTGTGGAGTACCTGCGCTGGGCGAGCGGCAACCCGGGTGATGCGCCGAGCGACGAGGAGGTCCTCTCCTACGTCAAGTCTCACTGGCAGGAGCTGATGGATAGCGCCCGCGCCGATGGCGGCAACGACATCCTTGATGGCGGAACCGGTAATGATGTGCTCGTCGGCGGCGGCGGCAGCGATACCCTTATCGGCGGCGCCGGCGACGATACTCTCTACGGTGGATTGGGCGCCGATACCTTCGCTTGGAAGCTGGGTGACGAAGGGAGCGACAGCGATCCCGCCAAGGACGTCGTGAAAGACTTTACGACGGGTGAATTCGGGCTGGGCGACGAGGCGGACCGGCTGGATCTGGCGGAATTGCTCCAGGGCGAGGGAAGCGATTCGATTGGCGACTTCGTCTATGCAGCCGAAGAGGGCGGCAATGTGGTGCTCTATGTCAGCTCTGATGGCACGCTTGGGGGTAACAAGGAGAACGCCGATCAGATCATCACGTTGGAAGGCAAGTCGTTCGGTGACTTTGGTGCGAATGCCGACGACAGCGCCGATCTGTTGCAGAAAATGTTGGCAAGCGGCCAGCTGAATATCGACCAGTAATCCATTACAAGTAGCAGCAACTTCGCCCTGCCCGGAGACACCGGGCAGGGCGTTTGTTAATCTGCGCAGAGACAATACGAGGGCGGAACCATGTTCATCAAACGCGACGATTCGGGGCGGGTCGCACAGGTCAGCCACGAGGAAACGGAGGAATGCCATGAATACATGCCTTCCTCCTCGCCCGAACTGCAGCTCTTCCTATCGGGAGATGCCGAAAGCCTGGCGCTGACGAAGTCCGACCTGGCGTTCGTGCGGGTGTTGGAAGATGTCATCAACGTCTTGATGGACAAGGGGGTGATCAGCTTCACCGATCTGCCCGAGCCGGCCCAGCAGAAGTTGCTTGATCGTCAATCGTTGCGCCAACGCATGAATAGCGTGGGGTTGATGTCGGACTCAGACGACAGCGGTGTCATCTGAATCCGAAGTGACGCTCAGTTCATATCGCCGGTTTGCGTGTGGCGTACGCCCGGTCCAGTAACGCCATCCAGCCCCAGATTGAAGAGCACCTCGGCGGCGCCACGGCTCTCCACGCCTTCGGCGATGGCCATGATGCCCAGCGAGTGGGCCAGGGTGGCCATGCCGCGCAGCAGGCTCTGTTGGTCCTGCCGGTCCTCGACACCTTGACTCAGCGCGGCGTCGATCTTCACGAAGCTCAATCCCAGATCCTGTACCCCTTCGATCTTGCCGAACTGGGTGCCGACATGCTCGAGACCTACCTTGCAGCCCAGCGTCAGGAGGGCGTGGCAGAGTGTCTTGAGCGCCTGAGGCTGCTGCAAGGCGACCGACTGCGGTAGCTCGAACCAGAGCAGAGGCGCGATGTCCGTCCGGGCGCGGACGCGAGCGATCAACTCGCCGACGAAGTGGCCGTCGCCCAGCGAATCGGACGACAGGTTGATACCGACTGGCTTGCCGCTGGCGGCGGTGTCATCCATGGCGGCGCTGACCACGGCCAAGTCGAGGATGGGCGACATACCCAGGCGCCCGACCCACGGCAGGAAAACGCCGGCCGGACGCCATTCGCCTTTCAGGCGCAGCCGGGAAGGCGCTTCGTGGTGTATCAAGCGATCATGAGCGTCGAGTACCGGATAGTGCGCCAGCAGAACTCCCTGTTCGAGGGCTTCGGACAGCGCTTGACGCCATTCGTCGTGCCGCGTGAAGAGAACACTGCTGGCCGGCTCTTCGACCCGGGTCTGCCCGAAGGGTCCCTGGCTCTCCGCGCTGGCCAGGGCGCCGTCCAGGCTGGCCAGCAGCTCACCTCGGCCTTCGCCCTGGTGGTACTGGCAAAGCGCGGAGGGCAGCGACACGTCGGCGCTCAGCTCTTCACCCAGACTGCGCAGGCGTTCCTCGAGGTCGCGACCGACCGCTTCCAGGTCGTGCTGGCGTGGCAGGATCAGGGCAAAATCGCTGCCGTTCAGGCGCCCCACGGTACCGTACCCGTATAGGTTCGCCAGTTGATCGAGGCGTCGAGCGATCCGAACCAGCAGCGTGTCGGTTGCGGCATGGCCGAGCCTCTGGTTGACCTCGGCCAGGCGTGCAATACGTACCATGGCCAGGGTGCCGCTGGCATCCTCCTTCTCGCTGCGCAGATGCGATTCCAGCCGGTCGAGCAACGGGGCGCGGGTCAGCGTGTCGGTTACCGGATCGTGCTGCATGCGGCGGCGCAGCTGGTCGAGCTTGTCGCTCTCCTCGCCGAGCATCTGACGTACCGCTTCCGAAAGGCGATTCATGGCCTGCACGACGACTCGAAGTTCCTGCGTTCGAGGTTCGTTGGCGATGGTGAAGCGGCGCTGGCCGATGGCCTGGGC
The DNA here is from genome assembly GCF_002930105.1 of Billgrantia saliphila. Taxonomy (GTDB): domain Bacteria; phylum Pseudomonadota; class Gammaproteobacteria; order Pseudomonadales; family Halomonadaceae; genus Halomonas; species Halomonas saliphila. Next base: position 140,937 of record NZ_PJRN01000008.1, on the reverse strand, counting down.
CTGGTTGACCACGTCACGCAGCGGACGGCGAATAGCGCGCACGATCCAACTGGCCAGTAGCAGGCTGATGGTACCGGCAAGGGCGAACCAGCCGGTCAGCACCAGGGTGCTGCGCCACAGCGAGCGGTACGCATAGCTGTGCTGGCTTTCCAGCTCCAGTATGCCGAACTGACGCCAGCCATCCTGTACCACCGCCTGCCCCGGGGCCACCTCGAAGCGCACCAGATCGACGAACCATGCCGGCACGTCGTCGATATGCTCGCTGGCCTCCCGCTGCTCGATGATGCCGCCTTCCGGGTCGTAAAGCGCGATGCGCCGGTAATGGCCGGTGTCGAACTGGGCGGCCAGCAGCAGCTCGAGGGTCACCGGGTCCTTCTCCATCTGGCTCATGGAGAGCGCCAGGGCGTTGGCGTTGTCGCTGTTCTTGATGTGGGTCTCCTGCTCGATGTAGTGCCGGCTACTCGTCACGCCGATGAGCAGGCTGCCGACAAAGGCCAGCAACAGCAGTGCCGCAATGGTGAGCCAGAGCTGCTTGATCAAGGACATCGTATCGTTCCCCCAGGAATGAACGTCATGCTGCGTTCCGTTGCACACGGCTGCCGAGCGCCGGCGTCAACTGCCTGTGCTTGGCCGTAGTGCGTTTTTTTCGTTGTCGTCTCACAGAAACCCCTGCTGCTCCATGCGCTCGATCACGCTACGCCAGCGTGACAACCGCGCCAGCGGATCCGCTCGCGACTGCGGGGAGCCGCCAGTCCATAGGCCGGTGCTGTTGAAGCTGAAGAGCGGGTCGAGATCGGTACGCTGTGTCGCCGGCGTGATCGAGGACACCAGGTTGTCCAGCAACAGAGGCACGGCGGTAGGCGTCTCGTAATACCCCAGCACCATGTGTGCCTGCGTAATCTGGCTGCGGCCGATACGCGCCCGCACGTAGATCATGCGCAGCTTCGAGCCCGGCACGCCGATCTCCTTCAAGGTCACGTACTTGGCGATCGAGTAGTCCTCACAATCGCCTTGCCGCTTGCCCATGGTTTCCAGCGGCGTGGCCCAGTAGTCCTCCTGCCGCCAGATATCGATGTCCTCGAGCCAACGCACGCGTCGATTGAAGAATTCGTTCACTTCGCGCAACTGGGTATTCAATTCGGCGCCCTGGAGGCGATCCAGCAGGGTGAACCACTCTTCAAGCATCGCCAGCCCCGCACCCCCGTGGAGACGTTGCATGCTGTCGCGCAGGCGGGCGCGATCGATGCGAGCTTCCAGTATCCCCGGCGATAGCCCGAGCCCGGCGGCCAGCCATAGCGCTCCCAGGCCGGCCAGGAAACGGCGTCGGCCTGGGGAATGAGCGGGTGAGGCGGGGGGTCGTGTCATCGAGTCGCGCCGGGAGGGATGTTAAGGAATGTAACTCTTCGGCACGAGTATAAAGGAGGGCGGCGTTAACAAATAGGTATGACCCGTATCATACCCGTGTACGAGTGGGCCGGGCTTGGAGCGGGGTTAGCCTTTCCCCGGCCCTTGCCACACCCTCAGGCGGCCCATCCAGCTGAGGTGAGGAGAGCATTTGCGCAGTTCGTGGGCGGCGTCATCCAGGCTCTGGCCGGCGGGGAGTTGATGCACGTATACCGACACATCGATCTGCTCGGCCAGGTAGTGAAGGTCCAGGGCGACTCGGTTGTGCCAGGCCGGGCAGTCTTGCCACACTTCGTCGAGGATGCTCTCGACGTCGCTGCGCAAGGGCAGGCCGGGGCGCAGGCTATGCTCGATCTGGTTGGAGTCGTCCTCGGGATCGATATGGAAGGTCACGTCGGCCAGTTCGGGGTAGGCCTCACGCAGTTGACGACTCACCGCATTGCCGATCTCGTGGGCCTCGGAGACGGACAGTCTCGGCGGCACGACGATATGCAGGTCGAGCACCACGTGGCTGCCGACCGAGCGGGTACGCACGTCGTGCACGCTATCCACTCCGGGTACTGCCTCGGCTACGGCTTTCATCTTCTGCTGGTCGCTTTCGGGCAGGGCGGTATCGATCAGCTCGCGTCCCGACTCCCACAGCAGCCGCCAACCCACTTGTCCGACCATTATCCCAACCACGATGGCGGCGACTGCGTCGACCCAGCCGGCGCCGAACTGTGCGGCCACTAGGCCCACCAAAACCACGCCAGTAGAGAGGGCGTCCGAACGCGAATGCCAGGCATTGGCCTCGAGTAGGCGCGAGCGAACACGCTTGGCGACACTCATGGTGTAGCGGAAGATCCACTCCTTGGCGATCAGCGAGAGCAGGGCGACGCCAATGGCCCAAATACCGGGGGCGGGTATCGGATCGCCGTCCAATAGGCGGGAGAGGCTGGCCCAGGCGATGCCGCCGGCGACGAAGATCAACACGCTGCCCAGCCATAGCGTGGCCAACGTCTCGATGCGCCCATGTCCATACGGGTGATCGATATCGGGTGCCTGGCGGCCGAAATGGGTCGCCGCCAGCACGAAGACATCCGTCACCAGGTCGGAGAAAGAGTGGATGCCGTCCGCGATCAGCGCCGCCGAGCCGACCATCCAGCCGGCCAGGACCTTGAGCAGGCCGACGGCACAGTCAATGACGGCACCGATCAGCGTGACCCGATGCGCCTCTCGGGCCTGGGTCTCGCGATTCAGGGTGCCGCGTGGAGACGGCGGCGAAGTGGCTGCATTCATCGTAGCGACGATGCCTCGTTATCGATCAGCCGGGATGCCTTGTGGCGTACCGGGTTGGCATACTGTGCCAACCACCAATTGCGCAGCTCGGCGGGAACGTCGTTCAGGCGCGCCTGGAAACGGGCGCGGTCAACATCGCTGACCTCGCTCAGGTCCAGCAGTTCCGGCGCATCGCCCAAGGCTTCCAGCGCCAGATAGTGGCTGGGGAAGAGACGATAGCCTTCGACCACCTGGCGATCGATCTCTGCGGCGACGGATTCGGGCGTATCGTAATTCGCTCCCAGCGGCTCGCCGAAGCGCAACTGCACGCGCCCCTTGTGCCCGGTGATGCCGGCGACGATCGACTGGATGTCTTCGAATTCGCTTTTCTCGTAGCGCCCTTGGCTATGCACCGCATGCAGCTCGCGCGCTTTCTGCAAGTCACAGGGATCGTACTCGTAGCTGATCGACACCGGTACCAGCCGCAGCTCGGCGATGGCGGCGCCGATGGGGGCCTGGCGGTCCTCCAGGCGGCGAGCCATGGTCAACATCTTGACGATCGCCGGGTCGGTGCGGTCGATGCCGTCCTTGGCGCGTCCCTCGCGCTGGGCCATCCAGATCGAATGGTTGTCCTCGATGATGGAGTGGCGAATATAGCTCGAGAGCGACTGGTAGGCGGCCAGCATGGCGCGCTTGCCACGCAGCGCGCGCGGTACGATGAAGCTCTTGTTGAGCCGCATCAGATCAGTCACGTAGGGTTTCTTGAGAAGGTTATCGCCAATGGCGATGCGTACCGTGTCGCGGCCCGCCTGGTGCAGGGCATAGTTAACGAACGCCGGGTCCAGTGAGATATCGCGATGATTGCCGATGAACAGATACGCGGTGTTCGGGTCCAGGCGATCCAACCCTTCGACGCGGAATTCGTCGGTGGAGGTGCGGAGCATCCGCTCCATGTAGTACGCCACACGCATCTGGAAGTCGCGTACGCTGAACACGTCACGAGTCTCGCGACGAATGGCATAGGAGGCGACGGCGCGTGCCAGCCACGGCATCCGCCGATGAAGACGCGGCAGGCGGTAGCGGGTCAAGGCGTCGAGCAGTTCGCGATTGCCGGCCAGACGCGCCAGCACTGCGGCCACCTCGTCGTCACGGTAGGGGCGGATATCGGCCCAGGGGTCCTCGGCCAGGTTGCCGGTCGGTGTCTCGTTCATCGAAGTATCATCGGTCATGCACTGTCCTGCGATGCGGCCTGGGAGGCTTCGCCGCCCAGCCATCCGATCAATTGCTCTATTTCTTCCGCCAGGGCCTGACTCATCAGCATGAAGTCGGCCTCGAGTCGCACGATGGCGTCTCCATCATCCTCAGTCTCGCTCGCTTCGTCGATTAGTGCGTCACTGAAGCGCAACGATTTAAGAGTCAGGTCATCGTGCAGTACGTAGCCGAGCCGGCCTTCGATCTCCACGCCCAGACGACTGGCCTGGCGGCCTGCCGCCAGCAACTGCTGGATTTCGTCGCTATCCAGATCGACCTGGCGGGCACGCAGCACGCCGTCGTCGCCCTTGGCCTTGAGCTCGACCTGGTCTCCCAGCTGCAGCGAGGTGGGGCGAGAACCTTCCTCTGCGAGCCATTGGGTCATCGCGCGCATCGGCAGGGTGCGGGTCGCCAGCGGCGTCACCTTGAGGCTGCCCAGCGTCTCGCGTAGCAGGTCCAGCGCCTCCTCGGCACGCTTGCGTGAACTGGTGTTCACCGCGATCAGGTCGCGGCGCGTGTCCCACCACATATCCACCTTCTGGGTGCGCACGAACGCTTGCGGCAAGAATTCCTCGTAGACCTGCTCCTTGAGTTCCTGCTTTTCCTTGCGGCGCAGCTTGCGGCCTTCGCGCGTCTCGATCTCGGCGCCACGCTCCTCGACCTCCTCGCGCACCACGCCGGCGGGCAGCAGCCGCTCGTGGCGAAGCATGGTCATCAGCCGTTGCCCCTGCAGCTCATGCAGCAGGGCGGTGCCGGCACGCCCCGCGGGCGGGCACCAGCCCACGCGCCGGGCTTCCTGACTGGCCGGCGGACGCGCCGCCTGTTCGGCCAGCGCCGTCTCCAGGTCGGCCGCGGGTATCGCCGCGGCCCCATGCAGGCGGTAAAGGTGCAAGTGCTTGAACCACATGGCGCATTCCCTGAACGAAAAGGACGCATATTATGGCGAAGGGGGGGCGGGGGTTCCAGTGGCAAAGCGGAAGCGACGATAGATGAAAATTCAAACTGTTGTTTGAATTGGTTGTCGGAGCGGGCCTAGAATCGGGAGCGCCGACTCGGCCAAAGCATACCGGTCGCTGCCACAGCCTGGGCCGCCGTATCGTTGGCAAGCGTCGATCAGGGCGGGCCGCCAATGACTGTCTGATAACGCCTATGGCTGACTTTTAGCCTATGGCTGTCCTATATATAGGGAGAGTTAAAGTGGATGCTCGTATTTCCCGCGTCACTCTGCGCGTGCGCGGCTATCATCTCGATGGCTACGGCCACGTCAACAACGCACGCTATCTCGAGTTCTTCGAAGAGGGGCGCTGGGGCTACTTCGACGACCGTCCGGATCTCGCCCGTCACTTCGCTTCCGGTAACCCGGCGCTGGTGGCGGTGAACCTCAACATCAACTACCGCCTGGCCGCCGTGGCGGGCGACGACCTCGAAGTGCTCACCCAGGTGGCCGAACTCGGTAGCCGCAGCGCACGCATGTACCAGCAGATCCGCCGTCTGAGCGACGCAAGGCTGGTGACCGATGCCGACCTCACTTTCGTCCTGCTCGACGTTCGCGCCCAGCAATCCATGGCCATCGAAGGGGAGATCCGCCAAGCGCTGGAGCCGTTGGTGCTGCCCAAGCAAGATTAAGCCACAGCACCATCTGCCCGGCCCTGTCCAGGCTTTCCTTGCGCTGTCCCGCACGCTGCCTTTGTGCCCGTCAGAGTGGTATGATGGCAGGCTGCAATGGCGCGTCGCACGCGACGCGCCAATCCGCTTGTAGCGCAAAGGATTCGACAACCCATGGGTGACATCGCCAGAGAGATTCTGCCAGTCAATATCGAGGACGAACTCAAGCAATCGTATCTCGACTACGCGATGAGCGTGATCATCGGCCGGGCGCTGCCGGACGTGCGGGACGGTCTCAAGCCGGTACACCGGCGCGTACTGTTCGCCATGCACGAACTCGGCAACGACTGGAACAAGGCCTACAAGAAATCGGCCCGTGTAGTGGGCGATGTCATTGGTAAGTATCACCCACACGGTGATAGCGCGGTCTACGACACCATCGTGCGCATGGCACAGGACTTCTCCATGCGCCACGTGCTGGTCGACGGCCAGGGCAACTTCGGTTCCATCGACGGCGACAGCGCCGCGGCCATGCGTTACACCGAGGTGCGCATGGCCCGGCTCGCCCACGAGCTGCTGGCCGACCTCGACAAGGATACGGTCGACTGGGTCGACAACTACGACGGCACCGAGCGCATTCCCGACGTGCTGCCGACCAAGGTGCCCAACCTGCTGATCAACGGCTCCTCGGGCATCGCGGTGGGCATGGCCACCAATATCCCGCCGCACAACATGGGCGAAGTGATCGATGGTTGCCTGGCGTTGATCGACGACTACACCCTGACCGTCGACGATCTCATGGAGTACATCTCCGGGCCCGACTTCCCCACCGCGGGCATCATCAACGGGCGTGCCGGCATCCTCGAGGCCTACCGCACCGGGCGCGGGCGCATCTACGTACGCGCCCGACACACCATCGAGCACGACGACAAGACCGGCCGCGACCACATCATCGTCACCGAGCTGCCTTACCAGGTGAACAAGGCGCGGCTGATCGAGAAGATCGCCGAGCTGGTCAAGGACAAGAAGATCGAGGGCATCGCCGAGCTGCGCGACGAGTCCGACAAGGACGGCCTGCGCGTGGTGATCGAGGTCAAGCGAGGCGAATCCGGTGAGGTCGTGGTCAACAACCTCTTCGCCCAGACCCAGCTGCAGAACGTCTTCGGTATCAACATGGTCGCGATCGAGGACGGCCAGCCCAAGATCCTCAATATCAAGGAGATTCTCGAGGCCTTCATTCGTCACCGCCGCGAGGTCGTCACCCGGCGCACCCTGTACGAACTGAAGAAGGCTCGCGAGCGCGGCCATATTTTGGAAGGCCTGGCCGTGGCCATTTCCAACATCGACGAGGTGATCGAACTGATCAAGGCCTCGCCGAGTGCCGCTGAGGCCAAGGAAAAGCTGCTCGACAAGGTATGGCAGCCCGGGCAGGTCACCGCCATGCTCGAGCGCGCCGGTGCCACCTCGTGCAAGCCCGAGGAGCTCGAAGAGGGCTTCGGTCTCAACACCACCGGCACCGAGTACCGCCTCTCGCCGGCCCAGGCTCAGGCCATCCTCGAGCTGCGCCTGCATCGCCTGACCGGGCTCGAGACCGAGAAGCTGCTCGACGAGTACCTCGGTATTCTCGAGAAGATCGCCGAGCTCTCCGCGATCCTGGCCTCCAGCGAGCGACTGCTCGAGGTGATCCGCGAAGAACTCACCGCCGTGCGCGATCAGTTCAGCGATCCGCGGCGTACCGAGATCCAGGCCAGCCACCTCGACCTCTCCATGGAGGATCTGATCGCCGAAGAGGACATGGTGGTCACGGTTTCGCGGACCGGCTACGCCAAGACCCAGCCGCTTTCCGACTACCAGGCCCAGCGTCGCGGCGGTCGCGGCAAGTCCGCCACCGCCATGAAGGACGAGGACGTCATCGAGCATCTGCTGGTGGCTTCGACCCACGACACCGTGTTGCTCTTCTCCAACAAGGGCAAGGTCTACTGGCTCAAGGTCTACGAGATGCCGGTGGCCAGTCGCGGGTCGCGCGGCAAGCCGCTGGTCAATTTGCTGCCGCTGGACGAGGGCGAGTCGATCAACGCCATCCTGCCGGTGCGCGACTACAGCCCCGACTGCTACATCTTCTTCGCCACCGCCAAGGGCACCGTCAAGCGCACCAGCCTCGACCAGTTCTCGCGGCCGCGTAGCGTCGGCCTGATCGCCATCGATATCGAAGAGGACGATCGTCTGGTGGGCGCCGCCATCACGTCGGGCAACGATCATGCGATGCTGCTTTCTTCCAACGGCAAGGCGATCCGCTTCGAGGAGACCACCGTGCGCGCCATGGGGCGCACCGCTCGCGGCGTGCGTGGCATGCGCCTGCTGGGCGGCGCCGAGGTGATCAGCCTGATCATTCCCCAGAGCCAGCAGATCGATGCCAATGCCGACAATGACGCGGAGGGCGAAGAGAATGCGGCCCTGGAGAACGGCAACGGTGGGCAGATCTATATCCTCACCGCCTCCGAGAACGGCTACGGCAAGCGCACTCGGCTCGAGGAGTTCCCGCTGCGCGGGCGTGGCGGCCAGGGCGTGATCGCCATGCAGACAAGCGAGCGCAACGGCGCCCTTGTGGCCGGCATGCAGGTCTACTCAGCCGACGAGATGATGCTGATCACCGACCGGGGCACGCTGGTACGTACTCGCGTCGACGAGGTGTCGATCACCTCGCGCAACACCCAGGGCGTGATGTTGATCCGCCTGGGCAACGACGAGAAGCTGGTCAAGACCGTGCGCATCGACGAGCCGGAGGCGGACGACAGCGAAGCCATCGAAGGCGAGTCGGAGGGGGCAGCACAGTCCGAGGCTACTGATTCGTCAGAGCAGGGCGCGGCCGACGAGAACGAAGAATCCTGAAACGGAACACCACGCTGATGACACGCCACTATAACTTCTGCGCCGGTCCCGCGGCGCTGCCCACCGCGGTGCTCGAGAGGGTGCGGGAAGAGATGCTCGACTATCACGGGCGCGGGCTCTCGGTCATGGAGATGAGCCACCGCTCGCCCGAGTTCGTGGCCATCGCCGAGCAGGCCGAGGCCGACCTGCGCGAGCTGCTCGATGTTCCCGAGAACTACAGGGTCCTGTTCCTGCAGGGCGGTGCCAGCCTGCAGTTCTCCATGGTGCCCATGAACCTGCTGGGGCGGGGCGGCAGTGCCAACTTCGTCTATACCGGGATCTGGGGCAAGAAGGCGCAGGCGGAAGCGAAGCAGTTGGGCTTTGGGGTGCACGTGGCGGGGTCCAGCGAAGCCAGCGGCCATACCGAAGTGCCCGCCCAGGCCGACCTGGCGCTGTCGGATGATGCCGTCTACCTGCACTACACCGCCAACGAGACCATCGGCGGGCTCGAGTTCGACTATATCCCCGATGTCGATGTGCCGCTGGTGTGCGACTATTCGTCGAGCATCCTGTCGGGGCCGCTCGACGTGTCGCGCTTCGGCGTGATCTATGCCGGTGCGCAAAAGAACATCGGTCCCGCCGGCCTGACCCTGGTGCTGGTGCGCGACGATCTGCTCGACCGGCGCTGCGAACGCATGCCCAGCCTCTTCGACTATCGCGCCATGGCCGACGCGGGCTCCATGGTCAATACGCCACCCACCTATGCCTGGTACCTGGCGGGTCTGGTGTTCCAGTGGCTCAAGCACGACATTGGCGGCCTGGAGGCGATGGATGCGCTGAACGCACGCAAGGCAGCGCGGCTGTATGCCTACATCGACGAAAGCGGGCTCTACTCCAATCCGATCGCCAGACACAACCGTTCGCGCATGAACGTGCCCTTCGTGCTGGCCGACGAGCGGCTCGACAAGCCGTTCCTGGCCGAGGCCGAGGAGGCCGGGCTGCTCAACCTCAAGGGGCATCGTAGTGTCGGCGGCATGCGGGCGAGCCTGTACAACGCCGTGCCCGAGGCAGCGGTCGAGGCGCTGATCGCATTCATGGCCGACTTCGAGCAACGCAGGGGATAAGCCCATGACCGATACCCCCAACCTCGACTCGCTGCGCGAACGCATCGACGATCTGGACAACGAAATCCTGCGCCTGATCAGCGCCCGCGCGGAGTGCGCCAAGCGAGTCGCCGAGGTCAAGACCCAGAGCGACCCGAGCGCCGTCTTCTACCGCCCCGAGCGCGAAGCCCAGGTGTTGCGTCGTATCATGGAGCTCAACCCCGGGCCGCTCAACAGCGAGGAGATGGCGCGGCTGTTCCGCGAGATCATGTCCGCCTGCCTGGCACTGGAACAGCCGACCAAGGTGGCTTATCTCGGGCCGGAAGGCACCTTCACCCAGCAGGCGGCGCTCAAGCACTTCGGTCACAGCGCGGTCAGCATGCCCATGGCGGCCATCGACGAGGTCTTTCGCGAGGTCGAGGCGGGGGCCGTCAACTACGGCGTGGTGCCGGTGGAGAACTCCACCGAGGGCGTGGTCAGCCACACCCTGGATTCCTTCATCGACTCCTCGATCCACATCTGCGGTGAAGTGGTGCTGCGCATTCACCATCACCTGTTGATCGCCGACACCACCCTGCGTGACAAGATCTCGCGCATCTACTCGCATCCGCAGTCGCTGGCACAGTGTCGCAAGTGGCTCGATGCGCATTTTCCACGTGCCGAGCGGGTGCCGGTCTCGTCCAACGCCGAGGCGGCAAGACTGGTCAAGAGCGAGTGGCACAGTGCGGCCATCGCCGGCGACATGGCGGCCAAGCTCTACGGTCTCGAGAAGATCGCCGAGAAGATCGAAGATCGCCCCGACAACTCCACGCGCTTCCTGATCATCGGCAGCCAGCACGTGCCGATGTCCGGCGAGGACAAGACCTCGATCGTGGTGGCCATGCGCAACCAGCCCGGCGCTCTGCACGACCTTCTGGAGCCGTTCCATCGGCACCAGATCGACCTCACGCGCCTGGAAACGCGCCCCTCGCGCACCGGTGTGTGGAACTACGTCTTCTTCATCGACTTCAAGGGCCACGTGGATGAGCCGCGAGTCGCCGCCGTACTCGAGGAAGTGCGCCTGCGCGCCTCCGAAGTGAAGGTGCTCGGCTCCTACCCCGTGGGCGTGCTGTAGGCGTGGCGGTCGGCAACGCCCACGGTGAGCCGTCGGCCGAGTCGCGCATCCTCATCGTCGGCCTGGGGTTGATCGGCGGTTCGCTGGCCGCCGCGCTGCGCGCCTCCGGTCACGAACGGAGCATCGTTGCTTGCGACCCGGACGCCGCCGAGATCGAGCGCGGCATCCAGATGGGCCTGATCGATGGGGGCGATACGCGGTTGGCGCCGCTCGTCGAGGGGGCCAGTCTGATCGTCCTGGCGGTGCCGGTGCTGGCCATGCGGGGCGTGATGGCCGACCTGGCCGCGGCGCTGCCGAAAGGCGCCGTGAGCGGCGCGGCGCCGCGCGTGGTGATCACCGATGTGGGCAGCACCAAGGCCGCGGTACGCGACTGCGCCCTGGCGGCCTTCGGCGAGCTACCGGCCGGGCTGGTGCTGGGACACCCCATCGCCGGCTCGGAGAAGAGCGGGGTGGCGGCCTCAGATCCACGGCTCTACGCCAATCACAAGGTCATTCTCACTCCCGCGGCCGATACCGCCCCGGCTGCCGTCGCTCGCGTGCGGGCGCTGTGGCAGGTGTGCGGTGCCGAAGTGCTGGAGATGGAGGTGGAGCGGCACGACCAGGTGCTGGCGCGCACCAGCCACCTGCCGCATCTGCTGGCGTTCTCGCTGGTCGATACCCTGGCGCGCCAGGACGAACGCCTGGATATCTTCCGCTACGCGGCGGGAGGCTTTCGCGACTTCACCCGCATCGCCGGCAGCGATCCGGTGATGTGGCGCGACATCTTCACCGCCAACCGCGATGCCGTGCTGGCCGCCCTCGACGACTTCGAGGCGGGGCTCGGCCGGTTGCGCCGCGCGGTGGAGGCCGGCGACGGCGATGCCATGCTCGCCACCTTCGACCGGGCGAGCCATGCCCGGCACTATTTCGACTCTCTCCTGAACCAGACCAGTTATCAGGCGGAATACCAGATGCAACGACAAGGCAAGCTCTCCTTCCGCGCCGCTCCCGGCGGGCGCGTGGCCGGGCGCATCCGCGTGCCCGGCGACAAGTCGATCTCCCATCGCTCGATCATGCTCGGCGCCCTGGCCGAAGGGGTCACGGAGGTGAAGGGCTTCCTGGAAGGGGAGGACAGTCTGGCCACCCTGCAGGCATTTCGCGAAATGGGCGTGGCTATCGAAGGGCCGCACCAAGGGCGGGTGACCGTGCATGGCGTCGGCATGCACGGCCTCAAGGCACCTTCCGGCCCGCTCTACGTGGGCAACGCCGGTACCGCCATGCGCCTGTTCGCCGGCCTGCTGGCGGGGCAGGGCTTCGACACCGAGCTGATCGGCGACGCCTCGCTGACCAAGCGCCCCATGGGACGCGTGGCCGACCCGCTGCGACTGATGGGAGCGAAGATCGACACCGCCGAAGGCGGGCGTCCGCCGCTGAAGATCCGTGGCGGCCAGAAGCTCAAGGGCATCACCTACGACATGCCCATGGCCAGCGCCCAGGTAAAGTCCTGCTTGCTGCTCGCCGGGCTCTATGCCGAGGGCGAGACTCGCGTGCGCGAGCCGGCACCGACCCGCGACCACACCGAGCGCATGCTGACAGGCTTCGGCTATGAGGTGCACCGTGACGGCGACACCTGCTGGCTCCAGGGTGGCGGCAAGCTCGCCGCGGCGCCCATCGACGTTCCGGCGGACATCTCCTCGGCGACCTTCTTCCTGGTAGCGGCGGCCATCACACCGGGCTCCAACCTGCTACTCGAACACGTGGGGATCAACCCCACCCGCATCGGCGTGATCAACATCCTCAAGCTGATGGGCGCCGATCTGCGCCTGACCAACGAGCGCGAGGTGGGCGGCGAACCGGTGGCCGACCTGCACATTCGCTATACGCCGCTCAAAGGCATCGACATACCCCTCGACCAGGTGCCGCTGGCCATCGACGAGTTCCCGGCGCTGTTCATCGCTGCGGCCAGCGCCAATGGGGTGACCCGCCTTCGCGGCGCCGAGGAGCTGCGCGTGAAGGAGTCCGATCGCATCCAGGCCATGGCCGACGGCCTGGCCATCATCGGCGTCGAGCACACCGTGGTAGAGGACGGTATCGATATCGTCGGTGCCGGCGACCGCGAGGTAGCCTACGGCGGGGGGCGTATCGACAGCCTGGGCGACCATCGTATTGCCATGGCCTTTGTGGTGGCCTCCCTGCGTGCGGGAGACGAGATCGTCATCGACGACTGCGCCAACGTCGCCACCTCGTTCCCGGGCTTCACGGAACTCGCACGGGTGGTTGGCCTCAGAGTGAGCGAGGAGACGCAAGAGGTGGGGGCATGAGCGAAGCCAAGGTGCTGACTCTGGATGGGCCCGGCGGCGCCGGCAAGGGCACGATCAGCCGTCTGGTCGCGGAACGCCTGGGCTGGCGCCTGCTCGATAGCGGCGCCCTTTACCGCCTGGTGGCGTTGGCTGCCAAGCGTCACGGCATCGCGCTGGACGACGAACCGGCTTTGGCGCGGCTCGCCGCCGAACTCGATGTGGTGTTTCTGGCGGAGGACGAGAGCACCCGGGTGCTGCTGGAAGGCGACGATGTCAGCCGTGAGTTACGCACCGAGCAGGTAGGCGATGCGGCGTCGCAGGTGGCCGGGCTGAATGGCGTGCGTCAGGCGCTGCTGCAGCGCCAGCGCGACTTCCGACAGGCCCCCGGCCTAGTGGCCGACGGCCGCGACATGGGCACCGTCGTATTCCCCGATGCCGACCTCAAGGTATTCCTCACGGCGAGCCCCGAGGAGCGTGCCAGACGGCGCCACCTCCAGTTGCAGGAAGCGGGGGTGGATGCTAGTCTATCGAGTCTTTTGAAGGAAATTCAGGCACGCGATGCACGTGACATGCAGCGCAGCGTGGCTCCGCTCAAACCGGCGGAAGATGCCATAACGCTGGATACCACGCGTCTGAGTATACCGGAAGTGGTGGAACGGTTGACGGAGTGGCTGGCCGAGCGCGGCCTCGTCCCCGAGACTTGATCTCCCTTGCGGCGCCCTCGATGGATGTCATGGCATGGTCGGGCAACTTCCCAACTCGGCAAGCCCGGCCAGGTCCAACCAGCGCTAACATCCCCGGGGGTTTGGTAAATAAGGCCCGCACTCGCTGGTGGTGCGGAGAAGGCGGCAACGCCTCAACACCGTTGATCACGTAGGAAAATCATGAGCGAAAGCTTTGCTGAACTGTTTGAACAGTCCCTTCAGGACATCAACATGGAGCCGGGCGCCATCGTCACGGCAACTGTCGTCGACATCGAGGGTGACTGGGTCACCGTCAATGCCGGCCTGAAGTCCGAAGGACAGATTCCCGCGGCTCAGTTCCGCGACGAGAACGGCGAGCTCACCATCGCCGTTGGCGACGAAGTCAGTGTCGCCCTGGAAGCCGTCGAGGACGGTTTCGGCGAGACGCGCCTGTCGCGCGAGAAGGCCAAGCGCGCCGAAGCCTGGAAGGTGCTGGAAGCGGCCTTCGAGAAGGAAGAGATCGTCAAGGGTGTGATCAACGGCAAGGTCAAGGGCGGCTTCACCGTCGACATCGACTCCATCCGTGCATTCCTCCCGGGTTCCCTGGTCGACGTGCGTCCGGTGCGCGACACCGCGCATCTCGAGCACAAGGAACTCGACTTCAAGGTCATCAAGCTCGACCCCAAGCGCAACAACGTGGTGGTGTCCCGCCGCGCCGTGCTCGAAGCCGAGAACAGCGCCGAGCGTGAGGCCCTGCTCGCCACTCTGCAGGAAGGCCAGCAGATCACCGGTATCGTCAAGAACCTGACCGACTACGGCGCCTTCGTCGACCTCGGCGGCGTCGACGGCCTGCTGCACATCACCGACATGGCCTGGAAGCGCATCAAGCATCCGAGCGAGATCGTGGCCGTGGGCGACGAGATCAACGTCAAGGTGCTCAAGTTCGACCGCGAGCGCAACCGCGTCTCCCTGGGCCTGAAGCAGCTGGGCGAGGATCCGTGGGTCAACATCAAGGACCGCTACCCCGAGGGTACCGTGGTGCCGGCTCGCGTCACCAACCTCACCGACTACGGCTGCTTCGCCGAGCTGGAAGAGGGCGTCGAGGGTCTGGTCCACGTGTCCGAGATGGACTGGACTAACAAGAACATCCATCCGTCCAAGGTCGTCAACATCGGCGACGAAGTGGATGTCATGATTCTGGACATCGACGAGGAGCGTCGTCGCATCTCCCTGGGTATCAAGCAGTGCACGCCGAACCCGTGGGAAACCTTCAATGCCCAGTACAACAAGGGCGACCGCGTGTCCGGTACCATCAAGTCGATCACCGACTTCGGTATCTTCATCGGTCTGGAAGGCGGCATCGACGGTCTGGTTCACCTCTCCGACCTGTCCTGGTCCGAGCCGGGCGAAGAGGCCGTGCGTCGCTTCAAGAAGGGTGACGAGGCGGAAGCCGTCATTCTTTCCATCGATCCGGAGCGCGAGCGCATTTCGCTGGGCATCAAGCAGCTCGATACCGACCCGGTCGCCGAGTACCTGTCCGTCAACGACAAGGGCTCCGTGGTCAGCGGTCGTGTGGTCGAGGTCGATGCCAAGGAAGCTCACGTCGAGCTGGCCACTGACGTCGTCGCCGTGCTCAAGGCGTCCGAGATCAGCGCCGATCGCGTCGAAGACGCGCGCAACGTGCTGACCGAAGGCGACACCGTCGAGGCCCGCATCGTCGGCGTCGATCGCAAGAACCGCGCGATCAGCCTGTCGATCAAGGCCAAGGATCAGGACGACACGCGTCAGAACCTGAAGAAGCTGCGCGACCAGGAAGTCGAGACCGGTGGCCCGACCACCATCGGCGACCTGATCAAGCAGCAGATGGGTCAGGACTGATCGTCCTTCGAGCTCCGCTTGCCGGAGCTCGAACCCGGCTTTCGAGCCAAGAAAAACGCCACCCTAGGGTGGCGTTTTTTATGTCTGGCTTGCTTCTCTAAGCCGAGTAGTAATCCAGGAACTTCACCGGCTGGCTCTCCTCGATCACCTCCGCCCATAAGTCGTACTCGTCGGCGTTCGTCACCCTGGCTCGAACCACGTCGCCGGGGCGCAGCGTGCGTGCCGACTCCAGGAACACCATGCCGTCGATCTCGGGGGCATCGGCCTCGCTGCGGCCGATCGGTCCCTCCTCGTCGGCTTCATCCACCAAAACTTCGATCTCGCGGCCGATCTTGCCCTGTAGGCGAGTGGCGGAGATCTGCTGCTGGTGGGCCATGAAGCGCTCCCAGCGCTCCTGCTTCACCTCGTCCGGCACCGTTTCCAGGCCCAGTTCGTTGGCTGGCGCGCCTTCCACCGGCGAGTACTGGAAGCAGCCTACGCGGTCGAGCTGGGCCTCGCTCAGCCAGTCGAGCAGGTACTGGAAATCCTCTTCGGTCTCGCCGGGAAAACCGACGATGAAGGTGGAGCGAATGGTCAGCTCGGGGCATATTTCACGCCAGCGCTTGATGCGCTCGAGCGTCCGATCCTCGAAGGCGGGGCGCTTCATGGCCTTGAGCACCTTGGGGCTGGCGTGCTGGAAGGGGATGTCCAGGTAGGGCAGGATCTTGCCCGCCGCCATCAGCGGGATCAGCTCGTCCACGTGGGGGTAGGGGTACACGTAGTGCAGGCGAACGCGGATGCCGAGTTCGGAGAGCGCCTCGCACAGCTCGGTGAGGCGTGTCCTCACCTCGCGGCCGCGCCACTCGCCGGGCGCGTAGCGCAGATCCACGCCATAGGCGCTGGTGTCCTGGGAGATCACCAGTAGCTCCTTCACGCCGGCCTTGGCCAGCCCTTCGGCTTCGCGCAGTACGTCACCTACCGGGCGGCTGGCCAGCTTGCCGCGCATGGAGGGAATGATGCAGAAGCTGCAGCTGTGGTTGCAGCCCTCGGAAATCTTCAGGTACGCATAGTGGCGCGGCGTCAGCTTGACACCCTGGGCCGGCACCAGGTCGATGTGCGGGTCGTGCCGGTGGTCGCGCGGGGCCGCCTCGTGCACCGCGCCGACCACGCGCTCGTATTGCTGGGGGCCGGTGACGGCCAGCACGCTGGGGTGGACGTCGCGAATCGCGCCTTCGTCCACGCCCATGCAACCGGTTACGATCACCTTGCCGTTTTCGGCAATCGCTTCGCCGATGGCATCCAGCGACTCGGCCTTGGCGCTGTCGATGAAGCCGCAGGTGTTGACCACCACCACATCGGCGTCGTCGTAGCTGGGCACGATCTCGTAGCCCTCGGTACGCAACTGGGTCAGGATACGCTCGGAATCCACCAGCGCTTTGGGGCAACCCAGCGACACGAAACCGACCTTGGGTGTGGACATGCAGAACCTCTTGGAAAAAATGGGGCGCTTCATCTCGCTCGGCGGTTTGCTGAGCGCTACCGGACAAACGCCTGCGCGAGCGAAGATATAGCCATCATAGAGCAGGATGAGTACCCTGCAGATTGAAGGAAGAGCATTTTAGCGTCGTCCGGGATTATAAGGAACCGCATGGCCACCATCGAACACAGTGCAATTCTCAGAGCTCCGCCGGAGCGGGTCTTCGCGCTGCTGGAGCGGGTCGAGGACTTTGCCGATTACTCCGACCTGATCCAGGCGATCGAGCCTCTCGGCGGTGATCGCTACCGATGGCATGTCCATGCCGTGGGCATGGACTGGACCTTCGATGGCGCTATCGTCGAGAAGCGCCCGCCGGAACTGCTTTCCTGGGAATCCACCGAAGGGGTGTACAACAAAGGCAGTTACCGGCTCGTTCGGGTGGACGAAGGCACCGAGGTGCACTTCACGTTGACCTATACCCTGCGCAATCGATTCATGGAAAAGGCCGTGAACAAGGCAGCCAGGCCGTTGGTGAACAAAGTGAGTCGTCAAATATTGGAGAGAGTCGAGGCGAGGCTATAGCAAAATTTGATCGTCGCGACTCCTTCTGGTCCGCCACGGCGAGGACTACACTCGACTCGACGAGGCCGATTCGGCCTCATTGAGGAATGCTGTCGTGTTCGAAGGGCTGATGTGGTGCTTCGTGGTGCTGGTGGCTCAGCTTGTACTCCTCCATTATGTCGATCGGCGCGTCGACGCCATGCCGCGGCTGCAAGAGCCGCCCCTGGAAACGCCGGAAGCCCCGATTCCGTCGCCTCCCTGGACGCCAACTCAACAGGGAGAGCGCCTCGACGCTTGATCGGCGCTTGGCATCCAGGCTCGGCGCTTTTATCTATGGGATGACGAGAATCGGAAGAGGCAGTCTTGCCAACAGATCGGCATCCTCGTCGAGCAGCTGGACCAGCTCGGCGCGATGCAGTAGCAAGCCTCCGGCTTCGGCTCGGGACACCAAGCTCTCGAGCTCTCCGGCGTGGCGCGCGTGCAATGGCGCCATGCCATCGAACAGCGAGACGAGCGGCTCGGGAATCGCGGGGGCGGCTTCATGTTCGGTCCCCGCTTGGGCTCGCCAGCGTAGCGGGCCGGGTCGGAAGGGGTGCCGGTCGTCCCACAGCAGCACGGCGCAGGGAGCCTCCAGGATCAAGCGACGGCTGGTGGAGCCCAGGCGCGCGCCCCAGCGCTCGGTGACGCCCGCCTTGCCCATCACCAGCACGTCAGCGGGGCCGGCCAGGGTCAGCGCTTCGCTTGCCACCTGCCCGCGACCGACCTCGAGCCGGTGCCGTACATGGCGACCGGCGACGGCGGCGGTGAGCGCCCGGTTCACGCGCTGACGCTGGCGGACGAGAGTGGCTTCCAGCGAGGCGTGCGTGAAAGGCCGCGTCGCCCCCGACTGACTGCCGATTTCGCAGGAGAACGGGAAGGCCGCACACGCCATCAGGTCCATGTCCTCCACGTAGAGGGCCACCAGCTCGGCCTGTCGTCGGCTGGCCAGATCCACGGCGACGGCCAGTGCCGAGAGGCTATGTCGCGAGGCGTCCAACAGAGCCAGCACGCGAGCGGCGTTCAGTAGCGGTGCTTGCTGGCCATCGGTTCGCTCCTGTTCACTCATCGTCATTGACCTCCTCGCCGTCACCTGGGGCGTCCTCCTCCTTGTCATCGCCATCGCCGACTCGCTTCTTCACCGCCCTGTGAAAGCTTGCCAGGCGTTCGACCACCCGCGCATTGACGCTGCCCGCGGGGTAGCGGCCGCTCTCGTCCGCCTCGCCAGGTGGCATGCCGGTCAGCATTTCCAGTGCCTGGTCGAGCCGCTCGATGGCATAGATCCTGAAATCGCCGGCTTCCATGGCCTCGCGAACCTCGCGCTTGATCATCAGGTGCTCCACGTTGCTTGCCGGGAGCAAGATGCCATGTCCCTTTACATCGCCGCGCGCCCGGCATACATCGAAGAAACCCTCGATCTTTTCGTTGACGCCACCCACCGCCTGTACGCGCCCGTGCTGGTCGATCGAGCCCGTCACCGCCAGCCGCTGGTCGATCCCGACCCGGGCGATGGCCGAGATCAGCGCGCAGGCTTCGGCCACCGACGCGCTGTCGCCTTCGACACCGCCGTAGGATTGCTCGAAGGCAAGGCTGGCCGAGAGCGACAGCGGCACGTCGGGGGCGTAGCGACTGGCCAGGCAGCGCGACAGGATCATCACCGCCTTGGAGTGGATATGCCCACCCAGGCGCGCCTCGCGCTCGATATCGACGACATGGCCTGGGCCGGGGCGTGCGGTCGCCGTGATCCGGGCGGGCTGGCCGAAGGCATAATCGCCCATGCTGAGTACCGTGAGGCCATTGACCTGACCGATTCGCGAACCTTCGATCTCGATCGCCACGGTGCCGCGGACAATTCGCTCGCGGTTGAGTTCATGCAATCGGCTGGCGCGCCAGAGCTGCTGCTCGACAGCCTTCTCGATATGCGCGCGCGAGATGACCTTGGCACCGTCGCGATCCGCCCAATGGTCGGCCTCCTGCAGCAGATCGTTCAATACCCGGTGGCGAGCGACGAGCTTTTTCTGGTCGTCGGCCAGGCGACTGGCTCGCTCGATGGCGGCCGCCACGCCGCTGCGATCGAGAGGTCGCAACGTCGCTTCACGGGCGAGAGTGGCGATCATGCGTGCATAGAGCGACTGGTGGCTATCACTACGGTCCAGCTCGTCTTCCAGGTCGGCCTGAACCTTGAACAGCTCGAGGAAATCGGGATCGTTCTGGCACAGCTGGTAATACGAATGGCGTTCGCCCAGCAGCACGACCTTGACGTCCAGCGGCACCGGTTCGGGTTCCAGCGTGATGGTACTCATCAGTCCGTAGGTCTGCTCCAGCGATTCGGTGCGGATCTCGCCGGCGCGAAGTACGCGCTTGAGCGTCTCCCTGGCGCCGGATTGCATCAGCAGGGCGCGCGCGTCCAAAAGCAGGTAGCCGCCATTGGCGCGGTGCAGGCCTCCGGCACGAATCAGCGAAAAGTCGGTGAGCAGCGTGCCGTTGTGCACATATTGCTCGATGCGTCCTACCAGATGCTGATGCGTCGGCAGATCGACATGCACGACCGGCGCGCCGGCACAGCTTTGGTTGTCGACGATGAGGTTGAGCCGGAAACGGTTGAAGACCGTATCGGGCGAGGTCTCGGGCTGCTCCTGAAGGAACGAGTCCGCGTGCTGCAGGATCGCTTGGCGAATCGCCCGCAGATGATCCATGACTTCGTCGTGACCGCTGTAGCGCTCTTCCAGTTCGGTTAGCGGCGCATCGATCACCGATTGCAGCATTTCTTCGTTGAGCGCCTTGATCTGCTCGCGCAGTTGCTTGGCCAGGCGCGGCATCTGGCGAATCGCCTGGCTCAGTTTTTTCTGCAGCACTTCCACCGTGCGCTCGATGCGCTCACGCTCATCCCTTGGCAGCTTCTCGTACTCCTGCGGCGACATCATCGCGTCACCGTCGGCGGGGGCGAAAGTGAAGCCGTTGGGGGTGGAGAGAAGCAGAATATCGAGCTCACGCGCTTCGCGGCGCACCGCTTCGATGATGTCGCGCTGCCGCTCGCCCATTGCCTGCTTTAGTTCGTGCAAGCGATTCTGGTACTCGTCGCCCTCGAACAGGGCGGGAATGGCCGTACGCAGCTCCTCGACCAGTTGCTCGATGTCGGCGCGCAGCACTCGCCCCATCCCCGAAGGCAACAGTAAATGACGCGGGCGCGAGGGGTCGTCGAAATTGAAGCGATAGGCGATATCGGGTGGGCTGGGCTCCCGTTGGGATCGCTCGGTGAGGAAGCGCTCCACCATCTGGTATTTACCGTGGCCGGAGTGACCGAGTACGTAGAGGTTGAAGCCCTCGCTGCGCATCGACGTGCCGAAATCGAGTGCGTCACGGGCACGTTCGTGCCCGCTCAGCAAATCCAGCGATTCCAGTTCGCTGCTGACCTCGAAGTCGAAGGCATCTTCCGGGCAGGCGCGGTAGACCTGCGAGACGTCCAGGGGTTTCACCAAGCTTTCTCCTTGTCCCATTTCTTCGCTACCGAGTAGCTTCTGGTGGGCTGGCAGGTGCCGAGCGGCGCAGTCCCAGTATGGCGGAGTGCTCACCTCCCTGCATGAGGCAGGTCAAGTCCGCTTTCCTGCGGGAAAATCCATTGTCCCGGCCTGGAAGGTGTCGAGCAGCCAGCGCTTCACGATGCCTGCCGCAGGGCTGAGCGGCAATCTTCGGCTGTGGACGAGGAAGAGATGGCGGCGTGCAGGCAGGCTGGCCTCGAAGGGAATGACGAGTCGTCCCTGCTCGAGGGCTTCGCGGCTGAGCAGGGAATCTCCCAGGGCGATACCCAGGTCGCTTTCGGCAGCCTGGTGGGTGAGCAGTGCTTGATCGACATGGAGATGGCGCGTGCCGCCCAGCGCCAGGCCGTATCGTTGTGCCAGACGATACCAATCCTGATGCAGGATATCGTGGATCAAGGTGACGCCGTGCAGCTTGCCTTCGGCCAGTGCCGGATGGTCCGCCAGGTAGATCGGGCTGCAGAGCGGCAGCACAGTGAGCCGCGCGAGTAGCGTGGTGTCGTAGCGCTCGTCGGCTTGCGGAAGGTAGCGGATCGCCAGGTCATTGCCGACTTCCTGCAAAGAGTAAAGCAGGGGAGAGGCGCTCAGGCGCAGCTCGATGTCGGGATGCTGCGAGCAGAAGGCGGGCAAGGCCGGGCCAAGACGCATCAAGGCGAAGGCAGGCGG
Organism: Billgrantia saliphila; assembly: GCF_002930105.1. Taxonomy (GTDB): domain Bacteria; phylum Pseudomonadota; class Gammaproteobacteria; order Pseudomonadales; family Halomonadaceae; genus Halomonas; species Halomonas saliphila. The sequence goes on along the minus strand of NZ_PJRN01000008.1, from coordinate 119,240 downwards.
CAAAGCCAGCCGCACCACCCTGAGCCGATCTACCTGTTGCATCGACTGGCTGACACCGACCAGCTCGTCCATCAGAGGCGCCATGCGGCGATAATAGGCGTTGCCCGCTTCGGTGAGAGCGATGGAGCGTGCCCGACGCTCGAACAGCACCAGGCCAAGCCAGTTCTCCAGTATCTTGATCTGTTGGCTGATGGCCCCCGCCGTGACCGACGCCTCATCAGCGGCCTTCTTGAAGCTGAGGTGCTGGGCGGCTAGGCAGAAGCACTGGATTGCCTTTAGCGGTGGTTGGCTCATGACCGTGTTTTTCTCTGTCATGGAAGCGGAATTACTCATTTGTTGATGTAACAGAAATTACCGAGCATGGCGATGATTGCTTTGGATTCATCTAGGGGAGATAGCGCCATGCGTAAGGAACGCCTGTCCGCCGCGACCTGGTGGCTGATTTTATGTGGCTCACTTGTGCTGATGCTCTCGTTCGGCATTCGCTCGAGCATGGGCTTGTTCATGCAACCGATCAGCGAGGCCAATGGCTGGGGGCGCGACCTCATCGGTCTGGCTCTGGCGATCCAGAACCTCGCCTGGGGCGTGATCGCTGTCATTGCCGGTGGGCTGGCCGACCGGTTCGGCACGGTGCGCGTGGTGGTGGCCGGTGCCGTGCTCTACGCGCTCGGCCTATGGCTGACCGCCGGCGTCGAACAGATCTGGGTGCTCAATTCCGGCGCCGGTCTTCTCGTGGGAGCCGGGGTGGCCGGTACGGCCTTTGGCATCGTGTTGCCCGCCATGGCACGTGCGGTTAGCGAGGCACAGCGGCAATGGGTACTGGGGATCGGAACCGCCGCGGGATCGATGGGACAATTTCTGCTGGCGCCCGTCGCCCAGGGGTTGATCGACTGGCTCGGTTGGGCGGGAGCGCTCAATGCCATGGCCTTGCTGAGCCTCACCATGGCGCTGCTGGCCATGCCCCTGGCCGCATCGGATCGCGGCATGAATGGCATGGCCGAGATCGCCTCGCCAGAGGCATTTCGCGACACCCTTCGGCTGGCGCGTGGTCACGTCTCCTACTGGCTGCTGACCCTGGGCTTCTTCGTCTGCGGCTTCCATCTCGCCTTCATTACCGTGCACATGCCGGCCTTTCTCGGCGATGCCGGCTTCGACGCCAAGGTCGGCGCCTGGTCGATCAGCCTAATCGGCCTGTGCAACGTGGTGGGCGCCTTCATGGCCGGGGTGATCTCCAGCAGGGTCTCCAAGCGCCTGGTGTTGATCGTGATCTATGCCGGGCGGGCGGTGGCGATCACACTGTTCATGCTGCTGCCGCTGAGCCTGACCACGGTATTGGCGTTCAGCTGCGTGATGGGCTTCCTGTGGCTGGCTACCGTGCCTCCGACCTCGGGGCTCGTGGCGACCATGTTCGGCACTCGCTACATGGCGACCTTGTATGGCGTGGTATTCCTGAGCCATCAGATCGGCAGTTTCACCGGGGTATGGCTCGGCGGCTTCCTATACGAGACGACCGGTTCCTATGTGGCCGTCTGGTGGAGCGGGGTGGTGCTGAGTCTGGTGACCGTGGCGTTGCACTGGCCGATCCGTGAAGCCCCGGCTAACGTAATGCGAGCGGTGACGCCATCGACCTGATGATGTCCATGGCCGCAAGGCGAGACGAGGAGGGGCAATGACGTTCACGTTCTGGTTCGAATTCGCCAGTACTTATTCCTATCCAGCGGCGATGCGACTCGAGCACATGGCCGCCGAGCGGGGCATCGAAGTGCGCTGGCAGCCTTTTCTGCTGGGGCCGATCTTCAAGGCGCAGGGCTGGAACGACTCGCCGTTCAACCTTTACCCGGCGAAGGGGCGCTACATGTGGCGCGACGTCGAACGACTGTGCGAGCGCGATGGCATTCGCTTCCGCCACCCTTCGCAATTTCCGCGCAGCGGTCTGCTGGCGGCGCGGATCGTTGTCATGCACGCAGACGAGGCCTGGGTACCCGCCTTCGTGCGGAGTGTCTATCGCGCCAACTTCGAGCATGACGAGGATATCGCCGACCCGCAGGTGATCGCCGACTGCCTGGCTGAGCTGAAGCTGGATGCCGAAGCCGTGCTGGAGGAGGGGCAGCGGCCAGAGGCCAAGGCGGCCTTGCGCGAAGCCACCGGGCGTGCCGTGGAACTCGGCATCTTCGGTGCGCCGTTCTTCATGGCTGGCGACGAACCGTTCTGGGGCTATGATCGAATGGAGCAGGCGTTGGCGTGGTACGCGTCGCAGCGTTCCGCCTGAATACGGACTGCGCCGGCAAACGGCGCAAAATGCTATTTTCGTCTCGATTGACTGGAGTGAAGCGGATGAACGCCAGCAAGATATTGCAGCAGCTCATGCAGCAGGCCGGTGGCCAGACGGGTGGCCAGAAGAGCGGTGGTATGGATGTGAAGGGTATGCTCGAGGGGCTATCTCGCCAGCTTGGTGGCGGCTCATCGGGTCAGGCTTCGACCGGGGGAAGCGGCATGGACATGAAGAGCCTGCTGGGCGGCGGCGCCATGGGGCTGCTGGTAGGCTCCAAGCGCGGTCGTAAGCTCGGCGGCAAGGCGCTCAAGTATGGCGCGATCGCGGCAGTCGGTATGCTGGCCTGGAAAGCCTGGCAGAACTCGCAGAACGCTCAAGGCACTCAAGACAAGGGCAACCGGCCGGCGAGCAACGGTGCCGAAGGCGAGCGGGTCGAGGTGTTGGAAGGCGAGTTACAGGAACGGCGCAGTCTCGAGCTGCTGCAGGCCATGATAATGGCCGCCCGCGCCGACGGCCATATCGACGAGCAGGAACGCGAGCTCATCACCCAGCAGATCGACGCCCTGGGGGCGGATGACGAGCTGCATCGCTGGGTCGAGCGCCAACTGAGTGCGCCGCTGGATGCCGAAGCGCTCGCGCGTGAGGCCGACTCCCCCCAGGCGGCGCGTGAGATGTATCTGATCAGCGTGGCGGTAATCGACGAGCAAAACCCCATGGAGCGTGCCTGGCTCGACCAGTTGGCCAAGGCACTCAAGCTCCCATCGGAACTCACTGGAGAGCTGGAACACCAGGCACGGCAAGCAGGCTAGTGTTTCTTCCCAGCTCGATTCAGAGGGTGCTTACAAAAGTTACGAGCGATGGCCAGGCAAGGCGGAATCAGCCGAAAAAGCGGAGTTTACGAGCTTGTAAATGAGTATTTTGAGGCTGAATCCAACGCAGCATGGGCGAGCATAGTAGTTTGTAACACCCTCTCAGCGATAGCGGTAGATACGCAGGCTCGGCAGGTAAGGATGCTCTTCCAGCTTTTCATCGCTGCGCCGAGCGCGGGTACGGCTCTGCGGCGGGGCCGCCGGGGGTAGGTTGTGGTCGGGAAGCCGGCCGCGCGGTGCGGGCAGGAACAGCGGCAGGGCCACGTTCATGGCGCGGCGGGTGCGGCCGTCCTCGAGGGGTTCGCAGTAGAACAGGTTGGCACGCATCAGCGGCGCCTGGGTCTGTACCTGGGCCAGCGGCTCGCTGTCGGGCAGGCCGGCCAGCTTGCGCAGCTGGATGCGCACGTGCGGCGCCTCGGTATCCAGCGTCAGCAGTTTCTGCTCCACTTCACGCACGGTGAGCCGCTTGATCGAGCGGCCGCTTGAGTACCAGGCCAGTCGTACCCGGGCCACCGGCGCCTTGGCCGTGGGAATGGCCCGCCAGCACTGCTTGAGGTGCAGCCGCGCCAGGCCGCTACCGCGCAGGTGGTCATGCAGCTGTGGATGACGAAAGGGCAGTACCGCCTTGGCTTCGGCCAGCAGCGGTGGGTGATGCTCGCGAATATGAGCGAGTCGAGCGGCGAAGTCGGCCTTCGCCGCGTTTACCTCGGCAACCTTCTCCAGAAGCCTTTCATCGGCGGCCACCAGGCCGACATGACTGCGCGTGGCGCGGCCGTCCTGGCCATCGGTATACCAGAAATCAAGCAGGGCACGTCGCAGCCAGGCGGTGCTGGCCTCGGCCTGGAAGGCCCAGGCCTCGGCGGGTGAGCGCTCATAGACGGCCAGCAGCGCCTCGGTGCGGTCGATCAGTGTGTCGAAGGCGGCCTCGAGCTCCGCCAGCAGGCGGTAGCTAGGCGCCGGCGCCAGCGTCACGGCTCCTCGCCTCGATCGGCGCGGGCCAGCCACTCCTCGATATTGCTCTCGTCCAGCGCCGGCTCGCCGGCGATGCGATGCGACTCGTCGGCCCAGGCACCCAGATCGATCAGCTTGCAGCGCTCGCTGCAGAACGGTCGAAAGGGGTTCTTCTCGCTCCACTCCACCTTGTTGCGACATTGCGGGCAGGCGACGGTCAGGGGGCGTTGGTTGTGTTGGCTCATGAATCTCGTAGCGGTTGATGGCTTTGGCCATATTCTAGCGCGTATGGCGCCTAAGTGAGGGCCGCCATTTCCCGGTATCGCCGATCCAGCTCGGCCACCTGGGCAGCCAGGTCTTCCTCGTCGCCGCTGTTGTCGATCACGTCATCCGCACGGGCAAGGCGCTCGGCTCGCGGCATCTGGGCCGCCACGATGGCGCGCGCCTGGGCGTCGTCGACATCGTCGCGGGCGGCGGTGCGGGCCAGCTGCAGGCTCTCCGGTACGTCGATCACCAGACAGCGATCCACCATCTTACTTTGGCCGGATTCGAACAACAGCGGCGAGACCAGCAGCACATAAGGGGCGCCTTCGGCCTGAAGCCGCTCCAGGTGGGCGACGATCCGCTCGCGAATTCGCGGATGCGTCACCGACTCGAGCCAAAGGCGTTCACTCGGCTCGGCAAACACGATCTCGCGCAGCGCACGGCGGTTCAGGCGACCATCCTCCAGCAGCGTTCGCTGGCCGAAGCGTGCGGCGATCTCGGCCAGCGCCGGCTCGCCGGGCTCCACCACTTCACGTGCCACGTCGTCGGCATCCACCCACGGCACGCCAAGCGCGGCAAAGGCCCGTGCGACGGTGGATTTGCCGGAAGCGATTCCGCCCGTTACGCCAACGATCATGTCGTCTCCCTACTGCAACCCACTGGCTCTCAAATAAAACGCCATCAGCGGCTCGCCCACCAACAGCGCAATCCAGCCGGCCATGGCCAGATAAGGGCCGAAAGGCATCGGTGCACCGCGCAACCGCGGCAGGGCGAGCTGAATGGCCACCCCGACCACGGCGCCCACGCCGGCCGAGAGGATCAGCACCATGGGCAGGTACTGCCAGCCCAGCCAGGCGCCCAGCGCCGCCAGTAGCTTGAAGTCACCGTAGCCCATTCCCTCTCTGCCGGTCACCAGCTTGAACAGCCAGTAGACGCTCCACAGGGCGAGATACCCTGCCATGGCGCCAATTACCGCATCGTGCAGCATCAGCGGCTGAAAAAGCAGCTGGTAAAGCAGGCCGGCCCACAGCAGGGGCAGGGTGACGATATCGGGCAGTAGCTGGGTGCGCAGGTCGATTACGGCCAGGGCCAGCAGCGCCAGGCAGGCCGCGTAGATGAAAAGCCCTTGCCAGGTGGCGCCGTAAAGCGCGACAACGGCCAGGGCCAGGCCCGCCCCGGCCAGCTCCACCATGGGGTACTGCGGGCTGATGCGCGCCTCGCAGGCGGCACAGCGGCCACGACGCTTGAGCCAGCCGATGACGGGCAGATTGTCGTGCCAGGCGATCGGCGTCTCGCACTGGGGGCAGAGCGAATGCGGTACCAGCAGGTTGAAACGGGGCGGTGTCTCTTCGGGAAGTTCCAATGCCTCGCGCGCTTCGGCCCGCCAGCCCAGCATCAGCATGACGGGCAGGCGCACGATCACCACATTGAGAAAGCTGCCCAGGCACAACCCGAGCACGGCCACCAGCGGCCAGAGAATGGCGGGGGGTAGGTCAACTAGCAAGCGAATACCTCATAGCACCGTGCCCAACTCGAAGATCGGCAGGTACATCGAAACCACCAGGCCGCCGACCAGCACGCCCAACACCACGATAATCAGGGGCTCGAGCAGTGAGGTGAGCGCATCGACCTTATTGTCGACCTCCTCCTCGTAGTAGTCGGCCACGCGGTTGAGCATGGAATCAAGCGAGCCGGACTCCTCACCGATACCGACCATCTGCACCGCCAGGGCAGGGAAGCGCTCTGTGAGTCGCATGGCGAAGTGCAGCTGCTGGCCGGTGGCGACATCCTCGCGGATCTGTTTGGCGGCACGCTCGTAGACCAGGTTGCCGGTGGCGCCGGCAGCGATGTCCAGGGCTTCTACCATGGGCACGCCGGCGCCATAGGTGGTGGCCAGGGTTCGGGAATAGCGCGCCACCGCGGACTTGTCGAAGATATCGCCGAGCACCGGGATCTTCAGCATGAAGGCATGCACGCGGTAGGCAAAGGCGGGTGAACGCTTGATGCCCTGCCTCAGCAAGTAGATAGCGACGATCAGACCGCCCAGGCCCCACAGCCAGAACTGCTGGGCGAATTCCGACAGGGCGATGGTCATGCGGGTCATGGCCGGCAGTTCGGCCCCGAAACCATGGAACAGGCTCTCGAACTGCGGCACCACTTTGATCAGCAGCAGGGCGGTAACCGCCACGCCCACCAGGATCACGGCAATGGGATACCACAGGGCTTTCTTCACCCGGCCCTTCAGGGATTCGATCTTTTCCTTGTAGGTGGCGACCCTGTCGAGCATACGATCCAGCGAGCCGGAACTCTCGCCGGCTTCCACCAGGTTGCAGAACAGGCTATCGAAATGATCCGGATGCTGGCGCAGCGCCTGCGAGAAGCTGGAGCCCGCCGCCACCTCGTTCATCATCTGCTGCACCACCGCGCTCATGGCCGGCTTGCGAATGCTCTCGGCTACCACCTGGAAGGCCTGAAGTACCGGGACCCCGGCGCGTATCATGGTGGCCATCTGGCGCGCGAAAAGCATCACGTCGCGTGGCTTGATGGTCCCCATTCCACCGCCGATCCCGCTCCGGCGGCGTACGTTCTTGACAATGATGTTCTGGTTGGCCAGCTCGCGCTCGACCTCGAACCTCTCGGCAGCCACCACTTCGCCGCGAACGGTGCGCCCGCCGGGCCCCTTGCCCGTCCAGCGCCAGCGATACAGTTTCAGCTTCCTCGGCGTTTTCGCCGTTCTGCTTGCCATAGGTTCCCTGCTGCTCGTGAAGCGTTACTATGTTTTTCGGCGCAAAGTGGCGTGGCTTGAGCCGAACCTCAATCTTTCGTGACGCGATTGATCTCGGTCAAGCTGGTGATCCCCTGCATTACCTTCAACAGGCCGCTTCGTCGCAGATCAGGTTGGCCCTCTTCGCGTGCCAAGCGATCGAAGTCCATGGCATTCCCGTTACGCATGATCAACTGGCTCATGGAATCGCTGATCGGCACCACTTCATAGATCCCCACGCGGCCTTTGTAACCATGCGTGCAGTGCTTGCAACCCACCGGTTCATATACGGTGGCGCTACCGACCTCGTCTTCGGTAAAGCCCTCTTGCAGCAGTGCTTCGCGCGGTATCTCGGCCGGCTGACGACACTGCTTGCACAGGCGGCGGGCCAGGCGCTGGGCGATGATCAGGCTCACCGAACTGGCGATATTGAACGGCGCCACGCCCATGTTGGCCAGGCGTGTCAGCGTTTCCGCCGCTGAGTTGGTATGTACCGTGGAGAGTACCAAGTGGCCCGTCTGGGAGGCTTTCACCGCGATCTCGGCGGTTTCCAGGTCGCGAATCTCGCCCACCATCACCACGTCGGGATCCTGGCGCAGAAAAGCGCGCAGGGCACTGGCGAAATCCAGGCCGATCTTGGGTAGGACGTTGACCTGATTGACGCCTGGCACCTTGATCTCCACCGGATCTTCGGCGGTACAGATATTGCGCTGTATCTCGTTGAGGAGGTTCAAGCCGGTATAGAGCGTCACCGTCTTGCCGCTGCCGGTCGGGCCGGTCACCAGGATCATGCCCTGGGGATGGCTCAGCACGGTCTCGTAGAGCTGGCGTTGATCAGGCGTAAAGCCCAGCGCATCGATGCCGATCTGCGCCGAAGCGGGGTCGAGGATACGCAGCACGATTTTCTCGCCGTAAACCGTGGGCAGCGAATTGACGCGAAAGTCGATCGAGCGAGTCTTCGAGACTTTCAGCTTGATCGCGCCATCCTGGGGCAGGCGGCGCTCGGAGATGTCGAGCCGCGCCATGACCTTCAGCCGCGCGGCGATGCGCGTGCGCATGGCGAACGGAGGACGGGCGGCCTCCATCAGCATGCCGTCTACCCGCATGCGCACCCGGTAGCTGGTCTCGTAGGGCTCGAAGTGGATGTCCGAGGCGCCGCGACGTATGGCGTCGAGCAGGATCTTGTTGACGAACTTGACGATAGGCGCCTCGTCGGCGCCGCTGGAAGCGGCATCGGCGGCGATATCCTCGCTGATGTCGATGCCATCCTCGAACTCGAGCTCGCTCAGCGCATCGTCCACCCCGGCCAGTTCGTCCATCAGGCTGCTCTCGTGCTGGGCCAGGTAGGCCTCGAGCACCGGCAACAACTGATCTGCGGGGCTGAGCACGGCTTCGATGCTGAGCCCCGTGGCGAATTGCAGCTCGTCGAGCTGGGCCAGGGTCGAGGGGTAGGGCACCGCGACCGTCAGCCGGTGGTTGCGCCGCGTCAGCGGCACCACGCATAACTTGCGCAGCAGCTTGTCGGGATACTCCCCCGCCGGCGGCAGGCTGGATAGCCGTAGCGCATCCAGGTCGACGATCGGCAGGCCGTACTCCCAGGCAGCGCACAGGGTGGCCTGGCGTGCGGTGACCAGCCCGGTCTCGATCACGTGCTGCAGCAGGCTGTGCTCGGCTTCGCGCGCCTCGTGCTCCGCCCGTTCGGCCGCGGGGCGAGAGAGCAGGCCGTCCTCCACCAAGCGCTTGGCAAAGCCACGTAGCCCATCGTTGTTGCTCGCACGCTTCAGCGTGGCGTGCTCCTCGGATGGCGTGGCAGCGGTGGGTGGGGGGCGGTAGTTGGTCATGGCGCCTCTAGTATTGCCTGGATGGGATAATCGTAAAGTACCAGCATTCTAGTCCGCATGGCATGACACAGCACAGCACAGCGCAAACGCTAACGCCATGCTGGCATTAACGATCTCATGGATTATGCTGGGGGCAACCTCATGCAGACGTAGGTAGCGCTTGCAGGAGGGAGAACGCGTAATCTAATGTAAGCGGTATGAGCCCGGGCTCAGGGGGCAGGCCCTGGCTCGGGGGAACGAGAACAGGGCGTAGCCCGGTTTGGTTGGCGGCCTGTGCCGCAGATGGGATCGACGCCTCGAGCGACCACCACGCGTATCGCGACGGGCAAGAGCAGGGGATCAAGGGCAATGAACATGATGCGTATGACGAAAGCGATGCAGGCACGGGCGACAGCCAAGCGAGGTCAGGGCGGTTTCACCCTGATCGAGCTGCTGATCGTGGTGGCAATTATCGGAATTCTGGCGGCGATAGCGATTCCGCAGTATCAAAACTATGTCGATCGCTCTGAGGATGCTGCATGTCTAAGTGAGGCTAGATCTTATGCTTCGGCTGTCGCAGCTGAACGGGCTTTAGGTTCGGGAGATCCTGGTACAAGTGCTGTTTTCAACGGAGCGACGGATGGGTCATCTCCTTCATGCTCGACGCTGGCTGTTGATGCAACCAATAACAACCTTGTTTCATATGACTCTGGAACAGGTACCGGTAACGCTACAGGCAACGTGGCAATAGGCATTTAATCGCGCTAATAGCCAAAGGCTAGATTTAAAGGCTGGCTATGGATTAGCCAGCCTTTTTTCCTTTAAATATTAACTTTCTTGGTCTCAGTACCACTGCTACTGCCACTACCACTATTATTATAGTGTCCATTTCCTCATCCTTTCTGATGACCCCAGCCATCTCTTGGGTTAAAATTCTGTATCAGAGCGTAACCATGATGCACACCGGAGGTGGCGGCGATGGCGGGTTCGCAGCGACAGGAGGGCGTCGCGCTGGTCTTGGTGCTGGCGCTGCTGAGCGGCTCGCTGATGCTCGGCCTCGCGGGGATGAGCAGCAGCCTGGTCAACGAAAGGTTGGCGGGGAATTTTCGTGCGGGCATCATCGCGCATAACGAGGCGGAAGCCGGGCTCTACGGCTTCAATAGCGAGCTGCGGGAAGCCATAAGAGCGCTCAACCGAGGCGAATCAGCCACTCCCCCCGTATTTGCGTCCAGTTCGAACTTTCTTGCCGACCTGCGTGACAGTGCTGAGAAGGCCAGGGACGCGGATAGCTGGGAAGAGAGTCTCGAGGCGCTGGACGATGCGCTTCCCGGTCCGCCAGGCAGCTGGTCCGGCTGGCAGGGTTTATCAACTGGCGGGCGCTATCATTGGCGTATCCTCCCAACCTTGCCGGCGGATGATACGGCTCTTGCCGGGGCCCTGGGGCTGCGCATCGAAAGCGAGGGCTTTTATGGGTACTCCCAGGGCGATGAAGGAATCGTGCGAACGGCTTCGGCGCTCCTGATCTTGCCGGAGCTACCGACGGGCGGTCGGCGTGGCCTGATGAGCTGCGAGAGCATCCGGCTCAAGGGTAGCGGTATGATCGATAGCTACGATTCGCGCTTAGGGAGCTACGGAGGCAGCAACTCGCGGCGAAGCAATGTCGATGTCGCCAGCCAGACGGAAGACTCCGAGATCAAGGTCGAGGGTTCTGCGCCCATTTACGGCAACGTGGCGGCGAGCGGTCGCTTCACCGCCGAGGGCTCAGGAGAGGTATATGGCAGCGTACAAGCCTACGATACGATCTCGCTCGTAAGTGGCGGAGTGGATATCTACGGCAATACGACTGGCATGGGCGATATCGTATTTCAAAGTAGTGGCACGATCCATGGTGACGTCCATTCCGGCCGCCTGCTGCACTTCAAGAACTATTCCGCTCAGATTAACGGTAATGCAAGAGCGCCGCTCGTCCTGTCTGATAATCGCGCCCCCGATGCACATGTGAGCGGTGGGCTCACTATTGGCGCGGAACCACCCGATGCCGATTCATTTGGCTTTCGTCCCAAGAGCTCAACGGAAGAGTGCAGTGTGCATGGGCGTTACACGGCGTATGCTCCCTACCTGTCGAATAACGTAGGGGAATACGTGGGGCCACTCATATTTGGCGGTGGGGGCCGCACCATTACCATCGGGCAGCGGGGCGATGGGCAGCTTAGCCTGGATGACCCCAATGGTACGCCGAGGCCGATAGGAGCAGAGCCCGAGACGGGGCCTTTTATCGTAAGAGCCGACAAGTTGGATCTTGGCGGTAGCGCTGAGTTGCAAGTGGGTGAGGTGGGTAAGCCGATCGACCTGGTGCTGGTTGTCTCCGGAGATGTTGAAGTCGGCGGTGGCTCCGCATTCCGTATAGCGGAGGGGAGCTCCGTGACATTGGTAACGTCGGGTAGAGTGAATTTCCCCAGCGGTGTGGTAATAGGAGACAGCAAGCCTACGCGCACCCTGCCCGATGGTACCGTGAAGCCTGTTCTATCCATCGTTTCTTCATATAACGACGGTGGGGGAGCAGCGGGGGTGAGAATTTCCGGCGCGTCCAATGTTTACGGACAGATTATTGCGCCCAACTCAGAAGTTTTTATCGGTGGCAGCGGTGGGTTCTTCGGTGAGGTCAGTGCACGAAGCATTTTCGTCGATGGCAGCGGTGGCTTCCATTACGACGAAGCGTTCGATGACATGGATGACGGCATCGTCGACGATGGCGAAATCGAGCTGCCGGAACTGAAGGCCATCTGGGTCGGCTAATGACGGTGCTTCGTCCTGCCATACAGTGACTCGCTCCGGCCTGAAGCCAGAAATTTGGAATCAGAAATTAATGTGTTTACAGCAGATCATGCTGGAACCCTCCCAGCGCCGCCAGGCCGTGCCAGTTCTTGATCTGAATCTGCTTGTTGTCGCAGTTTTCGATTAGCCCCTTGCGCTTGATCTTGTTCAGCGAGCGGCTTACGTGCACGCTGGAAAGACCTAGCGCTTCCGATATCTCGACCTGCGTCAAGGGAAAGAAGTAACGGCCCTTGAACGTCAGGCCCGCGGCTCGCGAGCGCGCATAGCACTCGCATAGCAGGTTGGCGATTCGCCCTTCGGCACTGCGTGACGAAACATTGATGAGCCAGCTACGAGCAAAGCACAAGCTCATGTGGCCCGAGGTGCGAAACAGGCGAAGGATTCTCGGCCTATCGAAAAGCTTTTCGGCACACTCCGGCTGTATTGTCGCGAACCTGACCCGCGTGATGGCCTTGATGGAGAAATCCAGCTTGCAATGAAGCCCCTGACCGTTATCGCTGACATCGCCGGGAAGAAGTAACGAGGTGATGGGGGCACTGCCATCCTGCAGGGTCTTGTAACGGCAGGCCCAGCCCTTTTCTATAAGATGCAACCTATCCAGTACGTCTCCCTCGCGGGCCAGGTGGCTTCCTTTCTTGACCTCGCGCGGTGGACCGACGCTATTGCGAAATACACGCTTGTCTTCGTCGCATAAATCATTCCTGGCAGTGAAGTTATGGAACAAATACATGCCTTTCCCTTTGCCTGGCTTGCTCAATGACTTCATGGGGCAGTGTAGCAAAGGGCGGGGTATTGACAAATTGATGACTTGGGTAATGAAAATTTACTGTCATGGCGCGATACGAAAGTTAATCCTTGTGCTTCTTTTGTAAAAGGTGTGTTGATGCGCCTTGGCTGGTCCGTCTTGCCGAGTCTTGGCTCTTCTCGCAGCCGTTGCAAAGAGGCAGCGGGCGGGCCATGTCAACCAGTGTGGCAATGCACAGGTCGCGAGCATGGAAAAGATGTCTGGGCTTCACATGGCTGGCTCTAACGCGTTATCTGTCGCTGAGGCAGGCGTTCGTACCCTTGTGATCTCGCGAGCAGACTGGGTACCGGCGCAGTGGTCGAAACCCCCTCAAGAGGCACGTTAGTTCTTGTCCATGCGCTACCTCTTGAAACGGCCGCTCAGTCAGGCGACAAGCTGCAGTGGTCAGGTTCGGCAAGCGCATGGCGATGCTTGGGAGGCCATCCGATCGCCGGCTATAACGTTCCAGCGTCAAATTGCCGCTCTCACGGTGCAGTTGGCTTTACGGCTGGGGTGTCGAAGGCGCACGTTGCGTTGCGAAGATAAGGCACGATCAAGCGCAAGCCAAGCGATCGACAACAGCGCCGGCACAATTTTCGTAAGAAATTTCAAGTGCGCTAGGCGCTCTCCAGTTGGCGCTTTCCGTGTCGGTGATGTACCGCTTTGTTTGTTTGACGCTGACACTTTCAGGAGCTAAAAAACAAAGAGAGTATTGTCATATGGCCTGTCTTGATGTATTTATTGGACCGCATCCCGTGAAATCTCCCAAGCAAGGAAAACGCAATGTCTCTTCTCAGTGAGTTCATGCAAAAAGAGCAGCAGCTCAAGCAGCTTCAGGCCGATATGGAGCGTCTTCAGAACGACGATCGCTTGAAGGCCGAGCTGGAATTCAAGAATAAGCTCGAATCGCTGATGCGTGAGTTCAACAAGAGCTCGTCCGACGTCATCAACCTGCTGGAGCCGCAGGGCGGCAAGAGCGCTAGCGCAAAGGCGCCGGCCAGCAGTGGTGGTGGTCGTCGCAAGCGCAAGCTGAAGATCTACAAGAATCCGAAAACCGGCGAAGTCGTAGAGACTCGCGGTGGTAACCAGAAGACGCTGAAAGCCTGGAAGGACGAGCACGGCGCCGACACCGTAGAAGGTTGGCTGGTTCGCGTGGAGTCGTAACGCGCAATGAAAGCCGGGTCAATAAGGCCCGGCTACGGTTGTATGGCGTTTCATGCAGCCTTGGTAGTGATTCACTCTCTCAAGATCATTCCTTGAGAACGGGAAGCTGCATCGTCATCCCGCTATCGCACCATTCGACGCGAACGGCCTCGCCGCTGGCAAAGCAACGCTTTCTGGGCAGCCCTTCGCTGACCAGATACTGCACCACGGCAGGAATTTCATCCAGACATTCGATCGACACGCAGGCGTGTCGCTGCGCCGGTAGTTCCAGCAAGCGAAACGAAGCTGGTATGGCAACGCCGGCGGTCGAGGGCTTGTCGATCAACGGGCCCAGATCGATGCGTTCCACCTGGCTATCCAGGGGCGTATTGTGCATCAGGGCGATGTTGGGACCCTGTTTCAGTCGCTCCGGTAATGCATCGGAACCGCGAATTCTTTGCGCCAATTTGCGCAAGCTGTTCGTATGGCGTTCACGCAGCTGTTGATAGATTCGTGTCACCAACGCTTGCCGGGTGGGTAGCTTGCGGATCTCGAACGCTGGCGGGTCGCCACTATGCTCTTGGCGATAGGGGTTGCGATATAGCTTGATGCGCTGCTCCTGGCGATATTGGCGCGGTGTTTGGTTATGGTACCGCAGGAAGGCGCGGCTGAACGCGGAATGGTTTTGATAGCCGCACCGCATCGCGATGGTTTGAATGGGGTAGGGAGTGAAGGCGAGCAGTCGTGCCGCCTTTTCCAGTCTCAGCGTATCGCGATAAGCACTGGGGGAGAGGCCGAAGCACTGCTTGAACCTGCGCCGAACCTGAGAGGTCGAATATCCGAGTCGGCTGGCGAGGTCCTCGATTCCCTGCTGGCTTTCCAAATGATCCTGCAGCCAGATCTCTGCCCGCATCATCTCGTTGAACATTCGTTAGTCCCTTGCACTGTATGTGCAACCATTGCCGAGGGGCAATCGTTGCCTCCATTGTTCACGGACACCCTCGTGGGAGCCTCGCAGGCTATGCATATAATGCATAAAGCCCTTTATGTTTTTTAATTATTCGCACCTTTATGCGCTGTGGTGAGAGTCGAAGGCAAGTTCGGTTACGCAGGTTGACCGTTTGTGCATATTTTTTATGCCCTCAGGCATCCTGTCGATAACCTCAGTTATCAATGAGAGCTATTCAGGTTCGCAACGGCCTCTTCGCTACGCGTTTCTTTGACGGTATACTCGAGTGATTCGCAATCGAGTGCCAGTCAGGTACTTGAGCACTTACGGATGCAAATGAGAAATCAGAAGCCCAACCGATCCATGGACGAGCGCGAAAAGCTGCGCAAGTTTCGTGAACTCGACGACGCCTTCGCCCAGGCGCTTCGTGAGCTGGAAAAGCCCAATTCCCGGCTCGACATTCCCACTGGCCCGCCCGTGCGAAGCCTGGCCGAGCTGGAAGCCGAAGAGCAGCAGCAGCGCGAGCAGGCCTTCAAGAAACGGCTCGAGTCGTTGATGAAGGAGTATGCTCAACCTACAGAGAGCGTAGCCCACCTGCTGCGGACCATGCGGTCGCTCGGACACATTGCCTGAACCTGGCGCATCGACGATGAGTTCATGGCTGACATGCACATGACCTATTTCCTGGTAATGGGCAGCCTGGTGCTATCGGTGTTATTTACCGTTGCCTGGGCGTTATCTGTCATCCTGCGCTGGCTGACTTCCGGCTTGCCGGGGCGCAATAGAACGTCAAGCAGAACGGCTGCGAAGGCGGCGCGCAAACCCGCGAGGCAGGCGGGTGCGACGCGCAAGCCCGCGCCGCGCAAGGCGGATAATAGCAAGGCAGCCGGTAAGGCGGCCTCCAGCAAGGCTGACAAGCCTCCCCGGGAACCCTGGCGCCTGACGCGTCGGCTTGCCGAGTGGCGCTCCAGTATGCCCTTGGCCTTTGTAGTCGCCTTGATCTATCTGGTCGCAAGGCTCGCCGCTCATGGCATGAGCTTTCGCCCGCCCTATACCGCCCCCGACGGCTTCCATGATCTCGTGATCGGCCTCGGCTGGCTCTCGGCCGGCCTCATCTTTATTGCGTTGCTCCATCGTCTCGCTGCCTGGCGCTGCCGCTGAGAGCGTGCGCCTCATGCTTTCGGATGCTTTTCGTCATGAATTCGTAAAAGCCCGGTCAACAGCTTGAGTTGTCAAGGCCATTTAGCGTCACATGGCGGTAGAGCGAGTCGCGCGAGTCCCGTAGAATTGCCGGATTCCTATAACGATACCGTGCAGAGGAAACCGTCGAGCACCTGTTCGCCAGCAGACCGTGAACCGATCAAATCTCGAGGCTGCCGCTGGCCCGGAGATTCGCCTGCTCGCTTAGTGTGTTCGTGACCGTTTCTCGGGATCGCTCGTATCTCAGGGCAAGGGAAGTGCCCGGAACAATCCCTGGGCGGTAGCGTGTCTGAATGGCTTGGTGAGGTTGGCCCATACCCTTGGCATGAGACGAATCATCTCGCAGTTCCTTCAGGTTTTGTTAAAACTGGAAACCTAATGAATCTGCTGTGTAACTGGCATATTGCCGTCAGGGATGCATAGGACATGGACAGGGGACAGGGGACAGGGGCCAGCGTGAAAATTCTCGTCACAGGTATTGCCGGGTTCATTGGTCACGCCGTAGCGCGGCGTCTTAGTGGGCGGGGCCATGAGATTGTCGGCATCGATAACCTCAACACCTACTATGACGTATCGCTCAAGCAGGCGCGGCTGCAAGACTTGGCCGACTGTCGCGACGTTCAGTTCATTCATCTGGAACTGGCGGATCGCGAAGCCGTAGCGGCACTGTTTCGTGAGAACAACTTTGACAGGGTGATTCATCTGGCCGCCCAGGCCGGAGTGCGCTACTCGCTGGAAAACCCGCATATCTATGCCGACTCGAACCTTATCGGCCATCTCAATGTGCTGGAAGGGTGCCGCCTGCACCAGGTGGGGCACCTGGTCTACGCTTCGTCGAGCTCTGTCTACGGCCTGAATGCCAAGACGCCATTCGACACCTCCGACAGCGTGGACCACCCCGTCAGCCTTTATGCGGCAACCAAGAAAGCCAATGAACTAATGAGCCATACCTACGCGCATCTATACGGTATTCCCATGACGGGATTGCGCTTCTTTACCGTGTATGGCCCCTGGGGTCGGCCGGACATGGCGATCTTCAAGTTCGTCAAGGCGATGTTCGAGGGCAAGCCGATCCAGGTATACAACCACGGCGATATGTCGCGTGACTTTACTTATGTAGACGATATCGTCGAAGGCATCGTGCGCATTCTCGATGTGATTCCCCAAGCCAACCCCGATCGGCCCGCTGCCACCGCCAGGCCGGACCTGAGTACCGCCCCCTACGCGCTGTACAACATCGGCTATGGCGCTCCGGTTTCGCTGATGGACTTCATCCGGGCGCTGGAGGCAGCTACCGGGCGCGAAGCGATTTGCGAATACCTACCCATGCAGCCCGGCGACGTGCCGCGTACCTGGGCCGATACCGAAGCATTGCTGCAGGCCACCGGCTACCGGCCGAAGGTGCACGTGGAAGAAGGCGTGCATCGCTTCGTCGAGTGGTATCGCGGTTTCTACCAGATTTGAGCACGAGAAAGTTGGATGACGAGACTCGGGCGGCCTGACATGGACGACACTCCGCAGATCCTTCACCATGGTGGCGCCACCGGCGTAACCGGCAGCTGCCACCGTTTGCAGGTCGCCGCGGATCGTGCGTTGCTGATCGACTGCGGTCTGTTCCAGGGGCAGGATGCCGATCACCTGGACAGCCTCGAGCAGCACCGGGTGCGCTTCTCGATCGATGACGTGCTGGCGCTGGTCGTCACGCATGTGCATATCGATCATATCGGCCGCTTGCCGCACCTGTTAGCCGCCGGCTACCGCGGGCCGATTCTTTGTTCGGTGCCCTCAAGGCGGTTGCTGCCGCTGGTCATCGAGGATGCGCTCAAGGTCGGGTTTACTCGCGACCGGGCCCTGATCGAACGCTTCCTGGCGGAAGTGGAGCCGCGCCTGGTCGCGCTGGACTATCGCGCCTGGCATACCGTGGTCGACGACGAGCGCCACCGCATCCGTGTCAGGCTCCAGCGCGCCGGGCATATCCTCGGCTCCGCCTATGTCGAGGTGGACACCCACGACAGGGCCACCGGCCATAGCCAACGCACGGTATTCTCCGGGGACCTGGGCGCGCCTCACGCGCCGCTGCTGCCTGCGCCGAAACCACCGTATCGCGCCGACGTGCTGGTGCTGGAAAGTACTTATGGCGACCGGCTGCATGAGGACCGCCTGCATCGCCGCGACCGGCTGAAGGCAGCGATAGACCGAGCGCTGGAGAACGGAGGCACCGTGGTCGTGCCGGCGTTCAGCGTCGGCCGCACCCAGGAGCTGCTCTACGAGCTGGAAGGATTGATACACCGCGCTACCGACGCGCGCTGGCGCGACCTGGAAATCATCGTCGATTCGCCGCTGGCGGCGCGATTCACCGAGGTGTACCGCGAACTCAAGCCCTGGTGGGATGCCGAAGCCCACCGCCGGCTGCGCAGCGGGCGCCATCCGCTCAGCTTCGAGAATCTCTATACCGTCGACGACCACGCCGCCCACGAGCGCACCGTGGCGTACCTGGCCGAGAGCGGACGCCCGGCGGTGGTGATCGCCGCCAGCGGCATGGTTAGCGGCGGCAGGGTGGTCAACTACCTGAAGCGTATGCTGAGCGACCCGCGCCACTGCGTGCTGTTCACCGGTTATCAGGCCGCCGGCACCGCGGGCTGCGACATCCAGCGCTACGGGCCGCGTGGCGGCTGGGTCATGCTGGACGGGCAGCGCATCGACATTCGCGCACAAGTGGAAACCGTGAACGGATACTCCGCCCACGCCGACCAGCACGACCTGCTCAATTTCGTGCGTCGCATGCGCCAACCGCCGCGAGACATTCGCCTGGTACACGGTGACTCCGGCGCCCAGGCCGCACTGCAGACGAAGCTGCAGGAATGGGCCAAAGGGGCGGGACGTGAACTGACGGTTACGCTGGGTGCGGGACGTGCGCTGGCAGAGTCTCAGCCGGCCAACGCCCATGCCGATGCCAGCACCGAGGTGTCGGCATGAGCCGGTCTATTTCGCCTTGCAACGTCAGCTGCCTAATATCAAGTATTCCTTTACCAACGCACATTCAATAAAGGGACGGCAATGAACGTTACCGTATTTGGAACCGGCTACGTTGGATTGGTACAAGGTGCCGTGCTGGCCGATGTGGGTCATCACGTCGTGTGCGTGGACGTGGACGACGCCAAGGTCGAGCGCCTGAGAAAGGGCGACGTCCCCATCTACGAGCCCGGACTCGAGCCGTTGGTGAAGGAGAACTACGCTGCCGGTCGGCTGGAGTTCACCACCGATGCCGCCGCCGGTGTCAAGCATGGCCAGGTGCAGTTCATTGCCGTGGGTACGCCGCCGGACGAAGACGGCAGCGCCGACCTGAAGTACGTGTTGGCCGTGGCCGAGACCATCGCCGAGCACATGGAGCGCGACCAGATCATCATCGACAAGTCCACCGTGCCGGTGGGCACCGCCGATCGAGTGCGCGACAAGGTGGATGCCATCCTGGAAGCCCGGGGACGCAAGGATCTGCGTTTCGATGTGGTCTCCAATCCCGAATTCCTGAAGGAAGGCAGTGCCGTCAGCGATTGCCAGCGCCCCGATCGCATCATCATCGGCACCTCGAGCAAGCAGACCGAAGACGTGATGCGCGAGCTCTACGCGCCCTTCAGCCGTCAGTTCGACAAGATGATCGTGATGGACGTGCGCAGCGCCGAGCTGACCAAGTACGCCGCCAACTGCATGCTGGCCACCAAGATCAGCTTCATGAACGAGATGGCCAACCTGGCGGAACGCCTGGGCGCCGACATCGAAATGGTACGCCAGGGCATCGGTTCCGATCCGCGGATCGGCTATCACTTCATCTACCCCGGGGTCGGGTACGGCGGCTCGTGCTTTCCCAAGGACGTGCAGGCCCTGATCCGCGCCGCCGACGGTATCGACTTCGATGCCAAGGTGCTCAAGGCCGTGGAGGCTCGTAACGAGGAGCAGAAGACCACCCTGTTCCAGAAGATAGAGCAGCACTACCAGGGTAGCCTGGCCGGCAAGACCTTCGCCCTGTGGGGGCTGGCCTTCAAGCCCAACACCGACGACATGCGCGAAGCGCCCAGCCGTGTACTCATGGAAGCGCTATGGAGAGCCGGCGCCAGTGTTCAGGCCTTCGACCCGGAAGCCATGGAGGAAGCGCAGAGACTCTACGGCACCCGCGACGACCTGCACCTTTGCGGCACCAAGGAAGCCGCCCTGCGCTGTGCCGACGCGCTGGTGATCGTCACCGAGTGGCAGAGCTTCCGCGCGCCGGACTTCGAACTCATCAAGCAGCAGCTATCGGAGCCGCTGATCTTCGATGGGCGCAACATGTTCGAACCCAAGCGCATGGCCATCAAGGGCTTCACCTATCTTTCCGTTGGGCGATAACACGCTGAAGCCACAGGAGTCTTTTTGACCGCTTTTGTTACAAACACCATGCGCGCCCGTCTTATCGAAGGCGTGCACGCCGTGGGGCAGCAAGTTCTGAAGATCTACGTCCGTGACTTCGTGGTGGAAACCAAGGAAGACAAGAGCCCGCTGACCGAAGCGGACATGGCGTCCCACCATGCTCTAGTAGCCTTGCTCGAGGCGGAAACGCCGGGTGTGCCGATCCTGTCCGAGGAGTCAGGGGGAATCCCTTACGAGACACGCCGAAGCTGGCAGCGTTACTGGCTGATCGATCCGCTGGACGGCACCAAGGAATTCATCAAGAAGAACGGCGAATTCACACTCAACGTGGCGCTGATCGAGGAGGGGGTGCCCGTTTTCGGCATCGTGCATGCGCCCGCTCTGCAGACGACCTGGATAGGCCACGTGGAGCACGGCGCTTGGAAGAAGGAAGGAGAGGGGCCATGTTATATGATCGCAACACGTTCGCTGCCGGATCCTGAGCAAGATCCATGGCAGATCGTGAGTAGCCGTTCTCATGCTTCACTCGAAGTCGAAGCGTTTTGTGCCGGTTTACCAAAATACGAGCGTATCGTTGTGGGTAGCTCTCTCAAGTTCTGCTTAATTGCTGAGGGCAAAGCCGATCTCTACCCTCGGTTCGGTCCAACCTGCGAATGGGATACTGCAGCGGCCCAAGCCGTGGTTACCGCCGCTGGCGGAGCGGTGCTCAACATTCAAACACTCAAACCGCTACTCTACAACCAGCAGGAAAGTCTGCTCAACCCGTTTTTTATCGCATGTGGAGAGCAGGAGTTACCTTGGCAAGTTATCCGTCAGCATGCCTAAACGAATGACACGTTGCGAATGATTTCGCTATCATCTTCCATACATTCAATACCTTTATTCCCATGCCCATCAAAACTCTCTGCGTGTTCGGCACGCGTCCCGAAGCCATCAAGATGGCACCCCTCGCTCTCTCTCTTGCCGCCGACGAGCGTTTCGACGCCAAGGTATGTGTGACCGGCCAGCACCGCGAGATGCTGGACCAGGTACTCGAACTATTCGAGTTGGTGCCGGATCACGACTTGAACATCATGAAGCCCGGGCAGGATCTCACCGATGTGACCACGGCCATCTTGCAGGGAATGAAGGCCGTTCTGGCCGAAGAAAAGCCGGACATCGTGCTGGTGCACGGCGACACCTCCACGACGCTTTCCGCCACGCTGGCCGCCTACTACCAGCAGATCCCCGTGGGCCACGTGGAAGCGGGCCTGCGCACCGGCAATCTCTATTCTCCCTGGCCGGAGGAAGCCAACCGCAAGCTGACTGGCGCATTGGCGGAGCTGCACTTCGCCCCCACGGAGCGTTCGCGACAGAACCTGCTCGAGGAGGGCGCGGCGCCCGCCAAGGTGTTTGTCACCGGCAACACCGTGATCGACGCGCTGCTCGACGTGGTAAAGAAGCTCGAAGACAAACAAGCCTTCCAGCAGCGTTTCGCGGAGCAGTTCGATTTCCTCGATGCCAATCGCAAGCTGATTCTGGTCACCGGACACCGTCGCGAGAGCTTCGGTGGCGGATTCGAGCGTATCTGCCAGGCACTGCGCGATACCGCGGTACGCCATCCCGAAACGCAAATCGTCTATCCGGTGCACCTCAACCCCAACGTGAGGGAGCCCGTGAATCGGCTGCTCTCCGACATCGATAACGTGCACCTGATCGAGCCGCTGGACTACCTGCCGTTCGTCTACCTGATGAATCGCGCCCATCTGATTCTGACCGACTCGGGCGGCGTGCAGGAAGAGGCGCCTTCGCTCGGCAAGCCGGTACTGGTAATGCGCGACACCACCGAGCGGCCCGAGGCCGTCGATGCCGGTACCGTCAGGCTGGTGGGCACCGATGTGGAGCGTATCGTCAGTGAGCTGCATACCCTGCTGACCGATCAGGTGGCCTACGAGACGATGAGCTATGCCCATAACCCCTATGGCGATGGCAAGGCGTGCCAGCGTATCTGTGATGCCCTGGTCACAAGCCTGAAATACGCCAGCTCTTCTTATCCGTAACTTCGCATCGTACTTCCTTGGATGGAACCATGAACTTCAACACCATCTCCGTAATCGGCCTGGGCTATATCGGCCTGCCGACGGCCGCCGTCATCGCTTCCCGCCGCAAGCAAGTCATCGGTGTGGATATCAATCAGCATGCCGTGGATACCATCAACCGCGGTGAGATCCATATCGTAGAGCCCGAACTGGATATCGTCGTGCGTGCGGCGGTGAAGGAAGGCTACCTTCGCGCCACCACCACGCCGGAACCGGCGGATGCTTTTCTGATTGCGGTGCCCACACCTTTCAAGGCGGAGAACGGCAACGAGCACGTGCCGGACCTGACCTACATCCAGGCGGCCAGCAAGACGATCGCTCCGGTGTTGAAGCGAGGCGACCTGGTAATACTGGAATCCACCTCGCCTGTAGGCGCTACCGAGCAGATGGCGGCCTGGTTGGCTGAAGCGAGGCCGGACCTGACGTTTCCGCAAACCCATGGGGAAGAGTCCGATATTCGCGTGGCCCACTGCCCGGAACGCGTACTGCCTGGCCACGTGGTGCGCGAGCTGGTGGAGAACGATCGTGTCATCGGCGGCATGACGGCCAGGTGCTCCCAAGCGGCGACCTCCCTCTACCGAATTTTCGTGGAAGGGGAGTGCATTACCACCACGGCCCGTACTGCCGAGATGGCCAAGCTCACGGAAAACAGCTTCCGCGACGTGAACATCGCCTTCGCCAACGAGCTTTCCATCATCTGCGACAAGCTGGATATCAACGTATGGGAGTTGATTCGACTGGCCAACCGTCACCCGCGAGTCAATATCCTGCAACCTGGGCCTGGTGTGGGCGGCCATTGCATTGCCGTGGACCCGTGGTTCATCGTCAGCGAAACGCCGGAAGAGGCAAGATTGATTCGCACCGCGCGTGAGGTGAACGACAGCAAGCCCCACTGGGTAATCGACAAGGTTAATGAGGCCGTAGGCAAGTTCCTGAGCGCCAATCCTGATAAGACAGCCAAGGATGTCACCATTGCCTGCTTCGGTTTGGCTTTCAAGCCGGATATCGATGATCTTAGGGAAAGCCCGGCATTGAAGATCGCAGAGGCCATTGTAGTGACGCATCCTGGCTCGTTTCTGGTTGTGGAGCCGAACATTAAGGGGCTGCCGGAAGGCAAGCTAGCCGACGCTAGATTAGTTGACCATATAACAGCCCTAGAGACTGCCGATGTGGTAGTACTTCTTGTGGACCATAAGACCTTCAAAAGTATTCCAGCTGGTCAGTTAAAAGAAGACTATCTAATCGATTCGCGTGGAGTATGGACCAGTTAAGGTCATGCTTATCAGTATTCTTTGGCTATATATGCTTGCCTTGGGGTAAAATAAATGACGGAGCTGACGAGTATCACTATTGATGGTGTAAGCTATCAAATAGTCTTGCCGGATAAAAATACCGATTATATTCAAGGCAAGATTGCCAAGGAAGGCGCTCCTTACGAATCGGATATGTTGAAAGATATGGCGTCCAGGCTTAAGAATGACGACTTGGTGCTGGATGTTGGAGCAAATATAGGCAACCATACTCTATATCTTGCTGCAATAGTCGGTTGCCGCGTGATTGCTTTCGAACCTAATGCACATTTGTGTAAAGCCCTTGAAGAGAGCATAGAAGTAAATGCGCTTTCTGAAAGCGTGAAGATTCATTGCCTAGGCGTAGGGAGCAGCAGTGGGAAAGCAAAATTTTCACATCTCGATCAAGCTAACCTAGGTGCTCAATCAATTGAGATCACTAATAATGAAGAGGCAGATGTTGATGTTATAAAATTAGACGATTTAGTATATAATGATACTGTTCGGGCTATAAAAATCGACGTGGAAGGCATGGAACTGGCTGTTCTTAAAGGTTCTGAAAATCTTATTGCGAAAAATAAACCAGACTTGTACATAGAATGCCAGTCCGAAGAAGAATTTAATAAAATTTATGAGTGGGTGTCTCAGCGAGGATATATATACTGGGATACGTTCAATGCCACTCCGACACATCTTTTTTTGTGTAAAGAGAGTGTGGATATTGTACGGCATTACCCGAAGATAACAAAAAATTCTTTGCAAGATAGTTATAAACAAAGAGAGAGAATAAAGGATTTAAGGGGTAAGTTAAGTCAAGCAAATGCAAGGTACAAAGATGCATGTCAAAAAATAAATTCGCTAAATTTGCGATGCAAAGATATCGAAGAAAAATATTTTCTTTCTAAGAAAAAATTTGATGATCTCGAAGGGAAATATCTTGCTTCCATGGAAAAGGTGATTGAGCTAGAAGGGGAGTTAAGCTCATTTAGATCCAATTTCAAAGAGCTGTCTGATAAATATCGAAATGCGCGTATAGAGCTCCGAGATGCTTGCCATCAGCTGTTTTTGGTAAGATCTAGCAAGGCCTATAAGACAGGGTTGTACCTAAGGGCTGCGTCTTATTCATTTGGTGGCGCCATTAAACTCCCCGTGCGGCTGCTTCGCCTTTATATAAATAACGAAAATGCCCCCCATGAAAAACAAAAAGGAAGGTTCAGGAAAGAGAGAGTTAAGAAATATGCTGTTGATAAAATAAAAAAGATTGCCTTTAAGTGTGGGTGTTATCACCAACTTTCATGGGTTAAAAGAAAATACGATGAGGTAATGATTTCTCATGTTACGTTGCGAAAAAGAAGCATAGAAAAAATTAAGAAAAGTCAGGCTTGCATTAAGTATGGAGAAAGCGAATTGGCGACAGGAGTAGCCTCGCTTGATCCCATAACGCATGACCCGAAAAGTGTCCGTCTTGTCGAAGATTTAAATGTTGCATGCATTTTAGATGAGTTTACCTATGAGTGCCTTTCGCATGAAGTCAATCTAATTAAAGTTATGCAAGATAATTGGCGTGGCGAAATTGAAAATAGAGACATCGATTTTTTACTTGTTGAAAGCTGCTGGAAGGGTAACGACGGTAACTGGGGCACGATTACCAAGGGCAGCGGTGGCGGTAAAAAGCTCAGCGGCCTGCTGCGCTACTGTAATCAACGTGGCATTCCCACCGTGTTCTGGAACAAGGAAGACCCTCCTCATTACGAGAAATTCGGACCGATCGCCGCACTTTTCGACCTAGCGATTACCACCGACGTGAATATGGTGCCGCGCTACAAGGAAGACTTCGGCATCAATGCCTACCCGCTCTCCTTTGGTGCCCAACCAAAGGTTCACAACCCAAAGCCGGTGATTCCACGCCTGCCTAAGGCTGTGTTCGCCGGTTCCTACTACGGCGACAAGCCCAAGCGCTGTAAAGATTTCAATGAGGTTATGGGCCAACTGGAGCTTGCCGGGGTACGGTATGACATCTTCGACCGAAACTATCAGAAAGGTATCGGAAAATTCGCTTTCCCCGATCACTACCAGGCCTATATCGTCGGTAACCTCCCGCCAGATGAGGTATGGAAGGCCCATAAGGGCTACAAGTACCAGGTCAATATGAACTCGGTGCAGGACTCCGCCACCATGTTTGCCCGTCGGGTCTACGAGTCTCTGGCCTCCGGCACGCCGGTGATCAGTAACGAATCAGTAGGCGTACGCGAGCTGTTCGGCGATATCGTCATCATGCCAGGCAAGCAGAGCATCGCCGAGCAGTTGAGGGCGTTGGAGGCCTCGCCTCACGCCTACAATGAACTGGCCCGACGTGGCGTGCGGGCGGTGATGCGTGAGCATACTTATGGCCACCGCATCCAGGCGCTTTGCCGCCTGCTGGGTATGGTCGTCGATATTGATCTGCCCAAGGCCACCCTGGCCGTTACCGTCAGCAGCGAAGCCGATATCCAACGTGCCAAGCAGCTGTTCGAAGCCCAGACCGCGCCTCGTAAACAGCTTTTCATCGAACTGGAGAACTTCGACACTGCCTTTCAGTTCCTGAACGAAACCAACGACACCGTGACCTACGCAATGCAGATCGCCCGCGAGTTCTATGCTGACGAGCGCCAGTATTACGGCAACGATCGAGTCCTTAGGCACAACGTGAATGAACCTCTGCATGCCGAGGCTTTGGAAGACTTTATCTACTGGGGAGCAGGGCAAGGAAATTTAGCACAGCCGCAAATCATCAACCAGGCGGAGGTGCGAGCATGAGTCAGCATACCCACAAGAAAGTGCTGGTCGTCTCCTGGCACTTCCCGCCCTACAAAAGCTCCTCAGCCTTCAACCTTTTCAAGCGCCTGAAAGACACCGGCTACGAGTATGACGTACTGCAGATCAAGCGAGCAGACAAGCCCGATAATGAAGGAATGTTTCGCTACGCCAGTAGCCGCTTCAACCGCTACCAGGTATTGGTACCTACGGAGGATGCACGTGACCCGGAGGCCCGCGCCCACTATGTGGAGAAGGTGCTGGATTTCTATCAGCGCCTGAAGAATCATAACCACTACCGAGTGATGATCTCACATTCCCAAGAGATTGCCTCGCACTTGGCGGCCATGGCCATCAAGAAGGCCAACCCCGAATTGCGCTGGGTGGCTTCCTTCGGTGACCCGGTCGCCGCTAATCCCTTCAACGAGTCCTACAAGTTCCCAATGCTGGGAGAGGACAGCCAGACCGAAGCCGACGTGCTCCAGCAGGCCGACCGGATCATCGTTACCAACCCCTACCAGCAGGCCATTATGACTGAAAGCCAGGCCCAGCCGTTGGATAGCGATAAGTTTTTTGTGCTACCGCACTGCTTCGATGAGCGCATGTACCCCAGCCAGCCTGAACAGGCATGCAATAAGCATCACAAGGCATTGGAAGAGAAGGTCTTCCGCTTCATGCACGTTGGTATGCTCTACAAGTTCAAGCGCACCGCAGAACCTTTCATGCAGGGCGCTCAGCGCCTACTGGAGAAGCATCCGGAGCTGAAAGGGCGTTTCACCTTGGATTTCTACGGCGCCAACGACCGTTACATTCAGGCCGCAGCCGACTACGGCCTGGAGGGCATCGCTAGCTTCAAGGGCACCGTCAGCTACCTGGAAAGCCTGGCGGTTATGACCCAGGCAGATTGCCTGATGCTGCGCGATGCCGACTTCAGCGACCAAGGCCTGCGTGACACCCCGTTCTACCCGGGCAAGCTCGCAGACTACCTGGGGGCCAAGAAGCCCGTTCTGGCTGTGACCATGGCTCATGGCTGCGTGCCGGACATGCTGGCTAAGCTGGGTGGCGCCTCGCTCACTGAGGGTGACATTGAGGGCATCGCCGATGCCATGTGGGATGCCATTCAGGGTCGGCTAACAATTAATACCGAAGAGGCAGAACGTTACTCCCACCACCACACAGCCGAGCGCGCCCGACAGGCGTTAACCTTTCCGCAGGACAAGCAAAAAATCCTGATCGCGGGCCACGACCTGAAGTTCGCCAAGTTCATCATGGAGGCTATTGAGCAGCGGGATGACCTTGAACTTCTCGTTGATCAGTGGCAGGGACATAGCAAACATGATGAAGAGACAAGCCTTAACCTCCTAAACCAGGCCGACATTATCTTTTGTGAGTGGGGGCTAGGTAACCTGGTGTGGTACTCCCAGCGTAAAAAACAAGGGCAAAAGCTTGTCACGCGAGTCCATGCTCAAGAGTTGAGAACACGCCACCTTGACCAGTGCCGCCACGAAAATATCGATCACTATATCTTTGTGTCGCCTTACTATTTTGAATTGATGATTGCTGAATTTTCCCTGGAGCGCAAGAAATGTAAAATGATATTCAATATGGTGGACACAGAGTTGCTGGATAAGCCTAAGCTGTCCGGAGCCGAGTTTCACCTTGGTATGATAGGTGACGTGCCTCAATCTAAACGTTTGGATCGAGCACTAGACATCTTCGCAAATCTTTACGAGAAGGATAGACGCTTCAAGCTGTTCATAAAGGGTAAGCGGCCAGAAGACTACCCATGGATGCACACCGTGGAAAGAACGGAGGAAATGGCTTACTATCAGCGGCAATACCAAAGAATTAGGGATAACTGCTGGGAATCTAATGTAATTTTCGAGGGCTTTGGTCCAATTGACGAGTGGCTGGAAAAAATCGGTTGGATTCTCTCTGTTAGCGATCATGAGAGCTTTCACATGGCTGTGGCAGAGGGGATGGCTAGTGGTGCAACACCTATTATCATTAGATGGCCTGGTGCTGAAACAATTTATCCTTCTTCAGCCATAGTGGACTCTGTCAACGATGCTGTTGAAAGAATCATGAATGGCCATATTAGGAAAATAGGGAGTTTTAGTTCTGATAAGTTCAGTAAAAAACCTCTTTCAAAAACTTTTTTGCGTATACTGGATTGTTAAATTTCATTATGTTTAGAGCTAAGTATTATAGCGTGGAGCAAATAAATTTGCTTTTTTCTTTGACTTGGTTTGGGAAAAGCCTGATTCCTGGGTCAGGAGCTAACCTCTGGCGACAAGGTAGTGTTTCGATACTAAATCAGCCGCCATACAAGCTAGATATTCCTGTTAACTGGTTAGATGATCCATTTGATCATCGCAGTTGGCGATGGGTGTTAAATTCATTTCAGTGGATGGATAAGCTTCTTTCTGATTTTAAAAATAACAAAGATGAGGCTGCAATACAGAAATGCGTAAACTATTTTTTCGATTGGGCAGATTTTTACATTACAAAAGGGCAGAGCGGTGAGTTTCTTTGGAAAGATGATGCTGTTTCGTTTCGAACGCTTCGCCTTTCGATTATAGCCACCTATATTTTTAATTCTGGTTGCTTTGCTGAAGAAAAGAAAGAGCTGACAAGGGAGGTTGTATATAAGCACTACTTAGAGCTTTCTGACCCTAAGAAATTCAAAAGCAATAATCATGGAATTTTTCAGATGCGAGCCTTAATTTGTCTCTTGGCTCTGCATCCAAGTGTGGGAAATGTAGAGAAGGATAAAGCATACGCTGCAAAAAGGATTAATTGGTTATGGGAGAAGCAATATGGCACGCAAAACATGCATTTAGAGAATAGCACAGGTTACCATCAGTATATTGTTAAAGAGTTTGAGGAAATACTTGATAGTCCAGAATTTTCAGGAATAAGGTTTAACTTTGATAAGGATAAGATACAAGAGGTTAAAGGCAATACAAGGTTTCTTTTTCACCCAAATGGTACTAGTACATTGTTTGGCGATTCTAATTTCGTTCGCCACGAACACGAAGTGGTTATGGGGGATTATGTTTTTAACGAGGCTGGATACGCCATTCTTGCGGGAAACGAACCAACGAAAAAAAATTCCTACCTAGCAGTTAGGACCGGATTTCCAAGCAATGCACACCGTCATTCAGATGACTTTTCGTTAGAGTGGTCAGAAAAAGGGCAGGTGATTCTTCAAGATTCAGGCAGATATAGTTATGACTATAATAATCCTTACAGAATTTTTGTTAGCAGTGCCAGAGCCCATAATACAGTTTCTGTTGATGGGGGGAATTTTCCTTGGTGGGGAGATTTTGATAAAACAGATTATTATGCAGGGGCTGTAACTTTTTTCAGAAGTGGCAAGTTAAGTGGGAAATTGGTATTAGAAAAAAAATTTTCTAAACCTGATGTTAATTTTAATCGTTCTTTAGAAATTAAGCGCGGCAAGTCACTTAGAGTTATCGATACCCTTAGATCATCCTCTATACACTTCTATGAGCAGTGGTTCCATTTGGCAGAGAACTTTGCCTACAAAGGCGAAGATGTTGCAGGACATCTGATTTTCGAGACAGATTCTTTAATTCTTTATGTCTTCCCCCCTGAGAATTCAGAAATATTAGTTAGTAAGGGCCAAGAACAGCCGTTTATTCAGGGTTGGGTAAGCTACCAGGAAAAACACATAATACCTAGATGGAGCTTCGGGTTTAGAAAAAATGAACTTAAAAAATGTACGTTTGATACAATGCTAGAAATATGTGAAAAAGAAATGTTATAAATAACCAAGGCGATAATAAAAGACGCTATTAAATTAGCAGTTTAATTTTATGAAATTTATCTCTCAGTAGTGTTTGTAAGACGTCAGGTTGATTCAGCCACTGCCTCAGCGATAGCTTATAAGGTGCCTCAATTGGTTTATATCCTGCTGCTAATAGAAATTGAAAAAGATGTTATATCCGCGTATGCGGGCCTCTCTCGTCTTTGCCAGCAACACATTTGCTGAAGTTAATAGTTGGCCTTGTTTATTCCTACGTAGCGAGCCTTGCGGAAGCTAGTAAATATTTAATGGCATGAAGCGGATTCACGAGCTTGATGCGGTACTTGTATAGTCTTTTGTAGGCCGCTGTAGCGTGTTCTGGGGCTGTCTCAAAATGTCTTGCTAGCGCCGAGCCGCGGCGACACAACATAAGAGGGGGTCGTAGTAATTTTCTATTATTTCTAGAAAATCAGCATACCTGTGAGCTCGCTTCGGCAATATATTTAGTCAACGTTGAGAGCCAAGTTAGCGGACGCGATGGTCCGATGGCGCGAATCAAGTTAACGACGATATTAAGCTAATGTTCGATGACCGCATCGGCCCAATATGGTTCTTTAAGGCAGAAATTGTGTTTGCCCATATTGTTCTACTTCATCTGCATATCGGACTGCTTACCCTATCCGTACTGCTTGTCCTATTTCTGGTGGAGAGCGCGGCTACCACAATGGAGGTCTTAATGTGAACGTTCCTTTTCGCATGATAGGTATTGTTCCGCTAGGCAGGTATCAATCTTATTGAAGATTTTTGATCAGGCACTCTTTATTATGCTTATGCAGGTTATAAAATCATTGCGTTGGTCTATTTCGCTGGGTGTCAAGTTTATCCGCGTGGTGCCCTTTCACACGAGCGCCATCGTTACCGTCACGCTAGTGTCTCAACTTTCCTCTCTTTTGGCATCGTTTCTTCCTCTGAAGGTTGTTATTCTGCTGGGTTCAGATGGTGTTCCGCATTATTTTCCAGCCTCCTTCGCTGAGATGGATCGCGATATCTTAATCGCTGGGTTGAGCGCAGCTACTCTGGGCTTTTTCCTTGTCCATGTATTGGCGGAGCGCCTCATCGACTGGATTACCGGTCTAGGTACGAGCCGGCTATTGAAAAACAGCCATAAGATGGTGCTATTTGAGAATCAGGACCAAGTGGCGGCAGGTGGGTATCAGCGCTATTCGCGGGCTTTGGCCAGTGGCGTATTCATCGTATTTTCGCTGTGCGGTTTGGGATGGTTCTACCCTGAAGTCTCTTTGATGATGGTGGGGTATGCGGTGTTCACTTTTCTAGTGCTCTGGCTTCTGCACCGACATAGCTCAACGATGCATGAGAGACTAGATACACAGTTACGTGAAGTACTAAATGTAGTGGCAGGTGTAGGGTTTTTTGTTACCTTTGGGTATTTAGTGTCGGATTTTATTCTTTGGCGGCCCCCTGGAGTTATTGTCGCTATTGTGACTTTGATCCTTAGTCGTCAGATTATGACGCGGTCTACCGGTCTTGTTGCGGACTTAGCTGCACTGCATCAACAAGGAGTCAAGCTAGACGCCCTTTTCTTTCATGGAAAAGTTTTGCTGTCGCATACCGTTCAACCCGAACGATCAATGTGGCCGCTGCTGCAGCCTCTCGCGCGCCAACATTGGATAAGGGCAGTGATGGAGGAATTGGTAGGAAAAATTGAGGGAAATGTTATTTGCAAATGGCATCAGACTGGGCAGACTAATGTCGCCGCCCTCAAGGTTGAAACTGGCACACGGTGCTACCTGGTTAAGCTGTTCGAGAAAAATCGCAGCTCACTCGCCTTGCATGAGGCCACCCTGATGGGGGAGAGCATACCTGGGCTTCCGGCACCTTGCTTCGTGGGTGCTACTCAAGTCCAGAAATTCCACTGCTTATTATATGAAGTTCCGAAAATGCGCCCCCTGGAACTTCCAGAAGTAAAGCCTTATGCAAAATCACTGTTACACCACTTGCTAACTGTCGAACCACCACCCCAGCTCTGTCACCGATATCAGCGTTCACGACCAATGCTCTGGCAGCGTTTTAATATAGAGTTGCTTGAGCGCTTGCGTATTGCTGCCAACACCGATGAAGAGCAAGCATCGCTCGTCTTCCTCTTGGATAACTTGGCCCGGATGAATGCGATTTTAAAAGGGCTTCCTATGGTGATATATCAGCCGGATTTATCTCAAGATGCAATCAGGGTCGTAGACGAGATAACTCCTTTGTCGCTGAACTGGGGGCGGTGGTCACTTGAGCCATTAGGCGCTGGTTGGCCCGTGGTGGAAGCAAGCCTGAGTCAATTGGAAACTGCCATTGTGAAAGCCTCCGAATCCCGACCGGCGTTGCATCGAGTGGCCACCAAGCATGCCGAGCTATCAGCATTGGCGTTTGCCTTGGTGCGGGAGTGCAATTCCCAACGCTATGTACAAGCCTTGGAAATTTTGCCCGCGTTGATGGACCGCTTGACTGAGAGCAGGACGTACTTTATGAGAGAAAAGCAGTAAATGATGCAAGAAGAAGAGCAGCGCAGGCCGGATACTGGCCCCAAGGTTAATATGCTGGTATGTAACGCATTTGTGAATGATGCGCGCGTCCGGAAGGAGGCCGAGACCCTGGCGCTGGCTGGCTATCAGGTTACGGTTCATGCGCTTGCCTTGCCGGGTATCGCGCCGCGGTTGGAGGTGCTCGACAGTGGCGTCCGGGTGCAGCGCCATGGGGCCGATGAGACCAGGTCGGCGCAGCTATACGACACCAACCAGGGCGAGCGCTCCAGACGGGAGATGCTTGCTCTTCTAACCTCTCGTGCCAGAGCATTGATCAGTATGACCTGTTCGGCATATCGAGCTAGCCCGGATATCGTGCATGCACACGATGTGAACATGCTGCCAACCGCCTGGCTGGCTGCCCGCCTTGCCAAGGTACCTTTAATCTACGATGCCCACGAGATCAGTACGGACCGGGAAGGGTACAAGGCGTTTCGCGGCCTGGTGGGCTGGATCGAAAAGAAGCTCATGCCCAAGGCGGCCGGCACCATCACCACGACCGAGGCGCGCGCCAAGTTCTTCGCACGCGCCTATGGCATACCTCGCCCTCTGGTGCTGCAGAACCGGCCGCGGTTGGCCAAGGTGGAGGGGGCCAACCGAATCCGTGAAGAGCTGGGGCTTACCGAGCCGTGGCCCATCGTGCTTTATCAGGGTGGACTGCAGTCGGGCAGGGGGCTTCCTCGGCTGGTGGAGGCGGCCGCCAGCGTACCGAATGCCTATTTCGTCTTCATAGGTGGTGGGCGCCAGGCCGCTGAGCTGCACGAGCTGACCGCCAAGCTGGAACTGGGCGAACGCGTGCGCTTCATTCCCACCGTGCCACTAGCTGAGTTGCCGTCCTATACCGCTTCGGCGGATATCGGCGTACAGCCCATCGAGAACACCTGCCTGAACCACTTCACCACCGATTCCAACAAGTTGTTTGAGTACGTGATTGCTGGGCTGCCGGTCGTGGCCAGCCAGCTCCCCGAGATCGGCAAAGTGGTGCGGCACCACGATCTCGGTTTGCTGGTGCCGCCGGGCGACACGGCGGCCTTGGCAGAGGCGATACAGCGCCTGGTGGATGACGTTGAGCTGCGGGCCTATTATCGCACCCGGGCGGAACAGGCGGCCCTGTCGCTCAACTGGGAGACCCAGGAGCAGGCCTTGGTGGAACTCTACGAGCGGATTCTATCACCCTCCAAGGCCGGTATCTCGCCGCAGTGAGTCGAATGCGTATCCTGTTGCTAGGTTTTTATTACCCGCCGGACATCAGCGCCGGCGCTTTTCGTGCGGAAGCGCTGGTAACTGCGCTGGAGCGTCGCCTGCCGGAAGGCTGCGAGCTGCATGTGATCACCACGATGCCCAACCGCCACAGGCATGAAAAGGATTTGCTCAGCGAGGAGGAGGCTCTGCCGGGCGGCGAGGTGCGTATCACCCGGCTGTTGGTTCCCGGCGGTGGGCGGGGCATGGCCTCGCAGGTTCGTGCTTTTGCTTCCTATGCGCATCAGGTGCGCAAGCGGGTTCGTGATGAGCCTTACGATCTGGTCGTCTCGACTTCGTCCCGCCTGATGACGGCTGTACTCGGCGCCTGGGTTGCGCGCAGGAAGAAAGCGCGGCTCTATCAGGATATACGCGACAACTTCGTCGAGAACCTGCCCTTCGTGCTGCCCGGGGGCACCGGCAGGCTTGTGGCGCCGCTATTTGGCATGTTCGAGCGTTGGGCGCTGGTTCGAGCCGACAGGATCAACCTGGTATCGCGGGGGTTCGAGCCCTATTTCCGATCACGCTACCCGCGGCAGCGCTTTACCTGGCATACCAATGGCATCGATCCGCTTTTTGTCGAGGCGTTCGAGTCCGGGGCTTTCCAGCCACAAGCCACAAGCCGAGAGAACCGGGAAGATCAGCCGCTTCGCGTGCTGTACGCCGGCAACCTGGGTTTCGGGCAGGGCATCGAACATATCCTTCCCGGGCTTGCTCAGCGGCTGAAAGGGCGTGCCGAGTTCAGGGTCATCGGCGGGGGAGCGGGGCGCGAGCCGCTGTGCAGCGCGCTGGCGGAGCATGGGGTAGGGAATGTGCAAGTGCAGGATCCCGTTCGGCGCCCGGCGCTGCTCGAGGCCTATCGTGAAGCGGATGTGCTCTTCCTGCATTTGAACGACTTGCCATCGCTGGAAAACGTGCTGCCTTCCAAGCTGTTCGAGTACGCGACGACGGGCCGGCCCATCTGGGCGGGGGTGGCGGGGGTTCCCGCTCGCTTCATTGAAGAGGAGATAGACAACGCGGCATGTTTCCCACCGTGTGACGTTGAAGGCGCCGTCGCGGCCTTGGGGCGACTTGAGGTATCCTCTCGCCCCCGGCCGGCATTCGTGGCCAAGTGGCGTAGAGACAGGATCATGGGCGATATGGCCGACGATATCTTGGCACTGGTGAAGCATGAAGCGTGAGTATCAGCGCCGCCATTCGCGGTGGTACGAAATCCTGTTGCTGGGCTTGTCGATTCACGTGCTGGTGGGGTTACCACTGGTTATCATGCTGCCGAGCTTGGAGCGCTGGGGCTGGGGCTTTTGGCACTATCTGCCGGATGTGCGCAGCAATACCTTGATCGCTATCGGCCTGGCCTTCATGGCCACGGCGCTGACGTTGCGCCGCATGTCGCGCTTTCCCGGCGCGCAGCTCGCCGCCAATATCATGCCGACGGTGACCTTCGCTTTCCTGATCGCGGTGGCGCTGCTGCTGTTCACTCGCGAGGGATATACACGCCAGGTGCTGTTCGGCGGTTACCTGGTCAGCCTCGTCTGGTTCTATCTCGGTTATTTCATCAGCCGACGCTTTCGCAAGCCCAAACTGGCATTGGTGCCGTTCGGGGAGGTACGTCAATTGATAGGAACGCGCCGCGCCGATATCCGCCTGCTTGAGCTGCCCGACCTGGAAAAGATGAGAGTGGATGGCGTAGTGGCGGACCTGCGCGCCCAGGATTTGCCGGCTGAATGGGAGATGTTTCTGGCCCGGTGCACGCTCAGTCATATCCCGGTGTACCATGTGCGGCAAGTCGCTGAATCCCTCTCCGGCCGGGTCAAGATCGACCACTTGTCAGAGAACGAGTTTGGTAGCCTGCTGCCGTCTCTCTTCTATGTCGGCTTCAAGCGCGTCATCGATTTTGTCGGCGCTCTGCTGCTCTTGCCTATTCTGCTGCCGGTCATGCTCGTTATTGCCACCGCCATCAAGCTGGATAGTAAAGGACCGGTTTTTTTTCTTCAGCCGCGCATGGGGTATCGGGCCCGCCCCTTCCTGATGTACAAATTTCGCAGCATGTACCACGACATGAGCGGAGAGGACTTCACCATCTCGGAGGACGACCCCCGTATTACGCGAGTGGGCCGTGTGATCCGCAAGTACCGCCTCGATGAGCTGCCCCAGATTTTCAATATCCTCAAGAGCGAGATGAGCTTTATTGGGCCGCGACCCGAATCGGTAGCCCTTTCGGAATGGTATGAAGTCGACGTGCCTTTCTTCAGCTATCGCCATGTGGTACGGCCGGGCATTACCGGTTGGGCGCAAGTCGAACAGGGCTATGCCGCCCAGGTAAAAGGCATGGTCAAGAAGCTGCAATACGATTTCTACTACATCAAGCACTTCTCGCTATGGCTGGATGTATTGATCATATTGAAAACCGTTCGTATCTTGTTCACGGGATTTGGTGCACGCTGAATTCGGTATGTGCCATAACCGCCTTCGTTGCCGCGCCCTGCGCGGCAACGTCGTTTTAGCGGAGCGGAATCTGCTACCATGCGCGCTCCCCTAATGATGCAAAGAGTGGCGCAGCAGTGAGGCACCCCCTATCCCTACTTGAGCCGGGCGAGCCCAATCCCGCCTGGAGTTCTCCCCTTTGGTTGTGCTGGTTGGGTCTGCTGTGCGTGCTGCTTTATGCCGGGCTGCGCCTGGTCGAACACGGTCTCGCTGAGCAGGCCGGTACCCTCATGGCCCTGACGGGCCTCTTTGCCGTCCTGCGCTGGGGGCGAGACATCCGTGGCAGCGGTCCGCTATGGCTGTTGCTGGCCGTCGTGGTGGTGCAACTGATTTCCTGGAGCGCTGGTTACCTCAATCATCCCGAGTGGGTGAGCGACAACCCGCGGCTTGATCGGCTGGCCAAGTGGTTTTTATTCATTGGCCTGGCCTGGTGGCTGTGGGGGAGCACGCGCGCCACCTTGTTGGCCTGGAGCCTGGGCCTGGCGGGCCTCATGGTGGCCGTGTTCTGGCACGAGGGCAGCCTGGAACAATGGGAGCTGGGGTTGCTGGGGGCTCGGGCCGAGTTTGCCATACGCAATTCGCAGCACGATGCCATGCTCTTCGGCACCGGCTTGATTGGGCTGGTCTGCTTTGCCGGACGCTGCTGGCAGGGGAGCGGTGCCTTGGTTTGGGTGCGCCGCTTGCTATGGACGCTGGCCCTGCTGGTTTGCCTGGCTGGTATCGTCATCACCCAGACCCGGGCGGTGTGGCTCGCGGTGCTGGTGGTCATGCTGCTGC
Organism: Billgrantia saliphila; assembly: GCF_002930105.1. Classification (GTDB taxonomy): domain Bacteria; phylum Pseudomonadota; class Gammaproteobacteria; order Pseudomonadales; family Halomonadaceae; genus Halomonas; species Halomonas saliphila. Next base: position 81,965 of record NZ_PJRN01000008.1, on the reverse strand, counting down.
TGCCGGCCATGGTGTGGCGGGCGAGTCGAAGGGCAACGCACCGTTCTCGGTGGGGATTGGCTGGCGTGGCGCTGGTGATACTGGCCGGCGCGGTGGCCTTGCATGAACCGGTGACCCAGCGGCTGTCCAACGAGGAACATATCATCGACCAGGCGATGGAGGGTGACTGGAAAGCGATACCCTACAGCAGCATCGGCAATCGGCTGCTCACGTGGCGCGCCTCGATAGAGTGGATAGCCGAGCGGCCGTTGGTCGGCTGGGGCGAGGAGGGGCGTAGCCTGGTCATCGAGCACACCGATTGGCTACCGGACAAGACCAAGGAGCTTTACGGTCACCTGCACAATACAACCCTCGAGATTCTGGTCAGCTACGGTTTGCTGGGCTTGTCCGTGGTGCTGTTGCTGATCGTCTGGATTGGTCTCGGCACGTGGCGTGCTTGGCGGGCTGGCGTGATGCCTGGCGATATGGCGCTGTTCGGGGCCGGGTTCTTTGTCTTCTATGCCATCATCAGCCAGTTCGAATCCTACGGCAGCTTCTGGACGGGAGTTTATGTCCAGAATTTGATCGCCGGTGGGCTGGTAACGCATATCTGGCGTTGGCAAGTCGCCACGGGGCGACGCGTCTTTCCTTCCATGCAACGCAAGGCAACCTCCTGATGCGTACCCTGGTGGTGGTTCGGTCGCTGAAGATGGGCGGTATGGAGCGCGTGGCCGTGAACCTCGCGGATGCGTTTGCCCAGGCCGGACACGAGAGCCATTTGCTCAGTTTCCGGCGTGTGAAGAAGCCGCTGGCGCCGGAACACGAGCAGGTGCGTCAGCATCATCTGGCGCTGCGTTGGTGGGCTCGGGCCACCGGGGTGGGGCTGCTGCTCGAGCTGATGGCTCGGCTGTTCCTGAATCCTTTTGTGAAGCGCTCGTTGTTCCTGGGCTCGGGCATCATGGGAGGCGTGGTGTTTCGGGTGTGGCTCAGGGCCTTCGAGCGTCGCCATGGGACAGTGGATCGCATCGTCTTTCGCGGAATAGGAACATTCGAGCTGGTATGGGCGTTCCGTGACGACAGAGCCTGCTATGTGCTCGAGAACATCCTGCACGTGCGGGAGGATAGTTGGCGGCGACGCCTCTTCGCTCGCTGCTTGTATCAGGGGCGCCACTTGGTGACCGTTTCCGATGGAGTCGCTGATAGCGTGCGTCGGGCCATGGAGGTTTGGCGCTTCAAACCGGCTTCCCTGCGGGTGGTTTATAACCCCTGCCCGGTGGAAAGCATCCGGCGGCAGATGCAGCAACCCGAGCCGAACCTTCCCGAGGAACCTTACATTGTGAATGTGGGGCGGCTGGTGCCGGCCAAGGACCAGGCATTGCTGTTGCGGGCCTATTCCCGGTCGGGTGTCACGCTGCCCCTGGTGCTGGTGGGTGACGGCCAGGAGCGAAACCGGCTCGAGGCGTTGGCGAAGGAGCTGGGCATCGCCGAGCGTGTCATGTTCGCGGGGCAACGAGACAATCCGTACCCCTGGATGCATCATGCTCGTCTGTTCGTGCTGAGTTCGCGCTTTGAGGGTATGGGAATTGTACTGTTCGAGGCACTGGCTTGCGGTACGCCGGTTCTCAGCGTGGATTGTCCGGGCGGAATTCGCTCGGTGCTGAAAGGTGAACTCGAGACGAGTATCGTCCCTCATGATGAGAAGAGTTTGGCGACCGGAATCCACGCAGGCGTTCAGGGAGAGAAGCCGCCGATCAATGAGGCCTGGTTGGATGACTTCAGGCCTGAGGGCGTGGCCAATCGATTCCTGGCATCGGCTCGGCAAGGCGAATCATGAGAAGAACGCTACCTCAGCCGCCCGGCGGGGACCCGGCATTCGCACCGCTGGCGGATGAGCGAATGTACTGGCCGGTACAGCGTACGAGACTGCAGTGGGCGGTGCGCCAGGGCTTCCAAGCGGCGGTGGGCGACCCCATTGAGCGGCTGGCGTTTGGCCTATGGAAGAATCAATTGCCGGGGGGCGCCCGGGTGGAGCGGCTCGGCCTGCCGCGGCGAGCGGTCGAGCGGGAGCTGGGCAGCGCGCTTGTGTTGCGCGTGGATCCTCGCCAGTTAATACGCAGCAGGGATTGGCGAGGCTATGCCAAGCGGCAGCGACCCGCCTCCTCCATGTTCATTTGGGACGGTAGCTGGGACCTGCGGCGCGGCGACCTCCGTCACAGTTCGCGTTACCTTTTCGTCAGCGACCTGGACATGCATCGTAACGACCTGACCGAGAGCGAGGCGTTTCAGAAGCTGATGTCACGACTGGAGGCGGGCAGGCCGTGGCGGTCTCACCAGAAGGGGCTATTGCTGGACAGCGAGGCGCGAATCCTGGCTTATCTCAATATCTACCTGAGTTTCATGGACGACATGGCCGTATGGGGCTTCGATGACTCGCTCGGCAAGGATGAGTTGGGGGTGGCCGTCACCCGCGAGGGGCGACTTCTCAAGATCAATCGCGGCTTGCATCGCCTGGCCATGGCGCAGCGGGTGGGGCTGGATGAGGTACCCGTCAGCGTGAAGGCCGTGCATAGGGAATGGTGGGAGCGAGTCACCGCCGGCGTTAGCGGCCAGGCGGCCCTGGAATGTCTGTCGGCGGCGCTGCTGGAGTGCAAACCGGAAACCGAGCCGGGGCCGCTGGATCCGGCCAAGAGTGGTAACGAGTGGCTTGAAGACAAGCCCTGAGCACATTGTTTATCGTGAAGAGGATTTCGCTTTTCCCGATATTGGTATGCTGGCTGCACAGGGCATTGTGGGTCGCTAAACGCTTCTACCTGAAAAAGGAAAGTAGATAACGCTTGATCATGCGGGCGTTTAAATGAATCCTTCCTTCCGACACTGCGTCCCGTATGGTGGAACGAAATCTTTGGTTCTGCTTCATGCGATAAAGTGATTGAAGGACGGACTTAATGTCGGCTTCTACAAGTTGTTTGAGCTGATTTGAAGTCAAGGATTGGGTGAGCGTTTCGTTCGCGCGGATAGCTCCGATGAAGCGCTCGCCCTGCTCAATGATCCTGGCGTGATCATGCCGGGCTCTCTGCGTATCGACTTCACGAACCATACAGCACTGACCGCCGGCATATCGTGCCTCCTGCACAGCGAGTGCGCGAAGGAAGAATTCAACGTCCTCTTTTTTCCTAAGCGCCTCGTTGAACCCTTGCAGTTCATTAAAAGCGGATTTCTTCATGAGGAAGCTGTTGGTATGCAGCCAGCCCATGTTGTCTATGTATTCATCAAGCGTGAGGGGAGATGAATATTCCTTCTGGCCGGGAAGCAGTGATTCTTCGGTTACGTCGCTGATTTTGTCGCCAAAGATGATTCCGGTGAAATTCGGCTGCTCCAGGGCCAGCTGCATTCTGCTGGCTACGGCAGTATCGACAAGGAGGTCGTCGGAATCCAGGAAGCCGATATATTCGGCATTGCTAAGGGATACGCCGCGATTTCTGGCGGCCGACTGCCCCTGATTGCTTTCCAGTCTATGGATCGAAACCTTCGGCTCTGCCCTATAGTGCTCCTTTAGGCGAGCATGGCTGTCGTCCGTCGAGGCATCGTCGACGACAATGCAACGGGTTTTTTCCCATGTCTGCGAAAGCACGGAGTCGATGGCTTCTTGAACATGAGGCCAACGATTGAAGCAGGGGATAATAATAGCCACTTCGGGCTGATGTGCATGCATGGGTTCGATTAGCACCTTGGACGTCATCGGATGTAGCGCCAGCTTTCTTGGTGCCACAGGGTTTCGAGCCTTTCTTCGGCCTTTTTACGGTACTCTTCGCCTCGCAATTTCGTTGCCGTCAGCGATCTCTTGAGCGCCGGCCATTGGTCGGCGTTCTTGGTTGGCAGTCGGCGCACATGGGCGTCTATCCAGTAGATTTCGCCCTTGGCATCGATGAGCAGATTGTTGTAATGCAAATCCCTATGTGTGTAGCCCATATGGGCGAGTTGAGCGACTTGCTCGCAGAGGCGCTCCAGGAATGACTCTCGGCCGGCCTCGTCCATCTCGTCGAAGACTTCGCCGCCGGGGCGTGTGTCGTGGACACGTTCCATTAGCAAGAGCGAAGCGCTACGGTTATTAGGGTTCAGTGAAATTCCCCAGCCGTAGCAGCGAGGCGTCTTCAGGCCGGCGCGACGCAGCACCTGCAGGCTCAAATACTCCATGCGTCCATCGGATTGCGCGAGCCAGCGTTTTTCAATGTAGTCCTGCAGCAGCCACTTGAGCGGCGCTTGGCGGCGGTTGAACTTGTCCGGTACCACTTTGGCCAGGATGCGATGGTCGGTAGAAAGGAAAAAGCGGCTACTGCCTATCGACTCGAAAGCCTCGGTGGTCGTGGTACTGAGCAGCGCGAGTTGATCCGGTAGGTCCCGATTATGGAAAACCAGATAGCGCAGTCGGCGATCATTGAAAGGGAGGTCGAGCAGCTTCACGTCATGTCCTGATTACTGAGCCTCGAGTTCATAATGCCTCGAATTGGGGCAGCACCGTTTCCTTGAGGAACTGCCGGTAGTGGCCTTCTTCGATCACGACAGGGGCTTGGTCCATGCGTTTGATCGCATCGGCCAGGCCTTTTTCGTCTTCAGGTGCCACCAGAAAGTCGGCTAGCGTTCCGGTCAGTATTTCCCGCGGCCCGCTGGGGCAATCGGTGCTGATCACGGGCGTATGCAGCAGTAGAGCCTCGATGAGCACCCGTGGCAAGCCCTCGGCATCTGATGTCAGGATTACCGCCTTGGCTCGGGCGATCCAGGGGTAGGGGTTGCGGTGGTAGCCGGCCAGGATGACGCGATTCTCGAGGCCTAGATCAACGATCTGTTCGCGAATGGCGGCTTCGTGTTCCGGTTTGCCTTTGCCCATGATGACCAAGGGCGTGTCGACGCCGCTCTTGGCGTAGGCGCGCAGCAAGCGGTCATGACGCTTGCGAGGCTCCAGGGCCGCCAAGCACAGGAAATATTCTCCCTTTGGCAAGTCGGCCGGCTCGGCGGCCATTGCCACGAAGGGTTCGCGCTCGTAGGGGTTGTAGATGGAAATGATGCGCTCGGCCTTCAGGCTGACCACGTCCTCCAGGTTCTTCTTGACCCCTTGGGAGACGGCGATGACCTGGCGGCCGTCGTAGAACCGCCGCACCTTTTCGAAGGCGCGCTTGCGCTTCGTCGAGTCGCTGAACTTGGCCGAGACGTCGGATTTCACCCAGAAATAGAGGTTGGGTAGACGCAAGTGGCGAGTGATCTTGTCGCAGGAGCAGGAGATCACGACGTCGGGCTTCCACTTTCTTAACGCCTTGTCGATCCGCTTCGCCTGCCACTTCTCGGTGAGTACCGTGGAGGTGGCCTTGGTGAACTGAGTAACCACGCCCAGATTCTCGATGCGTAGCCCTTCGGGGATACGATGCTCGATCAGCTCCCGCAGGGTGAAGACGATCACCTCGTGGCCCCGCTGGCGTAGCTGGTCGGCGGTATAGAGCAGCGACTTCTGGGCGCCGCCACCGTAGAGATCCTCGATGACGAAGGCGAAGCGTTTATAGGCCACTGACGTTCCTTTGGCTGACGACTGGTAAATAGGCGAGAGGCTATCACAGAGAGAGGGCTAATGACGGCGTGTCATCGATGACATGACGAAACGGAGTCATCACTCTGCCGTTCCTCCATTAGCAGAGTGCGTTGAAAGCTCTTCCGCAACCGACCGCTTACGTCCGCGATGGAATGATAATGTTCGCTTTTCTTCGATGCGGCTGCAATGGCAGCGCCTGGTTGAACTGCGCAGGCACGATCCTGTCTCAGGAAGGTCCGTCTGGGGTGGGCCTGGGCGGGAGTTGTTGCAGTACGACTCGAGAGCGTATGCCGATTGGCGCAGCGCATCACGTAAGACGTTTCGTATATAGGGGAACCCGATGAGGAAGCTGGTTGTGCTGGCCTTTGCCAGAATCGTCAAACTGCTGGCCAACGTGACCAAGCTAGGCGCCTACGCCTTTCATGCGATCTTCCCCAGAAAGCGTTTCACCATTCCCGAGCGGGCCGCACCCTGGTGGCGGTCCCGCCAGCCGTCCGCAGTGCCCCGCACCATCTGGCAGACCAACTTTACCGACAAGGCGACGCTGCCGGTCTACCTCAATTACCTGTTCAACCGGCTGATGGCGCCGAGCTTCGAGTATCGCTTCACGATTACCGAGGCACGGGCGGACTTCATCCGCGAGAACTACTCACCGGAGATCTTCGAGGCCTACTCTCGATTGCAGGTGGGGGCGGCCCAGGCCGATTTCTGGCGTGTGCTGGTGCTGCACAAGCATGGCGGGGTCTACCTGGATATCGATGCCCACGTGGTCTGGCCGCTGGGGCGCATCGTCAAGCCGGACATGGAGGAGCTTTACCTGACTACGCGGCGGGGGAAGCTCACCAATTACTTTATTGCCAGCAAGCCGAACAACCCGAATATCGAGCGGATCGCCGAAGCCATCTACACGAACATCGAGAGCGACGCCGACAAGAAGGTATTCGACATGACGGGGCCGGGGGTGTTCAACGAGGTGCTGTCGGTCCACGAGGTTCCCACGGCGTCGTATCGCTACACCTGCAACCAGGGCAATTTCACTAACGAGTACTTCCAGTACATCGACAAGCCCCAGGGCAAATGGACGAAGGTGCAGCACAAGATCGACGTGGTGCGTAAGCGCGAGCCTGTCAAAAGCGAGATTTGAACGACCGGGCGCCATGGGCGCAGGACGGCAAAGGGTTTGCCTGCCTGTTCTGAAGCTGAGCCAGTCTCGTTCGGTCAGCTCGCTGCGTCCACTCGCTGCACGAGCAGCTTATCGATGCGCCGCCCGTCCATGTCTACGATCTCGATGCGCCAACCTTCGACCGTGATGACTTGCCCCACCTGGGGCAGTTCCGCGGTGCGGTGCAGCACGAGCCCCGCCACCGTCTCATAGTCAGCGTCGTTCAACGAGGTAATGCCGATATGATCGGAGAACTCATCGACTGGCATCCAGCCTGCCACCAGCAGCGAGCCGTCTACTCGCTCGACGAGCTTGGGTTCATCCGTTTCCGTCTCGTCGAATGTGCCGATGATGGCCTCGAGAATGTCCTTTGGAGTAATGATTCCTTCGAAATTGCCGTACTCGTCGTAAACAAGAAGCATATGGTCGGGGGCTGACTTCAGCCGCTCGATGACCTGCATGGCTGGAAGAGCATCGTTTATAACCGGGGCACGGCGCGCCAGTGTTCGTGCGTCGAAATTCGCCTCCGTGGCTTGCAGAAGATCGAGGCTATGCAAGACCCCGACGATATCGTCTTGCCCGTGACCACGCAGCGGCAGGCGTGAGCGCCCCGAGGCCTTGAACCGCGCTAGGGTGTCATTGAGAGATTCTCCGGTCTCGGCAAGCTCGACCTCGGGCCGCGGTGTCATCAAGCCCCGCGCGGAACGATCGGCGATGCGCATGACTCCGGCGATCATCTCGGTCTCTTCCTTCTTGATGACCCCAGCGCCTTCCGCTTCGGTGATTAGCATCCGAATTTCCTCATCGTTGACGGAGGTGTTCCGCTTGCCCGGCTGGCCGAGCAGCAAAAGAATGAGCTTCCCAGATCGATCCAATAACCACACAAGAGGCAGGGCTGCCCGAGACAGCAGCGACATGGCCGGCGCCATGCGTGACGCCACCCCCTCCGGATCGGCAAGCGCGATCTGCTTGGGCACCAACTCGCCGATAATCAACGAGAGATAGGTGATGGCCACTACAACAAGGCCAACGCCCAGCGGTTCGGCAAGCGTTGCCGGTACCCCCAAGCCCGGCAGCGCCTCGGCTAGTTGCACGCCAAGCGTAGCCCCTGAGAAGGCGCCGGAAAGGATGCCGACCAGGGTGATGCCTATCTGCACCGTCGAGAGAAAGCGCCCCGGATCATCGGCAAGGGAGAGTGCGGTCTTCGCACCGCGCGAGCCACGCTCGGCACGTGCTTTGAGTCGTATCGTTCGAGACGAGACGATAGCCAGCTCGGACATGGCGAGTATTCCGTTGAGAACAATCAGGCCGAGGACGATGAGTATATTGATGAGCATGGCTGTCCGTTGCGTCAGTTCTTGGGCGTTTGCCATTATCGCATGTCGACGAAACAGAGTGTCTGACACGTGCCGTCCCGCTCGCCTACACGTCGTACTCGTCGAGTTGTTGTCTCGCCTGCTGCGAAACCAGGTGCGGAAAGGCTCGCTCGACGGCGCGTGTCGTCACTAGCTCACGCAGTTCATCACGCAACAGGGTGGCTACCAGGCGGGCCTGCGCTTCGTCTCTGTGGCGCTTGACGGGCTCCCGATCGGGCTGCTGGCTGACATGCCATTTATGTAGCACGAACGCGCGTGGGTCGACCGTGGCGAGTCGCAGCGGCATGCCACGCTCATCGAAGACGACCGCATCGAAGTGCGGTGAGGCGATCGCCCACTTCAGTGAATCTATCCCTACCGGTTTCAGATCTTCCGCCTCCAGGTGCCGCTCGAAATCGCTCATGGCCATGGGCCCCGCGGCTTGGCTGATGAAGTCGATCATGTAACCGTGAGCGTTGACCGCGCGGAACTCGAAGGGAGCATCGGAGAGCGGTTGGAAAGAGCGGTCGCTGGATTGGATGACCGACAATAGCGTCTCACCCGCCAGGGCCGTGACGATCCGTAGGCCTTGCCGAGCATCCATGAGAACGTCGATGTCGGCAGTTGCCAAGTGTTCGGGTTCGATCAACACACCGGCACGTGCTTCATACGCATAGAGTGCGTTGGTACCGATCACGCGAAAGGGTATGTTCTTGCGCTGCAGTGACCTGATTGCCCTGGCACCGGCCAGCGGGAAACGATTCAATCGGTTTGCCCGGATGTAGGCCGCATGTAATTGGAGTTGTTCCTTGAGTGACTGCTCTCGGGTCTGGTATTCGGCCTTGCTGGTGTTGAAGGCTTCTAGAAGTGCCTCTGTCTCGGGAGATCGGGGGCCGAGCGAATGGTTCTTGCCGCCCGTGTAGGCACGGTAAAGATACTCTCGTCCATTGATGCGCTTCCAATGCATCGAGCCTTTGAACTCGCGCGCTCGGGCTCGATGTTGCTCAAGGGCCTCGAAGAGCTGGGCCGCATTGACGGCTACTCGAGAAGGTTCGGATTGGAGACGCTGGAACGACATGGCGAGATCCTGAACGGTTTTAACTAATTAGCTTTCATGATAGAGGGTAAATTAGTTAAAAAATAGAGAAGCTGCCTAGCAGGGCCAGACGAGCGACCCTATCGAACGGTTGATTGGGTTCGTTCCATGGCCTTTTCCAACAGCGCGGTTTGGCGCGGCAGCAGGCCCACTTTTAGCCCCAGTGGGCGGTAGACACGGTTCATTACGGTAAACGACACATTTCCCTTGCCCTGTTCCATGTCCGACAGGGTGCGCCGGCTGATGCCGACCAGCTCGGCATAGGCCTGCTGCGAGAGACCCAGCGTGTCCCGCCGCAGTCGCCTTAGCGCCTCTCCCTCGTCGATCGCTCCCCTCAACAGTGCCTGGACCACGTCGAGCAGGGCTTGCTCGCGTTCATCGGGAGTGAGCTGACGTCGTTTCATAGCAACCCCCAGCGCTTCAATCGCTCATCCAGCGAGCCCAGACCAACGGCAGGCATTTCGAGAATGCGTTGTGGTACCCCGCGTTCCTTCAGTCGATCACGCAACCCGCTGAGCTTGCCTGCGGTGTCACGCAGCGTTTCCATGGTGCGTTCCGCTGGAGCGTGATGATCGAGGGCTTGTGCGATGGCGGCCCAATCGAACTCTCCCCCTTCCTCGAAGGGGGCGCCCCAGCGTGTGGTGCGCGTGACGCCCTCGGGATCGGCCTTCATCGGGGCGAAATCGTAGACGGGGGCATGCCAAATACCCTCTGGCCGCTTGAGCAGCGCCGCATTGCGGCCGTGATTGTCCGAGTTGCCGAACGCCACATTGAGCAGGTCGCGCTTGACCCACTCAGTGACGAAACCAGCGCGATCGAAGGGCTCGCCGAGTTCCGTGACACGGTGCTGCTGCGCAAGCCGCTCGACGAGTCCTTCCATCACGGTGAAGTGGTTGAGATGCGTGCCGGGGGCCGCGCCAAACAATGCGTAGATCGATTCGAGGCCAAAGCGGGCGAGGCCATCGGTGCGCATTTCCACGTCGAAGCGGGGGAGCCAGAGCGAAGGGTAGCGCTGTCCTTCGATCAGCCGCATCTGCTGTGTGTCGATGGTATCGACCCCAAGCGTATGCAGTTCCTGATAGTAGTGATATTCGGCACGCAGGATGTCGCAATCGTCAGGGCTTCGCCTGCCGCGGGGAAACTTGACCAGATAGTGAAGATCCGTGTTGCTGGGGGCATCCTGCCAGGTGTCGATCCAGATCCGGTCCTGCTCGTCGCAGCGAACCAGCAGCTTGGGCGCTTCGCCACCAGCCCCCGTGGCACCGCCGCTGGCGGCGCCCATCTGCTGGGCATACTCGAGAAAATCCGTGTGACGTTCGACCACATCCTCGAGGCTGAAGCGATGCTGCTCCAGGCGAGAGCCGAGTGGCCGTTCGGGCACGGCTTCCTTGATGCGCAGGTTGCCCACGGGTGCGATGGTGCCGTAGCGCAGTAGCTCGCTATCCTGCTCGCCTGTCGACAGCGCCTGCAGACCGAGATGATTGACCCAGTACCTGCGGCTTGCTCCCGCCGGCATGATGTCCTCGAGAAAGCCGAACCAGCGTGGCGCATCGTGCTTCAGCATCAGCTCGACGGGCAACGCCATACTGCAGGCATGCTCGTCGTCGCGCCCCAGCCACTCCAGGGCATACGCCTGCATATAACCAAGCCGAGCGGGGCCGTTCGTGCCGAGCTCTGGCTTGGGTATCTCGAGCAGGGCGGCATCGTGCCAGGCGTGGTCCATGTAGATTTGTAGCGTGAGTCGCATGGTTTTCGCTTTTTGAGCATTACGTTGCGCAAGAATAGCATCTGCTGAGAAATTTGAGAATCTTAATGCTCAGATACGCTGGCTGACTGGTTTTCAGCGCAAAATATTGCTCATGGCGTTCGGAGGGAGTTCGAGTGAGAGTTCCAGAAAGGATGCCTCGGAGATCCGAAAAGCGTCAGCGATGATGGCATCACCCAGGCACCGCTTGACCAAGTGGTTAAAAAACGCAACAGCGGCATTGTGGAAGCGTTTTCCATGCGGCCGCTGCCTGCGTTGACGTCATCTGTGGCGCGTCGGGACCTAAACGTGAACGGTTACGGCAAAGTGACGTTTGGGTGATGAAATGTAGATACGCCTGCGGCATGATGTTACTGGTAAACCCATAGGAGAAACCTCATGACACGCCAGCATCCCGATGTAGTTTCCGGCTGTGAAGTGCTGAATCACTGGGCCTCCCATGCCGTTGCACAGCGAGCGGCTCACGACGCGATTGCCGCTTATATTGGCTGAGTCGCGCTGAGCACTGCCTGACGGACCACGGAGGGTCCTCTTTTCTTTTCTACAATTCCTCCGATCTACCTGCCTCGTTCTCCTTGCGCATGATCTCATCGATAACACATCGGCAATATCGGCATAGGCCGCGTAACGCTTGCATGTGATCAATAAATTTGACGTTAGTCTTAGATGACAGCCCTTGGCATGCCAGAGACACAGCTAGGCGACGGACTCACGTGCCGCAGCGCCGTAAATGGCTGGCGCGAGCTAGCGTGGCTGAGCCAATACTTGGGTCCAGAAGGGCGAGTATTTCGACTCCGACGCCTCGACCGACGCCGCGCCCATCTCGGTGAACTCTGAATTCATCAGGTTGGCGCAGTGGCCGGGGCTATCGACCCAGCCTTCGACCACACTGGCGGCATCCGGTTGGCCGGCGGCGATGTTCTCGCCGACCCGTCGCCAGGCGTAGCCGGTTTCATCCACCCTGGCGGCGACGCCTTCATCCTCTTCGTCGGTATGGCTGAAGAACTCATTCTCGGCCATGGCGCGGGAATGGGCCTCGGCGGCTTCCGCCAGACGGCAGCTCCAGGTCAGCGGATCCGCCGCCTCGAAGGCCTCGTCACCGCATTGCCGGGTTTCACTACGCGCCTCGTTGACGCGTTCGAGCAGCTCGCGCTGCTGCTCGCTGGGCTCGCAATCTTCTTGTGCCTCCTGCGCGAGAGCCGGCGTGCCGGTTATCGCCAGTGCCAGGCAGGTCATGAGGGGAAACCGTAAGCTTTGGCGCATCTTCTTGCCTCCTTTCTCTTCTTTTATCTTCCCTCTTCCATCTTCGCTCTTCTCTTCCGACTTTTCTCACTCTTCGCCGGGCGCCGGCAGGATCCGCCCCGGATTCATTAGGCCATCGGGGTCGAACAGCGCCTTGATGCCTTCGGCGAGTTCGCGCTCAACAGGCGAGAGCCGCGAGAGATAGGCGTGCCGCTTGGTGCGACCGATGCCGTGCTCGGCGCTGATGCTGCCGCCGAAGGTATCGAGCAGCTCGAACAGTCGCTCCTCCAGATCGTGCAGGTGCTCGCGTTTGGCGGCATCGGGCATGGTTGTCGGCGGCAGGATATTGAAGTGCAGGTTGCCGTCGCCCACGTGGCCGTAGGCGATGATCTCGCACTCGGGCGATGCCTCCATGATCGCCTGGCTGGCGCGTTCGACGAAGTCCGGTATCTGCGAGATGGGCACGGCGATGTCGGTGCGCAGGTGTTCGCCGCGCCGCCGCTGCCCCTCGAGCATGCTCTCGCGAAACTGCCACAGCGTTCGCGACTGGGCTTCGCTGGTGGCCAGGGCGCCGTCGAGGACCAGGCCCTTTTCCATGCCGTGTTCCAGCAGCGCCTCCAGCATGGTGCCGAGATCCACCGGTCCAGTGGCCGCGACTTCCATCAGCACGTACCACGGGTAGGGGGAGTCCAGCGGGTCGCGCAGTTCGGGGCTGGCCTCCATGGCGAGTTCGATACAGCGCCGCGGGATCAGCTCGAAGGCGGTCAGCAGGTCGCTGCAGTCGCGCCGCGCACGGGCGTAGAGTTCGATCACCGCCGCCACCGAGGGCAGCCCGAGCAGGGCGGTGCGAGACTGATCGGGCCGCGGGCAGAGTTTGAGCACGGCACCGGTGACGATGCCCAGGGTGCCTTCGCTGCCCAGCATCAGTTGGGGCAGGGCGTAGCCGCGGTTGTCCTTGTGCAGCACGTTCAAGGCATTCCATATGCGCCCGTCGGGCAGCACCACCTCCAGGCCCAGCACCAGCTGGCGCATCATGCCGTAGCGCAGCACGTTGAGGCCGCCGGCGTTGGTGGCGACGTTGCCGCCGATCTGGCAGCTGCCTTGAGCGCCCAGCGACAGCGGGAAATCGCAGTCGTGCTCGGCGGCGGCCTGCTTGATCTCTTCCAGAATGCAGCCGGCGTCCACGGTCATGGTGAAGCTGACCGGGTCGATGGCGCGGATGCGGTTCATGCGCTCCAGGCTGATCACCAGTTCGCCGCCGTCGGTGGCGGGCAGGGCGCCGGCGACAAGCCCGGTGTGGCCGCCCTGCGGCACCATGCGCGTGCCGTGACGGCGGCACAGGGCGACCACCTCCGCCACCTCGACCGTCGATGCCGGACGTGCCACGGCCAGCGGCATGCCCAGGCGGTCCCCGGCCCAGTCGCTGACATAGCGCGACATGTCGGCGGGGTCGCGCAGTACGCCACGCTCGCCGAGGCGCTCGGTCAAGGCGTCGAGCAGTTCGGACATCAGGCCTCCTCGCGCCAGGCTTCGCCATCGGGGTAATGGTGGCGCTCCAGCGACTCGGGATACATGGTGATGCTGTAGCCTGGGGCGGTAGGTACCTGGTAGCGGCCGCCCTTGACCGTCACCGGGTCGACGAAGTGCTCGTGCAGGTGATCGACGTACTCCAGCACGCGCCCCTCCAGGCTACCCGAGACGGCGATGTAGTCGAACAGTGAAATGTGCTGCACGTATTCGCAGAGCCCCACGCCGCCGGCATGCGGGCAGACCGGTACGCCGAACTTCGCCGCCATGAGCACCACCAGGATCACCTCGTTGAGGCCGCCGAGGCGGGCGGCATCGAGCTGGCAATAATCGAGCGCCTCGGCCTGGAAGAACTGCTTGAACATCACTTTATTGTGACAGTGTTCGCCGGTGGCCACGCCGATGGGGGCGAGGCGATGACGGATCTCGGCATGCCCGAGAATGTCGTCGGGGCTGGTGGGCTCCTCGATCCACAGCGGATCGTACTCGGCCAGGCGGCGCATCTTGACGATCGTTTCGTCGACGTCCCAGACCTGGTTGGCGTCCATCATCAGTACGTTGTCCCAGCCGATCTCCTCGCGCAGCAGCGCCGCACGGCGGGCGTCTTCCTCGTTGTCGGCGCCGATCTTCAGCTTGAAGTGGGTCCAGCCCTCGGCAAGCGCCTCCCGGGCCAACTGGCGGACCTTGTCGTCGGGGTAACCCAGCCAGCCCGCCGAGGTGGTGTATGCGGGATAGCCGATGCGACGCATCTCGGCTTCCCGTTCGGCCTTGCCCGCTTCGCGCCGGCGTAGCAGGGCGATCGCTTCTTCCGGTGTCAGGGCGTCAGTGACGAAGCGGAAGTCCAGGCAGCGCACCAGCTCCTCTGGCGACATGTCGACCAGCAGCTTCCACACGGGCTTGCCCTCGCGCTTGGCCCACAGGTCCCACACCGCATTGACCAATGCCGCCGTGGCCAGGTGGATCGCGCCCTTGTCGGGGCCGATCCAACGCAGCTGGCTGTCGCCGGTGATCTCGCGCCAGAAGGCGCCCATGTCGCGGGTGAGCTCATCCAGCCGGCGACCTTCGATCAGGTGCTTGAGCGAATTCACCGCAGCCACGCAAATCTCGTTGCCGCGCCCGATGGTGAAGGTCAGGCCGTGCCCCTGGATGCCGTTCTGATCGTCGGTGTGCAGGATCACGTAGGTGGCGGAGTAGTCCGGCGCCGCGTTCATGGCGTCGGAGCCGTCCAGGTTGCGCGAGGTGGGAAAGCGGATGTCCTGCACCTCGATGCGGGTAATCTTGGGCATGCTCGTCTCCTTGAGAAAAAGCTTTCTTGTCGCCAGTTGCGTGGTTGTCCGTACTTATGCCCGGGCGAGGTGACGCATCAGCTCACGGATGCCGTAGCGCCAGGGTGGCAGCAGGTCGCTGCGGCCGACGTCGTTGACCAGGGCGCCGAGGGCCGGCGTGGCGATGGTGACCCGGTCCTCCAGATGGTGGGTGAAGCCCTGGCCGGGGCCGTCTCGATCCTGGATCGGCGAGAACATGGTGCCGAGATAGAGCATGAGGCCGTCCGGGTACTGGTGATGCGGGCCGATGGTCTGGCGCACCAGGTCGAGCGGATCGCGGCTGATCTCGCGCATGTCGCTCTCGCCCTCGAGCAGGAAGTCATCCTCCGCGCCTTCGATGCGCAGCGTGACCCGGCAGGCGCGCACGTCGTCGAGGGTAAAGCGTTCGTCGAACAAGCGAATGAAGGGGCCGATGGCACTCGAGGCGTTGTTGTCCTTGGCCTTGCCCAGCAGCAGGGCGCTGCGGCCCTCGATGTCGCGCAGGTTGACGTCGTTGCCCAGGCTGGCGCCACGCGGCCGCCCCAGGCTATCCACGGCCAGCACGATTTCGGGTTCGGGATTGTTCCAGTGGGAGGCGGGGTGCAGGCCCACGGTGGCGCCGAAGCCCACCGAGGAGAGCGGTTGAGCCTTGGTGAATACCTCAGCGTCGGGGCCGATTCCCACTTCCATGTACTGCGACCAGGCGCCTCGTGCCAGCAATGCTTTTCTGAGCGCCATGGCCTCGTCGGAGCCCGGTACGATGCGCGACAGATCGCTGCCGATCACGCCCTGTAGCTCCTCGCGCAGCTCGCTGGCGCGGCCCGGGTCGCCGGCCGCCTGCTCCTCGATGACGCGTTCCAACAGGCTCACGGCGAAGGTCACCCCGCAGGCCTTGATCGCCTGCACATCGCAGGGCGCCAGTAGGTGGGGAGCTCGCTGGGGCCTGGCCAGCGAATTTTCCAGCAGGGCCGCCACCGGGCCCAGCCGCTCGCCTTCGGCCTGGCTCACCGCGTCGCGCAGGTCGTCGCGCTCCAGCAGGTCGGCCATCGTCGGCCCCAGCTCGGTGATGTCGATGACTTCGCCGTCGCGCACGGTCACCAGCGCCGGGCCGGGGTGGGGCGTTTCTCGCCAGACCCGCCCTACCAGCAGGGCTTCACGGTGGTCGTGGGGCAGGCAGTCGGATGGCGAGACAGACTTCATGGTGCGCTCCGTTCGGCTGTGGCGGGCTGGCGCCTGGCCAGCACTCGCCTATCATGGTAGTTGTTGTCGTCTTGTATGACAGGTATGCCAACGACACGAATCCAACGAAACTATAGCAATTGGCACCGTCGCGTCGAGGCCGGCGGGTACGATCGAAACACACGCCCAAGACAACGGAGGATGGCATGTTCGAGGAGTGGAAAGGCAAGCGCGTATTGATCACCGGAGCGAGCCGCGGCATCGGTGCCGCGGTGGCACGCCAGGCGGGTGCGCTGGGTGCCCGCGTGGCGGTGCATTATTACACCAGCCAAGAACCCGCCGAGGCGGTGGTGCGAGCGATCCACGATGCGGGAGGCGAGGGCTTCACTGTGTGCGGCGACGTCAGCCGCAGCGCCGAGGCGACGCGCATCGTCGACGAGGCCGCAGAGCGCCTGGGCGGACTGGACCTGCTGATCAACAATGCCGGCGACATGCTGGGTCGCGTCGCGCTGGGTGAGATCGATGACGATCACTACGATCGGGTGATGGATCTCAACGCTCGCTCGGTGGTGATGGTTTCCCAGGCGGCGCTCCCGCATTTCAGGCGTACCGGTAGCGGCAACATCATCCATACCTCGTCGATTGCGGCGCGTAACGGCGGCGGGCCGGGCGCGGGCCTGTATGCCTCGGCGAAAGGCTTCGTCAGTACACTCACGCGCAACATGGCCAAGGAGCTGATGGACGACCGTATCCGCGTCAATGCCGTGGCGCCGGGGGTCATCGCCACCGATTTCCACGTGCGCCACTCCACCGAGGAGCAGTTGGCCGCGGTGTCGGCTTCCATTCCGATGGGGCGCACCGGTGCCGCCGAAGAGTGCGTGGGTGCCTACGTGTTCCTGGGCACCGATAGCATGAGCGGTTACATGACCGGCCAGATCATCGAGGTCAATGGAGGCCAGTTGATGCCATGAACGAGCGTGCGCCAGGCAAGTTCGATATCGCCATTACCATGGGCGATCCGGCCGGCGTGGGGCCCGAGATCGCTTGCCGGGCGCTGGCCGCGATGTCCGACGTCGAGCGGGCGTCTACGCTGGTGGTGGGCGATCCGGCCATCTTCCGGCGCGCCGCTCGCCTGCTGGGAGTGTCGCTCGAGTTCGTGCCGCTCGATGAGCAGTCTTCAGGTACGTTGGGCACGGCGCCGGGCAGCGTGGCGATCGCTGCGGTGGAGGCTCCTCCCGGGCAGGACATACCCGACGGGCAGGTCAGCGCCGGCGCCGGCGACATGGCGTTTCGCTGCATCGAGGCCGCAGTGGCGCTGGTGCAGGCCGGGCGCGCCGAGGTGATCGTCACCGCCCCGCTGAACAAGGCGGCGCTGCATGCCGCGGGCCACCATTACGACGGTCATACCGGCATGCTTGCCGCTCTCACCGGGGCGCCATCCTCCTTCATGCTGCTGGCGTCGGAGCGGCTTTCCACGCTGCATGTTTCCACGCACGTCTCGCTGCGCGAGGCGATCGAGCGGGTCACGCCGGAGCGTATCGCCGCCACGGTGAAAGCCGGTCATGCGCATTTGGTCGAGCTCGGCAATGTACGGCCGCGCATCGCGGTGGCGGGGCTTAACCCCCACTGCGGCGAGGGCGGCATCTTCGGCGACCAGGACGACCGGATCATCGCGCCCACGTTACATGCGCTGCGCGCCGAGGGGATCGACGTCAGCGGGCCGATTTCGGCGGATACCGTGTTCTACCGCGCTAGTCGCGGCGAATTCGACCTGGTTGTGGCGCAGTATCACGACCAGGGACATATCCCGGTGAAGCTCATTGCCTTCGATACCACGGTCAACGTCAGCCTGGGCCTGCCGATCCGGCGCACCTCGGTGGATCACGGCACGGCCTTCGACATTGCCTGGCAGGGGCGCGCCGATGCTACCAACATGGGGGCCGCCATTGCCTACGCTAGACGCCTGGCATCCTCCCCGGGGACGCCCGCGTGAGCCTCGATGTCGCCATCGTCGCCGATGATCTGACCGGGGCGCTCGACGCCGCGGCTCCCTTCGCCGGGCGAGGGATGGCGACACGGGTGGCGGTGAACCTGGAAGGGCTCGATATGGCGCTGGCTGCTGGCGAGGGCACCTTGCAGGTGGTGGCGGTCAATACCGGCTCGCGACATCTGGGCCGGGATGCCGCCATCCGGCGCGCGGCGGAGGCGGCCGAGCGGCTGCAGGCTTCTCGGCCGCGCCTGCTGCTCAAGAAAGTCGATTCGACCCTGCGCGGCCAGGTTGTGGCCGAGTCCGTGGCCCTGCGGCGCGCCAGCATGAAGCGTTTGTTGGTATGCCCCGCGGTGCCGAGCCAGGGCCGTTGCGTGCTGGATGGCGAAGTGTGGGTCGATGGCGAACCGCTCTCGGCCACCGCCTACGCCCGGGATGCTCTGTCGCCTGCGCTGGCGGGGCCCCTGGATCGTGGCTTCGCGGCAGACGGCGTCTCGCTGGTGCGCCACTCACTCGAAGCGGGGCGGCCTCTGCCGGTGACGGATTGCGTCGTCGACGCCACGGATGACACGTCACTGACGCGCATCGCCGAGCTGCTTCTCGAAGCCCCCGATGCATGGTTGCCGGTCTGCGCGGCAGGCCTGTCCCAGGCGTTGGCACTAAGTCCAGCGCTTACCCGGGGCCTAGCGCTGCCCCGGGGCCTGGCGGAGATGCCGCGGCCGCCGTCGCTGCCCGTGCCGGCACGTATACTGTTTGCGGTGGGCTCGCGGGCGCCTCGTGCACTCCGTCAGCTCGAAATGCTGCGCGAGTCGTTTCCCGAGGTTCCTTGGCAGCCTGCTTTCGGCCCGGGGTGCGGCGATGTCGACCGGCGCGTGCGAATCATCGTGCCGGGCGTGCCTGCGGATCAGGCGCCGGGTGCCGAGGCGGTGGCCGGCGCCATGGCCGAGGCGGTCGCCGCGGCGGGCGGGAGCGAGCGTGACGGTCTGCTGTTCCTCTCGGGGGGCGATATCGCCCTGGCCGTGCTGGAGCGTATTGGCGGCAAGTTCATCGATCTGCTCGGCGAATATTGCCCCGGCGTGCCGCTGGGGCATGTCAATGGCGACGTCGAACGCCCGGTGATGACCAAGGCGGGAGGCTTCGGCGAGGAGGATCTGCTGGTTCGGTTGATCGGTCGGGTTAGACATTCGTCGAAAGCCTGACCGCTCGGTTGCAGCCCAAGGATCCAAGGGCTAGCTTTCCATATGATGGTATGACACGTATACAAGAACCCATCGGCCGACGACGGTAGCCGCCGTCACAAGCATCGCTCAACTCGTAAGGAGAACAACAAGATGGTCAAGCAGAGCAACCGCCAGTGGAATCGTTGGCTTTCGACCACGCTACTGGTAGCGGGGATGGGCGCCGCGGGTGCCGCGAGCGCCGAGTCGCTCACCTTCGCTCACGTCTACGAGACCTCCGAGCCCTATCACGAGTGGGCCCTGTGGGCAGCCGACGAGATCGAGAAGCGTACCGACGGGCGCTATTCGATCGAGGTGCACCCCGCCTCGTCGCTAGGTAAGGAAGAGGACATCAACGAGGGGCTGACCCTGGGCACCGTGGACATCATTTATACCGGTACCCAATTCGCCGGCCGCGCTTATGGACCGATCGGCATTGCCGGCGCTCCCTACATGTTCCGCGACTTCGATCACTGGCAGGCCTACGCCGACAGCGACCTGTTCAAGGAGATCGCCCAGGGCTACCAGGACGCAACCGGCAACGTGCCGGTGGCGCTCAATTACTACGGCGAGCGCCACGTAACCTCCAACGAGCCCATCCTGACGCCCGAGGACATGCAGGACCTTAAGATCCGCACGCCAAACGCGCCGATGTACATGATGTTCCCCGAGGCGGTAGGGGCCAATCCGTCGCCCATCGCCTTCGACGAGGTGTACCTGGCGCTTCAGCAGGGCGTGGTCGATGCCCAGGAGAATCCGCTGCCGACCATTCGCGCCAAGGCGTTCTACGAGGTGCAGGATCATATCAACCTGACCGGTCATATCACCGATTCGCTGCTGACGATCATCGGTGGGCCGCTGTGGGATCGCCTCTCCGAGGAGGACCGCGAGATCTTCCGCGAGGTCTACCAGGAATCGTCCGAGAAGATCACACAGGACATCCAGCAGCAGGAGCAGGAGCTCGTCGCCTGGTTCGAGGAGCAGGGCGTGACGGTCAACGAGGTCGACCGTGAGCCGTTCCGCGAGGCGGTCGTTCCCGAGCACAACGGCGACGACGCCACCTGGGATCAGGAAACCTACGACCGGCTGCAGGAAATCGGCCAATAACCGTTAGAGGCGTGCCGCCCCCGAGCGGGGCGGCACACGGGAGGGCGCTCATGTCTCAAGATTCCCTGCCACCCGAGGCTGCCAGCATCGATCCCTTCGAAGACGACGATTTCGATTATAAGGCGTACGGCTGGGAAGACTGGCCGACGCTGGTCGTTTTCTGGGCGCTGGCCGCTGTCGTGTTCCTGCAGTTCTTCAGCCGCTACGTACTGGGCAGCTCGGTGGGCTGGACCGAGGAGATCGCCCGCTACCTGCTGATCGTGGTGGGCTTTCTCGGCAGCGCCATGGCGGCGCGCAAGAATTCCCACATCGCCGTGGAGTTCTTCTATCGCTACATGCCGGGCGGTGTCGGCCGGGTGATGTCGATGCTGGTGGATATCGGCCGCACCGTCTTCTATGCCGCGGGCGTGTGGATCAGCTACGGCCTGGCGGCCAAGACCAACGCGATGATGGTGTCGATCGACGTGCCCAAGGATGTCATCTACTACATCGTGATGGTCGGGTTCCTGCTGATGCTGGTGCGTTCGGTCCAGGTGACCATTCGCCACTGGCGTGAGGGCGAGAGCGAGCTGACCACGGCGAAGGATCGATGACAATGACAATCAACCGGAGAGCTCGCCATGCCTGAGGTTTCGGTCACGCAGCGCAAGGGGTCGGTCGTACCGCCGCTGATCGCCGCTCTGGCGGTCGCCTTCTGTGTGCTCATGGCCATCATGGGCTACTACCTGACGTTCCTGTTCGCCTCGATGTTCACCCTGCTGGTGATGGGGTTCCCCATTGCCGTGAGCCTCGCTGGTTCATGCCTGCTCTATGTGTACCTGACCGGCCGAGTGCCCGATATCGTGGTCGCGCACCGCATGATCAACGGCATCGACAGCTTTCCGCTGCTGGCGATTCCGTTTTTCATTCTGGCCGGCAACCTGATGAACCATGGCGGCATCACCACGCGGATCTTCGATTTCGCCCGGGCATTGATGGGCTGGATGCGCGGTGGGCTGGGGCACGTCAACGTCGGTGCCAGCATCGTGTTCTCCGGCATGTCGGGGGCGGCGGTGGCCGATGCCGGCGGGCTCGGTACCATCGAGATCAAGGCCATGCGCGACGCCGGCTACGACCAGGAATTCGCGGTGGGGATCACTGCGGCCTCGTCGACCATCGGCCCGATCATACCGCCCAGCCTGCCCATGGTGATCTATGGAGTAATGGCCGGCGCCTCGGTGGGCCAGCTGTTCGCCGCCGGCCTCATCCCGGGGCTGCTGATGGGCGCGAGCCTGATGATCATGATCGCCATCCTCGCCCGGCGGCGTGGCTATCCCCGCGATGCTTCGTTCTCCCCGGTTCTGGTGTGGCAGACGTTCAAGCGTGCCTTCCTGTCGCTGCTGACGCCGGTGATCATTGTCGGCGGCATTATCACCGGCGCCTTCACTCCCACCGAGTCGGCAATCGCCGCGGTGGTCTATGCGCTGATCCTCGGCACCCTGGTCTACCGCATCCTGACCTGGCGGCGGCTGCTCAAGGTCAGCATGGAGACCATCGAGACCACCGCCGTGATCCTGCTGATCGTCGCCGCCGCGTCGATCTTCGCCTGGATCCTGACCAGCAACCAGGTCACCCGACACGTGATGGAGCTGCTGGGACCGTTCTCGGACAATCCCGTCGCCATCCTGCTGCTGATCAACCTGGTGCTGATCGTGGTCGGCTGTTTCATGGAAACCATCGCCGCCATCACCATCCTGGTGCCCGTGCTGCTGCCGCTGGCCGTGAACGCCGGGGTCGACCCAGTGCACTTCGGCGTGATCATGGTGCTCAACCTGATGATCGGTCTGCTGACCCCGCCGGTGGGGATGGTGCTCTACGTGCTGTCCCGCGTCTCGAACATCTCCTTCGAGAAGTGCATGCGCGGCACGCTGCCGTTCCTGGTGCCGCTGGTCATTGCGCTGCTGCTGGTGACCTTCGTTCCGGCCATCTCCATGTGGCTGCCCACGCTCGTTTACCGCTGAACCGCTGAGGAGCGCCAATGCCTCGATCCGACGGACCCGCCACACGCGTGGCGGGTGCTGAACTGCAAGCCTTCATGCAGCGTGCCCTGGCACGCTGCGAGGTCGACGACGCCTCGCGTAACGCGGTTGCCCAGGCCTTGGTCACCGCATCGCGGATGGGTACCGACAGCCATGGGCTGCGCCTGTTGCCGCACTACGTGCGTGCGGTGCAAGGCGGGCGAATCAATCCGCGTCCCGCCATGCGCTTCACCCGGCGCCTGCCGGGAACCGGCTCCCTCGATGCCGACGACGGCTTCGGCCATCTGGCCGGTTATACCGCTATCGAGCACGCCATCGCCATGGCCGATGAGATCGGCATCGGCGCGGTGGCCGTCGGCCGTTCCTCGCACTTCGGTGCGGCGGGCTGCTATGCGCTGGAGGCGGCCCGGCGAGGCTACGTCGGGCTGTCGGTCTGCACTGCCGACGCCCTGGTCAGCCTGCACCACGGGCAACGCCCTTTCCATGGCACCAACCCCATTGCCTTCGCCGCACCGGTGCCCGATCAGCCCCCTTATCTGCTCGACATGGCAACCAGTTCGATTCCCTGGAACCGGGTCAAGCAGTACGCCGCCATCGAGCGGGAATTGCCGCTTGGTGTGGCGGCGGACGCCGAGGGTGAGCTGACGGTCGATGCCGCGCGGGCCGTTTCGCTACTGCCACTGGGTGGAGCCGATTTCGGTTTCAAGGGGGCGGGGCTCGCCGGCATGGTGGAGGTGCTCAGCGCGACGCTGACCGGCATGGTTCATGGCTTTCGCATGCTGCCGATGAGCGGTGACGACATGAGTACGCCGAGAGGGGTGGGGCATTTCTTCCTGGTCATGCGCCCCGACGCCTTCGTCGAGCGTGATGTCTATGATCGCGGCATGTTGGATTACCTGGCGGATCTGCGCGCCCAGCCCGCGCTGGAGGGGAGGGAGGTGCTGGCACCCGGCGACCGCGAGTGGCGCTGCCAGGCACAGCGCGATGCCGAGGGTATTCCGCTCGATTCCGCAAACGTGGTGGCCTACGCCGAGCTGGCGGAGGAGCTCTCGATTCCCGCTCTGCCCTAGATCGCGCGATCCATGTAACTGCAAGAGCGAGTGGCTGCGCGAACGAGTGGCCGCAAGTGAGTGCAAGGATGCAGTAACATAGTGGCCGGGTCCGCGTGGGGCTCGGATTGGCAGGCCAGGAGTTGCATTGCATGAGTCGATACAAGGTGGAGCGCAAGACGCTGTCGGAGCAGGTGGCCGAACAGCTCGAGGCGGAGATCCTCGAAGGGCGGCTGAAGGAGAACGACCAGCTGCCCTCGGAGCGCGAACTGATGGAGCAGTTCGGCGTCGGCCGTCCCGCCGTGCGAGAAGCGCTTTTCCATCTGCAGCAGCTTGGGCTGATCGCCATCAACAGCGGCACTCGTGCCCGGGTGATACGACCCACCGCCGAGGCGGTCATGGCGCGCCTTTCCGGCGTCACCCGGCAGCTGTTGTCACGGCCGGAAGGGCAGCAGTATTTCCAGGAGGCGCGGGCCATGTTCGAGATCTCGCTGGCGCGCTACGCCGCCCGGCATGCCGGCGAAGAGGATCTCCAGCGCCTGCGCGACGCCCTGGCCGATAACCGGGATGCCGTGGGCGACGAGGCGCGCTTCAAGCGCTCCGACAACGATTTTCATGGCGTGCTGGCGAGCATTGGTCGCAACCCCATCTTCGACGCCATTCATGTGGCGCTCTCCGAATGGCTCGACGACCGTCGCGCCCAGGTGCTGCAGCAGAAGGACGAGGACAAGGCGGCGCTTTCCGCGCATACCGAGATCGTCGAGGCGATCGAATCTCGCGACCCCGATGCCGCCGAGGCTGCCATGCGCCGCCACCTCGACCGGCACTATGGGACCTATATGAAGCTCAAGAAGCGTCTGGAGTAACGATCAGTTGCGCGTCGGTCAGGCTCGCTTCGCACGTGACATATGTTCCATAAACCATGAGAACGTAGGCGAGCAAAGGCCAGACAAGGCAAAAATCTGCGAAAGGACGGAGTTTACAAGCTGTAAATGAGTACCTTGAGCCGATTTTTAACGCCGTATGGCCGAGCGCAGCCACGTTATACCACTATAAAGAGACGCCGCGCTTCCAGGGAATGAAATCATACTGCGCCAGCCCCACCGCCTTGGGCGTATAGCGCCCCGAAGCGGCATCGATGCACAGCTGCAGGAGCTCGACGGCCAGTTCCTCGATCTGCGCTTCCCCACGAATGATCGGCCCCGCGTCGTAATCGATCACGTCGGCCATGCGGTTGGCCAACTCGCTGTTGCTGGCGATCTTCAGCACCGGTGCGACCGGGTTGCCGGTGGGTGTGCCCAGACCGGTGGTAAAGAGGATCAGGTTGGCGCCCGAACCGGCCAGGGCGGTGGTCGATTCGACGTCGTTGCCGGGGGTGCAGAGCAGGTTGAGGCCCTTGTGGTGTAGCGGCTCCGTGTAGTCGAGCACGTCGACCACCGGGCTGTCGCCGCCTTTCTTGGCTGCTCCGGCGGACTTCATGGCATCGGTGATCAAACCATCGCGAATGTTGCCCGGCGAGGGGTTCATCGAGAAGTCGGCCCCGACTCGGGCGGCGTGCTGTTGGTAGGCTTCCATCAGGATACGGAACCGCTCGGCCACGCGCTCGTCGCGACAGCGGGCCAGCAGTTCGTGCTCGACCCCGCATAGCTCGGGAAATTCGCTCAAGACACCGCTGCCGCCCAGGGCGACCAGGCGATCCACCACGGCGCCCACCAAGGGGTTGGCCGAGAGCCCGGAGAAGCCGTCGGAACCGCCGCATTCCACGCCCAGGTTGAGCGCCGACAGCGGGGCGGGTGAGCGCTCCACCTGGTTGGCTTGTCGCAGTCCGTCGAAGATCGTGGTCAACGCCTCGCGGATCAAGGCCTCTTCGCTGTGGCTGGCTTGTTGCTCCAGGTAGTGGACCGGGCGCCAGCCGTCGGGGTCGCGCTCGGCCACTGCCTGTTGCAGCAGCTCGATCTGCGCCTTCTGGCAGCCCAGGCTCAGTACGGTGGCGCCAGCCACGTTAGGGTGACAGATGTAGCCGGCCAGCAATTGGCATAGCGCCTGAGTGTCGTCGTCGGTGCCGCCGCAGCCCAGCGTATGCGTCAGGAAGCGCACCCCGTCGACGTTGGGAAACAGCCGCTCACGAGGGGGCAGCGTCGTTTCTTCTTCGGCTTGCCCGTGCAGTAGCTCCCTGGCCAGGCGCTTGTAGTCGCGATAGGGGTCCTCGCCCAGCGCATCGGCTACGCTCTGGCGCAGCACCTCGATGTTGCGGTTCTCGCAGAAGACCAGCGGCACCACCAGCCAGACATTGGCGGTACCGACCTGACCGTCCGGCCGGTGATAGCCATCGAACTTTGCGCCGCTGAAAGCGGAAACATCGGGAGCCTGCCAGTGCTTTTGGCGTGTCGCCGCTTTCTCGGTGGCCGTGCTGTGCTCGGTATTGGCGGTGGTAATGGCGGCACCCGCGGCAATGGGGCGGGTTGCCCGGCCCACCGTGACACCATACATGATCACGCTGTCGCCCTCGGCCAGGTCAGCCAGGGAGAACTTGTGCTTGTGGCGGATCGGCTCGACAAGGCGAATACGACGGCCGTCGTCCTCGATCTCGACCCCTTCCGGCAGGTCCTTCAGGGCGACGCGCACGTTATCGGCGGCGTGAACGCGCAGGGTGGCGAGTCGGCCGGCGTCGCTGGCGATGGCGTGGGTCATGGCAAGCTCCTGCTAAGGCGGTATGGGGTCTCAAAGCACTTCGTCGGAGACTACCGTCTGTTGCTGTTCGCCAAGACCCTCGATGCCAAGGCGCATGCATTGACCCGGCTTGAGGTAGACCGGCGGCTTCTGGCCCATGCCGACCCCGGGCGGGGTGCCGGTGGAAATGACATCGCCCGGTTGCAGGCTCATGAAGCGGCTCAGGTAGCTGATCAAATAGGGTATGCGATAGACCATGGTGCGGGTACTACCGTCCTGATAGCGGTGCTCGTCCACCTCGAGCCACATCGCCAGGTCGTGAGGGTCGGGCACCTCGTCCGGTGTGACCAGCCAGGGGCCCAGCGGGCCGAAGGTATCGCAGCCCTTGCCCTTGTCCCAGGTGCCGCTGCGCTCGAGCTGGTACTCGCGCTCGGAGATATCGTTGACCACGCAGTAGCCGGCCACGTGAGCCCGGGCGTCGGCCTCATCGATGTAGCGCCCGGCCTTGCCGATGACCACGCCGAGCTCGACTTCCCAGTCGGTCTTCTGCGAGTCCCGCGGCAGCAGCACGTCGTCGTTCGGGCCGCTTATGGCGCTGGTCCACTTGTTGAACACCACTGGCTCCGGCGGGACTTCGGCGCCGGTCTCGGCGGCGTGGTCGGAGTAGTTGAGACCAATGCAGATGAACTTGCCGACTCCGCCCACGCAAGGGCCCAGGCGAGTGTCGGCGGACACGATCGGGAGGTCGGCGGGATTGAGCGCGGCCACCACGTCAAGCCGTGCCCGGCCGAGATAGGCGCCACCGAGGTCGGGCAAATGGGCCGAGAGATCGCGGATAACGCCGTCGGCATCGAGCAGGCCGGGTTTTTCCTGTCCCTTCGGGCCAAAGCGCAGCAGTTTCATGATCGGTTTCCTTGTCGTCGATTTCTAAAGACGTCGATTCCAGAGTCTTCGTGCCGGTAACGGTCTTGCGGATAATCGCCGGTGCGGCGAGCGCTGCACCGGTTGCCTTGTTCAGGTTAGCCAGCCACCGTCGATGATATGTGCCGTGCCGGTGGTATAGGCCGATTCGTCGGCTGCCAGATAGGTGGCGAGCGCGGCGATCTCATCGGCTGTGCCCAGTCGGCCAAGGGGCTGCCGGGCGAGGAAGGCGTCGAACACTTCCGCCTCCGAGCGTCCTTCCCGGTTGGCCTGGTCGTGTATGCGCTGGCGCAGGGAAGGGGAGTCGACCGTGCCCGGGCAGATAGCGTTGCAACGGATACCCTGGGCCACGTAGTCGGCGGCCACCGACTTGGTCAGGCCGATCACCGCGGCCTTGGACGTGCCGTAGGCGAAGCGGTTGGGCACTCCCTTCAAGCTCGAGGCCACCGAGGCCATGTTGATGATGCTGCCGCTGCCCCGCGCAAGCATGCCGGGAAGCAGGGCGCGTATGAGGCGGTACATGGCGGTGACGTTCAGTGCCAGGGAAAGCTCCCAGTCCTCTTCGCTGCACTCCAACAGGCTGCCGCTGGCCACGTGGCCGGCGCAATTGAACAGCACGTCCGGCGCGTCGATGTCCGCCGCCAAGGCGTTGATCCCGCCGGGGTCGAGAACGTCGAGGCGGCGGGTCTCGATGCCTTCGACCCCGCGTAACGCTTCCAGCTTTTGAGGATCTATATCGGTGGCGATGACACGCGCACCCTCCCGGGCGAAACGTTGCGCGGTGGCCTGGCCGATGCCTTGACCGGCGGCGGTGACCAGGGCCGTCTTGTCGTGCAGTCGCATGGCGGGGTTCCGTGTGTTGTGGTTGTCGGAAGCGTGCCTTGGTTCATGCTGGTATGACAGGATACTAGCCTGACGTTTATCCCGATTATGGTCCAGTTCGATGGAAATGCAACACCGCTTCGGTGTGACTGGGCTTGGCTGCGGGCTGCGGGCTGCGGGCTGCGGCTGTATCGGAGGTACGACTGGGCTGCTGTGCTGCAGCCCTGCCGGCACGGCAATGCGGCGAGCCGGAGCCCGCCGCGATGCAGGAGAAAGTGCTCGCTGTGCGCTCAGCGGGCCAGCCAGCCGCCATCGACAGCCAGCGCGTGACCGTTGACGTAGCTCGCCGCATCCGAGCAGAGAAAGATTGCTGCACCCGCCAGGTCCTCAGGCGTGCCCCAGCGACCGGCGGGTATGCGGCCGAGAATTTCGGCGCTGCGCTGTGGATCGTCACGCAGGGCCTGGGTGTTGTCCGTGGCCATGTAGCCCGGCGCGATGGCATTGACGGTTATGCCGTGGGCGGCCCATTCGTTGGCCAGCAGGCGCGTCAGTCCGAGAATGCCGCTCTTGCTGGCGGTGTAGGATGGCACGCGGATGCCGCCCTGAAACGACAGGACCGAGGCGACATTGACGATGCGCCCCGGCACCTTGCGCGCCACCCAATGGCGCGCCACTTGCTGGCTGAGGAAGAAGGCGGCCTTCAGGTTGACGTCGATCACCGCATCCCAGTCGTCCTCGCTGAACTCCAGTGCCGGAGCGCGGCGAATCATGCCGGCGTTGTTGATCAGGATATCGACACGGTCGGTGTGCTCCAGTGCGCGGGCGACGATCTCCTCCGCTCGGTCATGTCCCAATTCCGCCTCGACGTGGTGATAACGTCGACCCAGCGACTCGACCTTCTTCCTTGTGGCTTGTGCCTCGCTTCGGTTGACCCCGATGATCTCGGCCCCCGCCTCAGCAAGCGCCATGGCGATACCCTGACCGAGTCCCTTGTTGCAGCCTGTGACCATGGCGACCCGACCCTCAAGTGAAAACCGTGTCATGCGTGTCTCCTTTGTTGAGATTACGGCATTGGCGGTTCGTCAGTATGGACCGTGCGGGGCCATTGGATAAGACCATTGGCCCCGGCCTCATTGTGAGGCGGCGAACGGGATAGGGGTAGGCGCTGAGGCTTTGTGAGCCTGGCGAATGAGGCGGGTGAGTGTATCTGGCGAAAAAAAGGGGGGCGGGAGCCGGCATGCGCCCTTCGGACAGGCCCGCAGGGCGCATGTATTGGCAGGAATGGGGCGAACTAGTCGGGACGATTACCGGGTTGACGATTCGGGTCTTTGCCCGGCGGGCCCGGCGGGCGATTATTGGGCTTCTTCCCACTAAACCCACGCCAGGCGTTTTTCACCTTGGTGCGGTTCGCTGGCTTTCTCAGCCAGTTCGCAATGGCTAATCCTAACCACTTCTTCATACAGACCTCCATGCCCGCAGTAAGCGCTTCTCATTGGGTAAGCTGCTGCCGTTCACGCTCGTCGTTGCTGGACGCCTCGGTCTCGAACCGCGACCCGAACGCACCCATTCGACTTCCTTATCCTGGGGAATATGCTCTCTAGGTATGGTTGCCCTCAGCTCATGAGTCAAGCGAGGCGGATATGCTGGGCTCGCAAGGGGCAGGTCAGGTAGTGAAGGTGTGCTGGGGTGAGGATCAGCTCAGCTGCCGTTTGGTCAGCCGTCGGCTAGTGCACCATAATAAGATCTGGGCTAGAGCGTAAGGTTCTTGTCGTCAGACGGGCAGCGTTATGGCCAGGGAGCTTCTTTGTACCGGTATGGAGCGCAAGCATGACCGATGATCCTCGCTCACCCAACCTATTGATGATCAGTAAGTTGGAAAACACGTTCACCTTCTCAAGCGAGGAGAAGCAGGCTCTTTTGGACTTGCCGGTTCAGGTTACCGTTCTCAAGGAGGATCGGGACATTGTGCGCGTCGGCGACCGCCCATCCCAGTCTTGCCTGATCTTGGAAGGCTTCACCTGCATATACAAAGTGACGTCGGAGGGCAATCGCCAGATCATGGCCCTGCATGTCCCCGGCGACATACCGGACCTGCAAAGCCTGCACCTGAGGTTTATGGACAACAACCTTGCTCCGATCAGCCCCTGCACAGTCGGGTTCATCGAGCACAGGGACTTGCTCCAGATATGCGAGCGCTATCCCAGCATTACCGCTGCCTTTTGGCGCGAGACGCTGGTTGACGCCTCGATCTTTCGAGAGTGGCTGCTCAACGTTGGAAGGCGCGAGGCCTACACTCGGATGGCCCACCTTCTCTGCGAGTTTCTGGTGCGCCTGGAGGTGGTGGGCCTTGTCGAGAACAGTACCTTCGACCTGCCGATTACCCAGGCTGAGCTGGCGGACGCACTGGGCATCAGCGCGGTTCACATGAATCGTGTCTATCAGGCGCTTCGTGCCGATGGTTTGATACAGACCAAGGGTACGCAGGTGACTGTCCCTGATTGGGAAAAATTGAAGGCAGCGGGTGACTTCGATCCTCTCTACCTTCATCTGAAAGGGGGCCAGTAAGCATAAGCCTTCCTTTTTCCATAGCGCTGCACTCAACGCACAAGGTGGATGGTCGATAGAGCACAAAATTGAGTCATCATGGTTCGCTCGAAACTGCCATGCTGGTAAGTGCGTCAAGGAAGAGGCTTTGCAACGGGACGGGCCCGGCCGGTTATCGGTCGGGCCCTTCGCTTGTCCAGGTCTGTTGCTGGCGCCGAAACCTCGACAGCTAGCGGTGGAGTCGCTGGGCAATCGCCGATTTGCCAGATGGCGAGGCGCGCGGTGCGCTTCTGTCAGCTTAGCTTTCTCGTGACCGTGCAGTGGCACACATCGCCCTCGATACTGTCAATGCGAACGACAACTGGGCGATCCTCAGCCGGGTCCTCGGTAAACAGCAACCAGCTATTGGAATCGAACCCCCGGACATACTCCTTGCCCACCTCAGGCTCCTTCACCTGATCTGTGCCAATCTTTGTGGTCATGCCGACCTCAAGACGTCTTATATCTTGCATGCCCATCTCCTGTGCCGATTTTCTCGCTGAGACACAGGGCCGCCTGAAGCTACCGTCACTGTGCCTGCGTATTGTCGATGCTTGCGATTACTGTAGATCATGCTTGCCACCCCCATTAGCTTCGTAGGGCCTTTAGGGTAGCGCATATGAATGGGCGTCAAGGAGGATGGGATATGACGTGGCGTGCCAGGGGGAGAGATGTATGGGGTGGAACCGCTTGCGAAGCGGCCGGGTCTGTGTGTCTGGGGTAGGTGCTTTCACCAGATCCTCAACGGCTGGCGCCGGGAGCCGTTGGACATCGTCGATGTATCAGATAGGGACAGCGGTAGGGCGCTGATAGGCAAAGCAAAGCGGCCGTTGGTGTGGCTCTACCATTGAGCTGCACCTGCGTATGACGGCTGGCTATATACCCCGCACATGAAGCATGATTTGGGACTGGAATAGGAAGTTCGTTCACGTTAGACGAGCAGAGACACTGTTGCAGAGGGCTTCAGTCCTGCCAAGATAGGGAGTCCAAGCATGACCGTAAGCTCTTATTCTCCCAATACCCTGATGATCCGTAAGCTGGATAGCATCTTCCCCCTCACCGACGAGGAGAAGCAGGCACTTCAGGAATTGCCAGTGCAGGGAAAAGCCCTTAAGCCCGATGAAGACCTCGTTCGCATCGGAGAGAGCCCGACCCGGTGCTGCTTGATCCTGGAAGGCTTCATGTGTATGTACAAGGTGACTTCCGCGGGCAATCGCCAGATTTTGGCCTTGCATGTTCCCGGTGACTTGCCGGACCTGCAAAGCCTGCATCTGAAGGTTATGGATATGAGTATTGCCCCGGTCAGCCCCTGCAAGGTCGGGCTCATTCAGCATGAAGAAATATACCGTATATGCGAGCGGTATCCCCGCCTTACTGCTGCCTTATGGCGCGAGACGCTGGCACATGCCTCAATCATCCGAGAGTGGATGCTGAATAACGGACAACGCGATGCCTACACCCGGATCGCCCATCTTCTTTGCGAGCTCGTGGTGCGCCTGAAGGCGGTGGGGCTTGCTGATAACAGCCCCATTGACCTGCCCATTACTCAGACTGAGCTTGCAGACGCGACTGGCATGAGCCCGGTCCACATGAACC
This sequence comes from Billgrantia saliphila, assembly GCF_002930105.1. Lineage (GTDB taxonomy): Bacteria > Pseudomonadota > Gammaproteobacteria > Pseudomonadales > Halomonadaceae > Halomonas > Halomonas saliphila. Next base: position 49,808 of record NZ_PJRN01000008.1, on the reverse strand, counting down.
GGGTTCTCCAGGCTCTTCGTGCCAATGGCCTGATCGAGAGTAAAAAGGCGGAACTGACGGTCCCTAACTGGGAGAAGCTGCGGGAAGCGGGTGAGTTCGACCCTCTCTACCTTCACCTGGGGGAGAGGCGTGACCTACACCCTAGTAAAAGCCAGGGACAGCAGTGGAGTTAGCCGTTGCCAGCATGCATGCCCCGTACAACCTGGCCGTAGCGCCAGTAGCCCACAACGAAAAACCGCCACCGGGCATGGCCCGTGAGTGGCGGTCTGTGCAGTTCATGGAGGGAACGACAGGATTCAAACCTGCGATCTCTCTGCAAACCCAGCCGTATGGCGTGGCCTATCACATGCCCAACGTTGGCCGGCTGGGTACGAAGCCCCGCGCCGCCTTGTGCTGGCCGTGCCGTTGTAGTGGAGAACAAGGCTCAAGACGCCGGCCACCTGGGCTTTACGCCTACGGCTAGTGTTTCAGGATGACGTAGAAAGCGTGAATGATGCCCGGGATGAAGCCCAGCATCGTAAGCAGTATGTTCAGCCAGAAGTGGCCCTTCAGGCCGACCTCCAGAAACACGCCGACTGGCGGTAACAAGACGGCGAAGATTGCTTTGATGGGGTCTGTTGCGGTTAAAGCCATGACTTCCTCCTTGATGGTGACGCTCCTGATCCTGCCTCTAGTCTAGCGCATCTCCAGGCTCTGTCTGCGGGGCTTGACGTTTGGTTTCGAAAGTCAAGCACTTTGCAATATGAAAGCTGCATGGGGTGCCCACGAGGTGAAAAGCCATGAAGGCTCATTGCTGGGCGACGGTTGGCGCTCCTCAGGCGCCGCTTGCCGTGCGAATCCTAGTGATTGCTTGGGCCCGAGTGTGGCACGATCGGCTTGTGCCGCTATTCGGCGGCCTGAGAGAGAGGTAGGGAATGGATACGGTCTGGATGTGGGTGGGCTTCAACCTGTTTGTCGTAGGGTTACTCGCACTCGATCTTGGAGTGTTGCATCGCGGAGAAAGACAGATCACGGTGAGGCACGCCTTATGGCTGAGTCTAGGCTATGTAGTGCTCGCGATGATCTTCGCGGGCGGCATGTTCGTCTTCATGGGCGAGGCGGAAGGGTATCAATTCCTGACGGGTTACCTGATCGAAAAGAGCCTGAGTGTTGATAACATTTTTGTCTTTGTGCTGATATTCAGCCACTTCGCCGTACCGCATCAGTACCAGTATCGGGTCCTATTCTGGGGCATTCTGGGTGCGCTGGTGATGCGAGCCACATTGATCCTGGTAGGAGCAGCCGTGATCGATGCCTTCCACTGGGTTATCTATCTTTTCGGCGCGTTCCTCATCGTCACCGGTATAAAGATGTTGGTAACCGTTGGGCAGGAGCCAGACGTAGATAACAACCGTATTGTTCGTTTCATGCGCCGCCGCTTCAGAGTGACTGAAGGCTACGAGGGTAACCGTTTCTTTGTGATCAAGGATAAGGTGCGTTACATGACCCCCTTGTTCTTGGTTTTGATTTTAATCGAGCTGACCGATGTGGTCTTTGCCTTGGATTCCATTCCGGCAATCTTTGCCATTACGACGGACCCCTTCATCGTCTACACCTCGAATGTATTTGCAATTCTAGGTCTTAGAGCGCTTTACTTTGCTTTGGCGGGTGTCATCCACCGTTTCCATTATTTAAAGTATGGCTTATCACTGGTCCTAGTTATTGTGGGGATGAAGATGGTGCTCAACGCTTGGTTTGGTACCAAGGTGATTCCTACCGAAGTAGCTCTGTTGATCACCGCTGTACTCATTGGTGGTTCGATTCTGTTCTCTATCTGGAAGACACGCAGCCTACCTGTCGAAAAAGCTGAGCAAATAGCGAATCAATGGTGGGTACCGGGTAGCCCGCCCAAGAGTGACTCCAAGCCGGACGGTAAACGTAAAAGTTAAACGAGCAGACGCAATTGAGTAAGAGGGGCCGCAGAGGCCCCTCTGTCTTTTAGCGTGCTCTGCTAAAGCCTGACTGGTAAGCCGATTTAATGGCACACATTTCATCGATGCTATAAGGTTCGACGCCGGGGGAAATCCTCGATCACTGCCTTCGCTCGGGCTGACATGTCTCCATAGAGCTACGCAACCATCGTTATTTGAGAGCACGCCGACGGGACGGCCGTTCAGCCGTGTCTGGATATAACCGAGAGCCCATGCTGTAAGCGATTTCGCACAATGCGGAGGGGCGAAGGCTCACAGATTTCATCTGTCCTGCCTGACCTCGAAGATGGCAGGATGAGCGTGTGCCAGGGAAGGCATACCAAGGAACAGGAGTGCAGGAAGGCGCAACGAGAGGGGCCCGGCCGGTTATCGGTCGGGCCCTTTGCGTGCCTGGACCTTGATCGTACCCTCGGCGGGACCCGGTGAAGCGATATTCAGCCTGGAGTAATAGGTGGCTTGGGAAAGGGCGGTATGTCGTGAGGCCGCTGTTTGTTGGGTTCGTCTTCGGGACGAGGAGGCTGCTGAGGCTGTTGCTCATCCGGAAGGGGATCAGGCGGGGTCGGATTCTCCTCTGGGCGAGGCGGTTGCTTTGGGTGTTCACCGTTCGAGGAAAGCCCCACAAAATATGGCTGATTCATAATGATGCAGCTCCCAATGGCTGTGGCAGTCAATTCAGGATAGGGCATCTGCGAGGAGGCCATGGAAATAGACTGTGGTGTTATGGGGTCAAGGGAGATGCAGCGGGAGAGGCCCGCCCATAATCGGCTGGGCTTTCATGTGTCTGGGCTGGTGCTGGCGGCCGCCGTTGTCAAGGTCCTGAGCTTCGACCATACGGAGTATATATACTGTATGTGTCTGCTTTACAGCAATGTTTTAGGCGCACAGCTATGCAACACTGGAGAGTTAAGGTGCGTGAAGTACTCAGCCAACGAAGTGAACATCATTTGGGAACGGAGGAGGCCTTGTGGAGTTAAGGCCAAGATAGTTCCTTCTAAGAACACAAGCCCACCATGAGGATGGGCTTGTGCAAGTTCGATATAACCTGCCTAACTATTTAGAAGGTCTCCCATTCCGCCTCTTCTGCCTTCTGACGGGCTACCGGCTGGCGTTCTGGTTTGGGATCGCGTTTTAGGAGTTTTGAAGGGGTGTTTTCCGTTGCATCGCCCACATCAAAGTAGTCAACGGCACGCTGAAGGTCTTGTGCTTGCTGCTCCAGCGAAGCTGAGGCATTAGCGGTCTGCTCCACCAAGGCGGCATTATGTTGTGTGACTTCGTCCATTTGATTAACAGCAATACTCACTTGACCGACCGCTGCAGTCTGCTGTTCTGATCCTCGGGTAACTTCCTCCATTAAAGAAGACACTTTCTGTACACGATCAAGAATTTCTTGCATAACCGAGCCCGCTTCGCCTACGTACTGGCTGCCTACGTTAACAATGTCAGCATTTACGTTTATCAGCTGCTGGATTTCCTTGGCAGCATCTGCGGAGCGCTGAGCCAATTTGCGCACTTCCTGAGCCACAACGGCGAACCCGCGGCCCTGCTCGCCGGCGCGGGCAGCTTCTACAGAAGCATTGAGCGCCAGGATATTTGTTTGAAAAGAGATGCTGTCGATGACTGCGATAATACCATTAATCTTGCTAGAGCTCTCGGTGAGCTCCTGCATCTTGCCGATCGCCAGGCGTGTTTTGTCACCTCCGTCAGTGGCTGAAACACGGGTTTGTTGCACAAGCTCGTTGGCCTCGGCAGTATTCTCTGTGTTAGTGGCTACGGTGCTAGCCACTTGCTCCATGCTGGTGGCGGTTTCCTGAAGGCTCGAGGCTTGTTCCTCGGTTCGTTGCGACAAATCGGTATTGCCCGCCGCGATCTGCCCGGCTCCCGTGGCAATGCTTTCTGCCGATTGTTGGATAGACAGAATGAGTTGGCGTAGCTGGGATTGCATATTGTCTAGCATCACAAGCGTTTGGCCAATCTCGTCTCTGGAGTCAATCTGGATATGGTTATCCAACTTGCCATCAGCCATTCTTGAAAAATAACCCATCATACGCTTCAGCGGGCGGTCGATTGAGCGCGTGATCCACCAGCCGAGAGCGCTGGCAACAATAAGTGAGGCCAGCATAGCTATAAGGCTAATTTTAATATTATTTTGCCCGGTGGCCTGGGCTTTGGTGAAGAGCTCATCGGCTACCGTGTCCTGCAAAAGAATCAATTCCTGTAAGGGAACGTTTGCGGCATAAAATTGTGGCGTGGCCGTGCGATACATGACGATGTTAGCTGCACGGTAATTTTTCTCCTCATAGAGCCGCATGGCTTGGCCTAGACCCTCATCCAAAAAGGCTGCGCGCAGATCGCTAAACTCATCGGCTAGTAACCGTTCTTCGTGGGTTTGGTAAGAGGTCATGTAACGCTCCCATACGGCACTTATTTCCTCTGAGTTACTGCGAATCCTCTCTAGAAATTCTTGGGTATCCTCTTCGAAGCGGGCACTCTCTTCGAGCCGTGGGTCATGGCTGGAGAGCATTCCGAGCAACATTTGATTGTCACGCATCAGAGCATTAATACGCCCGAGTTGGCGGGTCGGGACTAAGCGCTCTATATATAGATCTTCCATAGAGCGCTCTATGCTATTCATGCTATGTAGACTGAATCCTCCTATAGCAAGGAGAAGACCGGCTAGCAGGACGCAAAGAAGAACGACTCTGGCTTTTATCGAAATACTCATTCTAATTCTCATTCTCATTTTGAGTTGTGAAATGCTTGCGCAGACTGGCTTATCGCGAGCATGCCTAGCTTCGGCGATAGCAAAGAAAACTTAAGAGTAGAAGCTTTTGAATAAGCGTTTTGGCATATTGCTAGCAAAAACGGCTTGATTGGCGGCCAAATGCTATCTAAGTGAAGCAATACTGAACGTAGGCCCAGAGGAAGCGTGAATGGCGAAGGGTAGGCTGGCTGTTATCCCTGTGGTTCGACCTTAAGAACAGCCGATAGAAAATCCAAAACCAGCAATGCGTTGCGCGCGCCGATAATAGGCGGCCATTCATAAATGTTGGCAGTGAAGGTGTCGCCATCAGAGATCGCCGCGATCTCATCGACCCGAAGGTCTCCGTAATCGGAGTAGGGGTAGGGGTAGGACGTGCTTCCGTAACCGCGAGTGCCGATTCCCAGTGATGTGGTCCATGAGAGCAAGCATGCCTTAGCTGCGCCGAAAGCCTGAAGTTCTCTGCCTGGGTCGGTGTTGCAGGCGCGTAGTGTTACCAGGATTTTGCGAGAATTTTACCATCAACGAAAAACCGCCACCCGGCATGACCCGTAAGCGGCGGTTTCTCTTGGTGTTCGTGGTCGGAGCGACAGGATTCGAACCTGCGACCTCTGCAACCCCATTGCAGCGCGCTACCAAGCTGCGCCACGCTCCGATACTTAGGACTTCCGGTTCGACCGGCGCCCTCAGAACGAGGCGTATACTAGCGCGTTCGCAGATAAATGAAAAGCCTCCTTTGTACTTTCCTTTCAGAAGCTTGCCTATCGCCTACCGCTGCATGGCCCGACCGTGCGTCCCAAATGCCGACCGCGGTTCTGTGTCAATCAGAGCTCTTCCCAGATTCGACTGCGAAGCTCGTGGGGCAAGGAGGCGACCTGCTTCAGGCGTTCCATCTGCTGTTCGGCCACCTCCCGTGCCAGTTCCTGATAGCACTCGCCCATCTTGACGGGATCGCTGCCGTGGTTGTTATAGCAGTGCTCGAACCGCTGGCCGGCTTCGGCCAGGGCGGCGAGGAAGCGCGCCTCCTGCTGCAACGTCTCGCAGGCGCACTCCATCCAGGCGAGCTGGACACGGGTCAAGGGAGTGAAGCCCTGCATGCATTGTCGCGACCACCACGCCACCATCGGCTGTGAGACTGCTAGGGCGGGGGTGAGGCCCTCGGATGACAGGGTGCTGGGCATGGGAGTCTCCAATCGTGGGCAGCCTTGGTTAGCCGGGTGAGGATACTGATCTGAGTGTAGCCCACGGCCTGCGCGGCCCCATGTTTTTTGCTGCGCTGCGTTATGAATTTTTTGCGTTTCCGAAACATGTCTCTTTACGCCCCGTTCATGGCATGCTTTGTTGGTACGGCTGGAATCGCTGGTACGAGCTGGATAGGGAGCTTGGCATGTGGGAAGTCATCAAATCCGTACTGGCCGCCTTCCTTGGCGTGCAGCGTGAGCAGCAGCGACTCAAGGACTTCGAGAAGGGGAATCCGGTTGCATTCATCGTCACAGGGATCGTGCTGGCGGCGGTACTGGTGGGGCTGATTGCGCTGGTGGCCGTCCTTGCGGCAGGCTGATGGCAGCCGACGTTGCGTTGATTGGCGCGTTAGCCAGAAGGCGTAGGCGAAGGCAGTGACTTTCAAAATTTGATCTCTATACTCGATAAAGAAGCGGCTAATGTTCTCCAAGGATGAGAGCCCCCGATCCCTGACACTCGGGGCTGCCGTTATCTAGACAACTACAAACTCGGGAGGCGTCGATGCGGACTCTGCTCGTCTGGCTGGCAGGGGTCTTGGCTCTTGTTGGCTCGAGCCAGGTGGCTCTGGCTAGAGGCTGGAACATGCCCGTTGGGGTTTCGAGCCTCAGTGGCGAAATCTATGGCTTACACATGACCATCTTCTGGATCTGTGTGGTCATCGGGGTGGTCGTGTTCGGGGCGATGTTCTATTCCCTGTTTCGCTATCGCCACTCCAAGGGCGCCAAGTCAGCCAATTTTCACGAGAACACCACCGTCGAGATCATCTGGACAGCGATTCCACTGCTGATCCTGATCGGCATGGCGGTGCCTGCCACCGCAACGCTCCAGAAGATCTACGATCCTTCCGATGCCGATCTCGACGTCATGGTCACGGGGCAGCAGTGGCGCTGGCGCTACGAGTATCTCGGCGAAGACGTTTCCTTCAATTCGAACCTGGCCACGCCCAGGGCGCAGATCAACGGCGAGGAAGAGCGAGGTGAGCACTACCTGCTCGAAGTGGACGATCCGCTCGTGCTTCCCATCAATCGCAAGGTTCGCTTCCTCTTCACCTCCGATGATGTCATGCATGCTTGGTGGGTGCCCGATCTGGCCGTCAAGCAGGACAGCATCCCCGGCTTCGTCAATGAGAACTGGGTGCGCATCGAGGAGCCCGGTATCTACCGGGGTCAGTGTGCCGAACTCTGTGGTGTCGACCACGGCTTCATGCCGATCGTCGTGCACGCCGTCGAGGAGGAGGAGTTCGACTCCTGGCTCGCCGAGCGCAAGGAAGCGGCGGCTGAGGAGGCCATGGGCGTCGACCGGGAGTGGGGTATGGATGAGCTGATGGAGCGCGGCGAAGGCGTCTTCGGCAGCATATGTGCTTCCTGCCACCAGGCAGAGGGTCAGGGCGCGCCGCCGGCCTTCCCGGCCTTGGCCGGCAACCAGCAGTTGATCGAGGATGCCGACTGGCATATCGACACCGTCCTCAACGGCGTGTCCGGAACCGCCATGCCGGCGTTCCGCAACACGCTCAACCCCGTCGAACTGGCGTCGGTTATCACCTATACGCGTAACGCCTGGGGCAACGAGACCGGGGATGTGATTCAACCCTCGGACATTGCCGAACAGCTGGAAGAGTGATGGCGGGCACGGCGCGAGCGCCGTGCCCCCTGACGCGATGCGCGATAACAAGACCTTGTTTATGGAGTAGTCCGATGGCCCCCAAGGTACCTCCTCAACCGATTCTCGAGCAGAGCAGCACCGCCGCGGAAGCCGGGCATGGACATGCCCATCACGCCCCCCCGAAGGGCATATTGCGGTGGCTGCTGACCACCAACCACAAGGAGATCGGCAGCCTATACCTGATCTTCTCGCTCACCATGTTCTTCATTGGCGGCATCTTTGCGCTGGTGGTCCGGCTTGAGCTGTTCCAGCCGGGATTGCAGTTCGTCAGGCCCGAATTCTTCAACCAGATGACCACCATGCATGGTCTGATCATGGTATTCGGGGCGATCATGCCGGCGTTCACCGGCTTGGCCAATTGGATGATACCGCTGCAGATCGGTGCCCCCGACATGGCATTGCCGCGCCTCAACAACTTCAGCTTCTGGCTGTTGCCGGTGGCCTTTGGGCTGCTGCTTTCCACGCTGCTGATGCCCGGTGGCGGCCCCAACTTCGGCTGGACCTTCTATGCGCCGTTGTCGACCGTCTACGCGCCGCCGTCGACGACGTTCTTCATCCTGTCGCTGCATATCGCCGGTATCAGTTCGATTCTGGGGGCGATCAATATCATCGCCACCATCCTCAACATGCGCGCGCCGGGCATGCGCTTGATGGACATGCCCCTGTTCGTATGGACCTGGCTGATCACTTCCTTCCTGCTGATCGCCGTCATGCCGGTGCTTGCCGGGGTGGTCACGATGATGCTCATGGACATCAACTTCGGCACCAATTTCTTCAATGCCGCGGGGGGCGGTGATCCGGTGCTGTTCCAGCACTTGTTCTGGTTCTTCGGTCACCCCGAGGTCTACATCATGATCCTGCCGGCGTTCGGCATCGTCTCGGCGATCATCCCGACCTTCGCCCGCAAGCGTCTGTTCGGCTACGCCTCCATGGTATACGCGACCGCCGCCATCGCCATTCTCTCGTTCCTGGTGTGGGGGCACCATATGTTCGCCGTGGGGATGCCGCTGGTTGGTCAGCTGTTCTTCATGTACGCCACCATGCTCATCGCGGTACCCACCGGGGTGAAGGTCTTCAACTGGGTGGCGACCATGTTCCGCGGTTCGATCAGCTTCGAGCCGCCGATGCTGTTCGCCCTGGCCTTCGTGGTGCAATTCACCATCGGCGGCTTCTCGGGCCTGATGCTGGCTATCGCGCCAGCCGATTTCCAGTATCACGATACCTACTTCGTGGTGGCGCACTTCCACTACGTGCTGGTGCCGGGGGCTCTCTTCGCCATTCTGGCGGGGGCCTACTACTGGCTGCCCAAGTGGACCGGACACTATCCGAACTTGCGTCTGTCCCAGTGGCACTTCTGGCTTTCGGTGATCGGCGTCAACCTGACCTTCTTCCCCATGCATTTCTCGGGGCTGGCCGGCATGCCGCGACGCATTCCCGACTATGCGTTGCAGTTCGCCGACTTCAATCTGGCGTCCTCGGTCGGGTCGTTCATCTTCGGCTTCTCCCAGTTGCTGTTCGTCGCGGTGATCGTGCTCTGCGTGCGGGGTGGTCAGAAGGCGCCGGCACGGGCCTGGGGCGATTACACGGACGATCTCGAGTGGAGCGTGCCGAGCCCGGCCCCGCTGCATACCTTCGAGACGCCGCCGACCTTTCATCGCCCGGCGCATTGAGTGCGGGCTTCCGGCCGAGATGTTGGGGCCGGAACGTGAGCAGGAGTGACGCATGGTTCGTAACGAGACGGATGAGCGTCAGGTGGGAGTCAAGCGCACGGTCTGGCGTAGCGTGGCTGCGCTGGCCGGCATGTTCGCCTTCGCCTTCGCCCTGGTGCCGTTGTATGACGTCTTCTGCAAGGTGACGGGCATCAACGGCAAGGTCGATACCACCGCGCAGGCCCTCGTTCACGAGGATGTCGATGAATCCCGTACGGTTACCGTGCAGTTCATCACGCGCAGCGGATCGGGGCTGCCGTGGCGGATGGAGGCGGAAACCCGTCAGGTTCGCCTGCACCCGGGGCAGACCTCCGAAGTGTATTTCACTTTCGTCAATCAGAGCGATGCAGTGAGTTGGGGGCGGGCGGTTCCCAGCGTCTCGCCTTCCACGGCCACGCGCCATGTGCGCAAGGCGAGCTGTTTCTGCTTCGAGGAGCAGCAATTGCAGGCGGGAGAGCGGCTAGAGTTGCCGCTGGTGTTCCAATTGGATCGCGACCTGCCTCCCGAGGTCGGTACCGTCACCCTGGTCTATACCCTCTATCCGATCGAGGGCAGGAGTGAGCCGCTTCAGGCGGATGTCCAGACCAAACAAGGAGAAGAGGCATGAGTGGCAGTTATTATGTCCCGGCAACCAGCAAGTGGCCCGCGCTGGGCTCTTTGGCCCTTGGGGTGATGATGATCGGGACCGGCATGATGCTGGTTCACGATCGTGGTAGCATCGTCATGCTGATTGGCTTGGCGGGTGTCCTGGCGGTAATGGCGCTGTGGTTCCGCGATGTCGTCGTCGAGTCTCGAAAGGGACTGTACGACGCGCAGATGGATCGTTCCTTCCGCTGGGGAATGGGCTGGTTCATCTTCTCCGAAGTGATGTTCTTCGCCGCCTTCTTCGGTACCTTGTTCTACATCCGCTTCTTTGCCGTGCCCTGGCTGGCCGGCGAGGGTACCAAGGGCGCCACGGCACTGCTCTGGCCCGAGTTCACCGCACACTGGCCGTTGATCAGCCCGCCGGATTCCTCCATCGCCGGCCCGGCTCAGGTGTTCAGCCCCTGGCAGTTGCCGCTGGTCAACACGCTGATCCTGATCTCTTCCAGCATTACCCTGACCGTTGCCCACGAGGCGCTCAAGGAGGGCCAGCGCAAGGTCTGTCGCAACTGGCTCGCCGGCACCGTGCTGCTGGGTCTGTGTTTCATTGCCATTCAAGGTGTCGAATACTACGAAGCCTATACCCATTACGGCATCACCCTGGAAGCCGGCATCTATGGCGCAACCTTCTTCATACTGACCGGCTTCCATGGGCTTCATGTCATCGTCGGTACGATTATCCTGATCGTTATGCTGGCGCGGATCGTGCGTCGCCATTTCACACCCGAAGAGCATTTCGGCTTCGAGGCGGCCAGCTGGTACTGGCACTTCGTCGATGTGGTCTGGGTCGGCCTGTTCCTCACCGTTTACGTATTCTGACGCTAGCCCGGGCGAAGAGCGAGGCGGCCGAGGATGGCCTGGGTCAAGCTTCGCCCAGGCTGCCGAAAAAGAAGCCGTAGAACAGCAGGGCGAGAAGCAGCGCGGCGAGCGTGACGCGAATCTTGAGCGACACCAGGAGCCGACGCGACTGACTGTCGTCGCGCAACAGAAAGCCGACGCCGGCTGCCAGACTGGCTAACATGGCCAGGAACACGACGGCTATCAAGGTCTTGAGAAACATGGGTCACTCCGTTGGAGGTCAGGGGGCGATGCCTGGAAAGCGCTTGCCCCGCTGGCGATCGAGCGTGTGGTATCTGCTCTGGTCGCTGCTGGTGGCATTGGGGTTATTTCTTGGACTATGGCAGTGGGAACGGGCCGACGACAAGCGCAGCTATCTCGCCCGGCTCGATGCGGCGCCAACGCTGGAAGCTCCCGAGGAGGCGCCGCCGCCCGGTTCTCACCTGATCCTGCGAGGCGAGTACCTGGCCGATGCGACCCTTTTTCTCGACAATCGCACCCATGATGGGCAACTGGGGGTGGCGGTGCTGACGCCGCTGCGAGGTGAGGATGGGCGCCTGTGGTTGGTGCAGCGTGGCTTCCTGCCGACCGGGCCGAGTCGGGCCACGCCGGAGGCCGAGACGCCGGTGGGTGAAGTCAGGCTGCGCGGGCGCTGGCAGGCCGCGGGTGATGCGCCGCCGCTTTTCGGGCCCAACCGGGAGGGCATGCGCCTGCAGCGCCTGGACCTCTCCGCTTGGGATCTGCCGGGCGGCTTTGCTCATGATGGCTGGTTGCATCTCGAGCAGGGCCCGGGGCGTCTGGAGCCCTGGTGGACGCCCAACGTGGTGCCGCCCAGTCGCCATGTCGGCTATGCCATCCAATGGTGGGGGTTGGCTCTGGCGGCCTTGGCGGTGATGATCATCGGTGGGCGTCGGCTGGCCAAGGATAGACGCCATGCGCGAGGTGACTCCCCTCAGGAAGGTGATGAGTGATCGGTAAGTCTTACGGGGGAATGTTGTGCAGGAAGCCATGAATACTCGCCATCAGCGCTTGAAGCTGCTGGCTTTGATTGCCGTCTTCGCCCTGCCGATGTTGACGGCGTGGATCATGCTGCACTGGCGCATCGGTATTCCCGAACAACACACCGCGCATGGTGAGCTGGCTCCACCCGTGCCATCTTTGACGGAGTGGCCGCTGGCTGAGCGACAGGATTCGTTCGATGGCGGCGATTGGGTGCTGGCATTCGACTGCACGCGTGACTGCGAAACCCAGGCCGACCGCTGGTGGCGTCTGCATCGGGCGTTGGGCCGCGAGGCGCCGCGCGTCACGCGGCTGAGGATTGGCGGCAGCGCCGAAGCCCTACCGGGAGAGGCGGCCACCCGTTGGAGGGAAAAGCCCGAATGGCAGGCGGCGGGCGCTGTCTGGCTACTCGATCCGCAAGGGCGGGTGGTGTTGCGCTACGGCGATGGCGTCGCGGAGCGTGACGTCCTGGACGACCTGACCCATCTGCTGAAACGTAACCCCGATCAGCGTGCGGTAGAGGAGCTGGATGGCGACCCGCGTTGAAGTCAGCTTGCCCAGCCGCCTCGCGGCTCGACAAGCGTTATGGCAAGGTCGATTCGAGACATGACAGGATCAAGGATGCCATTCATGCAGGGTGCATCGATGCCAACTCTTTCCGATACGGCGCGTGTTCGCCGGCTACGCCTGCTGTTGAGCCTCAGCCTGGTGGGCATCGCCTTTACCAGCGTCGTGATTCTGATCGGCGCCTGGACGCGCCTGGTCGATGCCGGCCTCGGCTGCCCCGACTGGCCCGGCTGCTATGGCGCGCTGGTGGTGCCGGATGCCGAACGCGCCTCGCTCCATTCGCCGCATGCGCCCCTGGAAGCCTTCAAGGCCTGGGTCGAGATGATTCATCGCTATCTCGCATCCACGCTCGGACTGCTGGTGATCGGCCTGCTGCTGCTGGGTGCCGGGCTGCGCCACACCCCTGGTTATCCGTGGAAGACCAGCGTGGCCCTGCTCGGCGTGATCCTGCTGCAGGGCGCCTTCGGCGCCTTCACGGTGACGCTCAAGTTGTGGCCGCAAGTGGTGACCATGCATCTGCTGGGAGGGCTTTCGGTATTGGTGCTTTTCCTGTGGCTGCATCTCGGGCTGCGCCGTTTCGTCAGGGGCGAAACCACCGTGCCGAAGCGCCGGCTGACGCCGCTGTGGATGGCGGCCGTGGCGCTGCTGGTCCTGCAGCTGGCTCTGGGGGGGTGGGTGTCGAGCAATTACGCCGGCATCGCCTGCCAGGGGTTTCCCACATGCAACGGCCAGTGGTGGCCCGAGATGGACTGGAGCGAGGGGTTCCATCTGACACAGACAGTGGGGCCCAACTACCTGCATGGTCAGTTGCACGCCGATGCCCGAGTGGCCATTCATCACGGCCATCGGCTTGGCGCCCTGCTGCTGGGGCTGGTTCTGGTGAGTCTGGCGGTGCGTCATTGGCCGCAGGCGCGCATGCGTCCCTGGCTCGGTGGGCTGGTGATTGCCTATGGTGTTCAGCTGGGCTTGGGAATTGCCAACGTCCTGATGTGGCTTCCCTTGTGGTTAGCGCTTCTGCATACGGCCGGGGCCCTGTCGCTTGTGCTGTTACTGGCACTTGCCGTGTGGCATTGGCGCGAGCCGCTCGAGGAAGCCGAGGATTCGACACGAAGGGATAAGGAGTGGGTGCATGTCTAACGCACTGACCAAGCGTGAGGGGATCAAGGGCACGCTGTTGATGCAGCTGGGCTTGCACGAGTCGGCTGCCTGGACCTGGCAGGATCTGCTCACGTTATGCAAGCCCCGGGTTGTAGTCGTGATGCTGGCCTGTGCCCTGGTGGGAATGGCATTGGCTACGCCGAGCCTGCCTTCGTTGTCGACCGTCATGGCCGGATTGGCGGGTATCGGCTTGGCTGCCGGCGGTGCGGCGGCCTTCAACCATGTGGTCGATCGCAGGCTCGATGCGATGATGCTGCGTACCTCGCAGCGGCCCCTCGCCAGTCAGCGCATGCCGACTCCGTTGGCGCTGGGCTGGGCGACGCTACTATCGGTGGCGGGAATCTCGCTGCTGTTCTGGCAAGTGAATGCGTTGACGGCGTGGCTGACGCTGGGTTCGTTGATCGGCTATGCGCTGGTTTACACCGCCTTTCTCAAGCGGGCAACGCCGCAGAACATCGTGATCGGGGGCGTTGCCGGCGCTGCACCACCGTTGCTCGGCTGGACCGCCGTGACCGGCCAGTTGGGGCCGGAGCCGCTGCTGCTGGTATTGATCGTCTTCGCCTGGACGCCACCGCATTTCTGGGCCCTGGCGATTCACAAGCGCGACGAGTACGCGCGCGCCGGCGTACCGATGCTGCCGGTGACTCATGGTGAGGCCTTCACCCGCTTGCAGGTCTGGCTCTACGGCTGGCTCACGGTGGCGGTGACGCTGCTGCCCTTCGCTATCGGCATGAGCGGGGCGGTGTATCTGTTCGGCGTGATGGCTCTGAACCTGCGTTTCATGTACTGGAACTGGAAAGTCTGGCGTGGTGGCGATCCCAAGGCGCCGCTGGCGGCGTTTTGGTTCTCGATTCGCTATATCCTGGGCGTGTTCGGGGTGCTGCTGCTGGACCACTACGCAACGCTCTGGAGCTGGTAGCGCTGCCACTCGGCGACGGGGCGAATGCCAAGGGCGCCCGGTACCGCAGGGTGCCGGGCGTCCGTCGTTCGGTCGTTGGCCACGGCAAGGTGAACAGAACAGGCCAGTAGCGTAACCAGCACATTGCTCAGCATCGCTACCACTTGGATGGCAACGTGGCATCCATGCTTGACTGATTAGCATGCCGTGTCCCGTCCGCTGGCTTGGGTTACACTGCTCGCGCACAGAGACGACCCGGGAGACTCGATGACGACGACCACCGCACTGATCCTGCTGGCCCTGGGGCTGGCCATCGTCGCCGGATTGGCAGCCTACGCCTTTACTCTATGGCGGGAAGTGAAGCGTCGTGATGCCTTTCACGAGCAGGAACTGCGACGCGCTCACGAGAACTGCCTGTCCAATCTCGAGATCGTGGCGGCCTCGCTGCTGCAGGAACAGGTCGATATCACCGAGGGAGCCTGGCGCTGCAAGATGCTGCTGGACATCCTCGACCCACGCCTGATCGAGAGGCCTGCGTTTCAGGCATTTGGCGAGGTTTATGCCCGTACGCGGCATCTGCATACCCACTCGGCTCGCAAGGCGCTGGCACCGCGTGACAGAATGCGCGAGGACCGCGAGCGCCTTGAGATCGAAGCGGAGTGGCGGCAGCCGGTTCTGAGAGCGGCACATGAAGTGATCGAATTTCATCGTGGCTGGCCGGACAGTCTTCACTGACCTCTATACAGCGTTTGTACGGTCGAGTATGTTTGCACCGCTTTGCATACTACGGCAAGCTAAGCAGTGGCTGTTGCGAGTTTTTTCCTGATCGGGAAGAGCCTGTAGTCACGCAAAGGAATGAGGTCGCGCTTTGAGCGCGGCCGAAAGCGGCCTACACTTTGAGCCGTTAGGTCAATGAGTGTCCTGACAGCGGGAGCTCATAATGTGTAGCCCCGAGATGAATCGAGAAGGAGTCTTGCAATGAAAAAATCTACGACTGGCTTACTGTTGGGTTCTGCATTGGTGATTGGCCTCTCGGGCTGTGCCACGGATTTCCAGAGGGGCGGCGAAAGGTCGGGCAGTGGCGCGACCACCGCTTCCAGCGATCGTGCCTGGTACCAGCAGCCGGTGGTTTGCGGCATTGCCGGTGGCCTGATCGGTGGCAGCATCGCTTACGCCACTAGCGGTAGCTCCGATGAGGAAGAGAACACCGCCCTCGGGGCGACCGCCGGTGCTGCTGTCGGCGGCCTGCTGTGTGCCGACCGTACACCGGAGCCCGAGCCGGTAGCCGAGCCCGAGCCGATGCCTGAGCCGGAGCCTGCACCGGTGACTGAGTTCGAGACCGTAACGCTCGATAGCGAAGTCACCTTCGCGTTCGATTCGGCCGAGATTCGTCCCCAGGCACATCGGACACTCGACGAAGTCGCCACCACGTTGCGCGAGAACCCGGACCTGCGCGTACGCATCGAGGGTCATACCGACTCGGTCGGTTCCGCTCAGTACAACCAGGATCTCTCCCAGCGCCGTGCCGACTCGGTCAAGGAGTACCTGGTTTCGCGCGGTATCGACGAGCGCCGCATGACAACGCGCGGCTTCGGCGAAGAGAATCCGGTTGCGACCAACGAGACCGATGCCGGGCGGCAGCAGAACCGTCGCGTGGAAATCATCAACTGGGATTGATCCACGTTTCTCTCCGATACGTCGGAGCGCGGCATCGGCAGGGGCACCTTCGGGTGCCCCTGCTGCGTTAGCTCTCTCGCAACCGTCCGATTTTCGCCGTCCTCTTGTGGTCCTCCCGGCTGCTTTGGTCTTTGAAATCAGTACTTGCTTTGATCGGGGCATGGCGAAGGTCATGGCCATTCTGTTAGTCTTGTGCGCTGCCGCGACGCGCAGCGGGGCCGAAGCAATGGCACCCGATCGCCCAGCGTAGTGGGTGGGCTGCGCAATTCGCGCCATGTTTCGTTACCCGTTTGCCATAGCCGCGACACGTGATCCCTGGTATGGATCACCACTGCGCAAAGGACGCCTCAATGCCCATCGTGACCCTGCCCGACGGCAGTCAGAGAACCTTCGAAGAACCCATTTCCATCATGCAGCTCGCCGAGTCCATCGGCCCCGGGCTTGCCAAGGCGTGCGTGGCCGGCAAGATTGACGGCAAGCTGGTGGATGCCGCCGACCTCATCGAGCATGACGCCGAGGCGGCCATCGTCACCGCGCGCGATCCGGAGGGGCTGGAAGTCATCCGGCACTCCTGCGCGCACCTGGTCGGCCATGCCGTCAAGCAGCTCTATCCCGAGGCCAAGGTGGCGATCGGGCCGGTGATCGAGGACGGCTTCTATTACGACATCGATTTCGGCCGATCCATCACGCCTGATGACTTGGCCGCGATCGAGGAGCGCATGAAGGTGCTGATCGACAGCGAATACGACGTGGTTCGCGAGTACGTCGACCGCGACCATGCGATGCGCACCTTCGAGCAGCGCGACGAGCCCTACAAGCAGGAAATCATCCGGGATATTCCTTCGGGAGAGACCATCCGTCTCTACTATCACAAGGAATACACCGACATGTGTCGGGGGCCGCACGTGCCCAACACTCGGCACCTGAAGGCATTCAAACTGACCAAGCTGGCCGGCGCCTATTGGCGCGGGGATGCCAGCAAGCCGATGCTGACGCGGATCTACGGCACTGCCTGGGGTGACAAAAAGCAGCTCAAGGCCTACCTGCAGCGACTCGAAGAGGCCGAAAAGCGCGACCACCGCAAGCTGGCCCGCAAGCTCGACTATTTCCACATGCAGGAAGAAGCTCCGGGTATGGTGTTTTGGCACCCCAAGGGGTGGACGCTGTGGCAGGTGGTAGAGCAGTACATGCGCAACGTCTATCACGAAGGCGGCTATCAGGAGATCCGCTGCCCTCAGATCATGGACGTCTCGCTATGGAAAAAGTCCGGCCACTGGGACAACTACGCCGAGAACATGTTCTTCACCGAGTCGGAGAAGCGCGAATACGCGCTCAAGCCGATGAACTGCCCCGGCCACGTCCAGGTCTTCAATTCGGGGCTGCGCAGCTATCGTGAGCTGCCGGTTCGTTACGGCGAGTTCGGTGGTTGTCATCGCAACGAACCGTCGGGTGCATTGCACGGCATCATGCGCGTGCGCGCCTTCACTCAGGACGACGGCCACGTCTTCTGTACCGAAGCTCAGATCGAGCCGGAAGTAACGGCTTTCCATCGGCAGGCGCTCAAGGTGTACCGTGACTTCGGCTTTGAGGACATTGCGGTCAAGATCGCACTGCGGCCGGAGAAGCGCCTGGGCAGCGACGATGTCTGGGATCGCGCTGAGGCCGCGCTGCGAGGGGCGCTGTCGGCCTGTGAGGTCGAGTGGGAGGAGCTGCCCGGGGAGGGCGCCTTCTACGGGCCCAAGATCGAGTACCACATGAAGGATTGCCTCGGTCGCGAGTGGCAGGTCGGCACTATGCAGGTCGACTTCATGATGCCGACGCGTCTCGGTGCCCAGTACGTGACCGAAGAGGGGGATCGCAAACCGCCGGTCATGCTTCACCGCGCCATCGTCGGTTCGATGGAGCGCTTCATCGGCATCCTGATCGAGCACTATGCCGGCGCGATGCCGTTATGGCTGGCGCCGGAGCAGGCGGTGATCATGACGATCACCGATGCGCAGCGCGATTATGCCGTGGAACTCGAGCGTCGCTTGCAGAAAATTGGTCTTCGCGTCAAGGCGGACTTGAGGAACGAGAAGATCGGCTTTAAAATCCGCGAACATACGTTGCAGAAAGTTCCCTATCTCTTGGTAGTGGGGGATAAGGAAGTCGAAGCCGACTCGGTTGCCGTGCGTACGCGCACTGGCGAAAACCTGGGTACCATGACCGTTGATGCCTTCATTGAGCGGATTCGGGCAGAAGGGTGGTAGCATAGGTTGGTAAAGACAGGTTGGTAACGACATCGTCAATTACCGGAACGGAGACGGAACGATCAAGCGAAGCAGCCCGCGCGGACGTCCTCAGGACAAGCGCCCCCCAATGAACGAGCGGATTACCGAGGATCAGGTTCGCCTGATCGATAGCGACGGCGAGCAGCTGGGTGTCGTGCCTACCAGCGAAGCGCTCGAGCGTGCCGAAGCGGCCGGTCTAGACCTCGTGCAGATTTCCAATGCCGATCCGATCGTCTGCAAGATCATGGATTACGGCAAGTTCGTCTTCGAGCAGAAAAAGCAGAAGTCAGCTCAGAAGAAGAAGACGAAGCAGATTCAGGTCAAGGAAGTCAAATTCCGGCCTGGCACCGACGAGGGCGACTATCAGGTCAAGCTTCGAAACCTGATTCGTTTCCTCGAAGGTGGCGACAAGGGCAAGGTCACGCTGCGTTTTCGCGGCCGTGAGATGGCGCACCAGGACATCGGCCGCAAGCTGATGGAGCGGATCGCCGCGGATCTCGAGGATATCGGGACCGTGGAGTCCTTCCCCAAGATGGAAGGGCGCCAGATGACCATGATCGTTGCCCCCAAGAAGAAGTGATCCGTAGGCCAGTCCAACGGGTGACCGGCTCTGCCGGCCACCGGCCTCGGGTTTTCTGAAAAATCTCGAGCGGAGTTAACCTCATGCCGAAAATCAAGACCAACAGTGGCGCTGCCAAGCGCTTCAAGAAGACGGCCAACGGCTTCAAGCACAAGCAGTCGTTCCGTAGCCATATCCTGACCAAGAAGTCGACCAAGCGTAAGCGGCACCTGCGCGGTATGAAGCAGGTACACGACGCCGACAAGGCCCTGATCCAGCGCATGTTGCCGAATCTGTAAGCCTTGGGTTGCCAATTTAACGTCAGGAGAAAGCCATGACTCGTGTCAAGCGTGGTGTCGTCGCACGTCGTCGTCACAAGAAAGTTCTGAAGCTGGCCAAGGGTTACTACGGTGCCCGTTCGCGCGTTTTCCGCGTCGCCAAGCAGGCGGTCATCAAGGCCGGCCAGTATGCCTACCGTGACCGTCGTCAGCGGAAGCGTCAGTTCCGTGCCCTGTGGATCCAGCGTATCAACGCCGGTGCCCGCCAGCACGGTCTGTCCTACAGCCGCTTCGTCGGTGGCCTGAAGAAGGCCGGTATCGAGATCGACCGCAAGGTGCTGGCCGATCTGGCCGTGCACGAGAAGGCCGCCTTTGCTGCCATCGTCGAGAAGGCCAAGGCTGCCCAGTAAGTGCACCGACCGTTGGCGTCGAGCCGGTAAGCCGGCTCGCACGATGCCAGACCGTCGCAGGGGAAGAGCAGCCGCTCTTCCCCTGTTTTTTTGCCAATGCGTGGCTGATGCGAATTCAGCAGGAACAAACGACTTCGGAGCTCAACGGATGGACCATTTACCGACACTGGTCACCGAGGCCCGTCAGGCCATTCAAGCGGCCGAGAGCATTGCCGCACTCGATGAGCTGCGGGTGCGCTATCTCGGCAAGAAAGGCGAAATCACTGCCCAGCTCAAGGGGCTGGGCAAGCTGCCGGCGGAAGAGCGCCCTGCGGCGGGTGAACGCATCAACCAGGCCAAGCAGGCGCTCGCTCAGGAGCTCGACGAGCGGCGACAGGCGCTATCCAGGGCCGCTCTGGAAGCGCAGTTGTCTGCCGAGCGCATTGACGTGACATTGCCAGGCCGTGGGCAGGCAAGCGGTGGCCTGCATCCGGTAACGCTCACTCTAGAGCGCATCGAGGGGTTGTTCCATCGCATCGGATACGATGTCGCCGTGGGGCCGGAAATCGAGGACGACTACCACAATTTCGAAGCGCTCAATATTCCCGCACATCACCCTGCGCGCGGCATGGCCGATACTTTCTATTTCGATGCCACCCGTCTGCTGCGCACCCACACCTCGCCGGTACAGGTGCGTACGATGAAGGAGCAGACACCGCCGATCCGGATCGTCTGCCCGGGGCGTGTCTATCGCAGCGATTCCGACCTGACTCATACACCCATGTTCCATCAGGTGGAGGGGCTGCTGGTCGATGAGGACGTGAGCTTCGCCGATCTCAAGGGCACGATCGAGGATTTCCTGCACGCCTTCTTCGAGCGCGATGACCTCTCGGTACGCTTCCGCCCCTCTTATTTCCCCTTCACCGAGCCATCCGCAGAAGTCGATATCCAGTGCGTGATGTGTAGCGGCAAGGGGTGCCGGGTCTGCTCCCACAGCGGCTGGCTGGAAGTGATGGGTTGCGGCATGGTACACCCCGAGGTGTTCCGTCACTCGGGCATCGACGCCGAGCGCTATAAGGGCTTCGCCTTCGGCATGGGCGCCGAGCGCCTGGCCATGCTGCGCTATGGGGTCAATGACCTGCGCATGTTCTTCGACAACGATCTGCGCTTCCTGCGCCAGTTCGCCTGACCGACCGCTGCAGAACAGGATTTGTCATGAAATTTTCCGAACAGTGGCTGCGTGAGTGGGTATCGCCGCAGCTGGGCGCCCAGGGGTTGGCCGACCAGATCACCATGGCCGGCTTGGAAGTCGATGCGGTGGAGC
Organism: Billgrantia saliphila; assembly: GCF_002930105.1. Lineage (GTDB taxonomy): Bacteria > Pseudomonadota > Gammaproteobacteria > Pseudomonadales > Halomonadaceae > Halomonas > Halomonas saliphila. The sequence goes on along the minus strand of NZ_PJRN01000008.1, from coordinate 28,869 downwards.
CCGTCGCTGCCGCCTTCGAGGGCGTCGTGGTGGCCGAGGTGGTCGACAAGCGACAGCATCCGGATGCCGACAAGCTCAATGTCTGTCTGGTTGACGACGGCAGCGGCGAGTCGGTCCAGGTAGTGTGCGGTGCGCCCAACGTGGCGGTGGGGCAGAAGGTACCTTTCGCGCGCGTCGGGGCCGTGCTGCCCGAGGATTTCAAGATCAAGAAGGCCAAGCTGCGCGGCGTCGAGTCCCGTGGCATGATCTGCTCCGCCTCCGAATTGGGGCTTGATGAGGAGGCTTCCGAAGGCATCCTGGTACTGCCGGACGATGCGCCGGCAGGCGAGGCGTTTCGCGCCTGGATGGGCCTTGACGATCACACCATCGAAGTCGACTTGACGCCCAATCGTGGCGACTGCCTGAGCCTCAAGGGGCTGGCGCGTGAAGTCGGCGTGCTCAATCGACTGGCCGTGACCACTCCTGTCATCGAGCCCGTCGCTCCTGCGCATGACGAGACCTTTCCGGTGCGCGTCGAAGATGCCGAGCGCTGCCCGCGCTACATCGGCCGGTTGGTCAAGGGGGTCGACGTGACCGCCGAGACGCCCTTATGGATGGTCGAGCGGCTGCGGCGCAGCGGCGTGCGCTCCATCGACCCGGTGGTGGATATCACCAACTACGTGATGCTCGAGCTGGGCCAACCGCTACACGCCTTCGACCGTGAGAATCTGCACGGGGCGGTGGTGGTGCGCCTGGCCCGCGAGGGCGAGCGGCTGGTGCTCCTCGACGGCCAGGAGATTACCCTGAACGCCTCGACGCTGGTCATTGCCGACGAGCGCGGCCCGCTGGCGATTGCCGGCGTGATGGGCGGCGAGGACTCCGGCGTCGGGCCGGCGACACGAGACATCTTCCTGGAGTCGGCGTTCTTCTCTCCGCTGGCGGTGGCCGGCCAGGCGCGCGCCTACGGTCTGCACACCGATGCCTCCCATCGCTTCGAGCGCGGTGTCGACCCTCGGCTGACCCGCGACGCGGTAGAGCGTGCCACGGCGCTGCTGCTCGAGGTCACCGGCGGCGAGCCCGGCCCATTGGTCGAAGTGACGAGCGCTGCGCACCTGCCCGGCGAGCGGCAGGTAACGCTGCGCGCGGCGCGGCTCGAGCAGGCACTGTGCAAGGCGCTGCCCGGCGATGAGGTCGCCGACATCCTCGAACGGCTGGGCATGGCGGTCAGCTTGGTGGACGATGGCTGGCAGGTTCAGGTGCCGAGCTGGCGCTTCGACATCGCCATCGAGGAGGATCTGATCGAGGAAGTGGCGCGTATCCACGGCTACAATCGCCTGCCGGTGCGCCGCCCGGCGGCGCGGCTGGCGCTACGTCCCGATCATGAGGCCCGCACCCCGCTGTCGCGGTTGCGCCGCCAGATGGTCGCGCGTGGCTACCAGGAGGCAGTGACCTACAGCTTCGTCGCGCCAGAGTTGCAGAAGGCCCTGTTGCCGGATGCCGTATCGCCGAGGCTGGCCAACCCCATCTCCAGTGACCTGTCGGTGATGCGGGCCAGCTTGTTTCCGGGTCTGGTAAGGGCGCTGGAATACAACTTGAACCGACAGCAGACGCGCGTTCGGCTGTTCGAGACCGGCCTGGTATTCCGCGGCGCGCTGGATGAGTTGCAGCAGACCCCCATGCTCGGGGCGTTAGCGTGCGGTTCGCGGTTACCCGAAGGCTGGGCTGGCGCTCGCGACAAAGTCGACTTCTTCGATCTGAAGGGCGACCTGGAGAGCTTGATCGCCATGGGTGGCGAGCCTGAGGCCTGGCGCTTCGAGCCTGGCGATCATACGGCACTGCATCCCGGACAGAGCGCGCGCATCCTGTATCGGGGTGAGCAGGTCGGTTGGATCGGTGCGTTGCATCCCGGAGTAAGAGCTGAGTTGGGGCTCAAGGTCGAAGCCTTCCTGTTCGAGGTGCGACAGGATGCGCTGACCCGTGGCCGGCTGCCGGCCTTCGATCCGCTGTCACGGTTCCCCGAGGTGCGACGAGACCTGGCTTTCCTGCTCGATGAGCGTCAGCCGGTCCAGGCGCTCCTGGATTGCGTGCGCCACCAGGCCGGCCAATGGCTGCAGGAATTGAGCCTGTTCGACGTCTATCGGGGCAAGGGAGTCGCGGAAGGCTACAAGAGTGTCGCGCTGGGCTTGACCTGGCAGCATCCTTCGCGCACGCTGAATGACGAGGAAATCAATCAGTTGGTCGATGCCATCGTCGCCGAATCGCATCAGAACCTGGGTGCCGAACTGCGCGGGTGAGCCGGAATGGCGTGCGAATGTACGCACGCCACCCCTTCACGGATCACGCTTGATGCGTGAAGGGATGCGGCGACGGGCTGGACCGCCACTCTGAGGAGTAGACATGGGAGCGTTGACCAAGGCGGAACTGGCCGAACATCTTCACGCCGAGCTGGGGCTGACCAAGCGCGAAGCCAAGGCCATGGTGGAGGCGTTTTTCGAGGAAATCCGTGCCTGCCTGCGGGAGAACGAGCAAGTGAAGCTGTCGGGTTTCGGCAACTTCGATCTACGTGACAAGCGTGAACGCCCTGGGCGCAATCCCAAGACCGGTGAGGAAATCCCCATCTCGGCACGCCGTGTCGTGACGTTCCGGCCCGGGCAGAAACTCAAGAGCCAGGTGGAGCGCTACGAAGGTCCACCGCCTTCCAACTGAGTCAGCGTGAGCCTGAATGCCACCCCATCGGGTGGCATTCTGCCATTGGCGCGTGGATCGTTGGCGCGTTGACGAAGCGGGGCCAGGCTGGGCACGAATAGCCTAGACGCCGCCACGCTCCAGCATCCATGTAATGACTACCTTGAAGACGTATCCCATCATACCGGCACCGAGCACCACGAAGAGCATGATGGTGCCGAATCGCCCGGCACGTGACTTCTTGGCCAGGTCCCAGATGATGAAGGCCATGAATAGCATCAATCCCCCGATCATGATGGGGGTGATCCAGGCCTCGAAGGTCTGCAGCATGTCGCCTCCTTGAGATAAGTCCGAGCATTATACTCAGGCTTGGCTCGGGCTGCATGTCGTGACGCGGGTTGCTGCCTGTGTCACGAGGCCGCATCATGTTAATATCGATGGAAATTTCTCAGGTTCCCCCGACATGCCAGAGCTGAAGATATTCGTCGGCACCATGTATGGTGGTGCGCTTGATGTTGCCGAGCAGGTGGCCCCGCTGTTCGAGACGGCAGGTTACGAGGTGAACGTGCTGGAACAGCCGAGCCTCGGCGATCTCACTGAAGCGCCGCCAGATCTGGCCCTGTTCTGCGTTTCCACCACGGGCAGCGGCGACTTTCCGGGCAACTTCGTGCCCTTCGCTCGCGAGCTCGACGAGAAGAGCCCGGCGCTCACGGACCTGCGCTATGGCCTGATTGCGCTGGGCGACAGCTCTTACGGTGAAACCTTCTGTGGTGCCGGGCGCCGGCTTGACGAGATGCTCCAGGGGCTGGGCGCCACCCGCCTGGGTGAGCGACTCGAGGTCGATGCCATGGAGACCTTCATGGCTGACGATGCTGCGCTGCCATGGGCGGAGGCTTGGATCGAAGAGCAACGGCTGGCGGTTCTCTGACGATGGGAGCCACGCCAACAGCCGAACGTCTCAGTCTGCTGACGGGCCTGCTGATATTGATGCTGGCTACCATTCCCCGCTATGTGGCCGGCGGAAACGACAACCGCCTGACCCTGATCGTAATGGCTCTCGCGGTGGTCGCCGTCGTTGCGCTGATGCACTGGCGCATGCTGGAAAAGAGCGAGCGCGAACGGTTGCCGCAGCTGTTCAAGCGCCTGCTTCTGTCACTGGCGGCGGGTATGGCCTTGATGGGGATATGGCATGCGCTGTTCACCGCCTGGATCAGCTGGCAGCTGCTGATTGCGCACGGCGCCACCCTGGGCCTGCTGCTGCATGCCCTGTGGCTGTGGTGGCGTCCGGTCGACGAGAGACACTGACCGGCGGCGTCCGATCGAGACGCCGCTGTATAGACCTTGGCTCACCGAATCACACCAGCTGCCAATCACACCAGCCGATAGCAGGGCACGTATTCCTGCCCTGGCAGTTTCATCCGCCCCTGGGCGACGAACGAGCCGAGCAGTTCGTCCAGACGTCGCATCAGCTCGGGCTCGGCATGCAGCGAGAAGGGGCCATGGGCCTCGATGGCGCGCAGCCCCCGCTCCTTGACGTTACCCGCCACGATGCCCGAGAAGGCGCGTCGCAAGTTGGCCGCCAGCTCATGCACTGGCTGTTTGGGGTGGAGTGCCAAACCGGCCATGGCTTCGTGGGTCGGCTCGAAGGTTTCCTGGAAGTTGCGTGCGATAGTCAGCCGCCAGTTGAAATGGAAGGCGTCCTGATGGGCGCGACGGAACTCGGTCACGGCATCGATGCCTTCGCGCATGGTGCGGGCCACCTCGACGGGGTCGTCGACGATGATGCGATACTTGGCGCGCGCCGATTCGCCCAGCGTGTAGACCAGGAACTCATCGATGCGCTTGAAGTAATCGGCGGCGCTGGCCGGGCCGGTGAAGATCACCGGCATTTCCATGTCGGCGTTGTCGGGGTGAAGCAGGATGCCCAGGAGATAGAGGATCTCTTCCGCCGTACCGACGCCTCCGGGAAAGACCACGATGCCATGGCCGATGCGGATGAAGGCCTCCAGGCGCTTCTCGATGTCGGGCATCACCACCAGTTCGTTGACCAGCGGATTGGGCGCCTCGGCGGCAATGATGCCGGGCTCGGAAATGCCCAGGTAGCGACCATCGGGTACGCGCTGCTTGGCATGAGCCAGGTTGGCGCCCTTCATGGGGCCCTTCATGGCACCCGGGCCGCAGCCGGTACAGATATCGAGCTCACGCAGGCCAAGGTGGTAGCCCACGTCCTTGGTATAGTCGTATTCCTCCCGCGTGATCGAGTGCCCGCCCCAGCAGACCACGATACCGGGGTCGCGGCCGGGCTTGAGCGTGCCGGCCTTGCGCAGGATGTGGAAGACCGCGTTGGTGGTGCCCTCGCCGGTGCTCAGGTCGAAGCGCGCGTGATGCTGGATCTCGTTGTAGACGTAGACGATGTCACGCAGCACGGAGGAGAGATGTTCGCGGATACCGCGGATCATCTTGCCGTCGACGAAGGCCTCCGCCGGGGCGTTGGTGACCTTGAGCCGGATGCCGCGATCCTGCTGGATGACCTCAATGTCGAAATCGTGGTAGGTCTCCATCAGCACCAGGCTGTCGTCGGTGACGCTTCCGGAGCTCAGCACGGCCAGCGCGCAGCGGCGCAGCAGATCGTGCAGACCCGCCTTAGAGGTATCGCGCAGGCGGTTCACTTCGTGTTGTGAAAGCACTTCCAGGCTGCGAAGCGGAGAGACGATGCTGGAAATGGTATCAGGCATGAAAACGGTCCTTGTGTGATCGGTGCGTCGAGTGCCGTCAAGGACGGGGCCGGGCGCAATGAACTCGTCATGATGCTAACACGCCGGCCGGCAGGGCGCAGCGCTGCGCCGTCGGGGCCGGTTTGTTACAATGGCGGCACCCGGTTTCGGCCGAACCCGCAGGCGATGCGACATGTTCAACGCCCAGTATTTTCGCACTTTCATCACTTTGGTCGAGACCGGCAGCTTCACCCGGACCGCGCGACGCCTGGACATGACCCAGCCCGGGGTCAGCCAGCACGTGCGCAAGCTCGAGCAATACCTCGACAAACCGCTGCTGGTACGGCAGGGCCGACGCTTCATGCTCACCGAAGCCGGACGCCGTGCCTACGATTACGGCCTGCGCCTGTTCGCCGAGCATGAGCAGTTCCGGCATTCGCTGGATGACGATGCCCTGGACACAGGCGAATGCCGCATTGCGTCGCCGGGCAGCGTGGGGCTGATGCTGTATCCCTATATTCTCGGCCAGCAGCAGATGACGCCGGGGTTGACGGTAAACTACAGCTTCGCCTTCAGTCATGAGATCGTCTCCGACGTGCTGGCCGGCCGCCACGACCTGGGGATCGTCACCGAGCCGATCCGCCATCCGGAGCTGGATTGCCGGCTTTGGCACCAGGAGCCACTGTGCCTGGTGGTGCCGGCCGATTTCACCGGCACTTCGCTCACCGAGCTGATGGGCATCGGCTTCATCAACTATTCGGACGGCGTGAGTCACGCCGGGGCGTTGCTTCGCAGCAATTTTCCCGAGGAGTTCCGCTCCATGAACCAGTTCCGTCGCCAGGGGTTCACCAACGAGGTGGCAATGGTGCTGGATGCGGTGGCTCGTGGCCTGGGCTTTACCGTGGTGTCGAGGCTGGTGCTCGAGACCTCGCCCTGGCAGCGTCAGGTCAAGGAGCTCGACCTGCCCGTGGCCGAGCATGAGGCGCTGCATCTGGTGAGCCGAGCGGGAAGTCGCGTGCCGCGCCGTTACGAGCGGCTGCTCGAAGGCTTCCGCGAGCAGCGGTTGCGCGAGCGCTTCGGATACGGCGAGGTGGTGTCACCGCTATAACCTCGGCATTTCTCGAAACGGAAACGGCCCGCCGAGTAGGCGGGCCGTTTTGCGTGCAGCGGCAGGATTCAGTCGCGGTAGGCCTCGATGCTGGGGCAGGAGCAGATCAGTTGCCGGTCACCGAAGACGTTGTCGACGCGATTCACCGCCGGCCAGTATTTCGCGGCCTTGACGGCATCCGAGGGGAATGCGCCGATTTCGCGAGGGTAGGGGCGCTCCCAGGCCGGGTCCATGAGGTCGGCCATGGTATGGGGCGCGTTGATCAGCGGGTTGTCGTCGGCCGGCCATTCGCCGCGCTCGACACGGGCGATCTCCTCGCGGATCGCGATCATGGCGTCGCAGAAGCGATCGATCTCGTAGCGCGACTCCGATTCGGTGGGCTCCACCATCAGCGTGCCGGGCACCGGGAAGGACATGGTCGGCGCATGGAAGCCATAGTCCATCAGGCGCTTGGCGATATCCTCCTCGCTAATGCCCGAAGCGGCTTTCAAGGGGCGAATGTCGATGATGCATTCGTGCGCCACGGTGTCGTTCACGCCGCGGTAGAGGACCGGATAATGGTCCTCGAGGCGCTTGGCGATGTAATTGGCATTGAGAATGGCGAGCTCGGTCGCCTGGCGTAGCCCGCGGGCGCCCATCATCTTGATATAGGCCCAGGAGATCGGCAGGATCGAGGCGCTGCCATAGGCGGCGGCCGAGACGGCGCCACACTCTTCTTTCACCCCGGGAATCGGCGTGACCACGTGATTGGCGACATAGGGGGCCAGATGCTCCTTGACGCCGATCGGGCCCATGCCCGGGCCACCGCCGCCGTGCGGAATGCAGAAGGTCTTGTGCAGGTTGAGGTGGCTGACATCGCCGCCGAAGTCGCCGGGGCGGCTCAGGCCGACCTGGGCGTTCATGTTGGCGCCGTCGATGTACACCTGGCCACCATGGCGATGCACGATGGTGCACGCCTCGCGGATACCCTCCTCGAACACGCCATGGGTCGAGGGGTAGGTGAGCATGATCGCCGAGAGCGCCTCGCTGTGCTGCTCGGCCTTGGCGCGCAGGTCGTCGAGATCGATATTGCCGTTGCTGTCGCACTCCACCACGACCACCTTCATTTGCGCCATGGCGGCGGAGGCGGGGTTAGTGCCGTGGGCGGAGCTCGGGATCAGGCACACGTCGCGGTGGCCTTCGCCCTGGGCCGCCTGGTAGCGGCGAATCGCCACCAGACCGGCGTACTCGCCCTGAGCGCCGGAGTTGGGCTGCATCGAGATGTGGTCATACCCGGTGATCTCGACTAGGAAGGCGGCCAGCTCGTCGATCATCTGCTTATAGCCGGTGGCCTGCTCCTGCGGGGCGAACGGATGCAACTGACCGAATTCGGGCCAGGTCACGGGAATCATCTCGCTGGTGGCGTTGAGCTTCATGGTGCACGAGCCCAGCGGAATCATCGCGTGCGTGAGCGAGAGATCCTTGTTCTCCAGGCGCTTGAGATAGCGCAGCATTTCGGTCTCGCTGCGGAAGCGCTGGAAGGTCGGGTGGGTGAGGAACGCCGTCTCGCGGCGGCAGGCGGCGGGTATGCCGCTGATACCCTCGGTCGCGATCCGCTCGTCCAGGGTACTGACCGACAACCCGTGCTCTTCGCCGAGCAGCACGTCGAACAGGACGTCGACATCGTGGGCGGTGGTGGTCTCGTCGAGGCTGACGCCGATGTCGCCGTCGGCGAAGTAGCGCAGGTTGATCTCGTGGGTCATGGCCCGACCCAGGACCTTGCCGGCATCGATACCGGTCAGGCGCAGGGTGTCGAACCAGCTGTCGTGTACCAAGGCCACGCCCTTGGCCTTGAGGCCTTCGGCAAGGATCGTGGTCAGACGGTGAATGCGGGTGGCGATAGTGGTGAGGCCCTCGGCACCGTGATAGACGGCGTAGAAGGCCGCCATGTTGGCCAGCAACGCCTGGGCGGTGCAGATGTTCGAGGTGGCCTTCTCGCGGCGGATGTGCTGCTCGCGGGTCTGCATGGCCATGCGCAGGGCGGTGTTGCCGCGGCTATCCTTGGACACGCCGATGATGCGACCCGGAATCGATCGCTTGAGCTTGTCGGTGGTGGCGAAGTAGGCGGCATGCGGGCCGCCGTAGCCCATGGGCACGCCGAAGCGCTGGGTGTTGCCGACGACGATGTCGGCGCCCAGCGCCCCCGGTTCCTTGAGCAGCACCAGGCTCATGATATCGGCGGCCACGCAGGTCATGATGCCCTTATTGCGAGCCGTGGCGAGCAGCGGAGCCAGGTCCGCGACCCGGCCGCTCTCGCCGGGGTATTGCAGCAGGGCGCCGAAGACATCGTGATCGGCCAGGGTGTCGGCCGGCGCCACGATCAGTTCGAAGCCGAAGTAGTGGGCACGTGTGCGCACCACGTCGAGCGTCTGCGGCAGCACGTCGTCGGCGACGAAGAAGGCCAGGCTCTTCGACTTCTTATTGGCACGCTGGCACAGCGCCATGGCCTCGGCGGCGGCGGTCGCCTCGTCGAGCAGCGAAGCGTTGGCCAGCTCCATGCCGGTGAGGTCCATCACCATCTGCTGAAAATTGAGCAGCCCTTCCAGCCGACCCTGGGAGATTTCCGGCTGGTAGGGGGTATAGGCGGTGTACCAGCCCGGGTTTTCCAGCACGTTGCGCTGGATCACGGCCGGCACGTGAGTGTTGAAATAGCCCTGACCGATATAGGTCTTGAAGACTTTGTTCTGGCGGGCCAGGCGCTTCAGGTAGTCGAGCGCCTCGGCCTCGCTGCGCGGCGGGTCCAGATCGAGCTCACGGCTGAGGCGAATATCGGCCGGCACCGTGCGCTCGACCAGTGTGTCGAGGCTGTCCATGCCCAGCGCCGCCAGCATGGCGGCAACGTCGTCGGTTCCGGGGCCGTTGTGGCGGCGGATGAAGGCGTCGTGATCGGCCAGTTCGGCCAGGCGGCGGTTGTCGATAGCCATGGAGAACCTTGTGCGGTATGTCGGAGGAGCCCGGCCAGCGGAGTGGCCGGGATAAGGTCAATTCGGTTCAGGACTCGCTGTCGACGATGGCCTGGTAGGCATCGGCATCGAGCAGTGCCTCGACGGCGGCGGCATCGTCGACGCGCACCTTCATGATCCAGCCACCCTCATAGGGGGCTTCGTTGACGGTCTCGGGTGCATCTTCTAGCGCTTCGTTGACTTCGACAATTTCACCCGCCAGCGGGGCATATAGGTCGGAAGCGGCCTTTACCGATTCGATGACACCGAACTCTTCGCCCTTGGCCAGGGTGCGTCCCACCTCGGGAAGCTCGACGAACACCACGTCGCCGAGGGCTTCTTGAGCATGGTCGGTAATGCCGATGGTGACGGTGCCGTCGCCGTTGTCCAGCACCCATTCGTGGCTGTCGTTATAGCGCAGGTTGGCGGGAATCGAGCTCATGGTGTTTTCCTATACGAAAAAGGTTTTCTGACTGGGCGAATGCTAACGCCATTGATGGCATTTGGCGAGCCCGACAGCACGGTTTCGCAAGCGTTATCGGCCTCTGCCTGAACAGCGTGGCGCGTGTTTTAGCATACGTCCAGCCTTCGCGCCGAGAGGAGCGACATACCTTGGCGCCAGTACCGTCGCGGCATTCGACAGGTTTGGCCTGGCTCACTAATCTGTAGGGGCCATGACCGCCAGAGACGGGCGATGCGCCATTGTTTCCAATACGAAACCCGCGGTACGCTAGCGCCAGATCGAGCGTTGGCCGCCCATCCCTGGAAAGCATTTCGACGGACTAGTGTATTCCTGGCTTTTTCCGCTATGGTACGCCGGATTGCATTGTCGATCGTTCGCGCATGCCGCCGTACGTCATATGAAAGCTCTGCTGTGGTTCGGTTGACCGCATGCAGTGGCCAAGGCAGCCAAAACGGTGGGCGGGATGCGTGGCCATCGATCGTGGGGCCGATAAGAATCCATACAAATCGCCAATAACAGAGGGAAACGTTCGTGGAAACCTTGAATTCGATATTCACAGCGATCAACGGGGTCGTTTGGGGGCCGTTGATGCTCATCCTGCTGCTGGGGGTGGGCCTGTATCTGCAGCTCGGACTGAAGCTGATGCCCATCCGCAAATTGGGCACCGGCTTCAGGCTGATGTGGGCGGGGCGCGACAGGAAGCCTTCGCCCGACACGGCCAAGGCGGCCGTTGACGAAGGGGAAATCTCGCCGTTCAACGCCCTGATGACGGCGCTCTCCGCCACTATCGGAACCGGCAATATTGCAGGTGTCGCCACCGCTATCGCGCTCGGTGGGCCCGGGGCGGTGTTCTGGATGTGGATTACGGCCCTGGTGGGCATGGCGACCAAGTTCGCCGAGGCGGTACTGGCGGTGCGTTTTCGTGAAACCGACAGCACCGGCTACCACGTCGGTGGTCCGATGTTCTACATCAAGAACGGCCTGGGCCGGAAATGGCTGTGGTTGGGTGGCGCCTTCGCTTTCTTCGGCGCGGTTGCGGCCTTCGGCATCGGTAACACGGTACAGTCCAACTCGGTGGCCGATGCCCTCGCTTCTACCTTCGGTCTGCCGCACTGGATCACCGGCGTTGTGATCATGGTGCTTGCCGGTGCGGTGATCTTGGGCGGTATCAAACGCATCGCCAAGGTGGCCGGCAAGCTGGTACCGATCATGGGGATCGCCTATGTCATCGCCGGGGTCGTTGTACTCGCCATCAATGCCGGCCAGCTCGGCGAGGCGTTCAGCATGATCTTCTATTACGCCTTCAACCCGCACGCGGCCATGGGCGGTTTCGCCGGCGCGGCGGTGATGGCGGCGATTCGCTTCGGCGTGGCGCGCGGCATCTTCTCCAACGAGGCGGGGTTGGGCAGCGCGCCCATCGCCCACGCCGCGGCGCAGACCAAGAACCCGGTGCGCCAAGGGCTGATTGCCATGCTCGGGACCTTCATCGACACCATCATCGTCTGCTCCATCACCGCCCTGGTCATACTGACCGCAGGTGTCTGGGAGACCGGCGAGGCGGGGGCATCGCTGACAGCGCTCTCCTTCGATGAAGCCCTGCCGGGCATGGGCAACCAGATCGTCTCCCTGGCGCTGGCCGTGTTTGCCTTCACGACCATCCTGGGCTGGTCCTTCTACGGCGAGAAGTGCTTCCAGTTCCTGTTCGGCACCCGCTCGATCATGCTGTATCGCGTGCTGTTCGTGTTGGCCATCCCGCTGGGTGCCATGGCGCAACTGGGCTTCATCTGGCTGATGGCCGATACCTTCAACGCCATGATGGCGATTCCCAACCTGATCGCGCTGGCGCTGCTGTCGCCGGTGGTGTTCAAGCTGGCCCGAGACTACTTCGACGGCAAGGACATCCTGCCGGGCGAAGAGTTGGACCACGACAAGTCCTGAGGCTATCTGCCAGCCGAGAGGTGCCCTCAAGGGGCACCTCTCGTCGTTGATGGCCCTGCTACGAGAGTGATGACGTCATGAGTAACCTCAAGCACACCCCCCTTCATGCCTTGCACCTGGAGCTGGGTGGAAAGATGGTGCCCTTTGCCGGCTACGAGATGCCGGTGCAGTATCCGCTCGGCGTGAAAAAGGAGCACGAGCATACCCGTACCGCCTGTGGCCTGTTCGACGTGTCGCACATGGGACAGATCCTGCTGCATGGTCCGAGTCCCGCCGAAGCGCTGGAGACCCTGGTATGCGCCGACATCGTCGGCCTGCCTCAGGGTATGCAGCGCTATGCGTTATTCACCGAGCATGAAGGTGGCATCCTCGACGATTTGATGGTGGCCAACCCTGGCGATCACCTTTACCTGGTGGTGAATGCGGCCTGCAAGGATCAGGACCAGGCCCTGTTGGAAATGGGGCTGGATAGCGAGCATGGAATCGAGGTGCTGGATCGCGGCCTGCTGGCGCTGCAGGGACCCAAGGCGGCGGACGTGATGCAGCGGCTGTGCCCCGAAGCCTGCGACATGGTCTTCATGCAGCATGGCCATTTCGAGATGGACGGTACTCCGGTATGGATCAGCCGCAGTGGTTATACCGGCGAGGATGGTTTCGAGATTTCGGTGCCGGCCGAGGCCGCTGAAGCGTTGGCCCGCCGCCTCTTGGCCGAGCAGGAAGTCGAGGCGATCGGCTTGGGCGCGCGCGATTCGTTGCGCCTGGAAGCAGGGCTGTGCCTCTACGGTCACGATATCGACACCGGGACCACGCCGGTCGAGGCGGGGTTGATCTGGGCCATCGGCAAGGCGCGGCGTCACGGCGGCGAGCGTTCGGCAGGGTTTCCCGGCGCCGACGTCATCCTGCATCAGGTCGATGCCAAGGATCATCATCGCAAGCGGGTCGGGCTGCTGGGTGAAGGCCGGGCCCCGGTGCGCGAAGGCGCCGAACTGTTCAACGAGGACGACAAGCGCATTGGCACGGTCACGTCGGGCGGTTTCGGTCCCAGCGTCGGCAAGCCGGTGGCGATGGGCTATGTCGATATCGAGTACGCTGCGATAGACACCACCGTGTACGCCGAGGTGCGCGGCAAGCGCCTGCCGATGACGGTGAGCAAGATGCCGTTCGTCGCACCGGGCTACTACCGCGGATAACGCGAATCTTTATACCGTTATCTACAAAGCCGCCATATCTCTCTGCTACGGTGCCTTGCCGTTTCGTCACTGCGCGTTGATATCCTCGTGCCGACAGGCGAAGCGGATGAGGCCGGCATTGCCTCATCCGCTCGCATCGACCTCAACGCATCATGGCGGCGTGGTCTTTCCAATAGCGACCCATGCTGCGTTCCTCGGTCAGATCGTAGAGGGTCGCGCGGCGCGCCAGTCGCGCACCGCCGTCTCGAGTGAGCGGGCTCCAGGCGACCTGGGCGCGCTGTCGTGTGGAGTGAACGAAGAAAGCGTCCAGCGGCAACGAGAGATAGATGCCCTTGTCGAAGCTGCCTTCGCCGAAGGCGTCGCCGGCATCGGTGAAGGTGGCCCAACCGCCAAGGCGGACGCCGGAGTCGAATTCGCGCGACACGTCGAAAGTCAGGCCCAGATCACCGGCCAAGTAACGACCGACGCTGACCTTGGCCAGCACGTCCTCGTAGTCGGTCTGCCAGTAGCCGGTGACGTGTCCGGTCCAGGTGCTGTAGTCGAGCAGGTCGAAGCGCTGGTCGAAATCGCGTTGCTTGACCCAGTTGATGTCCAGCCCCAGCGCGACGTCGCTGTTGAAGGGGCGGTAGAGCAGTTCCGCGCCGGCGCCGGCGAACATCGTCTCGAGCAAGCCGCCGTAACCCATGGCATACCAGTCATCACCCAGCCGTGAGGTGCGCGTGTACTGCAGGTTGCTGATCCCAATGTCCGTTTCGGCCAGGTAGTCGGCAATGCGCGTGCGCACCCGCGGCAGATCGGAGGGGCCGATGTAGCGGTACTTGTCGAGATTGTCGTCGAGGGTGTAGGTCAGCGTAGCCGCCAGCCAATCGTTGGCGCCGAGTCGGTACTCACCGTCGAGGCTGGCGGAGAGCCGGTAGAGATAGCCGTCCGGGCCGCCGAAGTTTTGCTCGAGCTGTGGTTGCAGGCTATAGACCAGCCCGTGCGGCGTGGCCTCGTGAAGGACCTCGCCCTCGGCTGGGAGCAGTGCGCCATGGGCGTAGATGCTGTGATGGTGCTGTGTGGAATTGGCGCTGGAGGTTGTCGCGGCGACCATGGCGTCGCGATCGTGAATGCTTTCCCGAAGTGCCATGCCGCGCTCGTGCCAGCGGAAGCGGAAGGTTTTCACCTCGTTGCCCAGGTTATTGTGCAGCAGGCGTCCGGCGCGCTGCTCACTCTCCGCCAGGGAGCGATAGCGGGTGGGTTCGCCCTCGACCGTCACACTCGTCCCCTCCTGGCGAAGCCGGTAGACGGCAATGCCGGCATTCTCGTCCAGTGCCCGCCCGAGTCCCGACCAATCGGCGGTGTGGCTGGCCGGGGCGGGCTCCAGCGCAACGGGAGACGGATCGCGCTTGGCCTGGGACAGCGTAGCCAGGTTGGTCGACATGCTGATACCTAGCATGGCGGTGTTGCCGCGCTGCCAGCCGGCTCTCAATTCTATGTTGTCGGTCAGGCGCAGGCGGGCGCCATAGTTGAGGCGCGATGATTGCTCTTGATGGTTGCGCTGCGGCTCGTGCTGGTAGTCGTTACCTTCCAGTTCCACCTGGAGCACGAGGGGGTCCCAAGGCGTCTGGTACTCGATGCCGCCGAAGAGGGCAGTGCGTCCGCTGAATAAGCTGCCCAGATTGAAGTTGCCGCCGTCGCCTCCCGAGCTGAAGCCCGAGCGACGCTCGAAGCGTTCGTCCAGGCGGGCCAGCGGATTGGTGAAGTCTTCCTGATTGCCGAGGTAACCCCAGCCGATACCCAGCGTGACGTCGAAGTTATGCCAGCGTTTGTTGGCGACCAGGTACTCGCCGGAGAACAGTCCGGTACCGCCGATGTCGCGAGTTCCCACGGCGATCTGCGGCCAATGGCGGCTCTCCTCGCGCAGGCGCAGCTTGAGGTCGATGCCCTTATCGAGGTTGTTGCGATCGCCGGTGGCGGCCAGGTAGCGTCGGTTCTCCACTTCGACGTAGCGAAAGCCCGTCTCCAGCCACTCGGTGGGTTGAAAGAACACGCTGTAACGGCGATAGGGTTCGGTGCGCGACATCGAGAACGCAAAGCCGCCGAGTGGCGCCATGCGGGCGGAGGGGGTCTGCATCAGACCCACGCCACCGAAGTCTCCCTGCCCTTGGCCGAGCCGGGGTTGGCTCGGGTCGGCCAGGGTGGCGCCGGGCGCGGCCAAGAAGGTAGCCAGAGCCAGCGGGGCCAGGCGTACTGGCTGGATGACGGAGCGGGTCATGTACCCATCTCCTCGGGTGCGGCGGGCTCTGCTGAAGACTCTTCCACGGAAGCTGAGGGCTCCGGGCCTTTCGCAGGGGTGAGGGCGCTGCAGGTGTCGCCAGGGAGTCGGGTGGCCAGGAAGTTTGGTAGCGTACGGTTGACCCAGTCTGCTTCCTGTACCGCACCGGGCAGGGTCAGGACGATGCGACTGCCGGCCACCAAGGGGGCGTCGCCGGCATTCCATGCCGCAATGCCGATACGCCGGGGAGCGCCCTGTGGCGTGATCAACCAGGCGTACTCGGCGGCGGCCCAGTCTGCACGCGGACGCTGCCGTATCAGCGCTTGCAGGGTGAGGTTCGGCGACCAGCGCTGCCGGATCACGCCGCCGAAGTGCCAAAGTTCCACCCAGTCGGGTACGGCGCAGTGACCTATCTCGGCCAGCGAGGTCAAGGTTGGGTCGTGACGCGGCGAGGCGAGCAGGGCGGCGAGATCGGCCCTGGCTGGCGTTCTGCCTGTCCGCTCGCGGTGCAGGGCAACAGCGTGTTGCCATTGTTTCAGGCCGTTGGCCATCGCGGTGCGCCCATCGAGCGTATTCCAGTCGATGAGAGTGGCCAGCTCTTCCTGCAGGCGGATGCCTTGTCGCTGCTGCGGCAGGCGATCACGCTCCAGCAGGTAATAGCTATAGGCGGGTGCCTCGGGGAGCGCCGGTTGCTCGAGCCAGAAGCCGGATAGCCTGGCATCGTCGGCGAGAGTCGACAGGGGCAGGCCGACAATCAGCAGCAAAGCCCCCAGGCCAGGCAGCCTTGGGGCGCAGGCGAAAGGGTGGTGACGGTGAATCATTCTCGTTCTCTATATCAGGGTCTGGCGCATCGTGACGGATGTCATTCCTCGACGCGCCCTGGATCCTCGGCATCGCTCCACCAGGGTCTTGCCACCTGCCACTGCAGGCGGTGGCCGTCCGGCCAGAGCGTCATGTCACCCCCCCAGATCCGCAGACTGCCGGGCTCACGCCAGAACATCCCGCGGCTGTGCGTATTGCTCTCCTCCCAATCGAGCCGCTCGGTACATCGCTGCAGGGCGAGCTCGATCAATGGCAGGTCGACGGGGCGGGCCGCTTCGCAGGAGAGCGTCGCGACCGCCACGTCCTGATGTTCCTGTCCGCTGGCGTCTTGCCAGTGCGCGTGCACCCGATATCGGGACTCCGTCTCGTAGCGGGTGGACCAGCGACCCAGCAGTACCTCTTCGAAGCCGGCAGTGCTGGCCGGTAGGCCATCTCGCAGCTGCAGCGTGGTGTAATCTCCGGCCTGCCAATAGGTGTCGCGCCCACGCTCCCCGGTGCGGTGCGCCATGATCATCAACGCCTGATTGCCCTCGCTCTCAACGACCAGAGAAGCGTAGGGCAGCGCCTCGGCCTGCTGGGCGAGATCGACTCCGGGCCCATCGCCCAGAAGCGTTGCGCCCAGCGGCGTCAAACCTCCTCCCTGAGCGCAGGCGGTCAAGGTAGTCGCTATACCGGTCATCAGCAGAAGGCGTCGAAGCAGGACCGCCTTGCGGCGGCCCTGGATCGGTACACGCGATTCGCTGCACCGTCTGTGGTGATTCATCAACGTGTCCCGGTGCCGGTACCCGTTCCTGTACCCGTTCCGGTACCGGTTGCCCCGACCGCCACGCCGATGCCGGCGGCTCCACGATTCACCGCTCCGGCCAGGGCCTGGCCGGAACTGCCCGGTGCTTCGCCGGCTGCGCCGCGGCCGGCGGCCAGCCCGCCGCCCGCAACGTCCCCGGGGGCCGGCGTGTTGGCGGAGTTGCCGGGGGCTCCCTGGCTGCCCTGAGCGGGAGCGGCTTGTTGGGCCAGCGCCAGAGGCGCCAGGCCCAGCAATGCCACGCCCGCCAGGACGGCCACGCGTCGTCGAAACTTCCTGTAGTCGATCATTTCACTATTACTCCTGTGTTGCGCCGGACACTCCGGCGGGGCGAGTGGCCGGGTAGTGCATCCCGATAATGTGACGACGGATAGACTACCCGGCCGACCTGCCGTGGCAGGCCAAGTTGGCAGGCTCGCACGGGAAATAGCCCATGATATGTGAACGTCATAAGTATTTGTTATTCAGACGTTGAAGTTGATACACCATTTGGTGAGTATATAAAAGAAACTGATGTTATGTGACCTTATCTGAGCGTATTTAAGTGTAAAAAAATGTATAAACTTAAATCCAAGGGGGTGACATGGCAGCAAAAGTCATTATGCTAGCTGCCAGCCACCTAAAGCTTTTTCACGGATGGGAAAAGCTCGCCTCGTCTCTTCCTTTGAATTCAACGTCGCCGCTCGATTCCGGTCGGGTGTGTGTATGTGTCTGATAAATATGTTTTTTTATGGTCCTCGGGAATGGCCAGTGAACCTCGTGGCGGTAGCGTGCCCAGCGATTGCGAGATCTCGGTTCCGGCCGGTGGCGAGAAATAAAGAATGATTCGGATCTGCCTGAAGTGAGGTTGAGTGTCGAAAAGAAGCGACAGGCTTGAAACGATTATGTCGCCATTCGCCTACAGGAATGTCTTTTAATGGTGTCAGGCTTCGAAACTAGACGAGTGAGTTTGTTAAATAACGGTTTCTCACTGTGTCACTGACTGGCGACATTAATGGGGATTATTGGCGACAGTGGCGACTTAAAACAACGACGTTTAATGACTAATAAAAGAGGCAGGGCATTCTCAAGTTGGTAATGACCACGCGAGTAAAAAGTCGATGAACGAGTATTTCACGCGGCCGCGATTGGGTCGGGCCCTATTGATGTTGGGGGTTTTCACCATGGGCGGGTGCGCCTTCGCCCCTGGCGGGCATATCGATTATCAAACGGATTCGGCACCGATCGATGATCTGGTCGACATCGAGCCCATCACTTTCGGACTGGTGCGCGCCCAGCGCCAGGAAGCGCTGGGCCCGGAGGATATCGCCACGGTCAGTGAGACGCGGCGCGACGACATCGGCAACTACGACTATCGCATCGGCAAGGGCGACGTGCTCAGCGTCATCGTCTATGGCCATCCCGAGTTGACGATCCCCGCCGGGGGCGAGCGCAGCGCCGCGGAATCGGGCAATACCGTCCATAGCGACGGCACCATCTTCTACCCCTTCATCGGACGCATCGATGTGGCGGGGCACACGGTGCGGGAAGTGCGGGACACCATCGCCCAAGGGCTCGAGCCCTATGTCGCCATGCCCCAGGTCGAAGTCCATGTCGCCCAGTACAACTCGCAGAAGGTCAACATTACCGGTGCGGTCGAGGAACCCGGACCGTTGCCCATTCAGAACGTGCCGCTGACCGTGCTCGATGCGATCAACCTCTCGGGCGGTCTGGCCGACAACGCCAACTGGCACGACATCATCCTGACACGGGACGGTGAGGAGATGCGGCTGTCGCTGCACGACATGCTCAATCGCGGGCGGCTCGATCAGAACCAGCTGTTGCGCGATGGCGATATATTGCACGTGCCCGACAACAGCAACCAGAAGGTCTACGTAATGGGTGAGGTGCGCGAACCCCGAAGCCTGCCGATGGGGGCGAGCCGCCTGACGCTCACCGATGCGCTCTCGGAGGCCGGTGGTATCAACGAGAGCAATGCCGATGCATCGGGCATCTTCGTCCTGCGGCAGGCACCGGAAGACAGCGGCAAGTTGGCCACCGTCTATCAGCTCGATGCTCGCAATGCCGCAGCGCTAATGCTCGGCGCGGAATTCCCCCTGCAGCCGACCGACGTGGTCTATGTGACCACCACGCCACTGGGTCGTTGGAATCGCGTGGTGCGCCAGTTGCTTCCCACCGTCAGCAGTGTCTACCAGACCACGCGTACCGGGCGTGAGCTGGAAGATCTAAGGGGGGAGTGATGTTCCACAAAATCCTGGTGGTGTGCACCGGCAACATCTGCCGCAGCCCGGTCGGCGAGGCGCTGTTAAGGCAGGCGCTTCCCGGTCATCGCATCGCGTCGGCCGGCCTGGGAGCCCTGGTCGGGCATGCCGCGGAACCCACGGCAGCGCGTCTGGCCGAGGCGGAGGGGCTTGATCTGTCCGCCCATCGCGCCCGTCAGATCGATGCTGACATGGTCAGGGAAGCCGACCTGCTGCTGGTCATGAGCGAAGGTCAACGCCTCGCCATCGCCGAACGCTTCCCCTACGCCACAGGCAAGGTCATGCGCTTCGGGCGCTGGTTGACGAATGGCCAGGAGCAAGGCGCGGACATACCCGATCCCTATCGCAGGAACGAAGAGGTCTTTGTGCGCGTGCATCGTCAGCTGAGCGAGGCGGCCCGCCTCTGGCAGGCCCGTCTCGGAAGCGCAAGACGCTGACGCAATCGATCCCACCCTTTACACCAGGATTTTTACCAATGGTGAAAGAGATCAAGACGAGCTCACGCCCAGGCCACGACGATATCGACCTGGGGAGGCTGTTCGGCGTCCTGCTGGATAACAAGTGGTTGATTCTCCTGGTCACGGCAACTTTCGCCGTGGCCGCAGTGATACACGTGCAGCTGGCAACGCCGATCTACCGTGCCGATGCGCTGGTCCAGGTGGAAGGCAAGACCGGGCTGAACAACCCACTGGCCGAGGTGCGCTCCCTTCTCAGCGAGGAACCCAAGGCCGACGCCGAACTGGAAATCCTGCGCTCGCGCATGGTGCTCGGCCAGGCCGTCGACCAGGAACGACTCGACATCGTCGTGGTCCCGACCCGTCTCGCCCTGGTCGGTGACTTCCTGGTGCGCAGCGGCATGGGGCGGCCCGATTTCGCTCGGCGCAGCGTCTGGGCCGGGGAGTACCTCAACATCGGCGAGTTCCACGTCGATCCGACATGGCTAGGCCGTGCGTTGCGGCTGGTGGCCGGCCCATCGGGAACTTACCGGCTCTACCACGACGACACGCTATTGGGAGAAGGGCGGGTAGGCGTGACGGAGCGGTTCGATGAAGGACGGATAGATCTACGCGTGGTCGAGCTCGAGGCGGGCGATGGGGCTGAGTTCACCGTGGTGCGGCGAACCCGCCTGGCGGCGATCAATCATCTGCGCTCACGTTTCAGTGTCGCCCAGCGCGGCCGCGACAGCGGCGTGTTCAATATGACCCTGCTGGATGAGGACCCCCGTCGAGCCGCACGAACCCTGAGCGCCATCACACAGATTTACCTGACCCAGAACGTCGAACGCCAGAGCGCCGAGGCGGAGCAGAGCCTGGAGTTCCTCGAGACTCAGGTGCCACAGGTGCGCAGCGACCTCGCCGCCGCCGAGAATGCGTTGAATGCCTATCGCATGCAGCACGAGAGCGTGGACCTGTCCCTCGAGACGCGCTCGGTGCTCGATAGCGTAGTGGAAATCGACGCTCGCCTCAGTGAACTGGAGATGGAGCAGGCCGAGCTGACACGTCGCTACAACCCTTCGCATCCCCTCTATGCCGCCCTGATGGAAAAGCGCCATAGCCTCGAGCGGGACCGTGAGCGGCTCAATGAACGCATCCAGTCCCTGCCCGAGACTCAGCAGCAAGTGCTGCGCATGTCGCGCGACGTGGAAGTGACCCAGCAGGTCTACGTGCAGCTTCTCAACAAGATCCAGGAGATGAGCATCACCAAGGCCAGTACTGTCGGCAACGTGCGCATTCTCGACGATGCGGTGGCTCAGCCGGGGCCGGTGGAGCCGCGCAAGCCGGTCACCGTAGCCATGTTGACCCTGGTCGGCGCTTTCCTCGCCGTAGCCTTCGTGATCGTGCGCAGCATCCTCAACCGTGGGGTGGAGAGCGCCGAACAGATCGAGGACCTGGGCCTGCCGGTATACGCCACCGTGCCGCTCTCCGACGATCAGCAGAAGCTGGTGCGCCGGGTCAAGCGACGCAACCGTCGCCGCGGCCGTGAAGTGGCCTGTGGGGTTCTGGCGCAG
Source organism: Billgrantia saliphila (assembly GCF_002930105.1). Lineage (GTDB taxonomy): Bacteria > Pseudomonadota > Gammaproteobacteria > Pseudomonadales > Halomonadaceae > Halomonas > Halomonas saliphila. The sequence continues at coordinate 7,661 of NZ_PJRN01000008.1, read as the reverse complement.
AATGCGCCCGACGACACCGCGATCGAGGCGCTACGTGGTCTGCGTACCTCGCTGCACTTCGCCATGCTCGAAGCCAGCGACAACCGGCTGATGATCACCGGCCCGAGTCCGAACATCGGCAAGAGCTTCATCAGCGTCAACCTGGGCGCGGTCATTGCCCAGGGCGGACAGCGCGTGGTGATCCTCGATGCCGACATGCGCAAGGGGCACGTACATACCGCGTTCAACGCCGACAGCAAGGGTGGATTGTCTGAAGTGCTGGCCGACAAGGCCGAACTCGACGAGGTCATCCGTCAGTCGCCCATCAACGGGCTGAGCTATGTGGCGCGCGGCAAGGCACCGCCCAACCCCGCCGAGCTGCTCATGGGCGAGCGCTTCGCTCGTCTGCTCGAGGCGTTGAGCGAACGCTTCGATCTGGTCGTCGTCGATACGCCGCCGGTCCTCGCCGTGACCGATGCCGCCGTCGTCGGCCATCACTGCGGCACCACGCTGATGGTGGCCCGCTTTGGCCTCAACCCGCCACGCGAGATCGATGTCGCCATCCGTCGTCTGGAGGGCAGCGGCATCCAGGTCAAGGGCGGGATCCTCAATGCCATCGAGCGCAAGGCCGCCACCAGCTACGGCTATGGCTATTACCACTATGCCTACAAGACTACCCAGACCTGAGCGCTACCCAAGCGCGCGGGCCTTGTCCGCGCCTGCCTCGGCAGGCCGTTCCCTGGCGTGGAGCCGGCTATCCGCATCGCTACGCGCGGCATGGCGACACGTCGATCATAACCACTCGAAAACCATGGAAGCGTTATGACCACTATCAAAGATCGTCTGATTGGCCGGCTCGAGCGCAAGGATGCCGTGATCGGGATCGTCGGGCTTGGCTATGTGGGGCTGCCCCTGATGCTGCGTTATAGCGAGATCGGCTATCGCGTGCTGGGTATCGACATCGATGATGCGAAGGTCGACAAGCTCAACGCGGGCCGCAGCTATATCGAACACATCTCGCCCGAGAGAATCGCTCGCGCCTGCGATGCCGGCTTCGAGGCCACCAGCGACTTTTCGCGGGCGGCCGAAGTCGATGCCATCATTCTGTGCGTGCCGACCCCGCTCAACAAATATCGTGAGCCCGACATCAGCTTCGTCATCGGTACCGTGGACGCGCTCAAGACGCACCTGCGCGAAGGCCAGGTGATCTCGCTGGAGAGCACGACCTATCCGGGTACCACCGAAGAGGAGCTGCTGCCGCGGGTCGAGGAGGGCGGGCTCAAGGTCGGCGAGGAGCTGTTCCTGATCTACTCGCCGGAGCGCGAGGACCCGGGCAACCCCAACTTCGAGACCCACACCATTCCCAAGGTGGTGGGCGGGCATACCCCGGCCTGCCGCGACGTGGGAGTGGCGCTCTATCGCCCGGCCATCGACCAGGTGGTACCGCTGAGCTCGACCCGTGCGGCAGAGATGACCAAGCTGCTCGAAAACATCCATCGTGCGGTGAACATCGGTCTGGTCAACGAAATGAAGATCGTCGCCGACCGCATGGGAATCGATATCTTCGAGGTGGTCGATGCCGCCGCCACCAAGCCCTTCGGCTTCACGCCGTACTATCCCGGGCCGGGGCTGGGCGGTCACTGCATTCCGATCGATCCTTTCTATCTTACTTGGAAGGCTCGCGAATACGGCTTGCACACCCGCTTCATCGAGCTTTCCGGCGAGATCAACCAGGCCATGCCCGAGTATGTGGTCGGCAAGCTGATCGAGGGACTCAACCAGCAGGGGCGTCCGCTCAAGGGCAGCCGGATACTGGTGCTCGGCATCGCCTACAAGAAGAACGTCGACGACATGCGCGAGTCGCCCTCGGTTCACATCATGGAGTTGGTGCGCGACCGTGGGGGCGAAGTGGCCTACAGCGACCCGTATGTGCCGGTCTTCCCGCCCATGCGGGAGCATCACTTCGATCTCGAGAGCGTGCCGCTGACGCCTGCCACCCTGGCCGAGTACGACGCTGTGATCCTGGCGACCGACCACGACCGCTTCGATTACGACATGATCCACGCCCACGCCCGCTTGATCGTCGATACCCGTGGCATCTACCGCGGCGAGAGCGATGAACGAGTGATCAAGGCATGAACCAACAGCCAACCGGACGGAATGACGCCATGAAATACTTCGCCCTGATCGGTGCTGCCGGCTACATCGCTCCCCGGCACATGAAGGCCATCAAGGAGACCGGCAATCACCTGGCGATGGCCTACGACATCAACGACTCGGTGGGGATCATCGACTCGATCTCGCCCGAGAGCGAGTTCTACACTGATTTCGAGCGCTTCCTGGAGAGCGCCTGGCAGCGTAAGCGCGACCCCTATACCGCGCTCGATTACGTTTCTGTGTGCTCGCCCAATCACCTGCACCATGCCCACATCGCCGCGGGTCTGCGACTGGGCTGCAACGTGATCTGCGAGAAGCCGCTGGTGCCCACCCCGGCGCTGCTCGATGAGCTGGAGCGGGTCGAGCGGGAAACCGGTCGCCGCGTCTACAACATTCTCCAGTTGCGTCATCATCCGGCGATCGTCGAGCTCAAGGAGCGTGTGGCCGCCATGCCGCGCGACGACAAGTACGACGTCGAGCTCACCTACATCACCTCGCGCGGCAAGTGGTATCAGGAGAGCTGGAAGGGCGATCCGCGCAAGTCGTTCGGTGTGGCCACCAACATCGGAGTGCATTTCTTCGACATGCTGCACTTCGTGTTCGGCGAACTCGAGCGCAACGTCGTCCACTACGCTGATGACTATCGGGCAGCAGGCTACCTCGAGTACCGCAAGGCCCGGGTACGCTGGTTTCTATCGATCGACAGCGACGATCTCCCCAGCAGCGTCCAGGGGCAGCAGACCACCTATCGCTCGATCCTATGCGAGGGCCGCGAGATCGAGTTCTCGGGCGGTTTCACCGACCTGCACACCGTCTCCTATCAGGAGATCCTTGCCGGTCGTGGCTACGGTATCGCGAGTGCCCGCCACTGCATCGAAACGGTCGATACGATTCGCAACGCCACTCCCGAAATGCCGGCCCGCAACGAGGCACATCCCTGTCTCAAGAAGCACGCGATGTGAGGAAACGGCATGGATAATCAACCCACTGAAACCCGCTATCCCGGGGTCCGGATCCACCCCAGCGCCGTCGTCGACGATGGTGCCGAGATCGGCGAATCGTCGCGCGTCTGGCACTTCGTCCACGTCTGCGGTGGGGCTCGTATCGGTCGCGGCGTCTCGCTCGGGCAGAACGTCTTCGTCGGCAACCGTGTCGTGATCGGCGACCACTGCAAGGTGCAGAACAACGTGTCGGTCTACGATAACGTGACCCTGGAGACGGGGGTGTTCTGCGGTCCGAGCATGGTCTTCACCAACGTCTACAACCCGCGTTCCCTGGTCGAGCGCAAGGACGAATACCGCGACACTCTGGTACGTGAGGGTGCCACTCTCGGCGCCAACTGCACCATCGTCTGCGGCGTGACCATCGGTCGCTACGCCTTCGTCGGCGCCGGCGCCGTGATCAACCGCGACGTGCCCGATCATGCGCTGATGCTTGGCGTGCCGGCCCGTCAGCACGGCTGGATGAGCCGGCATGGCGAGCGCCTTGACCTGCCGGTGGAGGGCGAGGGCGAAGCGATCTGTGCGCAGACCGGGGATCGCTATCGGCTCGAGGGAAACCGGCTCGTCTGCCATCCCGCGCAAGAAGCACCCACTCCCGCTGCCAAGGATAAACAGCGCATGGATTTCATCGATCTCAAGGCTCAGCAGGAGCGGATCCGCGAGCGAGTCAACGTCGGCATCCGCAACGTGTTGGAGCACGGCAAGTACATCCTGGGGCCGGAAGTGGACGAGCTCGAGGCGCGCCTGGCCGACTACGTGGGGGTGCGTCACTGCATCACCTGCGCCAACGGCACCGATGCGCTGCAGATCGCTCAGATGGCGCTGGGCATCGCGCCAGGCGACGAAGTCATCACGCCCGGCTTCACCTACATTGCCACCGCCGAGACCGTGGCGCTGCTCGGCGCGCGACCGGTCTACGTCGACATCGACCCGCGCACCTACCTGCTCGACCCGCAGAAGCTGGAGTCCGCGATCACGCCGCGCACCCGGGCCATCATCCCGGTGTCGCTCTACGGTCAGTGCGCCGACATGGACGCCATCAACGAGATCGCCGCGCGCCACGGCATTCCGGTCATCGAGGATGCGGCCCAGAGCTTCGGTGCCACCTATCGTGGCCGGCGTTCCTGCGGCCTGACGACCATCGCGACCACTTCGTTCTTCCCCAGCAAGCCGCTGGGATGCTACGGCGACGGTGGGGCACTGTTCACTGATGACGACGAGTTGGCCACGGTGCTGCGCCAGATCGCCCGCCACGGCCAGGGGCGGCGCTACTATCATGTCCGGATCGGTGTCAACAGCCGGCTGGATACGCTGCAGGCGGCCATTCTGCTGCCCAAGCTCGACATCCTCGATGAGGAATTGATGCTGCGCGAAAAGGTGGCCGAGCGCTATGGGCGACTGCTGCGGGCGCATGGTTTCGAGACACCGCATGTGGAGACGTACAACACCAGTGCCTATGCCCAGTACACAGTGGAGGTGGACGATCGCGAGGTGGTGATCGCGAAGCTGGCCGAAGCAGGCATCCCGACCGCGGTGCATTACCCGATTCCGCTCAACAAGCAGCCGGCGGTCGCCGACCCGTGTGTCGACCTGCCGGTGGGCAATGCGGCATCGCGTCGAGTGATCAGCTTGCCGATGCATCCCTACCTGTTGGCCGAGGATCAGGATCGGATCATCTCGGCGCTCAGGGAAGCCGTGGTCTGAAGCGCACGGTCAGGGAGAGACATCACGTGTTGAATCGGCTTGTGGTTCCGGCCCGGCGTTTATTGCCCACCCAGGCCTTCGCTCGCGGGGTGAGCGTCCTGGTGGGGGGGACTGCCAGCGCCCAGTTGCTGACGATTGCCGCGGCGCCGTTGTTGACTCGGCTCTACGCACCGGACGACTTCGGCCTGATGGCGGTATACGGCGCACTGCTGGCGCTGTTCACGGTAGTGGCCAGCGGCCGCTACCAACTGGCGATTCCGCTACCCGAGACGGAACGCGAGGCGGCCGAGGTGCTGGCCCTCGCCCTGACGATGGTGGCGCTGACTACCCTGGTTTCGCTGTTGATCGTGGCACTGGCCGGCCGAATGCTCGCTGAGGCGCTCGGGGTGCCGGCGCTGACGCCCTGGCTGTGGCTGTTGCCGCTGGGAGTGGCGCTGTCGGGTGGGTACCAGGTGGTCAGTCACTGGTCGGTGAGAACCCGTGCCTTCCCGGCAATTGCCGCCACCCGGATCAAGCAGTCGCTGGCGCAGCTAACGGTCCAACTCGTCGCCAATCCGCTCGGCGGCGGCGGCCTGCTGCTCGGTTACGCCGCCGGGCAGGGTGCCGGTACGCTGGGCCTGGCGCGACCGGCGCTACGCGCCGTCATCGCGCACCGGGTCGGGCTGAGCGGGATGTGGGCCGTGGCGCTTCGCTATCGCAAGTTTCCGCTGTTCTCCACTTGGTCGGGGCTGTTCAATACCTTGGGCAAGCAGCTGCCGCCACTGCTTTTCGCGGCTCTGTTCAGCCCCGTTGCGGCCGGCCTCTACGCGCTGGCGCACCGGGTGCTGGCGATGCCGATGACACTAATCGGCGAGGCGGTGGGCAAGGTGTTTCTGTCCAGCGCCGCCGAGGCGCATCGCCGCGGCGAGCTCGGCTCGCTGGTGGCCAGGGTCCACGATGCGCTGGCGCAGATCGCCATGCCGGTGGCCATTCTGCTGGCGGTCGTTGGTCCGGACCTGTTCGCGCTGGCCTTCGGCGAGCGCTGGCGGGAAGCCGGCGACTTCGCGCGCTGGATGGCACCCTGGCTCTATCTGGTGTTCATCACGGCGCCGCTCAGTCATCTCTTCGCGGTGCTCGAACGGCAGGGGCAGGGCTTGGTCTTCCAGATGCTGATGCTCAGCGTGCGAATAGCGGCGATCGCCATCGGCGCCATGCTGGATGATCTCATGCTCACCGTGGCGCTCTACTCGCTGGGAAGCGCCGTCTGCTGGGGCGGCTTTCTGGCCTGGATTGCCCGGCTGACCGGCCATTCACCGCTCTTCCTGGCGACCTCGACACTATCGGCACTGGCCTGGAGCCTGCTGTTACTGGCACCGCTGATCATCGCCGAATGGCTGGTGCCGATGCCGACCTGGTCGCTGCGACTCGCCGCGTTGATGCTGAGCGGCGCCCTGGTGGGCGCGCGCTACTTCTTCCTGTTTCGAAAGGCCTACTCATGAGTGGGGCAACTCGCCGCCAAGCTTTTCCTCGACGCCAAGCTTTTTCTCGAGAGGTTTCCTGAGCCATGAGCAACAACGCACCGGGTCGATACCTGCGCGTCGCCGTCGAAGCGGCAGGGCTGATCGGCCGAAATCTACGCCGAGTTCGCCGGTTTACTCCCGTGCCGCTGCGTTGCCATGAGGCGTATCGGCTGTGCGCCATGCGACGTATCCACTTGAATGGCGCCCTGGCACTCTACGCCGAGCTGCACGAAGGGCGACCGCTGGACCTGCCGAGGCGTCTGCTGTACCGGCTCGCCGGGGACCGGCTCGGAGTGGTGGCCCTGGATGTCGAAGGCCGCGTGGTGGGGGCCGCCTTCTATGGTTTCAACCGCCGCGATCTGCGTGAAGGGCGGGTGCACTCGAACTTCAGCGGCGTACTGCCGGAGCATCGCGGAAGGGGGCTGGCCACCGAGCTGAGGCGCAGCGGCATTCTGCATTTTCGCGCCAACGGGGTGCGCGGCTATTCCGCGCGGATCACCGCAGACAACGTGGCATCGCTCAAGCCCAGCCTGAAGCTCGGTTTTCGCATCGTCGAACGATACCAAGAGCCGGGCAGCGGTGAAGAGCGCTACTACCTGGTCTGCGATTTCGATAGCGACTATCGCGAGGCCGAGAATGACGAACACCCGAACTCACATCCAGCGCCGCTTCTCTCCACGACGCCGCAAAGGAATGCCGCGCCATGATGATTGATCCGCTTTTCCATCCCGGATGGATTCGCTTCAACGAGCAGCGTTGGGGGCTCGAGGCCGAGCCGCTGATCCTGACGCCCGAGAAGGGCGATGGCTGGCGACTGGAGACGGTGCTCTATCGCAACCGCCAGGGACGACTGGTGACGCCGCCACGCAATCCGCATCTGCCCATCGACTTTACCTGCGCCAGCGAGCGGCCCGCCTCGCGCAATCGGCGCAAGCGCCTGGCACTGACCCGGCTGGCCGAGCACCTGCAGGAATGCGAGTTCGGCGGCAGTCTCAGCCTCTCGTCGGTGGCGGACGACATCCGTCCGTTCGAGTGGGCCAACATGGCGGCACGGCCGCGCTTCACCTATCACCTCGACATCGCCACCCGGGACGACTGTATCGATCCCAATGCGCGCAAGAAGGCACGCAAATGCCGCCGGCTCGGCTATCTGTGTGAGGTCACCGAGGACTACGCCGCCGTGGCCGACTGCCTGGCGGGGCCCGAGGCGCGCAAGGGTTTCGACTACCGCCTCGATGCCGAGGAGCTCGCGCGGTTGGCCGACGGGATGGGCCCGGAGCACTTCGTCTGCTTCCTGGCGCGCAACGCGCAGGGCGAGGCA
>NZ_PJRN01000007.1 GCF_002930105.1 Billgrantia saliphila | reverse complement strand
CAGGCGGGCCACCTGGCCCCGGCAGGCCGAGCAGTGCCCGCAGCGTTCGGGTGCACGGTCGTCGCCGAACCATTCGGCGAGCCGTCGGCTCAGGCAGCCGTCGCTTTCGAACAGGGCCAGCATGGCGTTCAAGCGCTCGATCTCGGCCTGCTCCTTGTCGCGGAAGTAGGCGTGCAGCTCGTCGGTCAGGGCCGCCGGATCGAGGTCGTCGCGCAGCACGTCGTAGACCTCGGTCATCTGCTTGCTCTCGAGCGTCATCCAGCCCTGGGCGACGAAGTAGTCCAGGGCGGTGAGGACCCGGCGGCGTTCGGTGTTCAGACCCCGCTCCCTGCCGAGGCGGTCGAGTGCCTCGAAATCCAGAGTGAACCAGGTGCGGGCGCGTTGAGAGGCGTCGACGATGGCCTGGACGAAGGCGCGACGCTCTCCCTCGAAGCGTGCCACCAGAACTTCGGGTTCGTCGTGCAGACGGAAACGGTACTCGGCGAAGTAGCTGTAGCGTGGCGCGATGATGCCGCGCAGCTCCAGTTGGACCAGCAGGGTCTTGAGGGGCAGCGGGCGGATGTCGCTGTGTTGGGAGAGCGCGTTGAGTACCAACTCCCACTGACGCGTGGTGCCGGCCTGGGCAGCACCGATCAACTCATCGATCACCCGACGAATGCCATGCGGCTCCGGGGTGTCGCCGTAGACGAAGTTCTCCAGCACGCTGACGTGATCGCGCCCGGCCAGCATCAGGCAATCGGAGGGTTGCCCATCGCGGCCGGCCCGTCCGATCTCCTGACTGTAGTTCTCGATCGATTTGGGCAGGTCGAAGTGCACCACGTTGCGAATGTCCGCCTTGTCGATGCCCATACCGAACGCGATGGTGGCAACGATGCAGGGCGTATGGCCGGCCATGAATTCGCGCTGTATGCGTTCGCGCGTATCGCCGTCGAGCCCGGCATGGTAGGCGATGGCGGCAAGGCCCGCCTTGCTCAGGTAGGCGGCCAGTCGCTCCGCCGTCTGCTGCAGGGTGACGTAGACGATGGTGGGTTGGGGCGGCTCGGCGCCAAGCCTGGAGCGCAGCCACTCGACCAGTTGACGTGGACGCGCATCGGCCGCCACCGGTGCCACTTCCAGGTTGAGGTTGGGGCGATAGAAGCCGGTCGCGGTCACGTCGCCCGTGGCGATGTCGAAGCGCTCGCGCATGTCGGCGATCACTCGGGGGGTGGCCGTGGCGGTCAGCAGCAGCACTTGGCCAATGCCGAACTCCCGGCGGTACTGGGGCAGCTTGAGATAATCGGGCCGGAAATTGTGTCCCCACTCGGAGATGCAGTGGGCCTCGTCCACCACCATCAAAGAGATCGGCACGCGGCGGATGAAGGCACGGAAGCGCTCGTTCTTGAGCCGCTCCACCGAGATCATCAGAATGCGAATCTCGCCGCGCGCGACCCCCTCCATCACCGCCGCCGCTTGCTCGCGGCTCTGGCCCGAATCGATGCTGGCGGCGGCGATGCCGTGGCGCTGAAGGAAGGCTAGCTGGTCCTGCATCAGCGCCAGAAGCGGGGAGATCACCAGGGTCAGGTGGGGGAGCAACAGGGCGGGCAACTGGTAGCAAAGCGACTTGCCCGAGCCGGTAGGGAAGATTGCCGCCGCCGAGCGGCCGGCCACGACCGCGTCGATCACCGGGCGCTGGCCGGGGCGGAAGTCGTCATAGCCGAAGACCTGCTGTAACGTCTGCTCAATCATCCAGGCACTCCCTGCGCGATTTATTGTGTGTCTTGAAGGCGGAGGCCATGGCGACCACCGAACGGCATCGTACATTCTCGCATATCGTCGGCTTCGACGACTCGCCGTTCGCGCGCGAGCATCGCGGCGACGTAACGATCGTCGGCACCGTCTTCTCGGGGTTGCGCCTGGAAGGCGTGCTCTGCGGCAAGGTGCGCCGCGATGGCGTCAACAGCACCCGCGAGCTGATTCGCCTGGCGGGAGCCTCGCGCTTCGCGGGGCATCTTCAGCTCGTCATGTTGCAGGGAATCGCACTGGCGGGTTTCAACGTGGTGGACGTGCCGCGCCTGCATGCGGCGCTGGGCCTGCCGGTGCTGGTGGTGGCGCGCCGGGCGCCGCGCCGCGAAGCCATACGTCGGGCGTTGCTCGAGCATGTTACCGGCGGGGCGCGCAAGTGGTCGCTGATCGAGCGGCTGGACGAGATGGAGCCGCTCGCGGGCGTCTACGTGCAGCGCATGGGGCTCAGTCGCGAGGAGGCCGAACGCGTGATTCGCGCCACCACGCCCAACGGCAGCATCCCCGAGCCCCTGCGCGTGGCGCATTTGATAGCTGGCGGCGTGACGACCGGCGAAAGCTCCGGAAGGGTCTAGGCCTAAAGACTCTAGGCATAAGGACTCATGTTCGAGCTACTTCATGGTCAAGCGACTCCATGACCAAGCTTCTACACTGCCAGCAGGAAAATTGAGAACGGTCGGATCGCACTGTGTATGGCAGAAGGAGGAGCCGATGCACCTCACTCCCCGGAACATCACGCTGCAGGCCGATGACGTCACTCTGGAAGGCGACCTCATCCAGCCCGACGGTGCCACCGGCATCGTGGTCTTCGCTCACGGCAGCGGCAGCAGTCGCTTCAGCTCGCGCAACCGACAGGTAGCGCAATACCTGGCCGAACAGGGGCTGGCCACGCTGCTGTTCGACCTGCTCACACCGCAAGAGAACGAGATTGACATGCGTACGCGGGAGCTGCGCTTCGACATTCCGCTGATCGGTTCGCGCATGACGGCGGCGGTCGGCTGGGTGGCCACCGCCGATGCCACCCGTCATCTTTCCATTGGCCTGTTTGGCGCCAGTACCGGCGCGGCTGCGGCGCTGATTGCCGCCGCCGAGCGACCCGAACAGGTGCGCGCGGTGGTGTCGCGTGGCGGCAGGCCGGACCTCGCCGGACGCCACCTGGCCGATGTCAAGGTGCCGACGCTGTTGCTGGTCGGCGGGCGCGACGAACCGGTCATTGAGCTCAACGATCAGGCACGGCGGCAGATGACCGACGCCGACTGCGAACTGGTCATCGTGCCCGGCGCGACGCATCTGTTCGAGGAGCCGGGCGCGCTCGAGAAGGTCCAGCAGCATGCGGTGCGCTTCTTCCAGCAATATCTCCAGGGCGGGGAGGGATAGCGCCATAGCGTGGAATGCCGCGTCTCCAGTCTTGCCATGACCCGGCCGCCCGGGCTTGGCATAATGGCGCTTTTGTTCGCGGGGATGACCGATGACCGCCTGGAGCAAGCTGTTGATCGCCACGACGCGGCTGATCGACTTGCATGACAGCGCCCACGAGCCCGGCTCACCCTTCGTGCAGGTGAGCCAGGAGCAGCGGCGCGGCCTGCGCGACGGCTACTGGCTCGACCTCGGCTGCCTGCTGCTCGACTACCTGCTCGACGAGGACTTCGCCACCAACAGCGCCTTCGTGTCGCAGGCACGCTGCCTCAACCACCTGCGCGAGAGCTATCCCGGGCTGCCTCACGATGACCTGAGCTTCGTCGTCAACCTGCTCTCGACGCCGAGCGAGCTTCACTTTCGTCAGGCGTCTCCGAACCCGGACGCGCGTCAGCCAGTCCAGGACCCCGAATCGAGCCTTGACGCGCGCAGCCGGCGCAGCACCAAGCGTACGGCGCTGATCGAGAAGCAGGGCCAGACCGGCCAGGTGCGCCTCACGCCGAGTGGCCGCCAGGCGGTGACACTCGCCAGCCAGGTCGAGGACCTGCTCTATTCCGAGTACGACGCCGCCAAGGTGCTGGCGGCGCTGGCCCGCGGCGATTTCGCGCGCATTCCGGACATCACCAACCAGATCCTGTTGGCGATCCGCGCCCTGACCCAGGAGCTGCGCCGGGTACGCGAGAATCCCACCCGCGAGGGCAAGCTCTCCGCGCTGCTCGACAATGAGCGGCACTATCACAACGCCTTGACCAACATCCAGCAGACGCTGCTCGATGCCCGCGCTCAACTCGCCACGCCGCGCCTGATGGAGCGCTTCGACACCTGGTGTGGGAGCCAGGCCGAGGAGTGGGACCTGCGCATGCTGGCCAGCGCTCTCGGGCGGGTGCTCACCGCCATCGAGAACCTGTCGCGGCGACTCTCCGAACTGCTCGCCGACATCGCAGAGGGCCGCATTCATGCCATGGGCGTGATCGACTTCCAGGACCTGGCGCGACAACTGCTCGTCGAGCCGCCGGCGCCCGCACTTCGCGACGCCGTGGTGAAGCGCATGATGCCTCTCCACGCGCAGGTGGCCATACCCCGGCTGGCGCCGTTGATCCCGCTGCTCGAAAGCCGCCGTGCCGAGGCCAGTCCGGCGGCGCTGGTCTTCGACGAGCAGCAGGACGCTGCCCCCGAGGATCCGCTGCTGGCGCGTTTTCTCGAAGCGCGCGGCCCGGCGCTGCGCGAGCGTATCCAGCGTGCGCCGCTGTCGCTGCCCGAGGCCCTGGCTGAAGGCTGGCACCGCTTCGAGGAGGGCGACTGCCTGGCGCAGTTACTTAACACCTTCGTCGACACGGAGCTGCTCGATCCGGGCCTGACCGTGGGCATCGAGGCGCGAGCCTTCGAAATGACCCTTGCCGATGGGCGCCGTATCGAAGGTGCCGTGACTCCCGCGCTTGGCTTTTTCCAGGCGCCGCTCTCCAAGGCGCCCGAAGCTGCGTCGCCGCTTCGTCAAGCGTCGGCCGCGCCAAATAACGCTACACCCCGAATCGATCAGGACGAGCGCGTATGAACATGACCGAGATGGGCGAAGTGGTCGCCTACCTGCTGCGCTACCGCAGCGCCGAACGCACGCCCAGCGGCGGACGCAAGCGCCGTGCCGCCCGCGAGGGGCAGCTCTCAGAGCGCGACGTCTGCGCGCTGATCGACGATGCCAGCGAGGCCGAGCGCGAAGCGCTACGCGACTTCCTGGCGGGGCAGGGCCTGAGACTCAAGACCTTCGAAGCGGGCGACTACCCGGGCATCGCGCCGGGTTCGCGCTACTACGCTCTATTGCCCGACCCGGAGCTGGAGCAGCCGCCCCTCTACACCCGCGAACCGGTATTCGAGGCGCTCAAGCTGCGCCAGGAGAGTCGTGCCGAACTGGCCCAGTGGTACCTGCAGCTGTGGCTGCTGATGCACACGCTGCTCTATACCCGCTACAACCGAGCACTGTCCGACGTCAGCCGCTATCAGGAGGCGACCTTCGCCGGCGCCGAGCTGGTCGAGCTGATGCGCGAGCAGCTCGAGACGCTGCGTGCACTGGGCGAGGAGGCGCCGGAGGCTAGCCGGGTGCTGCTCGAGGAGCGCGGTGAGGATATCAGCCGCCGGGTACGTGCCTTCATCGACCTGCAGGTTCGCGCCGGCCTGCTCGAGGGGCTGCGTGATGGCGCCGACACCCCCGGCGATGAGGACGCCGGCGAAGTGTGGCAGCAGACCCTGCTCGGCGCACTGGAGAGCGAGCAGGTCGGCATTCACCAGCTCGGCCACCTGAAGGCGCTGGCCCAGGGCCGCATGGCGGATGACGTCCGCGACGAACCCGTCCACGAGGAGTCCCAGGCATGAGCGTGATCAACCGCATCGAGGTCGCCAACCTGCTCAACAAGCACGGTGACGTCGCCTCGCCCTGGGACGCCAAGATGCGTCACGTGCTGCTCGACCTGCGCGGCCAGTCGAGCGCCATCAGCATGGAGAACGGCTTCGGCAAGACCACGCTCGCCGAGGCGTTGATCGGCCTGCTCTCGCGCGACCGCACGCTGCTCTCGCGCACACGGCGCAAGTGCTCGCCCTCGGCCGTGGGCGGCGCGGCACGCAGTTGGAGCCATCTACGGGTGGAGTTCCGTTCGCGTAGCGGGCTCGAACGCCAGGACGACATGCTCGCCGCCGCCGGCGAAGAGGTCGCAGGCGAGACCTTCGTGTTCGGTTTTTACGGCTACAGCGATGGCAGCGGGCTCTCATTCTATCACTACGCCGGGCGTCTCGAGGACGTGCCGGTGCACCACATGACGCTCGACGGCAAGCTGGCGCTCTACGCCAACCGCGACGTCAAGGCGGCCATGGGCGAGCGCGGCGTACGTTTGACCCACAACCGCGAGGAGTGGCTCGAGGCGGTGGGCGCCCACGTTTCGCGCCGCGAACTGGCCCAGCTGGCGGCCTTCCAGAAGGAGGGTGGCGCCGACAAGAGTCAGATCTTCAACGCCATCAAGCCGCGCGCCGGGGAGAAGGCAGATCAGGCGTTCTTCTTCGAGGTGCTGGCGCCCGAGATCCTCTCCGGCGCGACTCGCGGCGAGACCGACGAGAGCGAGGAGCTGATCGAGGAGGTGATCCTCAACTCCGGCACCAACATCACCGAGCTGCGCCACCGCCTGGAGGAGGCCGAGAGCGACCAGCGCCGCGCCAGCGACAAGGTGGTACGGCTGGCCGAGCTACGTGAACAGGGCGAGACGCTGCGCGACGCCCGGGCTCGGCTCGATGAGCTCGACCAGGGCCTGGCCGCCAGCGAGGCGCTGTTGGGCGGCCAGGCCCTGCTCGGCCTGCCTGGTGTACCCAAGCCGCCGCGGGAGGAAGGTGACGAGGCCGGCACAGGGGCGTTGGCCGAGGGCTTCGCCTGGGCGTCAGGCGATACCGGGCGGCCGCGCGTTTCCACCTGGCTGCTGGCCAAGCTCTCGGGCCTCTCCGAGCGCGCCGTACGCCAGGCATTGTCGGAGCGCGGCGCCCGCGTCGACGTCCATCGTCGCCTGATCCACCTGCCCGAGGCCGAGTGGCCGCTCAATCGCGAGGTGGGGCACGTCAGCTTCAGGGCCGCCCGCGAGTGGCTGGCCGAGAGTCACGCCATCGACGACGACAGCGCTCGCTCGCGGGCGCTGGACGCCCTGGATGACGGTGCCGAAGCCTTCGAGCGCCTGGATGCCAACCGCTTCCGCGAGGAGGTGATCGGCGACGGCGTTTATCTCGACGAGCTGAGTCGCGAGCTGGAAACGCTGGACGACCGATTCGACCATCTCGACAAGGAGCGCGAGCGGCTGGAGTCCCAGCAGCGCGATTTCGTCGACAACCAGAGCTTCTATACCCAGGCACTGGCCGAAGGGCTGTTCGACGAGGCGGAGCTGGAGGCGCCGGAAGCCAGCGCCGAGGCCGCCAAGCGCGAGGCCGACGAAGGCCGTCGCGCCCTCAACGCCCACCTGGGGCGCATCGGCGAGTGCAAGCAGGTGGCCGCCCTGCACGACGCCTTTCGCCGCGAGCACCCGGGCATCGCTCCCGCCGAGCGCCTCGAGGAGAAGCAGGAACGCGAGGCCGAGCTCGTCGAGACCCTTGAGGAGCTGACGCGCCGGCGAGACGAGAGCATCGCCGCCTTCGAGGGTGCGCGCACCGAACGCGAGCGGCTCAATGGCGAACGCGAGCGGCTGAGCGGCGAGCAGGGGCTGTTGGCCCGCGGCCAGGCGCCCTGGCGGGCGTTCGTCGAAGGCTGGCCCGGCGAGAACGTCACCGGCTTCTGGTCGCGGCGCAAGACCGAGCTCGCCGAGTTCGAGGCGAACTGCCGCGCCGCCGAGCAGGGGCGCCAGGACGCCGAGCGTGCCCTGTCACGCCTGGCGCCACTGGCGGAGGCGGCGGGGCGCTACCACGAGCTGCACGGCGACGACGAGCCGGTGCACCTGCGTGGCCGGCTGCGCGACCGCGAGCGCGAGCTGAGCGAGGAGCGCCGCCGGCTGACCGACGACGAGACCCGACTGCGCGAGCTGCACCGGGCGCGGCTCGACTTCGCCGAGCGCAGCGAGATCGCCCCCGAACGCTGGCTGTCCGACGCCCGGCGCCGCTACCCGCGTCTGCTGCGCGAGGCCGAAACCCTCGATGCCGACATCGCCGCTCGCGAGCGCTACTTGGAGAGTCTGGCCGGCGATCCGCTGGAGCGTCGCGCCGTGGAGGCCGAGGCACATCGCCACCTGGACGAGGCCGGCATCGCCTGGCAGCCGCTGCACGCCGTGCTCAATGCCGGCCGCTTCGCGCCGGAGCGGCGCCGCGACTGGCTGGTGCAGGCGGCGGGCGTGCTGTTCGCCCCTGTCGTCGATGGGCCCCAGGCGGCCGAATCAGCCGCCGTCGCGCTGATCGAGGCGGGCCTGGCGCTGCCGGTATTCGAGGCCGGGTCGCTCGGCGAACTGTTGGACGCCGGCGCACCGCCGCTGGGCGCCGTGGCCGGCGTCGAGACCCTGGCGGTCAAGGCCGCACTCGATCCTAGCTATCTGGAGGCGCTGCGCGAAGCCACCGAGACGCGCCTGGCCGCCGACCGCGAACGGCAGAAGGCGCTGATCGCCGAGTGCGAGCGACTCGATCCCCACGGCGAACTGTTCGCCCTGGCACTGCGCGCCCGCGAGGCCGACGCGGCGGATGTCGAAACGGCGCTGGAGGCGCTGGCCGAACGACAGGCCGCCCTGGCCATGCGCGAGGCCGAGCTGGCCCCGCGCCTGACCGATGCGGCGCTCGCCTGCATCGACGATTACCAGCGCTTCCTCCAGGAAGGGGGCGAGTTCGCTCGGCAGGAAGCCGCCGAGGCCAAGCTCGAGGCCGAGACGACGCTGGCCGAACTCGCGCCCGAGCGTGAACGGGCCGCCCGTGAGATCGAGGCCCACGGTGCCACCTGGCTCGCCGCCGAACAGTTCAGTGATGCCGGCGGCGTCGAGCGACTGCAGGCGCTGGAAGCACGGCTCGCCGAATTGGAACGCCACCTGGCCGAAGCCGACGCACGCCTTGGGGAGGCGGCCGAGCGCAAGGAGGACCTGACCCGGCGCCATGCCGAGACCGAGATCCAGCTGCGTGGCGTCTTCACCGACGGCGAGCGCGATCGGCTGCGTGCCCTGGCGCGGTTCGAGGCCGAGGGCGGCGTGGACTTCATGGCCAGCGCCGCCGAGGTCCAGAAAACGCTGGAGGCGGCGTTGGCGCGGGCTACCCGGCGCGCCGACTTCGACTTCGGCCGCATTCGTGCCTACCTTGACGTGCGCGACGCGGCCGGCGGCAGTCAGAAACTCGAGCGCGAGATCGCCCGGGTCAAGCGCGAGCTTGGCGAGACCCGCGATGCCCGCAAGACGCGGACGACGGAACGCGATGCCCTCGAGGCGAAGCTAGCCGAGCAGCGCCGGGCGCTGGCGCTGGTCGATCAGCTCGCGGTGGAGTGGCTGCGGGCGCTGCGTGAATTGCCGGTGGGTTGGCCGCGCCGGCTGGCGGCACTGGTGGACCTGAACGAGGCCAGCCGCTGGCCTGCCGAGGACACCCAGCACGAGGCGCGCAATGCCGCGCTCGAGGCATGGCATGGCGCGGCCGACGAGAGCGAACTGGATATCGAGGCGCTCGAGGCCTGTCAGCAGACGCTGCTCGACGCCTTGGGCGAACTCAACCTGGGCGAGCAGGCGCGCAACCGCGACCGCCAGGCCCGGCAGGTGGAGGCGAGCGAGCGCAAGCTTGCCGACTCGCTGGCCGAGGCGGCCCACAGCCGCCTGTTCAGCGACACCGAGCGTGCCCGTCTCGGAGGGCTCGGCCATGCCGACGGAGCGCCGGCCAGCGTTGCGGCGCTGGACGACCTGGCCAACCTGCACGATCAGCTCGCCGGCCAGCTCGACGACCACCGCGTGCGGGTCGAGCGGCTGCACGCTTCGCGCGAGCAGATCGAGGGCACCCTGGTGGAGCGTCTCAGTTCGATCATCGCCGACGCCGCCGGCAACCTCGATATCCTCAAGCGCGTGGCCAGGAGCAGCGGCGAGGGCGGCGCCTTCTTCGAGGTCAAGGCGTCGTTGATCGGCCCCGACCAGCTGCGCGATCTGATCGCCACGCTGCTGGCCGACATCGACGAGCACCAAGCGGCCATGCGCCGCCGTGCCGAGCGCGACGGTGGCATGGTCGACGGCGAGGCGCGCCGGCGCGACGACGACCTGCTGCGCCAGATTCGCCGACGGATCTACCGCGGGCTGTTCCACGACGTCTCGATCCGCCTCAAGCACGACGCCATTCGCCCTCACGGCCGTCTGTTCTCGCTCAACGAGGAGATGTCGGAAGGGCAACGCGAGGCGGTGTCGCTGATGTGGTTGGTCAAATTGTCGGAGTTCGCCATCGAGCGCGAGCTGCGCGAATTGCCGGGACATCACCGTCGCCGCGCGCGCACCAGTCGCGAAAGCGTGATCCTGCTCGACGGGCTGTTCTCCAAGCTCTCCCATCGCCGTTTGATCCAGGACTCGCTGGAGTCGCTACGCAATACTCGCGGACGCTTCCAGATGATCGGCCTGATCCACAACCCCAACTACGAGAACGACCCCGACATCTTCCCCACCTACCTGGTGGGCAGCGTGATCGGCGGGGCCCAGGGGCAAGGCGGCCACGTGATGGTGCGCGACGGGCGAATCACCACGCCCGAGTCGCTGGGGCGCAGTCAGGGCGAGGCCAGCCTGTTCGGCATCCATGTGAGCGAGCCGGCGGAGACCTGAGTCGGATAACGGCATGGTTGGATAACGAAAGGAGGAATACCAATGCACGTCATCATTGATCTCTGCGTCGTGCCGCTGGGCGTGGGCGTGTCGGTCTCGCCGCAGATCGCCGCCTGCCAGCGGGTCATCGAGTCCTCAGGGCTCGAGCACCACATGCACGCCTACGGCACCAACATCGAGGGGCCGTGGGACGAGGTGATGGCAGTGGTCAAACGCTGCCATGAAACGGTGCACGAGATGGGCGCACCGCGCATCACCACTACCATCAAGCTCGGCACCCGCACCGACCGCGAGCAGTCCATGGGCGACAAGGTATCCAGCGTGCGCGACAAGCTGCGCGACGCCTGACCGGGGCGCGGATGGGCGCGATCAGACCGGCAGCGGTGTCAACCAGGCATCACCCAGGCGCAGCAGGTGCTCGGTGAGGGCATCGAGAATCCTGCCGCCTTGGCGCCAGTGGTGCCAGTAGAGCGGCACATCGATCACGTAGCCCGGCGACAGGTCGACCAGACGGCCGTCGGCCAGGTAAGGGCCGGGGTCGATCTCCTGCAGCCGGCCCTCGCTGAGCTCCCGCTCGGCCTGGCGCTCGGGCACCATGCCGTAGCCTAATCCGGCCAGGGCCAGCCCGATGAAACCCTCCGACGACGGGCAGAGGTGGTGCGGGAAGGGCGGCTCGACGCCGTGCTGAGCCAGGTAGCGATGTTGCAGGCGGTCGTCGGGGCCGAACACGATGGCGGGTGCCCGGCGCAGCGCTTCCGGCGTCACGCCACCGGCAAAGTGGCGCGCCACGAAGGCGGGGCTGGCCAGGGCGCGATAGCGCATGCTGCCCAGGGCGTGGCTGCGGGCGCCCTGAACCGGCGTGGACGTGTCACAGATGCAGCCGGCTACGTCACCGTCGCGCATGCGCTTGAGTGCCACTTCCTGATCCTCCACCACCAGCTCGAACAGCACGGGGTATTGCTCGCAGAAGCGGCCAATGGCTTCCGGCCACCAAGTGGCCAGGCTGTCGGCGTTGATTGCCAGGCGCAGGCGCTGTTCGCTGCCACCCAAGGCCGGCACCTCGCCAAGCAGGTCGCTTTCCAGCAGTCGTACCTGCTGGGCATGGTTGAGCAGCTTGCGGCCCAGCGGCGTCGGCGCGAGCCTGGGGCTTCTCACCAGCACCGGCTGGCCCAGGCGTGCCTCGAGCAGCTTGATGCGCTGGGAGACCGCCGATTGGGTCAAGCCCAGGTGGCGGGCGGCGCGCTCGAAGCCCCCCTGGTCGATCACCGCCACCAGCGCTTCGAGCAGTTTATAGTCGAGCATCAGTTTTGCTTATCCCCCAGTTCATTAATTCATTTCATTAATCGGCGCGTCGAGCTTAGCCTTGGCAGCATTCGCTTGCCAGGAGAAGACGCAAATGTGGTTGTCATGGCTGAACGGGCTATTGATCTGTGCCGGGCTGATCGTCGCCATCGGGGCGCAAAACGCCTTCGTCCTGCAGCAGGGGCTGCGCCGTCAACATGCGTGGCTGGTGGCCGGCGTATGCGCACTATGCGATTGGCTGCTGGTGGGGCTCGGGGTGCTCGGGCTGGGGGCACTGATCGCCCGGCAGGAGGCGCTGATGGAAGTGGCGCGCTGGGCCGGCGCTGGATTTCTTGCCTGGCAGGCCTGGCTGGCGCTGCGCCGGGCTTGTGCGCGACATGCATTGATGGCCGGTGGACGGCATCAGGCCTCGTGGCGGGGAGCGCTCGCCGCCACGCTGGCGGTAACGCTGCTCAACCCGCAGGTCTATCTGGAAACCGTGGTGTTGCTGGGGGCGATCGGTGCGGTCCAGCCAAGCCCGTGGGGGTTCTTCGTGGGGGCGGCGATGGCGTCGTTCGGCTGGTTCTTCGGCCTGGTCGCGGCGGCAGGCTGGCTGGCCCCCCGGCTGGCGAGCCAGCGGGTCTGGCGGGCTATCGACCTAGTGATCGGCGTGATCCTGGCGTGGGTGGCTTGGCGGCTGGCAAGTGGTGCAATGATGCCGTAACGATTTCTTTACGCGCTGTCAGGATATCGCACCACCGCGAGAGCGCCCAGGGCTGACCTTTTTCGACCGTAAGGTTTTTCTTACAGCAGGGGGAGCCAGGGCCGTTCGACAACAGGGGAAAGCCATCGACGGGGCGTTCCTGCCGGGAGGTCGGAGCACTAGGCTGGAGGCACGCATCGACACCATGCATCACCGTGGTGATGTATGCCTTGGATAACAATAGCCACCCCTGGAGGAACCATGAACGCACCTGCCAAGACTGTATCGCCCATCAGCAAGGACAACCCGATCGGCACCAACGGCTTCGAGTTCGTCGAGTACAGCGCGCCCACCGCCGAGGGTATCGAGCAACTGCGTGCGCTGTTCAACCGCATGGGCTTCACCGAGACCCGCAAGCACCGCTCCAAGCAGGTCTTCCTGTTCCAGCAGGAGAACGTCAACTTCGTACTCAATGCCGAGCCGGACAGCCAAGCCGCCGAGTTCGCCCGCGTGCACGGCCCCAGCGCCTGCGCCATGGCCTGGAAGGTGACCGATGCCAAGCAGGCCTTCGACTATGCCGTGGCCCACGGCGCCGAGCCGGTGGAGAACCCCGTCGGTCCCGGTGAGGTGGGCATTCCCGCCGTGCGCGGCATCGGCGGCTCGTTGCTCTACTTCGTCGACGAGAAGGTCGACAGCGATGGGCGCACCATCTACGACATCGACTTCGAGGCGATTCCCGGCCGCTCGCGCAACGCCAACAGCGTGGGCCTCAAGGTGCTCGACCACCTGACCCACAACGTCGATCGCGGCCAGATGGATGTGTGGGCCGATTTCTACACCGAGATCGCCAACTTCCGCGAGAACCGCTACTTCGACATCAAGGGCAAGAAGACCGGCCTGCACTCTCGTGCCATGACTGCGCCGTGCGGCAAGATGCACATCCCGATCAACGAGTCGGCCGACGATACCTCGCAGATCGCCGAATTCCTGCGCGAATACAACGGCGAGGGCATCCAGCACCTGGCCATGGCCACCGACAATATCTACGCCACCGTGCGCGCCCTGCGCGACAACGGCGTGACGTTCCTCTCCACGCCCGACACCTACTACGAGAAGGTCGACCAGCGCGTGCCCAACCATGAGGAGAACGTCGAGGACCTGCGTGAACTGAGCCTGCTGATTGACGGCGGTGAGGGAGAAGGCGTGCTGCTGCAGATCTTCACCGAGACCGTGATCGGTCCGATCTTCTTCGAGATCATTCAGCGTAAGGGTAACGACGGCTTCGGCGAAGGCAACTTCAAGGCCCTGTTCGAGTCGATCGAGGAGGATCAGATCCGTCGTGGCGTACTCAAGGCGGATTGATCGCCGATGGCCCCCTCCCCACGGGCGGGGGCCGTTTCGTATTCGATATGAAAAAACTGAAAGCAACCCCTTTCTACAAAAATAACGTTGCATCGCATTGATTGCAGCGTGCATATTGCTGCGTCGATCGATAACAACGATTTTCCCTGGTGACCTGATGACGACTCAACAACAACCCCGTGTCCAGTGGCTGGGCCGCTGGGGCTTCGTACTGGCGGCGACGGGCTCCGCCGTCGGCCTGGGCAATATCTGGAAGTTTCCCTACATGACCGGCGAGCATGGCGGGGGCGCCTTCGTGCTGGTCTATCTGGTCTGCATCCTGGCCGTGGGCGTGCCGGTCATGATGACCGAGATCGGCCTCGGTCGGCGCGGACGCGGCAGCCCCATCGATGCGGTGCGGCGGGTGGTGACCGAATCCGGACGCTCTCCACTCTGGTCGCTGCTGGGCTGGATGGCGATGCTGGCCGGTTTCATGATTCTGTCGTTTTATGTGGTGGTGGCCGGCTGGTCGTTCTCCTACCTGTGGAAGATGCTGACCGGTGGGCTGTCGGGCTCCGGAGTCGAGGACATGGCGGCGATCTTCGTTGCCAACAATGAGAATCCGCTCAACCTGGGCTTCTGGAGCACCCTGGTGACGCTCGTGACCATGGTGATAGTGGGCAAGGGCGTGCAGGCCGGCATCGAGAAGAGCGTGAGCTGGATGATGCCGGGTATGGTGATCATGCTGCTCATCCTGATCGGCTACGGCGTGTTCTCGGGCGGCTTCGGCGAGGCGTGGCAGTTCCTGTTCTCGTTCAACACCGGCAGCCTGTCCAGCGAAGGCATGCTGGCCGCCCTGGGCCATGCCTTTTTCACCCTGTCGCTGGCGTCCGGCGCGATTCTCACCTACGGCAGTTACCTGCCCGCCGGTGCTTCGATCGCTCGCACCACCTTCAGCGTGGCGGTAGCCGATACGCTGGTGGCGCTGATGGCCGGCCTGGCGATCTTCCCGGTGATCTTCGCCAACGGCATGAGTCCCGAAGGCGGGCCCGGCCTGCTGTTCATGAGCCTGCCGCTGGCATTCCAGGCCATGCCGCTGGGTACGCTGTTCGGCGTGCTGTTCTTCGTCATGCTCTCCATGGCGGCGTTGACCTCGTCGATCTCGATGGTCGAGGCCACCGTTTCCTGGTTGGTCGACAACAAGGGCATTACCCGTCGTGCCGCCGCTTGGGGCACCGGTATCGTGCTATGGCTGGTCAGTACCCTGGCGATGCTGTCGTTCAACGTCGGTGCCGACTGGACCCTGGCGGGCAAGCACTTCTTCGACTGGCTCGACTACCTCACCTCGCGCTGGATGATGCCGCTGGGTGGGCTGGGCATGGTGCTGCTGGCCGGATTCGTGCTGAAGAGCGAAACCTTCCGCGAGGAGTTGGGGCTGGCGCCGCACTGGCATGCGCTGTGGCTGTTCATGGTGCGCTACGTGAGCCCGTTGGGCATCCTGGTGATCTTCGTCGATGCACTGGGCATCGCGCGCCTCCAGTTCGGTCTGCACTGGCCGTGGCTGCTGGCCGTGCTGGTACTGATCACGCTGATCGGCGAAGTGGCAAGTCCGCGTCTGCGTCGTACCCTGGCCGGCTGAACGCTTGCCTGCCGTTAGGCTTGACGCTAATGTCGGGCCGGTCCGATGGGGACGTCTACGTCGAGGTGACAGGATGAGCGTTCGTTCCATTTTCGGTGCCGGCCCTTCCGCCCCCCGCTCGGTGCGGGGCATGCTGGTCCTGTTGCTGCTCGCATTGACTGTCGGTTGTGCTGGACGCGACGGCCGACAGGTCGAGCGGGCTTCGGCGCCATCCGGCTGGTATGGCGAGCAGGGGCAGGCCTCGTTCTATGCCGACCGTTACCATGGCCGGCGCACCGCCAGTGGAGAAGCCTACGACCGCAACGCGCTGACGGCGGCGCACCGCAGCTTGCCATTCGGCACCCGGGTCCGGGTGACGCGGCTGGACAACGGCCGCGAGACGGTAGTGCGCATCAACGACCGCGGGCCATTCGTGCGCGGCCGTGTCATCGATCTCTCGCGACGTGCAGCCGAAGAACTCAACATGCTTGGGCAGGGCGTGGCGGAGGTGCGTCTGTCGCCTGAGTGAAGCGCCCTTCACGACAACATCCTGCTGGACCGTGCGGCTCCCTCAGACGGGCGGGAGGGTTTCGGCGTTATTCGAGGCGCCATAAACTAGATTTTCGCCAAGCGCGCGCATTGCCCACCCCACACAGCGCGTGTCCAACGCCGTGCCTTTGGTCTCGATGTGAAAAGCAGTGGCGGGGCTCGCTATGGCGCTAAGCGAAGCGGCGGCACCTCGCGTTGGAATTCGCGGCGCCAGCGGGCCAGCAGGGAGTCGCGCTTCAGCCGGTCCAGCGTGGCCAGCAGGCCGGGGCCGATCGATATCGGGCGCAGGGCGTCGCCGACTTCCTCGCGCAGGGCATCGGCGGTGCCCG
Organism: Billgrantia saliphila; assembly: GCF_002930105.1. Taxonomy (GTDB): domain Bacteria; phylum Pseudomonadota; class Gammaproteobacteria; order Pseudomonadales; family Halomonadaceae; genus Halomonas; species Halomonas saliphila. Next base: position 228,884 of record NZ_PJRN01000007.1, on the reverse strand, counting down.
GGCCGGAGAGGGCGGGATGCATGGCCCCCAGATGGGTCTGTTCGGCAATCACCTGCTGGCCGGCCTCGCTGAGCAGGAACGCCATGAACAGCGTGGCCGACTCGGGATGCGGGGCTTGGCGGGGAATGAAGGCGAGGCGCTGCGTCACCAAGGCATAGTCATCGGGTACCACCATGACCAGTTCCGGATGGTCGGCCACCGCATCGCGGACGTAACTGCCGAGCAGGTTGTAGCCCAGTAGGTAGCGTCCCTCCTCGAGCCCGTCAAGCATCTCGCCGGTGGTGTCGGCGAGCACCGTGCGGGCGCGCCCCATGGCGGAGACCAGATCCCAGTAGCGCGGCGAGAGTCGCGATTCCTCGATGGCGTAGGTGTAGCCGGCGCCGCTGCGTACCGGATCGTAGGTGACGATGCGTCCCGCCAGCGCGTCGGCGTGCTCGGTCAGCAGTTCGAGCATGTCGCCGTGACTGCGCACGTCGCCGAAGCGTTCGATCAGGTCGCGATGCACCACCATCACGATGGGCTCGAAGGTGAAGGCGAACAGTTCATCACGCCAGCGAGCCCACGCCGGCCAGCCTCTCGCCACGTCGCCGGATAGCGGCTGCGCGTGACCGTCGTTGGCGAGATGGTACTGCCAGGGCATGGCGGACGAGAGCACCACGTCGGCCGCATCCGGTGCATCGAGGAAGCGCTGATGCAGCTCCAGGGTCGTCAGGTTGCGGTAGGTCAGGTCGATGTGCGGATGGCGGCGATGGAACGCTTTGAGCAGCGGCCGTGCCTGCGGCAGGTCCAGGGCGGCATGTACGACCAGCGGCTGAGGCGGTCCCGCGACGGGTTCTGCGGGGTAGTGCAGGGTTTCTTCGGCCGAGGCGGTCAGACTCCACAGGGCAAGCAGACACCAGCGCAGGGGGCGGATCATGTGTTCTCCTCGCTGAAACGCAGGCGCACGATGAGTCCATGGCCGTCGGGGCCCTGGGACAGCGTCAGCCGTGCGCCATGGGCCCGGGCAATGCTGTCGACGATGGCCAGGCCGAGCCCGGAGCCTTCGCCTCCCTCCTCGCCGCGGTGGAAGGGGCGCAGCACCAGCAGGCGGCGCGACTCGGGAATCCCGGGGCCGTCATCCTCGACTTCGAGTGTGGGGGGATGAGGGAGCGTACGCAGCGTGATGCGCCGGGCGCCGTAGCGGCAGGCGTTGTCGATCAAGTTGTTCAGCGCTTCCTGCAGCTGCCAATCGATACCCCGTATCCGGACGGGCTGCGGGGCGCACTCCACGCCGAGATCGATGTCCCGGCGATGACAGCTTGCCCAGTGGTCGCGCACCGCCTGGCGGGCGCAGTCGTTGAGATCGAGCGGCGCCAGTTCGGGACGGTATTCGGGGTTGTCGAGTCGCGTCAGCGACAGCAGCTGCATGGCCAGCCGTGCGGTACGCGCGCTGGTCGCCTGCATGGCGACCAGGGCGTCGCGCCAGCGGGCGGGATCGTCATGCCGCAGGGCCAGCTCGGCGCGGGCCGAGAGCCCCGCCAGCGGGGTACGCAGTTGGTGGGAAGCGTCGCCAATGAAGCGCTCCTGGTTGGCACGCACCCGGCGCATGCGCGCCAGCAGTTCGTTCAGGGTCTCGCGCAGTTCGGCCAGCTCGCGCGGTAGCGGCAGGTCGAGAGGGGTCAGGGTGCGCGGATCGCGCGCGCGAATGGCGCGCCGCAGCCGTGTGAGTGGCGCCAGGGCCGAGCGTATCGCCACCACCAGGACCGCGACGGCCAGCAGCGCCATGGCCAGGATATAGGCGAGGTTGGCGCGCAGCAGCTCGTGCATCAGCGCGTCGCGACCCTCGCGGCTATGCGCCACGCGTATCTCGAAGCGCTCCCTGAGACGCCAGTCCTCCAGGCGCGAGCGGCGCACGCCCTGGCGAAGCGTCATGCCCTGCCAAGCGACATTGCGAAACAGCAGGGTGTCGCCCGTCTCGGCGTCGCCCCGTTCGTCGCCGGGCAGCTCGGCGTTGCCGGTGATGAAACGCCCGTCACGATCGACCAGGCTGTAGAAGACCCGCTCCTCGGCGTCGGTGGCCAGCATATCCAGCGCCGCCGGGGGCAGGTCGAGCCACAGCCGGTCGTCCTGCCATTGCACCTGCTCGGCGATCGACAGGCTGGCTGCCTCGAGCAGACGGTCGAAGGCGCGGTCGGCGGTGTGGCGTGCATCGACCCAGGCCTGGAACACCATCAGCCCTCCCAGGGGGAGCAGCGGCAGCAACAACCAGGCCAGCAGCCTGCGGTAGAGGCTGTCGCCGCGCTTCACGTCGCCTCCAGCAGATAACCGAGGCCGCGCACCGTACGCAGGGCGATGTCGCTGCTTCCCAGGCGCTTGCGCAGCCGATGCACATAGACCTCGATGGCGTTGTCGCCCATGGGCTCGCCCTGGAAGGCTTCGTCGGCCAGGCGCGCCTTGTCGACGGGTTCGCCGGCGTGACGCATCAAGCAGCCGAGCAGGCGCTGTTCCCGGGGCGGCAGGGCGAGAACCTCGCCGTCGAGGGTGAAACGCTGCGCCAGGCCGTCGAAGTGCAGCGACCCGACGCGCAGCTCCTGACCCCGAACGCGTCGTCTCAGCAATGCACGCACGCGGGCCTCGAGTTCCTCGAGCGAGAATGGCTTGGCCAGGTAGTCGTCGGCGCCCAGGTCGAGCCCGCGTACGCGATCCTCCACCGCACCCCGGGCGGTAAGAATCAGCACCGGCGTGTCCCGGTCGTGACGCCTCAACGCCTCGAGCACTTCCAGCCCACTGGCGCCGGGTAGATTGAGGTCGAGCAGGACCAGCGCGTGGCCGTGATGCGGGTTCTCCAGATGCCGATGGCCGGCGTCGCCGTCGGCCAGGTGCGTCACCGCATAACCCGCCAGGGCTAGAGCGTCCTGAAGGGTTTCGGCCAGCAGATGGTCGTCCTCGACGAGCAGTAGATTCATGTCACGACCTCCGCTTGGCGGGTGGCCGTCAGCTCGTCCCGCGCCGCCTTCAATGCGGCCTCGCCACGGGCATCGAGTCGGCTCGACGGGCCCGAGAGGGACAACCAGCGCCTAGGCTCGCCGGGAACGCTGGGCAGGGCTTGCAGCAGCATGTTGCCGCCGGGCAGGTCGGGGCGGGGGTCGTCGGCCGCGGCCAGGGGCCATTGGCTGCCGGGCCTCAGCTCGTGGCGCAGGGCCTCGGTCGGCAGGGCGACCAGTCGGCATTCGACTTGGCTTCCATCATTCTCCAGCAGGGCGGCGGTCTCGCCGGTCTCGGCAGCCAACCGGTCGAGCAGCGGCTGAATGCGCGTGCTCAGGTGGCGGCTGGGAGGGTGGCGCCGCGCCAGGCGCAGCGGCGCATGACCCAGGCTCCAGCGGCCGTCATGGCTGCGCTGTACGTAATCGAAGCGGGCCAGCGAACCCAGCAGGCGTAGCAGGGTGCTCTTGTAGTAGCCGGTCGCCTGGGCGAGCTCGGCCAGGGTGAAGGTTTCCTGCTCGTTGTCGAACGCTGCCAGTACGGTGAGTGCGCGCTCGACGGCTTCGACGCGATCCTGGGCCATGCCTTGAGTCTCCTGGTTGGGAAGCATTGGACTTTGGTCGCAATTGCACCCCTACGCATTGACGCTACCTGTCGGCACGCCTAGTTTCTATTCTGAAGAACGTTGTTCTGCCTTACAGAATTGTAAGGTAGCCGACTAAACACCGCAAGCCACATTTGCACAACACGACAAGACCGGAGGGACAACGACAATGTCCACGAACACGCCGCTCAAATTTCTCGCCGTCGCTGCTTTCACCCTGAGCGCCAGCAGCGCCATGGCCTTCGAGCCCCAGGGCAAGGTGGAGTGTCTCGCCCCGGCCGACCCTGGCGGCGGCTGGGACTTCACCTGCCGCAGCGTGGGCAATGTGATGGAGGAGCTGGATCTGGTGCCGCGCAGCGTACAGACCGTCAATATGGCGGGCGCCGGCGGCGGCGTTGCCTTCGCTCATACCGTATCCAAGCGTTCCGGCGACGAGCAGCTGCTGGTTGCCGCTTCCACTGCCACCACTACCCGTCTGGCCCAGGGCCAGTTCCCCGGGATGACCGCCGACATGGTCAACTGGATTGGCGCGCTGGGGGCCGACTACGGCGTCATCGCCGTGGCCGCCGACTCCGAGTATGACGACCTGCCCGCACTGATGGAGGCGCTTCAGGAGGACCCGCGCAGCGTCAAGTTCGCCGGTGGTAGTGCCAAGGGCGGCTGGGACCACCTCAAGGTCCTGATCGCTGCGGATGCTGCCGGAGTGGATGAGCTGCCGCGCATTCCCTATCTCTCGTACAACAACGGTGGCGAAGCCATGACCCAGGTCGTGGGTGGCCATGTGGATGCCTTCACCGGTGACATCAGCGAGGCGCAGGGCTTCATGGAGTCCGGCGACCTGCGCGTGCTGGCGGTGCTCTCCGATGACCGTCTGCCGGGTGAGTTCGGCGAGATTCCCACCGCCATCGAGCAGGGCATCGACGCGGTCGGGCCCAACTGGCGCGGTTTCTACATGCCGGCGGATATTTCCGACGAAGCCAAGCAGTACTGGGTCGAGGCCATGGACACCATTTACGAGAGCCAGGAATGGCAGGACATCATGGAAAACAATGGCCTGATGCCCTTTCACATGAGCGCAGGTGAGTTCGAGACGTTTGTTAAAGAGCAGATCGAGGACATCGAGACGCTCTCCAAGGATATCGGGCTGATCCAGTGATGACGTTCAACGACCGCATCTTCGGTGTTCTGCTGCTCGTCCTGGCCGTCGCGTACGGCTGGGGCGCCAGCCAGTTCCCCGAGCCGTTCGGTGGGTCCGAGGCGATCGGACCCGAAACCTTTCCCTATCTGCTTGCCGTGGTGCTGGCACTGTCCAGTCTCTACTTGATCGTACGTCCCGACCCGGATAACGCCTGGCCCTGGAGCCGGACCGGGGTCGAGCTGATCATTGCTGTGGTGGTGCTGGTGTTCTACGCCATGCTGCTGCAGCCGCTGGGCTTCATCCTCAGTACCACACTGGCCGTCGGCACCCTGTGCTGGCGCATGGGCGCTAGGCCGCTCAATGCCTACCTGGTCGGGGCGGCGTCGGGCGTGGTGGTGTTCCTGCTGTTCAACTTCGCCCTCGACCTGTCGTTGCCGCTGGGGCTGCTCTCGTTTCTGGAGGTGGGCTGATGGAAACCCTCGGCTTTCTGATCGACGGCTTCGGGGTGGCGCTCGCCCCGCACAACCTGCTGTTCGCCCTGATGGGCGCCTTTCTGGGCACCCTGATCGGCGCGCTGCCAGGCCTGGGACCGGCCAACGGCGTGGCCATCCTGATTCCGCTGGCCTTCTCGCTGGGGCTCGCACCGGAAACCGCGCTGATCATGCTCACGGCGGTCTACGCCGGAGCCATGTACGGCGGACGCATCTCGTCGATTCTGCTCAATATCCCCGGCGACGAGCCGGCCATGATGACCTGCCTCGACGGCTATCCCATGGCCCAGCAGGGCAAGGCCGCCGAAGCGCTGGCAATCTCCGCCATCGCCTCGTTCATCGGTAGCTTGATCGCCACGGTAGGCTTGATCCTGCTGGCCCCGCTGCTGGCGAACTTCGCCCTGACCTTCGGACCCGCTGAATACTTCGCTCTGTTCCTGCTGGCCTTCGCCACCCTGGGTGGCATCACCGGCAAGAATCCGATGAAGACCGTGGTCGCAGCCTGTCTGGGCCTGATGGTTTCTACTGTGGGCATCGACTCCACCGGCGTGCAGCGCTATACCTTCGGCACCCTGGAACTCTACGAGGGCATCGACTTCATCATCGCCATCGTCGGCCTTTTTGCCATCTCGGAACTGCTGTTCTTCATTGAGGAGCGTGCCGGCGGCGGCAAGGAGAAGATGGCCGTCAACAAGCTCAAGCTCAGCTGGGCCGACATTCGCAACATCCTGCCGTCGAGCGTGCGCGGTGGCATTCTGGGCTTCATCGCCGGTGTGCTTCCCGGGGCCGGGGCGTCGCTGGGCAGCTTCATCGGCTACACCCTCGAGAAGAAGGTGGTGGGCAAGAAGGGGTTCTTCGGCCAGGGCGACCCGCGTGGCGTGGCCGGCCCCGAGGCGGGCAACAACGGTGCCTCGAGCGGCGCCCTGGTGCCCATGCTGACGCTGGGCGTGCCGGGCAGCGGCACCACCGCGGTGCTGCTGGCGTTGCTGATCTCGCTCAACATCACCCCCGGGCCACTGATGTTCACCCAGAACGCCGACATCGTGTGGGGCGTGATCGCGGCGCTGCTGATCGGCAACTTCCTGCTGCTGCTCCTCAACATCCCGCTGGTGGGTATCTTCGTCAGGCTGCTGTCGGTGCCGCCGATGTACCTGCTGCCGTGCGTGACGATGATCGCCTTCGTCGGCATCTACTCGATCAGCAACACCACTTTCGATCTCTACTTCATGGTGGCCTTCGGTGTCGCCGGCTACGTGCTGCGCAAGCTCGAGATCCCGCTGGTGCCGGTCATCCTCGGCTTGCTGCTGGGGCCGGAAATGGAGAAGAATCTGCGCCACGCCATGGATATCTCCGATGGCGACTGGACCGTGCTGTGGAACAGTGGCCTGGCCATAGGCCTGTGGCTGTTCGCCGGCCTGGGGCTGATCCTGCCCTATATCGTCGGGCCCATCCTACGTCGTCGAATGAAGGTGGCGACAGCCGCAACCGCGGGCAATCCGGAGGGCGACTGAGCCGAATTCTACCCACCTCGAAATCGGGGGCGCCGAGCGATCGGCGCCCCCGATTCGCTTTCCGGCGCTGTTCGTCAACACGGTGCAAGGGGCGGGGCCTGGCTGTCGCCTCGTGGTGCACCTGCACCGAGCGATTGCGCCCCGATGGTGCGAGGGGTTCGCCGCTCGGGCCCGAGGGTCCTTTCTAACTCATTGAAACAAACCGTTCCATGCCGGCTGGAAGAAGCGTGGCCCGTCCCTTGCAAAAGCTGATTGCTGAGCCCTGCGCTGCCTGTCGGCGCCACCATCACAGCAAGCCCCATCACAACAAGCCCGTTGCTCAGCAGGGCGCAAGGAGATACACGTGAACGCTTCTCGCCGCACCAAGTCTTTCCCGCTTCGCTCCACGGCCGCCGCACTGCTGTCGATACTTGCCCTCGGGGCATCCTGCCAAGTGCTGGCGCAGGAAGAGCCCATCAAGGTGGGTATCCTGCATTCGCTGTCCGGCACCATGGCGATCAGCGAATCGACCCTCAAGGACACCGTCGAGATGCTGATCGATCAGCAGAACGAGCAGGGCGGCTTGCTGGGCCGCGAGCTCGAGGCGGTCGTGGTGGATCCCGCCTCGGACTGGCCGCTGTTCGCCGAGCGCGCCCGGGAGCTGCTCGAGCAGGAGGAGGTCGACGTGATCTTCGGCAACTGGACCTCGGTGTCGCGCAAGTCGGTGCTGCCGGTGGTCGAGGAACTCAACGGCCTGCTCTTCTACCCGGTGCAGTACGAGGGCGAGGAATCCTCGGAGAACGTCTTCTACACCGGTGCGGCACCCAACCAGCAGGCGATTCCCGCCGTCAACTACCTGCATGACGAGCTGGGTGTCGAACGCTGGGTGCTGGCCGGAACCGATTATGTCTATCCGCGCACCACCAACCGCATCCTTGAGACCTACCTCAAGGAGGAGCTCGGCGTCGCCGAGGCCGATATCCTGATCAACTATACGCCGTTCGGACACTCCGACTGGCAGAACATCGTCTCCGAGATCAAGCGCTTCGGCAGTGAGGGCAAGAAGACCGCCGTCGTTTCCACCATCAACGGCGACGCCAACGTGCCGTTCTATCGCGAGCTGGGCAATCAGGGCGTCGATGCCGCCGACATACCCGTGGTCGCCTTCTCGGTGGGCGAGCAGGAGCTCTCCGGTATCGACACCGGGCCGCTGGTGGGACACCTGGCCGCCTGGAATTACTTCATGAGCGTCGATACCGACGCCAACTACGACTTCATAGACGCCTGGATCGAGCACAGCGGTGACGAAGAGGCTGTGACCAACGACCCCATGGAGGCGCACTACATCGGTTTCAACATGTGGGCCGAGGCCGTGCGCAAGGCCGGCACCACCGAGGTCGATGCCGTCAAGGAAGCGATCATCGGCGTGACCGTGCCCAACCTCTCCGGCGGCTATGCGGCAATGATGCCCAACCACCACATCACCAAGCCGGTGATGATCGGCGAGATCCAGGACAACGGCCAGTTCGTGGTGGTATGGGAAACCCCCTCCACCGTGGCCGGCGACGAGTGGTCCGACTATCTGCCCGGTTCGCGCGACCTGATTGCCGATTGGCGCAAGCCGATGGCGTGCGGCAACTACAACGTGCGCGAGGGTCGCTGCATGGGTAGCGATGCCGAGGCGCAGGCCGAGGAAGCCCTGGCTGAGTAATGACGATTCGCGGGTTCGGCCGTGGTCGAGCCCGCGCCGTTTTCGCACGCCACTCAAAGGACTCACTTCATGAGAACTCCTGCCACGCTCATGACGTCCTCCATCACGGCAAGGATCGTCACGCTGGCTCTGCTGTGCCTGCTCGCCTGGCTGCCTGCCTTGGCTAGCGCCCAGGATGACGACGGCCGGGCTGTGCTGGAAGGACTCGATTCGCGCAGCTTCGCCGACAAGGCCGAGGCCATCGAGGCGATCATCCAGAGCGAGGACGAGCGCGCCACCGACTGGCTGCAGGCGCTGCTGGACGGCAACCTGCAGCGGCTCAAGGAGGATGGTCGGTTGGTCATCGTGGTCGACAACGTCGGTCGCGAGTGGCCGGTGCGCGATGCCTTGACCGGCGACGAACTGGGCGAGGTGCCGCGCCGGGACCTGGATCGCATCACTATCAACAATGCCCTGCGTAGCCAGCTGCGTTCGGCGCTCTCCATGGTCGAGCTGTATGTCGGTGACGAGCGCTCGCGCCTGGCCGCCGCCGAGGGCGTTATTGGACGCGTAGACGACGAGCTCGCAGCAGCGCTTGAGGCGCGGCTCGAGGAAGAAGAGAGCGACCAGGTTCGTCACCGCCTGAACCAGGCGCTGGCCGTTCATCGCCTGGAGCGGGGCGAGGCGGGTGCCGTCGAGACGCTCTACGGAAGCCTAAACAGCAATGTGCGTGTGGCCCTGACCCGTGCCGCGCAGAGCGATGACGCGCAGGTGGCCGATGCCGCCCGGCGTGCGCTGGCCGACATCGAGCAGAAGCTGAAGCTCAACCGCATCGCCGAGACGCTCTACTTCGGGCTTTCCATGGGGTCGGTACTGGTGCTCGCGGCGATCGGCCTGGCGATCACCTTCGGCGTGATGGGCGTGATCAACATGGCTCACGGCGAGCTGATCATGCTGGGCGCCTACACCGCCTGGGCCATGCAGCAACTGCTGCCCGGCCAACCGGGGCTGGCGCTGCTCCTGGCGATACCCGTCGGTTTCCTGGTGTCGGCACTGGCCGGCATTGCCATCGAGCGCGGCGTGATCCAGTTCCTCAAGGGGCGCCCCCTGGAGACCTTGCTGGCGACCTTTGGTGTCAGCCTGATCCTGCAGCAACTGGTGCGTACGGCCATATCTCCGCTCAATCGCACCGTGATCACGCCGGAGTGGATGAGCGGCTCCATCGCGATTAACGACGCGCTGTCACTGACGCTCAATCGGCTCTACGTGATGGGGTTCGCGCTGCTGGTATTCGCTGCGTTGATGCTGGTCATGCGCCGTACCCGGCTGGGGCTTGAGGTGCGAGCGGTCACGCAGAATCGTGCCATGGCTCGCTCGATGGGCATTCGTGCCACCCGTGTCGACATCCTGACCTTCGCCCTGGGTTCCGGCGTGGCGGGACTGGCCGGCGTGGCGCTGTCGCAGCTCACCAACGTGGGCCCCAACCTGGGCCAGAGCTACATCATCGACTCGTTCATGGTGGTGGTATTCGGCGGCGTGGGCAATCTATGGGGCACCCTGGTTGCAGGGATGTCGCTCGGCGTGATCAACCAGGTGCTCGAGCCCTGGGCCGGTGCGGTGCTGGCCAAGATCATGGTGCTCGTATTCATCATCCTGTTCATCCAGAAGCGTCCGCGCGGTCTGTTTCCGCAGAAGGGCCGGGCAGCGGAGGGTTAATCATCATGCATTGGCTGGTTCATCCCTTCAGGGAGCGCTCGACGCTCCTCTTTCTCGGTGTGCTGCTGCTGGCGCTGACGATAGTAACCCTGCTGCATATCGCCGTGCCGCGCGAGCAACCGCTCCATGTGAACGCTTATACCGTTAACTTGTTTGGCAAGTATCTGAGCTATGCGCTGCTGGCGGTAGCGGTGGATCTAGTGTGGGGCTACCTCGGGATCCTCAGCCTGGGTCACGGCGCCTTCTTTGCCCTTGGCGGCTATGCCATGGGCATGTACCTGATGCGGCAGATCGGCGATCGCGGCGTCTACGGCAACCCGGAGCTGCCCGACTTCATGGTCTTCCTCAACTGGGACAGCCTGCCGTGGTACTGGCAGGGCTTCGATATGGCCTGGTTCGCCTTCCTCATGGTGCTGCTGGCTCCGGGGCTGCTGGCGCTGATATTCGGCTTCCTCGCCTTCCGTTCGCGGGTGACCGGGGTGTATCTGTCGATCATTACCCAGGCGCTCACCTTCGCCCTGATGCTGTCGTTCTTCCGCAACGAGATGGGCTTCGGCGGCAACAACGGCCTGACCGATTTCCGCGAGATCCTTGGCTTCAACCTGCGCAGCAACGACACGCGCCTGGGTCTGTTCCTGGCTTCGGGGGCGGCGCTGGCGCTGGGGTACGTGGTGTGCCGCGGCATCGTGACGAGCAAGCTGGGGCGGGTCTGCGTGGCAACCCGCGATGCCGAGGCGCGCACGCGCTTCCTCGGCTACCGGGTCGAGCGCTTCCAACTGTTCGTGTTCGTGGTGTCGGCAATGCTCGCAGGTGTTGCCGGGGCGCTCTACGTGCCCCAGGTGGGCATCATCAACCCCAGCGAGTTCGCGCCGCTGTTCTCCATCGAAATCGTGCTGTGGGTGGCGCTGGGTGGTCGCGCGACTCTCTACGGTGCGGTGATTGGTGCGATCATCGTCAATTACGCCAAGACGGTGTTCACTGGCGTGATGCCCGACGCCTGGCTGTTCGCTCTGGGCGGGCTGTTCGTGCTCGTTACGGTACTGCTGCCGCGCGGTGTGGCCGGGCTGCTGGCCGTTCGCGTCCGACGCCGTCGCGGTGATGACGACTCGCCGGTCAACCGGGAGGTGGCGGCATGAATCTTCTTCAATCACTGGCCCAGCGCGACCGGGTCTTCGACTTCCTGGTGCCGGCCGATTCCCCCGTCGACGTTCGTCACGGGCCGATCCTCTACCTCGAGGACGTCAGCGTGAGCTTCGACGGCTTCAAGGCGATCGACGACCTGAACCTGACCATCGACAACGGCGAACTGCGCTGCATCATCGGGCCAAACGGCGCCGGCAAGACCACCATGATGGACGTTATCACCGGCAAGACGCGGCCCGACAGCGGCAAGGTGTGGTTCGGCAGCCGCCACGACCTGCTGACCATGAACGAGCCGCAGATCGCCAGTCTCGGCATAGGGCGCAAGTTCCAGAAGCCTACGATCTTCGAGGCGCTGAGCGTATTCGAGAACCTGGAGCTGGCCATGGCCGCCGACAAGCGCATCCTGCCCACGCTCACCGCGCGCTTGAACGGCGAGATACGCGATCGCATCGACGAGATGCTCGCCACTATCGGCTTGGCCGGGCTGCGAGAGCGGCGGGCGGGGATTCTCTCGCATGGTCAGAAGCAGTGGTTGGAGATCGGCATGCTGCTGATGCAGCGGCCACGCCTGTTGCTGGTTGATGAGCCGGTGGCGGGCATGACCGAGCAGGAGATGGAGCGCACCGCCGAGCTGCTCACCGGCCTTGCCGGCAGGCAGTCGGTGGTGGTGGTGGAGCACGACATGGGCTTCGTGCGCTCGATTGCGCGCAAGGTCACGGTACTGCACCAGGGCAGCGTGCTGGCCGAGGGCAGCATGGACCAGGTCTCGGAGGATCCGAAGGTCGTCGAAGTCTACCTGGGCGAGGAGGCGTAATGCTCGAGATCGACAAGCTCAACCAGTTCTACGGCGAGAGCCACACCCTGTGGGACCTCGACCTCTCCGTGCCGGCGGGGCAGTGCACCTGCGTGATGGGCCGCAACGGCGTGGGCAAGACCACCTTGATGAAGGCGATCATGGGCGAGGTGGCGGCGGCTGCCGGCTGCATTCGCTACGCCGACGACGTGGAGCTCACCCGCCAGCGGGTTGAGGATCGCTCACGCCTGGGTATTGGCTACGTGCCCCAGGGGCGCCAGATATTTCCTCTACTTACCGTGGAGGAGAACCTGCGTACCGGCCTGGCCGCCCGCGGTGACGGCCGTCGCACCATTCCGGCGCGCATCTACGACCTCTTCCCCGTGCTCGAGGAGATGAAGCAGCGTCGCGGCGGCGATTTGTCGGGCGGACAGCAGCAACAGCTGGCGATCGGCCGCGCGCTGGTGCTCGAGCCTCGCCTGCTGATCCTCGATGAGCCGGGGGAGGGCATCCAGCCCAACATCGTCACGCTGATCGGCGAGGTGATCCGCAGGCTGATTACGGAGGATGGCCTGACGGTGCTCCTGGTCGAGCAGAAGTTGCCCTTCGCGCGCAGATATGCCGATCGTTTCGTCATCCTGGATCGTGGCCGGCCGGTGGCCAAGGGCGAGATCGACGAGTTGTCGGACGCGCTGATCCAGAAGCACCTCACGGTGTAGGGCCAAGCATTACTGCACCAGGATGGTGTGTCCTGGAGAATCGCTGCACTTCGAGGGTGCGTCAGTCGTCTCCTGCCTGCACCAAAAGACTCGGCAGACCTTGCGATTGGGTCCGCCCTTTTCTGTAACGTGTTGTTCCAAAAGAAGAGGGTGGAGGATACACCCTTCTGGTACGCCCTTTGCTCAAGGCTTGTAGACACGCCATGCCACGAGCCGCCCATGACCGCTTTCGAAACATCCGCCATCGCCATGCCCGTCACGGATTCGGGGCATCGCTTCGATGCCGAGCGCCGCTGGGCAGCGTCGCTGGAGCTTGGCTTCGTGTCTCGTCAAGGCGTTACTCGCCTGGTCAGGGCTCGCCACCAGGGCCCGCTGCGAGTGCAGCGTACTTTCTACCCGGAGGGCAGCAACGGCGCCTGTCACGCCTACCTGCTGCATCCCCCCGGTGGGCTGGTCAGCGGCGATTCGCTGAACATATCGGCTTGGGTCGAGGCCGATGCTCATGCGCTGTTGACCACACCAGCCGCCAACAAGCTCTACCGCGCCGACAGCCATGGCGTGGCCTGGGCACAACACACCAGACTCAGGGTGGATGACGGTGGCGTCCTGGAGTGGTTGCCCCAGGAGACCATCGCCTTCGACGGATCGCGCGGCGAGCAGACGACGCATATCGAGCTTGCTGGCGAGGCCCGCTGCCTGGGCTGGGAAGTGCTGGCTCTGGGCCGGCCGGCGAGCTGCTTGCCCTACATTTCCGGCCGCATCGATCAGCGTTTCCAGTTGATTCGTGACGGCAAACCGCTATGGCTGGAGCGCCAGCCTCTCGATCCCCATCACCCACGCTTTTCGGGGCGCTGGGGACAGGGCGGTGCCAGCGTGCAGGGCACGCTGTGGGCCGTGGGCCTTGCTGACGAGACTGGCGCCATCGAGGTGCTGCGTGACGCCATAACGGCGAGTCCGCGCTGGGCCGTCACCGTTCGCCACGGCGTGCTGCTGCTTCGCTACTTGGGTCATGAGCGCAACGAGGCCTGGGAGCTCTGCCAGCAGGCCTGGGCATGCCTCAGGCCGTTGCTTGCCGGCGTACCTGCCCATCCCCCCCGTATCTGGTTGACCTGACTTACCAGGAGACTCGCATGGAACTGACCCCAAGAGACAAAGACAAGCTGCTGCTGTTTTCGGCCGCACAGCTCGCCGAGCGACGCCGGGCCCGTGGTCTCAAGCTCAACTATCCGGAGGCCGTGGCGCTGATCAGCTTCGAGATCATGGAGGGCGCCCGTGACGGTCGCGGCGTGGCTGAGTTAATGAGCTACGGCCGCGAGATCCTCAGCCGCGATGAGGTAATGGAGGGGATAGCCGAGATGGTCGATGAAGTCCAGGTCGAAGCCACCTTCCCGGATGGGACCAAGCTCGTGACGGTGCATACCCCTATTGTCTGAGGAGGGCCCAATGATTCCCGGTGAATATCAGTTGAAGGACGGCGAGATCGTACTCTGCGGGGGGCGCGAGCGGATCAGCGTCGAAGTCGCCAACACTGGCGACCGGCCGATCCAGGTCGGCTCCCACTACCATTTTGCCGAGGCCAATCCAGCGTTGGAATTCGACCGCGACAAGGCACGCGGCTTTCGGCTGGACGTGGCGGCGGGAACGGCGATCCGCTTCGAGCCGGGCCAGACCCGCGGAGTCACCCTGATTCCGTATGCCGGTACACGCCATGTCTACGGTTTTCGCGGTGAGGTGATGGGGTGGCTGGACGGAGGCGAATCATGAAGCCGACCAACAGCTCTCCAAATACCTCTGCCAGTAGCTCTCCCAATAAGATCGGCCGCGAGGCCTATGCCGACATGTACGGGCCAACGGTGGGCGACAGGGTGCGCCTGGGCGATACCGAGCTGTGGATCGAGGTGGAGCGCGACGCGACTCACTACGGCGAGGAGGTGAAGTTCGGTGGCGGCAAGGTGATCCGCGATGGCATGGGCCAGAGCCAGCGTGTCGACGCCTCGGTGATGGATACCGTTATCACCAACGCCCTGATCCTCGATTGGTGGGGCATCGTCAAGGCCGACGTGGGCATCCAGGCAGGGCGCATCAGGGCCATCGGCAAGGCGGGCAACCCCGATACCCAGCCCGACGTGGAGATCGTCATCGGGACGGGTACGGAGGTGATCGCGGGCGAGGGCAAGATTCTCACCGCCGGCGGCATCGACGCCCATATCCACTTCATTTGTCCGCAGCAGGTGGAGGAGGCGCTGATGAGCGGCATCACCACCATGCTCGGCGGCGGCACGGGGCCGGCGACCGGCTCCAATGCCACCACCTGCACGCCCGGTGCGTGGCATATCGGCAAGATGCTACAGGCTGTCGACGGCCTGCCGATGAACATCGGCCTGCTTGGCAAGGGTAACGCCAGCCTGCCTGAGGCCCTGGAGGCTCAGCTGGAAGCCGGTGCCATGGGCCTCAAGCTGCACGAGGACTGGGGCACCACGCCGGCTTCCATCGACAACTGCCTCGCGGTAGCCGAGCGCTACGACGTGCAGATCGCCATCCATACCGACACGCTCAACGAATCGGGCTTCGTCGAGGATACGCTGGCGGCCTTCAAGGAGCGCGGCATCCATACCTATCACACCGAGGGGGCCGGGGGCGGCCATGCGCCGGATATCCTCATCGCCTGCTCGAAGCCGTATGTGCTGCCGTCGTCGACCAACCCCACGCGGCCCTACACGGTGAACACCATCGACGAGCACCTCGACATGCTGATGGTGTGCCACCACCTCGATCCCAGCATTCCCGAGGACGTGGCCTTCGCCGACTCGCGCATTCGCCGCGAGACCATCGCCGCCGAGGACATTCTGCAGGACCTGGGCGTGATTTCGATGATCGCCTCCGACTCCCAGGCCATGGGGCGGGTCGGCGAGGTGGTGTGCCGCACCTGGCAGACCGCACACAAGATGAAAGTGCAGCGCGGCCTGCTGCCTGAGGACGAAGCGCTCGGTGCCGACAACTTTCGTGCCCGGCGTTATATCGCCAAGTACACCATCAACCCGGCGATCGCTCATGGCATCAGTCACGAGGTGGGCTCAATCGAGGTGGGCAAGCTGGCCGACCTGGTGTTGTGGAGCCCAGCTTTCTTCGGCGTAAAACCGGCGCTGATCTTGAAGGCGGGGATGATCGCGGCAGCCCCCATGGGCGACCCCAATGCCTCGATTCCCACGCCGCAGCCGGTGCACTACCGCTATATGTTCGGTGCTTTCGGGCGGGCGGCTAGCCAGACGCGGCTGACCTTCGTCAGCCAGGCGGCACTCGTTACCGGCATCAAGGAACGGCTTGGCCTGCAAAGCGAGCTCTCGGCGTGTCGCAATGTGCGTGGCGTACGCAAGAGCGACATGAAGCTCAACGATACCTGCCCCGAGCTCAGTGTCGACCCGCAGACCTACGAGGTGCGCTGCGATGGCGAGCTGCTGACCTGTGAGCCGGCCACGGAACTGCCGTTGGCGCAGCGTTACCACCTGTTTTGAACCATGACTACATCGCCAAGCCAGCTTGTCATCGCGAAACCTCGCGTGACCGCTGACACCACGGGCGAAGCGACGCGGTCGAACTTTGGATGAAGATCGAGGAAAGCCGGCACAGGGGTGTGCCGTCTTTCCGACCGCGGGAGTCCGCACGCGGTGTCCGGGTTTCGGTCACGTGGCGTTGAGCGAGGGCAAGGCTGGCGGCCTGCGAGGAGGCATATTCCCATGCTGATACTGACCGAACGTCTGGGGCCCATCGAGGCGAGCCAGGCCTGCGACACCCTGACGTTGCCTTATGAGCTGCGCATTCGCGGCCGTCTCAAGGCAACGAGCGACGCCGGCCTCGCGCTGGGCCTGTTCCTCGACCGCGGCCCGGTGCTGCGCGACGGCGAGGGTCTGCGTGCCGTGAGCGGCGAGATCGTGCAGGTAAGGGCCGCCATCGAGCCGGTGGTCACGGCGCGTGTGGCCGCGGGCCTGCCGCTGGCGCGGCTCGCCTACCACTTGGGCAACCGCCACGTACAGCTGGCGCTGGGCGAGGACGAACACGTTTCGTCAGGCCGGGGATACGTGCGCTTTCCTCCCGACCACGTGCTCGAGGAGCTGGCGGAGCTGCTGGGGGCGACCCTTGAGCGGCACGAGGCTCCCTTCGACCCCGAGCCGGGCGCGTACAACCAGCTCGGTCACTCGCATGCGCATGGACCTGACCATGACCACGATCTTGAGCACGGCCACCACCACGGCCATGGCCACCATGCCCATTGAGGCGTCCCCGTCGGAGATGGCGCAGGGCGACGACCTGGCACTACTGGGGCTGCTGCAACTGGTCAGCCCGGCGTTGCCGATCGGCGCCTTCGCCTTCTCCCAGGGGCTAGAAAGCGCCTTCGAGCTGGGCTGGGTGCGCGATGAAGCGAGCCTCGGCGAGTGGCTGGAGGGCGTCCTCGACGACGGCCTGACACGCTGCGAACTGCCCGTATTGGCTCGCCTGCAAGGCGCCTGGGCCGTAGGGGATGGCGAGGCGGTGGCGGAGTGGGACCGCTGGCTCGCGGCTAACCGCGAGACCGCCGAGCTGGCCGCCGAGGACTCGCGCCTGGGCGCGTCGCTGACCCGGCTGCTGGGCAGTCTGGAGCTGTTGCCCACGGATCATTCCTGTGAGGCGCCTTCTTTGCCGAAGGGGGCGGGCTACGTGACCGTCTTTGCCTGGGCCGCCCAGATAAGAGGTGTTACACCGCGCCAGGCCATGCTCGGCTTCGCCTGGGCCTGGCTCGAAAACCAGTTGGCGGTGGCCTGCAAGGCGCTGCCATTGGGGCATACCGCCGCCCAGCGCCTGATCGAGCGGCTGCGCCCGGCGCTGGTTGCCGCGGTGGATGCGGCGCTTGGGCTCCGGGACGACGAACTCGGCCCGGCGCTGCCGGGCCTGGCACTGGCCAGTGCACTGCACGAAACGCAGTACTCGCGCCTGTTTCGGAGCTGATCGCGATGAACCGCCTGGTGCCAGCCAGCCTGCTGCGCTCACCACGTCACGCGCTCGAAGCCCTGGCGCTCCGGCCGGACTCCCGCGGCCGGAAAGACGGCACTTCCCTGTGCCGGCTTTCCTCGATCTTCTTCCCTGAAGATCGACCGCGTCGTCTCGCCCATCGCGCCAGCGGGTGCGTGAGGTGGCCTTGGCAGCAGCTGGACTGACGCCTGTTGAACTGACCGTGCCGCTCAGGCGGCCAAGGAGATGAACATGACACATTGCCTACGCGTCGGCGTCGGCGGCCCGGTGGGCTCCGGCAAGACGGCCCTGCTCAAGCAGCTCTGCCAGGCGCTGCGCGACCACTACGACATCGCCGTGGTCACCAACGATATCTATACCCGCGAGGACGCCGACTTCCTGCTGCGCCACGAGGCGTTGCCGGCCGACCGCATTCTCGGCGTGGAGACCGGTGGTTGCCCGCATACGGCAATCCGTGAGGACGCTTCCATGAACCTGGCCGCCATCGACGAGCTGCAGGATCGCCATCCGGGCCTCGAGCTGGTGCTGGTGGAGTCGGGAGGCGACAACCTTTCGGCGACTTTCAGCCCGGAACTCTCAGATCTGACGCTCTACGTGATCGATGTTTCGGCAGGCGACAAGATCCCGCGCAAGGGCGGGCCGGGCATCACCAAGTCGGACCTGCTCATCATCAACAAGATCGACATCGCGGAGCAGGTGCATGCCTCACTCGAGGTGATGGAGCGCGACTCGAGGAAGATGCGCGGCGAGCGGCCGTTCGTTTTCACCAATCTCTACGACGGGGTGGGCCTGGAAGAGATCATCCGCTTCATCCTCGACCGCGGCATGCTGCCTGAGCGCCGCCCCCAGGCGCAGCCGAAAAGCGCCTGATCATGCTTCACCGCGCTACCGCCCAAATTACGGCAAGGAGACCGCCAACATGAACCATCGTCACTCTTCCGCCTCGTGCCTGGCTCTGGCCGCCGTGCCGGTCCTGCTGCTCGTCGCCGGCACGGCCTTAGCGCATTCCGGCCCGGATCACCACCATGACTCGGGCTTCGCCGCGGGGCTGATGCATCCGCTGCTAGGACTCGATCATCTGCTCGCTATGTTGGCCGTGGGGCTCTGGAGCCTGCGCCAGAGCCGGGCCTTCAGTCTCGTCGCGCCCCTGTTGGCTGGCGGCGGCCTGCTGTTGGGGGCGGGGTTGGCATGGTCGGGAACGACTCTGCCCGGTATCGAGTTCGGTATCGCCATGTCGGTGCTGCTCGCCGGTGTGCTGGTTGCTGCGCTGGCTCGGGTGCCTGCCGTCGTCGGCGCCGCTGCAGTGGTATCGTTCATGCTGTTCCACGGATACGCCCACGGCAGCGAGATGCCCCATGGTGCATCCATGTTCGCCTATCTGGCCGGCTTCAGCCTGACCACACTGGCCCTTGGCTATGCAACGAGACTGGTCGGAGGCTTTCTCATGGAGCGAGAGAACCGCATCGTGCGAGCCCTTGGCGTATTGATTGCCGCTGCGGGTGCCTTGTTTGCATTCGGTTGACCGTGCTGTACGGCTTTCCGGCGCGCATTGACAGGAGACCGGACGCCGCCCAGCTTGAAGGGAAACCGATCGGAGGGGGCACATGGACAAGCTGCTGCTGGGCGTGAAGATATTCATCACCCTGCTGGTTCTCATACTCTTCGTGCAGAACATCGAGGTGATAGAGGTTCGGTTCCTGAACTGGAGCGTCCAGCTGCCCCTGGCGTTGCTCTTGCTGGTGATCTACCTGCTGGGCATGGTCAGCGGTAGAAGCCTGTTCGGCCTGCTGCGTCGATTGCGCCGGCAGGGGGCCCATCGGAATCGTTACTGAAATGCCGGCGATCAGTCGACATGGGTTACCGCCTCCCGCCGTGGATCGACGTACCACGGCAAGCCGCGACGAGCGTTGTATTCCAGTTCGGCGATGACCTGAGCGCCCAGCAGCAGGATCATTGCCCCCGCTTCCAGGGTCAGCAGCACCACGATCAATGTGGCGAGCGACCCATAGACGACGTTGACCACCGATACGTTGAGAAAATAGAACACCAACAACAGGCGTGCGCCTTCCCAGAGCAGTGCCGCCACGAAGCCTCCCACCACGGCTCGCTTGAGCGCTATCGTGACGACGGGCAAGACCTTGTAGATGGCACTGAAAAGCAGAAAGACGCCGATGAAGCTGAACAGGTTGAGCAGTGGGGTCGAAAGCCCGCTGAAGGGCATCTCGCGATCGAGCAGAAGCCACCACAGCGTGTTGATCGCCTCCGCCAGGGTCACCAGCAGGGTCAGGGCCAGCAGCCCGGCACCCAGCACCACCACGAAGACATAGGGCATCAATACGGAAACCCACACACTGCGCTTGGGATGCGCTTCGGGTGTATGAAAGATGATAGCCAGCGCGTCTTCGAGCATGCGAAAGGCGAAGGAGCTGAACAGCAGTAGTACCAGGATGCCGAACAGGCCGACCATGTCGCCCGAGTCGAGCAGGGCGCGGACCGCATCCATCAGCACTTCGGCATGCGCGGGAGCCAGATGCACGGCCTGTACGCTGAGGACGTCGAGTAATACGTCCTTGTCGACTATCTGGGTCAGCAGCACGCCCAGCAGAGCGAATAGCGGCACGATGGAGAGCAGGATGTTGTAACCGACCCCACTGGCCAACAGAACGCCACGGTTGCGCATGAAGGCCTTGATGACACGCCAGAGAAAGGCCCCCATGCGGGGTAGCCAGACGAACCTGATACTACGCGAGTGTTGGTGTCGTGCCATGTGGCTTGACGGTTCCTGTGCCGATTATCGGACGATTGTCCTGTTCAAGGTATGCGTCCAGAGAGGGCCTCACAAGTCGGCCGCTTCGCTGGCCGGATTCGACAGGTTCGCTACACTAGGGGCTGACGCCGCTTGTTTGCGGTGTCGTTCACCAATCTTGACGAAGCGAACCCGAACCCGACAGCAAGGAGAGCTGCATGCGTAATATCATCTATATCATCGGCCTGATCGTGGTGGTGCTGTTCATCCTGTCGATGCTGGGCCTGCGCTAACCCGTCCGGGATACGCTCCTCACCTCGATACGCATGGTCGGCGCGGCACTGTCGCTCGGCCATGTATCGGTCCCGTACGATTACGCCCCCGGGCGGCTCATGCGATGCGGAGAGTCCTTGTCGCGAGTCGGCTTGTACGGTTGCTTCCCGTCATTCTGCTGGTGGGCTGTGTCGGACGCGTGGTTGCTCCGTTGCCTCAGAACATCGAACAGCCGGTCGCCATCTACCTGCTCGATCATGGAAGACACGCCAGCCTGGTATTGCCGGACGGGCAGGGTGGCATGGTGCGCTACAGCTTTGGCGAGTGGCGCTGGTATGTCGAGGGGCGGCGTAACCTGCTGAGCGGCGCTGTCGCGCTGCTATGGCCAACCCAAGCCGGATTGGGGCGCGGTCTCTATCCCGAGATCGATGAGCCAGAACAGTTCGAACGGCTGGCTCCGGAGGGGTTGGAGAAAATTCATACGCTGCAAGCGGATGCGGGTAGTGTGCAAACGCTGAGACGGCGGCTGGATGCCCGCTTCGAGGCCGCAGATGCGGAACCGGTCGAGAGCGAGGAGTTCGGACTGGCCTTTGTTCCCGACCCGAGGCGCTATTCGGCGGTACATCAGTCGAACCTGGTCGTGGCGGATTGGCTGCGTCAACTGGGATTCGAGGTTCTTGGTACTCCCTGGTTTTCCCGCTGGTGCATCGAATCCGACATGCAAGCGCACTAAGCGTCGCGGTTCGGTCGGTTCCTTTCGCCCTTGGGTAACGCTATGTATGCTGAGGTTGGAAGGCTAAACGAACGTCGCTGGCCGGCGGCGATAACAATTGACCATCTGGAGGGTCTTGCTCATGGCGGAAGGCAACGACAGCCCACTTTACAAGGACAGACGCGTCATGGCCGTAGTGGCTGTGGCCTTGCTCGCCCTTGTCTGGGCGATAGTCGCACACAACAACGCGTCGGATCACCGTGAGCGAAGCGAGGCGTTGGAAGAACAGCTCGCGGCGCTGGAGGGAGAGCATCAGGAACTGGTGAGTCAGCTCAACGAGCGCAACCAGGCCGGTGAGGATATCGAGTCGATGGAGGCGCGCCTGGCCGAACTCGAAGAGGAGCGGCAATCGACCGAAGCGGCTATGCATGACGAACAGCAAGCGGCTCGGAGCGAGATAGAGCGTCTTGAGGGTGAGGCCCAGCAGGCCGAGGAGCGTCTCAGCCAACTGCAGGAAGAGCAGTCCTCGCTGGAGAGCAATCTCGAGGCACGGCGCAATGAACAGGCCGAGATCGAGGAAACCGTCGCGACGCTGCGCGAAGAGTACCAGCAAGTGGACCAGGCCCGCGTCGATGCGGAGGAGGCCCGGCAGGCGGCTGAGCAGGCGCGACAGGAAGCCGAATCCGCTCGACAGACCATCGAGGAAGAGCGCCAGCAGGCCGAGGAGGCGCGCCAGCAAGCCGAGGCGGAACGCGATCAGGTTCAGTCGGAACTGGGTGAGCTGCGCGAGAAGGCGGACGCCGCCGAGGAACGCCTGAATACCCTGAACGAGGCGATCGATGAGCGTGAGCAGACCCTCGAAGCACTCGAGAGCGATATCGAGGCAATGGAAGCCTTGCGTAGCGAGATCGAGAGCGAAATGGGTACCCTTCGCGACCAGCGTGAAAGCGCCATGACCGAGCTCGAGTCGATCCGTCAGGAGCGTGACGAGCTGACCAATGCCATCGATTCGGGGCGCGACGAACTGCGTCAGGTCGAGGAGCAAGTCCAGCGCCGTCGGCAGCAGTTGCAGCGCCTGGAGGCACAGCTCGCCGAGTGGCGAGATACCCTGTCCGAGCTGGAGCTGGATAGCGCGGAAGGGGGTGAGGCTGGTCAAGGCCAGTCCCGGGAGCAGCAAGGCCAATCCCAGGAGCAGCAAGGCCAATCCCAGGAGCAGCAAGGCCAGTCCCAGGAGCAGCAAGGCCAGTCCCGGGAGCAGCAAGGCCAGTCCCAGGAGCAAGAAGGCCAATCCCAGGAGCAGCAAGGCCAAACCCAGGAGCAAGAAGGCCAATCCCAGGAGCAGCAAGGCCAATCCCAGGAGCAAGAAGGCCAATCCCAGGAGCAAGAAGGCCAATCCCAGGAGCAAGAAGGCCAATCCCAGGAGCAAGAAGGCCAATCCCAGGAACAGCAGGAGCGGCAGCGCGCCGAAGAGCAGCAAAGTACCCAGCCGCAGACTGGGGGGCAGTCCCAGGAGAGCGCAGAGGCTGAACAGAGCTGAATTGGCAAGGTTCATGTCTGCGGCGGGCTTCGGCCCGCCGCAGGCCGTTTCGGCCAACTGGAATCGGCGCGCTATACTGGCGCCCGTTCAGCTACCCTAGAGTAACGCGACAATTCTCAGCACAAGGAGCGGAATGTGATCGAAGGGGTCAAGCATATCGTGGCGGTGGCCTCCGGCAAGGGTGGGGTCGGCAAGTCCACGGTCACCGTCAATCTGGCGCTGGCCATGGTGGCCGAAGGCTACCGGGTCGGCATTCTGGACGCCGACATCCATGGCCCCAGCCAGGCGCAGATGCTGGGCGTACCGGAGGGCGTGCGACCACAACAGGCGGGCGAGAATCGCTTCAGACCACTGGAAACCCATGGCGTGCAGGCCATGTCCATGGCGTTTATGGTCGACACACGGGAGCCAATGGTATGGCGCGGGCCGATGGTGGCGGGCGCGTTCCAGCAGTTGCTGACCCAGACGGCGTGGAACGATCTCGATGTGCTCTTCATCGATATGCCGCCGGGCACCGGCGACATTCAGTTGACCTTGGCGCAGAAAGTCCCGGTCGACGGTGCCGTGATCGTGACCACGCCCCAGGACATAGCGCTGCTCGATGCACGCAAGGGCATCGAAATGTTCCGCAAGGTGAACGTGCCGGTGCTGGGCGTGGTGGAGAACATGAGCCTGCACGTCTGTTCCAACTGCGGCCATGCCGAGCCGATCTTCGGCGAGGGCGGCGGCAAGCGAATCGCCGATGAGTACGATACGCGGGTACTGGGTCAACTGCCGCTGTCGCTGTCGATCCGCGAGCAGGTCGATGGCGGTAGGCCCACCGTTGTCGCCGAGCCGGACGGTGAAGTGACGGCGATCTTTCGCGACATGGCGCGGCAGGTCGCCGAGCAAATCGAGGGGCAGTCGGCCGACGAGGGACCGAGCATCAGCTTCAGCGATTGAGTGCGTTGGGCGGGGGGCCGTGACGCCCGCCACGGGGGCCGCTATCATAGCGGCCCTACTTGTTTTGTTCGGCACATTCTTTTCAGGACGTCCCATGAGCATCAGACCCGACAGTTGGATCCGCCGCATGGCCGAGCGGGAAGGCATGATCGAACCCTTCGAGGCCGACCAGGTCCGCTACGTGAATGACCAGCGGGTGATCTCCTTCGGTACGTCCAGCTACGGCTACGACGTGCGCTGTGCCGACGAGTTCAAGGTCTTCACCAACATTCATTCGGCTGTGGTCGACCCCAAGGCGTTCGACGAGAAGAGCTTCGTCGACATCAAGGGCGACGTCTGCATCATTCCGCCCAACTCCTTCGCCCTGGCACGTACCGTCGAATACTTCCGCATTCCGCGTAGCGTCTTGACCATCTGCCTGGGCAAGTCGACCTATGCCCGCTGCGGCATCATCGTCAACGTGACGCCGCTGGAGCCCGAGTGGGAAGGACACGTGACCCTCGAATTTTCCAATACCACCAACCTGCCGGCCAAGATCTACGCCAACGAGGGCGTGGCGCAGATGCTGTTCCTGGAGTCGGACGAGGTCTGCGAGACCTCCTACAAGGATCGCGGCGGCAAGTACATGGGGCAACGGGGAGTGACTCTGCCGCGCACCTGAGAAAGCGTCGATTTATTGCTGCGCTCGGCGACCCACATGAATGTGGGAAGTGCGTTGGTTCGTCGGGAACGAACCTAGCCATCCTGACCGTCGGCGGTGCCGAAGCGTCGGACCGTCAAATCCTCATGTAGCAGGCTACACTCCGGTTGACTCGCAGCCTTCGGCTTCTCGCCCCTTCGGGGCCAGCCGACGGCTGTTTGTCGCTTCGCTCGGTACTGCGCTCCGGCGACGATCAGGCTCGGCGCCCCCGCCTGTCATCGCTCGTGACATAAATCGCCATCGTTCTGTACAAGCTCTTTTTGAGCTTCACCTATCATGAATTGCCAAGGTCTTCATCCAGCTCTTCGGCAGCGTCAGCATGTGACATTCGCAGGCCTTGGGGGGGAAGCGGCATCCCATCGAAGGTGGCAACTTCTCCCTCGAGGCGCAGGCGGCCCTCCAGGAACCACTTCACGGCGATGGGGTAGATCAGGTGCTCGCGGGCATGTACCTTCTCCTTGAGGCTGGCTTCGGTCTCGCCAGCGCCCACCTCCACCGCGGCCTGGATCGCCACCGGCCCGCCGTCGAGCTCTTCGGTGACGAAGTGCACGCTGCAGCCGTGTTCCGTCACGCCGTCGGCCAGCGCCTTGGCATGCGTGTTCAGGCCGCGGTAGGCGGGCAGCAGGGAAGGGTGGATGTTGAGCATGCGGCCGTGAAAGCGCTGCACGAAGCGCTGCGTGAGGATGCGCATGAATCCGGCCAGTACCACCAGGTCGGGCTCGTGACGCTCGATCACCTTGATCAGCGCGCCGTCGTAGGCCTCCCGAGAGTCGTACTCGCCATGGGGCAGCACCACGGCGTCAATACCGGCGTCCCGGGCCCGTTGAAGGCCGTAGGCATCGGCCACGTTGGAGATCACCGCGACGATCTCGCCGCCCAGGCGGTCATGGGTCTGTTCGTCGATCAGCGCCTGCAGGTTGCTGCCGTTTCCCGAAATCAGCACCACGATTCGACGCGCGCTGCTGGGCTCCGGAGTGAAACCGTTCAAGGTGTCGCTGAGGGATGTCTCGCTCATGCCTCGAGGTTCTCCAGTTGCACCGCTTCCTCGCCTTCGCCGCGGGCGACAATCTCACCGATGCGATAGGCCGTTTCGCCGAGCGCCTGGAGATGGGCACGCGCTTGGTCGGCCTGGCGCGCGGGCACGACCACGACCATGCCGATGCCGCAGTTGAGGACGCGATACATTTCGTGCTCGGCCACGTTGCCCTGTTGCTGCAGCCAGTCGAACACTGCCGGTCGGGTCCAACTGGACACGTCGATGCGCGCGGCGAGTGATTCGGGCAGAACGCGTGGGACGTTCTCCAGCAGTCCGCCACCGGTAATGTGTGACAGCGCGTGCACGGCCACGCCGCTTTCCTTGATCAGCGACAGCAGCGGTTTCACGTAGATGCGCGTGGGCGCGAGCAGTGCGTCGCCCAGGGGCTTGCCGTCGACGGCGACGTCCAGCGAGGCTTCGCTGACCTCGAGAATCTTGCGGATCAGTGAGTAGCCGTTGGAATGCGGTCCCGAGGAGGCGATGCCCAATAGCACGTCACCTTCGGCGACACGGCTGCCGTCCAGGATCTCGGACTTCTCCACTACGCCGACGCAGAAACCGGCAAGGTCGTAGTCGTTGCCCTCGTACATGCCGGGCATTTCAGCGGTTTCGCCACCGACCAGGGCACAGCCGGCGCGTTCGCAGCCTTCGCCGATACCCGCCACGACATCCGCGGCGATATCCACGTCCAGCTTGCCCGTGGCATAGTAATCGAGAAAGAACAGCGGTTCGGCACCGACCACGACTAGGTCGTTGACGCACATGGCGACCAGGTCGATGCCGATGGTGTCGTGCCGATTCAGGTCCATGGCCAGGCGCAGCTTGGTGCCGACACCATCGGTGCCGGATACCAGAACGGGTTCGCGGTAGCCCGCAGGCAGTTCGCACAGCGCGCCGAAGCCGCCCAGCCCTCCCATCACCTCGGGGCGCAGGGTGCGTTTGGCTACGCCCTTGATGCGGTCGACCAGCGCGTTACCGGCATCGATGTCGACGCCGGCATCCTTGTAGCTGAGAGATGCCTTGGCGGGGCGGGAGGAATCGGAGTCGGTCATGGCCTGTCCTGTACGAAGTGTCGCGGTTAGTGACCTGTCGGCGGTCGCATCGGCCGCTGAGAGATGCGCTCCGACAGGTCGATGGGCAGTGGGCAAGATCGGGCCGGAATTGTAGCATCACGTGGCGCGGCTCGCATCGCCGCGGACATCGAAGGCAGGGAGGGAGGGATGCGCAGAGAGTGGTGGTTGCTGGCGGGGGTGGTGGCGGTGGTGTGGCTGCTGTTCCAGCTGCAGGCGATATTGATGCCGTTCATCGCGGGGATGATCCTGGCATATCTCAGCGATCCTTTGGCCGATCGGCTCGAGCGCCTGGGAATGTCGCGCACGCTGGCGGTGTGCGCCGTATTCCTTGTCATGTCGATCGTGCTGGCGATCGCCCTGCTGATTTTCATTCCGCTGCTCATGCAGCAGATCCGCCAGTTCGATCAGATGATTCCCGGTATCTTCGCCTGGGTGCAGACGGTACTGGCCCCCCAAATACAGGGCTGGACGGGGCTCGATGTAACCGCCGACCTCGATGCCGTACAGAAGACGCTGGCCGAGAACTGGCAAAATGCCGGGGGCTACGCGGCCCAGTTCCTGGGACAGATCGGGCGCTCCGGTATGGCCTTCATCACCTGGGTCACCTACGTAGCGCTGATCCCGGTAGTGACTTTCTATCTGCTGCTCGACTGGGACAGGATGATGGCCAACCTGCACGACCTGCTGCCGCGTCGCTGGGAGCCGGATGCGATCCGTCTGAGCCAGCGCTGCGACGAGGTGCTGTCGGCTTTCCTGCGCGGTCAGCTGCTGGTCATGCTGTCGTTGGGAGCGATCTATGCCGTCGGTCTCACCCTGATCGACGTGCGTTTCGGGCTGCTGATAGGCATTCTGGCGGGGCTGGCCAGCATAGTGCCGTTCCTGGGTTTCATACTCGGGCTTAGCGTGGCGCTGCTCGTGGCATTCTTCCAGTTCGACGGCTGGCTGGTGCTGATCGGTGTCGTGGCGGTATTCGCTACCGGCCAGGTTCTCGAGAGCATTCTGCTGCAGCCCAAGCTGCTGGGGGACCGCATCGGCCTGCACCCGGTGTCGGTCATCTTCGCCGTGCTGGCGGGAGGCAAGTTGTTCGGCTTTACCGGCGTGCTACTGGCGCTGCCGGTGGCGGCCGTGATCATGGTACTCTTACGAGAACTCAACGAACGTTACAAGCGAAGCAGCCTGTACGATGCCGGGACACGGCGCCGTCACGATGAGGAATCACCATGAGCCGAGCACCGGCGCAACTGCCATTGGGCGTGGGGTTGCGTGACGATGCCACCTTCGACAGTTACCTGCCGGCGGCAAACGCCAGTCTGGTCGATCGGTTGGTGCATCAGCTCGATGCCGGGGGCGAGCCCTTTCTCTATCTCTGGGGGGGACCCGGTACCGGCCGCACCCATCTGCTACAGGCGGCCTGCCATGCCGCCTCGGATCGCGACATGCGTGCCCTTTACCTGCCGCTACGCGACCTGGGCCACTTTCCGCCGCTGATGCTCGAGGACGTCGAGCGGCTCGATCTCGTGGCCATCGACGATATCAATGCGGTCATCGGCCGGCGACGCTGGGAAGAGGGGCTCTTTCACGCCTTCAATCGTCTGCGCGACGCCGGCAAGCGTCTGGTGGTCTCGGCAAGCGCCGCGCCGCGCCAACTGCCGGTGAAGTTGCCGGATCTGGCATCGCGTCTGACCTGGGGTGTCACTTTCCATCTTCACGGCCTCGACGACAGCGAACGCCTGCAGGCGATGCAGCTACGTGCACGCCTGCGTGGCATGCAGTTGCCGGATGAAGTTGCGCGCTACATTCTCCATCGCGGCCCACGCAGTCTCGGCGAGCTGTTCGAGGCCTTGGCGGAGCTCGATCGCGCCTCGCTCACGGCCCAGCGCAAGTTGACCATTCCCTTCGTCAAGCAGGCCCTGGGCTGGTAGGGCGTCAACGGCTCAGTTCGACATCGAGACGCTGGCCATTGCGCAGCGACACCTGGCGGAGTATCACCTGGCGCTGCCCGTTGGCGGTATTGACCATGCTTCCCGACACGTAGAACTCCCCGGCCGGTAATCCCTGCACGGTGAAACGACCGCTGTCGTCGGTGCGGGTCGTATGGGTATATTCCCTGGCTCGTGGGTCGGCCGGTTCGACGGCCTGTCCGGCCAGGGCGTGCTCCGCCGCCTCGGCGGAATAGGTGGTCACCGGCGCCACCGAGATCGTCTCGCCCGCGCCCGGCCTGCCGTTGAGCGTGAGTCGACCGTGGATCGCTGCGTTGCCGCTCTTCTCCAGAGAGGCGTACTCCTCGGCGGGAAAGGCGACCTGGCGCGTTATGCGGGAGGTCTCTTCCGCCGGCTCGACGTCCGGCCGCGGCTCGCCGATCTCGATCACTTCGATGCGTTCTGGGGGAGGGCCGGGTTCCATCATCTGGCAGCCGGCGAGACTCAGGCCCACCAGGGCCAGGGGTATCCAGGCTTTCATGTCACTGTTTCCTCATTGCCGTGCCCGTGCGCAACGAGCATAAACGATGCCGTTGGAACCGCGACATCCCGACGAGAAACGACAAGGCCCGTCGAACCGGGTTCGACGGGCCTTGCGATATTACTGGCTGGCGCCGCGGCCGTCACTTCGCCTGGGCGGTCGACGATCGTTGTGCCTGCTTGAATTGGCCTTCGACGAGCTACCAGCGCAACGTAACAGAGTGGTTTGAGCGTCGCAATATGAGTTGGGTAAGCCAACGTTGCCGGATTTACGCAGGACATTCGATACGGTTGCGCCCGTTGCGCTTGGCCTGTAGCAGCATCGTATCGGCCCGATGAATGGGGTCGTCGATGAAGCGGTCGTCGGGCTCCAGGCTGGCGATACCGATGCTGACCGTGATCTGGCCCGATTGCTCGAGCGTTCTGCGTACTCTCTCGGCGATTTCCCGTGCTCCCTCCGGTGTCGTTTCGGGCATCAGGATAAGAAACTCGTCGCCTCCGTAACGCCCCACCAGATCGCACTCGCGCACCGTGGCCATCAGGGTGCGGGCAAGGATGCGGATCGCCCGGTCGCCCGCCTGGTGGCCGCAGGTATCGTTGATCTCCTTGAAGTGATCGATATCGAGCATCATCAGGCACAACGACAAGTCGTAGCGAAAGGCGCGCCTCAGTTCGATATCGGCCAGTTCCAACAGGTGGCGCCGATTGTAGGTCTCGGTCAGATGATCGCGAGTGGCCAGGATGGCAAGCTTCTGATTGGCCGCAACCAGCTCAGCGGTGCGCTCCATGACGCGCCGTTCCAGCTCGGGACTTTCGGGACGCGGGGAGGCAAACGGTGATGCCACCGGCAGTAATTCGCGAGAGACACCGAAGAGATGGGTGACGCGGCCGTTCTGGTCGCTGATGGGCACCAGCAGAGTCTGCCAATGGCCGTCTCGATAGTCGCCGTGCTGGTCGAGATAGCTGCTGCTCTCCTCATAGCGTATGGGACTGGCGCTTTCGACGCAGCGGGCGAAATTGGCGATGATGCCCTGGCATAACGGGGCAGGCATGAGCTGGTCGATGCGCTTGCCGACGCAGGAGCGTTCGTCACCGAGCATGGTTTGCTGCGTCGGGTTCATGGCTTCGATGACGTAATTGCCCGGCCCTTCGACGCGGACGATGAACATGTGCTCGGGGCAGTACTCCCACAGACTGCGAATCAACAACATGCCGGCATTGGCACTGAGTCGGCTCAGGACGTCCGTCGTCATCCAAGATAGATTCTGCTGCATGGCTATGCTCCCTTCGTTTTTCTTGCCTCCTGTTCCCGGAGGTCATGCCACCCTGCGGCGTTGCAGCATTAACCTTAGGGGCGTGGTCTGTTTCCTGCAGCATGGTTTTCATCATTCCGCTGAGCGCTGTGCCGTACTGCCTGACGAGATCAAAGCATGGGGCAACTCAAACTGCGGCTAGCAGTGAGGCTTCGTATACTCACAACTATGTTGGCTATGCAGGATGAGGGCCTTGCCATGGCGATTCGCAGCATGAGCGAGCACGCGGAAGGCACCCCGATAGCAGGTTGTTTCTCCTGCTATCTCAGCGCGACCTGCCTGCCGCAGGGACTGACACCGGAGGAGTCGGCGCAGCTCGAGGCCATCATTCCGCCACCGCTCAAGCTCGAAAAGGGCGACGCCTTGACGGCGCAGAACGATGTCTTCAAGAGCCTCTATGCCGTGCGTTCCGGCAGCCTCAAGCAGGTCACGACCACCGAGAGCGCCGAGTGTCTCGTGACGGCCCTGTGCCTGCCGGGCGACATGGTCGGCTTCGATGCCATCGGTACCGGCTACAGCCCCGGTGACGTTATCGCGCTCGAGACCACGACCGTCTGCGAATATCCCTTCGCGCGCCTCGATGGGCTCTGCAATCGCATGCCGACGTTGCGCCGCCGACTGCAGCGCAACCTCAGCCAGGCCATGCATGAGGAACGTCTCCGGCTGCATCTGTTGCTTAGCCGTAAGGCCGAGGTACGACTGGCCTGCTTCCTGCTGGTCATCTCCGAGCGTTTTCGTCGCCGTGGCTACTCCTCGCGGCATTTCCGCCTCGCCATCTCGCGTGGCGATATCGGCAACTACCTGGGCCTGACCTACGAGACCGTGGGGAGAACCTTGGCGGCCTTTCAGGCCCAGGAGTTGCTGGCGGTACGCGGACGGGAGTATCGCCTACTCGACCTTACGCAGCTGTCTCGGGTAGCGGACTCCACGGGCAGGCGTCGGCGCGCCTGAACGTGGTGCAGCGATGGGTTCCGTCATGGGTATCGCGTGTTTGCGCTGTTCGAGGAACTCGAGCAGGACGCGCGCTTCGCTCTCCTTCTGCTGTGTGAAGTCCACGAAGGGGCGATGCAGCTCGGGTGTGGCGTTGGTCTCGATCAGCCACTGGAAGAGGCCGCAGGCTTCCATCGCAGCGTGCAAGGTCTGCTGGAGTACCTGCTCGGCCATGTCCTCGTCGGTGACGAAGCAGTGCGGCTGCTCCATGACATAGCTGTGTAGCTCGTGGGGCGATTCGGCCACGCAGGCGTCGAGTTCCATACGGGCGGCGACCTGGCGAAGGCTTGCCAGTCGCGATTCGCATTGAAGGCCAAGCGAGGCCATCAGGCGGCTCACCTGGGGCATGAGCGGTAGAAAACCGAGAGTCAGCCGACGATAGCGCTGAAGTTCTCCCGTTTCATGCGAGTGAACAAGAGTGAGTTGCTCCTGGGGCAGGAGGGTCAATGCGATGTTCGGTTGCTTCATTGACGGAATCCGTGTCTTGGCCTGTTGGCCTTGTTTGAGTTTCGCTGAGAGTCGTGGCCGCTCGACTAGGCGGCCGAAGCTATCTTAGAAACTCGTTTCCGGAGTGGCGACGATAGTTATCACATTACCTCGCAGTCGCGGCGACAAGGGGCTGAAACTTGATAGTTGTCATGTCGGGGAATGACCGAAGCGACATGCCTCGGGCATTCGCCGAGAAGTGGGGCCCGGCTTGCAAGGGATGCCCTGTACCGCCATGGTGAAGAAAAGGAACGCAGAACAGACGAGGGATTGCCATGAGCGACTATCGAATCGAACGCGACAGCATGGGCGAACTCAAGGTGCCCACCACCGCGCTCTACGGGGCCCAGACCCAGCGGGCCGTCGAGAATTTCCCCGTTTCCGGCCAGCCGATGCCGGCTGCCTTCATCCATGCCATCGCACGCATCAAGTTGGCGGCGGCCAAGGTCAACCGTGAGCTGGGGCTGCTCGAAGCCGAGCGGGCCGAGGCCATCGTGTCGGCTGCCCAGGAGATCGTCGACGGTCGTCATGACGACCAGTTTCCGGTGGATGTGTTCCAGACCGGGTCCGGCACGTCGAGCAACATGAACGTCAACGAGGTGATTGCCCATCTTGCCAGTCGTGAGGGGCTGTCGGTGGGACCCAACGATCATGTCAATATGGGGCAGTCGAGCAACGATGTGATCCCTACCGCCATCCATCTCTCGGCCGCGCTGGAAGTGACGGCGGAACTACGCCCCGCGCTGGTTCACCTGCGCATGACCATCGACGAGCGAGCCACGGAGCTAGACGGCGTGGTGAAGACCGGCCGCACCCACCTGATGGACGCCATGCCGCTGCGCCTGAGCCAGGAACTAGGCGGTTGGTCGAGCCAGATCGGACAGGCGGTCGAGCGTATCGATGGCGCCATGCTGCGCCTTGCCAGGCTGGCCCAGGGCGGCACGGCGGTGGGTACGGGCATCAATGCGCATCCCGAATTCGCCGAACGCATGGCGCGCGAACTCAGCGCGCAGACCGGCCTTGCGCTTGCGCCCAACGACAGTTTCTTTGCCAGCCTGGGGTCCCAGGATGCCGCCGTGGAGCTGTCGGGACAGCTCAAGGGGTTGGCCTGCGGGGTGATGAAGATCGCCAACGATCTGCGCTGGATGAACTCCGGTCCGCTGGCCGGGCTCGGCGAGATCGAACTCCAGGCGCTGCAGCCGGGCAGCTCAATCATGCCGGGCAAGGTTAACCCGGTGATTCCCGAATCGGCGGCGCAGGCCGCCGCTCAGGTGATCGGCCTGGATAGTGCCGTGACCGTGGCGGGGCAGAGCGGCAATTTCCAGCTCAACGTGATGCTTCCCTTGATCGCGCATAACCTGTTGACCTCGATCCGCCTGATGAGTCGCACGGCTCGCCTATTGGCCGATCGTGCCATCGCGACCTTTCGCGTGCGTGAGGATCGGCTCGCCGAGCCGCTGGCGCGCAACCCGATTCTGGTCACTGCGCTCAATGGGGTGATCGGCTACGATGCGGCAGCGTCCATCGCCAAGCAGGCCTACCAGGCGGGCAGGCCGATCATCGACGTGGCCGAGGAGCAGACCGAGCTGAGTCGGGAAGAACTCGAACGATTGCTCGACCCCGTTCGTTTGACGCAGGGCGGTATCCCGGGCTGACCGGAAGTCAGGTTTCCTGTTCGCGCTCGTTGGCTTCTCGAATGGTCTCGCGTGCCCACTCCCGTTCCGATGCCTCGGCTTCGGGAGTCTCGTGCTCGTCGGTTCGCGAAGGGCGGAAGCAGAGCGATGCCAGGATGGGAAAGTGATCCGAACCGAAGCCGGGTAGCCGACGCATCGCTTTCAGGGTGAAGTGCTCGCTGGTGAAGATGTGGTCCAGCGGCCAGCGCAGTAGCGGGTTACGGGCATGGAAGGTGCTGTACATGCCTCGGCCGCGGCGCGGATCGAGCATGCCGCTGATACGGCAGAACAGGCGGGTAGTGCGCGACCACGCCACGTCGTTCAAGTCGCCGGCCACGATGGTGGGAATCGGGTTGCGATGAATGGCGCTGCCGACCAGAAGCAGCTCGGCATCGCGCCATAGCGTTTCCTCGCTCTCATTGGGGGCGGGCGGGCGCGGGTGGAGCGCATGCAGCCGCAGTGTATCGCCGCTCTCGAGTGTGACATCGGTGTGGATCGAGGGGATATCGTCCTGGATCAGCCAGTCGACCCGGGTGTTGTCCAGGGGGAGTCGCGAATAGAGGTGCATGCCGTAGAGATTGTCCAGGGGAATCTTGACGCTGTGGGGCCAGCTTTCATCGAGCGCTGCGTCGAGTCTTTCCTGCCACCAGGCATCGGACTCCAGTGTCAGCACGATATCGGGATCGTTCTGGCGGATGATCTCGATGAGTCGGCTGGCCTGTCGGTTGGGCGTCAGCACGTTGGCGATCAGCAGCGTCACGCAGCGAGTCTGCTGGCCGGGCTCGGCATCCTGCACCTGAATCGGCCAGAGGCGGGTCCAGGGCAGGATGAAGCGAGCCTGCAGGACGATGACCAACAGGCTCGCACCGAACAGGATCCAGCGCCATGGAGACTCAAGAGTGAGCGAGAGCAGGGCGGTGACCAGGGCGGCCGACGCCAGCTGCAGCCGAGGGAATTCACAGGCCCTTATCCACCACCAGCGCAGCGGCAGCTTGGCGATGATCGTGGCTACGAGCAACAGCGCGACCGCACCGCCAAGTGCGAGCGGGTAGATGGCCATGAGGTCTCCTAATGCGTAGGCGGGTTCGAGCGACCCTTTCTTCAGAGCCTACGCGATCGGAGCCTCATGCAGCCAGTCCGTGACGGTGTGTTGCAACATGTCGCTTCAGTGCATCGACCTGGCGCGGTGTCAGACGCAGCCCCAGTTTGGTGCGGCGCCAGAGAATGTCCTCGCTGCAGGCCGCCCACTCGTGATCCATCAGATAGTCGACCTCGGTTGCCGTAAGGCCAGCACCGAACTCCTCGCCCAGGTCTTCGACACACGTTGCGCCGCGCAGAAAGTGCAGGCAGAGGCTGCCGTAGCTGCGCGCGAAGCGACGAGCACGAGCTTCACCGAGCCAGGGAAAGTCGTGCTGCAAGCGCTCGACGAAGTCCGCCTGATTGTCGATGTCGCCGCCGGGCAGGACGGCCTCGGCGGTCCAGCGCGGCGCCATGCCCGGCAGAAAGGGGGTCAACTGACCAAGGGCGGCTTCGGCCAACTTGCGGTAGGTGGTGATCTTTCCCCCGAAGACCGAGAGCAAGGGCGCACCCTGATTATCCAGTGCCAGGGTGTAGTCGCGTGTCATTGCCGAGGGGTCCGCCGATTCGTCGTCGCACAGCGGACGCACGCCCGAGAAACTCGCGATCACGTCGTGACGGTCGAGCTGGCGGCGGAAATGATCATTGACCACGCCGAGCAGGTAATCGATCTCCTCCGCGCTGATGACCACCTCCGACGGGTCGCCCTGGTAACGTCGGTCGGTAGTGCCGATCAGGCTGAAGTCATCCTCGTAGGGCAGCACGAAGACAATTCGACGGTCGCTGTTCTGCAGGATATAGGCACGGTCGTCGGCGTTGAGACGGGGCACGATGATGTGGCTGCCCTGAATCATGCGGATCGAGTAGCGCGACGAACGCCGCGCCTGCTCGCGGACCACATTCTCCACCCAGGGGCCGGCGGCGTTGACCAGTACCCGGGCGTGCCGTTCGAAGCGTTCCCCGGTGCGGATATCCTCAAGTTCGACGCACCAATGGCCATGCTGCTCGCGCGCGCCCGTACAGCGGGTACGTACCAGTATCTCGGCGCCGTTCTCGCGCGCCTGCATGGCATTGAGCACCACCAGGCGGGCATCGTCGACCCAACAATCGGAATATTCGAAACCGCGCACGATTCCGTCAATCAAAGGCGAATCGGGAGCGAAACGAACACTACGCGAGCCGGGAAGTCGCCTGCGCTTGCCCAGGTTGTCGTACAGGAACAGGCCGGCACGAATCATCCAGGCGGGGCGCAGGTGGCCACGGTGAGGAAGGATGAAGCGCAGCGGCCAGATAATATGGGGTGCCTTCTGCAGCAGCACCTCGCGCTCGCGCAGGGCCTCGCCGACAAGGCGGAACTCGCGGTGTTCGAGGTAGCGCAATCCCCCGTGGATCAGCTTGCTGCTGGCCGATGAGGTGGCCCCGGCGAGATCGCCCTGTTCACAGAGGGCGACCGAGAGACCGCGCCCGGCAGCATCGTTGGCGATGCCGGTGCCGTTGATGCCGCCACCGATAACGAGCATGTCGAGGAGAGCGGGGGTGGTCTGCGCCATGAACGGAACTCCAATGAAACGGCGAGCCGCGGCTGCGCCTCGCCATCAGTCATGTTTGAAACCGAACATAAATCAATCGAAACCGAACATCAAGGGGCAATAACGCGAAAAGCCGACACATCGGTGCCGGCTTGAAGAGAACGGGAGGAGAGGCGTCAGGCGATGTGCAGGGCGACGTCGTTGACCTGCATGAGATGCACGATCCGTTCGGGCGGCTGGCGGTCGGTGAACAGGGCGTCGAGCTGGGAGAGGTTGCCTTGCCGTACCACGGGATTGCGATGGAACTTCGAGTGGTCGGCAATCAGGTAGACCTGGCGCGAGTTGTGAATGATCGCCTGGGCGACGCGCGCTTCCTGATAGTCAAACTCGAGCAGCGAGCCGTCCTCGTCGATACCGCTGATGCCGATGATGCCGAAGTCGACCTTGAACTGGTTGATGAAGTCGATGGTCGCCTCGCCGATGATGCCGCCGTCGCGTGAACGCACCTGGCCGCCGGCGATGATGACGTTGAAGTCGTCCTTGTGCTGGAGGATGGCCGCCACGTTGAGGTTGTTGGTGATCACTTCGAGCCCCTGGTGATCGAGCAGCGCCTCGGCTACGACCTCATTGCTGGTGCCGATGTTGATGAACAGCGAAGCGTGGTCGGGAACGTGGCTCGCCACCAGAGACGCAATGCGCCGCTTGGCTTCCAGATTGAGGTTCTTGCGCGTGCTGTAGGCGGTATTGACGGTGCTGGACTCCAGTCCCGCTCCCCCGTGCACACGACGAATCAGCCCCTCTTCCGACAGGGCGTTGAGGTCGCGGCGTATGGTCTGAGGCGTGACGGAGAAATGGTCGGTCAACTGCTCGATGCTGGCGTATCCCTGGCGCCGCACCAGGTCGACGATGGCATCCTGACGTTGTTGCTGGTTCATGACGGCTCCCTTTCGCTCACGCGAGTGTAAGCGATTCGGCACGGCATCGGCAGGCGGCGGTGGCGATGCGCGACGAAAGTCGTAGAGCATTGCGAACATAGTCCAGTACTCTTGATGATCATAAACGAACATACAACGACAGGACCTCTCATGGCCGACTATCTGCTTGCCATCGACCAGGGCACCACCAGCTCGCGTGCCATTCTCTTCGATCGCGGCGGCAACATTGCCAGCATCGCCCAGCAGGAATTCCCCCAGCACTTTCCGCACGACGGCTGGATCGAGCACGACCCCGAGGCGATCTGGGAGTCGGTGGTGGCGACCTGCCGAGAGGCGATCGAAACCTCCGGCGTGGCTCGCGAGCGCATTGCCGGTATCGGTATCACCAATCAGCGCGAGACCACGCTGCTATGGGATCGGGCCACGGGAGAGCCTCTCTACAATGCGATCGTCTGGCAGGATCGACGTACCGCCGATCTGTGCCAGCGTCTGCGCGAGCAGGGGCACGACGGAAACGTCCAGGCGCGTAGCGGACTGCTCATCGATCCTTATTTCGCGGCAACCAAGCTGGCCTGGTTGCTCGATAACGTCGAAGGTGCCCGAGCGCGCGCCGAACGCGGCGAATTGGCGTTCGGCACGGTCGACAGCTTCCTGCTGTGGCGCCTTACCGGCGGTCGGGTGCATGCCACCGATGCCACTAACGCCTCGCGTACGATGCTCTTCAATATCCATACGCAGCAGTGGGACGAGGAGTTGCTCGCACTGTTCGGCATTCCGGCCAGCCTGCTGCCGGAGGTGCGCGACTCGAGCGACGATTTCGGCATCTCCGACGCGCAGTGGCTCGGCGTCGAGTTGCCCATTGCCGGTGTCGTCGGCGATCAGCAGGCGGCGCTGGTGGGGCAGGCCTGCTTCGAACCGGGCATGGGCAAGAGCACCTACGGCACCGGTTGCTTCATGATCGTCAATACCGGCGATACCCCGGCGGTATCGCGCAACCGGCTGCTGACCACCGTGGCCTACCGACTGAATGGCAAGACCACCTACGCCATCGAAGGCAGCATCTTCGTCGCCGGTGCCGCCGTACAGTGGCTGCGCGACGGCTTGAAGCTATTCGACCATGCTGCCGAGACCGAGGCGCTGGCCAGGGAGACGAGAGACGGACACAGCGTCTACCTGGTGCCGGCCTTTACCGGCCTGGGCGCCCCGCACTGGGACCCCAAGGCGCGGGGCGCCGTCTTTGGCCTGACCCGTGACACCGGCATCGCCGAGATCGTCGCAGCGGGACTGCAGGCGGTCTGCTACCAGACCCGGGATCTGCAGACCTGCATGAGCGACGACATGGGGGTGTCGCCGGGGACGCTGCGGGTCGATGGGGGCATGGTGGCTAACAGCTGGCTGGTCCAGTTCCTCGCCGACATGCTGGGCGTTCAAGTGGACCGGCCCACGGTGCTCGAGACCACCGCGCTCGGGGCCGCCTACATGGCGGGGCTTCGGCTCGGCTGGTATCGCGATCTGAACGAGATCGCCGAGCTGTGGCGTTGCGAGCGGGAGTTCCTGCCGAGCATGCCGGAGGCAGAGCGCGACCGGCTCTATCGCGGCTGGCTCGAGGCGGTCGAGCGGGTAAAAAGCGCCGTTTGAGGCTTGCAAAAGACAGCGATATGGGTAAGATATGCATCCGTTGCCGGCGCGGAAAGCGGCGGCAACACAGCCGAAAAGGGAAGGCGAAACAGGACCATAGCTCAGTTGGTTAGAGCGCCACGTTGACATCGTGGAGGTCGGCGGTTCAAATCCGCCTGGTCCTACCAGCCCACGCCGCCCGCTTCAGGACCATAGCTCAGTTGGTTAGAGCGCCACGTTGACATCGTGGAGGTCAGCGGTTCAAATCCGCTTGGTCCTACCAGACTTCCGAACGCCTCGCAGCCATCGCTGCGGGGCGTTCTGCTTTTCGGCCCGGCTGGCCGATGCCCGGACGCTACCGCGATGTGAATAGGTCCGGCAGGTGCGTACGTTCGACGAATACCGAAACCAGCCGTTCGATGCCGACCTGATCCTCCTCGCTGAAACGTGCATGGCGCGGGCTGTCCAGATCCAGCACGCCCCACAGCACACTATCCCGCACCACCGGAATCACCAGTTCGGCGTTGGAGGCGGCGTCGCAGGCGATATGGTCGGCGACGGCGTGCACGTCGTCGATGCGCTGGGTCGTGCGCGTACGAGCGGCGGCACCGCAAACGCCCTTGTCGAACGGGATCGGATTGCACGCCGGCTTGCCCTGGAAGGGGCCCAGTGTGAGCCGCTCGGGCTGCCGCTGCAGGTAGAAGCCGACCCAGTTGAGCTCGGGTACGTGCTGCATGACGAAGGCGCAGGTCTGGGCGCTGTTGACCAGCCAGTCGCCCTCGTCGAGCAGGGCTTCGAGCTGGCGCGCGAGCAGGGCGTAATCGGGATTGGTGGAGGGCATGCGGTCTCCTCGGTGCGGGTTTGAACAATGGCCTTGGCGCGACTAGGTTTCGGATACGGACATGGACCCGTGGCCGACATGGAGGAATGAAGAATGCGCGTCGTTGCCGATATCAATGTGACCCCGGTCGGGGCGGGGGCCTCGCTGTCGTCCCATATCGCCGCCTGTGAGGAAGTCATCGAGGAGGCGGGCCTGAAGTACCGACTGCATGCCCATGGTACCAATCTCGAAGGTTCCTGGGAGGAGGTGATGCAGGTCGTCAAGCGCTGTCACGACGTGCTGCACGAGCGCGGTGCGCCGCGGGTGGACAGCGCGATCCGTATTGCCACGGCCACCGACAAGGACCAGAGCCTGGAGGGGCGGATCGACAAGGTCGAGCAAAAGATCGGCTGAGCGCCCCGACCGGCTTCGCTACGCAAACGGGCCGACGCATGGCGTCGGCCCGTTGTCTTGCATACCGCTCACGCTTGGCGGTTCACTCCCATCCGGGAACGGCGGCACCGTCGAACAGCTCCTTCGCCTTGGCGGCGACTTCTTCGCTCTGGTAAGCGGAGACCAGCTGTTCGATCTCCTCGCGATCCTGATCTCCCTCGCGCACCGCAATGATATTGACGTACGGGGATTCGGGACCCTCCCTTAACAGCGCGTCGTCCAAGCTCAGACCGGCAGGCTGGGCGAAGGTGTTGTTGATGAAGGCAAGGTCGACATCCTGCAGTACGCGTGGCAGCTGGGCTGCCTCAATCTCGCGGAACTGGAAGTCGTGCGGATTCTCCACCACGTTCACCGGCGTGGCCTCGAGGTTCTCGGGGTCGTCGAGCTCGATCAGGTCGGCGTTGTGCATCAGGATCATCGCGCGGCCGCCATTGGTCGGATCGTTTGGCAGGGCGATAATGGCACCGTCGGGCAATTCCTCGATGCTGTCGTGCTTCTCGGAGTAGGCGCCGATGGGATAGACGAAGGTGTGGCCGGCCACGGCCAGATCGTAGTCGCGATCCTCGATCATGCTCTGCAGGTAGGGCTCGTGCTGGAAGGCGTTGGCATCGAGGCTGCCGTCGGCCAGCGCCGCGTTGGGCGAGACATAGTCGGTGAACTCGACGATCTCGACCTCGAGGTCGTAACGATCCTTGGCGACCTGTACCGCCACTTCCATGACCTCCGACTCCGGGCCGGACATGGTGCCGACCTTGATCGAGCGGGTCTCGCTGGCGCCGTCGTTCTCGCCGCAGCCGGCGATCAAGGTGGCGCCGACGAGAGCGGTGGCGCCGAACAGGCGGGTCAGGCTGGCTTGCATGGGTCTTTCTCCTTTGGGGTTGCCTTCACTTGCGGTCCGACTTGCGTACCAGGTAATCGCCGAGGCTCTGGAAGCCCTGCACCATGACCACCAGGATGGCCACGGTGATCAGCATGACGGTGGGATTGAAGCGGTTGTAACCGTAGCGGATGCCCAGGTCGCCGAGGCCGCCGCCGCCCACGGCGCCGGCCATGGCCGAGTAGCTGACCAGAGTCACCGCAGTAATGGTCAGCCCGGTGACGATGCCGCCTCGGGCTTCCGGCAGCAGCACCTTGACGATGATCTGGTGCGGCGTGGCGCCCATCGCCTGGGCGGCTTCGACCAGGCCCGGCGGTATCTCATTGAGCGCGCCTTCCACCAGGCGCGCCACGAAGGGAATGGCGGCGATGGTCAGCGGCACGATGGCGGCATTGGTACCGATCGAGGTGCCGACGACCATGCGCGTGAAGGGGATGATTGCCACCATCAGGATGATGAACGGAATCGAGCGGCCGATGTTGGTCACCATGCCCAGCACCTGATTGAGCAGCGGGCGTGCGAGGATCTGGCGCGGGCGGGTGACGTAGAGCATCACGCCCAGCGGAACGCCGAGCGCGGCCGATACTACGCCCGAGACGGCGACCATGTAGAGGGTGTCCAGGGTCGCCTGGATAATCAGGTCAATCATCGCGCTGGACATGGCCGAGTACCTCCACGTTCAGATCATGGGATTCGAGATAGTCGATGGCCCGGCGGGTCTGCTCGGGTGGGCCAAGCAGTTCGGCGATCATCAACCCCAGGGTGCGCTCCTGGATCGACTCCACCTTGGCCTGCAGGATGCTGACGTCCACGCCGCATTCACGCGCGAGCCGCGAGATCAGCGGAGTCGAGACCGCATCGCCCGAGAAGGCCAGACGCACCACGGGATGAGTGTGCTCGCCCGGTTCCTCTTCGAGGCGCTCGACGAGTGCCTTGGGCGGCTCGAGCTGGAGGAAGTCGTTGAGGAATTCGCGGCCCAGCCGGGTGCGCGGGGCGGTGAAGAAATCGCCCACATCGGCTTCCTCGACCAGCTCGCCATCGGAAATCAGGCTCACCCGGTGGCAGATCGACTTGACCACTTCCATCTCGTGGGTGATCAGCAGGATGGTCAGGCCGAGCTTCTGGTTGATGTCACGCAGCAGCGTGAGGATCGAGCCGGTGGTCTGTGGATCCAGCGCCGAGGTCGCCTCGTCGCAGAGCAGCACTCGCGGTTCACTGGCCAGCGCTCGGGCAATGGCCACGCGCTGCTTCTGGCCGCCGGAGAGCTGGGCCGGAAACTGGCGCGTCTTGTCGGAAAGCCCGGTGAGCTCGAGCAGCGGCATTACGCGCTCGCGAATGGCGGAGCGCTTGAGGCCCATCAGTTCCAGCGGCAGGGCGACGTTGTCGAACACGTTGCGTGTGGTCAGCAGGTTGAAGTGCTGGAAGATCATGCCGATGCGATGGCGCGCCTGGTTCAACTGGGTGGCGGAGAGATCGGTCATCTCCTGGCCATCGACCATCACGCTGCCGCGAGAAGGCCGCTCGAGCAGGTTGACGCAGCGGATCAGCGTGGACTTGCCGGCGCCGGACAGGCCGATGACGCCATGAATGCTGCCCTGGGGCACGTGGAGGTCGACGTTGCTGAGCGCCTCGATGGTGCGGGATGGCGTTTCGCGGCGCGAAGCGAAGGGGAGCCGGGATCGACTGCCCCTGAGATGATAGGTCTTGGAGACGTTGCGTAGCGTGATCATCTGGCTTCCAGTGACGGGCCGTCACCGGGCGGGCGGCAGCGGGAGCCGGAACGAAAAAAAGGCCACCCTGGCGGGTGGCCATCAACGCTGGACACACCCTTTTAGCTGCACTTCACGTCGTTGGCTCGTGAAGCGGGTTCACCGCAGCCTTCGACGTGGGCGCCCGCAATCCGGGTACAAATCGGCGCCTGAAATGTGATGGCGAATACTAGGACCAAAGGCGCATGCTGTCAATGCGTTGGTGTATGTCTGTACCCGTTGCATCAGTTTTCAGAAGAAAGCACTGATGCCGTTGGCTTTTCCATGACTTCGTCCTGCTATGCCTTTCGGTGCCGCAGCCGTGCCGATGGACGTTGCGCCTGCGAGTTCATACACTGCGAGCCTTGCCATTCGTCCGCCGCCGCCGGGAGCCGCGCGAGGAGATATCATGTTCACAGGCATCGTTCAGGGCACGGCGGAAGTCGTCGCCATTCATGAGGCCGAAGCGTTCCGCACCCACGTGGTGCGGCTGCCCGAGACGCTGCGCGCAGGACTCGAACTCGGGGCTTCCGTCGCTCATAACGGCGTCTGCCTGACCGTGACCGCGGTCGACGACGATCTCGTCAGTTTCGACCTGATGCGGGAGACCCTGCGCGTGACCAATCTCGGTGCGCTGCGCGAGGGCGATCGCGTCAATATCGAGCGGGCGGCGCGTTTCGGCGACGAGATCGGCGGGCACGCCATGTCGGGGCATGTCATGGCCCTGGCCGAGCTCGTCGAGCTCGATGAGGCACCCAACAACCGCCGGCTTTGGTTCGAAGTGCCGCACGTTCTCGGGCGCTTCCTGTTCGACAAGGGCTATATCGGCGTCGATGGCATCAGCCTGACGATAGGCGAGGTGAGGCGCGCCACGACCGACCGTGGGCCGCGCTTCTGCGTCGACCTGATACCCGAAACGCTGGCACGGACCATTCTGGTCGACCGCGTGCCGGGCGACAGGGTCAATATCGAGATCGATCCCCAGACCCAGGCCATCGTCGAGACCGTCGAGCGCGTACTGGCGGCACGTGGTGTCTGAACGCGTTCTCAAATGACCGTTTCGTCAAGTCTGCGTTGGCCAGTGCGCTGGCGTATGGCGTGGAGTTTGCTTATACAGAGCGAACCGTGCCGCACAGGGTCCGGGCCGGCCTCGCATCGTCAGCGGCCTTTGGGTACCATGTGCGGCTTTTCTCGCCCCCTGGTCGAACACCAGTCCTTGTGCGCAGGAACGACAACATGAAGAACTTGCTCGACAACCACTTCAAGCTGAAAGAACACAATACCAGCGTGAAGACCGAGGTCATTGCCGGGATCACCACCTTCCTGACCATGGCCTATATCATCTTCGTCAACCCCAGCATTCTTTCCGAGGCGGGTATGGACTACGGCGCGGTCTTCGTCGCCACCTGTCTGGCCGCGTCGGTGGGCTGTCTGATCATGGGACTGTGGGCCAATTATCCCATCGCCCAGGCGCCCGGCATGGGGCTCAATGCCTTCTTCACCTACGGCGTCGTGCTTGGCATGGGATACACCTGGGAGGCGGCTCTGGGAGCGGTGTTCCTGTCCGGTTTCTGCTTTTTCCTGCTCAGTATCTTCAAGATCCGCGAGTGGATCATCCACTCGATTCCGCTCTCCCTGAGGCTTGGCATTGCCGCCGGCATCGGCTTGTTCCTGGCCATGATCGCGCTGAAGAATGCCGGCATCGTGGTTGCCAATCCCGCCACCTACGTGGCGCTGGGCGATCTCTCCGAACCGGCCGCAATCTATGCCCTGCTGGGTTTCTTCGCGATTACCGCCATGGCCTACCTGAACGTCACCGGTGCGGTGATGATCGGCATCATCGGCGTGACCGTCGTGGCGATGCTCCTCGGTCATAACGAGTACGGCGGACTGATGTCCATGCCGCCCTCCATCGCGCCGACCTTCATGGCCATGGACCTGGCGGGGGCGCTCGACGTGGCCATGATCAGCGTGATCTTCGCCTTCTTGTTCGTCGATCTGTTCGACACTTCCGGCACCCTGGTCGGCGTG
Source organism: Billgrantia saliphila (assembly GCF_002930105.1). Lineage (GTDB taxonomy): Bacteria > Pseudomonadota > Gammaproteobacteria > Pseudomonadales > Halomonadaceae > Halomonas > Halomonas saliphila. Next base: position 184,108 of record NZ_PJRN01000007.1, on the reverse strand, counting down.
GCGCACAAGGGTGGGCTGCTCGACAAGGACGGCAAGCTGCCGCGCCTGGGTCGGGCCATGATGGCGGATAGCGGCGCTTCCATGGCCGGTGCGGTGCTGGGCACTTCGACCACCACCAGCTACATCGAGTCCACCGCCGGCATCGCCTCGGGTGGGCGTACCGGCCTCACCGCCGTGGTGGTCGCGATACTGTTCCTGATCAGCCTCTTCTTCGCTCCGCTGGCGGGGTCGATCCCGGCCTACGCCACCGCCGGTGCGCTGCTCTACGTGGCCGTGCTGATGGCCGGCAGCCTGGCCCACGCCAACTGGGAAGATCCCACCGATGCCGCCCCGGTGCTGATCGCCGCGCTGGCCATGCCGCTGACCTTCTCAATCGCCGAGGGGATCGCGCTGGGCTTCATCAGCTACGCTGCGATCAAGGCGCTGTCGGGACGGTTTCGCGACCTCAACCCGGCCGTGGTCGTGCTGGCGATCCTGTTCGTGCTGAAGTTCCTGTTCCTCGATTGACATACACTCACCGAGACCTGCGATGAGCATCTACGGCGACTACATCAAGTCCGTGATTCGAACCGTCCCCGATTGGCCCCAGCCCGGGGTCAATTTCCGCGATATCACCCCGCTGCTGCAGAACAGCTCGGCCTTTCGCAAGCTGATCGACAGCTTCGTGCATCGCTATCAGGAGATGGAGCTCGACGCCATCGCCGCGATCGATGCCCGCGGCTTCATCATCGGCGCGCCGGTCGCCTACGAACTGGGCTGCAGCTTCGTGCCGGTGCGCAAGAAGGGCAAGCTGCCGTTTCGCACCATCAGCGAGACCTATACCCTTGAGTACGGTCAGGCCGAGGTGGAGCTGCATTCCGATGCGTTCCGCCAGGGGGATCGCATCCTGATCATGGACGATTTGATCGCCACCGGCGGCACCATGCTGGCAGCCGCCAAGCTCATCACCCGCTCCGGCGGGCACGTGGTGGAAACCGCCACCATTATCGACCTGCCGGAAATCGGCGGGTCGAGCCGGATTCGCGAGGCCGGTTTCGGCGTCTTTGCGGTCTGTTCCTTCAATGAGGACGAGTGAGACGACCATGACCGATAGCCGCTATCATCAGCATTTCACCGTCTCCTGGGATCAGTTGCATCGCGACGTGCGCGAGTTGTGCCGTCGTCTGGTCGAGCGCGACTTCAAGGGCATCGTGGCGATCACGCGGGGCGGCTTGATTCCCGCCGCGCTGATCGCACGTGAACTCAACGTACGGCTGATCGACACCATCTGTATCAGCAGCTATGAGCACATGGACCAGGGGGGCCTCGATGTGCTCAAGGCCGTTGAGCACGACGGCGACGGCTGGCTGCTGGTCGACGATCTGGTCGACACCGGCAAGACGGCGCGCAAGGTGCGTGAGATGCTGCCCAAGGCGCATTTCGTCACCGTCTATGCCAAGCCGGAAGGTCGCCCGCTGGTGGACCAGTACCTGACCGAAGTGGCACAGGATTGCTGGATACAGTTTCCCTGGGACATGGGGATCGCCTACGTCGAGCCCCTGGTGGATCAAGTGAAGCGTTAAATCATGGGCTATCCATTACCCGAAAGCTGGTGGCGCTGGCTGGGGGGCGAGTTCGATGCGCCCTACATGCAGTCGCTGCGCGATTTCCTGGCTGCGGAGAAAGCGGCCAGGAAAGTGATCTATCCGCATTCGACGAATTGGTTTCGCGCCTTCGAGCTGACCCCGCTGGAGCGGGTCAAGGTCGTCATCCTCGGGCAGGATCCTTACCACGGCCCCAACCAGGCCCACGGCCTCTGCTTCTCGGTGCGCCCCGGGGTGCGGGTGCCGCCCTCGCTGGTCAACATCTACAAGGAACTGGCCGACGACGTCGGTTTTCGTCCGGTGGCGCATGGCAATCTCGAGCATTGGGCGCGTCAGGGCGTGCTGCTGCTCAATGCCTCGCTGACGGTGGAGCAGGGCATTGCCGGTTCCCATCGGGGCAAGGGCTGGGAGAATTTCACCGATCGTGCCATCGAGACCGTCAGCGCCCACGGCAACCCATCGGTGTTTCTGCTCTGGGGAAGCCACGCCAGGCAGAAAAAGGCGTTGATCGATACGTCCCGGCATCTGGTACTGGAGTCGCCGCATCCCTCTCCGCTGTCGGCGCATCGCGGGTTCTTCGGCAACCATCACTTTTCGCGAGCCAACGCCTTTCTCGAACAGAACGGCCGCGAAGCGATCGACTGGCAGTTGCCCGAATCGCCCGGTGAGCCCGGTGAATAGGGGCGCGCGTCGCATGGCGCCTTAACCTGCTAGCGCGATGCGGGTAGAATAGCGCGCGATTTGCCCGAGCGACGACAGCCGTCGTTACCACCCCAGCCGAAGAGGTCCGTCATGAGCGTCCATGCCATTCAACATCCGCTGGTCCAGCACAAGCTGGGTCTGATGCGCGAAGCCGGCATCAGTACCAAGAGCTTTCGCGAGCTGGCCGGCGAGCTGGCCAAGCTGCTCACCTACGAGGCGACCAAGGACCTCGAACTCGAGGCGCAGGAGATCGACGGTTGGAGCGGCAAGCCGATCCCGGTGCAGCTGCTCAAGGGCAAGAAAGTCACCATCGTGCCGATCCTGCGCGCCGGGCTCGGAATGCTGGACGGGGTCACCGATCTGATTCCCAGCGCGCGGATCAGCGTGGTGGGACTCTATCGCGACGAGGAGACCCTCGAGCCGGTGCCGTACTTCGCCAAGTTCGCCGGCGAGATGGACGAGCGCATGGCCATCGTCATCGACCCGATGCTGGCGACCGGAGGGACGATGGTGTCAACGCTGGACATGCTGCGCGAGCGCGGCTGCCAGCAAATGAAAGTGATCGTGCTGGTCGCCGCGCCCGAGGGCATCAAGCGGGTGCAGGACGCCTACCCCGATATCGAGATCTATACCGCCGCGGTGGACGATCATCTCGACGAGAACGGCTACATCGTGCCGGGGCTCGGTGACGCAGGGGACAAGATCTTTGGCACTCGGTAATTTTGCCTTAGACCTGGCGAAAAGACCTTTGACATGGAAGACGCCCCTGAGATCGCGATCCAGGGGCGTTTTTCTGGGCAGGAAGCCTTCGACTCAATGAACGATACAAGAGAAGGAAAACATTCCATGAACGAACAAGCGGCGGTGGCGAAGGCGCCCACCGATTCCCTGCCCAAGACCTTGCTGACCGGGGCGCAGATGCTCTTCGTCGCCTTCGGCGCACTGGTGCTGGTACCACTGCTGACCGGGCTCGATCCCAGCGTGGCCCTGTTTACCGCCGGGGTCGGCACCCTGGTGTTCCACGGCGTGACCAGGGTGACCGTGCCGGTCTTCCTGGCCTCGTCGTTCGCTTTCATCGCGCCGATCCAGGGGTCGATCGCCAGCTTCGGCGTATCGGCGACCCTGGGAGGGCTGATGGTGGCGGGCCTGGTCTATGTGGCGATCTCGCAGGCGGTGCGCCTCAAGGGCACCGCCTGGCTGCATCGACTGCTGCCGCCGGTAGTGGTGGGGCCGGTGATCATGGTGATCGGTCTGGCCCTGGCGCCGGTGGCGGTCAGCATGGCTACCGGCGAGACCAGCGACCACATCGATTACGGCCCGGCTATTCTGCTTTCCATGGCCAGCCTGCTGGTCACACTGGTGCTGGCCGTATTCGGCCGCGGCCTGCTGCGGCTGGTGCCGATCATGGGGGGCATTCTCTTCGGCTATGCCATGGCCTTGCTGATGGGGTTGGTGGACTTCACGCCGGTCCGTGAAGCCGCCTGGCTGTCGATCCCGAACTTCACCGCGCCGAGCTTCCACTGGGCGGCGATCCTGTTCATGATTCCGGTCGCCATTGCCCCGGCGGTGGAGCATATCGGCGACATGGTGGCGATCGGTTCCGTCACACGGCAGAACTACCTGCAGAAGCCCGGACTGCATCGCACCTTGCTGGGCGATGGGTTGGCCACCTCCGTCGCGGCGCTGTTCGGCGGTCCGCCCAACACCACCTACTCGGAAGTGACCGGGGCGGTGACGCTGACCCGAGCCTTCGACCCGCGCATCATGGTGGTGGCGGCCTGCTTCGCCATCGCGCTGGCGTTCGTCGCCAAGCTGGGCGCACTGCTGCAGACCATTCCCGGCCCGGTGATGGGCGGCATCATGACGCTGCTGTTCGGTTCCATCGCGGTGGTGGGCATGAACACCTTGGTGCGTGCCGGTCAGCCCCTGACTGCGCCGCGCAACCTGGTGGTGGTATCGCTGATTCTGGTGTTCGGTATCGGCGGGATGCAGTTCGGGGGCGGTCAGTTCACCCTGCAAGGGGTCAGCCTCGCCGCTCTGGTGGGCATCGTGCTCAATTGGGTGCTGCCCAGTGCCGAAGAGGAGAACTGAGCTTCGTTTGAAAAGTCGGCGAGCGAAGGCCAGGGTTAGGCCCGTTCCCTACGGGCCAACGCACTTCCCACAACCCTGTGGGTCGCAAGGCAAAAAACAGTGACAAATCGGCAGGAAGCCGATTTGGGCAGCTCCGCTGCTCGAAGAGCGAGCGCCAGGGATGTCGCGAGTCCAAAGACGGAGTTTACGCAGTGTAGATGAGTACTTTGAACTGATTTTTAACGCAGTATGGCCAAGCGCAGCCAGTCTTCGGACGAAGCTAGGCGTGGTGCAGCTCCCTGCCGCCTTCAGAGAAGGTGGGCGGGGAGTTGGCACTGACAATGACGCACTCCACGTCGCCCAGGTTGCGAAAACGGTGGGGCAGGCGCGAGTCGAAATAGTAGGCATCGCCGGCACGCAGGATCTGCGCCTCGCCGGCGACGGTGATCTCGATCTCGCCCGAGATCACCACGCCGCCTTCTTCACCTTCGTGCTCGAGCATCTCCGCGCCGGTATCGGCGCCGGGCGGGTAGCGCTCGTGAATGATCGACATGCTGCGATCGGGACGACGCGCCGCGACCAGTCGCCACGAAAGATGCCCGTCGCCGATCTCGGTGAGCTCATCGGCAGGGTAGAACGCACGTGGCGCTGCCGGCTCGTCGCCGGCGAAGAAGGCGCTGATCGAGACGGGTAGCGCATCTAGGATCTTCTTCAGCGAGCTCACCGAAGGGCTGACGCTATTCTGCTCGATCAGCGAGATGGTGCTGTTGGTCACGCCGGCGCGCTTGGCCAGTTCGCGTTGGGACAGCTTGCGCCCCTTGCGCAGCTCGCGCAGGCGGGCGCCTACGTCAAATCCTTGCATTGTCGGGTCCAAAGGGTCCGTTCGATTTGTTTGACGCATGATACCTGCTGTCGCCGTCCGGTATAAGCATAAGGTGATCGGCGTCATGAACCGCTGTCGCCCGCGCTGACCGCCGTGGCATGCTGCCGCCGGCTCAGGCATCATGGAGGCATGAGAGACATCGATGTCACCGGATTGATTCTCGCCGGCGGGCAGGGTCGCCGCATGGGCGGCCGGGACAAGGGGCTCGAGAGCTTTGCCGGGCAGCCTTTGGTGAGTCATGTGCAAGCGCGCCTGGTTGGCCGTGTCGCCGAGATAGTGATCAGCGCCAACCGCAATCTCGAGGTCTACCGCTCCTTCGCGGATCGGGTTGTCAGCGATCCCGAGTCGGGTTTCCAAGGCCCGCTGATGGGCATCTACGGGGGCATGCGTGCGGCGACCACGCCTTGGCTGCTCGTGGTGCCCTGCGATACCCCGGCACTGCCGAACGACCTGCTGAGCCGGCTGGCGGCAGGCGTCGACGAGCACGATATCGCCGTGGCCCACGATGGCGAGCGCCTGCATCCCGTGGTGGCCCTGCTGCGCACGACTCTGGCCGACGATCTGTTGACCGTGCTGGCGACGGGAGAGCGCAAGGTCGGCCGCTGGTACGCGCGTCATGCCTGGGTGGCGGTGGACTTCGGCGACTCTCGCGAGGCCTTCACCAACCTCAACACCGAGGATGACAAGCGGCGCCTGGAAGCGCGCTTGCAGGAGGAGAGTCGACCTTGATGGACCATCCGCAAACCGCTCCGCCGCAAACGGTTCCGCTGCGCTTCGACGACGACCTGCCGCTGCTGGGGATCGCCGCCTGGAGCGGCACCGGCAAGACCACTCTGCTCGAGCGCCTGCTGCCGCGCCTGGCGGCGCGCGGGTTGCGTGCCGCGGTGATCAAGCATGCGCATCACGGTTTTGACGTCGACCAGCCCGGCAAGGATAGCCATCGCCTGCGTCAGGCCGGGGCGGCGCCGATGCTGGTGGCTTCGCGCGTGCGCTGGGCGATGATGATGGAAACCCCCGACCAGCAGGAAGCGGACCTGGCGCAATTGGTCGAGGCGATACGCGGACAGCGCCCCGACCTGGTGCTGATCGAGGGTTTCAAGGCCTGGCCGCTACCCAAGCTCGAACTCTATCGCGATGAGGTCGGCAAGCCGCTGCGCGTGGCCGAGGATCCATGGGTCAAGGCGGTGGCCAGTGCCGGCCCGGCGAGCGTGCCGGCCGGGGTCGACTCGCTCGATCTCGACGATCTGGACGGCATCGCCGACTGGATTTCGGCCTGGCCGGCGCGCTGGCCGCGTGAGCAGGCGCCGCGTGAGGTGCCTGACCCATGAACCCTTCCTGCCGCAGCCGTGTCGAGCGGTCGTCCTCGATATCGCCCGCCTATCGTCTTGGCACAAACGCCGCCGACATGACGCGTGTCGTGCGCGCCACCGCTTCCGTTCAACCGCTTTCAGAAGTATCCCGAGGCTGCCCTTCATGACCCTGACCCATCTCAATCAGCGCGGCGAGGCCCATATGGTGGACGTCGCCGACAAGCCCGAAAGCCGCCGTGAGGCCAGCGCCTCCGGCTACATCCAGATGAAGCCCGAAACCTTGGCATTGCTCAGCGAAGGGGGGCTGCCCAAGGGCGACGTGCTGGCGACGGCGCGCATCGCCGGCATCCAGGCCGCCAAGCGTACCCATGAACTGATTCCGCTGTGCCATGCGCTGGCGCTGTCGAAGGTCACGGTCGACTTTCGCCTCGACGAGGAGAATTCACGTGTCGAGGTGTTCGCCAGCTGCCGCCTCAATGGGCGCACCGGAGTGGAAATGGAGGCACTGACAGCGGTTTCCGTGGCTTGCCTGACGCTCTATGACATGTGCAAGGCGGTCGACAAGGACATGGAGATTGGCGCCATCCATCTCGATACCAAGCAGGGCGGCAAGTCGGGCGACTACCAGCGCCAGGCACATACCTCGGCGACGCCCATCGTGACGGGTGAGGGCATGGCCGGTCAGGTGTCGGTGGGCACGCGTTGCGATATCGACTCGGCCTGCGTGCGGGTGAAATTCCTTGCCGAGCTGCGCGAGCGATTGGGTATCAGTGAGCTTTCTCTACCGCTCGACAGCCTGCCGAGTGCCGATGTCGGTGGCCTCAAGGCAGCGCTGGTTAAGCGCGACGCACGCTTCGCGAAGCTCACCGAGGGGCGCGTGCTGTGCGCCGTCAATCAAGTGATGGCGCTCGATCCGACCCCGATCACCAACGAGGACGAAGTCGCCTTCTTCCCCCCGGTGACAGGAGGCTGAGCGGGATGATTCGCGTACAGCAAGCGCCCTTCGATACAGGTGAAGAGCAGCGCCGCCTGTTGGCAGGGCGTACGGATATCGGTGCCGTGGTCAGCTTCACCGGTTTGGTGCGCGACTTCAACGAGCGTCCCGAAGTGACTGCGCTTAGCCTCGAGCACTATCCGGGCATGACGGAAGCCGCGCTGGGAGAGATCGTGTGCGGGGCCGAGGCGCGCTGGCCGTTGCAAGGAGTGCGGGTGATCCATCGGGTTGGACGCCTGGCGCCGGGAGACCCTATCGTATTGGTAGTGGTGGCGAGTGCCCATCGCCGGGCGGCCTTCGAGGCCTGCGATTTCATCATGGACTATCTCAAGACTCGCGCGCCTTTCTGGAAAAAGGAACATAGTACTACCGGCGATTACTGGGTCGCCGAGCGCGAATCGGACTACCGGGATGCCGGCCGCTGGGAGAGCGACAATGACGATACCCCATGAACTGATCGACGATTTCGGCAGGCGGGTTCGCTATGTGCGGATCTCGGTGACCGACCGTTGCGATTTCCGCTGTGTCTATTGCATGAGCGAAGAGATGACTTTTCTGCCGCGCGCTCAGGTGCTGACGCTGGAGGAGCTCGGCATGGTGGCGCGTGCATTCGTCGAGATGGGAGTGGAGAAGATCCGCCTGACCGGCGGCGAGCCGCTGGTCAGGCGCGGCATCGATCAACTGGTCGAGCAGATCGCCGGTCTGCCGGGCCTGAAGGATCTCGCCATGACCACCAACGGCGCGGGGCTGGTCAAGCATGCGCGGCGTCTTCGTGACGCCGGCCTGCAGCGACTCAATATCAGTCTCGATACGCTCGATCCCCAGCGCTTCCGTCAGTTGACCCGCACCGGTGATCTTGACCGGGTGCTGGGGGGGTTGCGCGCTGCACGTGAGGCGGGTTTCGAGCGTATCAAGCTCAATGCCGTGGTTCTCAAGGGACGCAACGACGATGAAGTGCTCGACCTCGTCGAGTTCGCACGCAACGAAAAGGTCGACCTGAGTTTCATCGAAGAGATGCCGTTGGGCGATGTGTCGGACCACAGCCGGGATGAGACCTTCTGTTCGAGCGACGATGTCCAGAGCCTCATCGAGCGACGCCATGCCCTGCTTCCCACTACCGAGACCACGCTGGGTCCCTCGCGTTATTTCCGAATGACCGACAGCGAATCTCGCATCGGCTTCATTTCACCGCACAGCCACAACTTCTGTGCCAGCTGTAACCGCGTAAGGGTAACGGCGGAGGGACGTCTACTGCTCTGTCTGGGCAATGAGCACTCGGTCGATCTGCGCGCCGTACTGCGTCGACACCCGGGGGATATGGAGGCACTCAAGCGTGCCATTGTCGAGGCTTTGCCGCTTAAGCCTGAACGACATCACTTCACTACTGACGGCGATGTTCAGATCGTGCGCTTCATGAACATGACCGGAGGCTGAAGACTAGTCGCGGTTTTTTCGGTTCTATCGTGCCTTCATTGCAGCGGATTGGATTGTCCCTTTTCTTGCCAAGACCCCAATTCGACATATACTTTCGACGAGTGAGCCTTTTTGGCTTGCTCGTCTTTTTCTTGCATGGAGGAGGCCAATGTCCAGCGAAACCCTGGAGCGTATCGCCCGGAACAAGAATGTGGCTCGTGCAGCGGCTCGCCAGTTGAGCATGGAGCAGCTGAACAAACTCTCCGATGTCATCGGTGAGGTGATCGAGCAGAAAAAAGAGGAAGAGAAGCTCCGCAAACAGGAGGAAGCGGACAAGGAAAGAAAACTGGCTGAGATCCGCGAGGCCATGACCGATGCCGGTCTCTCCGTGGAAGATCTCGTGGGGGAGCAGCCGCGCCGTCGGCGCGGACGTCCACCCAAGAATGCCAGCGATTCTTGACGACTCGCTCGAGAATCGTCTGCTTGACCCAGGAGAACGGGGGCGATGCGGGAGCGTCACCTCCGTTTTTTCAGCGCTCGTTAATGAGATTTATGGCCAGCAACTATCAGCGAAAGGCCGGCGCCTCCACGGCGAGAAGCTGAAGATGCACGTCGGGCAATTGACGCAGGTGCTGCCCCAGCCATGAAGTCACCAGCGGCTGCAGTGCCGTGCGCAGTTCGGCCAGCGTCGTGGCGTCGAGTTCCTCCAACCGTTCGTCCAACCAGTCGGCGAAGGCATCTTCGTCCAGGGCGCTGACGCGATGCGCATCCAGCATGAGGCGTCCGATGCGAACCCAGCCATTGCCGGTCGAGGCCACGGGCAGGGCGAGGTGAAGAATGCCATGCCGCGACGAGCCGCGCTCGGCCGCCAGGCCTGGCAGAGGAGTGACGGCGTTCTGGCTGACGATGCAGGGGCGCTGGGGATGTCGCGTTTCCAGGCTGAGTCCCTCGGCATCCAGGCGTACGAGATCGCCGTTGACCGGCGCCAGCGGGGCCAGGATACCCATCGCCTCAGCGAGCTGCTGATGCGCTCGTTGATGCTGGCGCTCACCATGGACAGGCAGTAGATTCCGTGGCTTGACCCAGCCATAGAAGGTGCGCAGCTCGTCTTGGGCCGGGTGGCCCGATGCGTGCAGCTCCGGATGATTGAACTCGTCCCAGAGCGTCACGCCGAGCCGTCGCAGGGCATGCTTGAGTCGCTCGATGTGCGGCTCGTTGCCGGGAATGGCCTTGGCCGAGAAGATCACCGTGTCGCCCTGTTCCAGCTCGAAGCTATGGTGACGGCCCGCCGCCAACCGGCTCAGGGCGGCGCGCGGTTCGCCCTGGCTGCCCGTAGCGATCACCAGTATCTCTTCGGGGGGCAAGTAGCCGAGATCGCTCACCGGTACCAGGGGTGGCATGTCGTCGAGATAACCAAGCCCGCGCGCGACGGTCACCATGCGCTCCATGGCCCGCCCCATCAGGCTGACACGCCTTCCGCATCGTTCCGCTGCCTGGGCTACCGCCAGCACCCTGGCCAGATTGCTGGCAAAGCAGGTCACCACCACACGGCCCGAGCACTGCGCGAGGCGATGGCGCAGTGCCTCCGCCACTTCGCCTTCACTGCGTGAATGACCGGGCAGTGGAGCGTTGGTCGAATCTCCCACCACCAAGTCCACCGGCGCCAGGGCGCGAAACAGCGAGCCCTTGATGGGTGCGCCGATCAGCGGTTGCGGATCCAGCTTCCAGTCACCGGTATGCAGCACGCGATAGTCGCCAACGGCAATCAGCAGGGCACAACTCTCGGGAATCGAGTGGGTCACCGGCAGGTAACGCAAGGTGAAGGCGCCGCTCTCAACCGCCTCGCCCGGTTCGATCACCTGAATGGCGTCGATCGCCAGGCCTCGCTCATGGAACTTGGCGCGCAGCAGACCGGCGGCCAATGGCGTGGCGTGGATCGGGCACTGCCACCTGGGCCAGAGCCAGGCCGCAGCGCCGATATGATCCTCGTGGCCATGGGTGATGAACAGGGCCGAGGGTCGGATGCCAAGGGCTTCGGGCGTCTCGAGGCTGGGCACCTGCAGTGGGCTGTCCGGCAGGTCCTGGCGAATCATCATGCCGCAATCCACGGCAATCCATTCACCCTCGTGGCCGTAAAGCCCCAGATTCATACCGATTTCGCCGCAGCCTCCCAGCGGCAGAAAATGCAGCGGTATGCGGCGACGAGGACGGATGGTAGCGCGGGTCGAAGGCATCGGCAGAACGGTTCCGAAGAGTGTGATTTCACTATACGGGATCGCCGCGACCCTCCACAAATGCACTGCCGCGGCGACTACACCTTGGACGTGTCCCGTGCGGTGCGAGTTCGCTACAATGCGCGCTTCGCCATTTCCGGTCAGCAGCGTATCGCCACCATGTCCCATTACTACCGACTCGTCGTTTCCTGTCCCGATCGTCGCGGAATCGTGGCGCGCGTCTCCGGTTTCATTGCCGGACACGGCGGTTCGATCACCGAAGCCAGTCAGCACTCCGACCTGGAAGCGGGGCGCTTCTTCATGCGCTACGAAATTCTCGCCGATTCGGTCGGCATGTCCGCCGCCGAGCTACGCGAAGCATTCGCACCGGTTGCCCGCGAATTCGACATGGATTGGGCCTTGCGCGACACTCGACGGCGGCCTCGCGTGGTGGTCATGGTCTCGCGCGAGTCACACTGCCTAGTGGACTTGCTCTACCGCTGGACGGCCGGCGAACTCGACGGCGATATCGTGGGCGTGGTGTCCAACCATGACGACATGCGCGGCTTGGTCGAGTGGCATGGGCTGCCGTATCGCCATGTGCCGGTGCCGGTCGGAGACAAGAGAACTGCCTTCGATGAAGTCGAGCGTCACGTCGAGGAACTGCAGGCCGATTGCGTGGTGCTGGCTCGCTACATGCAGATACTCCCGCCGCGTCTGTGCCAACGCTACGCGGGGCGAGTAATCAACATTCATCATAGCTTCCTGCCGTCGTTCGCCGGAGCGCGCCCCTACCATCAGGCGCATTCGCGCGGAGTGAAGCTGATCGGCGCGACCTGCCACTACGTGACCGAGGAACTCGATGCCGGCCCGATCATCGAACAGGACATACACCGCGTCAGCCACTGCCACACTCCACAGGATCTCGTACGCTTCGGTCGCGACGTGGAAAAGGCCGTCCTTGCGCGCGGGTTGCGCTGGCATCTGGAGGACCGGGTGCTGATCCATGGCAACAAGACGGTGGTATTCGCCTGACTCACTAATAATGGATGGCGCTGGCCATGTCGTTTTCCGAACCGATTCTGGCGCCCTGGCTACTGATCGCCGGCGGGCTGATATCGCTGATCGTACTGGCGCTGGCGCTCCTTCAGCGCCCATGGCGCGAACTGCTAGAGGACCGAGGACTGCAGCATCGCTGGCTAGCGGCCACCGTCGTGGCCATGCTGCTATGGCAGCTCAGAGCGCAATCGGTGGACTGGTTGACGTTGCACCTGATGTTCACCGCCTTGCTGACGCTGCTCTTCAAGGCGCCACTGGCGCTGGTGACCAATCTGTTGGTCAACCTCTCGCTGGCGCTGCTCGGGCGTGCCGATTGGACGCTGCTGGGGATCAACATCGTCATTACCGGTGTGATTCCGGTGGTTATCATGGTGCTCATCTGGCGGCTGGTGGATCGCTACCTGCCAGACAACGTGATGATCTTTCTCTTCCTGTGCGGCTTCTTCGGCTCGGCCCTGGCCACGCTGGGGACCGGGCTGGCGGGAATCGGGCTGGTGCTGCTTGGAGCCACCGATCCGGAGGCGGTGAGGCTCGCCCGTGACTACCTGATGTTTCTTCCCTTGCTCATGCCCTCCGAGGCCTTCATCACCGGCATGCTGCTCAGTTGCCTGATGATCTACCACCCCGACTGGGTGGCGACGTTCGATAGCCATCGTTACATCGATACCAAGTGACAGCGTCAGAAGGGCAGGCTGAGCTGTCGTCTTGCATCTTCTGACACCAGGCGCACACCCACTCCGAGCAGGCGCACCGGGCGTTCACGGCGCGCCCAGGCCTGCTCGAGCAGCGAGGCGAAGGTGCCGAGCGTGGGCGAGGCGCCGCGACTGTCGAGCGTCGTGAGGGTGAAGTCGTCGAAGCGCACCTTGACAAAGGCGCCGGCCAGCGGCGGCTTGCCGTGCCGGGCGAAGCGCGCTTCCAGGCGCTCGCACAAGGGGCCGAGCTCGGCCTGGCATTGGGCCAAGTCCTGAAGGTCGCTCGCGAAGGTGACTTCCGCGCTGATCGATTTGCGCTCACGCTCTACCCGCACCGGCCGGTCGTCGATGCCGCGTGCGAGCTCGAACAGCCTGCGTCCGAACTTGCCGAACTCCTGAAGCAGTCGTTCGATGGGAATGCGCTGCAGGTCGCTACAGGTGGCTATCTCCAGCGCTTCGAGGCGCTTCGCCGTCGCGGGCCCTACGCCGTGCAGCTTGGTGACCGGCAGCTCGCGCAGGAAGTCGTCCACCTGTGTCGGAGCGATCACGGTGAGTCCGTCGGGCTTCTCCCAGTCGCTGGCAATCTTGGCCAGGAATTTCGACGGTGCCGCTCCCACCGAGACGGTGATGCCCACGCGCCTGAGGCACTCCTCCTTGAGCCAGCGTGCCATCCAGGTGGCACTACCGGAAAAGCGCGTCACGTCGGTGACGTCGAGAAAGGCTTCGTCCAGCGACAGCGGCTCGATGATGGGCGTGAGTTCCTGGAATATCGCCAGTAGCTGGCGCGAGGCCTCGCGGTAGCGGTCGAAATCGCCTGGCAGCAGCGTGAGATGGGGGCACAGTCGCAATGCTCGCGCGGTGGGCATGGCGGAGTGGATGCCATAGGCGCGGGCCGGGTAGTTGCAGGTGGAAATGACACCGCGTCCCTCGGCCCGGCCGCCAATCGCCAACGGCACCTCGCGCAACGCGGGATTGTCGCGCATCTCCACAGCGGCATAGAAGCAATCGCAATCGGCATGCAGAATCTTACGGCTCGTAGCCATGACGAGTACCTAAGCTTGCGGAGCTGCGCGAGCAAAGGCCAGACAAGGCAAAAAATTGGCAAAAAACGGAGTTTGCGGTTGCAAACGAATACGTTAAGCCAATTTTCAGCACCGCATGGCCGAGCGCAGCCAACTCTTACCCCAGAGCTTGGCCGTTGCCGCCGCGTATGACTCCCACTCCGATACCTTCGATCTCCAGCGGCTGGTGGCGCAGGTCCACCTCGATCGGGGCGAAGTCGGGGTTCTCGGCCTCGAGGATCACTCGATGACCATCACGATGAAAGCGCTTGACCGTGACATCGTCTTCGAGCCGGGCGATGACGATCTGACCGTCGCGGACGCGGTCGGTGCGATGCACGGCCAGCAGGTCGCCTTCGAGAATGCCGGCATCCTTCATCGACAAACCGCGGACCTTGAGCAGATAGTCGGCGCGTGGTGTGAAGAACTCCGGAGGGAGAGGGCAGTAGCGGTCGATATGCTCGGCGGCCAATACCGGGCTGCCAGCGGCGACCTCGCCAATGATCGGCAGGCCTTCGGCACCGGTTTCGCTGCCGCCGGGTTCGCTTTCCTGGGCAGGCAGGCGAATGCCGCGCGAAGTGCCCCGAATCACTCGGATCACGCCCTTGCGTTCCAGCGCACGCAGGTGTTCCTCGGCCGCGTTGGGCGACCGGAAGCCCAGGGCCCGTGCGATTTCCGCACGGGTCGGAGGATAACCGAAGTCGTTCATCGTCTTGACGATGAAGTCGTAAACGTTCTGCTGGCGCGAGGTTAGGGGGCGTGTCATGTCGTCCTCCGGTTGGCGTGCCTTATTGTGCAAGTATACAGCATGGAAGTCTATCCAGTAAAAAGCCGCTACCCCCCGCAGGCCACCAGCCGAGTTGCGTTTTAAACGTTGCCCGCGAGCACTCATTTGTTTGACGATAACGAATGGCGTAGACTTTCGTAATGTTTAAAACATCCGTTTCCAGCGGGAACTGACCATGGCCCAGACCGATACCGTCACGCGCATACTCGATACTGCCGAAGTCCTGTTCGCCGAGCGGGGCTTCGCCGAGACATCGCTGCGTACCATCACCAGCAAGGCGCGCGTCAATCTCGCCGCAGTGAACTATCACTTCGGCTCCAAGAAGGCGCTGATCCAGGCGGTCTTTGCCCGCTACCTCGACCCCTTCACGGTGCGCTTTCACCATGCTCTCGACGAACTCGAGGTGCGCCATGACGGTGGCGTCATTCCCCTCGAGGAACTGCTGGAAACCATGGCCAGGACCGTGCTCGAGGTGCCCGCCGAGAAGCACAGTCTGAAGGTCTTCATGAAGCTGCTGGGGCTTGCCTATAGTCAGGCCCAGGGCCACCTGCGCCGGTACATTCAGGACGAATACGGCAGCGTTTTTACCCGCTTCGTCGAACTGGTGCGGCGCGCCACCCCCGAGCTCCCGGACGCTGAGCGCTTCTGGCGCCTGCATTTCGTCCTCGGTACGGTGATCTTCACTCTCTCGGGTCTCGACGCCCTGCGCGACATCGCCGAGAAGGACTATCAGGAACATGTCTCCGTGCGCGACCTGATACGTCGCCTACGGCCGGTTGTGGTGGCTGCCATGAACGCCCCGCTGCCTCCTTCCGCCATGCCCCGGGCCAAGGCGAGCTGAGATGCGTACCCCACGACTGACCGAGCTGCCGCCTCCCGATGGAACCTGGTTCGAGGTCGACATCGCCCGACAGCGCCTGGTGCATTGGCAGGACGGTCGCATGCATAACGAATGGCCGGTCTCGACGGCATTAGCAGGTCCGGGACAGCGCGAGGGGAGCGGTGGCACTCCGCTCGGCTGGCATTACGTCAGGGCGGCGATCGGCGCCGAACAACCCATCGGTGCCGTGTTTCGCGGTCGTCGACCCACCGGCGAAGTGTACGGCACGGCGCTGGCCGACGCTCAACCGGGACGCGACTGGATCCTGACCCGCATTTTGTGGCTATGCGGTCTCGAACGTGGCGTGAATCGCGGAGGTGACGTCGACTCGCAGCGGCGCTATATCTATTTTCACGGTACGCCACCGGATCAGCCGATGGGGCAGCCTCGCTCGCATGGCTGCATTCGCCTGCGCGACGAGGTGCTGCTCGAACTCTTCGTCCTGGCCCCGCCCGGCACTCCCGTCTGGCTTCACGACTAGCCGTTCTCGGTGCGGCATAGGCCGGGCGCATGCATTGAGGCTATGGCTGTCGTCGAGAACGTCTTTGGTCTAGAATCAGCTCCCTTCCAAGCCCCAAGGACTCCGATCATGACGCAGACCCTCGGACCGGTGATGCTGGATCTGGAAGGCCCCCGGCTCCTCGCGGACGAGCGCCAGTTGCTGAAACGTCCCGAGGTGGGGGGCGTGATCCTGTTCGGCCGCAACATCGAGAGCGCGCGACAGGTACGCGAGCTGTGCGACACCATTCGCCGGGTACGCCCCGAGCTGCTGCTTGCCATCGATCAGGAAGGTGGCCGGGTCCAGCGCCTGCGCGAAGGCGTGACCCGGTTGCCTGCCATGGGCCGCATCGGGCGCGATTTTGCCACGTCACCCGAAGTGACCCTGCGCCTCTGTCTCGACGCGGGCTGGCTGCTGGGTATGGAGATGGCCGCCTGCGGGCTGGACCTCAGCTTCGCGCCGGTGCTGGACGTGGACAGCGGGATCTCCAGCGTGATCGGCGATCGCAGCTTCGCTTCGGATCCCGGTGCCGTCGCCGCCATGGCTGGAGCCTTCATCAGCGGCCTGCACGAGGCGGGCATGGCGGCGGTGGGAAAGCATTTCCCCGGACATGGTGGCGTGGCGGCGGACTCCCATCTGGAGCAGCCGGTTGACGAGCGACCCCTGGACGCCCTGCGTCGGCATGACCTGATCCCGTTCATCGAGCTGGCCTCGCGTCTCGATGGCGTGATGCCGGCTCACGTGACTTATCCTGCTTTCGATGCGCGGCCGGCGGGATTCTCGACAAGCTGGCTCGGCCTGCTGCGCGAGTCGCTGGGTTTCAAGGGCACCATCTTCTCGGACGATCTTGGCATGGCCGGGGCCGCATTTGCCGGCTCGCCGGGCGAGCGGGCCCGTGCGGCCCTTGATGCCGGCTGCGACATGGTGCTGGTCTGTAACGATCGAGCGGCTGCGCTGGAGGCGCTCGATGCCTGTACGGGGCGCACCACGCGCCTGACGGCTCGACTGCGCTACGGCCGCGCGCGCCCCGATATCGACGCGCTGGAAGCACTGGGGCGCTGGCGTCGCGTGCATGCCCGCCTGGAAGCCATGGCCAGCCTCTGAGCTGGCCGGCCGCCCCTTCACACTCCTTACGTTTACCTGGTTGAGACGAGCGTTCCATGCCCAAACTCGATCCCGCTTTTCACGAATCCCTGGCTACCATGCGCGACGTCATGGAGAACGCCGATTGTCTCATCACCCACGAGGAGGTCGAGCGCGCCCTCGATCGCATGGCCGAACAGATCACGGCCGACCTCGGCGACAAGCTGCCGGTCTTCTATTGCGTGATGAACGGCGGCCTGATCACCACCGGTCATCTGCTGACGCGGCTGGGCTTTCCGCTGGAGGTCGATTATCTCCACGCCACGCGCTACCGCGGCGGCCTGCGCGGCGGAGAGCTGTTCTGGCGCGTCTCGCCGGAGATTCCCATGGCTGACCGGCATGTGGTCATCGTCGACGATATTCTCGATGAGGGGGCGACGCTGGGCGCGATCCTCGATTATTGCCACGAGGCCGGAGCGACGAGCATCTCAACCGCTGTGCTGGTCGACAAGCGCCACGACCGCAAGGCGGTGCCTGGGCTCAAGGCCGATTACTGTAGCCTCGAGGTGGTGGATCGTTATGTGTTTGGCTTCGGCATGGACTACAAGGGCTACTGGCGCAATGCACCTGGGATCTTCGCACCCAAGGGGCTCTGACCCGACTGTGCCGGAGTGAAGATCGTCTGCCTTGCGGACCTAGCCGGATACTGGAAGCAAAACACCCCCGCAGCGCAGCTGCGGGGGTGATTTGCTGTGGGATGCCGCCGGCTTTGGCGGCTTCCGGCTCAGGCCAGACCCAGCTCGTGAGTCGCTTCCTCGCGCATCTTGAACTTCTGGATCTTGCCGGTGACGGTCATTGGGAACTCGTCGACGAACTTCACGTAGCGCGGGATCTTGTAGTGGGCGATCTTGCCCTTGCAGAACTCCTTGAGTTCGTCGGCGCTCAGTGTCTGGCCCTCGCCGAGCTTGACCCAGGCCATCACCTCTTCACCGTACTTCTCGTCGGGCACGCCGATCACCTGCACGTCGGAAATGGCCGGATGAGTATAGAGAAAGTCCTCGATCTCGCGCGGATAGATGTTCTCCCCGCCGCGGATGATCATGTCCTTGATGCGTCCGACGATGGCGACGTAGCCGTCTTCGTCCATGGTCGCCAGGTCGCCGGTATGCATCCAGCCGGCGCCGTCGATCGACTTGGCGGTGGCCGCCTCGTTGTTCCAGTAGCCGAGCATGACGCTGTAGCCGCGTGTGCACAGCTCGCCGGTCTCTCCGCGCGGCACGACGGCACCGGTCTCGGGGCTGACCAACTTGACCTCGAGGTGGGGATGAATAGTGCCCACCGTGGTCACGCGCTTGTCCAGCGGGGCGTCGGTCTGAGTCTGGGTGCTGACCGGGCTGGTCTCGGTCATGCCGTAGCAGATGGTGACGTCCTCCATGTTCATCTTGTCGATGACCTTGCGCATCACCTCGATGGGGCAGATCGAACCCGCCATGACGCCGGTGCGCAGGGAGGAGAGGTCGTACTGAGCAAAATCGGGGTGCTCCAGCTCGGCGATGAACATGGTCGGCACGCCATACAGCGCGGTGGCCTTCTCCTCGGCGACCGCCTTGAGCGTCGCCTCCGGATCGAAGCCGTCGCCCGGATAGATCATGGTGGCGCCGTGAGTCACGCAGCCCAGGTTGCCCATCACCATGCCGAAGCAGTGGTAGAGCGGCACCGGAATCACCAGTCTGTCTTGCTCCGAAAAGCCCATGGTGCGCGCGACGAAGAAACCATTGTTGAGAATGTTGTGGTGGGAGAGGGTGGCTCCCTTCGGTGCGCCGGTAGTGCCCGAGGTGTACTGGATATTGATGGGCTCGTCGAACTGCAGCGTGGCCTGGACCTCGGCCAGGTGCTCGGCGGAGACCTCGTCGGCGTGTGCCAGCAGGCTTTGCCAGCTGAACATACCGGTCAAGGCGCGGTCCGCATCGAGGCATACCACGCGCTTGAGCTCCGGCAGGCGGGCGCAGGAGAAGGTGGCCGGGGCGCCGTCGCGCAGCTCCGGCGCCAGCTCCGCCAGGGTGGCGACGTAGTCGGACGTCTTGAACGTGCCCTGGAGGATCAGCGTCGAGGTGCCTGACTGCTTGAGCGCATATTCCAGCTCATGGGTACGATAGCTGGGATTGATATTGACCAGGATGGCGCCGATCTTGGCGGTGGCGAACTGGGTAATGGTCCATTCGGCGCAGTTGGGCGACCAGATGCCCACTCGATCGCCTTTCTTCACGCCCAGCGCGAGCAAGGCGCGGGCCGCCTGATCGACGGCTTGCTGCAGCTCCTTCCAGGTGTAGCGCAGCCCTTGATGCAGGCTCAGCAACGCATCGCGGTCGGCAAAGCGTGCCACCGTGTCGTCGAAACAATCCCCGATGGTTTCTCCTTTCAGCGGGGTGTCGCTGATGCCGCTGACATAACTGTTCGGGACGCGTTTATGTGATTCTTGGCGTGTCATCGTGTTACCCGTCTTGTTGTGGCAGTTTGCTACGAAAGCCGATCGCCGTATGCGAGCGGTCGGGCTGCCGGCCGTTGCGTATGGCGAGAGGGGGCCGTGTCATCAATCGGTGACGGCAAGCCGCTCGAGCACTTCGCGCGCCCGCATTTCCACGTCGTCGAGCTCGCGCTGCATCAGGCGTATATCCTCGAGCTGACGTTCCATGTTGTTGCGCTTGTCGGCGAGGATTTCCAGTAGTCGCCTGAGCTGACGTGCGTTGCCGTCGGGCATGGCGTCGTACATCTCGATGACCTCGCGGATCTCGGCCAGGGAGAAGCCCAGCCGCTTGCCGCGCAGGGTCAGCTTGAGGCGTACGCGATCCTTCTCGTGATAGATGCGGGTCTGTCCGCGGCGCTCAGGGGCCAGTAGTCCTTCCTGTTCATAGAAGCGGATGGTGCGTGGCGTCACCTCGAACATCCGGGCCAGTTCGCCGATGGAATAGGTGCGGCGATGCCGAGGGAGGCTGCCGTTGACCGCGAGGGTGGCTTCCGGTTTGGGTGTGCTCATTGCTACCTTCCTATGAGTAGGGCGGGCCGTCGTGCGGTGTCCCGCCACGTATTCGCAACACTAGACGACGTTGACGTTAACGTAAAGTGGTTGTCGACCAAGGGATGTGTGCGGTAAAACCTAGCAAGTGCTAGGTTGGCTGACGTCAGAAACCGCTCTTGTCCACCAGCTGACCGAAAGAGGTCGAATCGCGCTTCGATTCGCGGCCTGACAGACACACACATTGAGGATACCCCGATGGACTTCTCTCTTACCGATGACCAGAAGGCGCTCGTCCAGGCAGCCGCCGATTTCTCACGGGCCGAACTGGCCGACCACGCCGCCGAATGGGATGCCACCTCCCATTTTCCGGTCGAGGTCATTCGGCGTGCCGGCGAAGCGGGGTTCCTGGGCATCTACATTCCCGAGGAGCGCGGTGGCTTGGGGCTGTCGCGGCTGGATGCCTCGCTGATCTTCGAGCAGCTCTCCCAAGGCTGCATTTCCACCACCGCCTATCTTACCATCCACAACATGGTGGCCTGGATGGTGGCGAGCTGGGGCAACGAGTCGTTGCGCGCCTCGTGGGTGGACCGCCTGATCAGTGGTGAGTGCCTCGGCTGCTACTGTCTGACGGAGCCCGGTTCCGGCTCGGATGCGGCCAGCTTGCGGACCAAGGCCGTGCGCGAGGGCGACGAGTACGTGATCAGCGGCTCGAAGATGTTCATTTCCGGGGCCGGCGCCAACGACGTGCTGGTGGTGATGGCGCGCACCGGTACGCCCGACAGCGGCGCGGGTGGCGTGTCGGCCATCCTGGTGCCGGCTGATGCCGAGGGCATCGAGTACGGCAAGAACGAGGGAAAGATGGGCTGGAAGAGCCAGCCCACGCGGCTGATCAGCTTCGATGGGGTGCGTGTTCCCGTCGGCAATCGCCTGGGCGAGGAGGGCGAAGGCTTCAAGCTGGCCATGAAGGGACTCGACGGCGGACGACTCAATATCGCCAGTTGCTCGCTGGGTGCCGCCCAGCACGCCTTGACCCTGGCGCGCAACTACATGGGCGAACGCAAGCAGTTCGGTCGCGAGCTGTCCCATTTCCAGGCGCTGCAGTTCAAGCTCGCCGATATGGCCACCGAGCTTAGCGCGGCCAGGTTGATGGTGCGTCATGCCGCCTGGCGGCTCGACCAGGGGGATCCCGAGGCCACCGCCTATTGCGCCATGGCCAAGCGTTTCGCCACCGACATGGGCTTCAACGTGTGCAACGAGGCGCTGCAACTGCACGGGGGGTATGGTTACCTGAGTGAATTCCCACTGGAGCGCATGGTGCGCGATACCCGCGTACATCAGATTCTCGAGGGCACCAACGAGATCATGCGTGTGATCGTGGCCCGCCGCCTGCTGGCGGACGGTGTGGTCGAAGCGCTGCAATAAGCATCAGGAGAACAAAGGCATGACGGATCTTGCGGTCATCTTCGATGAACGACCGACCCGCGATGGAGGGTTCATCGGCATCGCGACCCTCAACTCGCCAAAGTCGCTCAATGCGCTGACGCTGGACATGGCCAGGCAACTGGACGCCAAGCTCGAGGCCTGGGCGGCGGATCGCAGCATCGTCGCGGTGTGGCTGGAAGGCTCGGGCGGAAAGGCGTTCTGCGCCGGTGGCGACGTCGTGGCGCTCTATCGCTCCATGACCGAGGAGGGCGACAATCGCGGTTATGGACGCGACAGTCTTTTTGCCGAGACCTACTTCACCACGGAATACCGGCTCGATTACCGCATCCATACCTATCCCAAGCCGATTCTGGTATGGGGGGACGGTATCGTCATGGGCGGCGGCCTGGGCCTGATGTCTGGCGCTTCCCGGCGTGTCGTCACCGAGACCAGTCGGATCGCGATGCCGGAGATCACCATCGGTTTGTATCCGGATATCGGCGCCAGTTGGTTCCTCAATCGCATGCCTCCCGGTGTCGGCACCTACCTGGGCCTTACCGGCGCCCAGCTCAACGCCCGCGATGCGCTCGACCTGGGCATGGCCGATCATTTCGTGCCTCGCGAGCGACGCGATGCCCTGCTCGACGCACTGGCCGCGGCCGACTATGGCGCGCGCAGCGCGCAGGAGCTGCAGGCTTGCATGCAGCGGGCCATCGACGAGATGGAGCAGCGCGATCAGGCGCCCGAGCCCCAAGTCTGGCCGCATCTCGATCACCTTCAGGCATTGGTGGCACGAGTCGATGCCTCCACCGCCGTCAAGCGCATCCTGGCCGACGAGCACGACGATGCCTGGCTTGCCGCCAACCGCGCTCGCCTCGAGGCCGGTAGCCCGCTGAGCGCTCACCTGGTGTGGCGCATGCTCGAACGGCACCGCCACACCAGCCTGGCCGATGCCTTCCGCGACGAGCTCAATCTCTCGGTGCAGTGCTGCCGTCGCGGCGACATCGCCGAGGGCGTTCGGGCGCTGTTGATCGACAAGGACAAGGCTCCGCGCTGGCAGCATGCCGATGTCGACAGCGTGGACGAGGCGGATCTTCAGGCCCTGATGACTCCGCTGTGGAATGACGAAGCGCATCCGCTGCGTGACCTCGGTGTCGGTCAGCGGGTGCGTTGACCACGATCGCAATAGCCGATTTCGATAACGACAATCAGGAGCAGCTTGCATGAAAATCGCCTTCATCGGCCTGGGCAACATGGGTGCCCCAATGGCCGTCAACCTGGTCAAGGCCGGCCACGAGGTCAGTGTTTTCGATCTGGTCGATTCCGCCATGAAGCGCCTGGAGGAGACCGGAGCGCTTGCCTGCGCCAGCGCGCAGAGTGCCGCCAGCGGGGCGGAGATCGTCATTTCCATGCTGCCGGCGGGGCAGCATGTGCGCCGACTCTACCTCGGCCGTGAGGACTCGCCGGGCCTGTTCGAGGCACTCGAGGGCAACCCGCTTATCGTCGATGCCTCGACCATCTCGCCGGAGGATGCGCGCGCCGTGGGAACCGCGGCCGAGGCGCGCGGCCTGACTTACCTCGACGCCCCGGTCTCCGGGGGCGTCGGCGGCGCCCAGGCCGGCACCCTGACCTTTATCGTCGGCGGCAGCGAGGCCGGCTACGAGCAGGCCCGGCCGGTGCTCGAGGCCATGGGCAAGAATATCTTCCATGCCGGCGGCATCGGCGCCGGCCAGGTCGCCAAGATCTGCAACAACATGCTGCTGGGCATCCTGATGAGCGGCACTGCCGAGGCGCTGGCGCTAGGCGTCAAGAACGGCCTCGACCCCGCGGTGCTCTCCGAGATCATGAAGCAGAGCAGCGGCGGCAACTGGGCGCTCAACGTCTACAACCCCTGGCCGGGAGTGATGGAAGGTTCCGCCGCCTCGCGCGACTACCAGGGAGGGTTCCTTACCGATCTGATGGCCAAGGATCTAGGGCTCGCCTGGGAGCTTGCGTTGGGCTGCAAGGCCACGGTGCCGATGGGCTCGCAGGCGCGCAATCTCTTCGCCCTGCACTCGGCTCAGGGCAGCGGCGGCCTGGACTTCTCCAGCATTCAGCAGCTGTATCGCGCGGGCGAGGAGAGCTGAACCCGATTTTGGAAGGTTGACGGGAAGCGGGCACAATCGGGTGCCCGTTTCCCGTTCCGAGGTCTCATGCCCACATCCTCTTCCTCTGCGGACGGCGGTTCGCGGCGCCCCGCCCGTCGCGAGCTGCTCGAAGGGCCCATCGCCCTGACCCTGCTGCGCAAGAGCCTGCCGGTGGTTGGCGGCATGGTCGCCATGATGAGCTTCAATCTGGTCGACACCTGGTTCATTGCCCAGCTGGGGGCCGAGCCGCTGGCCGCGGTGTCGTTCACTTTTCCGGTGGTCTTCGCGGTGATCAGCCTGGCTATCGGTCTGGGAATCGGCACCTCGGCGGTGGTGGCGAAGCGGCTGGGGCAGGGCGAAGAGGTGATCGTGCGGCGGCGCGCCACCGACGCTGCGCTGTTTGGATTGGTCGTGGGGCTGTTGCTGAGCGCTCTGGGTCTGGCGACACTCGACCCGCTGTTCCGGTTGCTGGGGGCCGACGCGGCGTTGCTGCCGCACATACGCGACTACATGGGCATCTGGTATCTGGGAGCGTCCTCGGTGATCGTGCCGCGCGTGCTCAACAGCGTGCTGCGGGCCCAGGGCAACACCCTCATCCCCGGTCTGATGATGGCCCTTGCGGCCCTGCTCAACGGTCTCCTCGACTGGCTGCTGATCTTCGGCACCGGCCCTTTCCCCGCGCTCGGCGTGCGCGGTGCGGCGCTCGCCACCGTGCTGAGCTGGAGCGCGATGGGCGCGGCGCTGTTCTGGCAGCGTGAGCTGCGCGACTGCCTCGATGTCCGCGGACTGACGCTGGTCGGCCTGCTCGCTTCCTGGTGCGAGCTGGCACGCATCGCAGTTCCAGCAGCGATCACCAGCGTTTTCACGCCGCTGGCGCTGGCAATGGTGACGCGCATCGTCGCCGGCCATGGACACCAGGCGGTGGCCGGCTACGGTGTCGGCACGCGTATCGAGGCCATCGCTCAGATCGGCGTGCTGGCGCTGTCGATGACGCTGCCGCCGCTGGTCAGCCAGAACATTGGCGCGGGTCAGCATGAGCGGGTGCGACGGGCGATCTTCGGCTGTTTCCTCTTCGTCCTGGGATGGCAGCTCGCGATCTGGCTGCTGTTGCAAGGGCTCGCTCCCTGGTTGGTGGCCGGCTATGCGGAGGGCGACGCCATGAGCGACGTGCTGCGCGCTTTCCTGTGGTGGGTACCGCTCGGCCTGGGAGCCCAGGGAGTGGTGATTCTCGGCGTGTCGTCGCTCAATGCACTGCACGAACCCGCCCGAGCCATGCGTTTGTCCATGATCCGGCTGTTTGCACTCAGCGTACCGCTGGCTTGGCTGGGAGGACGCCTCGGTGGCGCCGAAGGTATCTTCATCGGCCTGTTCCTGGCCAACTTGGCGGTCGGGTTGGTGGCCTGGCACACCTTGCGTCGGCGCCTGGAGGCGAGGCGACACGCGCAAGGCGAGCCGACGCCGATATGAGGATGGGGCGAAGAAGAAGCGGGGCGAAGAAAAAGGACGGCAAGGGTTGGCAATGGGATTGTCTTGGTCTACATTCGGTGAAAATGTAGAAATTTAACGAGGAGAGCCCCATGAGCCAGATCACCCCCGTTACCTGGGAAGACCCGTTTCGCCTGATCGACCAGCTCGACGAAGACGAGCGCATGGTCCATCAGACTGCCCACGATTACTGTCAGGACAAGCTGATGCCGCGGATCCTCGAGGCCAACCGCCACGAGCGTTTCGACCGCGAAATCATGAACGAGATGGGTGAGCTGGGCCTGCTCGGTGCCACCATCGACGGCTATGGCTGCGCCGGCATGAACTACGTCAGCTACGGCCTGATCGCCCGCGAAGTGGAGCGGGTCGATTCCGGCTATCGCAGCGCCATGAGCGTACAGTCGAGCCTGGTGATGTATCCGATCCATGCCTTTGGCAGTGAAGCCCAGCGCGATAAGTACCTGCCTAAGCTCGCCACCGGCGAGTGGGTGGGATGCTTCGGCCTCACCGAGCCCGACCATGGTTCCGATCCGGGCAACATGTCCACCCGCGCCGTGCGTACCGACAGTGGCTGGCGCCTCAACGGCACCAAGACCTGGATCACCAACTCCCCGATTGCCGATGTGTTCGTGGTCTGGGCGCGGGACGAGGAGGGCGTAGTCAACGGCTTCATCCTCGAAAAGGGCATGCCGGGGCTCACGGCGCCCAAGATCGAGGGCAAGTTCAGCTTGCGCGCCTCGATTACCGGTCAGATCGCCATGCAAGACGTGGAGGTCTCCGACGAGCAGCGCCTGCCGGGCGTCACCGGCCTCAAGGGGCCGTTCTCGTGCCTCAACCGTGCACGCTATGGCATCGCCTGGGGCAGCATGGGCGCCGCCGAGGCATGCTGGCACGCCGCCCGTCAATACACCCTGGATCGCAAGCAGTTCGGCCGCCCTTTGGCCGCCAACCAGCTGATCCAGAAAAAGCTCGCCGACATGCAGACCGAGATCGCCTTGGGGCTGCAGGCCGCGCTGCGGGTGGGCCGCATGATCGACGCCGGCCAGCTGGTGCCGGAAGCGATCTCGCTGATCAAGCGCAACAACTGCGGCAAGGCGCTGGACATCGCTCGTGTCGCGCGCGACATGCACGGCGGCAACGGTATCGCCGACGAGTACCACGTTATCCGCCACGTTATGAACCTCGAGGCGGTTAATACCTATGAGGGCACCCACGATGTCCATGCCCTGATACTGGGCCGCGCCCAGACCGGTCTTCAAGCCTTCGCCAACTGATCGTCGGCGACACGAGGAGAGAGCATGAGCGGACCGCTCGACGGACTCGTGGTGCTGGACATGTCGCGCGTGCTGGCCGGCCCTTGGGCCGGCCAGCTGCTCGCCGACCTCGGTGCCCGTGTGATCAAGATCGAACATCCCGGCCGGGGCGACGATACCCGTGGCTGGGGGCCGCCCTGGCTGGCCGAGGAGGGTGACGCGGAACGCTTGGCGGCCTATTTCCTCTGCGCCAATCGCGGCAAGCAGTCGCTGGCCGTGGACATTGCCAGCCCGAGGGGCCAGGCGCTGATTCGTCAGCTCGCCGTTGGCGCGGATATCCTGCTGGAGAACTTCAAGGTAGGAGGTCTGGCCAAGTACGGGCTCGACTATGCCAGTCTGAAGGCACTGAACCCGCGCTTGATCGGCTGCTCGATCACCGGTTTCGGCCAGGACGGCCCTTACTCGCACCGCGCCGGTTACGACTTCATGATCCAGGCCATGGGCGGACTGATGAGCCTTGGCGGCGAACCCGACGGCATGCCCATGAAGACCGGCGTAGCGATCACTGACGTGATGACCGGCCTGTATGCTGCCATCGGCGTGCTGTCGGCGCTGCATGAGCGCGAGCGTACTGGGGCCGGTTGCCACATCGACGTGGCACTGCTCGACGTGCAGGTCGCGGCACTGGCCAACCAGGCGCTCAATGCGTTGGTCAGCGGTGTCTCTCCTCGGCGCCACGGCAACGCCCATCCCAATATCGTGCCGTACCAGGCCTTCGCCTGTGCCGACGGTCATCTCGTGCTCACCGTGGGCAACGATGGCCAGTTTGCCCGGCTGGCCGAACTGCTGGGCCACCCCGAGTGGGCCACCGATCCCGCCTATGCCACCAATGCGGCCCGGGTTGGCAACCGGGACGACCTGGTGCCGCGCATACAGGCGCTGCTGCTCGGCCGCAGTCGTGACGAATGGCTGGCGGAGCTGGAGGCGCGCGGCATACCGGCGGGCCCGATCAATACCGTTACCGAAGTCTTCGCCGATCCCCAGGTGAAGCATCGCGGTATGCAGCGCACGCTGACCCAAGGGAAGGTCGCGGTGCCACAGGTGGCCTGCCCCTTGCGCTTCGACGGCGAGCCCGCCACCAGCGAGGTGGCACCGCCACGCCTGGGCCAGGACAGCGATGCGATCCTGGCCGAAATGGGCCTCACCCGCGAAGACATCGAGCGGCTGCGGCGTGAAGGTATCGTACGCTAGCGCGGTGAGAAGCGCCGGGTCAGGCCGGTCTCGGCGATCATGCGCGTGGAAATCTCCTCGATGGAGAAGCGCGTGGTATCGATGAAGGGTATGTGCATCTGCCGGTAGAGCCCTTCGGCCTGCTCCACTTCCTGAGTGCACTGGTCCAGCGAGCTGTAACGGCTGTTTGGGCGGCGTTCGTGGCGAATTGCGGCCAGCCGGCGTGGGTCGATGGTCAGGCCGAACAGCTTGTGGCGGTGCTGGGCCAGTACCCGTGGCAGCTTGAGCATGCCGTCCTCGTCGAGGTCGTCCTCGGTGAGGGGGTAATTGGCGGCGCGAATGCCGAACTGCAGGGCGAGGTAGAGCGACGTCGGCGTCTTGCCGCAGCGCGATACCCCGATCAGGATCACGTCGGCCTGGTCGTATTGGTGGGTGCGTGCGCCGTCGTCGTTGTCCAGCGCGAAGTGGACCGAGTGGATGCGATCCATGTAGACCTCATCCTTGCCGATGGAGTGCGTGCGGCCCACGCTGTAGCTGGAGTGCGTGCCGAGTTCCTGTTCCAGCGGCTTGAGAAAGGTCGAGAAGATATCGATCTTGAATCCCGGCGCGCCGCGTATCACCTCGCGAATCCCTTCGTCGACGATGGTGTCGATGATGATCGGCTGCTCGCCGTCGCGCACGGCGGTGGATTCTATGATGTCGACCAGGGTACGGGCCTTGTCGAGGGTGTCGATATAGGGCTTGGTGAGCATGCGCAGCTCGACGTTCTCGAACTGGGCCAGCAGGCTGCGGCCAAGGCTCTCGGCGGTGATGCCGGTACCGTCGGAGATGAAGAAGGCGGTGCGGGGCATGGCGTCGCGGATTCCGTGCAAGGGGTCAGGCCACATTGTCGAGCGTGGCGTCGCCGGGGGCAAGGCGTGCGTTTTGTGGCGAAACAGGGGTTGCGACTACAGAAACGCGGCAAAACGGAGCCATGTTGTAAAAAACCTTCAGTGACTTCGATGTTAGACCAATGGCGAATATGGCCGCTTACGTTTAAGGTGAGCAGCATCGTGTGATTGTCCCGAAACCTGACACTCTCGTGTCGCGACGCCACGTCGGCGACCGGAGAACAGGCATCGAAGATCAAGGGGGTTACGTGGAAGACTACATCCTGTGGTTCGATCAGCTCGGTATGAGCGATGTGGACCGGGTGGGCGGCAAGAATGCCTCGCTCGGCGAGATGATCTCCAACCTCTCGGGAGCCGGGGTGACCGTGCCCGGCGGCTTTGCCACCACCGCCCACGCCTACCGTGAGTTCCTCGCTCATGAGGGTCTCAATGAGCGCATCAACCAGGCGTTGAATCGTCTCGACGTGGATGACGTCGCCGAGCTCTCGCGGGTCGGCGCGGAGATTCGACAGTGGGTGATCGACACGCCGCTGCCGCCGACCTTCGAGGAGCATCTGCGCACCGCCTACGACAAGCTAGCCAGCCAGCATCCCAACCTCAAGGTGGCGGTGCGCAGCTCGGCCACGGCAGAGGATCTGCCCGATGCCTCCTTCGCCGGGCAGCAGGAGACCTTCCTCAACATCGAAGGCTTCGACAACGTCAAGCGTGCCGTGCATGAAGTGTTCGCCTCGCTGTTCAACGACCGCGCAATCTCCTATCGCGTGCATCGGGGCTATGCCCACGAAAACGTGGCGCTGTCGGCCGGGATTCAGAAGATGGTGCGCTCCGAAACCGGCGCTTCGGGGGTGATGTTCACCCTCGATACCGAATCGGGCTACCGCGATGCCGTGTTCGTCACCGCTTCCTGGGGGTTGGGCGAGACGGTGGTGCAGGGGTCGGTCAACCCCGATGAGTTCTACGTGCACAAGCCCACCCTGGCGGCCGGTCGGCCTGCTGTGCTGCGTCGCAATCTCGGCTCCAAGCTGATCAAGATGATCTACAGTAACGACGCCAGCGCCGGCAAGTCGGTTGACACCGTCGATGTGCCGCTCAAGGATCGTGCGCGGTTCTGCATCGACGACGAGCAAGTCATGGCCCTGGCCCGCCAGGCGGTTACCATCGAAGAGCATTACGGTCGTCCGATGGACATCGAGTGGGCGCTGGACGGTGACGACGGTAAGCTCTACATCGTTCAGGCTCGCCCCGAGACGGTGGTATCCCAGCTCGAGGGGGGCAAGCTGGAGCGTTTCCATCTCAAGGAGAAGGGACGCACCCTGGTCCGCGGGCGCGCCATCGGCCAGCGCATCGGTCGCGGCGCGGTGAAGCTCGTCTTCACGCCGGAGGAGATGGACAAGGTCAATCCCGGCGATGTCCTCGTCACCGACATGACCGATCCCGACTGGGAGCCGATCATGAAACGCGCCTCGGCGATCGTGACCAACCGCGGTGGAAGGACCTGTCATGCGGCGATTATCGCCCGTGAACTAGGCATTCCCGCCGTGGTGGGCTGCGGCGATGCCACCGAGGTGCTCGAGGATGGGCGCGACGTGACCGTCTCGTGCGCGGAAGGCGATACCGGCCACGTCTACGAAGGGCTGCTGGACTACGATCGTCGCGTCACCAGCGTCGACTCGATGCCGGAGATCCCCTTCAAGATCATGATGAACGTCGGTAACCCGGATCGCGCCTTCAGCTTTGCCGGGCTACCGCATTCCGGCGTCGGCCTGGCGCGTCTGGAGTTCATCATCAACCGTATGATCGGGGTGCACCCCAAGGCGCTGCTCGAGTACGACACGCTGCCGCTGGAGCTGCAGCAGACCATCAACCTGCGCACCGCCGGCTACGCCGATCCGGTCAGCTTCTATGTCGACAAGCTGGTCGAGGGGATTTCGACCCTGGCGGCCGCCTTCTATCCGCAGCGGGTGATCGTGCGCCTGTCCGACTTCAAGTCGAACGAGTATGAGAACCTGATCGGCGGCAAGCAGTACGAGCCGGGAGAGGAGAACCCGATGCTCGGCTTCCGCGGTGCCTCGCGCTATATCTCCGACGCGTTCCGCCCGTGCTTTGAGCTGGAATGCCGTGCGCTGAAACGGGTGCGCGACGAGATGGGGCTCGACAACGTCGAGATCATGGTGCCTTTCGTACGCACGACCGATGAAGCGCGTGAAGTGGTCGAACTGCTAGCCGCCAATGGGCTCAAGCGAGGCGACAATGGGCTCCAGGTGATCATGATGTGCGAGCTGCCCGCCAACGCGCTGCTGGCCAAGGAATTCCTGGAGCATTTCGACGGCTTCTCGATCGGCTCCAACGACCTTACCCAGCTGACTCTGGGACTCGATCGCGATTCAGGTATCGTGGCGCATCTCTTCGACGAGCGGAACCCGGCAGTTAAGCGGCTGCTCGCCATGGCGATCCAGGCTTGCCGCGAACAGGGCAAGTACGTCGGTATCTGCGGGCAGGGTCCTTCGGATCATCCCGACCTCGCCAAGTGGCTCATGGAGCAGGGTATCGACTCGGTATCGCTCAACCCCGATGCGGTGCTGGAGACATGGTTCATGTTGGCGGGAGAGACGTTGGCCTAGCGCCGTGTCGATTTAACGTTACAATCGCGCCCGGTTGAGGTCGTCAACCGGGCGTTTTTTCGCCTATGCTGTACACCTCTTACACGGAGTTACCGAGGGCCCCTCTACATGGACATTTCAAGCTACTTTCTTTGCAGGCGCTGGTTGGCCAGTGCCGGCTTCGCCCTGGTCCTGGGCGCGTCACCGACGGCTTTCGCCGATACGACTTTCGACTACGAGGCCCCGGCGATTACCCCGGAGTCCTCTTCCGGCTTCACCGAGAAACCCGGTTGGACCACCGAAAGCTTCGCTGTGGCCGCCGCCAACCCGTTGGCTACCGATGCCGGCTACCAGGTGCTCAAGGCGGGGGGGTCGGCCGTTGATGCCGCGATAGCGGTGCAGATGGTGCTGACGCTAGTGGAGCCCCAGTCCAGCGGGATCGGCGGCGGCGCCTTCTTGATGCACTTCGACGGCAGCGAGGTGAGGGCGTACGACGGCCGCGAGGTGGCGCCCAAGGCCGCCAGCGAATCGCTTTTTCTCAACGGTGAAGGCGAACCGTTGGAGTTCATGGAGGCGGTGGCCAGCGGTCTGTCGGTGGGGGTGCCCGGTACGGTGCGCATGCTCGAGATGGCTCATGAGAAGCACGGCAAACTGCCCTGGGCCGAGCTGTTCGAACCTGCCATCACGTTGGCCGAGGAAGGCTTTCCGGTCAGCCGTCGTCTGCATACCAGCCTCGCCGAGGAGCAGCAGCTGCGCGAGGATCCGCTCGCTGGTTCCTTCTACTACGACGAGCAGGGCGAACCGCTTGCCGAAGGGCACGAACTCAAGAACCCCGCCTTGGCCGCCATTCTGAGCGACATTGCCGAGCAAGGCAGCAAGGCGCTGCACACCGGGCCGATCGCCGAGGATCTGGTGTCTCGTGTCCAGCATCACCCGGAGCGGCCGGGCGCGATCAGCATGGAAGACATGGCCACCTACGTGGCCAAGGAGCGGGCTCCGCTCTGCACCGACTGGCAGGAGTATCGTGTCTGTGGCTTCCCGCCGCCGTCGTCGGGTCACCTCACTATCATGCAGATTCTGGGGATCATGGAACATCTACCCGAACTCGACGAACCGCTCGAAGGGGATCGGCCAAGCACCGAGTGGCTGCATCGCTTCCTCGAGGCATCACGCCTGGCATTCGCCGACCGCAACAAGTTCATCGGCGATCCCGACTTCGTCGACGCTCCCGGGGGGGATTGGAACAGCCTGGTCGATACGGATTACCTTGCCGAGCGTGCCGAGTTGATCGGTGATGAGAGCATGGGTCCCGAAGGGGCCAGGCCTGGCGACCCCGGCAACCTGGACACCGCTTGGGCTGTCCAGCCCACGCAGCCTGAGTACGGCACCAGCCACATCAGCATCATCGACGAGGAAGGCAACGCGGTGGCCATTACCACCACCATCGAGCAAGCCTTCGGCTCGCGTATGCTGGCCGATGGCGGCACCGACCTGCCAGGCGGTTATCTGCTCAATAACGAGCTCACCGACTTCTCGTTCCGGCCGCTGGATGATGACGGCACGCCGATCGCCAATCGCGTAGAGCCCGGCAAGCGGCCGCGCTCGAGCATGAGCCCGACGCTGGTCTTCGACCGCGAGAGTGGCGAGCTGATCGCCAGCCTTGGCTCGCCCGGCGGTGCCGCGATCATTCACTACACGGCTAAAGCGCTGGTCGCGATGCTGGACTGGGGGCTCGATGCGCAGGAGGCGCTCGACCTGCCTCACGCCATTACGCTGGGCGGCCCGGCCTTCCTTGAGGAGGGACGCTTCCCCGCGGAGGTGATCGAATCGCTCAATGCCTTGGGACATGAAGCCAGCGAGCGGGAATTGACCAGCGGTCTACAGGCGATTCAGCGCACGGAGGACGGTTTCTTCGGCGGCGCCGACCCGCGTCGTGAAGGCGTGGTGATGGGGGACTGAAGTCAGCGGCGGAGCCAGTTGCGCAATTTCACCAGCAACAGGGCGCCGTCGCTGAGCTCGCGTCGGTCCGCAACGAGTTCGGCGAGGCGATCGGGATGATCGGTGATGAGCGCGTCCACTCCCAGATCTAACAATTGCGACATGCGCGCAGGATCGTTGACCGTCCAGGCGTGCACTTCATAATCCAGCGCCCGAGCCAGCCGGATCTCGTTTTCGGTGATGCGGTTGTGGCGTAGCCCCAGGGCGTCGAAACTGCGCCTATCCAGCGTACCCGGCATGACCAGTTGGGCCAGCAGAGTCACGCGTAGTGCCGGCTCGCGTTCCTTGATCGCCTCGATGACGGCGGGCGACATCACTGCCAGGCGCGTCTCCCCGACCACGTCGGGATTGCCACAGCGGGCGGCATTCGCGGGGCTGACGCGAGCGATGCAATCGCGGCGGGCCTCGGTCTCCTTTTCCAATGCGCCAAGCACCGCGTCCACCAGCGCGCGTTCCGCTCCAGGGTCGGGTTTCATGTCGATCATCAAACGGCTGCGCCCGCGTACGGCCTGCAGCGCCTCGTCGAGACTGGGAATGCGCTCGCCCTCGTAAGCGTCGCCGAACCACTGGCCGACATCGAACTGCTGAAGTTCTTCCAGCGTGAGCTCGCTCAGGTTGCGCCGATCGCCCGTCAGGCGTTGCAGGCTGCGATCATGGTAGAGCACCGCTTCGCCGTCGGCAGTCAGGCGTACGTCGATCTCCACGTAGTGAGCGCCATCGTCGACCGCTCTCTCGATGGCTGACAGTGTGTTCTCCGGCGCCGCCATCGAGCTCCCACGGTGCGCGATAATGGTGACGTCGTCGCGTAATTCGAAGCTGTTGACGATCCACCAGGCCTGGAGCAGGGCAAACAGCAGCACGGCGAGCTCAACCCCCCAGGCGAGCCGGCCCGGATGAGCGTCGGGTGGTGGCGGGGTGGGGCGGGGCTCCTGATGTGCCAGGCGTAGATAGAGACAGGTCGAGAGCAGTGCATTGGCGGCGATGCCGATGAACGTGATGGCCAGCGTCGCCAGCACATAACCGGCAACGTAGGCCAGCATGGCAGGAATCAGCACCAGGTTGCGCTCCGGCAGCCACCACAGCAGCGGCGTGAAAACGCGATCGAACAGCATGCTGGCGGCGAGGGGCAGGGCAACGATGGCCAGCAGCATGGCGATCACGACCAGCGCGACAGCGGCGCGATGACCCTGTGTCAGAGCTCGACTACGGCGCAGCGCGGCGAATGGGCCGAGGTTCTCCAGCGTGACCACCGGCAGGGCCAATATCCAGCGCACGTAGAGCATGGCGGCAAGCAGGACCCAGGCCAGGCATAGCGGAGCGGCCAGGGCCAGGTACTGCCAGAAGACCGACGGTCGGATGCGCAACACATAGTAGGGGTCGAGGTCGCCGATGACGATGCCGTAGAGCCAGGCCAGCAGCAGTGCAACCAACACCAGCAGCAGCAGGTGAGCGCCCACCTGCAGCAGCACCAGCCCAATCAGCGCCGGCAAGCGATGCACGGTCTGCCACAGAGCCACGAAGGCCAGGCGCAGGTGGTTGTCGTGGCGCCGGATGGCGACCAGGACCATGCCCGCCTGTTGCAGGTATACGATAAGAAAGGTCAATCCGACCGCAGCCAGCAGCCAAAGCACCCCGCCGGGGCTGAGCAGCAGGCCGAACAGTTCTGCATTGGTGATGACGGGGCGATCGAAGCGGCCGAGCAGTTCGGTCAGGGTCCAGGCCACGGCCGGCAACAGCAGGCTCGAGGCCAGGAGGGTGAAGAACAGATGGTACGCCACCAAGGGGCGCAGGTGTTCGCGCAGGCTGCGTAGCACGTCCACGCCCAGGGACGACAGCATCAAGGCGTTGGCTCCTGGCTGAAATTCATGCCTCTAGAGTGGCATCGCTCACGCAAGGTGAGCAAGAAAGCCATGGCGTGCCGGCAGCTTCATGCCTTGAGCGGCAGGCGCTCGTCGGCTACTACGATGCCGTTATTGTCGGCATAGACCCATTGACCCGGTGACAGAGTGACACCGGCGAACGTGACCGGTATGTCGCGAAGGCCCTCGCCACGCTTTTCGCTCTTGCGCGGGTGAGCGCCGAGCGCCTGTACGCCGAGGTCGGTCTCGGCCAGGACATCGACGTCTCGAACACAGCCGTACATGACCACGCCGGCCCAGCCGTTGTCGACGGCTTGCTCGGCGAGCATATCGCCGAGCATGGCACAGCGCAGCGATCCACCGGCATCCACTACCAGCACGGCACCCTCGCCAGGCTCGGCGACGGCTTCCTTCACGCGGGAGTTGTCCTCGAAGCACTTGACGGTGCGGACCGGGCCGCAGAAGGCATCGCGCCCCCCGAAGTTGACGAAGATCGGGTCGAGAACACGAACGTCGGGGTGGGCGTCGCAGATATCGGGGGTAATGATGGCGCTCATTGAGGGGTCCTTGTCAGGGGATACGTAACCGGATGATGCCATGGATCGCCAGGGTCGGTCGTCATCGTTTGGTCGAGGCCGTACGCGAAGACGCCGGGCGAGCCCGGCGTCTTCGATCGAGGGGGGAGTTACTTAGAAGCGCAAGCCCACTGAGGCGGTGAAGGAATCGATGGTGTAGTCGCTGTCGAAGTCGTAGCGTTCGTACTCGGCACGTATCAGGACAGGGCTGAAGGTGAATTGGGCGCCTAGGCCGTAGACCGGGTCGACGCCATCGTTATCCTCGAGGTCGAGGCTGGCATCGCCGAGGTTGCCATCCACGTCGGTTTCCCAACTGGCCGCACCCACCTTGGCGAACGGAGCGAACCAGCTGGTCAGCGGCAGTTGGCCGACCAGGCTGGCACCGTAGGCGGTGGATTCCAGGTCGGTGTTGGCGACGTTATTGCCGCGAAGTTGAACGCGGCCCAGGTCGGCGTAGAAGGCCTCGACCGCCATGTAGCGGTTGAACTGGTAGCCGACGAATGCTTTCCAGCTATTGTCCTCGTCGTCCAGGTCGAAGTCGCTGGCTCCGCTTTCGATGAAGTTGTCCACTTCTTCGCGATCGTTCTCCAGCGAGCTGAAGCCGACGCCTAGACCCAGGTAGGCATACTGTTCATGAGGCTGGTTGGCCTGAGCCTGCGCTCCGGTGGCAGCAAGCAGGGCGGTGGATGCAGCGATGACGGTGAGGAGCGTTCGGTTTGACATGTTCTGACTCCTTGAAAGTCCCTAGCCTTGAAAATCCCCTTTTTTGAGCATGCACAATGCCGGCCGACATTGTCGTCAACCTCGCATGCAGGCTTCTATAACGTAGTCCTGCGGCTGGGGGCGCTCAAGCTGGCATGCGTAACGAAACGTACCGCCGACGCCGCTCTCCGGCGATGGCACCGCTCGGAGAAAATGGGAATAAAAAAAGCGCCCCGAGGGGCGCTTCGTTCATCGGCTCCGGCCCCCGCTGGCGAGGGCCTTCGATGTGCGAGCATCGGAGTCGAAAGGCGGGTATCAGGCTTCCTGGGCGACCGGAATCACGTTGGAAGCGGCAGTCTGATACTCCTCGATTTCATGGAAGTTCATGTAACGATAGATCTCGCCGGCCATGGCGTCGAATTCGCCCATGTAACGCTGGTACTCCTCGACGGTCGGCAGGCGACCCTCCACGGCGGCCACCGCCGCCAGCTCGGCCGACGCCAGGTAGACATTGGCGCCGTCACCCAGGCGGTTGGGGAAGTTGCGGGTGGAAGTCGAGACCACGGTACTCTTGGCTGCGACGCGGGCCTGGTTGCCCATGCACAGCGAGCAGCCGGGCATTTCCATGCGCGCACCGGCACGGCCGTAGATGCCGTAGTAGCCCTCTTCGGTCAGCTGGTGCTGGTCCATCTTGGTCGGCGGTGCCAGCCACAGACGGGTCTTCAGGCTGCCGGCTGGCTGCTTCTCGAGCAGCTTGCCCGCGGCGCGGAAGTGGCCGATGTTGGTCATGCACGAACCGATGAAGACCTCGTCGATCTTCTCGCCGGCGACATCGGACAACAGG
The DNA here is from genome assembly GCF_002930105.1 of Billgrantia saliphila. Taxonomy (GTDB): domain Bacteria; phylum Pseudomonadota; class Gammaproteobacteria; order Pseudomonadales; family Halomonadaceae; genus Halomonas; species Halomonas saliphila. Next base: position 146,879 of record NZ_PJRN01000007.1, on the reverse strand, counting down.
CGGGCATCATCCGGGTCGTTCGGGGCGCACAGTACCGGCTCCTTGAGCTCGGCCAGATCGATCTCGATGACTTCGGCGTACTCGGCGTCCTTGTCGGCGCGCAACAGGCTCGGGTTGGCCAGCCACTCTTCCATGGCCAGGATACGGCGCTCGATGGTGCGCTTGTCGCCGTAGCCATTGGCAATCATCCATTTGAGCAGCGTGATGTTGGACTGCAGGTACTCGGTGACGCTCTCTTCGCTCAGAGTGATGGTGCAGCCGGCGGCGGAGCGCTCGGCGGAGGCGTCGGAGAGTTCGAAGGCCTGTTCGACGGTGAGCTCCTCGAGACCTTCGATTTCCAGCACGCGGCCGGAGAAGGCGTTTTTCTTGCCCGACTTCTCGACGGTCAGCAGGCCCTGCTTGATGGCGTAGTAAGGAATCGCGTGGACCAGGTCGCGCAGAGTGACGCCGGGCTGGCGCTTGCCCTTGAAGCGAACCAGCACCGATTCCGGCATGTCCAGCGGCATCACGCCGGTGGCGGCGGCGAAGGCCACGAGGCCGGAGCCGGCCGGGAACGAAATGCCCAGCGGGAAGCGAGTGTGCGAATCGCCACCGGTGCCTACGGTGTCGGGCAGCAGCATGCGGTTCAGCCAGCTGTGGATGATGCCGTCGCCCGGGCGCAGCGAAACGCCGCCGCGATTCATGATGAAGTCGGGCAGGGTGTGGTGGGTCTCGACGTCGACCGGCTTCGGATAGGCGGCGGTATGGCAGAAGGACTGCATCACCAGGTCGGCCTGGAAGCCGAGGCAGGCGAGATCCTTGAGTTCGTCGCGGGTCATCGGGCCGGTAGTGTCCTGGGAACCCACGGTGGTCATCTTCGGCTCGCAGTACATGCCCGGGCGCACGCCCTCCATGCCGCAGGCCTTGCCGACCATCTTCTGGGCCAGGGTGAAGCCGCGGCCGGTATCCTTGGGCTGCTCGGGCAGGCGGAACACGTCGGACTGGGGCAGGCCCAGCGACTCGCGCGCCTTGCCGGTCAGGCCGCGGCCGATGATCAGCGGGATACGGCCGCCGGCGCGCACCTCGTCGAGGATCACCTGGGTCTTGAGTTCGAAGGTGGACACCACCTCGTCGGTGCCGTGCTTACGCACCTTGCCTTCATAGGGATAGACGTCGATCACGTCGCCCATCTCGAGCTTGGAGACGTCCATCTCGACCGGCAGGGCGCCAGCGTCTTCCATGGTGTTGAAGAAGATCGGGGCAATCTTGCCGCCGAAGCAGAAGCCGCCGGCCCGCTTGTTGGGAACGTTGGGTATATCGTCGCCGAAGAACCACAGTACGGAGTTGGTGGCGGATTTGCGCGAGGAGCCGGTGCCGACCACGTCGCCGACGTAGGCGACCGGGAACCCCTTGGCCTTCACTTCCTCGATCTGCTTGAGCGGGCCGGTGGTTCCCGGCACTTCGGGCTCGATGCCTTCGCGCTCGTTCTTGAGCATGGCGTTGGCGTGCAGCGGAATGTCGGGACGCGACCAGGCGTCCGGGGCGGGGGAGAGGTCGTCGGTGTTGGTCTCGCCCGGCACCTTGAACACGGTGAGGGTGATTTTCTCGGCCAGCGCGGGCTTGGAGAGAAACCACTCGGCCTCGGCCCAGGACTGCATCACGTCCTTGGCCACGGCATTACCCGCCCTGGCGCGCTCTTCCACGTCGTGAAAGGCATCGAACATCAGCAGGGTATGCTTGAGTTGCTCGCCGGCCTCCTTGGCCAGTTCGCCGTCGTCGAGCAGTTCGACCAGGGTGGCGATGTTGTAGCCGCCCTGCATGGTGCCCAGCAGCTTGACGGCATGCACCTTGTCCACCAGCGGCGACTGCGCTTCGCCCTTGGTAATGGCGGTCAGGAACCCGGCCTTGACGTAGGCGGCCTCGTCGACACCCGGCGGTACCCGATTGGTCAACAGGTCGAGGATGAACTCTTCTTCGCCAGCGGGCGGATTCTTCAGCAGCTCGATCAGCGCGGCGACCTGCTCGGCATTCAGGGGCTTCGGCGGGACGCCCTCGGCGGCGCGTTCCTCGACATGTTGGCGATAGGCTTCAAGCACGTTGGGGCCCTCATCTGTGGTATTGCCCAGGGCGGGGTGAAGCGGCGCCGAACGCCGGCGAAATGGCCGCCCTGACGGGAAAAACTACCGTAGTCACTGGGTGGCGCGATTCTACGTCAAACTGTCGACAATGTTAAGGTGAGCCCCGAGGCCCAGATCTTGAACTTTGGTCGCCGCGATGTTCGTCCAACTACAGGGTGCCTCCCAAGTCGGGGCGCGTTACCATATGGCGCAGAGTATGGGAGAGCGCATATGAACGCGCGTATCGCCTCGCCCTGTGTGGGGCTCTGTTCGACCACCCTGGGCGACACCGTGTGTCGCGGCTGCCAGCGGGCGGACAGCGAGATCGGCGAGTGGTTCGAGTTGACCGCCGCGCAGCGCGCCGAACGCATGGCGGCGCTGGATGCCCTGCGTGAGCGGGTCGCCGCCCAGTTTCTGCGCGTCGACGACGAGGTCAGTCTCGAGCGCCAGATGCGGCGTCATCGCATCCGTTTTCGTCCTGAGCAGCCGTCGCTGTCACGCGCCATCGAGCTGCTGCGTGTCGGTCGCGATCGCATTCGCGACCTGCGTCGCTACGGGCTGGAGCCACTCGGGGCGGTAGCCGAGCTCAGCGCAGTCGAACTGCACGAACGGCTGAGTGCGCGACTGATGGAGGAGGCGGCTCGACGTCGGCTCGACCTGACGACTTGCCGCTCCCCCTTCGATGACTGACGAACCTGACAGTCCCAAAGATTCCAAGCCGAGAACCATGCCCGATACCCTCGAAGCGACCCGTCATGACGTCGAGCTGCCGCCGGACCTGCTTGCCTTCCTTGCCTGCCCCACGCCCGATGCCTGGGTCGATTGGGCGCTGGACAACCCCGAGCTGCTGCTGATCGATCACGCCCAGTGCGAGAAGAAGGCGGCGTCGACCGCCATGAGCCTGCTCTACCGTTACGTCGACCAGCCGCTGCTGCTGACCAAGATGTCGCAACTCGCCCGCGAGGAGCTGCTGCATTTCGAGCAGGTGGTGAAGCTGATGGAGAATCGGGGAATTGCTTACCGTCACCTCAGTGCATCGCGCTACGCCGAAGGTCTGAGACGTCATGTCCGGCCTCAAGATCCGGACCGGCTGGTCGATATTCTAATCATCGGCGCCTTCATCGAGGCCCGTAGTTGCGAACGGTTCGCCAGGCTGATTCCGCACCTGGACGACGACCTTGCCAAGTTCTACCGCACTCTGGTTAAGTCGGAGGGCCGTCATTACGAAGACTACCTCATGCTGGCGCGGCATCTTTCCGCGGTGTCGATTGACGAGCGTGTGGCCTTCTTCGCAGGCTGCGAATCACAACTAATAGTCACGCCGGACACGGCGTTTCGTTTCCATAGTGGCGTACCGGTCTGACATCGCCACTTTGCCATGCAGGGTTCCGTCATGCAGGACGCCTCAGAGATCGTGCATCACAGTGATTGGGATCATCTGGCGCTGTTCGGCCAGTTTTCGCTGACACTGGGGGACGACGTCCTTACCCAGTTCAGCTACGACAAGGTCAAGGCGCTGCTGATTTACCTGTTGTTGCATCAGCAACCCGTCAACCGGGCCAGCCTGGCCGAGCTACTCTGGCCCGATCAGGGACTCTCCTCCGGCCGTACCAATCTGCGCCATGCTCTCCATTGCCTGCGCCAGTCGCTGGGCGAGGAGGCCGAGCGGGTGCTGGTGGTATCGCGGCAGACCATTGCCTTTCGCCGACCCGACAGCTGGCGTTTCGACCTGCACGAGTTGCAGCAACTGTTGGAGGGGCCGCAGGACGTTGCGACACTCGAGCAACTGCTCAAACGCTACCGCGGCGACCTCGTCGAGGAGCTTCAGCTACCTGCATGCACCGAATTCCAGCGTTGGCTGGTCCAGCTGCGCAACGAATGGCGTCAGCGGGTGATCCGTTTCGCCGAGAGCGTACTGGAGCATCACAGTGATGTTCCCGATGCATTGCTGCATGCGCTGGTGAGCCGCTTTTCGGGCTATGGTCCATTTCACGAGCGGCTGGTGCGCCAGCTCGCCGAGCAGGGGCAACTGGCCGCCGCTCACGAGCAGTACAATGCCTACCTGCAGTTGCTGGCGCTGTCCGGGCAGCAGCCCGAGCCCAGCTTTCTGCAGCTGGCGCGCTACTGGTCCGATGGAAGCCCCGACCTGCAGAGCCTGTCTCCGCAGGGTGCCTTCTCCCGGACCCTGGCCCACGGCAGCTCACCCCTGCGCGAAGACGAGATCGAGCAGCGCCAGCTGTCGGTCATGGCCATCCGCCTTCGCGTGAAGGGGGAATTCTCCGCCCGCGACGAGACGCGGGCCTGTCTGGCGCTGCAGATCGAGCTGATGCGTTGGCTAGAGCAGCAGTGTCATCATCTTGGCGGCTTCTGGCTGCCCGGCGCCACCGGCGGCCTGGGGCTGGCCTGTTTCGGTACCCATGGCCCCGCGCATCAGTTGGCCGAGCTGGTGGCGCTCTACGAACACTGCCGACGCGTGCTGCCCGACGAGATCGCGCGACACTGGAGCGGCGATGAGGAGCCGCCGCGCATCGAGCTGGCAGCCGGCCTCAACAGTGGCCGTGTCGTCTACCTGCCCGAGCGTCAACTGGTCGATCCGCTGGGCCAGGTAACACAAGGCTCGCTGGAGCTGATGAGCGCCGCCGAAGGCAGCGAGCTGGTCATTTCCCAAGAGGCCAGCCAGCACATGCCGCCGGCGCTGGACCTGCAGCCGCGACTGTCGTCGCGGCTGGTGGCGAGCGACGGTCGCGTGCGATTGCGGGCGCTGGTTCTGGGCCAGAACGAGGGCGGGCGCGATGCCATGCCGCCGAGCCTGGTCGGTCGCGAAGCGCCTCTTAGGGTACTGCGCGACGCCCTGGCGCGGGCCGGTATCGGGCTGCGCCAGAGCGTGCTGGTGCGCGGCGCCTCGGGCATGGGCAAATCGGCGCTGATGGTCGGCTTCCGTCAGCTCGAGCTGAGTCGTGACGCCGCCATCTGCTGGCAGCCCACCACCCGCCTGTCGGTGCTGGAGCCTTACGGCGTCGCCCGAGCACTGCTGCGCTGGCGGTTGGAGGACAAACTCGATGCCGCCAGCCTGGCCGCGCTGATCAACGACGCCGGTCTCGGCTTCAACTCCGATCAGCGCGGTCTGCTGGAGGAGGCGCTGGGCGTCAGGGAAACGCCCGAGGTGGCGCGCCTGGCCAAGAGCGGCGAGGCGGCGGATCTGGTCGTCGCGCTGCTGTGCCGGGTCATCGAGCGCCAGGCGATCGAGCGCACCCAGGTATTGATGGTCGACGACCTGCAGTGGCTCGACGAACCCTCGTTTCGCGTGCTGGCCGGGCTACAGGCGCGCCTGCCGATCAACTGCGCGTTCCTGCTGGTCGCCAGTCACCATGGCCGCGAGGCGCTGCCGACGCGGCTGCATTGGGATCAGCAGGTCACCTTGAGCCACCTCGATGCCATGCAGTCGTCGCGGCTGCTGTCGCAGCTGGCGCGGCGCTACCGTCTGCATCTCAGTCCGCGGCTGCGGGGGCAGATCATCGAGCGCTGCGATGGCGTGCCGCTCTACATGCAGGAGATCTGCCGGCGTCTGGAGATGGACCGTCGCGAAGGACGCAGCGTGCATCTCGACGAGCTTCCGCGTGGCCTGCTGGGCTTGCTGGCGGGGCGTATCGATCAACTGGACGGCCATCGCGAAGTGGCCCACATCGCTGCGGTGCTGGGGCGCCGCTTCCGGCTCGACTTCCTCGCCGAGTGCAGCGGATGGGAGATGGCGCAGCTCAACCGCGCCCTCGAACAGATGCGCCGGCTGGAGATCATCGAGTCGGTGGGTGGCGAGGGGGGCTGCCGCGAGTTCCAGTTCAGCCACCAGTTGCTTCAGGAAGCGGCCTACCTCTCCTGCCCGCGTGACGTGCGGGTGCGCATTCATCGCCAGGTGGTCAGCCTGATCGAAGAGCGCTTCCCCATGTGGATCGGACGCCACCCGGGCGACTTCGCCACCCATCTGCGGCGCAGCGGTCATTACGCCCGCGGAGCGCGCTATTTCGAGCTGGCGGCCCGTGAGGCGCTCAAGGTCAGCGCCAATCGCACGGCGCTGAAGATGGCCGACTTCGGTCTGGCCAGCCTGCGTCACGTGGAGGACCAGACCGAGCGGGAGATCAGTTTGCTCACCGTGCGCGGTCAGGCTGCCTTCGCCCTGGAGGGGCACGGTTCGCCCACTGCGCACGAGAGCTTCGTGCGGGCGCGTGAGCTGCTGGTGCAGCACGAAGGCTGTCATGCCGAGGACGCCGAGGACCTGGAGCAGGCCTTCTTGGTCAAGTGGGGCCTGTGGGTCGGTTGCAGCCAGCGCCATGCGCATGCCGATGCGTTTTCGCTGGCCGCCAGCCTGGCCACTATCGCCGGCAAGCTCGAGGATCCACGTTATCAGCGTCTTGCCGATTATGCCCGCGCCAACTGCGAGTACTGGGCCGGGCGTATCGGCCAGGCCTTCGACCATCTCGAAGAGATCGCGCCGCTCGAACAGCCGATGATGATCGAGTGGCTGCCGTTCTCCGAGCACCCTCAGGTCGCGGCCGCCTGTTTCCAGGGCTGGGCGATCTGCCTGCGTGGCGACTACCGCCGCGCCGAACAGCAGGTGGAGGCCGCCATCCGCCTGGCCGAGCGAATCGGTCACCCGGGCTCGCTGGCCATGGCGCTGCTGTTCGCCGCTGCGCTCTATCGCCAACTCGGACACATGCATCTGGCCGCCCGCCGCGCCGAACAGGCCGTCGCCCTGACCGAAACTCCCGACCTGCATCTCTGGCAGGTCTCGGCCCAGGGCGTACTCGGCTGGCGCCGTGCGCTCTCGGGCGATCGTGACGGCCTGACGAAGATGGAGCTGTCCCAGGAGGAGCTCGGCGAGATCACCGGTCGCGATCGCTACCATCGGCCGACGCTGTGGTACAGCGACGCCTGCATTGCCGTGGATGAACTCAGCCGCGCCGAGGACTACCTGGACCAGTGCCTGCTGATCGCCCGTGAGCGCAGCACGCTGTTCGTGCCCGAGCTGGCGGTACAGCTGGCGCGGGTGCGGCATCGCCTGGGCCGCCCTTCGTGCGAGGTGCGGCTACTCGTGGAGCAGGCACTGGAGTGCGCCCGCCTGCACGAGAACCGGCATCAGGAGCTTTGCGCCATGGAAGCCTGGCTGACCCTGATCGACAGTCATGACGAATCGGCGCGGGAGCTTTTCCGCGAGCTGTTGAGTCGGGTCAGCCACAGCGATGCCCCGGTGCTGATCCGCTGGCGCACGCTGCTCGACCGCAGGCAGCTACAGGCGAGCGATGTCGAAGGTCGCGTGACCATCGATAACGAATGAAGCAGGGCGCTCGGACGCTAGGCGGTGCCGTGTTCCAACAGGGCGATCCGCTCTAGCGCCTGGTCGCGGTCGTCGCCGCATAGCTCGGGGTCGTAGTCGAAGCGGTGGCATACCGCGGGGCGGCGCGGGTCGCCGAACAGTTGACAGAGATGGTTTTCGTCGAGCTGCACGCAGCGCACCCCGGCCGGTTTGCCCTGCGGCATGCCGGGAATCGGCGAACTGATCGATGGCGCAATGCAGCAGGCACCGCAGCCCGGGCGGCATTCCGTCCGGACGACCTCCCGGTTCGTATTGCTGCGTTGTCCGCGCACGCTCATGTCCTCGCCTCGGCGATGGCTCCCTTGTCGATGCCCTCGAAGGCCTGCACGCGGGTCGTTCTTCCCGTTTCCTTCATGATGTGCTGGGCCAGCCAGGCCGCGATGTGCTCGATCGTGGTCGGGCCAGGCAGGGCAATGCAGCGCTCCAGCGGCAGCCGAAGATGGAAGCGGCCCTGCTCGGCACGATAACGGCTGGTCAGGGTATGACGGAGTTCGGGCTCGTTGCCGTCGAGAATATCCGCTGTGTCCACCAGGTACCGGTCATCCAGTCGGGAGGCCCATTCCTGTTCCAGCGAGGGGCAGCGCTCGCCACGCTGCCAGATATGCAGACGCGAACGATGGCCATGGGCAATGCGCTGGCAATTTCCGGTATGGCGCTTGAGCCCATGACTATACGTATAGGCGGCCCCGTCGATGGTCTCGTCACGCAGGCGCAGGCGGATGTCGCTCACCCGTGGCGGCGGCCGCTTCATCAGCTCGCGTGCAAGATGGTCGCCGAGGCGCTGTGGGACGATTTCCTGCCATGGCAGTAGGGTGAAGGCCTGGCGCGGGGCGCGGATCTCCATGGCGTAGGGCAGGGCAGTGCGCACGCCGAGCCCTTCGCCGCACTCGGCGATCTCGATGGCCGGAGCGCGAGTCGGAACCAGCAGGGTGTGGTCGATGCTGACATCCAGCCGCGACTTGATCCAGGGCTTCACCTCGCCGAAGTCGAACAGCATGCCATCTTCGCCGAGCTCGCCGTCGAGTTCGGCATCGACCAGCCAACTGGCGCCGATCAGGCCGCGCTGCGGGCACCATAGCGAGACGTCGAGTTGGGTCAAGCGGTTGACGAAAAGCGTCATCAGTCGATTCCCGCGATCTTGTGGGTCTGTAGAGACAGCCGCCACTGTGGATGTGCCAGGCAATAGGCCACGGTGCTGGCCAGGTGGTCGACGCGCTCACCCGCGGGAGCGCCATCCATGGGCTGCAGGAAAAAGTGGCGAAAGGCGAGTCCGATGAAGCGGTCTGGCGGCGCGTCGACCTGGGGGTGGACCAGCTTGAGTTCGTCGCCGGCAGTCAGCGCCAGCGGCGAGTGGCCCTTGGGGCTGACACAGAGCCAGTCGATCCCGGCGGGCGCCGGCAGCGTGCCGTTGGTCTCCACCGCCACCTCGAAGCCGCGCGCATGCAGGGCGTCGATCAACGCCGCATCGAGTTGCAGCAGCGGTTCGCCGCCGGTGAAAACCACGTAAGGTGCGGCGGCATTCGGCGTTTCGGGCCATAGCGCCTGCAGGTGTGTCGCCAGGGCCTCGGGTGTGGCAAAGCGCCCTCCATGCTGGCCGTCGGTGCCGACGAAATCGGTATCGCAGAAGCGGCAGGCGGCATGCGCCCGGTCCGCTTCTCGCCCCGACCACAGGTTGCAGCCGCTGAAACGACAGAAGACGCTGGCGCGGCCGGTGCGCGCCCCTTCGCCCTGTAACGAATAGAAGGCTTCCTTGACATGATACATCAGCGCTCTCCCGCCGGTGTGTCGTGCCGTGGTGCATAGCCAAGAGGATCGGTGGCGCCGTTGGCGGCAAACGCCGCCAGGCGTTCAAGGCAGCTGCCGCAGCGGCCACAGGCCAGGTGCTCGCCACGATAGCAGGTCCAGGTGTCGGCATAGTCGAGCCCCATGGCCAGCCCGGCGGCGAGGATATCCGCCTTGCTGGCGTGCAGGAAGGGCGCGTGGATCTCGACCGGCGAGAAGTTGGCGATACCGGCCACGGCATTCATGCGCTCGACGAATTCGGGGCGACAGTCGGGATAGAGCACATGATCGCCGCCGTGAGCGCCGTAGTCGACACGGCCGGCGCCGATATTGACTGCCTTGGCGATGGCCAGCGAGAGCAGCACCATGTTGCGATTGGGCACGACGGTGGCGGCGAGGTTCTCTTCGCCGTAGTCCCCTTCGGGAAGGGCCTGGTTGGCGTCGGTCAGCGCCGAGGCGTCGATCAGCCCGTGGATCGCGCGGATATCGACCACTTGGTGAGCCACGCCGAGCTGCCGGCAGACGCGCGCTGCCACCTCGAGTTCGCAGGCGTGACGCTGACCGTAGTCGAAGGAGAGAGCGGAAACGTCGAGCCCCTCGCGCAGCGCGCGGTGGAGCACGGTGAAGGAATCCATGCCGCCGGAGTAGATCACCACGGTGGCATTGGCGGATATGTTGGGCATGTCGAGACTCGGTATCGGAGAATTTATCGCTCCTCGCGGTGCGCGAGGCGCCGGGATCCGGTCCGGCGGCGTCAGTCTACTCGACCGGAAAAACAAGTGCACGTGGCTGATGGTGCTGGCACGGCGCTCGTGCTGCTATAATCCCGCCCCCTGATCTACTTTCGGGACTGCCTGACCGAGCATAGCCAGTTCTCAGGTAATCTCGCATCGTCCTGCAAACGGTGAACTCCTATGAAAGCTCCCGAACTGCTCTCCCCCGCGGGGACGTTCAAGAACATGCGCTATGCGTTCGCCTACGGCGCCGACGCTGTCTACGCCGGTCAGCCGCGCTACTCGCTGCGCGTGCGCAACAACGATTTCAAGATCGACAACCTGCACAAGGGCATTGCCTATGCTCACGAGCGCGGCAAGCAGTTCTACGTCGCCTCGAACATCGCGCCGCACAACAGCAAGTTGAAGACCTACCTGCGTGACATGGAGTCGGTGATCGAGGCGGGTCCCGACGCGCTGATCATGTCAGACCCGGGGCTGATCATGATGATCCGTGATCGCTGGCCCGATCAGGTGATCCACCTTTCGGTGCAATCCAATGTGGTCAACTGGGCCGCGGCGAAGTTCTGGCAGCGTCAGGGCATCAGCCGCATCATTCTGTCGCGGGAGTTGTCGCTCGAGGAAATCGCCGAGATCCGCGCCGAGTGTCCCGATCTGGAGATCGAGACCTTCGTCCACGGCGCGCTGTGCATCGCCTATTCCGGGCGCTGCCTGCTCTCCGGCTACTTCAACCATCGTGATCCCAACCAGGGAACCTGCACCAATGCCTGCCGCTGGCAATACAACACCGTAGCCGCAGCCCAGGACGAGACCGGTGACCTGGTGCCGGCCAACTCGGCGGCCGCCCATGCGGCGAGCGGCGTCTGGACGCCAGCGCATGGTGGTCAGGCGGGTGGATTGATCGCCTCCGGTGGCGGTAGTCCGCGCTTCGAAACCACAGCGACCGCCGGTGGCGTCGAAGGCCAGGACGAGCTCTCGGCGTTGATCGAGGATGCCACCCGCCCCGGCGAGCTGATGCCGATCTTCGAGGACGAGCACGGCACCTACATCATGAATTCCAAGGACCTGCGCGCGGTGCAGCATGTGCCCCGGTTGGCCGAAATGGGCGTCACCTCGCTCAAGATCGAAGGGCGCACCAAGTCGCACTACTACGTGGCGCGCACCGCCCAGGTCTACCGTCGCGCCATCGACGACGCCGTGGCGGGGCGACCCTTCGACCTGCGTCTGATGGACGAACTCGACAACCTGGCCAACCGCGGCTACACCGAGGGGTTTTATCGCCGTCATGTGCACGATGAGTATCAGAACTACGAACGGGGCAACTCGGTGGGCGTGCACCAGCAGTTCGTCGGCGAAGTGATCGGCTACGACCCCGACCGCGGCGTGCTCGAGGTGGACGTCAAGAACCGCTTCGAGGTCGGCGACGGCATGGAGCTGATGCTGCCCGGTGGCAATCGACGCTTCAACCTCGCGTACATCGAGAACAAGCGTGGCGAATCGGTGCAGGCGGCTCCGGGCTCCGGTCATGTGGTGCGTATTCCCGTGCCGGGCGAGGCCATTGCACCGGAGCGCATCGAGTTCGCGCTGCTGATGCGTGACTTGCCCGGCTAGGTGTCGCTCGCGCGGTGCACGCATCATCGCTGAGCCACATGACAATGCAGCATGACGAGGGCGGCCGGATGGCCGCCCTCCGTGTTATCACGCTTTTCATCCTCGTTCCGCACACGGTCAGGCGGGCTCAGGAGGCGGGGTCAGGCTCTTCGTAATGTCCCACTCCGTCTCGGCCACCGTGCTTGACGCTATACATGGCCTGGTCGGCAGCATCGACCAGCGACGCGGCAGAATCGAAATCACCATCTTCCAGGTCGGCGATACCGATCGATGCGGTCACGTGCAGGGCTTCGCCATCGGCCTGGGCCAATGGCTGCGTGGCCAGGTATTCACGGATGCGGTCGGCCAGCAGGCCGGCATGCTGGCGGCGGGTATTGGGCATGATGACCAGGAACTCCTCGCCGCCGTAGCGACCGGCGATATCGCTCTCCCGCACCATGTTGTTGAGCGCGGCGGCGAAGTGGATCAGCACTTCGTCGCCGAAGCGATGTCCGTAGCGATCGTTGATGCGCTTGAAGTGATCGAGATCGATGAACATCACCGACAGTGGCTGCCCGGCGGCACGGGCGCACTCGAAATGCTGATCGAGCCGTTTTTCCAGCCAGGTGCGGTTGGCGAGCTGGGTCAGATGATCGGTGCGGTGCTGCTCATCTAGGGCGACGTGGCTGGCATGCAGTGCCTCCAACTCGCGTTGCTGCTCGGCGAGTCGCATGGTCATGCGCAGGTTCTGCTCGAACAGCAGCTCCTTGGCTTCGGCCAGCAGGTGAAGGCTGTCGATGGCCGGCGGGCAGGTGATCTCGAACAGCTTGGCCAACGAGGGGAGGCGATGCTGGAGTTCCTGCATGACCGTCATCAGCATGACGATGTCCAGCGAGGCCAGAGAGGGCAGCTGACGTAGGAGAGCGCTAAACGCGGAGGCCGAGTCCGCGGCCAGCCAGCAGTCGGCGATACGACACGAGAGACGCAGGCAAAGGCTGTGCGGATCGCCATCGATGAGTGGGCCATGACTGGCGATGATGCCCGCCGCCATGGGGCCGGGCACACCCCAGCTGAGCGCCAGCCAGGCGCCGACCAGAGCATGGTCGCAGCCGTAGATCGCCAGCTCCGCATCGACCAGGCTCTGGTGCTGGCGAACCCCCGGAATGTGATCGGTGTAGCGTTCACCATCCACTGCCTCGAGCGCCAGAATACCGATGTCCTGCAGCAAGGCGGTGGTAAAGAGCTGGCCGGCCTCGTGAGGGCACAAGTGTTGGGCCAGCTCCTGGGCCGCCGAGGCGGCGATGACGGCGCGTTGGCACAGGTATTCGTACTCGAGCGCTTCGCCCGAACCGGGGCGAGGCAGGCCGAAGCTCAAGGCGGCCGTCAGAGTGGCGTCGAGTCCGATGCGGGAAACGGCGTCGAGGCCATTGGTCACCGGGTTGCCGCCACGGGCATGGAAGGCGCTGTTGGCCATGGAGAGCAGGCGCAGAGTCAGCGCCGGGTCTTGCTCGATGGCGCGCGCGTAGTCCGCCAGGCGCGGTTCCGGCGAGCGGGCGATGCTGATGACCCGGGCCGCGGCGGCCGGCAGGCTGGGCAGGCTGCGGCAGTCGGCTAGACGCTGGCGTAGGGCGTCGGGAAGCGGGGGGAGATCGGTAGTCGCGGGGCCAGTCGCGCCGTCTTGCGCGGCGGTCGATATCCTATCGAGCGGCATGATGTTCCCTGCCTGTCGGTTGTTATTGATTGACCCGAAGTTATCCTAACAAACTTGCTGCTACGTAAACGTTGGGTCTCTCAGCGTTTCCTCAACGATGCATCGAGATGGTCGACGACCTCGGCCCAGTCGGCATCGTCTTCCACCGCCGCGTACAGGAACTCGGCCTGAGCGGGTGTCCAGAAGGAAGCCTGGTACAAAGCCATCTCGGGTGGCAGCGGCGCATTGCGCTCGATGAATGCCTTGATCGAAGTCTCATCGGCGGGCAGCCCCAATTGCTCGAAGAGTTCGTGAAAAGGGTGGACCGGTTGTTCCATGGGTCATCTCCTCTTGGTGGCTACCCTACAGCCTGGCATCTGTCCACATTGCTGACCAGGCAAGGCCTGGATCAGCGCTCGCCCACCAAGGGGGTGAGAAAACGCCGCCGCCGTTCGTCGTCGCCCAGCGGCTGGGCCAGAAGATGGACCAGCTTGGTCAACGCGGCCTCGGGAGTCATCGTGTCGCTCGAGAGCACGCCGGCTTGGGCCAGTCCTTGGCCGGCGGCGTAATGGCCCGGCGCAACGCCGCCGGCGGTGCACTGGCTGACCGCCGCCACCAGTTTGCCCTCGCCGCTGGCCCGGGCCAAAGCGCCCAGCAGTGCCGGATCCGGCGGCACGTTACCGGCACCCCAAACTTCCAGCAGCGCGCCCCGGACCCGATCGTCGGACAGCCAGGCCTCGACCTGCCAGGCCTGGATGCCTGGCCACAGGGCGATGCGCACGACGCCGCCGTCGGCCAGTGGGCCATAGTCGGGAAGCTCGAACCGCGGGGCGCCGCGCTGCTGGGCCTCGAGACCACGACCGGGGAAGAGCACGGCGTCGGCGTCGACTCGCTCGCCCAGCGGAGGATAGTCGGGACTATCGAAGGAAGATGGCGCTGCGCTATGCCACTTGCGCGCACGGACACCGCGCAGCAGGCGGCCGGCAAAGGCGATCGCAACCTCCTGCAGGCGAGGCTCGGCGGCGAAACGCAGGGCCAGCTCGACGTTGTCCAGCGCATCGCTGCCCTCTGCCTCGAGCGGAAGCATGGCGCCGGTGACCACCACAGGACGATCGAGCCCTTGCAGCTGGTAGGCCAGGCTGGAGGCCGACCAGGTCAAGGTGTCGGTGCCATGCAGGACCACGACGCCGGCGTGATCACCGACGGCGCTGGCGATACAGCGCCCCAACTGCTGCCAGTCGCGGGGAGTGGCGGCGCTGGAATCGATGGCCGGTTCGATCGGGCGAAACACGAAACGTGGCAGAGCGGCTCGGCGCGTGGGTGGCAGCGTGTCGAGGGCACGCCGCAGGCGTCCCTCCATATCGCCGCCGGGAGCCAGACCTTGTGGTGTGGTGACCATGCCCAGGGTGCCGCCAGTGTAGAGAACCAGCACAGGGCGTTCGTCGAGGGTGGTCACGTTCATGCAGGCTCCTGGCGACGGGGAAGAACAATTGGGCTGAGCGGCTCATCATAGCGGCTGGCGTCGTGGTTCTCACCACCAGGCGCTCTCGGTGTCGTCGTAGAGAAGATACTTCTTATCCAATGAGGGGCGAGTTCAATGAGTGGCCAGGCGCCCCCCGACGTCCACGTCGAGACGCCTGTTGCGCCCTGCCAGCATGGCGAAGCCGGCGGCCACCGCGACGATCAGCAGCAAGGTCGCCGTAATGGCGGTCAAGCCCACCTCCATTTGCAACAGCATGCCCACGGCCAGCGGCCCCGTGGCGGCCAACGTATAACCGCCGCCCTGGGCGAGTCCCGAAAGCTTGCCGGCAAGGCGTGAGTTGGCCGTGCGCAGCACGATCAGGGTCAAGGCCAGGCTGAAGCTGCCGCCCTGGCCCAGGCCGAGCAGCACGACGCCCGGCCAGCGCCAGGCAATGGGGCCCTGCAACAGCAGCCACAGTCCGGCGCCGACGCAGCCGAGGACAAGCAACAGGGCAGGACGTTGATCGCGTCCCAGGCGTGCCAGCCAGGGCGCCCCCAGCGCCGAGACCAGTTGCACCAGCACCGAGGCGGCCATGAACCAGCCGGCCTCCGATTCGCTGTAGCCGCGCTGTAGCAGCAGGGTGGGCAGCCAGCCGAACACGATATAGGCCAGCGAGGACTGGGTGCCCATGTAGATCGTCACTTGCCAGGCCAACGGTTGGCCGAGCAGGTCCCGCATGGAGCCACCGGGCGTGGCAACGGCCGCGCCACGAGAGCTGCGCGGCATCAGGGCGACCCAGGCCACCAGCGCCACGCCGCCGAGAAGTGCCCAACTGGCCAGGCTGGGGCGCCAGCCCTGCCAGAGTTCCGCCAGAGGAATGCTCAGCCCGGCACCGAGGGCGCCACCGAGACACAGGGCCATGGTATAGACGCCGGTCATCAGGTCGGCCCCGGCGGGCAGTTCCCGCTTGACCAGGGCCGGCAGCAATGTGCCGGCAATGCCGATGGCGGCCCCCACCAGGAGGGTGCCCAGGAACAGGAGCGGGACGTACGGCGCGCCGCGTATCAGCAATCCGAGGATTAGCGCGACGAGGGCGAGCGAGAGAGTGATCTCCGGCCCCAGGCGCTTGGACAGCCACGGCGCGAGCGGCGCAAAGATACCAAGACACAGGACCGGAAGGGTGGTCAAAGCACCGATGGCCAGTGCGGAGAGACCGGTATCGGCCTGGATGCGGGCGAGCAGCGGCGCGAGCGATGAAAGGGCTGGGCGCAGGTTGAGCCCGACCAGCACCATCAGCAAGAGGAAAAGCGCGACACGCCGCGTCGATGATTGGCTTTCAGTCATTGCGATCCCGCGAGCGACCGAACTGTCGATCGTGGCGGTCACGAGGCGTGGAGGCACGCCCCTCGCGGTCACGCGGTTCGATCAGCGGGTGCTCATCGACACCGGGCGGTCCGAAGTCGACGCTGCCAGGGGTGGCGGCCCCCTGGATGTGACGGCTGATGCCCGAGACGTCCTCGACGCTGATCAACACTTCCTGACTGCCTTGCGCCTGACGCTGGGACACCAGCGAACCATCGTAAGTCCAGCAGCGCTGCGGCACCTGGGAGACATACCAGGTACGGCCGCGCCAATGGGCATGGCCCTGATCGTCCAGTTGGAGGGCTTCGAGCGGCGCCAGCGCAGCGAACAGCTGGGCGTTGAGCACCAGACCGTTGGCCATGCTCACGGCGCCTTGGTAGCGAGCGGCGTGCAGGGTTTCGATCACGTCGCTGCGTTTCGCCCGAGGCTCGACGCTACCCTGGCCGCAAAGGTGCAGCAGATTGTCGTCGATCTGCTTGATGACCCAGACCGGAATCGATTGCCTTCCGGTCAGCCATTTGAGCATTGTCGAGCCTCCTCACTTGCCGATGCGCTTGCCGCCGCGTCCACTCAGGCCTCTCCGCTGCCGCTATGGGAATCATATACATTCCCACATTTCGCCGACCCTACCAAGCCCGGCGCAGGGCAGTATGCGATCAGGCCCGTCGAGCTCGGCTGCGCCGCCGCCGCGGGGCGCGGGCCTCGCTGTCGCTGCGCTTCTCGCCGGGCTGTCCACGCGAGGCGCCGCCCTGGCGACGCTGGCCATCGTTACGCGGCCCCCCTCGGCCGCGGCCGTTCTCGATCGGCTCGGGCTTCGCGTTGGGATCGGGCTCGAAGCCCGGCTCGATGCGCTTCTCCAGGTCGCGCTTGATCAGGCGCTCGATGCCCTTCAGCAGGCTGTGCTCGTCGACGCATACCAACGATACCGCCTGGCCTTCGCTGCCGGCGCGGCCGGTGCGGCCGATACGGTGGACGTAGTCTTCGGCGACGTTGGGAAGCTCGAAGTTGACCACATGAGGCAATTCGCTGATATCCAGGCCGCGGGCCGCAATGTCAGTCGCCACCAGCACTTGCAGGTCGCCGCACTTGAATGCCGCCAACGCCTTGGTGCGTGCCGACTGGCTCTTGTTGCCATGGATCGCCATGGCCGGTATGTCCTGCTTGGAGAGCTGCTCGGCCAGGCGGTTGGCACCGTGCTTGGTGCGGGTGAATACCAGCACCTGATGCCAGGCGTGCTGGGTGATCAGATGGGCCAGCAAGTCGCGCTTCTTGTCGCGATCGACGCGATAGATCGCCTGATCGACGGTCTCGGCCGTGGTGTTACGCCTTGCCACCTCGATTTTCGCGGGGTTGTCGAGCAGCTTGTCCGCCAGGGTCTGGATCTCGTCGGAGAAGGTGGCGGAGAACAGCAGATTCTGTCGCTTCTCGGGCAGTAGGCGCAGCACCTTGCGGATATCGTGGATGAAGCCCATGTCGAGCATGCGGTCGGCTTCGTCGAGCACCAGGATCTCCACGCAGGAGAGATCCACATGCTTCTGCTGGTGTAGGTCGAGCAGGCGGCCGGGGGTGGCGACGAGCACGTCGAGGCCCGGACGAATGGCGTCCACCTGGGGTTGCTGGCCAACGCCGCCGAAGATGACGTGGCTCTTCAGGGTGAGGTGGCGGCCGTAGTCGGCGACGCTCTCACCGACCTGGGCGGCCAGCTCGCGCGTCGGGGTCAGGACCAGCGCACGTACCTGGCGCTTGCCGGGCCGCGGGCCGTCGGCCAGACGCTGCAGCATCGGCAGGGTGAAGCCGGCGGTCTTGCCGGTACCGGTCTGGGCGCTGGCCAGCAGGTCGCCGCCCTTGAGCACCGCCGGAATGGCCTGGCGCTGGATCGGGGTCGGTGTGGTGTAGCCTTGCGCCTCGACGGCACGCAGCAGTTCGGCTCGTAAGCCGAGTTCGGAAAAGATCATGCGGTCTCCGCAGATGCGCCCTGGCCGCGCCATGCGCGTTCGACACATGGCCAGTCCCGGGCCGGGGCGTGAGAAATTCGGTTCAGGGCGCGGCAGGAGGGACTGCGGGTCGCCGCGAGCGGGCAGTATGCCACAAGCTGGCCGGCGGCGCAGCCACGTCGTGCATCATCGGTCACGGCGTATCCCGCTGGCGATATCGTCGGCGACCCGATCCCAACTGCGACCGAGCGCCCGCACCAGCGCCGGGTAGCCGTCGTCGTCGAGCTCCGTCTCGGCGTGGAAGCGCTCCATGGCCGCCAGGCGACCGTCGGGAGCCAGCAACTGCCATTGTCCGCTGGCGATGGCCACGCCATCGTGGCGGCCCTGGAAACTATCGACCTCCAGCCGCAGGCGCATGGCATCGCCGCGCCCCGTGCCGCTTTCGTCGCGGACCACGCGGGTATCCGGCAGGCGCTCGGCCAGCCGCGATCGCAAACCGCGCTCCAATTGTCGTCCCAGCGGTTCGGCCCAGAGGTGCTGGCGGGCGGCATTGAGGGTGATATCGTCGAGCTGCAGCACGATGCCGTCTACGTCCAGGTAGTGCGCCAGGCGCGGCGGTTGGACCAGCAGCACGTGCTCGGCCTGGCCGGTCGGCGCCGGCGTGGCCTCGCTGCCCGGCAGCATGAAACGGTTGGCCGGCGGCGTGGATGAGGCGCAGCCGCTCATCACGAGCGCGCCGGCCAGGAGCAACGACCAGAACATCGACTTCATATGCGTCTCCCACGAGAAAAAGCTTTCATCGGCATGACCAATCACTCCTTGTTCTACTGACCGCGCCGCGGTGCCCTGGGCTGCGGGTCCTCGGCCTCGAGGCTGTCGAACAGCAGGGCACGCGGGTTCTCGTTGAGCGTGCGGGTTACCGGCTGCAGGTCGCGCATCAGGCGCTCCAGACGTTCGGCGGCGCTGGTCAGCTCGCGGTAGGCATTGGAATCGGGCGACAGGCCCTCCAGCGTCTCGCGCAACGCCTCCAGCGAGTCGTTGAGGTTGGAAGGCAGGTTGCGGGTTCCCGGGTCGTCGAGCACCTCCTGCAGCGATTCGCTCAGTTCGCGAACCTCGTTGAGCATGGCCTCGGAGGTGGCGAGGTTGCGGTCGAGCCCGGCCAGCAGCGGCTCGATCTCGAGAGCGTTGAGCTTCTCCAGCAAGCTCGTCACCTGGGCCTCGATCTGGGCGAAACCGGTGGAAGTGGTGGGGAAAACGTCGCGCTCGCTGAATGTCGCCGCCGTGTAGTCCTCCGCCTCCTCGCGGTAGAAATTGATGTCGACGAACATCGCGCCGGTGAGCAGATTGCCCGACTTGAGCGATGCGCGCAGTCCGCGACCGAACAGGCGGTGGAAGCGTTCGTCCCACTCTTCGAGGTCGATCTCCTGGTTCTCGATACCCAGACGCTGCGGCTCGATGCGAATCAGCACGGGAATGGCAAACCCTTCGCGGGTATTGGGCTGGCTGGCGGTGAACTGCCATGGAACGGCGGCCACGGTACCGATGCGCACGCCGCGGAACTCCACCGGCGCTCCGCGCGACAGGCCGCGCACGCTGTCCTCGACCAGCAGCACGTATTCCAGATAGCGGTTGAAGGTTCCTTGGCGTGCGCTCTCTTCGTCGGCATAGAGATTGAAGTTGGTGTCATTCTCGACGGGGCGTCCCCGCGGCAGATCGTCGGGGACGCCGAAGGTGACACCGCCGCCGAGCAGCGCCTCGAGCGACTCCACGTTGACGCGAAAGCCATCCGCGTCGAGGCGCAGATCGACGCCGCTGGCCGACCAGAAGCGGGTGTTCTCGGTGACCAGACGGTCATAGGGGCTCTCGATGAAGATCCGCTGATTCATGCGCCGGCTGTCGGGATCGAAGTCGACCTCCTCCACGCGTCCCACGGTATAGCCCTGGTAGGTCACCGGGTCGCCGGCGCGCAGCGAGTTGCCAAGCTGGCTGATCAGGTTGACTCGCAAGCCGGCGGCGTCGGCTGGAGCCACGGGGGGCTGGTCGCTGACCTGGAACTCGCGCACGCCGGGTTCTCCGCCGCCTGGCTCGAGCTGAATGTAGGCACCGGAGAGGACGGTGCCCAGGCCGCTGATCCCTTCGCGGCCGATGCGTGGCTTGACGACCCAGAAGCGGCTGCCCTCGGTGAGCATGGGCTCGGCTTCGGGCGACATGCGCGCGGTGATCACGGCATGGCTGAGGTCCTCGGAGAGCTGTACGCGCTCGACGCGACCCACCTCGACGTTGCGAGTCTTGATCAGGGTGCTACCGGCTTCGATGCCTTCGGCACTGCTCATGGTTAGAGTGATCACCGGGCCACGGCTGCGGTAGTTGTCGTAGACCAGCCAAAGGCCGATCAGCACCGCCACGATCGGGACGATCCAGATTGGTGACAGGCGTCGCTGGGGAGTCGCTCTGGCGCGGTGCATCTCCCGGGGTGGCTCTTGCTCACGCGGTGTCTCGCTCATCCGGACGTTCCTTGCGTATGGCGGGAGTCACGCGGCGGGGGCGTGTCCCAGATAAGGCGGGGATCGAAGGTCATGGCCGCCAGCATGGTCAATACCACCACCGCGGCGAACGCCAGCGCGGCGGGACCGGGGGCGATCGACATCAGCGAACCCGCACGGATCAGAGCCACCAGGATGGCGACGACGAAGACGTCGACCATCGACCAGCGGCCGATGAATTCGGTCAGACGATAGAGCCGGGTGCGGGTGACGGCGTTGAGCTCGGCGCTGCGCTTGACCACCAGACACAGCCAGGCCAGCGCCACCAGTTTGCCCACCGGAACGATGACACTGGCGACGAAGATCACCGCCGCGACCGGCCAGGAGCCCATCTGGATCAGTTCCACCACCCCGCCGATGATGGTGGAAGGCGATGATTGTCCAAGGCTGGTAGTGGTCATGATGGGATAGAGGTTGGCCGGTATGTACATCAGGGCGGCGGTGACCAGCAGCGCCCAGGTGCGTTGGAGACTGTGCGGAGTTCGGGAGTGCAGGCGTTCGCCGCAGCGCTGACAATGGCCGCGCCCCATGGGATCGAGGCGATTGACCAGGCCGCAGGTAGGGCAGCCGGCGAGACCCTGGCTGGCCGCGGTGCGCCCGGTGCGGGCGCCCTCGGGAGCTAGCGGCTCGCCGGCCAGCGAGAACCACATCCAGTCCGAATCGATGGACTGTGTGGTGAGCAGGAGCAGCACGGCGAAGATGCAGAAGGCCCAGAACGACAGTCCCAGCTCGACATCGGCCATGCCCGCTACCTTGAACAGGCTGACCAGCGCCCCGATGATGAACACGTCTGCCATCATCCAGCGGTGGAGGTGTGCCAGCGCGCGCGCAATGGTGCGGCTGGCGGGCAGTGGCTCGTTCTGCAACAGGCCCAGCTGCAGCCAGATCACGCCCACCAGGTAGATGGCCGGGAGCACCACGATGGTCAGGATCACGGCGATGCCCACGAGGGGCTGGTGAAAGCCGATCAGGGTGGTGGCGGTCTCGGTCAGCTCGATGCGGTTGCCCAGCCCGCTCACGCTGAAGCTGGCGAAGGGAAAGGAGACTGCCATGAGCAGGGCCACCATGGCGGACATCGCCAATGCCATGCTGCGCTGGGCCGGCCGGTGGTGACGGGTGGCCAGGATGTGGCCGCAGCGCGGACAGTCCGCCTTCTGGCCGGGGCGCAGCGGCGGCAGGGCCATCAGCCAGTCGCACTCGTGACAGGCGCGCAACCGGCGGCGCGAGGTGCGCACTTCGGGAGGCGTCTGGTCGACCCGGGGTTCGCCCGGGGCGGCGGGTAGCCGCAGGATATGCTTGAGCACGAATGAATTGCCCCGGAAACTGTATGAGATGCCGGCCTGATGCTTCGAGGCCAGACGATTGCAGGAAAAGTGTGACACGTTGACGCGATGCGTACCATATACAAACATTCGCACCTGAATGTTCCCAAGGAGATGAGATGCTTTTTCCCCTACTGGCCGTGGCAGCGGGTCTCGTGCTGCTTGTCTGGAGCGCCGAGCGCTTCGTCGATGGTGCGGCTGCGACATCGCGCCGTCTGGGCGTGTCGCCGCTGCTGGTGGGCATGCTGGTTATCGGCTTCGGCACCTCGGCCCCCGAGCTGATGGTCTCGTCGCTGGCGGCCGCGCAGGGCAACCCGGGACTGGCGCTGGGTAATGGCTACGGTTCGAACATCGCCAACATCGGCTTGATCCTGGGGCTGATGGCGCTGATCTCGCCGCTCGCCGTGCATTCCGGCGTGATTCGTCGTGAGCTGCCGATCCTGGTGGCGGTGACGCTGCTGTCGGCGGGGCTGATGTGGGGCGGACTCGTCAGTCGTCTCGAAGGCGTCGTGTTGCTGGTGCTGTTGGCGGTCATGATCGCGTTGAGCATCTGGCAGGCCCGGCGCTCCGGCCCCGATCCGCTCGCCGACGAGACTGAAGAGAGCTTGCAGGTACACCCCATGTCGCTGCGCGCTGGCCTGATCTGGACGTTCGTGGGGCTGGCGTTGCTGGTGCTCAGCTCGCGGGTGCTGGTGTGGGGTGCCGTCGAAATCGCCCAGGCCTTCGGCGTCAGCGATCTGATCATCGGCCTGACCGTCGTCGCC
Organism: Billgrantia saliphila; assembly: GCF_002930105.1. Lineage (GTDB taxonomy): Bacteria > Pseudomonadota > Gammaproteobacteria > Pseudomonadales > Halomonadaceae > Halomonas > Halomonas saliphila. The sequence continues at coordinate 124,232 of NZ_PJRN01000007.1, read as the reverse complement.
GTCGGCACCTCACTGCCCGAGCTGGCATCCTCCTTCAGCGCGCTGCGTCGCAACGAGCACGACCTGGTGGTGGGCAATGTGGTCGGGTCCAACCTGTTCAATACGCTCGGCGTGGTAGGGCTGGCTGCAGTCATCGCTCCGATCGAGGTCGGCAGCGAGGTGCTGATGCGCGACTGGAGCCTGATGACTGTCATGACGGTACTGATGGCCGTCTTCGCCATCGGCTGGAAGGGGCGTCCGGGGCGCATCAACCGCATCGAGGGCGCTATGCTGCTGGCGCTGTTCGTCGGCTATACCGCCTTCATGGTGCGCCTGGTGGTCATGGCCTCGGCCGGGGCGTGAGGCTGCGTCAACACGACACAGCCTTTTCCGTGGCGCGGGCATGGCATGGCGACGCCTTCCGCGCCACAATTTTTGTGCCTGGATTGAAACGGAATGTATAGGTTGCTCTGATCGGCTGCCCTTTCAGAGTGTCCTGATCTAGGCTCATCAGAGTGTCGAGGTGAAATGCGCCACGGCAAGCCAGGATGGCATTGCCCAAGGCACAACAACGCACTGCGGTGCAATTCGCATGCCTTGAGACGTGAACTCTACGCAGCCAAGAGGCAAACGTCATGGAGCTTGACCCGCTATTGCTGTCGCGACTGCAGTTCGCCTTCGTCGTATCCTTCCACGCCATCTTCCCCGTCTTCACCATTGGCCTGGCGTCCTACATCGCCGTGTTGCACGGCCTCTTCTACAAGACCCAGAATCCGGCATGGGATCGCCTGGCGCTGCTGTGGACGAGAGTCTTTGCCGTCGCCTTCGGCATGGGAGTGGTCTCGGGCATCGTCATGTCATTCCAGTTCGGTACCAACTGGAGCAACTTCTCCCAGGCGGCCGCCAATTTCATCGGACCGCTACTGAGCTACGAGGTGGTGACCGCCTTCTTCCTCGAGGCGGCTTTCCTTGGCGTGCTGTTGTTCGGTCGAGGCAGGGTGCCCCAGGGGGTGCATCTGTTCGCCGCCATCATGGTGGCGTTGGGGACCTTCATTTCCACTTTCTGGATTCTGGCGGCCAATAGCTGGATGCACACTCCCGCCGGTGTCGAACTGGTGGACGGCACGTTCCGGGTCACCTCGTGGATCGATGCGATCTTCAACCCATCCTTCCCGTTTCGATTCGCCCATATGGCCATGGCGTCATTCATCACCGGCGGCTTCGTGGTGGCGGGCGTCAGTGCCTGGTATCTGCTGATCGGGCGCGATGTCGAGGCCAACCGCAAGGCGCTCTCCATGTGCCTATGGATGTTGCTCGTACTGACGCCGACCCAGGCGCTGGTGGGCGACTTCCACGGGCTCAATACCTTCGAGCATCAGCCGGTCAAGCTCTCCGCCATGGAGGGGAACTGGGAGACCCGGCGCGGTGCACCGTTCCTGGTCTTCGCGCTGCCGGATCAGGAGGCACAGCAGAACCGCTTCGAGATCGGCATTCCCTATGTGGCGAGTCTGATCCTGACCCATGAGTTGGACGGCGAAATCCCTGGCATCGTCGAGGCGCCCCCCGAGGAGCAGCCGCCGGTGGCGATCATCTTCTGGTCGTTCCGTGTCATGGTCGGCCTCGGCCTGCTGATGATCGCGGTCTCGTTGGTGGGGCTCTACCTGCGCCGCGGCGGCCGCGTCTACCATTCGCGCCCCTTCCTGCAGACGTTGCGGCTGATGTCCGTCACTCCCTTCGTCGCCGTGCTTGCCGGCTGGATCACCACCGAGTCGGGCCGGGCGCCGTGGTTGGTCTACGGCATGATGTCGCACGAGGAGGGCGTCACGCCGTCGCTTACCGGTGGCATGGCGCTGTTCACGCTGCTCGGCTACATGGTGGTCTATGCGGTGATCTTCTATGCCGGTACTTACTACCTGACGCGGGTCATCCGCTACGGTATGCAGGAAAAGGAGGAGGAGAAGGTGATCGACGACTTCGAGACCCCCAAGCGGCCGTGGTCGGCGACCCACACCCCGTTCGACGACGACCCGTCCAAGGAGGGAGCCTGATCATGGAGATGTTCGATCTATCGCTGATCTGGGCGCTGATCATCGGCTTCGGCATCATGATGTACGTGCTGATGGACGGCTTCGACCTGGGGCTCGGTATCCTCTTTCCCTTCGCCCCCGACGAGGACGCCCGCGACGTGATGATGAACTCCGTCGCACCGGTGTGGGACGGCAACGAGACCTGGCTGGTGCTGGGTGGCGCCGGTCTGCTGGCGGCGTTTCCGCTGGTCTACTCGGTGTTCCTGCCGGCGCTGTATATCGGTGTGTTCCTGATGCTGGCAGGGCTGGTGTTTCGTGGCGTGGCCTTCGAGCTGCGCTTCAAGTCGCGCCGCGACCGCCGAGGCCGGCGTCTGTGGAATCTGGCCTTCAGCGGCGGCTCCGCCGTGGCGGCCTTCGCCCAGGGCGCCGTGGTGGGCACTTACATCCAGGGCTTCGAGACTGAGAACGGTGTCTACGTCGGTGGTCCGTTCGACTGGCTGACGCCATTCACGCTGCTGACCGGCATCGGCATCATGATCGGCTACGCGCTGCTGGGGACCACGTGGCTGATCCTCAAGTCGGAGGATTACATCCAGCAGTGGGCCTACCGGCTGACCACGCCACTGTTGCTGGCCGTGCTGGTCATCTTTGCCATCATCAGCATCTGGACGCCGCTGGTGAACGACGTCGTGTGGGAGCGCTGGTTCGGCCACCTGCACGTGATCTGGGTGCTGCCGGCACTGACCCTGATGTGCATGTTCACGGTGTACTGGGCGTCACGCCGCGGCTACGAGGTGCTGCCGTTCATCGCGGCCCTGGGCACTTTCCTGTTCACCTACCTGGGGTTGGTGGTCAGCAAGTGGCCCTGGATCGTGCCGCCGAACTACACCATCTGGGATGCAGCCTCCGCACCGGAATCCCAGCTCTTCCTGCTGATCGGCGTGCTCTTCGTGCTGCCTTTCGTACTGGTCTATACCTTCTGGTCCTACTGGGTGTTCCGCGGCAAGGTGCGCGCCGGCGAAGGCTACCACTGACGCATGAACGACGACGCCCACCGACCGACACCCCGTCGCTGGCTGGCGGCGCATGCCGCCGGCCAGCGCGGTTGGCTGGCGCTGGCCGCCCTGGCCGGTTTCGGCGCCGGTGCTGCCACCGTGGCGCAGATGGGGCTGTTGGCTTGGATCGTCAGCGGGATGTTGATCGCGGGCGCCACACTGGGCGAGCTGGGCGAAACCTTCGCGCTGTTGGCAGGCGTGCTGGCCCTGCGTGCCTTGTCCCAGTGGGGGCAGGAAGTGGCCGGCCAGGAGGCAAGCCTGCGCATCCGGCAACGGGTTCGCGCCGAGCTGCTCGACCATCTCGCCGCCCTGGGGCCGGTGCGGGCGGGCGAAAGGCATAGCGGTGGGCTCGCCAGCCAATTGGTGGAGCAGGTCGAGGCGCTCGATGGCTATTTCGCCCGCTTCCTGCCGCAGTTGCGCCTGGCCGTGGCAGTGCCGTTGCTGATCCTTGGGGTGGTGCTGTGGCTCGACTGGTTGGCGGCACTCTTCCTGTTGCTCGCTGCGCCACTGATCCCCTTGTTCATGGCGCTGATCGGCATGGGGGCGGAGCGGCTCAACCGCGAGCAGTTCGTCGCGGTCAGTCGCCTTTCGGGGCATTTTCTCGACCGCGTACGCGGCATCGCCACGCTGCAGCTGTTCCACCGTACCGCCGAAGCCACCGCAGAAGTGCATCGGGCGGCGGATCGCTACCGACTACTGAGCCTGCGTACCCTGCGTGTCGCCTTCCTGTCGTCGGCGGTGCTCGAATTCTTCGCCTCGGTGGCCATCGCCATGGTGGCGATCTACGTCGGTTTCGGCCTGCTGGGTTATATCGACTACGGCCCGGCCGATGAGCTGACGCTGTTCAGCGGGCTGTTGGTACTGCTGTTGGCACCGGAGTTCTTCCAGCCGCTGCGCAGCCTGGCACAGCACTATCACGATCGCGCGGCTGCCCTGGGTGCCGCCGACGGCATGCTGGCCCTGCTGGCCGAACCGGTGCATCGAGCCGACCCGCAGCCCCTGGTTGGCGGCAAGGGGCTGGTCGCGCTTGAAGCGGCTACGCTGTCGCATCCGGGGCGAGGCCGGGTAGTGGGACCGTTGAACGTCGTCGTGCAGGCGGGAGAGGTCGTGGTCGTCACCGGTCCCTCCGGTGCCGGCAAGTCGGCATTGCTACAGCTGTTGGCGGGATTCGTCGCCCCCGATGAAGGCCAGCGTCTGACCCGTCCCGAACTCGCCATTGCCTGGATGGACCAGCGGCCGTTGCTGATCCATGGAAGCCTGGCCGACAACCTGCGCCTGGCCGCGCCGGAAGCGAGCGACAGCGAACTGTCGCAGGCGCTCGAGCGCGCGCGGTTGGGGGAGCTGCTCGCCGCCCTGCCCGAGGGGCTCGACACCCGCCTGGGAGAGGGTGGGGTGGGGCTGTCCGGAGGCCAGGCCCAGCGCGTGGCATTGGCGCGGGTATTTCTTTCCCGAGCGCCACTGGTACTGCTCGACGAGCCCACCGCGAGCCTGGACGAAGACACCGAGGCGCGGGTGGTCGAATCACTACGCGCGCTGGCCGCCGAGGGCAGGGCACTGGTCATCGCCACCCATCATCCCGCGCTGATGGCCATGGCCGGACGACACCTGAGACTAACGGCGGCGGGGTTACCCGCCAACGTGGAGGAGGGAGCCGATGCCTGAACCTTCGCTGCGGTCCAGCCTGGTACCCTGGCTGCGCCTGTTCGCGCGGCGACGGCGTAGGCTGGTGCTGGGTACGCTGCTGCTGGCGATAACGCATGCCTCCGCGGTGGGGCTGCTGGCCCTGTCTGGCTGGTTCATTACCGCCAGCGCGCTGACCGGGCTGGCCCTGGCCGCGGGGCTCGCCGTCAGCCTCGACGTCTACGTGCCCGGTGGGGGCATTCGCTTCTTCGCTCTCAGCCGCACCGTGTCGCGCTACGGTGAGCGATTCTACAACCACGATACGGTGCTGCGGTTCCTGGCGGACCTGCGCAGCCGCCTGTTCGCTGTGCTGGCCCGACTGGACGAGCGTAGCCTCGCGCGCCAGCGCGCCAGCGATTGGCTCAACCGGCTCACCGCCGACATCGATACCCTCGACAGCCTCTTCCTGCGCCTGCTGGCGCCACCGCTCGTGGCGCTGCTGGCGGTGCTGCTGGTCGCAGCCCTGCTGTCCCTGTGGCTGCCTTGGGTGGGCATCGTCGTCGCGACAGTGCTGCTGTTCGCCTGGGGCTGGCTGACGCTAGGGCAGGCGTGGCTCGGCATGTCGGCCAGCCGCCGCCAGGTGGCGCATCTACAGCGCTTGCGCGGTCAGCTCGTCGAGCACCTCCAGGGCCAGGCCGAACTTGAAGCCTACGCCAGCCAGGGCTGGCACCGTCGGCACATCGAGGAGCAGGAGGCGCGACTGCAGCACGACCAAAGATTCCTCGCGCGATGGGCGGGGTTCGGCGTGGCGCTGGTCAACCTGACGGTCGGGCTCGCCATGCTGGCAGCACTGTGGCTGGCGGCGCTGGCCTGGCAGCAGGAGGCCATCGGCGGGGCGGTGATGGTCATGATGCCGCTGGCGGTGCTGGCCTGTGGGGAGGCGCTGGCACTGCTGCCCATGGCTTTCACTCACCTCGGCGCTACCCGGGGTGCCGCTGACCGGCTCAATGCCTTGGTGCGCGCCGGCGAGGCAGTGTCCACGTCCGGCAGCGAACCGCTTCCGGCGGGGCCGCTGTCGCTGTGTTTGCATAACGTGAGCCTGTCCTATCCCGACGCTTTGGAGCCTGCGCTGAGCGGGATCGACCTGTCGCTGGCGTCGGGCCGGCGACTTGCGCTGAGCGGTGCCTCGGGTGCGGGAAAATCCAGCGTGGCGGCGCTCGTCGCACGCCGGCTGCCACCTAGCGAAGGCGAGATCGTGCTGGGCGGGGTGCCGCTGGCGCATGTCGACGAGAGGGCGCTGCGTGAGCGGGTGGCGCTGCTGGGCCAGCGCGTCGACCTGTTCCAGGGCAGCCTGGCGGCCAATCTACGCCTGGCCGCGCCGCGGGCCAGCGAGGCAGAGCTGTGGCAAGCGCTGGCGTGGGTCGCACTGGATGACTGGGCGCGGGATTTGCCGAGTGGGCTGGAGACGCCGGTTGGCGAAGGCGGGCGGGCGCTCTCCGGCGGCCAGGCGCGTCGCGTGGCGCTGGCACGACTGTGGCTGCGCGATCCGGGGCTGGTGATTCTCGACGAACCCTTCGCCGGGCTGGATGCCGACACGGTGGCCCGGATCAAGCCTCGCCTGGACGCCTGGCTGGCGGGGCGGAGCGCGATCTACCTGGTACATCAGCTCGACGGAGGCGATTTCGATCCGCCTGGTATCACCCACGAGGCGCGCCTCGAACAGGGCAAGCTGACCGATTGCGCAAATCACGGGCATCCATCAGGATAAGGAAATGAATCGGCGACCGAGGTGAATCATGCGTGACCTTCTCAAGCGCCTGCCCAAGGCCGAACTCCACCTGCACATCGAGGGTTCGCTAGAGCCCGAGCTCATGTTCGCCCTGGCCCGGCGAAACGGCGTCACGCTGCCGTACGACTCGGTCGAGGCGGTGCGGGCAGCTTATGAATTCGACGACCTTCCCTCTTTCCTGGAACTCTACTACCAGGGCATGAGCGTGCTGCGTACGGCCGAGGACTTCCACGACCTGGCCATGGATTATTTCCGCCGGGCGCATGGCGAAGGGGTGGTGCACGTGGAGATGCATTTCGACCCGCAGGCGCACCTTGCTCGCGGCGTCGAGCTCGAGGCGGTCATGGAGGGGCTGAGCCTGGCGCGGCGTGAGGCCGAGCGCGAGCTGGGCATGTCCACGGCGTTGATCATGGCGTTTTTGCGCGACCGCCCGGCCGACGAGGCGATGAAGGTACTCGAGAGCGCGGCGCCCTACTGGGAGATGCTCGATGCCGTGGGCCTCGACAGCGCCGAGCGCGGCCATCCGCCCTCCAAGTTCACGGACGTCTTCCAGCGCGCGAAAATGCTGGGCATTCCCCGTGTCGCTCATGCGGGGGAAGAGGGGCCACCCGAATACATCCGCGAAGCTCTCGACCTGCTCGATGTCTGTCGCATCGACCATGGCGTGCGCTGCCTGGAGGATCCGGAGCTGGTGGCGCGGCTGCGCGACGAGGGCATCGTGCTCACCGTCTGCCCGCTCTCCAACGTGAGACTCAAGGTGGTCGAGCGTATGCGCGATCATCCTCTGCCGCAGCTGCTCGAAGCCGGGCTGGCGCTGACACTGAATTCCGACGACCCCGCCTATTTCGGTGGCGGCATGCTGGACAATTTCCTGGCTTGTCACGAGGCGTTCGGGTGGTCACAGGATACTTTCGTGCAGTTGGCCGGGACCGCGATCGAAGCCGCCTTCATCAGCGACGCCAGGCGACTCGAGCTGCACCGCCAGCTGGCCGCCAGCGTTCCATGACGAGAAGCCCCCCGACAGAGCGGGGGCAACGGATGGGGCGTCCTGCCTGCCCTGAGTCGCTGGGGCAGGCTCGGACCTCACGGCGCGTGTTGATGCCGAGCCTCTACGCAGGAGGCCTGGCGGCCCTGGTGCTCTTTCGCCTCGTCAACGCCTCCGTACACCGCCAGTAGCTTTGCGCATTGCCTAGGAAGGCGCCGGCCGGGGCCGGCGCCTTTGGGCAGGCTGTCGTGCCTTATTGAGTGGTCACCAGCATCACTACGCTGAGCGCGGCCGAGACCCACATGGCGGGCTTGATATCGTAGAGCTTGCCGGTGGCGAGCTTGATCAGCACGAAGCTCAGGAAGCCGAAGGCGATGCCCAGGGTGATCGAGTAGGTCAGCGGCATCAGGATGATGGCGAGGAAGGCGGGGAACGCCTGCTCGAACCGGGTCCAGTCGATCTTGCTGATCGGCGCCAACATAAACAGCCCGACCAGCACCAGCGCCGGCGCCGTGGCGATGCCGGGCACCAGCGACAGCAGCGGCGAGAGGAACAGGAACGGCAGGAACAGCAGGGCGATGGTGACCGCCACCAGGCCGGTGCGCCCGCCCTGGGCCACGCCCGCGCCGGATTCGATGAAAGTCTGCGCCGCACTGGTGCCGAGCGGCGCGGCGATCATCGAGGCGAAGGCATCGACGGTCATGGAGCGCTTGAGGTTGCGCGGGTTGCCGTTCTTGTCCTTGAGGTCCGCCGACTCGGACAGCGCCATGAAGCAGGACAACGCATCGAAGAAGTTGGTGAACAGCATCACGAAGATGAACGGCAGATAGGCGACCTTCAGCGCCCCCCAAATATCCACCTGCATCACCGCGCTGAAGTCCGGCCAGGCGGCCAGACCGCTCCACTCCACCACGACTTCGCCGCCCCATAGACGTCCCATGGGCGTCGCCAGCAGGGTGGTAAGGGCGATGCCCAGGATCAGTGCGCCGTTAAAGCGCATGATCACCAGGATGGCGGTGGCCATCATGCCGATGAAGAAGGTGATCAGCGAGGCGTCCATGCTGCCGAGCGTGACCAGGGTGGCATCGCTGCCGACGATGAAACCGGCGTTCTTGAAGCCGATGAAGGTGATGAACAGACCGATGCCGCAGGTAATGGCATAGCGCAGCGAGGGAGGAATGGCCTCGATGATCGCCTCGCGCACGTTGAACATGGCTAGGGTGGCGAACAGCACGCCGGACCAGAACACGCAGCCCAGCGCCACCTCCCACGACAGACCGGCACCCAGCACCAGGGTATAAGTGAACAACGCGTTCATGCCCATGCCCGGCGCCACCAGGATCGGGTTACGCGCATAGAGCCCCATGGCCAGGCTGCTCATGAAGCTGATCAGCACGGTGGCGGAAAGTGCTGCAGAGAAGGGGATGCCGGCGTCGGAGAGAATCGCCGGGTTGACCACGATGATGTACATCGAGGCCAGAAAGGTGGCGATACCGGCAAGGATCTCGGTGCGTAAGCTCGAACCCCGCCGGCTCACGCCGAAGTAGGTGTCCAGCCAGTGGGCCTTTCCTGTGGCCTGCCCAAGGGACTGGCCGTCTGCCTTGTCGGCCAGGGTGGAGGAGGTCGGTTCCATAGCTTGTGTCCGTTGTTGTTGGATGAGGTGTCGAATAAGCGTTGTTGGTTGAGGCGGCGACATGCCTGACCGTTTGGTCAAGCGTGTCCGGCTACAGCCTAGACAATATTTGACCGATTGGACAGGTGGTTTGCGACCAAGGTCGTAGTGAGTGGTAGAAGAGGCAGGAGGTGGGGAAAAAGTCTGGAGAGGGGATGACGCTGGTACAGTTCTCTGCGGTCGTTGCCCAGGCACGGCAGGCCGACCCCGCACGTAGGCGTTGTCCTCAGCGTTTCGCTTGGTTACGGTAGATAAAAAGCCGCAGAAGATGGCTTACGCGATTAGGACGTACACGGGGTTGCCGCATTAGGGATGATGGAAATTGTCATCCATTCTGCCAGCAGGGCGGTAGCGTCCCTGAAATTCACGGCTCAGCCCGACGGGCTTCGCACCCCGGGAAACCGTTTTTCCAGCACATCCACCCAACTGCAAGTTGTTCCAGGAAGGCTATTACCTCGGGCCCGCTCATGCCGGTGGTATGAGAGTAGCCAAGGACCTTGCAGGTCTTGCTGACGTTCTGCAGATCCTTGGCCTGTTCTAGGAGACTGAGCTTGCGACGTGCTACCTTTCTCCGGTGGTCATAGCCGTTTACTCATGGTGTTACAGCCGAGCCTCAGACACTCGTTCTATAACCCACTGGGGACTATGAGCACTTTGCTTTTCAGTGGCCGACTGTCAGGTAAATACCGTCACACTTCACAAGGTCAGGCACGGCGACGGTTTTTCCGTTGCGGCTTCGCCTTCATTGCAAAGCCGCGCGTTCTGGCGGAGTTATGCGTCAATCCAGCGAGGAAGCAACCTTGGACATCCGTGTTGATGACGCGCGAAGTCAAGAAGTTATCGGACTAATTCGAGAGCACCTTGAGTCGATGGCGCCGACGGCTCCGCCGGAGAGCCGTCACGCACTCGACCTTGATGGGCTACGAAACCCGGACATTACGCTCTGGGCCGTGTGGGACGGTTCGCAACTCGCAGGAATAGGGGCGCTAAAGCGCCTTTCAGAAGCGCATGCAGAGATTAAGTCCATGAGGACTGCAAAGCGGTACTTGCGAAAGGGTATTGCGTCAAAGCTCCTTTCGCACATAGTGCTTGAGGCACAAAAGTACGGGTACAAGCAGCTCAGCCTAGAAACCGGATCAATGGAATACTTCAAACCTGCGAGGGAGCTGTATGCTTCCTTTGGATTTACTCCATGCTCCCCTTTCGGAGATTACGTGGAAGATCCAAATAGCGCATTTATGACCAAGTCCATAGATGAGGATAAGCGCCTAACAAGGGATGCTTGCCCATTACACTGAGCAGACACAACACAGCATTGAGATGCTGAAGGCGGTTCTGGAGGCAGGCAAGAGCGCACTACACTCCTTACTAATCATCAACGGTGGCGCAGTCGTTGCGCTACTTGGAGTTCTAAGCAATCTAGTCGGAAAGGCCAGTGGTCCCGATTTTGCGCTACGCTATTTTATCCAGGCATGCTACTCCGAGAGCGATGACGACAACGACAACTATGAGAAGTGGGGCGATCGCTTTCGGTATTCAGCCATTGCTGCTGCACTCGCGGGATATACTCTGTTCGGTACAGCTATCGTATACTCCTATAAAGCGGTACTTTTGGCGTTCATGCCCTAACAAGGCCAGGCACAGCGACGGTTTTTCCGTTGCGGCTTCGCCTACACTACAAAGCCGCGCGTGCTGGCGGCGTTAGCAGCTAGTGACAGTTCAGCGTGTCGCCAACTCGGAGTAAACTCGTATCCATGGGACTTTTAACCTTCAGCATCAACGTCACCCTCGACGGTTGCGTCGACCACCAGGAGGGAAGCGCCGACGACGAGACACACGCTTTCTTCACCTGTCTCATGGACGAGGGAGGGGCGATGCTGTGGGGCCGCGTCACCTACGAGATGATGGAGAGCTACTGGCCAGCGGTCGCCCGCGGCGACGTGGAGGCACCGCCGGCGATGCGCGAGTGGGCGGCCAAGCTGGAGGCCAAGCCGAAGTACGTCGTGTCCTCGACGCGAAAGGAATTCTCGTGGACCAACAGCCACCACATCGCCGACGACCTGCGCGCGGGTGTACAGAAGCTCAAGGACGCGACCCCGAACGGCGTACTCCTCGGTAGCGGCAAGCTCGCGACCGAGCTGGATCGGCTGGATCTGATCGACGAGTACAAGTTGCTAATCCACCCCAGGATCGCCGGTCACGGCCCGACCCTGTACGAGAGCGGGCTGCCCAGCACGCGACGGCTAGAGTTGATCTCGGCGAAGCCGCTCCGTAGCGGCGCGGTCGCAATGTACTACCGGCGCGCGCGCTGACTTGGAGATGGGGCATGTCGCCTAACAAGCGCAGTCACGACGATGGCTTTTTCGTTGCGGCTTCGCCTCCACTACAAAGCCACGCGTGCTGCGTGACGTTAATTGCCAAGGAGTCAATTTGGTCGCTGGTCTCAATGGCGGCCTGTCTGCGAACAAGAAGATTCTCCTCATTCAAGTCGTTCCCGCCGCGCTTGGCCTTGTTTTGCTGCTTCTTGCTTCGTAACAAACCGAGCTTAACCCTGTGCTCGAGCTATCGAGCGTTTCACCTATGGCGAGTAGTCCTCATGAACCCTGTTCTAATGGAACAGTGGATTCACGAGAACCACTCGCCATTTTCGTTTTAGTGTTAGGCCTGCTCGCGCCGGTGCTGGCAGCTCCCGCTGGCCCAAGTCTCCAGTATGCTGCGGTCGTCGCCGAGCATCATCAGGGCGAACAGCCGCTCACCGAGGGTTTTGCAGCGTGCATGGCGGCGAGCCAGCAGGGGAGCGCCGTCGGGGTCGATCACGACGAAGTCGGCCTCCATGCCGGTGGCGAAGCGGCCGATTTTGTCATCCAGCGAAAGTGCCTTGGCATTGCCCAGGGTGAGGCCGTAGAGGCCTTGCCAGGCGGTGAGCGGCTGGCCGCGCAGCTGGCCTACCTGATAGGCGGCCTTGAGCGTGGCGAGGCCGGAGAGGTCGGTGCCGCCGCCGACGTCGCTGGCGTAAGTGACATTGAGGCCGACTTCACGTGCCGCCAGGCGGTCGAACAGGCCACTGCCGAGGAACATGTTGGAGCTGGGGCAGAAGGCCAGGTTGGCGCCGCGCTCGGCCAGCCGGGTACGCATCTGCTGGTCGAGATGGATGCCGTGGGCAAAGGTGCTGCGCGGGCCGACCAGGCCGGACTGCTCGTAGACCTCAAGATAATCGCGGCTCTCGGGGAATAGCTCGGCCACCCAGTCCAGCTCGCCGGGGTTCTCGGAGAGGTGGGTCTGCAGCCACAGGCTATCGTCGTTGCGCAGCAGGCTGCCGGTGGCGTCGAGCTGCTCGCGGGTGGAGGTCGGCGCGAAGCGTGGGGTCAGGCTGTAGCCGAGTCGCGCGGTGCCATGCCAGTCACCGATCAGCCGTTCGGTGTCGCGAATGCCGCCATGGGTGTCGTCGCACAGCGCCTCGGGGGCGTTGCGATCCATCAGCACCTTGCCCGCCAGCATGCGCAGGTCGCGCTCGCGGCAGGCCGAGAAGAAGGCTTCCACCGAGGTGGGGTGGCTCGAGCAGAACACCTGGGCGGTGGTGGTGCCGACCCGCAGCATCTCGTCGAGGAAGGCGTTGGAAATGACATCGGCGCGCTCGCGCTGGGCAAAAGCGCACTCCTCGGGGAAGGTGTACTCGTTCAGCCAGTCGAGCAGTTGGCGTCCATAGGAGGCCATGATCTCAAGCTGCACGTAGTGCACGTGGCTGTCGATGAAGCCGGGCATCACCAGCTTGCCGCGATGATCCACCGTCTCGATGCCTTCGGGTAGTCGTGGCGACAGTGTCGCGTAGTCATCGATGGCTTTGATGCGGCCGTTCTCCAGCCACAGTACGCCGTCGACGTAGTGACGTACGCTGCCTTCGGCGGGGCTGTCGCCTTCGCCGGGGTCGGCATCGAAGCTCAGCAGTTCGGCGCGTATCACGCGCGAGTTGTTCTGGTTCATCTTGTCAGGGCCTTAATGGATACGATGGCTGGGGCTGTTCCGGCGACAGACCTTCGGGGAGGCGCTGTAAATCCTTCCTTGGACGCTACCTTCGCCATCCATGGCAAAGGACCTCCCCTTTGGCCTGTCTCGGGAGCCCCTAGTCTTGGCATTGCTATGCATCATCGTGACTGTTCGCTGAACAGAGCTCTAAGCTCTGCCGGCTCCAGGCCGCGCTGGTCGACGCGCTCGGCGCTGCCCACCATCGGCAGCAGCTCGGCCAGGGCGGCGATGGCGATGGCGTAGGGCGTCTTGTCGCCGCCGGTGCCGCCGCAAGCTGTGCCGATGGGGCAGCGCACCCGGGCCAGGGCGTCGGCGTCGTGGCCGGCATCGGTAAGCCGTGAGCGGAAGTTGGCCCACTTGCTCTTCGAGCCGATCAGGCCGATGGAGGCGATGTCGTCGCGGCGCAGCAGAGCGTCGACCAGAACGCGATCCTCGGCGTGATCGTGGGTCAGCACCAGCGCGTGGCTGCCGGCCGGCAGCGCCGCCACGGCGGCCTGTGGGTCGGCGGCGTGGCGGCAGTTCAGCCGTGACTGATCCGCGGCCCAGGCCGGGAAGACGTCATCACGGCTGTCGTGCCACAGCACCCGCCAGGGCAGCGGGGCGGCCAGTCGTACCAGCTCGGTGCCGACGTGGCCGGCGCCGAAGAGGGCGAGCGTCGCCGCGCTGCCGGGAAATATCTCCAGCAGCACGTTGACGAAGCCGCCGCAGCATTGGCCGCTGCGCCCGCCCAGGGCGAAGGCCTCGAGGCTCATGCCGGCTTCGCCCCGCGCCAACTTCTCGCGGGCCGCGTCGATCACCTGGAACTCGAAAGTGCCGCCGCCCAAGGTGTCGAACACCTCGCTCTCGGCGATCACCATGCGCGCGCCAGGCTCACGAGGCGTGGAGCCGGCACTGGTCACCACGGTGGCCAGCGCATGGGGCAGTCCCTCGCGCTGCAGCCGATGCAGCGCCTCGTGCCAGGCCTGCGGGCGCGGCGCGTTCATCACACCGCTCCCTGTGCCTGTGCGGCGTCGTATCGGCTGCGCAGGGCCTCGGCGGCCATCAGCACCCGCTCCGGCGTGGCCGGGGTGTCGAGGCGCGGGGCCTCGGCGTAGTCGGCCAGGCTCGCCAGGGCGTCGCGCAGCGCCGACCACACCGCCATGCCGAGCATGAAGGGCGGCTCGCCGACCGCTTTGGAGCGGTAGATGCTGGCCATGGAGTTGGGGTGGCCCTCCATCAGCTTGACGTTGAACACCGGCGGCAGGTCCCCGTAGGTGGGGATCTTGTAGGTGGCCGGGCCGTCGGAGATCAAGCGTCCGGCCTCGTTCCACTTCAATTCCTCGCTGGTCAGCCAGCCCATGCCCTGGATGAAGCCGCCCTCGACCTGGCCAAGATCGATGGCCGGGTTCAGCGAGTCGCCCACGTCGTGCAGGATGTCGACCCGGTCGACCTGGTACTCGCCGGTCAGGGTGTCGACGCTGACCTCCGCCACGGCGGCGCCGAAGGCGTAGTAGTAGAAGGGGCGGCCCTGGCCGACATTGCGGTCGTAGTGGATCAGCGGCGTGGCGTAGAAGCCCTTCTCGGAGAGCGAGATACGGTTCAGGTAGGCGGACTGGACCAGCTCGCCCCAGGGGATGCGACGCTCGCTCTCGCCGTAACCGGCAACGAGATGACCGGACTCGAGGCGCATGTCTTCGCGATCGAGTCCTTGGTCCTTGTAGAGGTGCTCGTGGGCGAAATCGAACAGGCGCTCCTTGAGCTTCACACAGGCGTCGCGTGCGGCCTGACCGTTGAGGTCGGCACCGCTCGACGCCGCGGTGGGCGAGGTGTTGGGGACCTTGTCGGTGCGCGTGGCGGTAATGCGCACCTCGTCGGTATCAAGCCCCAGTTCGCGGGCCACCACCTGGCAGATCTTGGTGTGTAGGCCCTGGCCCATCTCGGTGCCGCCGTGATTGATCATGACACTGCCGTCGGTATAGACGTGCAGCAGCGCACCGGCCTGGTTCAGATGCTTGGCGGTGAAGGAGATGCCGAACTTCACCGGCGTCAGCGCCAGGCCGCGCTTGACAATGGGGCTTTCGGCATTGAACTCGGTGATCGCACGGCGCCGTGTCCAGTACTCGCTACTGGTCTCGAGCTGTTCGACGAGTTCGCGCAGCAGGGCGATCTGATCCACCTGCTGGCCGTAGTGGGTCGTCTGCCGGCCGGGGCGGTAGAAGTTCCGCTTGCGCACCGTCAGCGGGTCTTCGCCGATGCGCCGAGCGATATCGTCCATTGCCGCCTCGATCGCCATCATGCCCTGGGGGCCGCCGAAGCCGCGGAAGGCAGTGTTCGAGGCGGTGTGGGTGCGCGCGCGATGGCCGGTCACCCGGGCCTCGCCCAGCGAGTAGGCGTTGTCGCTGTGGAACATGGCGCGGTCGACGATGGCGTCGGACAGGTCGGGGGAGTAGCCGCAGTCGCCGATCACGGTGATCTCGCCGCCCTGGATTACGCCTTGGTCGTCGACACCCAGACGATAGCGGTTATGGAACGGGTGGCGCTTGCCGGTGGCGCGCATGTCATCGGCGCGGGGCAGGCGGACGCGAGTGGCGCGGCCGGTACGCCGGGCGATCAGCGCGGCGATGCAGGCCCAGGGCGAGGCCTGGGTCTCCTTGCCGCCGAAACCGCCACCCATGCGGCGAACCTCCACGGTCACGGCATGGAACGGAATGCCCAGCACCTCGGCCACCAGTTTCTGGGTCTCGCTGGGGTGCTGGTTCGAGGTATGAACGATCACACCCTCGTCCTCGGTGGGTTGCACCAGGCAGGCCTGGCCTTCCAGGTAGAAGTGCTCCTGGCCGCCGACGAACTGTTCGGCTTCGATCACATGGGCGGCATTGGCCAGTGCCTGCTCCCAGTCGCCGCTCTGCTGCACGTGGGTGGGGCGCACGAACTCGCCGCGCTCGGCGGCGGCGACCGGGTCGAGGCAGGCCGGTTGTTCGTCGATTTCCACGCCTGCCGCTTGAACGGCTTCCCGCGCGGCGCGATGGCTCTCGGCGGCCACGGCGAACATGACCTGGCCGACGTAGCTGATCTCCTCTTCGACGAAGATGGGGTCGCCCGGGAAGACGGGGCCGATATCGGTATGCCCAGGTACGTCATGGAAGCCGACCACGTCGACCACACCCGGCATGCCGCGCACCTTGTCCAGGTCGAGCCGCGTGAGGCGGCCGTGGGCGACCGGAGAGAGGCCCAGCGCCACGTGCAGGGTGTCGGCGGGCGCTTTCAGATCGTCGATGTAGGCGGCGCGACCGGTGACGTGCTTGACCGCGCTCTCATGGGCCTGTGCATGCGGATGGGGAGCCGCATGCATGGTATCCCGCGCCAAGGGGCTTGAGCCCTTGATGCGACCGTCGAGTTCGTGGCGGGCGGTTGCCGACTCGGCACTCACGTCGTCGGCGACAGTGGAATTGTTCAGCTTAGTGAGCGTACGCATGGAGCATCACCTCCCGGGGGCTGTCGGTCTCGGCTTGCGCGATAACGAGACGCAGGCGCTCGAGCAGATTGGCGGCGGAGAGCCGGCGATAGTCGGCGCTTCCACGCACGTCGGACATGGGCTGGAAGTCCTCGGCCAAGGCCTCGCGCGCGGCAAGGAACGCTGACGCGTCGGGGGCATGACCCTCCAGAGCCGCCTCGGCGCGAGCGGCACGCTTGGGCGTCGCCGCCATGCCGCCGAAAGCCAGGCGCACGTCACGCAGGATCCCGTCTTCCATGCGCCAGGTGAAAGCGCCCAGCACCGCCGAGATGTCGTCCTCACGACGCTTGGACAGCTTCCACACCTTCAGAGTTTGGCCCGCGGCGGGGCGGGGCAGGAAGATGGCGCGAATGGCCTCGCCCTCGCGCAGGGCGGTGCGCTTGTAGTCGAGGAAGAACTCGTCGAGGGGCAGTTCACGCTCGCCCTCGGGCCCGACCAGGCGCAGGCGCGAGCCCAGCGACAGCAATACCGGCGGAGTGTCGCCGATGGGCGAGGCGTTGGCGATATTGCCGCCCAGGGTGCCGCGGTTGCGTACCTGCTGTGAGCCCAGCCGATGCAGCAGGTGGGCGAAGGCGTCGTAGTGCTCCTCGAGCAGCGGTTCGAGGCGCGAATAGGTGACGGCGGCGCCGACCCACCAGCCGTGCCGGCCATCTTTCAGCGTGGCTTCGTCTACGGCATTGAGTTCGGCGACGCGGGTGACGTCGATGATGCGCTCGAAACGTGCCAGGCGCTGGGTGGTTTCGAGCCATAGATCGGTGCCGCCGGCCACCAGGCGAGCCCGGGGATGCCGCTTCAGGCATTCGTTCAGCTCGGCGAGAGAGGTCGGCTGCAGGAAGGTGGCGTCGGCCGGGGGATCGGCTTGCTCGCCCTGTTTCGGCGCGGCCGCGTCCAGCCACAGCGGGCGATGGTCCGGGTGCGCGCTCATGGTCATGGCGGCGTCGCGGATCGGCCGATAGCCGGTACAGCGGCACAGGTTACCGCCCAGCGCCGCTTCCAGGCGCTGAGGGGTCAGCGGGGCCGGCGCCTGGCGCTGTTGTTCGTGCAGGGTGAACAGCGACATGACGATGCCCGGGGTGCAGAAGCCGCACTGGCTGCCATGGCATGCCACCATGGCCGCCTGGGCGGGATGCAGCGCTTCGCCTTCGGCCAGGCCGTCCACGGTAACCAGGTGGCGACCGTTGAGCTGATGGGCCGGGGTGATACAGGCATTGGCGCTGTGGTAGCGCAGCTCACCGTCGGGCCCGGGCTCGCCGATAGCCACGGTGCAGGCGCCGCAGTCGCCGGAGGCGCAGCCCTCTTTGGTGCCGGTAACGCCGAGCGTCTCGCGCAACAGCTCCAGCACGCTGGTTTCGGGGGTCGCCTCGCATCGGCGCGGCTGCCCGTTGAGCATGAAGTCGATCATCGCCTTGTCTCTTGTGAACTCTCTTGTTGACGGACTCTCGTCGATGTCTCGCGTTGACCTTGTGTTCGCAGACCTGACGTAGTCGTTCGCACGGCTTGGTGGGATCGCCACCTGTTGACCAAATGGTCAGGATATATTCAGCATGGGCCAGAATGTCGCACTTTGCAAGCCTGGGAATAGCTCCCGGCGAGCCCCACCGCAGCGCACCGGGAAGATATCCCTCCTGCCGCGGCGCGCCTGCCATGGTCGTATTTGCAGGAAACGCCCGCCTCGGGCACTCTCTTTGCTTCACAGGACCACCACAGGCAGGGGCCGTCGATGACAGACGCGACCGAAACCGAGACCTTGCAACGCCCATCCCAAAGCAGTGAAAGCAACGGCGCCACCCGCGAGCGTAACGAGCGCTCCATCCTGTCGGCCGCCGAGCGGGTCTTCGCCCAGTACGGCTATCGCGGTGCCAGCGTCCAGGCCATCGCCGAGGAAGCAGGGCTGCCCAAGTCCAACGTGCTCTACTACATGGGCAACAAGCGCGGTCTCTACGTTCGCCTGCTCGAGCGAATGATGGCGCGCTGGAACGCACTGCTGGACGACATCAGCGTCGAGGACGATCCGGCCCAGGTGCTGGAGGCGTTCATCCGCAGCAAGATGCAGCTCTCGCGTCGTCACCCGGAGGGCTCGCGCCTGTTTGCCGCCGAGATCCTCGGCGGCGCACCGTTCCTCCAGGAGTACCTGCGCGGCGAGCTGCGCGACTGGGTGCAAACCCGGGCGAAGGTCTTCGAGCAGTGGGCGGAGCGGGGGCTGATGGACCCGGTCGACCCGGTGTGGCTGATCTTCCTGATCTGGTCCGCCACGCAGCACTACGCGGACTTCGAGGCCCAGGTGCTGGGTATTACCGGCAAAGACGAGATCACAGACGCCGACGTGGAGCGGATCACCCAGTTTCTGACTCAGGTGATCCTGAAGGGGTGTGGGGTCAGGCCCCCCTCGGCAGTGACAGGCTGATCGCTACCGTCAGCGCGAGCATGGCACTCGAGACCCATAGCGTGGCGGTGAGCCCGCCGGTCATGTAGAGCCATCCGGAAAGCAGGGTGCCGAGCAGTCGCCCCATGGCATTGGCCATGTAGTAGAAACCCACGTCCAGCGAGACGCCGTCGGCGCGGGCCAGCTTGACGATCAGAAAGCTGTGCAGGCTCGAATTCACCGCGAACACCGCGCCGAACAGCAGCAGGCCGCCGAGCAGTACGACAGGCGGTTGCCAGCCCGGGTCCGATGGCTCCAGGCCCAGCGCGATCAGCGCCGGCAGGAGAGCGAGCCCAGCTGCCCACAGGATGGCGGCCGAGCGGCCCGCGTGGCGCCCGGTGATGCGCGGCGCCATGGCCTGAACCGCGCCGTAGCCGATCACCCAGAGGGCCAGGAAGCCACCTACGCGCCAGTGATCCCAGCCGAACCGGGTGGCGAGAAACACCGGGAGAGCCACCACGAACCAGACGTCCCGTGCACCGAACAGGAACAGTCGCGCCGCCGAGAGAATGTTGATGGCGCGGCTCTTGGAGAAAATCTCGCGAAACTTCGGCTTGGCCTTGGCGCGACCCAGGTCGGCATCGAGCCGTACCAGCGACAGGGCCAGCACCGCCAGCAGCATCAGCGCCATGGCCAATATCGCGCCCCGGAAGCCGATCAGGGTGAGCAGCAGTCCGCCCAGGAAGAACCCCACCCCCTTGAGGGCGTTCTTGGAGCCGGTGAGCAGCGCCACCCAGCGGTAGAGAGCGGCGTGGCCGGCCTCGCCGGCGGGCACCAGGGTCTTCACCGCGCTCTTGGCGCTCATCTTGTTGAGGTCCTTGGCGATACCCGAGAGCGCCTGGGCGACCATTACCCAGGGCACCGTCAGCCAGGCCGTGGGGACCAGCAGCATGGCCAGCGCCACCACCTGCAGACCCAGCCCCAGGTTCATGGTGCGATTCAGGCCCAGCCGTGCGCCAAGCCAGCCGCCCACCAGATTGGTGATCACGCCGAAAAATTCGTAGAACAGGAACAGCAGAGCCACTTCCAGCGCCGAATAACCGAGCTGATGGAAATGCAGCACCACCAGCATGCGCAGGGCGCCGTCGGTCAGGGTGAAGGCCCAGTAGTTGCCGGTGACCAGCAGGTATTGGCGGACCTCGCGGGGCAGGGCGGTGGCGCGTGCGATCATGCGTCGGTTTTCCCCACCTTGGCCGCGAGTTCCACGGTGCGGCAGGCGTAGCCGTACTCATTGTCGTACCAGGCGTAGAGCTTCACCTGGGTGCCGGCCACCACCATGGTGGAAAGGGCGTCGACGATGGAGCTGCGCGGATCGCTGCGGTAGTCGATCGACACCAGCGGGCGCTCTTCAAAGCCCAGGATGCCGGCAAGCTCGCCCTCGGCGGCCTGCTTCAAGAGCATGTTGACTTCCTCGGCCGTGGTCTCTCGCTCCACCTCGAAAACCATGTCGGTGAGCGAGGCGTTGGCCAACGGCACGCGCACGGCGTGGCCGTTCAGCTTGCCCTCGAGTTCGGGGAAGATGGCGGTGATCGCCTTGGCCGAGCCTGTTGTGGTGGGAATCAGGCTCATGCCGCAGGCCCGGGCCCGGCGCAGGTCCTTATGCGGGGCGTCGAGGATGACTTGGGTGTTGGTGATGTCGTGAATGGTTGTCATCGAGCCGTGGCGAATGCCGAGCTGCTCATGGATCACCTTGACCACCGGCGCCAGGCAGTTGGTGGTGCAGCTCGCCGCGGTGACGATGCGATGCTGGTTGGGATCGAACAGATGGTCGTTGACCCCCATCACCACGTTGAGCACGCCTTCCTCCTTCACCGGGGCGCTGACCACCACGCGCGACACGCCCTGATCGAGATAGGCCTTCAAACTTTCGCGGGTCTTCATCTTGCCCGAGGATTCGATTACCACGTCGCAGCCGGACCAGTCGGTATCGGCGATATCCCGATTGGCGCTGAATGGGATGCGCTGGCCGGCCACCATCAGGGCGTCGTCGTGAGCCGTGATATCATCGCCGCCGCCGGTCCACTGTCCGTGCACCGAGTCGAACTGCAGCAGGTGGGCGAGGGTCGCGGCGTCACCGCCAGGGTCGTTGATGCGCACGAAATCGAGCTCGGGATTCGACCAGCCGGCACGTAGCGCCAGGCGCCCGATGCGGCCGAAACCGTTGATGCCGATGCGAAGGGACATGAGGGGCTCCTGTGCCGTTGATGATATATATGGCAAATCGTATATGAAGGACGATGACTTTTCGATGACGTCCGCCGGGCTGCCTATCGCGTCGCGCCTGGACGAGCTGCGTGATGCCCTGGCGCGACATGCGCGCGTCTTGCTGGTGGCCGCGCCGGGGGCGGGCAAGACCACTCGGGTGCCCCTGGCACTGCTTGACGAGCCCTGGTGCTCGGGCGAACTCGGGAATGGCAAGCTGTTGCTGCTGGAGCCCCGGCGGATCGCCGCGCGGCTGGCGGCCGGTTACATGGCCCAGTCCCTCGGTGAAAACGTGGGCGAGACCGTCGGCTACCGCATGCGGGGCGAAAGCCGGACGGGGCCGACCACGCGAATCGAAGTCATCACCCAGGGCGTGCTGACGCGCATGCTGCAGGACGATCCACTGCTCGACGGGGTGACAGGCATCGTCTTCGACGAGTTCCACGAGCGCAGCCTGGAGGCCGATCTGGGACTGGCGCTGTCGCTCGACGCCCATTCGGTGCGCGATGACCTGCGCCTGCTGGTGATGTCGGCGACGCTCGACGTCGATGCG
This sequence comes from Billgrantia saliphila, assembly GCF_002930105.1. GTDB lineage: Bacteria > Pseudomonadota > Gammaproteobacteria > Pseudomonadales > Halomonadaceae > Halomonas > Halomonas saliphila. The sequence continues at coordinate 102,412 of NZ_PJRN01000007.1, read as the reverse complement.
CTGCTGGGTGTGTTGGGCGAGGATGCGCCGTTGATCGACTGCCCAGGGCGCAGCTTTCCGGTCGACACCCGTTACCGGCCGCTCAACAGCCGCGACGATACGGCTCGTCAGCAGGCTACGGCAGTGAGCGATGCGCTTGCCGTTGCCGAGGGCGATGCCCTGGTGTTCCTGCCCGGCGTGGCCGAGATTCGCCGGCTGGCGCAGGAACTGGGCCGGCGAATGCCCGACCTGGCGATCCGCGAGCTGCACGGACGGCTGTCGCTGGCTGCCCAGCGCAGTGCCCTGCAGCCCGAGGCCGATGGGCGTCGGCGGGTAGTGCTGGCCACCGCCATCGCCGAGTCGAGCGTCACCGTCGACGGGGTGCGTATCGTCGTCGATGCCGGCCTGGAACGGGTGCCGGTGTTCCAGCCGCGCAGCGGCCTGACGCGGCTGGAGACGCGCCGTGTCAACCGTGCCAGCGCCGACCAGCGCCGCGGTCGCGCCGGGCGTCAGGGTGCCGGGTTGTGCCTGCGGCTGTGGGCCGAGGAACAGCCGCTCGTGCCCCACGGCGAGCCCGAGATTCACCTGGCCGACCTGGTGCCGCTGGCCTTCGAGCTGGCGCGTTGGGGTATCGTCGACCCGGCTGATCTGGCCTGGGTCACGCCACCGCCCGTCGCTGCGCTGTCAGCGGGGCGGGAGCTGCTGCAGCGGCTCGGCGTGCTGGACGACGCCTTTTTGCTCACTGCGCTGGGGCGTGCGTGCACGCGCTGGCCCACCCATCCGCGGCTGGCGGTGATGCTGGAGCGTGCCGATGCCCTCGGCGCGCGATCGCTGGCCTGCGCGCTGGTGGCGGCACTCGAGACGCGGGACCTCGACGACGAACAGGATCTCGAACGTGGACTAGCGGCGCGCCTGGCGAACCCGCGCGCGCACGGCGCCTGGCAGCGCGAGGCGCAGCGGCTGGCTCGCCTTGCCGGCGTGCGCCTCGACGTGGACAGCCTGGCCCCGCTGGGCGAACTGCTGGCATTGGCTTATCCCGAGCGAGTGGCACAGCGAACTGCTCATCAGTTCGGGCCGGGACGCTTCCGCCTGGCCTCCGGCGGCCTCGCCACCTTGCCTGAGCGGCATCCGCTGGCCCATGCCGAGCTGCTGGTGGCCGCCGAGCTGGACGGTCAGGCCAGCAGAGCGAAGATCTTCCGTGGCGTAGCGATTGCCCGCGAGCGACTTGAGGCCCTTTATCCCGAGACCAGCATCTGGCGTGCCAGCCTAGCGTGGTCCGAGGGGCAGGGGAAACTGGTCGGCGAGCAGGTGCGTGGTCTTGGTGCGGTGGTGCTCGAGCGCAGGCCGCTGCAGTCGCTGCCGCCCGAAGCAATTCGAGAGGCGCTGCTGGATGCGCTGCGCCGTCGCGTCGAGCTGCCCTTCGATGAAAACGACGAGCAACTGCGCGGCAGGCTGGCACTGCTGCGCGGGGCGCTGGGCGAAGACTGGCCCGACTGGTCGATGCCTGCCCTACTGGACACGCTCGAGACATGGCTGGGGCCCCATCTCGACGGCGTCCAGACGCTCCAGGCCGTGGAGCGGCTACCACTGGGACGCTTCCTGCTCGACAGCCTCGAATGGGCGCAGCGCCGTCGACTGGAGGCCTTGGCGCCGGAACGCCTCGACGTACCGAGCGGCTCGCGACTGCGCGTCGATTATACGCCCTGCCTGGAAGCGCGCCCGCCGGTGCTGGCGGTCAAACTCCAGGAGGTATTCGGCTGGCAGACCTCACCGCGAGTCGCCGACGGGCGGGTGGGGGTCTTGCTGCACCTGCTCTCGCCGGCCCGGCGCCCCCTGCAGGTCACCGGCGACCTGGCGAGCTTCTGGGCCAACGGCTATCCCGAGGTGCGTCGCGAAATGCGCGGCCGCTACCCCAAGCATCCCTGGCCGGAGGACCCGCTGACCGCCGTGGCCACCGCGCGGACCAAGCCGCGCGCTTGATCAGCCGGCGGCGGCCTTCTCTTTTTCCTTGCCTGAATGGGGCGATTGCGCCGCGGAGACCTCCCGGCGGCGCAGTAGCCACTTCTCCGCCTCCACGACAAGAAACACCGCCACGCCGGCGACTGCGATGACCGCCCAGTGCAGCAGGGAGAGACCCTCCGTGCCGAAGATCATCTGCATGAAGGGCAGGTAGGTCCAGCCGAGCTGGAACAGCGCCACCAACGCAATGGCCACCAGCGCAGCGTGGCTGCCGAACAGCCCCCGCCACGACAGGCTGCTGTCCAGCAGGTAACGGCTGTTGATCAGGTAGACGATCTCGCCCGCCACCAGCATGTTGACCGCCCCGCTGCGTGCCAGCGCCTCGCTGCCGCCCTGGCCGTGCAGTATCCAGGCGAAGATGCCGAACACGGCGAGCACCAGCAGCAGCGAGACGAGAATCACGCGCCACAGCATGAACATGTCGAGCAGTGGGGCGTGAGAGTCGCGCGGTTGGCGCGTCATGACGTTCTCCTCGGCGGGCTCGAAGACCAGCGCGATACCCAGCGTCACTGCAGTGATCATGTTCACCCACAGCACCTGAAGGCCAGTGATCGGCAGGGTAAAGCCCGCCACGATCGCCAGCAGGATGGCCAGGCTCTCGGCGCCGTTGGTCGGCAAAATGAAAGTGATGGATTTGCGGATGTTGTCGTAGACCTTTCGCCCCTCGGCCACGGCGGCGACGATGGTGGCGAAGTTGTCGTCGGTAAGGACCATCTCGGCGGCTTCCTTGGCCGCCTCGGTGCCCTGGACGCCCATCGCCACACCGACGTCGGCACGCTTGAGCGCCGGCCCGTCGTTGACGCCGTCCCCGGTCATCGCGCAGATGCCGCCGCGTGCCTGCATTGCCTTGACCAGGCGCAACTTGTGCTCGGGGGCCGCCCGGGCGTAGACGTCGACCTCGGTGATATCGCGCTCCAGTTCCTCATCGCTCATTTCCTCGATCTCGCGGCCACTCAGGGCGCGATCCGTGCGCGCGAAACCGAGCTGATCGGCGATCGCCCGCGCGGTGACCGCGTGGTCGCCGGTAACCATCACTGGGCGGATCCCGGCCTGCTGGCAGTTCTTGACCGCCTCGATGGCGGCTTCACGGGGCGGGTCGAGCAGGCCGACGATGCCGAGCAGCACCAGCCCCTCCTCGGCGTCGGTATCGCTGAGCTCTCCCGTCAGGTCGTCGGCCGGCTTCTCGGCCAGGGCGAGTACGCGCAGGCCACGTGAGGAGAGTTCATGGATGCGTTCCTCCCACGCCTCGCGGTCGAGTTCCGCGTCGCCGTCGCTGCCTCGTTCCTGTGAACACATCTCGAGCAGGCGATCAGGCGCGCCCTTGACCAGCAGGCGCTTGCCGTCGTGCTCGTTGAGGGTGGCCATGTATTTGCGTTCGGAGTCGAAGGGAATGGCGTCCTGGCGGGGGTGCGCGTCGCGCAGCTCACGCGTGTCGATACCCGCCTTGGCGGCCGCCACGACCAGGGCGCCCTCGGTGGGGTCGCCGTTGATGCACCAGCCATCCTCCTCTTCGTTGAGGTCGGCGTCGTTGCATAGCGCCCCGACTTCGAGGAAGTGGGCCAGGGCGGGATAATCCTGTAGCGAGATCGCCTCGCCGAATTCGTCGACCGCACGCTCTTTGTCGCGCGGGGCCAAGTGCAGGTCGCCCTCGGGAGCGAAGCCGATACCGGAAAGACGGAACTCGCCCTCGGGCAGCCGGATGGCCTGCGCGGTCATCTCGTTGCGGGTCAGGGTACCGGTCTTGTCGGAGAAGATGGTGGCGATGGAGCCCAGGGTCTCCACCGCCGGCAGCCGCCTTACGATGGCGTTCTTGTGGGCCATGGCCTGTACGCCGAGTGCCAGCGAGATGGTCACGATCGCCGGCAGTCCCTCGGGGATGGCGGCGACGGCCAGCCCGACGCTGGCCATGAACATTTCGGTCCATGGCTGACCGTGTACCAGCACGCCGAAGGCCCCGGTCAGCAGTGCGGCGCCGACGATGAACAGCGCCAGGATGCGCCCGGCACGATCGAGCTGCTCGACCAGCGGCGTCTTGAGTTGTTCCACGCCCCTCAGCATTTCGGAAATGCGACCAATTTCGGTATGCTCGCCTGTCTCGACCACCACCCCGGTCGCGGTGCCCTTGGCCACGATGGTGCCGGCGAACAGCATGTCGCTGCGCTCGGCCAGTTCGGCGTCCTCGTCGACCGCCTCGTCGGCCTTGTCCACCGGCGTGGATTCGCCAGTCAGAGCCGCTTCCTCTGCGTTCAGCCGCTTGGCCTCGAGAATGCGTAGGTCGGCGGGTACGCGGTCGCCGCTTTCCACTTGCACGATATCGCCGGGAACGAGTTCCTCGGCATCGATTCGGACCTCACGCCCGCCGCGCAGGACCGAAGCCTGCGGCGAGAGCATCCCGCGTATGCTCTCCAGGGCCTTCTCGGCCTTGCCCTCCTGAAAGAAACCGATCAGGGCGATGATCACCACCACGCCGAGAATGACCGCGGCATCCAGGGGCTTGCCCAACAACAGACTGGCGATCGCCGCGACGATCAGGATCAGCATCAATACATTGTTGAACTGCGCCAGCAGCCGTTTCCACCAAGGCTTACCTTCATCCTGCTGTAGTCGGTTGGGTCCGTACTGCTCGAGACGCCGCTTGGCCTCGTCGTCGTCGAGCCCTTTCGATTCGGCCTCGAGGCGCTCGAGCGCCTCGTCACCGGTCATGGCGTGCCAAGGCGTGCGCTCTGCCTGATCATCGCGTTCGGGCATGCTGCTCCTCCTAAGCTTTTGGAATCCACCAAGTGTCTCTAGAGGTAGCACACACGGGGCGGCGCTGCAGGCGTGACGCGTAGCGTAATGTCATTGCCTCCTGTCGAATGAGGTCGCATCGACAGGGCGGAGCCGAGAGTGAGCGGACGGGGCAGCCCCGGTGATGCTCGGAGCCCACGAGCGGAGTATCCTGCCGCGACATGCACCGATTGGAGACTTTCATGCCTTCCGCCGACGTCCTTTCACCGAGCGCGGGGGAGCGCTGCCCATGCGGCAGTGGCAGACCTTATGCAGCATGCTGTGGCCCTTTTCACGACGGTGAGCCGGCGCCCACGCCCGAGGCGCTGATGCGTTCGCGCTACAGCGCCTTCGTCCTGGGCCTGGACGACTACCTGCAGACGACCTGGCACGCCAGCACGCGCCCGCTCGAACTTGATCTTGACGCCTCGACACGCTGGGTGCGATTGGAGGTGCTGGACCATGGGCAGGACGACGACAATGGCCGTGTACACTTTCGCGCCACGTTCCGCGAGGGTCGCGAGGGGCGTCGGTGGGGCGTGCTGGAGGAGGATTCACGCTTCGTACGCGAGGCGGGCCGCTGGGTCTACCTGGATGGTACGCCCAACGTCACTCGCTTCAAGCCGGGCCGCAACGACGCCTGCCCATGCGGCAGCGGGCGCAAGCTCAAGAGCTGCTGCGCCCGCTAGTCGCCACCAGCCTAGAGCATCATCGCCGCCAGCCAGCCGAAGCCGATCAGCGGCACGTTGTAGTGCAGGAAGGTGGGCGCCACGGTGTCCCAGATATGGTCGTGCTGGCCGTCGGCGTTGAGACCGGCGGTGGGGCCGAGGGTCGAATCCGAAGCCGGCGAGCCGGCATCGCCCAATGCCGCGGCGGTACCCACCAGGGCGATGGTGGCCATGGGTGAGAAACCGAAGCTCAGCGCCAACGGCACGTAGAGCGAGGCGATGATCGGCACGGTGGAGAACGACGAGCCGATGCCCATGGTGATGAATAGCCCCACCAGCAGCATGATCAGGGCCGCCAACCCCTTGTTGTCGCCGATCAGCTCGGTCGAGCCTTCCACCAGCGCCGAGACTTCGCCGGTCGCCTGCATCACCCCGGCGAAGCCGGCAGCGCTGATCATGATGAAGCCCACCTGCGCCATCATGCGCATGCCTTCGGTGAAGATGCCGTCCTGCTCGTGCCAGCGGAACACGCCGCTGACCGAGAGCAGCGCGAAACCGAACAACCCGCCGAGCACCATGGAGCCGGAAAGTAGCTGCGTCGCCACCGTACCCACCAGTGCGGCGGCGAGTACCGCCATCTGCCAGGGTGCCAGATGCCGAGCGGCTTGGGCCGGCGTCTCGTCGCCGTGGGCCAGGTCACGGTCTTCGTAGTGACGTGGGCCGCGATAGCTCCACAGCAGCGCCACGACGAGACCCAACGCCATGCCGCCGATGGGGATCAGCATGGCCACGGGCACCATGCCGCGCGTGACTTCAAGACCCAGCTCGGCACCGCTCTCGTTGAGGTTGGCGAGCAGGATGTCGTTGAGAAAGATCGAGCCGAATCCCACCGGCAGGAGCATGTAGGGCGCGGTGATACCGAAGGTGATCACGCAGGCGGCGACCCGGCGGTCCAGGCGCAGGTGGTTCATCAGCTTGAGCAGCGGCGGCACCAGCACAGGGATGAAGGCGATGTGCACCGGAATCAGGTTCTGCGAGCTGATGGCGGCGGCGAGCAGGGCCCCCAGCAGAGTGAAGGCGACCCAGCGGCGGCTGGGGGGCTGGTGGTCGAGGTGCAGGCCGCGAATGGCGCGCTCGGCCAGCAGCTCGGTCACGCCGGAGCGTGACAGGGCGACGGCGAAGGCGCCCAGCACGGCATAGGAGAGGGCGATGGTGGCACCGCCGCCCAGACCATCGTTGAAGGCGTCGAGAATCTCGGCCAGCGGCAGCCCGGCGACGAGGCCGCCGATCAGGCTGGCGACGATCAGGGCGAAGACGACGGAGACGCGGGCAAGGCTCAGGGCGACCATGACCAGGATGGCCAGAACGATGGCATTCATGCGTGGCTCTTTGGGTCCGGAAACGTTGGAATGAAGGCGCAAGGGTAGACGGAAAGCCCCGAAGCTCGGCTTCGGGGCAGCGTATATTACCTCATGCAAACGCTCGGGTCAGTGACTCGGCAGCAGCCGCATCGGTACCAGGCGATTCAGCACGCGGGAGGCGAGCAGGTGGGTGGCCGCCTCGATGTCGGGGGCGAAGAAGCGGTCGCGGTCGTAGTAGGGCACGCGCTCGCGCAGCGCCCGGCGGGCCTGCTCCAGTCCCGCGGTGGTCGCCAGCCCCTGGCGAAAATCGAGCCCCTGACAGGCGGCCAGCCACTCAATGGCGATGATGCCGCGAACGTTGTCGGCCATCTCCCACAGCCGCTTGCCGGCGGCGGGTGCCATCGAGACGTGATCCTCCTGATTGGCCGATGTGGGCAGGCTGTCGACGCTGTGCGGATGGGCCAGGGCCTTGTTCTCGCTGGCCAGCGCGGCGGCAGTGACTTGAGCGATCATGAAGCCGGAATTGACGCCGCCATTCTCGACCAGGAAAGGCGGCAGCTGTGACATGTGGGTATCCATCATCAGCGACACGCGCCGCTCCGTCAGCGAGCCGATCTCGGCCAGCGCCAGGGCCAGGTTGTCGGCGGCCATCGCCACCGGCTCGGCGTGGAAGTTGCCCCCCGAAAGTACGTCGCCGTCGTCGGAGAACACCAGCGGATTGTCCGATACGGCGTTGATCTCGATGGCCAGCACGTCGGCGGCTTGACGGATCTGGGTCAGCACCGCACCCATCACCTGCGGCTGGCAGCGCAGCGAATAGGGGTCCTGGACCTTGTCGCAGTGGGCATGGGAGTCGCTGATCTCGCTGCGCTCGCTCAGCAGGTGGCGATAGGCCGCCGCGGCGTCGATCTGGCCGCGCTGGCCGCGTGCCGCGTGGATGCGCGCATCGAAGGGGGCCCGCGAACTGAGCGTGGCCTCCACGGTCAGCGCGCCGCACACCGTGGCGGCGGCGTACAGATCCTCGGCCTCGAACAGCCCTTTGAGCGCATAAGCGGTCGAGACCTGGGTGCCGTTGAGCAGCGCCAGGCCCTCCTTGGGTGCCAGATCGAGCGGCACGAGCCCGGCAACCTCGAGGGCCTGGCGGGCCGGGATCCACTCGCCCCGATGGTGCGCCTTGCCTTCACCGAGCAGTACCGCGCTCATATGGGCGAGCGGTGCCAGATCGCCCGAGGCACCGACGGAGCCCTTGAGCGGAACGTGCGGATAGACCTCGGCGTTGACCAGGGCAAGCAGGGCGTCGAGCACCTCGCGACGAATGCCGGAGAAGCCTCGCGCGAGGCTGTTGACCTTGAGCACCATGACCAGGCGCACCAGGGCATCGTCCATGGCCTCGCCGACGCCGGTGGCATGCGACAGCACCAGCGAGCGCTGCAGCTCCTCCAGGTGATCGTGGTCGATGCGGGTCTGGGCCAGCAGGCCGAAGCCGGTGTTGATGCCGTAGACGGTGCGGTCCTCGGCCACCACACGATTGACGCAGTCGACGGCGCGCTGGATGGCGGCGTCGGCACTGTCCGGCAGCGTGACGCGGAGCGGCGCCTCGAAGACCTGGCGGGCCTGGGCCAAGGTCATCCTGCCGGGTTGAATCTCCAGCTCGGTCATGAAGCGCTTTCCTCATTCAGCATTGGCAGGTCGAGGCCGTTCTCACGGGCGCACTCCCTGGCGATATCGTAGCCGGCATCGGCATGACGCATCACGCCGGTACCCGGATCGTTGCGCAGCACCCGGCCGAGGCGGGCATGGGCGTCGTCCGTGCCGTCGGCGACGATGACCACGCCGGCATGCTGGGAGTAGCCCATGCCCACGCCGCCACCGTGGTGCAGCGACACCCAGGTAGCGCCGCCTGCCGTATTGAGCATGGCGTTGAGCAGCGGCCAGTCGGAGACGGCGTCGGAGCCGTCGAGCATCGCCTCGGTCTCGCGGTTGGGGCTCGCCACCGAGCCGGAATCCAGGTGATCGCGACCGATGACGACGGGGGCCTTGAGCTCACCGTTTCGAACCATCTCGTTGAATGCCTGGCCGAGGCGGGCGCGATCCTTGAGCCCCACCCAGCAGATCCGCGCCGGCAAGCCCTGGAAGGCGATGCGCTCCTGGGCCATGTCGAGCCAGCGGTGCAGGTGCGGGTCGTCGGGAATCAGCTCCTTGACCTTGGCGTCGGTGCGGTAGATATCCTCCGGATCGCCGGAGAGCGCCGCCCAGCGGAAGGGGCCGATGCCCTGGCAAAACAGCGGCCGGATATAGGCCGGCACGAAGCCGGGGAAGTCGAAGGCGTTGTCGACACCTTCTTCCTTGGCCATCTGGCGAATATTGTTGCCGTAATCGAAGGTGGGCACGCCCATGGCCTGGAAATCGAGCATGGCCTTTACGTGTACCGCCATGGAGCGCTTGGCGGCATGGGTCACGGCAGCGGGATCGGCCTTGCCGCGCGCGACGTACTCGTCCCAGTCCCAGCCGGCGGGCAGGTAGCCGTGCAGCGGATCGTGGGCGCTGGTCTGGTCGGTGACCATGTCCGGCTTCACGCCGCGTTTCACCATTTCCGGCAGCACATCGGCGGCATTGGCGCACAGGCCGATGGAGACCGCCTTGCCCTCGGCGGTGTAGCGCTCGATACGGGCCAGGGCGTCGTCCAGGTCATCGGCCTGTTCGTCCAGGTAGCGGGTGCGCAGGCGGAAGTCGAGGCGCGACTGCTGGCACTCGATGTTGAGCGAGCAGGCGCCGGCCAGGCTTGCCGCGAGCGGCTGGGCGCCGCCCATGCCACCGAGGCCGGCGGTGAGGATCCAGCGGCCGGTGAGGTCGCCGCCGTAGTGCTGGCGTCCGGCCTCGACGAAGGTCTCAAAAGTGCCCTGTACGATCCCCTGGGAGCCGATGTAGATCCAGCTACCGGCGGTCATCTGGCCGTACATCATCAATCCCTGCCGATCGAGCTCGTTGAAATGCTCCCAGGTGGCCCAGGCCGGCACCAGGTTGGAATTGGCGATCAGCACGCGTGGTGCATCCCGGTGGGTCTCGAATACCCCGACCGGTTTGCCGGACTGGATCAGCAGTGTCTGGTTGTCCTCCAGACGCTTCAAGGTCGCGACAATGGTGTCGAAACACTGCCAGTCGCGGGCCGCGCGGCCGATGCCGCCGTAGACCACCAGGTCCTCGGGGCGCTCGGCCACGTCCGGATGGAGATTGTTCATCAGCATGCGCAGGGGCGCCTCGGTCAGCCAGCTCTTGCAGGAGAGCCGACTGCCGCTGGGAGCGGCGATGTGACGGCTGGGATCGTGGCGCGGGTCGCTCGTGAAGGAAGGGGGCTGATTCATGGCTTGGTTCTCTTGTCGTGGTTCGTGGAAGGTCGCTCAGCTGTCCAGCGTCAACTGGTGGATCAGGCGGGCCGCCGCACGGGCGGTCCGACCGTCGATATCGAAGCTCGGGTTGAGTTCGGCAATATCGGCCAGACGCAGCTTGCCGCTGTCGCGTACCGCCTCGAGCAATGTCTCGATCTGAGCCAGCGGCACGCCGCGGGCGGCCGGGGCGCTGACTCCAGGGGCCTCGGCCGCCGGCAGCACGTCCAGATCGACGGTCAGGTACAGGTGGTCGCAGTGGGCCATGAAGCGCTGCAGGTCGCGCACGGTTTCCGCCAGCCGGTGCGGGGCGAGTTCGCAGTCCTCGCGTACCAAGGTGCGCAGGTCACGAGCGCGGGCAAACAGTGCCCGGGTATTGGCGGCCCGACTGACGCCCAGGCAGGCGTAGCGGAACGGCCAGCCGCGCGCTTCACACTCGGCGGCGATCTGGGCGAAGGGCGTTCCGGACGAGCGCACGTGTGCCGGGTCGCGCAAATCGAAGTGGGCGTCGAGATTGATGATGCCGACCCTGGGGCAGCGCTCGCCTCGGGCCTCCAAGTGTCGTGCCAGGCCGGACCAGCTGGCGTAGGCGATTTCATGGCCGCCCCCCAGCGCCACGGGCAGGTGAGAGGAGGCCAGCAGGGTGGCGAGCCGTTCGGCCAGGCGTGCCTGGGCGGCTTCCATGTCGTCATGCCCGTGGCAGCCGACATCGCCCGCGTCGAAGACCGGTGAGTGTCGATGCCAGGCGAGCGGTGCCAGCGCCCGACGCAGCGCCCGCGGTCCTTCGGCGGCACCGATGCGACCCTGGTTGCGTGCCACCCCGGCATCACAGGCGAAGCCGACCAGGGCGACACCCGGCTCGCCGTCGCGCTTGAGCGGCGTGACCACTTGATGCCAGCGCAGGCTGTCGGGCTCCGGGTCCTCGCGGCCGGCCCAGAGCGACATGTCGATGGTCGGGTCGGCCAGATGCAGGTCGGTGTGCGGCTCAGCCATGGGTCGTGTCTCCCTGGAAGATGCGTTGGCGCAGACGGCCGGGTTGCACGGCGTAGGCCAGCTCGGCCGGGGAATCGACGTTCCACAGACACAGATCCGCCGGGGCGCCTTCGACGATGCGCCCGAGCGAGCGATCGTGCAGACCCAGCGCCCGTGCACCGTGAGCAGTCATCCCGGCCAGCGCCTCTCGAGGCGTCAAATGGAACAGGGTGCAGGCGAGGTTGAGCATCAGCGTGGGCATGAACAGCGGCGAGCTGCCGGGGTTGGCGTCGGTGGCCAGTGCCATCGGTACGCCGGCCTCGCGTAGCGCGGCGACGGGCGGCAGCTGGGTCTCGCGCAAGGTATGGAAGGCGCCGGGCAGCAGCACTGCGGTGCTGCCGGCTTCGCGCATGGCCGCCACGCCAGACTCGTCGAGGTATTCGATATGGTCGGCGGACAGTGCCCCGAAGCGGGCCGCCATGGCGGCACCGCCAAGGTTGGAGAGTTGCTCGGCATGCGCCTTGATGGGCAGGCCGTGGACCTTGGCCGCCTCGAAGACGCGTTCGCACTGCGCCACCGAGAAGGCGATCTTCTCGCAGAAGACGTCAACGGCATCGGCCAGGCCTTGCTCGGCGGCGGCGGGTATCATCTCACGGCATACCAGATCGATGTAGCCGTCGGCGTCGTCGCGATATTCGGGTGGCAGGGCATGAGCGCCGAGCAGGCTTGTGACCACGCGTACCGGAAAGGCATCACCCAGCCGGCGCGCCACGCGCAGCATCTTCAGTTCGTCGGCCACGGTCAGGCCGTAGCCGGACTTGATTTCCACCGTGGTAACGCCGTCCGCCAGCAGGGCGTCTAGTCGCGGGCGGGCGATCTCGAAGAGTTCGTCTTCGCTGGCGGCGCGGGTGGCGCGCACGGTGCTGAGGATGCCGCCGCCGCGACGAGCGATCGCCTCGTAGCTCACCCCCTCCAGGCGACTCTCGAATTCGTCGGCGCGCGAGCCGCCGAATACCAGATGCGTGTGGCAGTCCACCAGACCGGGCGTCATGACACCGCCCCGGCCCATCGCCTCGCAGGCGGCGGTGTCGGCGGGATCGAGCGCGTCCATGGGCAGCACCCGTTCGATTCGATCGCCTGCGACGATTACCGCCATTGGCTGAGGAAGGGTATCGAGCCCATCGAACAGCGTGACGTCGCGCCATAGTCGGCGCGGCTGCGGCGTGGCTGGCATGCGGATCTCCTGTCGGTGATACATATTGTATATACATTTAATCCGTCATCTTGCATACGTCAAGCATCGATGAGCAAAAAGGGCTGTCGAAGCGTATGTCAAAGGCGGTGTGCAAAGTTAATCGTTTGATTTAAAAGTGTTTGAAAGCGAAATGAACGCTCTTCTCCTAGGTAGCGATTCGATTCGGTTCGACCATGGTATTAAGGCCGGGGACGTGGTTCGTGTTGGCGTGGTGAGTAAAGCTATTGTATATACAATAAGAAGAATCGTCATGATGCACGATCGAAGTCGGCGACGCCTACAATCACAACGAGAGGAGCTTTCCATGGATCTACCGGAATCGGCAGCCCAGGCCCCGCGAGGAGGCACCTGGCTCACGGCGATCAAACTGTTCGTACCCAGTGCGCTGGGTATCCTGATCTTCTTCGTTCCCGTCTCCATCGGCGGGCGCAGCACGATCCCGCTCGACCACATGGTCACCGGGGCGCGCTCCGCATTGGGCGAGGCCAGTGGCTACTATGCGCTGGCGTTGATCGTTGCCGGCGCGGCGTACCCACTGATCACGGGGAGCTGGCGGCGCAGCGCGACCGAGCGCGTCTTCACCGTGCTCAAGCTGGCCGGTGTGGCCGCCGCGCTCATGGCGATCACCGGATGGGGGCCGGCGCCGCTGCATGAACCGGACATGCTGCCGTTCCTGTTCGACAAGCTGGTCATTCCGGTGGGGTTGATCGTGCCGATCGGGGCGGTTTTCCTGGCCTTGCTGATCGGCTACGGGCTGCTGGAGCTGGTGGGGGTGCTGCTGCAACCGATCATGCGACCGATCTGGCGCACGCCGGGGCGCTCGGCCATCGATGCGGTGGCATCCTTCGTCGGCAGTTACTCGATCGGCCTGCTGATCACCAACCGGGTCTACCAGGCAGGGCAATATTCAGCGCGCGAAGCGGCGATCATCGCCACCGGCTTTTCCACGGTATCGGCCACCTTCATGATCATCGTGGCGCGCACGCTGAATCTGATGGACGTGTGGAATCTCTATTTCTGGCTGACCCTGGCCATTACTTTCCTGGTCACCGCCGTTACCGTGCGCCTGCCGCCGCTGGCGCGACTCGACGATGCCAGGTCCGACGGCGAACCCGAGCCGCCGGCGGGCAAGCGCCTGACGACCGCCTGGCACACCGGCCTGGCCGTGGCGGAGAAGGCGCCCGGGCTGCATCGCAGCGTGGCGCTCAACGTGCGTGAGGGGCTGCTGATGGCAATCAGCATCCTGCCCTCGATCATGTCGGTGGGGCTCGCAGGGCTCCTGCTCGCCAAGTACACGCCGCTGTTCGAATGGCTGGGCTGGGCGTTCTATCCCTTCGTGGCGATCTGGGGGCTCGACGACGGCGCGGCACTGGCCCAGGCCGCCGCGGCCGGGCTGGCCGAAATGTTCCTGCCGGCATTGCTGATGGCCGAGGCCGAGTTCGTGGCGCGCTTCGCCGCCGGGGTGGTGTCGGTGTCTGCAGTGCTGTTCTTTTCCGCTTCGATTCCCTGCATTTTGTCCACCAGCATTCCACTCTCGGTAGGGCGCATCGTCGTGGTGTGGTTCCTGCGCGTGGCGTTGAGCCTGCTGCTGGCGGTGCCGGCGGGCTACCTGGTGCAGGCGCTCGCTGGCGGCTAGCGCGGAGACGTACTGATAAAAGCGAGGCCGGGCATATGCCCGGCCTCGCTGCGCCAATACCCGTTCATGAGCCGTTACGATGCACGGACGAGCGCAGCTTGTAGCGCTCGCCGGGGTGTATCAACCGGGCGTAGCTGATCAGGTGTTCACCCGACCAGGTTCGTCGGGTCATGCTCAGGCACGGCAGGGCGGGCGCCATTTCGAGTCGCTCGGCGGTGGCGGTATCGACCAGCACCGCCTCGACCACGTGCTCGATGTCGGTGATGGGGCAGGTCGCTACCAGCACTTCGTTGGGAGTATGCCGGCCAAAGTCGGTATCGAGATAGTCGGGCACCCAGCGCGGATTGACGAAGCGATCCTCCAGCTGGATCGGCACGCCGTTCTCGCGATGCACGATACGGGTATGAAACACCTGGGTGCCGAGGCGAACCCCGAGGCGCAGCGCGACCTCATCGTCGGCGGCGATGGCTTCCGCCACCAGCACGTCGCAGCTATAGGCATGACCGCGGCCACGCACCTCCTCGGCAATGTTGTGCACCTCGACCAGCGAGGATTCCGCCTTGCGATCGGTAACGAAGGTGCCGAGTCCCGGCTGGCGGCTCAGGTAGCCCTGCTGAACCAGGTCGCGTATCGCCTTGTTGGCGGTCATGCGGCTGACGCCGAAGTCGCGGGCCAACTGCTCCTCGGGCGGGATCTGGTGATGCGCCGGCCAGTCGCCACCCTGAATCTTCTCGAGCAGGTGCTGCTGGATCTGCAGGTAGAGTGGGGGAGAACTGCCCATGTGCGGTATGTTCCTTGTGGCGAGGCGAATGACATGCTCAAGTCTACCCACCTCGCCTGCACGTGGCATCCACGAACGTTCGCGTCACGCTCACTGGCGCAATCGAAAGGCAAAAGCCCATGTCCCGAACGACGCGGTTGTTCGACCTCATGCAGATCCTGCGGCGCCATCGGCGTCCGATCAGCGCTGCGGTCCTGGCGCAGGAGCTCGAGGTGTCGCTGCGGACCGTGTACCGGGACATCGGTGCACTCAAGTCGATCGGTGCCGAGATCGAGGGCGAGCCGGGGCTGGGCTATGTGCTCAAGCCCGGCCTGATGCTGCCGCCGCTGATGTTCTCTGAAGAAGAGATCGAAGCGCTGACGCTGGGATTGAAGTGGGTGGGACGGCGAGCGGACGACGGGCTCTCCCGGGCCGCCGGCGAGGCGCTGGCCAAGGTGGCAGCGGTCCTGCCCGGCGAGCTGCGTCACAAAATGGAGGTTTCGATGCTATGGGTCGGCCCGGGCTGGGAGCGGCCGCAGACGGTCGACCTGCAGCTGCTGCGTCGCGCGATCCGCAGCGAGAATAAGCTGCGCATCGTCTATCGGGATCGCAAGGGGGAGCGCTCCACACGGGTCGTCTGGCCCTTCGCCATTACTTTCTTCGAATCGACACGTCTTCTCATCGCCTGGTGCGAATTGCGGCAGGCCTTCCGCAATTTTCGCACCGACCGGATAGAAGTGGCAGAACGGCTTGGAGAGCGTTACCCGCGCTGGCGTCATCAGCTCGCCGAGGAGTGGTTGAGCACCATGCTGCCAGGAACTGTCAGTGGGCGGGCCTATGCTGTCGTCACCCCCCAACGGATGCAGGAGAGAAGCATGCATCAGGACATCGTGTTCTACACCAATCCCTTGTCGCGCGGTGCCATCGTGCACTGGATGCTGGAAGAGATCGGCGTGCCCTACCACACGGAGACCCTCGAGTTCGGCACATCGATGAAGTCGCCGGAATACCTGGCGATCAATCCGATGGGCAAGGTGCCGGCCATCCGCCATGGCGACCACGTCATTACCGAAGCGGCGGCGATCTGCGCCTACCTTGCCGAGACCTTCCCCGAGGCGGGGCTGCAACCGGCGCCCGAGGCGAGAAGCGATTACTACCGCTGGCTGTTCTTCGTCGCGGGGCCCGTCGAGATGGCCCTGTCGCTCAAGGCTAGCGGCTTCGAGCTCACTCCCGAACACGAGATGCAGATGGGCTGCGGCGGCTATACCGCTGCGGTCGAGACGCTGGCCAAGGCCGTGGCGGGTCGGAAGTACATCGCAGGCGATACCTTTACGGCCGCGGATGTCTATGTCGGTTCCCACATCGGATGGGGGATGGAGTTCGGGACGCTCGACAAGCGCCCCGAGTTCGAGGCCTATTGGGCGGGCCTGAAGGATCGACCGGCCCATCGCCGCACCGAGGAAGTCGTCGCCGCGGCCATGGCCCGGCAGTCAGGTACCGATGAGGCGCAGCCAGCCAAGTCATGAGGTGAGCCGAGGCCGTAACCGCTGCGTCAGATGACCGAGATGCGGTCGCGTCCGTCGTGCTTGGAGCGATACATGCAGCGATCGGCTGCCTTGATCAGCGATTCCACGTTCTGGTAGGGCGTGCTGCGCTCTATCGTGGCCAGGCCGAAGGAAGCGGTAACCTGGAGGCGATCGTTGGCCGACGTGACCAGGGGAAGGGCGCCGATCTTGGCGCGCAGCACTTCGGCAAAGGTCCTGGCGCGTTCCATATCATAACCGGGCAGGACCAGGATGAATTCGTCGCCGCCGTAGCGCCCGGCATGGATGTCCTCCTCGCTCATGGCTTGACGCATGAGCGAGGAGAGCTTGATCAGGACCTCGTCGCCGACGGCGTGGCCGAAGCGATCGTTGACCTCCTTGAAGTGATCCAGATCGACGAAGACGATCGACAGAGGATTTCCGGTGCGACGCGTCTCGTCGAACTGATGCCGCAGCGTCTTCTCCAGATGTTCACGATTGTAGAGCTCGGTCAGCGAGTCCAGCTGCGCCTTCAGGGTAAGTTCCTCCTGCTCCAGGCGAAGCAGTTCCAGCTCCTGCTGCTTTTGCTGCAGCTCCTGATGCAGCCGTGCCGTTCGTTCCAGTAGCAGCATCTTGGCTTCGTGCATGATCTGATTGGGATCGAGGCGCTCGGGCGGGGTGACGTTGTAAAGCATGGCGACCGAAGGCAACTGCTCCTGCAGCGAGATCAGGTGGGCGATCATCTCGCTGGACTCCAGTCCGAAATAACTCGCCAGTTGGGTTGCGTGCCTGCTGGTGGCGGCCTCGCCCTGCAACCAGGCATCGGCGATCAAGCCGGAGGCGACGATACAGTTCTTCGCCTGCTGCTCACGTGTCTCGGCTATGGTCATGGCCTGATGACTGTCGCGTATCCATTTCGCGGTACGCTCCGAAAGCTTCCACTTGCGGGCCAGCCATTCGCCCACCTCGGCATGGTCGGTGCCGTAGGTGTCCCGCTCGAGCTCCACCAGGGAGCGATGATCCGACGCCCGATCCAGCAGGCTGAGGTAGCGAGCGGTATCCACGGCATGGATGCCTAGCATGCCGACGTCCTGGAGCAGGGCGGCGGTGAAGATGGCGCTGCTGTCGGTCGACAGACCGATGCTGTTCGCCAGCAGGCGCGCACTCATGGCGCTGACCAGCGAGCGCTGCCAGTAGCGCTCCAGGTTCAGGCTTGCTGCCGTTCGAGTATCGGTGGTGGCGACCAGACTGCAGCTCAACGCCAGCGACAGCGTGCGTTCGATGCCCAACCGGCTGACGGCCTGCTGAAGATCCTCCACGGAGCGCTGACTCGAGTAGAAGACGGTATTGGCCAGAGAGAGCAGTTGGACCGACAGCGACGGGTCGTTGCCAATGGTGGCGACCATTTCGCGCATGTTTACATTGGGATCGCGCGCCAGTTCGATGACCCTGAGCAGCACTTGTGGAAGCGAAGGTAGCTGTGTGCAACCTTCGAGCGAACGGCTTAGCGAATCAGGAAGCACAACCCATCTCCTCTTCCATGACAACATCCTTATCGGGCAGTGGGCATCGAGAAAAGTGTTGGTGCTTTGTGGCGAT
Organism: Billgrantia saliphila; assembly: GCF_002930105.1. GTDB lineage: Bacteria > Pseudomonadota > Gammaproteobacteria > Pseudomonadales > Halomonadaceae > Halomonas > Halomonas saliphila. The sequence goes on along the minus strand of NZ_PJRN01000007.1, from coordinate 84,491 downwards.
CGGCTTACTTGTTTTTTTGTTAATTATTCTTTGAACTCTTTTAACCTAGCGTTACATAGGAGTCAATCATATGGATGGGAAGAGTCGTTCCTGCATACTAGACGTGGCAACTGCCTGCGCTGCGCTGGCTGCGACGGTTTGTGCGAGGTGAAGGTGAAAACCAGGCGAACGAGCGAGGAAGTCGGGGACGCCACGCGTGGGCCGGATCGAATCGAGGCTCTCGATGTGCTGCGCGGGGTGGCGCTGCTCGGCATCTTGCTCATGAATGTCCAGGCTTTTTCCATGCCCTATGCGGCCTACATGAACCCTACCGCCTGGGGGCGTCTCGAGGGTATCGATCTGGCCGCCTGGCTGTTCGCCCATTTGGCGACGGACCAGAAGATGATGGCGATCTTCTCCATGCTGTTCGGTGCCGGCATCGTGCTGTTCAGCGAGCGCGCCGAGGCACGAGGAGAATCGCCGTGGCGGCTGCACCTGCGTCGCAACGTCTGGTTGCTCTGCTTCGGGCTCGCTCATGCCTACCTGCTCTGGTATGGCGACATTCTCTTTCTGTATGGGATCTGCGCGCTTGCGCTCTATCCGTGCCGTCACCTGCGTCCGTCCCGGCTATTCGCTCTCGGCCTGGCAAGCCTTGCGCTGGCATCGCTGCTGTTTCTCTATCTTGGCGGGGCACTGACGCAATGGCCCGAGGCGCAGCGGCTCGCCCTGGAGTCGGCATGGCAGCCATCGCCCGAACGCCTGGCCGCTGAGGTCGAACGGTATCGCGGCGGCTGGCTGGAGCAGCTGCCGCACCGGGCTGCGTTGGCGTTCGAGGCGCAAACCTCCACCTTAGTGTCATGGGGCTTCTGGCGTGCCGGGGGAATGATGCTGATCGGTATGGCCCTGTATCGGCTCGGTGTGCTGACCGGCCGGGCCGATGCGTCGGTTTACTGGAGTCTGCTGGGGGCGGCGCTGCTGCTCGGGCTGCCGCTGGTTGGCTATGGCGTATACTGGAACTTCGCCAACGATTGGGGACCGCGCTCGCTGTTCCTGGGCTCCCAGTTCAACTACTGGGGCAGCCTTCCGGTGAGCCTGGGGTGGGTCGGGGCCGTCATGCTGCTGTTGCGGCGGGGCCGTCCGACCGGACTGCGTCACCGCCTGGCGGCGCTGGGTCGCATGGCCTTCAGTCAGTATCTCCTGCAGAGCGTATTGTGCAGCTTGATCTTCTATGGCCATGGGCTGGGCTGGTTCGGCGGGGTGGAGCGCAGCGAGCAGTTGCTCATCGTCGTCGCGATCTGGTTTGTGCAGCTGTGGTCGGCGCCGTTGTGGCTACGTCACTTTCGTTTCGGGCCGCTGGAGTGGCTATGGCGATCGTTGACCTATCGCCGGCGGCAGCCGTTCTTGCGCTGAAGGCGCCGGCGCGCCGTGAGAAATCGAGGTGCGCCGGCGCCGGATGGACTCAGGGAAGCTCCTTGCCGCCCTGCGGGTCGGAGGCATCGTAGTCCTGGGTGTCGTCGGGGTCGGAGCCGGGCTGGAGCGAAGTTTCATGTTCGAAATCCCGGGCGGCACGAATCGCCTCGGGTTCCGTCTCGTGGCGCGAGATCTCCTGGGGCAGGTTGGGGTCGGTGACGTCGACCACTCGCCAGCCTGAGACGACGGTCGCCTCCTGGCGGTCTTCCCTGATCGGTTCGACACGTGCCGTTCGCGTCATGGCGTCCTCCTTGGTCGTCGATTTCCCTTAACCATGGCAAAGGATGGCGCGTTTTTCGACTCCTATCGCCGACGGGAACCGTTCCCGCTTACGCTTGACCCGTCTCCGTGCGAGGTCCATAAGAGGAAGAGGACACACTCCCGACAGCAAGGAGGTCAGGATGAAACGTCTGATAGGACTCGCCGCCGCCTGGTGGCTACGCAAGCCGGAGAACCGGGCGAGGCTGAAGCGCAAGGGCAAGCAGATGCTCGATGGCTTTCGCGGCAGGCAGACGCGCTCGAGCCACTCCCGCTACCGCTGATACTCGGCCCCGGTCATGCCGGGGCCGAATTCAAATGCCGACGGAAAATGACATGCATGACGCCTCGCGTCGACGAATGATGAGCCCGGCCGCGGCTCGCAATCGCCAGCCGATCCTTGACGTCCTGTCGCTGGTCTTGCCGGAGCACGCACGAGTGCTCGAGGTGGCCAGCGGCAGCGGAGAGCACGGCGTACACTTTGCCCGGGCCAAGCCAGGCTGGATGTGGCAACCCAGCGACCCCAATTCGGAAGCGCGTATTTCTATTGGCGCCTGGCGCGAGCATAGCGGGCTTGGCAATCTGCTCGACCCCGTGCCTCTCGATGTCATGTCCGTGTGGCCCTCGGGGCCGTTCGACGCGGTGGTGGCCATCAATCTGGTGCATATTTCGCCTTGGGAGGCCACCGAGGCCCTGGTTGCCAGGGCCGCGGAGCGCCTGGTCGAGGGTGGTGTTCTGTTCCTGTACGGCCCCTATCGCCGTGATGGTCGGCACACTGCGGAGAGCAACGCCGCGTTCGATGCCGACCTGCGGGCACGCGATCCGCGCTGGGGCGTGCGCGACCTCGAGCGCGTCGTGAGCGAGGCGCAACCGCACGGCTTCATGCTCGAGCAGGCCATCGAGATGCCGGCCAACAATCTCAGCGTGGTGCTGCGCCTGCACCCCTGAGCGGATTATTCTTCGCTTCTTCTCTCCTCGACCTGGCCCGGTACCCGGTAGCGCACGCCTTCGGCTTGGCGGTCGTCCTCGTAGCGCCGGGTCTCCTCTTCGGCGGGCACGCCCCACAGCGTCTTGTGGTTGCCGTCCTCGTAGGTATAGGTCGTGCAACCGGCAAGCAGCCCGGTGGTGAGTGCGAAGAGAGGCAAGGCGAGGCGCAGGGTCTGGTTCACAATGAATCCCTTCGGTAAGTGACGATCATGCGCCAGCGTGAGGCCGGACCGCATGGTCGTCAAGACGGTTTCTCGCCTAACCCGACAAGCCCATCAGAATCGGTGCATAGACCACCAGCAGCAGTACCCCTATCAGCCCCAGCAGATAGGGCAGGATGGCGCGGGTGATACGCTCCAGTGGGAGCTGCGTGACCGACGAGGCGACGTAGAGATTGATCGCCACCGGCGGGGTGATCATACCGATGGCGAGCCCCACCACGATGATGATGCCGAAGTGTATCGGGTCGATGCCGAGCTGCAATACCAGCGGCAGCAGCACCGGCGTCAGGATGATAAGGGCACTGGCCGTCTCGATGAACACGCCGGTGAGCAGGATGACCGCTACCACCAGCAGCATGATCACGTAGGGATCGGTGGAGAGCGACAGCACGGCCTGGGCGATGGCGCCCGGTACTTGCCAGCTCGAGAGCGTCCAGCTCAGTACCGCCGAGGTGGCGATCACCAGCATGATCACCGCCGTGGTAATCGCCGAACGGATCAGGATGCGGTAGACGTCGGCCAGGCCCAGATCGCGGTATACGAACAGCGATACCAGCAGCGCATAGTTGACCGCTACCACTGCGGCTTCGCTGGGCGTGAAGATGCCCGAGAAGATGCCGCCGAGGATGATCACGGGCGTCATCAGGCCCCAACTGGCGCTCTTGAGGGTGCGCCAAATCGTGGCCGTGGAAAGCGCGGTCCCCCTCGGGTAGTCACGGCGGTAGGCCTGGACGATGGCGATGGCCGCCAGGCCGATGCCCATCAGGATGCCGGGGATGATGCCGTTCAGGAACAGCTTCGAGACCGACTGCTGGGCGATCACGGCGTAGATGATCATCGGCACTGAAGGCGGGATGACCACGCCGATGGTGCCGCTCGCGGCGATCAGGCTCGCCGCCGAGGCCGGATCGTAGCCCTTGCGCCTGAGCTCCGGGACCAGGCTGGAACCCACCGCGGCAGTGGTGGCCGCTCCGGAACCCGAAATGGCGGCGAAGAACATCCCGGCGAGCACCGAGACGATCGACAGGCCGCCCTTGAGAAACCCGAACAGGGAATCGGCGAAATCGACCAGTTTCTCGCTCACCTTGCCCTGGGCCATCAAGTCGCCGGCCAGAATAAACATGGGCACGGCGACCAGCGCGAAGGAATTGATCCCCTGAAACATCTGCTGGGTGACCACCATCAGCGGCACGCCCTGGGCATTAAGCGCGAGCAGGGTACTGGCGCCGATGGCCAGGGCGATGGGCACGCCGAGCAGCATGAAGGCGAAGAAGAGCGCGAACAGCAGACCCGTCATGCCGGCGGCTCCTCGGCGGTGTTGCTACCGGTACCGGCAGCTCGCGGTCCATTGACGACAAGCTCGAACACGTCGACCAAGGCATACCAGCTCATGATCGAGGCGGATAACGGAATGACGGCGTAGATGTAGGTCATCGAGATTCGCAGCGAGGCCGAGCGCTGAAAGCTCTGCGCCTGCATGTAGCGGTAGCCGATGAAGATCAGCGCGACCAGAAACCCCAGCGCCACGAGCACCGCGGCGATGCGTGCCAGCTGCCGCAACCTGGCGGGCAGCGCATCGACGACGAAGGTCACGGCGATGTGACGGCCACGCTGGTAGGCCAGGGCGGCGCCGAGGAAGGTGATCCAGATCAGCAGAAAGCGGGCCACCTCCTCGGTCCAGCCCACCGCGGTGAAGAAGACGCGTGAGACGATCTGCAGCGTGATCACGCCGATCAATGCCGCCATGCCCAGAAACACGATGGGCTGAATGGCGGCGTCGAGGGCGCGTTCGCTACGCTGCAGCAGGCCCGTGAGGGCGTGCAGCGAGGCATTCACTTACTGCAGCGCCTCCTTGATGCGCGGCAGGTAGTCGCCGAACTGCTCGCCATACTGTTCATAGACCGGTTCAACGGCGGCCTGGAAGGCTTCGAGGTCGGGATCCTCGACGATCTCCATGCCTGCGGCGCGCAGTTCGTCGAGCTGGTCGGCTTCCATCTCGGCGTTCATGTGGCGCTCGTATTCGGCGGCCTCCTGGGCGGCTTCCACCAGTACGTCCTGGGCTTCTTCGGACAGCTGGTTCCAGGCTGGCGTGCCCATCACGAAGATCGCCGGGGCGTAGGTGTGGCGCGACAGGGTCATGTGATCCTGGGTTTCGTAGAGCTTGAACGAGTGGATGACATTGACCGGATTCTCCTGGCCGTCGATGGTGCCCTGCTGCATGGCAGTCAGCGCCTCGGTCCAGGCCATGGGAATGGCATTGGCGCCGAGTTCGCGGAAGGTGTCGGTGTAGACTGGATTCTCCATCACGCGGATGCGCAGGCCATCCAGGTCCTCCGGGGTGGTCACCGGACGCTCGCTGTTGGTCAGGTTGCGGAAGCCGCGCTCGGCGTAGGCCAGCCCCTTGAGATTGACGTCGCCAAGCTTGTCGAGCAGCTCCTGGCCGATCTCGCCGTCGAGCACCTCGTAGGCGGCTTCGGGCGAGGGAAACAGGAATGGCAGCTCGAACACCGCCATCTCCTCGACGAAGTTGGCCACCGGTCCGTTGGTGATTACGCCCATGTCCACGGTGCCGATCTGCATGCCCTCGAGCAGGGTGCGCTCGTCGCCCAGCGAGGCATTGGGATAGATGTCGATGGAAATGGCTCCATCGGTGCGCTCGGCGACCAGTTCCTGGAACTTGACCGCAGCGATGTGAAACCCGTCCTGCTCATTGACCACGTGGGCCAGGCGCAGGGTGATCGGATCCATGTCCTCGAAATCGGCTGCCTGGGCAGCGGAAACCAGGGCGAGAGAGATGCCAAGTGCCAGCGTGCGGCGTGCGAACGACTTCATTTTTAATTTTCCTTTGTCGGGTCAAACCGTTGTGAGCATGCCCCAGCCGACCCGACAGGGTCAATTGCCTTGAAATCGCGCAGGCATTTCTTTACAGCAGACGGTACATGACATGGGCGTCGACCAACCCCTGTTCCGGGTGCCGGAAGGCGCAGGGCAGGGTGCCGACAATCTCGAAGCCATGCTTCTGCCATTGACGAATCGCGACCTCATTGGTGGCGACGACCATGTTGTACTGCATGGCGGTGAAGCCGAGCTCGCGAGCGACGCGCAGGGAGTCCTCGCAGAGTTTGTTGGCGATGCCCTGGCCGCGCGCCTTTTCGGCCACTAGATAGCCGCAGTTGCAAACATGATCGCCGGGGCCTGGCTGGTTGGGCTTGAGAAAATAGGTTCCCAGCAGGTTGCCGGAGGTATCCTCCGCCACGCGCACGGCTCGAGGCAGCTCGACCCACATGCGGTAAGCGTCGGACTCGCCGATATCCTGCGGCACGGCGTAGGTGTCGCCAGCGTGCAGCACTGGGGCAATGAAGTCCCACATGGCGGGCCAATCGCCCGGCTGGTAGGGGCGAATGCGGATCATCGGTGTCCTCCTTGATACCTGGCATCGGTGCATGATTCTACGCCATGCCGGCGTAAAAAGGGCAGCCGCTTGGCGGGAGCCTGCCAAGCGGCAAACGGACAGCCCGGAAGCAGGTCCGGCCAGGTCAACTCGGGACGGGACCAACCAGGTGTTTCACGGCCAGATAGGCCGAGAGTCCCCAGGGCCCCAGTTCGCGCCCGATGCCGCTGCGCTTGAAACCGCCCCAACCGGTCTCGGGCAGCACCAGCTGCTCGCCGTTGATCCACACGCTGCCGGCCTGAAGGGCGCGTCCGATACGGCGGGCGCGCTCGGCATCGCCACTGACGACCGTCGCGGCCAGACCGAAGTCGCTATCGTTGGCCTGGCGTATCGCTTCCTCTTCGCTTGCTACGCTGCGTGCGCAGAGAACAGGACCGAAGATCTCCTCACGCCACAGCCGGCTCTGTGTCGGCACGTCCCGGTAGAGGGTCGGGGCGACGAAGAAACCGCTATCGGGAAGCCGGCGATGGCGCGAATCGCGAACCGCGGAGAGTCCTTCACGCTCGGCGATGGCGAGATAGGCGCGCACGACGTCACGCTGGCGGGCGCTGGTGAGCGGGCCCATGTCGGTGCCCTCGGCCAACGGATCCCCAAGCGTCAGGTCATCGATGCGTTCGGCCAACGCGGCGTAGAGCGGCTCGGCGATGGCGTCGTGGACCAGCAGCCGTGACGTGGCCGAACAGATCTGTCCGGCATTGGAGTAGATGCCGGCCATCACCCAGTCGGCCGCCTGCTCGGGGTCGGCGTCCTCCATCACTAGGATGGGCGATTTGCCGCCCAGCTCCAGCGAGACATCGGCGGTGCGCTCGGCGGCGGCGCGCATCACCGCCTCGCCGACCCGGTTGCTGCCGGTGAAGGAGACCTTGTCGACACCAGGATGGGAAGCCAGCGGAGCGCCGACGCCCTCGCCGTCTCCGTAGAGCAGGTTGAGCACCCCGGCGGGCAGGTCGACCTCGATGGCGATCTCCGCCAAGGTGCGCTCCGGCAGCGGCGTGACTTCGGAGGGCTTGAGCACGACGGTGCAGCCGGCGGCAAGCGCCGGAGCGAGCTTCCAAGCGCTGGTCACCAGAGGAAAGTTCCACGGTGTGATCAGCCCGGCCACGCCCACCGGATCGTGGTAGCAGCGAGCTTCGACGCCATCCATTTCGAGTTCGACGAGTCGTCCCTGGCGGTGGTCGAGCTCACGGGCCTGATGCGCGTAGTAGCGATAGCAAGCGATGGCATCGTCGAGGTCGATGCCGGCCTCGGCCAGCACCTTGCCGTTGTTGGTGGAAGAGAGCCGGATCAATTCGTCGCGCCGACGCGTCAACGCCTCGGCGAAACCCTCCAGGTAAGCTGCCCGCTCGGCGCCGGAACGAGCCCGCCAGGCGGGTAGGGCGCGTCGTGCCGCCGCCACCGCGCTGTCGACATCGGCCGGATCGCCGACGGTGACCTCGGCAATCACCTCTTCGCTATAGGGGTTCGTCACCGGTAGCCGGCGCTGCCCGGCCGACGGGACCCAGCGGTTGTCGATGAACTGATGGTCGAGCTGCTGCATGGTGTTCAATTCCTGTGAGAGGGCGATTGGCCGTCGTCGCTAGGCTGTCGCAACGGCTTTCTGCCAGTCGCCGGCGCTGATTTCGATCAGCAGGGGGGCATCATGTTGACGCGCCGTCAGCGCGTGGGCGAGTTCATCCGGAGTGCCCACGCGAATGGCGGCGCAACCGAATCCGAGTGCGACCTGCTGGAAATCGGGCGCGCGAAGGTCGACGCCGACGCGTTCGACGCCATTGGCGTCCATGTAGCGGCGGATCTCCTCATAGCCTTGGTTGTGCCACAAGAGGATCACCACCGGCAGGTGCTCCTCGACCGCCGTGGCCAGCTCCGAGAGGGTGAACATCACGCCGCCGTCGCCAACCAGCGCCACCACCGGCAGATCCGGTTGGCCCAGTTGGGCGCCCAGCGCCGCGGGCAAGCCATAGCCCAGGGTGCCGTAGCCGGTGGAGGCATTGAAATAGCGCCGCGGAGCGGGTTGTGAGACCAGGTGGTTGCCGGCATAGACCGGTGCGGTGGAATCGCCGACCAGGATCGCCTCGGGCAGCGCTTCGCGCAGGGCGGCATAGAGCGGCACGAAGGGGGCGAAGGCCGGGTCGTCTTCGAGTCCCAGCGCCTCCAGCGTGGCGGCGGTGCGCTCGGCTCCGCGGCGTCTGAGCGGCTCGGGAAAGCGTTCGGCCAGCAGCGCCAGGCTGCGCCCGGCATCGCCCACCAGGCCGAGCGACACATGCTGATTGCGCACCAGTTGCTGGGCGTCGATATCGATGCGGATCAGGCGTCCGCACAGCTCGAAGCCATCGTCGAAGACCACGTCGTAGTCGGTCTCACCGAGCTCGGTACCCACGGCCAGGATCACGTCGGCCTCGCGGGCGAGTTGGCGCACGGCGGGCAGCGCCGCGTTGGCGCCCAGGTCGAGCGGATGGTCGCGACCCAGCACGCCCTTGGCGTTGATGGTGGTCACGGTAGGCGCATCGAGGAGTTCCACCAGCGTGCGCGCCGCCTGCGGTGCCTCGACGCAACCGCCGCCGAGCAGCAGCAGCGGACGTTCGGCCGCATGTAGCCACTCGACGGCAAGGGCGAGCCCCTCGGGATCGGGTGCGGGGCGGAACAGGCGTATGGGCGGTGGCAGCTCGGTCAACCCGACGGGAGCATCGAACAGGTCGATGGGAATCTCGATGTGCACGGGGCCGGGGCGCTCGCCCTGGAACACGGCGAAGGCGCGTGCCAAGGTCTCGGCAAGCGCGGTGGGGTCGAGCAGGGTATGGCTGAAGCGCGCCAGCCCGGCCAGCAGCTGCTGCTGGCTGGGCAGCTCGTGCAGGCGGCCCTGGCCACGGCCCAGGGTATCGCGGCGATTGACGCTCGAGATCACCAGCATCGGCACCGAGTCGGCCAGCGCCTGGCCCATGGCGGTGGCGATGTTGGTCATGCCCGGCCCGGTGATGATGAAGCACACCCCGGGGCGGCCGGTGGCCCGGGCATAACCGTCGGCCATGAAACCCGCGCCCTGTTCGTGGCGCGGGGTGACGTGACGCAGGCCGCCTTCCTCGAGGCCGCGGTACAGCTCCACGGTATGCACCCCGGGAATACCGAACACGGTATCCACGCCATGGGCGTCGCGCAGCAGGCGAATCAGCAGTTCGGCACAGGTCATGTCGATCGCACCTCAGAAGAAGAATACATGCGCCATGAAGGCGATGACGGGCAGAGTAATGGCGGTGCGCAGCAGGAAAATGACCAGCAGTTCCCACAGCTTGAGCGGGATCTTCGACTTCATCAGCAGAGCACCGATCTCCGACATGTAGATCAGCTGTGTCAGCGACAGGCAGGCGATCACGAAGCGGGTCAGTTCGCTCTCGATGCCGTTCGCCAGCACCGCCGGCAGGAACATGTCGGCGAACCCTACCAGGGTGGCCGGGGCGGCGGCTTCGGCCTCGGGGATACGCAGCAGTTCGAGTACCGGCACCATGGGATAGGAGAGCCAGGTGAACAGCGGCGTAAATTCGGCGAGCATCAGCGCCACGGTCCCGATCGCCATCACCAGTGGCAGCAGCGCCAGGAAGATGTCCGCCACGTTGAACAGTGCGATGCGTGCCAGCTCGCGCGGGCCGGGCGCCTTGTCGGCCCGGTTCACCGCCTGCATCAGGCTGAAGCGGAAGATGCCCAGTTCGCCGGTGCCCTCCTCGACCAGGCGACAGCCGACCGGCTCGTAGTAGGTATCGGGCTTGCGCGACAGCGGTGGCAGGCGCGGCACGATCACCGCCGCGATCAAGCCGGCGACGACCACGGTCAGGTAGAACGGTACGAACAGATGATTGATGCCGATGAAGCTGGTCACCAGCAGGGCGAAGGCGATCGACACGATGGAGAAGTTGGTGGCGATCACCGACGCCTCGCGGCGGTTGTAGTAACCGCGCTCGTACTGCTGGGTGGTGATCAGCACGCCCACCGTGCCCGAGCCCATCCACGAGGCGGTGGCGTCGATGGCGCTGCGACCCGGCAGGCCGAAGATCAGGCGAAACGGCTTGCGCACCAGGCTGCCGATGAACTCCATGAAGCCGAAGTCGACCAGAAAGGGCAGCAGCAGCGCGGCGAAGAAGAAAAAGGTCAGCAGCACCGGGGCGAGGTCGTTGAGCATCACGCCGCCGGTGAAGTCGGCGGTCACCACGGTCGGGCCGAACTGGAAATAGGTCATCAGGGCGAAGGCGGCCCCAAGCACACGCATGGCGAACCAGAGCGGGCCGACATCGAACATCTCGTTCAGCGCGCCCTTGCTGGCCCATTGCGGCTTGGCCAGCTTGACCCAGGCGGTCAGCAACACCGACAGGCACAGCACCGCGACCGCGATGGCCGGCAGGGCGTCGCCGAGCAGCGCCTTGAGCCCGTCGGCCATCAGCCCCATGCCGATATTGATGGTGTCGCCGACCTGAAACGGGATCAGGAACAGGCTGATCCCGATCAGCGAGGGAATCAGAAACTTGAGAAGATTGCGTGTACTCATCGAGCCATTGCTCGCCGGGCTCTCCGGTGTCGTGTCGATGGCGGACATGTAGGTGACCTCACAGGTTATTGTCGTTGGGTAACGTAGGCAAAGAGCGGGTTCAGCTACGCCGTTTCACGCCCGGCAGGACGCAGAGCATCTCGTAGAGCAGCGTGGCGCCCATCAGCGCGGTGTTGCCGCTGGGGTCATAGGGAGGGGAAACCTCGACCAGGTCGCCGCCGACGACGTTGAGACCGGCGGCACCGCGAACGATCTCTAGCCCCTGGGCCGAGGTCAGGCCGCCCATTTCGACGGTGCCGGTGCCGGGGGCCACCGAGGGATCCAGTCCGTCGATGTCGAAGGTGATATAGACCGGCGTATCGCCCATCATCTCGCGTACCTCGGCCATCAGGGGGGCGAGCGAGCGATACCAGCACTCCTCGGCGGTGACCACGCGGAAGCCCTGCTGGCGGCACCAGTCGAAGTCCTCGGCGGCGTAGCCAGTCCCGCGCAGACCGATCTGCACGACCTTGCCCTGTGCCAGCAGCCCCTCTTCCTGAGCGCGACGAAACGGTGTGCCATGGGCGATGGGCTCACCGAACATGTGCTCGTTGACGTCGGCGTGCGCGTCGATATGAATCAGACCCACCGGCCCGTGCCTGGCGGCCATGGCGCGCAGGATCGGCAGGGTGATCAGGTGGTCGCCGCCGAGGGTGAGCGGGATGCAACCGTGGCCGAGGACCTCGTCGTAGAAACGGCTGATGATGTCGACCGTCTTGGGCAGGTGGAAGGTATTGATCGGTACGTCGCCGATGTCGGCCACCTGCAGGCTGTCGAACGGCGCGGCACGGGTGGCCATGTTGTAGGGGCGCAGCATGCGCGATTCGTCGCGGATCTGACGCGGCCCCAGGCGTGTTCCGGGGCGGTTGGAGGTGGCGATGTCCAGCGGTACGCCGACGAAAGCCACGTCCAGCCCTTCTGCCGTGGGCTGGGTCGCCAGGCGCATCATCGTGGCGGGGCCGGCGAAACGGGGCATTTCATTTCCGCCGAGCGGCTGGTTGTAGTCGGCCATGGGTTTCTCTCCTGTCGCATTCGTCGGAGGCCTCGCCAGTTGATTGGCAGGGCTATACCCCATATCTAGCAGGTTCCGTGCCAACTCGTTCCGGGCCGGATGGCCGGGGCGCAGGGTTAGATCGATTCATAAATGAATCAATCGAGGGCAAATTTCGATACACTTATGCATCACGATTCATTATTGAATCTTTGCGGGGTCCATGGCGGGTAAGAGCGATGAGCGATATCGAGCGCAAGGTTCTGGAAGTCATCGTCGAGACGGCCAACGATCACTTCTTCATCGTCGACGGGAAAGGGCGCGTGCTGGACGTCAGCCCCGGGGCGGCGGCCGTCTACGGCATGTCGCGTGAGCGCTTGACCGCGACCACCGTGCAGCAGCTTCAGGCGGATGGCGTGCTCAAGCCCTCCATCACTCTGGAGGTGATCCGCACCGGCAGGCCAGTTCAACTGATGCAGGTCACGGGCACGGGAAGACGAGTGATTGCCGAGGCGCATCCCGTCTACGTCGATGGCCGGCTCGAGCGTATCGTCAGCCGTTCGCGTGACCTCACCGACCTGCAGCTGCTGCAGGACGAATACACGTTGCTGCAGAAGCGCTTCAACGAGCATCTGCGTCGCAGCCAGGGCGGGGCATCCGCCGAGGACGGCCAGCTCGACGATGCGCTCGACGAACTGAGGGTGCGCAGCGGTGTGATGCGTGAGTTGGCGCTGTTGCTCAAGCGCGTGGCTCCGTCCGACGCCACGGTGCTGATGCTGGGCGAGTCAGGCGTCGGCAAGACCGCTTTCGCCCGGCAACTGCATCGCTGGAGTCGACGCCGCCAAGGGCCCTTCGTCGAGGTCAACTGCGCAGCTATCCCCGAGAACCTGTTTGAGTCGGAGATGTTCGGCTACCAGCCCGGCGCGTTCAGCGGTGCGGCCCGGCAGGGCAAGGCCGGGCTTCTCGAGCAGGCGCAGGGCGGAACGCTGTTCCTCGACGAGATCGGCGAGCTGCCGTTGCCGATGCAGAGCAAGCTGCTCAAGGTGATTCAGGACGGCAGCGTCACTCGCCTGGGCGATACCCGCTCGCGGCGGGTCGATTTTCGCCTGGTGGTGGCGACCAATCAGGACCTGGCCCGGCGCGTGGAGACGGGCGCCTTCCGCCTCGATCTCTACTACCGGCTCAACGTCATCCCGGTGACGCTGCCACCGCTACGCGAGCGCCGCGAGGACATCCCGGTGCTGGCGGAAGCCTGTCTCGAACAGCTCAACCAGCGCTACGGTCAGCGCAAGCTGCTGCATGGCAGCGTGTGGTCGGAGCTGATGGGCGGCGACTGGCCGGGCAACGTGCGAGAGCTGGAGAACTGGCTGGAGCGCGCCTGGCTCTCAAGCCCAGGGGACCTGATTCATTCTCCGACCCTGGGCGGGAGCAGCGAGACGGCGCCCAGCCTGGCACTCACCGGCGAAGCGACAAGTGGGCCGAGGCTGGGAGACGACGAGGGCCTGAGCGCCTACCTGGCGCGCGCCGAGTGCGGTGTGCTGGAAGCGCTTTGCCGAACGCTGCCCAGCACCTATGCCATTGCCGAGCGACTCGGTATCAGCCAGCCCAGCGTGGTGCGCAAGTTGCGCCGTCACGGATTGCAGATCCAGCGCTAAACCGAATTTTCTACGATGGCGCGCTCGAGAATCTCGAAGCGGCCGGGGACGAGGGCATCCTCGACAGCGGTGATGCGCAGTACGTGACCGAGGTCGGGATGCGCGGGCCGGGCGATCAGGCGTCCGGCTTCCAGCAGTTCCTGGTTGAGCCGTCCTGCCAGCTCGGCGCTGGGCAAGCGTAAGGCGATGAAGTTGGTCGCGCTCGGCAGTACCTCGGCTCCCAGTGACGAGAAGTGCTCGGCCAGTCGCGCCCGGCGCGCCTTGACCTCGCGTACATGCCGTTCCACCTCGCTGTGATGATCGAGCACCGTCTCGGCGGCGGCCTGGGTCAGGGTCGAGACCGCATAGTGGATGCGTACCTTCATCATCATGGCGAGGGTATCCGGCTCGGCGATGGCGTAGCCGATACGCAGTCCGGCCAGCCCATGGGCCTTCGACAGGGTACGCAGCCGGATTACCCCCGGCAGCACCTCGCGACTGAAGGAGGAGTCCGCGTCGTCGCGAAAGTCGTGGTAGGCCTCGTCGAGCAGCAACCAGCAATCCGTCGGCAATTCGTCACGCAGCCGCCGAATCTCCGCGTCGCTGTGCAGATGGCCGCTGGGATTGTCGGGATTGGCCACATAGACCAGGCGTGCCTGATGCTCATGGGCGGAGGCGAGCAGGGCGTCGAGATCCGGCGCCAGTATGCCCGGGCCCTCCCGGTAAGGACGCTCGATCAGGCGACAGCCCTGCCCCAGGGCGAAGTAGCCGAAGGTGGGGTAGGTGCCGCTGGCGCTGATTGCCGCGCAGCCCGGGGTGGCCACCGTGCGCAGGGCCAGGGCGATCAGGCTATCCGCTCCGGCATCCACCAGCGTCGCTTCCAGCGGCAGGGCATAGAGTGAGGCGAGGCGTCGGCGTATGCCCAGCGCCTCGGAATCGCCATAGCAATAGACATGCTTGACCATGGCGTCGCCGAAGCGTTCGCGCAGCGCCCGATGCGGCATGTCGAGCCCCTCGTTGGAACCCAGGCGATGGGGAATCTCACGACCGATCCGTCGCTCCAGCACCTTGATGCCGGGAAAAGGGTTGTTGGGGCCGGGGCCGGTCAAGTGATCGGGAAAGCGAGGCATGGGGAACTCCAGTGACAAGTTATGACGATCGTTCCAGAGCGAGGCGAATGTCTCAACCCGTGGGGCGACGCTGGGTCATGACACTGACCACCGCCGCCAGAATCAGACACAGCGCCAGCAGTACCTGTGGGGTCCAGGACTCGCCGAGCAGGACGATGGCACTGGTGACGCCGACCACGGGAATGATCAGGGTACTGATGGTGGCCTGGCCGACGGTAAGCCGGTTGACGTTGCGAAACCACAGCATCTGCGCCAGGCAGATGGCGAAGACCAGGTGATAGCCCAGTCCCAGCCAGGTGGTCGTGCGCCAGCTGCTGATCGCGGCGGGTGACTCATGGGCGGCGGCCAGCATCGCCACGGGCAGGGTACACAAGGCGAACTGCCAGCCGGTGATCACCACCGGGTGCGCCCGCCAGCTGCCGCGGCGCTTGATCAGCACGGTGCCCAGCGCCCAGGAGAGCGCCGCACCCAGCACCAGGAACGGGCCGACAAGACCATCGAAACCGGCCTGCCAGGCTGCCGGGCCGAGCAGAACCAGCAGGCCGGCCTGACCCAGAGCAAGCCCCAGCCACTGACGTGTCGTGACCCGCTCGCCGAGCAGGCCCATCGCCATGAGCAGTGCCCAGCAAGGCATGGTGAAGGCGACGATGGCGGCCTGGGAGGTGGGCATGTGCAACTGACCGAAGGCGGTGCCGACATTGAAGCCGAGGATGGTGAAGAGACCGGTGACGATCAGCCAGCTGCGTTCGCCACGCACGATACCGAGCGGCAGGCCCCGCAGCCATGCCCAGCCGAGCAGCAATAGCGCGCCGGTACCGAATCCGATGGTGCGCAGGGTGAAAGGGGGTATATCCATCAGGCTGAAGCGTACCGCCGGCCAGTTGCCACCCCAGAACAGGCCGATGGCGCCAATCAGCAGCAGCGTGCCGGCGGTGCCACCGGTCTGAAGGGGAGTGGGCGTGGCCTGCTGGGGCGGCATGCGATTCAGCTCTCCATGGAAAGGATCTTGTGCCGGTTGAGCAGCCCCTGGGGATCCAGCGCTCGCTTGAGGGTGCGCATAAGCGCGATTTCCTCGGGCGTACGCGAGATTGCCAGGTAATCCCGCTTCTCCAGCCCGATGCCATGCTCGGCGGAAACCGAGCCGCCCAGCTCGGCCAGCGGGGCGTAGACGAGGCGCTCCACTGCGCGCCGAGTGTCGGGATCGTCGCTGCCGACGCTGACCGAGACATGCAGATTGCCGTCACCGAGATGGCCGAACACCACTAGGCGACCGTCGGGCCAGTGCTCGTGCAGAGCCGTCTCCAGGCCTTCGGCATAGGCGGGCATGTCGGGGATGGGCAGGCTGACGTCGAAGGTGAACAGCGGCGCCAGGTGCCGGATGAGCCCTTCGATGTCCTCTCGAATTGCCCAGATGCCGCGTCGCTGGGTATCGGACTGGGCCAGCACCGCGTCCTCGATCAGGCCGGCATCGAGTGCCGACTCGAGGGCCGCCCCGAAGCGGGCGGCGTTCTCTTCGTCGGCGCCGCCCAGGGACTCGATGATGGCGTAGTAGGGCCAGCGGGCCGGCAAGGGCGGAGTATTGCGGCCGCTCTCCTCGGTGAGCAGGGAGTAGTGATTGCGCCACATGACCTCGAAGGTCCCCAGGCTGCCGCCCAGCTCGCGGCCCATGTGCCCGAGCAGGCCGGCGACGCCCTCGAAACTGGAACAGGCCACCAGCGCGGTGCGCTCGCTGCCCGGCTTGGGCTGCAGCCGCAGCACGGCGCGGGTGACGATACCCAGCGTACCTTCGCTGCCGATGAAGAGCTGCTTGAGGTCGTAGCCGGCATTGTTCTTGAGCATGCGGTTCATCGAGCTGATCACGGTGCCGTCGGCCAGCACGGCTTCGAGCCCGAGCACCTGCTGGCGCATCATGCCGTAGCGGATCACGCGAACACCGCCGGCGTTGGTGGCGATGTTACCGCCGATGGTGCACGAACCGCGTGCGCCCAGGTCGAGCGGGAAGACGAGGTCCTTGGCGTCGGCGGCTTCCTGGACCGCCTGAAGTGGTGCGCCGGCTTGGACCGTCATGGTACCGCCGATGGAATCGATTGCTTCGATGGCGGTCATGCGCTCCAGCGAGATGGCGAGCTCGTCCGGGCCGGCCTCGCCGCCATGAACCAGCCCGGTGAGGCCGCCGTGGGTCACGACCGGCTGCCCGGCGGCATGGCAAAGGCGCATCACCGCGGCCACTTCGTTGGTGTTGCCCGGGCGCACGATGGCGCCAGCGCGGCAGCTCGCTCCGGTCATCCAGTCCACGCGGCGCTGGGCGACATCGGCTCCGGTGAGTACGTTGCCGGTACCGACGATGGCGGCGATCTCCTCGAATCTTACGTGCATGATGTGTCCTTTCCTGGATGGCGTCAGGCCATGGCCGGTTCATGGGCGCGGCCGGGTATGGCGTCCAGCAGTTGGCGGGTATAGGGCTCCCGGGGGTTCAGGAAAACTTCTTGGGCCGTGCCCTCCTCGACGATACGCCCCTGCTGCATGACGATGATGGTGTCGCAGATCTGGGCCGCGACGCGCAGATCGTGGGTGATGAACAGCAGCGATAGCGACAGCTTGCGCTTGAGCTCATCGAGCAGCTCGAGCACCTGGGCCTGGATG
The DNA here is from genome assembly GCF_002930105.1 of Billgrantia saliphila. Taxonomy (GTDB): domain Bacteria; phylum Pseudomonadota; class Gammaproteobacteria; order Pseudomonadales; family Halomonadaceae; genus Halomonas; species Halomonas saliphila. Next base: position 67,157 of record NZ_PJRN01000007.1, on the reverse strand, counting down.
GAAACATCGAGCGCCGATACCGCTTCGTCGGCCACGATCAGCTCCGGATCGAGGGCCAGGGCACGGGCGATGCCGATGCGCTGACGCTGACCACCGGAGAACTCGTGGGGAAAGCGGTCCACTGCCACCGCGCCGAGTCCGACCAGCTCCAGCAGTTCCTCCGCCCGGCGCATGGCCTGGGCACGCGGAACCCCATTGGCGATCGGTCCCTGGGCGATGGCGTAGCCGACTCGATGCCGGGGATTGAGCGAGGCATAGGGGTCCTGGAAGATCATCTGCACGCGATGTCGCTCACGACGCAGCGTATCCCCCTTCAGCGACGAGTAGTCGATGCCGGAGAGCATGACCGAGCCGCTATCGGGATGTTCGAGCCTGACCACGCAGCGCCCCAGGGTCGACTTGCCGGAACCCGATTCGCCGACGATGCCCACGGTCTCACCGGGGGCCAGGGTGAAGCTGATGTCATCCAGCGCGCGCACCTCGCGGGCGGGCTTGAACAGCCCGCCGCGTGAGCGGAACACCTTGTGCAGGTGCTTCACCTCGAGCAGCGGGGCCGGTCGTTCGGCGTCTCGCGACTGCGGCACCACATTGCTCGGAATGGCATCAAGCAGGGCGCGAGTGTACGCGTGCTGCGGATTGTCGAGTACCTCTCCGGCCGTGCCCAGTTCGACGATCCGGCCATGTCGCATCACGCACACGCGCGTTGCGATCTCAGCTACCACGCCGAAGTCGTGGGTGATGAACATCACCGCCATGCCGTGTCGGCGCTGCAGGTTGCGGATCAGCTCGAGGATCTGTGCCTGGGTGGTCACGTCGAGTGCCGTGGTGGGCTCGTCGGCAATCAGCAGCTCGGGTTCAAGTGCCAGCGCCATGGCGATCATTACGCGTTGGCGTTGCCCGCCGGAGAGCTGGAAGGGGTAGGCGCGGATCGCCCGCTCGGGCTGTGGGATGCCGACTTCATCGAGCAGCGCCAGGGCGCGCTCCTGGCGCTCGCGAGCGTTGTACTTGCCGTGGGCTTCGAATACTTCGGCGATCTGGGCGCCGACCCGCATCAGCGGGTTGAGCGCCGTCATCGGCTCTTGAAAGATCATGCCGATACGAAGTCCGCGCAGTTGGCGGTGCTGTTTTTCGTCCAGCGTCAGCAGGTCTTGCCCGTCGAAGAGCACCTCGCCGCCAGAGGCGCTCACTCCCTTGGGCAGCAGGCCCATGACCGCATTGGCGGCCATCGACTTGCCGGAGCCGGACTCGCCGACCACGCACATGATTTCGCCGCGAGCCACGTCGTAGCTGACGTCTTCTACCGCGTAGTCGCGATCGGCGCCTTCGGGCAGTGCCAGAGTCAGGTCGCGAATGCTCAGTACCGGAGTGGTATCGTTCATGCAGTGTCTCCTTACGAGCGCTCGCGGACGAGCTTGGGGTTCAAGGCATCGTCGAGCCCTTCGCCGACCAGGTTGAGCGCCAGCACGGTGAGCAGGATCGCCACGCCGGGGAAGAAGCTCAGCCACCAGGCCTGTCGGATCACCGTGCGCGCCGCGCCGATCATGTAGCCCCACGACATCACGTTGGGGTCGCCCAGGCCCAGGAAGGAGAGCGCCGATTCGAGCAGGATGGCGGTGGCCACCATCAGCGAAGCCAGCACGATGATCGGCGACAGGGTGTTGGGGAGTATCTGGCGCAGGATGATGGTGCCGTTGGTCTGGCCGACGAGTCGCGCGGCTTCCACGTACTCGCGATGGCGCAGCGACATGAACTCGGCGCGCACCAGGCGCGCCACCGGGGGCCAACTGACGATGGCGATGGCCAGCACGATCGAGACCACGCTGGGCTGCATGATCGCCACCAGCACGATGGCCAAGGCAAAGTTGGGTATGGTCTGGAAGAACTCGGTGAAGCGCATCAGTCCATCGTCGACCAGGCCACCGTAGTAGCCCGCCACGGCGCCCAGCGGAACGCCGATGAGCAGCGCCACGGTGGTCGAGACAAGGCCGATGAGCAGGGACACCCAGGCGCCATGCATCAGGCCGGCGGCGACGTCACGGCCCATGGTGTCGGTGCCCAGCCAGAAGCCCTCGGCCTCCATCGGTGCGAGAAACGGTCGCTGCACCATTCGCCATGGCGATTCGGGATAGAGAAACGGAGCCAGGATGGCCATGCCGATGATGGCGATCAGGATAAGCAGGCCGACCAGGGCTCCCCGGTTCTGGGCGAAACGGGCGAAGAAGCTCATGACGCCTCCTTGATGCGCGGATCCGCCAGGCGATAGACCAGGTCGGTGACGATGTTGAAGACGATGACCAGGGCGGCGGAGAAGAAGAAGATGCCGAGCAACAGGTTGTAGTCGCGCTGTTGCAGTGCCTCGAACATCAGTCGGCCGATGCCGGGCCAGGCAAAGACTGTCTCGGTGAGGATAGCGCCGCCCACCATCTGGCCTGCCTGCAGGCCCGCCAGGGTGATGATCGGCAGCAGGGCGTTGCGCAGGATATGACGGCGCTGAATCACCCGGGGGGAGAGCCCCTTGGCGCGGGCGGTCTTGACGTAGTCCTGCTGACTCGCCTCCAGCATCGAGGCGCGGGTCATGCGGGTGTAGATGGCCATGAAGAACAGCGCCAGGGTAGTCGCCGGCAGTACCAGATGCTTGGCGACGTCGAGCATGAGCGCCAGGCCGGTATGCCCCGCGCCCACCGTGTACATGCCATAGGCGGGCAGCCAGTCGAGATAGACCGAGAACAGCACCACGGCCATCAGCGCCACCCAGAACAGCGGCGTGGCGTAAAAGATCAGCGCCAGCGCCATGATCAGCGAACCGGAGGGCTTCTTTACCCGCGCCGCCGCCATGGAACCGGCGACGATTCCCAGTACCAGGGACAGCACGAAGGCGGTTCCGGTGAGCAGCAGGGTGGCCGGCAGGCGCGCCAGGATCAGGTCGAGCACCGGCATGCCCTGGCGATAGGACCAGCCGAAGTCTAGCGTGGCGATGCCGGAGACGTAGTGCCACAGCTGCACGTAGAGGGGCTGATCAAGCCCGAACCGTTCGCGCAGCTGGCGCAGGAATTCTTCGTCGGTGGCACCGGCCTCGCCGGCCAGGATGGAGGCCGGATCCCCTGGTGCCAGCTGTATCAGCACGAAGTTGAAGATGACGATCAAGAACAGCACGACGACGGCCTTGAGCAGCCGCATCACGATCAAGCGGGCATAGAGCATGCAGCAAGCCTCTGAGGTCGGAGGGGCGGGGTGGAGCGGCCGGCGCGGCCGCCCCCGTCATGCAGAGCGCTCAGCGGTCGAGCCAGGCGTCGCGGAAGGCATCGTTGATGCCGACCCCGGAGGTGATCAGATCCTTCACGTCGCAGCGATAGATCGTCGGGAAGCCGAGCTCCATCAGCCAGCCCACCGGTACGTCCTCGTGGAGAATCTCCTGTGCCTCGTGGTAGAGCGCTTCACGCTCCTCCTCCGGATAGGCGGTAGCGGCCTCGTCGAACAGCTCGTCGATACGCTCGTTCTCGTAACCTTCGACGTTGTTCCAGGGCGAGCCCTTCTCGATGTTGTCCGAACGATAGGAGCGCGTGATGCCCAGCGCCGGGTCGCCATACTGGTAGAGATAGGTAAAGGCGAGATCGTAATCCCAGTCGCCCAGGCGCTGGTTCCAGCCGCCCACGTCGGTGGCGACGGTACGAACATTGACGCCCACCTCGCGCAGGTTCTGCTGCACGGCCTCGGCCCAGCGATTCCAGGTCTCGCCGTAGGGTAGTGGCAGCAGGCGTATCTCCTCGCCGTCGTAGCCCATCTCCTCCAACAGTTCGCGGGCGCGCTCGGGGTCGTGGTCGTAGGGTTCGAGCCCGTCATGACGGAACTTCGCATTCGAGCCGAATGCGGAGAGCGGTACCTGGCCCATGCCGTTCCACAATACGTCGCGGGCGAACTCGCGGTTCATGGCGTACATCACCGCCTGGCGGAAGCGCTTGTCGGCGGTGGGGCCTTCGCGATTGTTCATCCACAGCATGGCGAAGGGGCTGAAGTACTCGTTGCCCTTGTCGGTGATGCACGAGTTGTCCATGGCGGAGAGGCGGGGAATGTCGAAATTCTCCACGGTGCCGTTGGGTAGCACGTCGACGGTGCCGTTCTCGAAGGCCACCGCGCGGGATGCGCCGTCGGGAATGATGTGCCAATTCACGCCGTCGAGGTAGGGCAGGCCTTCCTCGTAGTAGTCATCGTTGCGTACCAGTTGGATCACGGTGCCGCGGTCCCAGCTGTCGAACTTGAACGGGCCGGTACCGATGGGGTGGTTGTTGGCCTCGTTGTCGCGGAAGTCGGTGCCTTCGTAAATGTGCTTGGGCACCATGGTGAAGGTGCCCGCCTCGAACGAGATCAGGAACGGGCCGAAGGGTTCGGCAAGGGTGAAGACGACGGTGTGGTCGTCGGTCGCCTCGATGCTCTCCACGTGTTGCAAGACGGCGCGGGCGCTGGGGTTGAGTTCGCGATGGAAGACGTCGGCCGAGAACACCACGTCTTCGGCCGTGAAAGGCTCGCCGTCATGCCACAGCACGCCTTCGCGCAGATGGAAGGTGTAGGTCAGGCCGTCGTCGCTGACCTCCCAGGATTCGGCGAGTTGCGGGATCGGCTCCAGGTCGGTGGAGTAGCGCAGCAGCCCCTCGTAGATATTGCCGGCGACCTTGCGGGTCGGGTCGTTCTGTACCATGCCCAGCACCAGGCCCGGTGGCTCCGGTTGGATGATGGTATCGATGGTGCCGCCGCGCTTGGGCTCGTCGGCAAGAGCGAAGGTGGTGGTGAAGGCCAGGGCAGCGATGGCGGCGGCCAAGGGCGTCTTTCTCATTGTCGCGTTCCTTCTTGTTGTCTCGGCAGTTTGTTTGTCTTGTGGTGTGTGCCGTGTCAGCAGCCATTCTGACCATAGCAGTGAGGTTTCAAGCTGTCGACAGTCGTCAATCGACGGTCGACAGATCGCCAGAAGCGTCTTACTGTGACGATTCATGCCGACAAACGAGTGAGAGCCGTGAGCACGACGCCCTCCAACGCCCTCGGTGGGGCTGTCATCATCCAGCAGCGCAACCTGGTGGAACAGGTAGCCGATTACCTGACGCAGGCCATCATCGGCCAGCGATTCGCGCCGGGCGAACGCCTGTCGGAGATGCAGCTGGCGCGCGACCTCGGCGTGAGCCGTGCTCCCGTACGTGAAGCGGCTCGCCTGCTCGAGAGTCGCGGCCTACTGGTGTCGCAGCCGCGCCGTGGTTTCTTCGTGCGTGCGCTGGATACCGGTGAGCTCAGTGACGTCTTCGACCTGCGACTGTGCCTCGAGCGTCACGCCCTGGCTCGGCTGGTTACTGTCTTCGATGCCGAAAAGGAGCTCGCCCTGCGTCGCCAGGTCGATATCATGTGCAACGCGGCGACCGGCGACAGCGACAGTCGCAAGATCGAAGAGGATCTTTCCTTTCACCGCATGCTCATCGCTTATGCGGGCAATCGCCGGCTGCTCAAGGCCTTCGACGACATTTCCCACGAGCTGCGGCTGTGCATCGCGCTGATCGGCAAGACCCATGCCGATCCCGATTCCATCGCCACCTCTCACTGGGCACTGCTCGATGCCTTGGCCAGTGGCGATCCGGCACGCTGTCGCGAAGCGATCGACTACCACATCGGCGTAGCCCGGGACTACGTGGTGAAGGGAATCGGAGAGGCTTGAGTCGTTTTTCTGCGCACAGGCGGACAGTGAGACTGCGCGGAACGCTGGCGTGCGTCACGGGTCAGATGCGATAGACGGCCAGGGGACGATCATGCTTGATACCATCCAGCGCTTCTTCCAGCAGGCCCTGTCCGAGCCCGAGGGATCGGACAGGAGCGAACCGACGCTTGAACGTGCCACCGCTGCCCTGCTATGCGAGGTGGTGCGTGCCGATTATCATACCGACGAAGCGGAGCTCGATGCCCTGCGTCCAATGCTCCAGCGTCACTTCAGCCTCTCCGATGCCGAAGTCGAGGAGTTGATGGCAATGGCCCGCGAGGAGGTGGAGACCTCCGTCGATCACTACCAGTTCGTCAGCCTCATCAAGCAGCACTACGACTATCCGCAGCGCTGCGAGCTGGTGCGCATGATGTGGTCTCTGGCTCACGCCGATGGCGAGTCGCATCATCTGGAAGAGCATCGTATCCGCAGGCTGGCCGACCTGCTTCACGTCAGCCACTCCGATTTCATCCGCGCCAAGCTGCAGGTCCAGGGCGAGGCCGAGTAGCGTTCTGCAGGCGGGCGAGCCGGTTCGCGCTCGCCTTGCCTCGGCGCTTAGCGCTCCACGCTGCTAGACTGTGCGCTCGTTCCGGCAGGGCCGGAGGCCGTCTGCGCAAGCTGGAGGAGTGGCATGTCTCGTGAAACCATCGTTCTGGGAGCCGGCATGGTCGGCGTCTCCGTCGCCTGGCATCTGACCCGCCGGGGCCGCTCGGTGCTGCTGGTGGATCGGCGCCCCCCGGGGCGGGAGACCTCCTACGGTAACGGTGGCTTGATACAGCGCGAGGCGGTGCGGCCCTATCCCTTCCCACGTGAACTGAGCAAGCTGCTCAGCGCGGTGCCCAATCATCGGGTCGATATCCGCTATCGTCTTCAGGATATGCTGCGCTTCGCCGGACCGCTGTTCAGCTATTGGCGCAATTCGGCGCCACGGCGACATGCCGACATCATTCCCGAGTACGCCTCTCTAATCGCTCTGTCGACCCAGGAGCATGCGCCCATGATCGAGGCGGCGGATGCAGACCACCTGGTGCGCAAGGAGGGCTGGCTCGAGGTTTACCGGCATTCCGCCGGTCTGGAGAAACGAACCCGGGAAGCGCACGATGCGGCCGAGCGCTTCGGTGTCACGCATGACCTTTTGGACGCGGCCCAGCTGAAGAAGCGCGAACCGCAGATCAGCGACGGACTGGCGGGTGCCATTCACTGGACCAACTCCTGGGGCGTGTCCGATCCGGGAGCGCTGGTCGCCGCCTATGCGGCTCAATTCGAGCGCGAGGGAGGGCGCTTTCTGCAGGCCGAAGTGCGCGATGTAGCGCGGCAGGGGCAGGGCTGGCGAGTGGTGACCGAAAGCGGGGCCCACGAAGCGCAGGAGGTCGTCGTGGCACTGGGGCCTTGGGCCGGCGATTGGCTCAGGTCGCTGGGCTATCGCCTGCCGACCTTCGTCAAGCGCGGCTACCATATGCATTACGGTGCTCCCGAAGCGCGACGCCTTCGTCACTGGCTGCTGGATGCCGACGTCGGCTATATCCTGGCCCCGATGCGCCCCGGTATTCGCCTGACGACCGGAGCGGAGCTGGCGGCGATGGGCGCACCCCCGCAGTACGGTCAACTGGAGGCGGCGGAGCGCAAGGCTCGGGAACTCTACCCGGAACTGGGAGAGCGGCTGGAGGAGACCCCTTGGCAAGGCGCGCGTCCCTGTCTGCCCGACATGAAGCCGGTGATCGGTCCGGCACCGCGCCATGCGGGGCTGTGGCTGGCCTTCGGTCACGGTCACCAGGGGTTCACGATGGGACCGGTGACGGGGCGGGTGATGGCGGAGATGATGGAGGGAGACCCGACGGCGGTGGATATGCGTCCCTTCCGCGCCGACCGCTTTTGAATGTGCGGCAGCCACAGCACCCGGTCATGCCGTGTCGTCCCACGTGGCATGGCGCGCCGGATCAGCGTTCTCCGCGCGCACGGCGCCGACGCCACTGGTGATGAATGAACTTGATCACCAGGGTCATGACGTAGACCACCCAGCCGGCGGTGGCCAGGACATTGAACAGCAGCATCTTCTGCTGGCCGCTGAGCGGCGCGATCAGCAGTTCGATGACCACGCCGAGTAGCAGCACCAGGGCCATGGGCAGGGCGAGGATGTGCATCCACATCTCGGTACGTCGCTTGCGCACATGGAAGCGGCTGAGATGGATGCGAAACGGGCGGTGCACGAAGCTGACCAGAATCATCGCGCCGAGGCCGAGCATGGCGGCCAGGGTAGGCTCGACACTGTCCAGACGCGCCGAAATGCTGATCGACCAGAAGAAGATCACCCACATCAGTCCCGCCAGTATGGCGACGATATCGGCGTAATGACGGACCCTGGGCATCGGTGACGTCTCTCTTGCTGAAAACGGCGTCGATGATACGGCAAAAACGCCACCCTTGCTGCCTTCGTCCTGTGCTCGTCAATATTGCAGCCCGAGCGCTATCGGACCCGCGCCGCCATGATCATCGGGGCGGCAAGGCCGAGGCCGGATCCGGTATACTGTGGCTCCCTACTTCAAGCCGAACGACAGGATACGCCGTGAATGTGATCACCCTGACCCGCCCCGACGACTGGCACCTGCACGTACGTGACGGCGAAGCGCTGGCGGCCGTAGTGCCCGCCACCGCGCGCCAGATGGGACGGGCGATCATCATGCCCAACCTCAAGCCTCCGGTGACGACCACGGCGCAGGCACTAGCCTACCGCGAGCGTATCCTTGCTGCTCGACCCCCGGGCTCGACCTTCGAGCCGCTGATGACGCTTTATCTCACGGACGACACCCCGGCCGAGGAGATAGAGCGCGCCGTGGCTTGCCGAGAGGTGCACGCGGTGAAGCTCTATCCCGCGGGGGCGACGACCAACTCCGCATCCGGCGTCACCGACCTGGCCCACTGCGATGCAGCCATCGCCGCCATGGCGCGGCTGGGGCTCCCGCTGCTGGTCCATGGCGAGGTCACCGACGCCGAGATCGACATCTTCGATCGCGAGGCGGCCTTCATCGAGCGTGTGATGAAGCCGTTGTTGGAACGACATCCCGATCTCAAGGTGGTCTTCGAGCACATTACCACCGCCGACGCGGCGGATTTCGTCGCCCAGGCACCCGACAACATAGCAGCCACGATCACAGCACATCACCTATTGTTCAACCGCAACCACATGCTGGTGGGCGGTATCCGGCCGCACTATTATTGCTTGCCGATCCTCAAGCGCGAACGGCATCGCCAGGCGCTGCTGGCGGCGGCGACGTCGGGCAGCGGCAAGTTCTTCCTCGGTACCGACAGCGCGCCGCATGCGCAGGGTGACAAGGAATCGGCATGCGGTTGTGCCGGCGCCTACACGGCCCCCGCCGCAATCGAGTTCTACGCCACCGCCTTCGAGGAAGCCGGGGCCCTGGATCGTCTCGAGGGCTTTGCCAGTCACTTCGGCCCCGACTTCTACGGCCTGCCGCGTAACGCCGATACCGTTACCCTGGTGCGCGAAGCGTGGGCACTGCCGGCGTCGCTGCCGTACACCGGGGGGCAGCGCATCGTGCCTCTGCAGGCGGGTGAGACGCTTTCCTGGAAGCTCAAGGACTAGACCGGGCGACCCCGGGCGGCATCTCGTCGAAGCGGGAACGACAGCGGCCGCCCAGGGGCGGCTGCTGTTCGTCGAGCCGACCGAAGGTCAGCCGGCGACCGGCTCGGTGTCGGTCTGCGGAGCGGGCTGGGCCAGTCGGGCGATCATGCGTTCGACCATGCGCGCCGAGTGCGCGGCGGCCTGCTCGAGAAACTGTTCGAACGAGAGATGGTTGTCACCGCCGCCAGCGATGTCGGACAGCGAGCGAATGACCACGAACGGGCAACCGTAGAGATGGCAGGTCTGGGCGATGGCGGCGGCTTCCATTTCGGCGGCTAGCATGGTGGGGAAACGGCTGCGCGTCTTCGCCACCAGCTCGGGGCAGGCCATGAACACGTCGCCGGTAGCGATCAAACCCTCCACCACGCGCACTTCGCCGAGCGCTTCGACGCACTCGCGGGCGAGCGTCACCAGGCGCGGGTCGGGGAGGTAGGCGGCCGGCATGGCCGGCACCTGGCCGTGCTCGTAGCCGAAGACCACCGCGTCGACGTCGTGGTGACGCACCTCGCTGGAAACGACCACGTCGCCGATCTCGAGTCCCTCGCCGAAGCCTCCCGCCGAGCCGGTGTTGATGATGGCCTCGGGCTGGTATACGTCGAGCAGCAGAGTGGTGCCGATGGCAGCGTTGACCTTGCCAATCCCGGACTGCAGGATCACCACGTCGACGCCGTGCAGGGTGCCGTGATGGAAGGTGCAGCCGACATGGCTGCGAGTGCGGCAACCCTCGAGCAGCGAAGCGAGATAGCTCACCTCCTGCGCCATGGCGCCGATGATGCCGATGCGTTTCATCTTGCGATGCGTTCTCCGTGGGCGGCGTGGGCAACGCCTATGGGGGCGTCATGCCTCGTCGGCGAAGACCTGGGTCCACTCGTCACGCTTGGACAGGAAGCCGCGGGCGATCCGCTTGGCGCCCTCGAGGCTATGGCTGGCTGCCCAGCCGCACTGCATCTCGTTGCAGGCGGGGACCTCGTTCGCCTCGAGCACGTCCTCCAGCGTCTTCTGCAGCAGGACCAGCACGTCGTCGTAGTCGTCGTGATTGATCAGCGCGACGTAGAAGCCTGTCTGACAGCCCATCGGGCTGATGTCGACGATGCGGTCGGAATGGTTGCGCGACAGCTCAGCCATAAGATGCTCGAGCGAATGCAGGGCCGGCATCTCCATGTGCTCGCGATTGGGTTGGCAGATACGCATGTCATACTTGTGAATGCGATCGCCGTTGAGTCCGGTCTTGATGTCGGCCAGGCGCACGTAGGGGGCCTTCACCTTGGTGTGGTCGAGGTTGAAGCTTTCGACGTTCATCTTGTCGCTCATGGGCGGCCTCCCGCTACCGGTGAGAAAACGAAGCGCGCATTCTAGCCGAGACGCGCGGTCGTGTCAGGGGCGGCGTCAGCGGTCGGCGGCGGCAGGTGCCATGGCGTCGTGCTGTTCGGCCGCGCCGAGCGTGTTTTCCAGTAGCGAGGCGACTGTCATCGGGCCCACGCCGCCAGGCACCGGGGTAATCCACCCGGCGCGCTCGGCAGCGGGGGCGAACTCGACGTCACCCACCAGGCGGCCGTCCTGCTCGCGATTGATGCCTACATCGATGACGATGGCTCCCTCGCGCACCCATTCGCCCTTGACGAGGCCCGGCTTGCCCACCGCCACCACCAGTAGTTCGGCGCGGCGCACATGCGTCTCGAGATTGCGGGTGAAGCGATGGCAGACGGTGGTGGTACATCCAGCCAGCATCAACTCGAGCGCCATGGGGCGACCGACGATATTGGAGGCACCGACGACCGTGGCGTCCAGACCGCGCACCTTGAGTCCGCTAGCCTGTAGCAGGGTCATGATTCCCTTGGGAGTACAGGGGCGAAGCATCGGCTGGCGTTGGGCCAATCGACCGAGATTGTAGGGATGGAAACCGTCGACGTCCTTGTGCGGCAGTATGCGCTCGAGGATGGGGCGATCGTCCAGATGCTCGGGCAGCGGCAGCTGCAGCAGGATGCCGTCGACCCGGGAATCGGCATTGAGCTCGTCGATCAGCCGTTCCAGCGCCTCCTGGGTGGTGTCGGCGGGCAGGGCGTGTCGGAACGACAGGATACCGGCCTGCTCGCAGGCGCGATGCTTGTTACTGACGTAGACGTGGGAGGCCGGATCTTCGCCCACCAGGATGACGGCCAGGCCGGGAATGCGCTTGCCCTCGATACGGCGCGCCTCGACCTGGCGTGCAACCTGTTCGCGGACCTGAGCGGCAATGGCCTTGCCATCGATGAGTTGGGCGGTCATCGTGTTCCCCCGTGGGTGGTCTGGGATGGGCGCTGTGGCGGCCTGGCCGGCCGGCGGAAGCGGTGCGAAGGGTGCCGATTTTCGCATGACGCGCCGTTCAGGCAAAGCGCAAAAAGCCCCGTCGTGTCAGGCCGCTATTGACCGTGTTCGATTCTCGCGTAGAATACGCAGCGCTCGACGAGGCCCCTGCGGCGTGTCGAGGGTCGTGCATAGGCCGGCGGGGTGTAGCGCAGTCTGGTAGCGCGCCTGCTTTGGGAGCAGGATGTCGGGGGTTCGAATCCCTCCACCCCGACCACAACTTACTGTTTGCGCTCAGGAAATGGCGGAGCGGGGTTGCGGTCAGACGCCATGGAACGTAGAATGCGCCCATAGCTCAACCGGATAGAGCAACGGCCTTCTAAGCCGTAGGTTGCAGGTTCGAATCCTGCTGGGCGTGCCAGTTCGGCGTGCGAAGCAGTTCGGCCGGGCGGTTTGTCGATATGGTGGATGTAGCTCAGTGGTAGAGCCCCGGATTGTGGCTCCGGTGGTCGTGGGTTCGATCCCCATCATCCACCCCATTCGACTTTCGTGCAGTACCCGCGATCTTGCGGGCGTTTTTGCAACGCGTCTCTTGCAATGGTGGATGTAGCTCAGTGGTAGAGCCCCGGATTGTGGCTCCGGTGGTCGTGGGTTCGATCCCCATCATCCACCCCATTGCAACTCCTCTTCTTCGTTTCGCTCCTTCAAGCTTGTGCCTTCCCGTGTGCCTTCCCGATTTCCAAGGGGTGATGCCCTGCATCTCGCCGTGGGCGGGCATGGCGCGGTGGGTGATACGCGTCTGTATCCTTCGCGCTCGGTTTCGGATGTCGCTGCGGCCCTTGCAATCCGCCGTGTCGCCCCCATGCTTTAGGCATAACGCTTGCCAGCGTAGAGTGGGGTTCTTAGAATCTCTCTTTTACTTTCCACACGCTTTCCCTAGAACGCCCCAGTCGGTAGAGGACCATTCATGCAAGTTTCCGTCGAAACGACCTCCCAGATCGAGCGCCGCGTCACGTTTCAGGTGCCGGCCGCAGAGGTCGACGAAGCCGTCGAGGCTCGCCTCAAGGACACGGCGAAGAACATTCGCCTCAACGGCTTCCGCAAGGGCCGGGTGCCCATGGCCGTGGTGCGCCAGCGGTACGGTCGCGGGGTGCGCGACGAGGTGGTCGGCGAGCTGATGCGTGAGCGCTACGTGAGGGCGATCACCGAAGAAAACCTCAACCCTGCAGGTTTCCCGAGCATCGAGCCGAAAGTCAACGAGTCTGGTCGTGACCTGGAATTCGTGGCGTCTCTCGAAGTCTATCCGGAGATCGAGCTGGCGCCGATCGACGGTGCCGAGATCGAGCGTCCCGTGGTCGAGGTGACCGACGCCGACCTTGAGGAGATGGTCGAGACCCTGCGCAAGCAGAACGCCTCCTGGGAAGTCGTGGAGCGTCCCGCGGAAGACGGCGATCAGGCCAAGATCGATTTCGAGGGCTTCCTCGGTGACGAGCCCTTCGAGGGTGGCAGCGCCCAGGGCCACGAGCTGGTGCTGGGCTCCGGCAACTTCATTCCCGGCTTCGAGGAGCAACTGGTGGGTGCCCAGGCCGGCGAGGAGAAGGAGATCAAGGTCACCTTCCCCGAGGACTACCAGGCCGAGCACCTGGCCGGTCAGGAGGCGACGTTCAAGGTCAAGGTGCATGAGGTCAAGGCCCGAGCCCTGCCCGAGGTCGACGAGGAGTTCATCAAGCGCTTTGGCGTCGAGGACGGCGATATCGAAAAGTTCCGCGCCGAAGTGAAGAAGAACATGGCGCGCGAGGCCAAGCAGGCGGTCGACAACCGCGTCAAGCAGCAGGCGCTCGAGGCACTGAAGAGAGCCAACGAAGTACCGGTGCCCCAGGCGCTGGTTCAGCAGGAAACCGATGCGCTCAAGCGCCAGGCGGCCCAGCAGTTCGGTCTGGGTGAGGACTTCGACGTTTCACAGCTGCCCAACGAGCTGTTCTCCGAGCAGGCCAAGAGCCGCGTTCAGGTCGGTCTGCTGCTGGCCGAAGTGATCAAGGCGAATGAGCTCGACGCCAGCGACGACGAGATCCGCGCCAAGGTCGAGGAGCTCGCCGAGCAGTATCAGGATCCGCAGGAGGTCGTCGACTATTACATGGGCAACGAGCAGCTCAAGACCCAGGTGAAGTCGGCTATCCTTGAGGAAAAGGCGGTCGACAAGCTGCTGGAGCAGGCCACCGTCAAGGACGTGGAGATGAGCTATCAGCAGGCCCTGGCCGCCGCCCAGCAGGGCGAGCAGTCGTCCGAGGAGGACGAGGTCGAGGAAGGCCAGGAAGAAGCCAAGAGCTGATCTTGCGACTGCATCCCGCTGGCGGCCAGGTCGCCAGCGGGATGTCACTCACTTCATTCATCGGATGCAAGGACATCACACTGATGAGCAACGAGTTCGAGACCCGAAACGCCGGCGGCCTGGTGCCGATGGTGGTAGAGCAGAGCGCACGCGGCGAGCGGGCCTACGACATCTACTCCCGGCTGCTGAAGGAGCGTGTGATCTTCCTGGTGGGTCCGGTGGAGGATCACATGGCCAACCTGGTGGTTGCCCAACTGCTGTTTCTCGAATCCGAGAATCCGGACAAGGACATCCACCTCTACATCAATTCGCCGGGCGGGGCCGTCACGGCGGGCATGGCGATCTATGACACCATGCAGTTCATCAAGCCTGACGTATCCACCGTATGCATCGGGCAGGCCGCCAGCATGGGCGCGCTGCTGCTGGCCGGCGGTGCGGCGGGCAAGCGCTACTGCCTGCCTCATTCGCGGATGATGATCCACCAGCCCCTTGGCGGCTACCAGGGGCAGGCGGCGGACATCGAGATCCATACCCGCGAGATCCTGGGTATCCGCGACAAGCTCAACCGCATTCTGGCCCATCATACCGGTCAGAATATCGAGACCATCGCCCGCGATACCGACCGCGACAATTTCATGAGCGGCGGCCAGGCGGTGGAGTACGGTTTGATCGATGCCGTACTGGATAAGCGCCCCACATCCTGATAGCGTGAAATCAAACCACGCATCTTATACGTGATTAGCGGCGGCCGGCGTGGCCGCCGAAGTGACAGAGGTACGCGAATGGCCGACGGCAAAGGCAAGGACGAGGGCGGCAAGTTGCTCTACTGCTCGTTCTGCGGCAAAAACCAGAACGAAGTGCGCAAGCTGATTGCAGGCCCGTCCGTGTATATCTGCGACGAGTGTGTCGACCTGTGCAACGACATCATTCGCGAGGAAGTTCTCGATGCCGATGCCGAGAGCGATGAGGAGCGCCTGCCCGTTCCCCGCGAGATTCGTCGCACCCTGGACGAGTACGTGATCGGCCAGGACCGCGCCAAGACGGTGCTTTCCGTGGCCGTCTACAACCACTACAAGCGTCTTCGCGCGGGTGTCAAGGGCGATGACGTGGAGCTTGGCAAGTCCAACATCCTGCTCATCGGTCCCACCGGCAGCGGCAAGACCCTGCTGGCCGAGACCATGGCGAGGCTGCTCAACGTTCCCTTCACCATCGCCGACGCCACGACTCTTACCGAGGCCGGCTATGTGGGTGAGGACGTCGAGAACATCATTCAGAAGCTGCTGCAGAAGTGCGATTACGACGTCGAGAAGGCCCAGCGCGGCATCGTCTACATCGACGAGATCGACAAGATCTCGCGTAAATCGGACAACCCCTCGATCACCCGCGACGTTTCGGGCGAGGGCGTGCAGCAAGCCCTGCTGAAACTGATCGAGGGCACCACGGCATCGGTGCCGCCGCAAGGCGGGCGCAAGCACCCGCAGCAGGAGTTCCTGCAGGTCGATACCGGCAATATCCTGTTCATCGTGGGCGGCGCTTTCGCCGGTCTCGACAAGGTCATCCGCGATCGCGCCGAGAAGGGCGGCATCGGCTTCAGCGCCGTGGTGAAGAGCAAGGACGAGACCAAGGGCGTGGGCGATCTGCTCGCCGATGTCGAGCCGGAGGACCTGGTCAAGTTCGGCCTGATCCCCGAGTTCGTCGGCCGTCTGCCGGTCATCGCCACACTGACCGAGCTCAACGAGGATGCCTTGATCCAGATCCTCACCGAGCCGAAGAACTCGCTGGTCAAGCAGTATGCACGCCTGTTCGACATGGAAGGCGTGGAGCTCGAGTTCCGCGAGGACGCCCTGCGGGCCGTGGCAGCCAAGGCCATGGCGCGCAAGACCGGCGCCCGCGGCCTGCGCTCGATTCTCGAGTCGGTACTGCTGGACACCATGTACGAGATTCCTTCCATGGAGGGGGTGACCAAGGTGGTCATCGATGCGTCGGTCATTGCCGGCGAAAGCGAGCCGCTGCTCATCTACTCGCAGCAAGATCAGCGGGTCGACGGCACCGACGGTTGAGGCGGGGCGGCCGACGCTGCCACGCCCGTGACGGTGAAAGGGGTCGCTTGGGCGGCCCCTTTTTCGCGTTCGACCTCGCGCCCTTGCAATAGTGGTGGCGCGCCCCCATCCCCCCCGTATCCACCGATTCGACTTTGAGGAACGTCTGCGATGCAGCAGAACGCCGTTCAGACTTTGAGTCTGCCTCTCTTGCCACTGCGCGACGTGGTCGTTTATCCGCAGATGGTGATCCCCTTGTTCGTCGGCCGCGAGAAATCGATCCAGGCGCTGGACGCCGCGATGGACGCCGACAAGCGTGTACTGCTGGTGGCCCAGCGCGAAGCCGGGCAGGACGACCCGGGCACCGAGGACCTATTCACCATCGGCACCGTTGCCGAGATCATGCAGTTGCTGAAGCTGCCCGACGGTACCGTCAAGGTACTGATCGAGGGGGTTTCCCGCGCCGACTTGCGCGAAGTCCATCATGCCGACCAAGGGCACAGCATGGCCGAGGCCGTCCTGCGCGACAGCGAGCCGCTGACCGAGCGTGAGCAGGAAGCGCTGGTGCGCGTGCTGCTCAATCAGTTCGAGCAGTACGTCAAGCTGTCGAAGAAGGTCCCCAACGAGGTGCTCAACTCGCTCTCGGGCATCGAGGATCCCAGCCGCCTGGTCGATACCATTTGTGCGCATCTCTCACTCAAGATCCAGGACAAGCAGCGACTGCTCGAAATGGATCGCGTGAGGGATCGCATCGAGCACCTGATGGCGCTGATCGAATCGGAAATCGATCTGTTGCAGGTGGAGAAGCGCATCCGCTCCCGGGTCAAGGACCAGATGGAGAAGTCTCAGCGCGAGTACTATCTCAACGAGCAGATGAAGGCCATCCAGAAGGAGATGGGCGAGCTCGAGAACGTGCCCAACGAAGCCGAGAAGTACGAGGCGGCGATCGAGGAGTCGGGCATGCCCAAGGAAGCGCGCGACAAGGCGCTTCAGGAGCTGGGCAAGCTCAAGATGATGTCGCCGAGTTCGGCCGAAGCCACGGTGGTGCGTTCCTATCTGGATTGGCTGGTATCGGTGCCCTGGAAGAAGCGCACCCGGGTCAAGCACGACCTGGTGCATGCCCATAAGGTACTGGACGAGGACCACTATGGCCTCGATGAGGTCAAGGAGCGCATCCTCGAATACCTCGCCGTGCAGAAGCGAGTGAAGAAGCTCAAGGGGCCCGTGCTGTGCCTGGTGGGGCCGCCAGGGGTGGGCAAGACCTCCCTCGGCCAGTCCATCGCCCGGGCCACCAATCGCAAGTACGTGCGCTTGGCGCTGGGTGGCGTGCGCGACGAATCGGAGATTCGCGGGCATCGCCGTACCTATATCGGTTCGCTACCGGGCAAGCTGATCCAGCGCATGAGCAAGGCCGGCGTCAAAAATCCGCTGTTCCTGCTCGACGAGGTCGACAAGATCGGCATGGACCATCGTGGCGATCCCGCCTCGGCGCTGCTGGAGGTGCTCGACCCGGAGCAGAACGACAAGTTCAACGACCACTATCTCGAGCTCGATTACGATCTCTCCGAGGTGATGTTCATCTGTACCGCCAACTCGATGAACATTCCGGGGCCACTGCTGGATCGCATGGAAGTGATTCGACTGCCCGGCTATACGGAGGATGAAAAGCTCGCGATCGCGCGTCGCTACCTGGTGCCCAAGCAGCTCAGCGCCAACGGGTTCAAGGAGGACGAGCTCAGCTTCTCCGACGATGCGTTGCTCGAGCTGATCCGCTACTACACCCGGGAGGCCGGTGTGCGCGAGCTTGAGCGGCAGATCGCCAAGGTGTGCCGCAAGGTGCTGCGTGAGCGTCTCGAGTACGAGGGCAAGGGCGCTCGAGCACCGGTCTCGCTGGATGCGGCGGATATCGAGAAGTATGCTGGCGTACGTCGCTACAGTTACGGACTGGCCGACAAGGAGGACCAGGTGGGGCGTGTGACCGGCCTGGCCTGGACCTCGGTGGGCGGCGAGCTGCTCAATATCGAGTCGGTAGTGACGCCCGGCAAGGGTCGGATCAACAAGACCGGGTCACTCGGCGACGTGATGAAGGAGTCGGTCAGTGCCGCCCAGACCGTGGTGCGTGCCAGGGCCAGCGCTCTGGGCATCGACCCGGAGCGCTTCGAGAAAGAGGACCTGCATATCCACGTGCCCGAAGGGGCTACGCCCAAGGATGGACCCAGCGCTGGCATCGCCATGGTCACCGCCATGGTGTCGGCCTATACCGGTCGCCCGATACGTTGCGATCTGGCCATGACCGGCGAGGTCAACCTGCGAGGCGAAGTCATGCCGATCGGTGGGCTAAAGGAGAAATTGCTGGCGGCCCGGCGCGGTGGTATAAAGACCGTGCTCATTCCAGAAGAGAACCGCCGTGACCTCAAGGAGGTACCGGACAATATCAAGGGCGCGCTGGACATCCGGCCCGTCCGTTGGATCGATGAAGTGTTGGAGGCTGCATTGGCAGAAAGAGCAGGCTCCAGCGGGGAAGAGTCAAGAACGGAGGAATCCGCTTCTTCTTCCACCATGATCAATACACATTAACGATAATTTAAGTGTTATGCCGGGGTTGAAATCCCGGCATGACGCGGTTTGGCGCCGCAGTTGCTTGACACCTCTTTTGCAGCATTGCTATAAACTGCCAGCCATGCTGTGATCGTGTTGCCGGGCGAAAGGCACGCCGATTAGAGCCATTTTCTGAAACAGTTAAGGGGTGAAGTGTGAACAAATCCGAGCTGATCGAAGCCATCGCCGCGTCTGCCGACATTCCCAAGGCCGCAGCGTCGCGTGCACTGGATGCCATGGTCGACACCGTCACCGAGAGCCTCAAGAAGGGCGATACCGTCTCTCTTGTCGGTTTTGGCACTTTCACGGTGAAGGAACGCGCTGCGCGCACCGGGCGCAACCCGCAGACCGGCGAGCCGATCCAGATCAGCGCAGCCAAAGTGCCGACCTTCAAAGCCGGCAAGGCGCTTAAAGACTCCGTAAACTGAGTCAACGGATTATTTGCGCCGCTGTCCCCGGTTGGGACGTACACATATCGGCAGCAAACAATCAGGCGCATCGCTAAGGCGATGCGCCTTCTTTTTTACGCCGCGAGCGACGTCGCATGACGAGGCGACGGAGAGCGGCGATGGCCGGGGGCGACGAGCCACCGTATAATACGGCGCCACAGCCAGCCAACAATCAGCAACAGAGGCCTGCATGCTGCAAAGTATTCGTGACCGCTCCAGGAGCTGGGGCGCCAAGATCATCGTAGGTGCCGTGGTAGTGACCATGGCGCTGTTCGGGATCGAGTCCCTGGTGGGGCTGTTCGGAGGCAGTGGCGATGAGGTCGCCAAGGTCAACGGCGAAACGATCACACGTCAGGAGCTGGAAATGGAGGTGCAGCGCGCCATTCGCTCCGGACAGGTACCGCCCGAGCAGGAGCGCGCGCTGCGCGGCCAGGTACTCGAAGAGATGATCGGCGAGCGCCTGCTGATTGATTTCGCCGAGGACGGCGGCCTGTACCTGTCGGACGAGCAGCTCGACCAAGTCATCGTGACGCTGCCGGAGTTCCATGATCAAAATGGGCGTTTCGATGCCGATCTGTTTCGCAATCGCTTGGCCAGCGCCGGCTTCACGCCTGTCTCGTTTCGCAACGCCCTGCGTGTGGACCTCAAGCGTCAGCAGCTGCAGCAGGGGTTGACGCTCAGCGAGTTCACGCTTCCCAGCGAGCGCGAGAGCCTCGCCGCACTACAGCGGCAGACGCGCAGCTTCCGCTACCACGTGCTTGACGAAGAGAACCTGGCTGAGCCCGTGGAGATCAGCGAAGAGGAGCTGAGCGCCTACTACGAGGAGAACCGGGATCGATACCGGCGTCCCGAACAGGTGCGACTCGAGTACGTCGTCGTCGACAAGCAGCAGATGGCCGAGCAGGTCGAGGTGGATGAGGCCTCGATTCGTGCGGCGTGGGAGGAGCGCGGCCAAGACGCGGATCGTCGTGTGTCGCATATCATGGCGACCTATGGCGACGAGCGCGGCCGGGAAGAGGCGGTGGCCAGGCTCGAGGAGGTGCGTGAGCGTCTCGCTGAAGGAGAGGAATTCGCCGATCTCGCCCTCGAGTATTCCGACGACCCCTCGACGGCCGAGCAGGGCGGAGATCTTGGGGTGATCAGCCGCGGTTTCTTCGGCGACGACTTCGATGAGGCCGCCTTCTCGCTGTCGCCGGGCCAGGTATCAGGCATCATCGAGACCAGCAACGGGCTGCACCTGATACAAGTCACCGAACTGGACCAGCCGCCTCTGGAAGAGTTGCGTGACGAGTTGGCTCGTGAGCTGGCGCTCGAACAAGTCGCTGACGAATTCAATCAGCGGGTACAAGCCCTGATCGACGAGAGCTTTGCCGCCGACGATCTGGAAAGCGTGGCAGAAAGCCTCGATCTGGAGCTGCAGGAGAGCGACTGGGTATCCCGGGAGGGGGCTGGACAGGGCGTTCTGTCCGAGCCTGGCGTCATGAGCGAAGCCTTCAGCGAAGACGTACTGATTGAGGGGTTCAATAGTGAAGTCATCGAACTCGATGCGGATCGCCGCATGGTGCTGCGAGTAGCCGAACATCGTGAAGCGACCGTTCTGCCGCTGGAAGAGGTTCGTGACCAGGTGGCGCAGGCAGTGGAGCGGCAGAAACGGCGTGAGCTTCTCGTGGATGTGGCGCGTGAGCGGGTCGAGACCCTGCGTGCCGGAGCGGAGCTCGATCTGGAATGGCAGCGGGTCGAGGCAGCAACTCGCCAGCATGATGGAGTGCCTCGCCAAGCGCTGCAAACGGCCTTTCGCTTGCCGAGTCCCCAAGGGAATGACGCCGTCTTCGGTCACGCCATCGATGGCGATCGTGTCATCCTGATCGCGCTGGACGACGTGGAGCAGGGCGAAGTCGACGAGCAGGTCGAGGAGTTCGTCGCGCGCATGACCGAGCAGCTGCGCAGCCAGAGCGTGGTGCAGGGACTGCGTGAGCATCTACGAGAGACTGGCGACATCACGAGACGCTGAATCGCGTTCGGATCCGCGAGTGGGGCGGCCTGGTCGCCCCTTTCTTTTTACGCTAGATTTATACCGTTATCTTTTCTAGCTCATTTAGCGTACGAATAGCCTTTGGTGTTGGGATGCCCAGTCGCGGACGGCAAAATTTTGTTATAAAGTAACGTATTCATTCCTTCCGTGCGCTTGAGTCATGCCATGCAAAACGCCACGCCTGTTCCCGTGCATGTCGTCACCGGTTTTCTGGGTAGCGGCAAGAGCACGCTGATCCGATCCTTGATCGAGCAGAAACCCGAGCACGAGCGCTGGGCGATCCTGGTCAACGAGTTCGGCCGTATCGGCATCGACCAGACCATGTTCGAGGCTCGCAGCGATGTCATAGTGAAAGGGCTGCCCGGCGGTTGTCTGTGTTGCCAGCTGGCTTTCGTCATGCAGGCGACGCTGGTCAACCTGTTGCATCGCCATCGGCCCGAACGGCTCATCATCGAGCCATCGGGGTTGGGCCATCCGGCAGGGTTGCTCGATGTGCTGCGCGGAGAAGCCTTCTCCGAGGTGCTCGACGTTCGTGACATCCTGGTGCTGCTCGACCCCGCGCGGCTCGACGATTCCCGTTCCCGAGAGCATGAGACCTTCCGCGATCAGTTGAGCATGGCCGATGCCGTGGCGCTGACCATGACCGACCGGGCCAGTGCGGCGCAGCTCGGCGAGGCATGGCGCCACGCGGAATCGCTGTGGCCGGCGAAGAAGTGGATAGCGGAGGCGCCGCATGGGGCATTGCCCATCGAACGGCTGCTAGGCAGCGGGGCGCATCGCGGCGAAGAGGGCGCAGCGACCAGTGTGGACCACGACAGGCTGCGCCATTCGGCTGGGGCGAGCGTCGTGCTCGATGACTTCGCCATGGCACAGCCTTCACCGGGTTGTCCGTTGCAAGAGAGTGACGTTGCGCTCGGTTACGCCACCCTGGGCTGGCGCTGGCATCCCGCCGATGTCTTTTGCCTCGATCGGCTGACCCTGGCGCTGGATCGATTGCCTGCAGGGCTGCGCGTCAAGGGTGTGCTGCATACCGATGTCGGCTGGAAACTCTTCAATCGGGCCGAAGGAAGCATCAGCCTCACCGATAGCGCCTGGCGTCAGGATTCGAGGCTGGAACTCATCGGCGAGAACGAGCGCCTCCCCGCGGCGGAAAGCGTCTTGAGTACACTGCAGGGCTGTCGGCTGGGGAGTGGGACGGGTACGTCGGGTTGATCGCCGCCCGCTACAGCGAGAATTCGCGCAGCTGCGGGTCGCCATCGGTGCCAATCACGACTTCCCAGCCCTGGCCAGGCTGCCAATCGCCCAGCACGATACGCCTGGCCGGCTGGTCGTCGATTTCCAGTTCATGCACAGCAGGGCGATGCGTATGCCCATGAATCAGCGTGGTGACACCGTGATCGCGCATGGTGCGAACGACCTCGTCGTGGGTCACGTCCATGATGTCCTCGGCCTTGTTGGAGGTCGCCTCGCCCGACTGCTGGCGAAGCGAGTCGGCCAGCTTGAGGCGCTCGGCGATCGGCATGGAGAGCACTTGTTGCTGCCACGCGGGATTGCGAGCCTGGCCACGAAACGTCATGTACGCCTCGTCGCGAGTGCATAGGCTGTCGCCATGCATCAGCAATACCGGCTCGTCGGCGATGCGCAGCACGGCGGGATCGGACAGCAGCTTGGCGCCGGCGGCAGTGGCATAGCGATGGCCGAGCAGAAAATCGCGGTTGCCATGCATCAGGTAGATCGACGTGCCGTCATCGGCCAGCCGCCGCAGGGCAGTGGCAACGCGCACGGCGAGTTCGGCGTTGCCGGTGGGGTCCTGCTCGATGTAATCGAGCAGGTCGTCGCCTATCCAGGCCTCGAAGAAATCGCCGAGGATGTATAGCGCTCCGACGCCGCGAGCGCGCTCATCGAGCCAGGTGAGGAATCCTTCCGTGACCTCGGGCGCGCCGGGGTGCAGGTGCAGGTCGGAGATCAGCAGGGTAGTGGTCATGGCCGTGTCTCGCAGGCGCGTGTCGTATGGCGAGGGCGGCGCGCGCCCGGGAGGTCGAGCGCGCGATATGAGCTGGGATCAGGCGTCGTCGGCCGTACCCTTGATGTAGGCGCGCTGGATCACCACGTCCTCTGCCGGTACGTCGGCGTGCATGCCGCGGCGAGTGGTTTCCACCTCGGTGATGCGCTTGACCACGTCCAGGCCTTCGACCACTTCGCCGAACACGCAGTAGCCCCAACCCTGGATCGATTTACCGCTGTGATTCAGGAAGTCGTTGTCAGCCACGTTGATGAAGAACTGGGCCGTGGCGGAGTGGGGGTCCTGGGTCCTGGCCATGGCCAGTGTACCGGACTGATTCTTAAGCCCGTTATCGGCTTCGTTCTCGATTGGATCACGGGTGGGCTTCTGGTTGAAGTCCTGATCGAAGCCGCCGCCCTGGATCATGAAGCCGGGGATGACGCGATGGAAAAGGGTGCCGTCGTAGTGACCGTCGCGAACGTACTGCTCGAAGTTGGCTGCGGTTTTCGGAGCTTTTTCGTGATTCAGTGCAATCGTGATATCACCGAAATTCGTTTCGAGAATGATCATCAAACTATTCCTGTCCAATAAGCGCACGCCTTGGCGCCGTGCATGGGCGTGGCGTTATAATAGCGGTTTTGTATCGACGCGCGAAGCGCGTCGGACTCATCGATACCCGCGAGGCTGAGGGCGGCGCTGTTGTTCACCGGTTCGCCAGCGTTCCCGATTCGCATCCAATCAGAGGGTTGCCGCAATCATATGACCACCGAGACCGCCAGTGCGCCGAATTTCATCCGTAACCAGATCTACGACGAGATCGAGACTGGTCGCGTCGACAAGGTCGTGACCCGCTTTCCGCCGGAGCCCAATGGCTTCCTGCATATCGGGCATGCCAAGTCGATCTGTCTTAACTTCGGTCTGGCCGAGATGTTTGGTGGAGATTGTCATCTGCGCTTCGATGACACTAACCCGACGAAGGAAGAGCAGGCCTACATCGACGCCATCAAGGCGGATGTCAGCTGGCTAGGCTTCGAGTGGGCCGGTGCGGTTCGCTACGCCTCGGACTACTTCGACCAGCTCTACGCCTGGGCACAGCATCTCATTCGCGAGGGCAAGGCCTACGTCGACGACCTTTCGCCCGACGAGATCCGCGAGTACCGCGGCACCCTGACCGAGCCGGGGAGGCCGAGCCCTTATCGCGAGCGTGACGTCGAGGAGAACCTGGACCTGCTGGAACGCATGCGCGCCGGCGAATTCGACGAAGGCGAGAAGGTGCTACGGGCCAAGATCGACATGGCCTCGCCGAATATCAATCTTCGCGATCCGATACTCTATCGTATTCGTCATGCCCGTCATCACCAGACCGGCGACAAGTGGAAGATCTACCCCTCCTACGACTTCGCGCATGGCCAGTCGGATGCCGTCGAGGGCGTGACCCATTCTCTCTGCACCCTGGAATTCGAGGATCACCGTCCGCTGTACGAGTGGTTCCTCGACAATTTGCCGGTGCCCTGCAAGCCGCGCCAGATCGAGTTCGCGCGGCTCAACATGAATTACACGCTCACCTCCAAGCGCAAGCTGAAGCTGCTGGTCGACAAGGGGATCGTCGACGGTTGGGACGATCCGCGTATGCCGACCATCTCGGGCATGCGCCGTCGTGGCTATACGCCCGCCTCGATCCGCAAGTTCTGCGAGATGATCGGGGTGACCCGTGCCGACGGCGGCCTCGTCGACATCGCCATGCTCTACCATGCGATTCGTGCCGACCTCGAGGACAATGCACCGCGCGCCATGTGCGTGCTCAAGCCCCTCAAGGTGGTGCTGACCAACGTCCCCGAGGACTTCGAGGAGATCTACGAGGTGCCCGGTCATCCCGCGCGGGAGGACATGGGCGTGCGCCGCGTGCCGTTCAATCGCGAGATCTATATCGACCACGACGACTTCATGGAGGAGCCGCCGAAGAAGTTCTTCCGCCTGGCACCCGGCCAGGAGGTGCGTCTGCGCAACTCCTACGTGATCCGCTGCGACGAGGTGGTCAAGGATGCCGGCGAGATCACGGAACTGCGCTGCTCGGTGGATTTCGACACCCTGGGAAAGAACCCGGAGGGTCGCAAGGTCAAGGGCGTGATTCATTGGGTCAGCGCGACCCATGCGGTGCCGATGGAAGTGCGCCTCTACGACAACCTGTTCCTGGTCGAACAGCCGGACAAGGACAAGGACGCCGACTTCATCGAGCATCTCAATCCCGAGTCGTTGTCGGTCTGCCAGGCCATGGGCGAGCCGAGCCTGGCCGAGGCCGGCCCGGAGACGCGCTTCCAGTTCGAGCGCGTGGGCTACTTCTGTGCCGACCGTCATGCCTGTCGCGAGGGTAAGCGGGTCTTCAACCGCACCGTCGGTCTCAAGGACAGTTGGGCAAAGATACAGAAGAAGGGCTGACATGCAGATCTACAACACGCTGACGCGGCGCAAGGAGCCGCTCTCCCCGATCGAGCCGGGCAAGGTGCGCATGTATGTCTGCGGCATGACCGTCTACGACTACTGTCATCTGGGTCATGCGCGCGTGATGGTGGCCTTCGACGTGGTCACCCGCTACCTGCGCTGGCGCGGTTTCGACGTCAACTACGTGCGCAACATCACCGACATCGACGATAAGATCCTCAAGCGCGCCGACGAGAATGGCGAGAGCATCGCTTCGCTCACCACGCGCATGATCGACGCCATGCACGAGGACGAGGCGCGTCTGGGCGTGCTGCGTCCCGATTTCGAGCCGCGCGCCACGGGGCATGTCAGCGAGATCATCGCCATGATCGAGACCTTGATCGACAAGGGGTACGCCTACGCGGCCGATAATGGCGACGTCTACTATCGTGTGCGCAGGTTCGAGGGCTACGGCAAGCTCAACAACCGCAATCCCGACGAGATGCGCGCCGGCGCCAGGGTTGAAGTCGACGAGCACAAGGAGGACCCGCTCGACTTCGTGCTGTGGAAGGCGGCCAAGCCGGGTGAAGCGAGCTGGCCTTCGCCTTGGGGCGAGGGGCGCCCCGGCTGGCATATCGAATGTTCGGCCATGTCCACTTGCTGCCTGGGCGACACCTTCGACATCCATGGTGGCGGTCCGGACCTCACGTTCCCGCACCACGAGAACGAGATCGCCCAGTCGGAGGCCGCCACGGGCAAGCCTTACGTGAACACCTGGATGCATGCCGGCGCGGTGCGGGTAAACCAGGAGAAAATGTCCAAGTCGCTGGGCAATTTCTTCACCATTCGCGAGGTGCTCGAAGCGCACGACCCGGAAGTGGTGCGTTACCTGCTGGTGGCCAGTCACTACCGCAGCCCGATCAACTACGCGCCGGATTCGCTGGCCGAGGCACGCAAGTCGCTGGAACGTTTCTACAACGCTCTCGACGGTATGGTCATCGACGATGGTGGCGCGGAAGGCGATGGCGATGTGGCTGCCCGCTTCGGCGAACGCTTCGTCGCCGCCATGGACGACGACTTCAATACGCCCGAGGCACTATCGGTGTTGTTCGATCTGGTGCGCGAGCTGAACCGGGCCAGGAAGGATGCGCCGGAAATGGCGCCCGTGCTGGCTCGTGAGTTGCGTCGCCTGGGCGACGTACTGGGTCTGTTCGGTCAGGAGCCGCAGCGATTCCTCAAGGGCAGCCAGGCGGCGTTGCCACTTTCCGAAGACGAAATCGAGGCGCGCATTCGCCATCGTGCCGAGGCCAAGCAGGCCAGGGATTTCGCCACCGCCGATGCCATTCGCGACGAGCTTGCGGCACTCGGCATCGTGCTCAAGGATTCGCGAGAGGGCACGAGCTGGGTTTTCGAGGCGCCCCAGGCGCAGTAGCAGCGGAAGCGGAAGCAAAGCGCTGAACGCCCGGCCCTGGCCGGGCGTTCTCGTCTAGAAGACTTGACGAGGATGAGGCGGTAGGGGAATCAGGCGCGGCCAGTCGTCGTCCACCACGAACAGACGCCGATGGATGACATCGCCTCGCGAACGCTGAAGCAGGGCGATCTGGACCGGCGACGCGGGGCGGCTGAAGTGCTGTGCCAGGCGCGCCTCGAGCTCGCGCAGGGGGACGAACGCTTCGTCCCGGGGCAGCGCCAGCCAGTGCGGCTTGGCCAGCCAGGCGGCACATGTGTGCCTCGGCAGGCTGTCGCGCAGGCGCCGCCAGTCGCGCCAGGGCAGCCAATGCCCTCGGAGATGGTTCGTCGTCGCCTCGTGCGGTGCGGGAAGCGATGCTCGCCAAGGATAGAAGAGCACGCCTGGCATCGCCAGCTGGCGCTGAATGAGAATTGCCGGTGCCGGGCCGATATCTCGCGGATGCGTATGCAACTGGATCGTCTGGCGGGTTTCGTCCCATTCGGTCAGCCGCAACTGATGACGATCGAGATGCTCGCGCTTGGTCGCCAGGCTATCGGCTCCCCCTGGACCGATCCAGCGTGCCTGATCTCGAGCGTTGCCGGGCCCCGAGGCTAGGCCGAGGTAGAACTTGATCGCGACTTCGAGATGAATCGGCGTCGGATCGTCACGCCGCCGATAGAGGAGATCGAGTTCGCCCAGCGTGCGTTTGCCCTGATGAATGCGGAGGTTGCTGGCCAGCAGGCGCGTGGCCGGTGCCGCATCGAGCAGGAATTGCCAGAGGCGTTCGTGATAATGGCCCATGCGGCCCTCGATGGTACCGCTCACGCGGCGCTCCAGCGCTTGGGGGTGGGCTTCCTGCTCGTCGAGGAACGCGGTCAGCCGTCGATCGTCCTCCAGCCCCAATGCTGGACGCCCAGGACGCCCGGGCCAGGGTGTGGCGATCAAATCCGGCGTCAGCACTAACCATGCCAGATCCCTCACCAGCGGATGATGGCATCGGGCAAGCAGGCGGTGGTCGTCCTCGCGCATGATCGGCTCATGGCTCCGCGTTGAGGTGGATCTGACAGGCAAACTGTACACGCCTTATACTCTGGGTACATTCACAACGACGGTATTGCCTTATGAATCGCTCCCTGAGAGGTTTGGCGGCACTCGCCGCCGGCTCCTTGCTGCTGTTCGCTTCCGCCGGTGTCCAGGCCAACGAACCGGTCGTCGTGGCGTCCAAGATCGATACCGAAGGATCGGTATTGGGCCAGTTGATCATCCAGCGTCTGGAGCAGGGGGGGATCGAAACCGAAAACCGTCTGCAACTCGGCGCCACCAGTATCGTGCGCGAAGCGCTGCTGGCCGGCGAGATCGATCTCTACCCCGAGTACACCGGCAATGGCGCTTTCTTCTTCGACATGGGAGACAGCGATGTCTGGAACGATGCCGAGCGCGCCTTCGAGACGGTACGGCAGCGGGATGCCGACAACGGCTTGCGTTGGCTGGCGCCGGCTCCGGCCAATAACACCTGGGCGATGAGCGTACGCGGCGACCTGGCACGGGAGCACGACTTGAAGACGCTCGAAGACCTGGCGGACTATCTGAAAGAGGGGGGAGACTTCAAGTTCGCGGCGAGCGCTGAGTTCGTCGAATCCGAGCAGGCGCTGCCGGCGTTCCAGGAGGCCTACGGCTTCGAGCTGACGTCGGATCAATTACTGGTGCTTTCGGGCGGCAATACCGCCGCCACCATGCGGGCCGCCGCCCAGCAGACCAGCGGGGTCAACGGCGCCATGACCTACGGAACGGATGGGGGGCTGGCGGCGCTGGATCTGGTGGTACTCGAGGACACCAAGAATGTGCAGCCGATCTATCAGCCGGCGCCGGTGGTGCGTCAGGAGGTGCTCGATGAGCACCCCGAGATCGAGGAACTGCTCGCGCCGGTATTTCGCGCGCTCGACCTGGAGACGCTCCAGGAGCTCAACGGCAAGGTTGCGGTCGATGGCCTCGATCCGCGTCAAGTGGCTGAGGGCTTTCTCGAAGAGCTGCCGGAATAAGCTATGGAGAGCGGTAGACGCGTACCCAATAGGGTCCTGCTGGCCTTGATGCTGGCCGGTCTGCTGGCGTGGCTTGCGCTGGATGCCGTCAGCCTGGCTCCCAATCGCATCGTGCCTGGTAACTCGTATCGTGCTTTCGAGATAGGGGGGGGCTGGCCGGCACTGGCCATGACGCTGCCGATGCTGGTGGTGGCGGGGCTGGCCTGGCGGCCCTCGCCTCAGACGCTGCGGTTGGCTCTTTGGAGTGTGCTGGCGCTGCTGGTTCTGCTCCCCTGGTGGCTCGTCGCGGCGAGTGCCAGCCTGGTGGAACCGGAGATGCCGCAGGCGCGAATTGGAATTGGCGTCTCGATATGGCTATTGCTGTTCGTCTGGCTATTGACACTGATCGAGTTGCGTACTCGACTCGGACTGCCGCGCCAGTTGGGCTGGTTGCTACTGTTGCCCGTGCTGGCGAGCTGGTGGGTGGCGCTGGTGTGGTGGCTGGAACCACTGTCGCTCTACCGAGAATACCAGGCGCGTAGCGACCAGTTCCTGGCGGCCGTTACCACCCATCTTGCTCTGGTCGGAGCGGCGGTTCTCGCTAGCCTGGTCCTGGGTGCGCTGCTGGCGCTTGCCATGCGACGCCATCCCGGTGTGCGCCGTGCGGGCTTCGGTCTGCTCAACTTCCTGCAGACTGTGCCCAGTCTGGCGCTGTTCGGCCTGCTCCTGGCGCCGCTCGCCTGGCTCGGCGCTCGGTTCGATGCGCTGGCGGCCATTGGGGTCAGTGGCATCGGTTGGGCGCCGGCCTTCCTGGCATTGCTGGGCTACAGCCTGCTGCCAATGGTGCGCAACATGTATGTGGCGCTGGAGGAGGTCGACCCGGCGGTGATCGAATCGGCGCACGGGATGGGCATGAACCGGCGCCAGGTACTGCTCCAGGTGCGCTTGCCGCTGGCATTGCCGATCGTGCTCGAGGGTATTCGCATCACCACCGTGCAGGCGATCGGCCTCACGGCGGTAGCGGCACTGATCGGTGCCGGGGGGCTCGGCACCTTCGTCTTTCAGGGGCTGGGGCAGGCCGCCATGGATATGGTGCTGCTCGGGGCATTGCCGATACTGGGGCTTGCGCTGGTTGCCGACGCCGCGATCAGCGCTCTGAGTGAACGTCTCCGCCCGGGAGGGGCTGCATGATAGAGCTGTTCGGCGTCACCAAACGATTCGGCGGCGAGACCGCCGTCGATGCGCTTTCGCTGCGCGTCGAGAAGGGAGAAGTGTGCGTGCTGGTGGGCACCTCGGGGTGCGGCAAGTCGACGACGCTGCGCATGATCAATCGTCTGATCGAGCACGACGGGGGCGAGATTCATCTCGAGGGGGCCCCGGTGCGCAGTTTCGATGAGGTGACGCTGCGCCGACGCATCGGCTATGTGATCCAGAGTACCGGGTTGTTTCCGCACTGGACGGTCGCACGCAACATCGGGCTGGTGCCGCGACTGCTCAAGTGGCCGCGGGCACGCATTCAGGAGCGGGTCGAGGAGTTGATGCAACTGCTGGGGCTGCCGGTGCGGGAATTTGCCGGCAAGTACCCGCGGCAGCTTTCAGGCGGCCAGGCACAGCGCGTCGGCGTGGCCCGAGCGCTGGCCGCCGATCCCGAAATCCTGCTGATGGACGAGCCGTTCGGCGCCCTCGATCCCCTCACACGCCAGTCACTGCAGAAGGAATTGCAAGAGCTCCAGGCCCGCCTGCACAAGACCGTGGTCTTCGTGACTCACGACATGGACGAAGCGCTGGCATTGGCCGACCGTCTCGTGGTCATGCGCAAGGGTCGTATCGTGCAGCAGGGGCGCCCCATCGACCTGTTGCACGACCCGGCCGACGAGTTCGTCGAGTCACTGCTGGGCGGTATGGATCGCGGCCTCAAGGAGGCGGCATTGACCCGCGTCAGCGAGCGGATGCTGCCGTTGGGGCCGCGCCTTCTCGCCAGCGAACGTATCCCCTATGCCGCGCCGCTGAGCCAAGCGCTGTCACTGATGCTGTGGCATCGCGTGGAGCGCTTGACGGTGGTCGACGACGAGGACATACCCGTCGGCGAGCTGTCGCTGCGTCGACTGCTGGGGGGCAAGACGTCATGAGCCGCCAGGAGTTGACGATCGGTGCCGCGGGATTGCAAACGCAGATGCGTTCCTGGCTGGCCCCACTGGCCTGGCTATTCCTGCTGGTGTTGTTCGCCTCCGGCATGCCCCATCTAGAAGGAGCGTTTCGCTGGATCGAACCCGATAGTCGCGAGGTCATCTATCGGCGTGCCGGGTTCTTTGTGCTGCTGGGCCAGCACGTGCTGGTGGTGGGGGTGGCATCGCTGCTGGCCGTGGCGTTGGGCATAGGGTCGGCGATCGCCGTCACGCGTCCGGCCGGACGCGACTTCCTGCCGCTCGTCTCGCAGCTCGCATCGATCGGCCAGACCTTTCCACCCGTTGCCGTACTCGCGCTGGCGGTTCCGGCGCTGGGCTTCGGTACGCTGCCCATCATCGTTGCGTTGTTGCTCTACGGCCTGCTGCCTATCGTGCGCAACACCCTGACGGGGCTCGATGGCATCGACGCCGACGTACGCGAGGCGGCACGGGGCATGGGCATGACCGGTGGCCAGCTTCTACGCCAGGTCGAGCTGCCCCTGGCGGCGCCGGTGATACTGGCCGGTATTCGTACCTCCGTCACCGTCAACATCGCGACCGCGGCGCTGGGAGCCACCGTCGGTGCCAGCAACCTTGGCGACCCGATCATCGCGGGCATCATCAACGGCAACACCGCCTATATCGTACAGGGGGCGCTGCTGATCGGGCTGCTCGCCCTTGCCGTCGATAGCGTCTTCGAGCGCCTGCTGCGTCGCGGCTAGCGCCACGCGCGGCAGGGCCCGTCATGGCAATGACTTCACGCCAGTTCGCCATGCTCGATCAGGGTCGTCTCACCCACGCCCAGCAGCGATAGGGCGTGATCGCCGATGAAGGCGTCCACTTCGGCGGCACTCTGTACATTGCCCTCATCGACCCAGCCTTCCCCCGCCTCGGCGATGCGGAAGGCGTCCGCACCTTCTTCGATGCCGGGGTCGGCATCGGTATCCAGCACATAGAAGAGGTCGCCGGCGTCATCCTCGAACAGAAGGCCATCCAGGGTGTCGTCATCGTCATTGGCCACGGTGACGCCGAAGTCGAAGGTGCCGTCGAAGCGGCCGTCAGCGTCGATCGACCATTGCGTATCCCTGGTATCGCGAGCGAAGAAGGCGTCGTTGTAGGCAGCGCTGTCGTTGGAAAAGTTATGGCCGGCATTAAGCGTCACCTCTCCGCTCGACCGTACTCTGACAGCACCATCGGCACTTTCCGGATGCAGGATTGCTCCGGTCAACGCATAGAAATCCTCGGTTTCCACCAAGCTGTCGCCTGAAACAATGGCGAATCCATCCTCCAGCAACAGCTCGCCACGGGCTACCACGTCTTCCAGAGAAGTCGAAGCGTTGGGAGAATGGATACGGAAGCTGGCCATGTCATCCAGTTCGCCAGCGTTCCGATAACGCAACCCGTTGCCTGCCGTTCCGCCGGTGTAGCTCAGATCACGACCTTCAACGGTAATGCCGTTCTGGCCAACTTCGGAGCCAACGATCTCGGCCGTGCCACGCGCCTGGCCGGCAAATGCACCGATATCGATGTTCAGGGTGTCTTCACCAGGTGGCACAATGTCGCCGCGCAGTTCGGCCGCGTCGATACGAACCGACTCGACCTGAGTGCTGGCCTCGTCGGTGTAGAAAACGACTCGGCCACCGCCCTCGAGGTTGACCTCTTCGAGATGATTCAGTTCGAGGCCCGATAGCAGCAGCTCGCCGTCGGTGGAGGCATCCACCTGCTGCAAAGCGTCCGAATCGGCAATGGAGGTGAGGTGAAACCTTGCATCGCCCGTGACCTTTAGCCGCTCCAGGTTCTCGGCGTTGATATCCAGGCTGTGATAGGTGCCACCATGGGCTTCATCACCTTCATAGATGCTCACCATGTCCAGGTTGAAGGTGGCTTCGGTCAGGTGCGCGCCATGCAGCGTGGCATTACTGAACCAGCCGGGCGCGTCGACCCGCAGCGACTGGGCCGCATCGGCATGGATGGTACCGCTAAACCCGGTGTCATCAGCCACGTACAGGCTCACCGATTCGCTGTTGGGCAAATGGTAGGTACCGCTGGGAGAGTCATATTCGGGATTCGGATCTTCCGACAAGAAGGTGTCGATCGCCGCGGGGCCGCTGCCGTCGAAGCGGAAGACGCCGTGGTACTCCTCATTCCTTTCATCGGCACTCAGGTTCAGCGCCAGGGCAGCGTCGCCCATGTCGTCGTACGTCATGTCCTCGTCGGTACTGCCCAGCGTGACGGTTTCCACGTGCCTCTCTTCATCATCCTCTTCTTCGTCGCGTTCCCGCTCCGAGGGTGTAATCGTCTCGTTGAGGAGGCGCATCATTTGTCCTGCCGGGCCCTCGCGTAGTGCGGAGATCGCTGTCTCGAGATCCTGCGAGAGGGTTCGCTGATGCATGTCGCGGAACAGGGCAGTCGTCTCTTGCATGCGGTTCAGGTCGGCATAGAGTTCCTGTTGCTGTTCTCTGAGCTCGGTAAGCCCCGAGTGAAGCTCGCTCAGGATCGAGTCGTTTGAACGAAGCAGGGCGGCAGGGGTGGAGCCATGTGCTTCCAGTGGAAGGTCGATACGTTGGGCGAAGGATGGGATCGCTGCCTTGGGATCGCGAGTCATTCAAATACTCCCTTTCGACTGGCCACGAGCGAACTTCGCTGCCCGAGGTGGGGAATTTTTTGTGACGTGCTGTAGCGTGTTATGGGTGCGATTTGCCGTGCTGGCGCGCCACTACTGTGTAGTAAAGAAAGCGAGGCGCAGCAAGGGTGCGGGAGGCAGGTTGGTTCACACTGCGGCGCCAGGGGAGGGGCCGCGTCGTTGGCGCGCCGCGGGGATCGTCGGAACAGAGCGAGGCACTTCATGCATTCAGCTTCAAGGCAGTCGATTCCTTATACGAACCGCCAATAGGCCAGCAAAATAGATGCGCTAAGATCCATCTTACGTTAACGTCAACTGATCCAGCGTTGGCGGGTCGCTGGGTGACCCTCTGGCGGCCGGCTACATTAGAGACAACACTGCCCTCACAAGGGGCGGTTTTTCCTCCTGCCACTACCCAAGGACCAGGAAGATGACAACAACTTATGACGTCCATGCGCCGGAGTTCATGACCGGCGATGAGTTCCAGATCCCGACGTTCCGGCTATTGCAGCAGGATGGCACCCTGTTCGAAGGCGCCGAGGCGCCCGAGCTCGATGAGGAGAAGGCGCTGAAGATCTATCGCGCCATGCTCGTCACGCGCGTGCTCGACGAGCGTATGATGGCGGCGCAGCGCCAGGGGCGGCTCTCCTTCTACATGCAATGTACCGGCGAGGAGGCCGCCGTGATCGGCGCGACCGCGGCACTCGACGACGCCGACATGATCATGGCGCAGTACCGGGAGCAGGGGGCGTTGGTCTATCGCGGCTTCAGCTACGACGAGTTCATGAATCAGTTGTTCGGCAACGAGCTCGATTACGGCAAGGGACGTCAGATGCCGATCCATTACGGGTCGCGCAAGTTGCACTACATGACCATCTCCTCACCGCTGGCAACCCAGATTCCCCAGGCCACCGGTTATGCCTACGGCCAGAAGCTGGCCGGCGAGGGCCACTGCACCATCACCTTCTTCGGCGAGGGCGCGGCCTCCGAGGGCGATTTCCACGCTGCCCTGAACATGGCGTCGGTGCACAAGGTGCCGGTGATCTTCTTCTGTCGCAACAACGGCTATGCGATATCCACGCCGGCCAGCGAGCAGTTCGCCGCCGACGGCATCGCACCGCGTGCCTTCGGCTACCGCATGCATGTCATTCGCGTCGACGGCAACGACGTGCTCGCCGTCTATCGGGCCACTCAGGAGGCACGCAAGATTGCGGTCGAGATGAACCAGCCGGTACTGATCGAGGCGATGACCTATCGCTTGGCGGCTCACTCTTCCTCGGACGATCCCTCGGGCTACCGCTCGCGCAAGGAAGAGGAAGCGTGGCGCGAGAAGGACCCGATCCTGCGCATGCAGCGTTGGATGATCGATCGCGGCTGGTGGAGCGAGGAGCAGGAGAAGAGCCTTCAGGAGAGCCTGCGCCGCGAGGTGCTAGAAACCATGAAGCGCGCCGAGAAGCGCCCGCCACCGCCCCTGGACAGCCTGGTGACCGACGTCTACGCCGACGTCACGCCCGCATTGCAGCGCCAGCTCGACGCGCTCAAGACCCATATCCGCAGGCATCCGGACGCCTACCCCAGGGGGGCTCGATCGCTCGATCCCGACGTCAGCGTCGACACCACCGACACCAAGGCCAGCGAAGAGCAAGGGGGAGCCTGAGATGCCCAAGATGAACATGCTTCAGGCGATCAACAACGCCCTCGACATCGCCATGGCCGAAGACGAGAAGGTGCT
Organism: Billgrantia saliphila; assembly: GCF_002930105.1. Lineage (GTDB taxonomy): Bacteria > Pseudomonadota > Gammaproteobacteria > Pseudomonadales > Halomonadaceae > Halomonas > Halomonas saliphila. The sequence continues at coordinate 31,648 of NZ_PJRN01000007.1, read as the reverse complement.
TTGCTTCGGTGAGGACGTCGGTGTGTTCGGCGGCGTCTTTCGCGCCACCAGTCATCTGCAGGAGAAGTACGGCCGCGACCGCTGCTTCAACACGCCGCTGGTGGAGCAGGGCATCATCGGTTTTGCCAACGGCCTGGCGGCCCAGGGCTCGGTGCCGGTGGCCGAGATCCAGTTTGCCGACTACATCTTTCCGGCCTTCGACCAGATCGTCAACGAGACCGCCAAGTTCCGTTTCCGCTCGGGCGATCTGTTCAATGTCGGCGGGCTGACGATACGCACGCCGTACGGCGGCGGTATCTCCGGTGGTCTCTATCACTCCCAGTCGCCCGAGGCTTACTTCGCGCACACGCCTGGGCTCAAGGTCGTGGTGCCGCGCAACCCCTATCAGGCGAAGGGGCTGCTGCTGTCGGCCATCCGCGATCCGGATCCGGTGGTCTTCTTCGAACCCAAGCGGCTCTATCGCGCCTCGGTCGGCGAGGTCCCCGAGGAGGACTTCCAGTTGCCCATCGGCGAGGCCGAGGTGATCAAGGAGGGCAGCGACATCACCGTGCTGGGCTGGGGCGCGCAGATGGAGGTGATCGACCACGCCGTGGAGCTGGCTGAGAAAGAGGGCATCTCCTGCGAGGTGATCGACCTGCGTACCATCCTGCCCTGGGACGAGGACACCGTGGCCGAGTCGGTGCTCAAGACCGGCCGCCTGGTGATTACCCACGAGGCACCGCGCACCGGCGGTTTCGCCGGCGAAATCGCCGCTACCGTCCAGGAGCGCTGCTTCCTGTACCTGGAGTCGCCCATCGAGCGGGTGACGGGTCTGGATACGCCTTTCCCGTTGACGCTGGAGAAGGAGTATTTGCCCGATCACTTGAAAATCTTCGAAGCGATCAAGGCATCCGTGGCGTTCTGACGCCCGATATCAGGACAGGAGACAACGATGAGCGACTTCATGCTGCCCGATATCGGCGAAGGTATCGTGGAATGCGAGATTGTGGAATGGCGCGTCGATGAAGGCGACGTCATCGAGGAAGACCAGCCGGTGGTCGAGGTGATGACCGACAAGGCCCTGGTCGAGATCACCGCCCCCGAGGCCGGGCGCGTCACCAAGCTCTACGTGCCCAAGGGCGAGATCGCCAAGGTACATGCGCCGCTGTTCGCCTATGAGGCCGAAGGGAGCGAACAGAGCGTCACGCCGGAGCCGCCGCGTCCCGTTGCCCGGCCGGAGGACGAAGTGGCGAGTCCGGTCGAGGAAGCACCCTCTCCGCGGCCCGAGTCCGCCGGTTCGGCGACGTCGGCCGCTGACGTTTCGCGCGACTTCATCCTGCCCGACATCGGCGAGGGCATCGTCGAGTGCGAGGTGGTGGAGTGGCGCGTGGCCGAGGGGGAACATATCGAGGAGGACCAGCCGCTGGTCGACGTGATGACCGACAAGGCGATGGTCGAGATCACGGCCCCCGAGGCGGGCACGGTGAGTCAGTTGTATGTGCCCAAGGGCGAGATCGCCAAGGTGCATGCGCCGCTGTTCGCCTATGTGCCGGATCAGGTCGAAGCGACCGATGCCGCGCCCGAGAAGCGGACGGCGCCCCAGGCGGAGGCGGTTAGCGAGGCGTCGGCGGTATCTCCGGTCGCCTCCGGCGGTCGGGGGCCCTACGGGCGTATCCCGGCGAGCCCGGCGGTGCGTCGCCTGGTGCGCGAGCACGGGCTTTCTCTCGAGGCGATCTCCGGCTCCGGCAAGGAGGGGCGTGTGCTCAAGGAGGACGTGCTGCGTTACCTGGAGCGGGGGGAAACACAGCCCGCTGCGGTCGCCACGCAGCCCGCCCCCCGTGATGCGTCGCCAGCGAGGGCGACATCGACCCCCACCCGTGATGAGAGCGAGGTGCGAGTCGAACCTATCCGCGGTGTGCGCGCGGTGATGGCGCGGCGCATGGTCGAATCGGCCAGTACCATTCCTCACTTTCAGTATGGCGAGGAGATCGACGTCACCGAGCTGCTGGCACTGCGTGAGCGGTTGAAACCCGTGGCGGAGGCGCAGCAGACCCGTCTGACCCTGATGCCGTTCTTCATGAAAGCGCTGGCCTTGGCGATCCGCGACTACCCGATCCTCAACGCCCGGCTCAATTCCGAGGTGACCGAGATCCACTACCTGCCCTCGGTCAACATCGGCATGGCGGTGGATAGCCAGTCGGGCCTGATCGTGCCCAACGTCAAGCACGTCGAGCGGCTCACGGTGCTCGACGTGGCCCGCGAGGTCCAGCGTCTCACCGCCGATGCCCGCGAGGGCCGAGTCGCGCAGGAGGACCTCAAGGGCGGCACCATCAGCATCTCCAATATCGGCGCGTTCGGCGGCACCTATGCGTCGCCGATCATCAACGCCCCGGAGCTGGCCATCGTCGCCATCGGCAAGAGCCAATGGCTGCCGCGCTTCGACGACCGCGGGGAAGTGACGCGGCGCGCGATCATGACGGCTACCTGGGCGGGCGACCACCGCGTGATCGACGGCGGCACCATCGCCCGCTTCTGCAATGCCTGGAAGGGTTATCTCGAGAGTCCCGAGACGATGCTCCTGCATCTCGGCTAGCATGTGTGAGCCGTCCGAGCCATTGGCATCGAGACGGCTTCCCACCGACAGGCAGGCATGACATGTCTCAGGCGCCGCTGCAGCAGTTCTACATCCCTGAAGAGCAGTCGATCTATCTGCTCAGCCACGACGACGCGCGCAAGCTCAAGGAGTGGGTGGCGCTGTGTTGCGCCCAGCTCGAGCAGTTGGGTTACCGGGACATCGAACTGATCGGCAAGGGTGCTTACGGCTTCGTATTTGCCGGCATTACGGCCCATAGCGAGGAGTACGTATTCAAGTTCACCCGGGTCAACCTGCCCCAGCAATTGCAGGATCGCCTCGAGGAGGAGGCTTTCATGCTGGAGCAGGTCGACCACCCCCGGGTGCCGCGCCTGATCGCCTTCCAGCGCGTGCGCAACCAGTCGATCCTGATGATGCAGCGTGCGCCGGGAATCAATCTGGAAGAGGTCTCGCTGCGCGAGGGGCGCCTCTCACCGCGCCTGGTGGTGCGCATCGCCGACCAGCTCGCCGACATCCTGCGCAGCCTGCGCCGCGAGTCAGGGCCGGCGGGGCGGCCCATCGTCCATGGCGACATCAAACCGTCGAACCTGGTTTACGATGCCCGCTGCGAGGCGGTGGCACTGATCGACTGGGGCTCGTCGGTGTTCGCTCAGCTCGATGCCAACCAGCAGTTCGTGTCGGCCAACGTGATGGAGCTGATGTCGGACAACCTGCAGCAGACCAATGCGCGTCTTGGTGACGTCTACTTCATCGGCGAGGAGCAGTTGAACGGCGCGTTGTCGTCGCCGCGCTTCGATGAACAGGGCACCGCCGGCACGCTGTACGCATTGGCCTCGGCCCAGTCGTGCCGCTTCGGCCATCGCGCCATTCCAGCCACCTCCCTAGGCCTGCCCATGGAGTTCGCTCGCATGCTCGACGGCATGCTCGACCCCGACCCGCGCGTGCGCCTACGCGCCGGGGATCACTTCATTCGCGAGATGCCGCGCCTGGCGCGGGTGGTGATGATCGACCTGCCGGAAGCCGCGGAGTCGCCGCTGGTGCCGACCTGGGTACGGCCCTCGACTCGCGAGATCGATACCGTGGTGTACAGCTCGCGCAAGGCTTTCCTGCGCGAGGAGGGCGGCCGCGAGACGCTCAACGACGTCAATGACGTGCAGCTCGATCGTTACTACAAGAACTTCATGCAGGGCATGGGCGAGACCGAGAAGGCGTTCCTGGCGGCCGTGAGCCGCCTGGGCAAGTATCCTGTGGTAGGCGGGCTCGCCGTGCGTTGGGAAGCCGATGGGGTCTACATCGACACCTCGTTGAATCTGCACGATACCAGGCTCAAGTCGGCCTTCGTCGCCGCGGTCAACAACATGGTCAATCTGGCCCGCGCCATCTATCGCCAAGGCATCTTCAAGAGCTGCCTGTTCAACGCTCGCGATACCTTGCACCTGGACCGCGAGAGCCCGGCGCACCCCTTCGTCATCGAACCCGGCATGCGGTTGCGCTACGAGGTCAGCGCGGTACCCGAGCTGGAGGACCGCAGCCGCCTGCACAGCTACTTCGAGGACGGACCCGACCCCGAGGAGTTCCTGGTCCTGCCGGAGCCGATCATCACCTCGCTGGAGGCGCTCAACGAGATCCACCACACCGGCATGATCATCTTCGAAGCGCTGCCGCAGCACCTCAAGATCCATAGCTACTACCGCCTGCTCGATCCGTCGCGGGAGGCGGAGTTCCGCCGCCGCCTCGAGGATATCCTCGATGCCGTCGGATTGATCGAAGGGCTCGGTGTGTCGGGCTTCATGAAGATGCCCTACAAGGACACGCGTTTCTTCGCCCATATCGAACGTCAACCCGAACGCTACTACCCGCGCAACCCTCGGGATGAGCTGCGGCATGACGGCGCCCGAGGCTAGGCTCGAGCGCCGTCGCACTCAGCGGGTCATGGTCTGGGGCAGGTAGAGGGCGATCTCGGGGAATAGGTGCATCAGCGCGATCGCGACCAGCATGAGCAGGAAGAACGGCAGCGTGGCCTTGGTGATGGTGACGATATCCTTGCCCGTGAGGCCCTGGATCACGAACAGGTTGAAACCCACGGGCGGCGTGATCTGCGACATCTCCACCACGATGACCAGATAGATGCCGAACCAGATGAGGTCGAAGCCGGCAGCGTTCACCAGCGGCATGATGATGGCCGTTACCAGCAGGATCAGCGAAATCCCGTCGAGAAAACAGCCCATGATCAGCAGCAGCAGGGTCAGGGCGACCAGCAGCATGGTGGGCGACAGGCCCATCTCGCCGATGGCTCGGGCCAGTTGCATCGGTACCTGGGTGAAGCCCATGGCCGAGGTCAAGAACGAGGCCGCGGCGATGATGAAGGCGATCATGCAGGCGGTACGCACGGCGGCGAACAGCGAATCCCTGAAGATGGCGGCATCGAAGCTGCCATTCCAGCGGGCGATCAGCATCGACAGCACCACGCCGACCGCCGCCGCCTCGGTGGGAGAAGCCAGCCCGCCGTAGATCGACGCAATGATACCGCCGATCAGCAGCAGGATCGGTATGAGCTCCAGCGTCTGGCGCAATTTTTTGGCCAGAGGCAGGCCGGACTCGTCCCGTCCGGTAAGGCCGCGACGGTTGCCGCTGACCAGCGACCAGACGATCAGGTAGCCCATGAACAGCGCCAGGATCATCAGGCCCGGACCGATTCCCGCCATGAACAGACGCGAGATCGACTGCTCGGTCACCACGCCATACACGATCAGCACGATCGAAGGGGGAATCAGCAGCCCCAGGGTGGAGGCGCTGGCCAGGGTGCCGATGGCCATGTTGACGTCGTATCCGCGTCGTTCGAGCTCCGGCAGGGTCATCTTGCCCACCGTGGCGCAGGTGGCGGCAGAGGAGCCGCATACCGCGGCGAACATGCCACTGCCGACTATGTTGGTGTGCAGCAGACGGCCGGGCACACGATTGAGCCACGGCGAGAGGCCGCGGAACATGCTGTCGGCGAGCCCCGAGCGAAACAGGATCTCGCCCATCCAGATGAACATAGGCAGGGCGGTCAGATCCCAGCCATAGCTGGCGCCCCAGAAATCGGAAGCCAGAATCGGGCCTGGATCGAAGGAGCTGAAGAAGGCCAGCACAACCCAGGCGGTACCGATCAGCGCGAAGGCGATCCACACGCCGCTGCCGAGCAGGATCGCCAGCGTGGCGATGGTGGCCAGACTCAGTATCAACACGTGTCTACTCCGTATCGGGGAGCGCCTCAGGGCGTCTCGCTGTCGTCGGTTGCCGTGGCTTCGCGGAAGCGGCTGGGCTCGCGAATGGCGATGCGCAGCGTCGCCGCCAACGTTTCAAGCAGCGCCAGGCACAGCAGGCCGACGCCGGTAGCCAGCACGGTCTGAGGGATCCATAAGGGAATCGACAGGAAGCCCGATGAGACATCATCGAAATCGCGGCTCTCGCGGGCGAGCTCAACCAGCCCGTAGCCGAGCAGCACGCTGATGGCGAGTGCCACCAGCAGGCAGAAGACCTCGAACCAGGCGCGTGCCGCCGAGGGCAAACGGGAAATCAGCAGCGTGACGCGAATGTGCGCGTGATGCACGAAGGTGTAGGCAAGGCCCAGGAAGGCCGCTCCGACCAACAGGTAGGCGGCGATCTCGGACAGCCCGGTGACGCTCAATCCCAGGCGAGCGAATCCCGTCACGGACAGCAGGGCGTCGATCAGCCGGAAAGTGACCTGCAACGCCACCAACGCGCAGATCATAACCATGCAGGTCGCGGCACCCCAGGCGCCCAGGCGATAGAGAAAGTGGAATTTGTAGGTCATGGTGTGGCCTCGCGGCGAGCGGTAGAGGCGATACGCGGCGGGTAGCCGCCGCGTATCGCGGACATGGCTCAGTTGCCGCGCTTTTCGCGGTACTCCTCGAGTACCTGCTTGGCATCTTCGCCGGCACGTTCCTGCCAGTCGGCGAATAGCTGGTCACCGGCTTCCTGCAGCGCTGCCGCCACCTCGTCGTTGGGTTTCGACACGGTGATTCCGTTCTCCTGCAGCGCCTCGAGGCTGGCCTCGTTGTCCTCGCGGCTCATCTGCCAGCCACGCTCCTCGGCGCGTGCCGCCGCTTCGAGCAGGGCCTCCTGGGTGGCCTCGTCGAGACGGTCGAAGGCGCGCTGGTTGACGAACACGATATTCTTCGGCAACCACAGATTGGCGTCGGTGTAATGCGAGACGTAATCCCAGGCGGTCATCGAATTGCCGGTCGAACTCGAGGTGATCATGGCGTCGACCCGGCCGGTGCTGAAGGCGGTTGGAATGTCGGATTCCTCGGTCTCGGTCGGGTTGCCGCCGAGATTGTCGACGAAGCGCTGTGTGTTGATGTTCGGCGCGCGAACGCGCAGGCCCTCGAACTGCTCCGGGTCGGTCAGCTCGAAGTCGGTATAGATGCCTTGAGCCGGCCAGGCCACCGCGTACAAGGGCTTGAGCCCCTGGTTGGCGAACAGCTCCTCGATGACCGGGCGGGTGGTCTCCCACAGCGTATACGCCTCGTCATAACTGCCGGCGACGCCCGGTAAGGTATCGACCTCGAAGATCGGATCGTCGTTGGAGAGTACCGAGAGGAAAACCTCGCCCACCTCGACGGTGCCGCGGCGCACGGAGGGCTTGATCTCGCCGTGGGCGACCAGCGAGCCGCCGCTGTGCACATTGATGGTCAGTTCGCCGTCGGTGGCTTCGGCCACGTCCTCGGCGAACTGCTTGACGTTCTGGGTGTGGAAACTGGCATCGCCATAGGGGGTGGCCATGGTCCATTCGACGGCATGGGCGGTGGCGGTGAGGCCGCAGGCGGCGGCCAGTAGCAGGGTACGGGAAAGAGTCTTGTGCATGATCTCGTCTCTCTTGTTGGTCTTGTTGTATTGAAGCTTTAGCCGGCTTACGCCTTCCTGAACAGCTGCTCTTCGCGATTCTTGAACGCCTTGAACTCCAGCGCGTTGCCGGAAGGATCGTAAAAGAACATGGTCGCCTGTTCGCCCGGTTCGCCCTTGAAGCGGATGTAAGGTTCGATCTCGAATTCGACGCCATGGTCACGCAGTTTTTGCGCCAGCGCTTCCCACGAGGCCATGTCCAGCACGACACCGAAGTGGGGCACCGGCACGCCGTGGCCGTCGACCGGATTCTTGTGGCTGGACACGGGGTTGTCCTTTAGGGCGGGATTCAAGTGGCAGACGAATTGATGTCCATACAGGTTGAAATCGACCCAGCTATCCGACGAGCGGCCCTCCGGACAACCCAGGAAGTCGCCGTAGAAACGGCGGGCCTCTTCGATATCGTGAACCTGCACGGCCAGGTGGAAAGGATCTTTCACAAGCATTTTGAATGTCTCCAAGTTTCAAGGTGGCGACCAGTCGCTGCACCCCAGGTGCAAGCGTTGCGCTATCACAGCGAAGCAGCCGCTCGCGCCGCCTGGTCATAGAGACCCGACATCGCGCGGAGCATGCCTGCCAGCCTGCTCATTTCCAGGCGTTCGATGCCCATTGACGACAGGGAGTCGACGAGACATGCCTCACGTATCTCAGCATAGCGACTACAGGCTTCTCGACCCTCGCTCGTGGTGCGGAAGAATGTCTCCTTGCCTTGTTTTTCTCCATTGACCAAATTCAGCTTAGCCAACTTCTTTAGCGCATAAGTGACCGTATGCGTGTCTTCGACATTGAGCACCAGGCAGATGTCCGACTGGCGCTTGGCCCTCTTGCGGTGATTGACGCTATGCAATACCAGTATGTCCAGGGAATTCAACTCGGAATACCCGGTGGCTGTCATGCAGCGCACCATCCAGCGATGAAAGGCGTGACCTGAAATGATCATGCCGAATTCGAGCTCCGATAGCTCTTGAGCGCTATGCGAGAGATGCTCTGAGGAGACGATCGGGCCGCGAGCGTGTGGTTGAGTTATCTTCGAGTCTGTCATCAACAAACTGCCCTATTGTTTTGATGTGCCTGAGCATGCGTGTTCCAAGGGCGCCATGGCAAGCAGGGCGTTGGGCACCGCCAACAGCTTTTTTCGAGTCGACATACGAGCATTGCCAAACGAGGTGGCGAACGTGCACGGTTGACACGATCATAGTGTGAATATAGTTTCTTTGTAAATTACACAAAAAATATAGGTATAGTCCTTGTGACTTCCTCTCCTTTATTGAGCGTCGAGTCCCTCCACGTCGCCTTTGGTCGCAATGAAGTCGTCAAGAATCTCTCCTTCAGCGTTCAGGCAGGGGAGACGCTCGCCATCGTCGGTGAGTCCGGCTCCGGCAAGTCCGTCACTTCGCTGGCTATCATGCGCTTGGTGGAGTATCAGCATGCCTCGATCACCAGCGGCAGCATCCGCTTCCAGCGCGCAGATGGCACCACCTGCCTCGACCTGACCCAGCTCACCGATCGCGAGATGCGGCGTATCCGCGGCAAAGAGATCTCGATGATCTTTCAGGAGCCGATGACCTCGCTGAACCCGGTCTACACCATCGGCGACCAGATTGCCGAGGTGCTGGTACTGCATGAGCAGCATGACCGGTCTTCCGCGCGACAGGAGGCCATACGGCTGTTGGAACTGGTGCGCTTGGCCGATGCCGAGTCCCTGCTCAAGCGTTATCCCCACCAGCTCTCCGGCGGGATGCGTCAGCGCGTGATGATTGCCATGGCCCTGGCTTGCAAGCCAAGAATCCTGGTGGCAGACGAACCGACCACGGCACTGGATGTGACGATTCAGGCACAGATCCTGGCCATCATTCGCGATCTGCAGAAGGAGCTGGGGATGGCGGTGATCTTCATTACCCACGACATGGGCGTTGTGGCTGAAGTCGCCGATCACGTAGTCGTCATGAGAGAGGGGGAAAAGGTCGAGGAGGCCCCGGTAGAGGAGATCTTCGCCAACCCCAGGGAGCCCTATACCAAGGCACTGCTCTCGGCAGTGCCCAAGCTTGGCAGCATGCAAGGTCATCGCCTGCCTCGGATCGACCCCTTGATCATCTTCGACGGCAGTGAAGCTCGCAGGATCGGCGAGTCCAGGGAGCAGGATACCGTCCAGCAGGACGCATCGCCGATCGTGCGGATCGACAACTTGGTCACTCGCTTCGACATCCGCAAGGGGTTCTTCGGCGGCGTTAGCCATCGTGTCCATGCCGTCGAAAACGTCAGCCTGGAGATCTACCCCGGGGAGACGCTCGCGCTGGTAGGCGAGTCGGGGTCGGGCAAGTCGACCATCGGCCGTACCATCCAATTGCTTCAGGAAAGCACCAGCGGCGACATCCTCTTCTCAGGCAAGCCGGTAGCGCAGATGAGCCGCATCGAGAAGATGCGCCTGCGCCAGGAAGTGCAATACATCTTCCAGGATCCTTTCGCCTCGCTCGACCCGCGCAAGAGCGTTGGCTTCTCGATTGCGGAGCCCATCCATACCCATGGCCTGCTCAGAGGCAGGCGCAATGTCCAGCGCCGCGTCAGCGAACTGCTCGAGCGAGTGGGTCTGAAGCCAGAGCATGCCGAGCGTTATCCGCATGAGTTTTCCGGCGGCCAGCGCCAGCGTATCTGCATCGCCAGGGCGCTGGCGTCACGTCCCAAGCTGATCATTGCCGATGAAGCGTTGTCGGCACTGGATGTATCGATTCAGGCTCAGATCATCCATCTGATGATGACGCTGCAGAGAGAAGAAGGGCTGGCCTACCTGTTCATCAGTCACGACATGGCCGTCGTCGAGAAGATGAGTCACCGAGTGGCGGTGTTGCACCTGGGACAGGTCGTCGAGCTGGGACCCAGGCATCGCGTGTTCGACGCTCCCCTGCATGCGTATACCCGTAAGCTGCTGGCAGCCGTGCCGGTGGCCGACCCTTCCCAGCGCCATGAGCACGTGCTGCTGGAGGGAGAGATCCCGAGTCCCATCAGGAAGGTGGGTGACGAGCCGAGTGTCCATCCTTTGATCGAAGTCCACCCTGGCCATTTCGTCTCTCGCGAGGCGAGCCACAACCACAGTGCCCAGTCGCTGTGAACAATAACGTTCAGGAGACAGGAACATGAAGAACAAGAGAGTGTTGATCAAAGCGCTGGCAGCGGCATCGGCCCTGTCGGTTTCCGCCGTGTCTCAGGCCGGGTCGTTGACGATCGCAACCCCTCAGGATCCCGGCAGTTGGGATCCTATCGATACGTTTCTGGTGAACTGGGCTTCGCTCGCCACCAATGTGTTCGATGGGCTTACCTATCGTGGGCCGGACCTGGAGCTGGTGCCCGGTCTGGCCACACGTTGGGAAGAGCTGGATGACGGCACGCGCATTCGCTTCGAGCTGCGAGATGGCGTGACCTTCCACAACGGTGAGCCTTTCAATGCCGAAGCGGTCAAGTTCACTTTCGAGCGCCTGCTTGGGGAAGAGGGGGCGAAGGGACCCCAGCGCTCCAACTATACGGCGATCGAGAGCGTCGAGGTCATCGACGATCATACTGTCGATTTCCATCTGAGCGAGCCCGACCCGGTACTGCTGACCAAGCTGGCTGGGTATGGTGCCATGATCGTGCCGCCGGGCTACATCCAGGAACATGGTGACGAGCACTTCAACAACAATCCGGTAGGTACCGGCCCCTTCAAGATGGTCGACTATCGCCCGCGCGAAGATGTACGCCTGGAAGCATTCGCCGAGCATTGGGGTGGCGCTCCCAAGCTCGACAGCGTCACCTATCGCTTCATCTCCGAACCCTCCACGGCCGTTGCCGAGCTGCAGTCGGGACGTGTCGATATCGTCATTCCGCCGACGATCCCCATCGGCATGATCGATACCATCAACAACCACGACGGCATCCGGGTCGTGAGTGTGCCTTCGCCCACGGTGGAGGCGATTCGCTTCAATACTCGGTCGGGCATCACTGCCGATGAGAAAGTGCGTCAGGCCATGATCATGGCGGTGGATCGCCAGGCCATCATCGACTCCATCCTGGCCGGTGAAGGGGAGGTGATCGCCAGCTTCCAGAGCTCCCAATCGTTCGGTCACGATCCAGAGCTGGAGCCGTACCCTCACGATCCTGAGCGTGCGCGTCAATTGCTCGATGAAGCCGGTGTCGAGCCGGGGGCCAACGTGCAGATCGACGTGCGCGGCAACGATGCCACCTTCGGTGAGGTCGCCCAAGTCGTAGCGGCCTATCTTCAGGGGGTGGGCATCAACGCATCGATCCAGCCCTACGAAACCAATGTGCTGCTCAACGACATCATCCCGGCGGGGCGTACCGGGGAAATGTTCCAGCAGAAGTGGGGCGGCTGGACCTTCGATTACGACAACACCGCCTATTTGATGTACCACACCGGTGAGCGCTGGAACCCTTACGACAGCGACGAAGAGCTCGATCGCATGCTCAACGCACAGCGCGGTATCACCGATCGCGACGAGCGCGAGGCCATGCTGCAGGAGATCGCTCGCTATACACAGGAGAGGGCGCTGGAAATGCCTCTGTACAGCCTCAACGCTCTCTATGGCGTCAGCGATCGGGTCCAGGGCTTCGAGCCTGCTCCCGACAATCGTCTGCGTCTGACCGACGTCAGCGTCTCGGAGTAAGACCCCGTTGTCGGCCGCCCCTCCGAGGGCGGCCGCCGGCTATCGTCCAAGGGAGCCAGCCGTGGCAAAGTTCCTGTTCTACCGCTTACTCCAGGCCGTTTTCGTTGTCCTGGCGGTCACTTTGATCGTCTCGTTCGCCATTCGCCTGACTGGTGACCCCGCCGTCATGCTGGCCCAGGGAGCGGGGAGCATCACCGAGGCCGATCTGGAGCGCATCCGCGAAGCGCTAGGGCTCAACCAGCCGTTCATCTCTCAATACCTCGATTTTCTTCGCGGCTTGCTGGTGGGCGATCTGGGTCGCAGTTTCATGGGCGGCACCCAGGTCAGCGACCTGATCGGACGCGCCCTGCCGGCGACCCTCGCCCTGGCATTCGCTTCGCTGTTCGTTTCCATCGCGGTTTCCATTCCCCTGGGCATCAAGGCCGCGGTATCCCGGGGGCGCTGGCCGGACCAGCTGATCCGCGTGTTGTCGCTGATAGGGCTCTCCTTTCCCAACTTCTGGCTGGCCATCATGCTGGTGCTGCTTTTTTCCATCACCTTCAACCTGCTGCCGCCCAGCGGCATGGAGGGCTGGTCCAGCTTCATCATGCCGGCGGCCACCATGGGCATCATCCTGACGGCCACCAACGTCAGGCTGGTGAGAACCACCATGCTCGACACCCTGCGTTCCCAATACGTCATGGTGGCCAGAGCCAAGGGGCTATCCAATTCGGTGGTGCTCTACAAGCATGCACTGCGCAACTGTTCGATCCCGTTGATCACCTATTTTGGCTTGCAGTTCGGCGGCCTGTTGGGAGGCATCGTGGTCGTGGAGCGGGTCTTCAACTGGCCGGGGCTTGGCACGCTTGCCTTCGAGGCCGTGGCTGCGCGCGACTACCCGGTGCTGCAAGGCGTGATCACCGTGCTTTCGTTACTGATCATCACCATCAACCTTCTGGTGGACATCGCCTACGGGTTGGTCGACCCCCGAGTGCGTAAGGACTAAGCGCGATGCTGTCTCTCAATTTCCCGTCCCTGAGGCGTTTCAAGAACTTCGAGTTCATCCTGGGTATCCTGCTGGTGGGGGGAATCGCTGCCGCCATCCTGCTCTCCGGCTGGCTGTTTCCCGGCGGTGACAGCGATATCAATCTCGCCATGCGCCTGTTGCCACCCATGACCGAATCGGCTTATCCGTTGGGTACCGATCCCCTGGGGCGCGACCTGCTGGCCCGGGTGGTCATAGGCGGCGAGATATCTCTCAAGGTAGGGATTTATTCCGCCTTGGGGGCGGTCGTGATAGGCATCGTCATGGGGCTCGTTTCAGGCTACTACGGCGGCATCATCGATATGCTGGTAATGCGCTTCGCCGACGTGCAGCTGGCGCTACCCTTCATCCTGCTGGCGATTACTTTCATCGCGGTGATAGGCGGCGGGCTGACCAACATGATCATCCTGTTGATCATTTCCCAATGGGTGCAGTATGCGCGCCTGGTGCGGGGATCCGTGCTGTCGCTCAAGGACCGTGAGTTCATCTTGTCGGCCAAGGCCATTGGGGTGCGCGACGTGCGCATCCTGTTCCAGCACCTGCTGCCCAATCTCATCGGTCCCGTCATCGTGCTGATGACCCTGAACGTGGCCAACAACATCCTGCTGGAAAGCAGCCTGACGTTTCTTGGCCTGGGCGTCGATCCTTCTGTCCCGAGCTGGGGCGGCATGCTGGCCGAAGGCCGTACCTATCTGCAGACGGCGTGGTGGGTCAGCGTATTCCCGGGTCTAGCGATCCTACTGACCGTGCTGGGTCTCAACCTGCTGGGCGACTGGCTGCGCGATACCCTCGATCCCACCGGGAGGACCTCGCTGTGAGGCAGACCCTGCTCGAGCAAATCTTCCAGCGCAGCGTCGACGCCCTGGTGGCCGAGTATAGCGACCCCAAGGCCCGCGGTGGCTCGCTCGATGCATGGGTGTTCGACGACCTGGCGGCTCGTCGTGGCGCCGAGCAAAAACTGGCCCGTCAAGGCGTCCGGGCGCGCTTCCGTAGCGCTTACAAGCCGCTGGTGCACTTTTTCCTCGAGGAGGTCGGTGACCGGCGACTGACGGCAGCGACGATACGTTATCCGTCCCCGACAGTGTCGCCGCGCCGCTTTCTTCTTGAAGCCTATCCCTTGGCCGGCTTGCTGGGCGACGAGGTCTCTTTGACCTGGGAGCCGGTGGCGGTTGAAGCGGCCACGACCCGTTACTTCTACGAAGTGCACCTGACCGGTGCCGATGGTGTCGTAGCGAAGCACAGCGTTGCAGCACCCAACCGGTGGCATCACGATTACGTCGACACTCTCCAGTTGTCGCCTTGCGGTTGGGTGAGCTGGTGCTCGGCCGCCGGTGAACGTCACGACGAGCCGCTGCGCACCGACTACGAGCAGCTGTTCGAGTCGGCCATGGAGGCGGTCACGGGGAGCGAATGGCCGGGTGAACAGCCTTTCTTCGAGGAGCTGAACCTTAGGGTCGTCCTGCCTGGTCGAGATACGCCATTGCCGTACGCTGAGGAGCACATCAGCCTGGCGGAGGGGCTGCACGAGGATCTCTATTTCTCGTTGCTGGAATATTTCCAGCAACGCGCCGGGCTGTCGCTGGGCGATCGCTCGGTTCAGCCCGGGCAGATCGTGCCGGAGGTACTGACGCGTCCGGATGCTGCACCCAGCGCCATCGTTACACTGCAAAGTCTGCACGTGTCGGCGGTACCGGCACCTCCCGACGTGCCCTTGGACAGGGCTGACCGACCGCTGAGCGAATCCCAGGTCAGTGCTCTGCTCGAAGCGCTGGGTCAGCGAACCCTGCGCTCTCACAGTCGTAGCGGGCGCCCGGTAGTCGCGCGGTATCGTCCCGGAAGCGACAGGGCCGTCCTGATCAGTGCCGCTCAGCATGCCAACGAAACCTCCGGCATCGTGGGGGCTCTGCGGGCAGCCGCTGAACTGGACGAGCTCGCGCACGCCCACTTCGTCATCTCCCCGTTGGAGAATCCGGACGGCTACCATCTTCGCCAGCGCCTGGCCGTGGAACAACCTTGTCATATGCACCACGCCGCCCGTTATACCGCGTTCGGTAACGACCTGCAGGCGCAACCGCTCGCCGGCGGTTTCGAGCACGCCATTCGCGAGCGGGCCATCGAGTGCAGCGGTGCCGGGCTACATGTGAACCTGCATGGCTATCCAGCCCATGAGTGGACTCGCCCATTGACCGGCTACGTTCCACGTGGTTTCGAGATGTGGACGATCCCCAAGGGCTTCTTCCTGATCGTCCGCTACCGTGAAGGATGGCAGCATCAGGCACAATGGCTACTCGAGGAGGTCATCCAGGACCTGGCGAGCGTCCCTGAGCTGGTCGCGTTCAATCGACGCCAGATCGCGACCTTCGAGGCGCATGCAGGTGAGCTCGATTTCCCTATCTTGCATGACATTCCTTATTTGCTGATGCGGGATGATGCCCAATTGACGCCACTGATGCTGATCACCGAATACCCCGATGAGACGGTACATGGCGACGCCTTCATGCTCGCGCATGAAGCGCAGCGGGCAACGGTCATCAGCGCCTACACTCACTATCAACGGCTCGAACCAACCTGAACGTGTACGCACGCATAGGCAGCGCTTTCCACCATCGATGAGCTAGGTGACATAAATGCTTCAAGCAACTTTGCCATTACTCAACTGCGACATGGGCGAGAGCTTCGGCAACTGGTCGCTGGGCATGGATGAGGATGTCATGCCCTACGTCGACTGTGCCAATATCGCCTGCGGCTACCACGCCTCCGACCCCCACGTGATGCGCCGGACGGTGGCGCTGGCGGCCCGGCATGAGGTACGGATCGGTGCCCACCCGGCCTATCCCGACCTGATGGGGTTCGGACGTCGTTCCATGGCCTGTTCTCCTGCGGAGGTCGAGGACATGGTGCTCTACCAGGTGGGTGCGCTCGCCGGCATCTGCCAGGCAGAAGGCACGACCGTAAGCTACGTCAAGCCGCATGGCGCGCTGTACAACGACATGGCCCGGGATCCCGAGCTGTTGCGCGCTGTGATGCGCGCGGTTCAGGCCTTCGATCGGAGCCTGCCGCTGATGCTGATGGCTACCGCCAATCCCGAGCCGAGTCGTCGCCTGGCCGCCGAGATGGGCGTCTCGGTATGGTTCGAGACCTTCGCCGATCGGGCCTACGACGCCCATGGCCATCTCGTCTCACGCCGCTTGCCGGGAGCAGTGCACCACGACCAGTCGATCATCGTCGAGCAGGCGGTGCGCCTGGCCAAGGGCGAACCGCTGCGCTCAGCGGATGGCACCGAGCTCGAGCTGCCCTGTGACACCCTGTGCGTGCATGGCGACAACCCCGAGTCGGTAGCGGCGGTGCGGGCCATCCGCGAGGCCTTTCAGGCGCTGGAGTCGGCGTGAAGGAGTGTCCCCGTATCGAGCTGACGGCCATGGACGTCCTGATGATTCGGCTGTTCGATGCCATCGACGAAGCCAACATGCCTTGGGTCATGGCCGCCGACCGGGCGCTGCGCGACGCCTTCGGCGATGAACTGATCGACCTGGTTCCGTCCTACACCACGTTGATGCTGCATTACGACTGCCTGAGGCTGGAACACGGGCAGGCCCGGGAGCGTATCGAGCGGGTGCTGCAACACCTCGAGCCGGCAGGTACCGAGCTTGGCGAGCGACACGAGATCCCCGTCTGGTACGACCCCAGCGTCGGCCCTGAACTCAACCGCGTCGCCGAGCGTGCCGGAATCGCCATCGAGGAGCTCGTGCGTCGACACTGTGCCCGCGACTATTACGTCTTTGCGCTCGGCTTCGCGCCCGGCTACGGCTTCATGGGACTGGTCGAGGAGAGCTTGGCCACGCCGCGCCTGACCACGCCTCGCCGTCGCGTGCCCGCTGGCAGCGTCGGCATTGCCGATCGC
Organism: Billgrantia saliphila; assembly: GCF_002930105.1. GTDB lineage: Bacteria > Pseudomonadota > Gammaproteobacteria > Pseudomonadales > Halomonadaceae > Halomonas > Halomonas saliphila. The sequence goes on along the minus strand of NZ_PJRN01000007.1, from coordinate 14,588 downwards.
CAGACCGCCATCTATCCGCTGCTCTCGCCGGGTGGCTGGAACATACTCGGACGTACCGCGCTGCCATTGTTCGAGCATGCCCGCCGGGGCGAGCCGCTGCTGCGTCCCGGGGATCGTGTTCGCTTCGTGTCGATCCCGCGCGACGAGTTCGTGCGACAGGGCGGCGATACCACGCCGCTGGAGGAAGCCCGATGAAGGAGGTGACAGCGCAAATTGCCTGCCTGCGTGTCATTCAGGCCGGCCCCCTGGCACTGATCGAGGATGGCGGTCGCTTTGGGGTGCGTCACCTGGGGGTGACCCAGAGCGGCGGCGCCGACTGGGTGTCGCTCCGCTGGGCCAATTGGCTGCTAGGCAATGAGCTGGACAGCGCGGCGCTGGAGATCGTGATCGGTGGCGGACTCACCCTAGAAGCCGAGAGTGATGCCACGCTGGCACTGGTGGGCGCGGATCTCTCTGCCGAACTCGACGGGGAGCCGCTCGCGCCGGGCGCCAGCTTTCGAGTCTTGGCCGGTCAGCGCCTCGTCTTTCGACAGCCGCGCAACGGGTTGCGTGCCTACCTGGCGGTGCCCGGCGGCTTCGATGTTCCCGAGGTATTGGGTAGCCGCAGTGCCACGCCGCGCGAACGGCTCGGCGGCCACGCCGGCGACGGCAGGTCCTTGCAGGCGGGCGATCGGCTGAGTTGGCATGGCAGCGCCGATGCCGGAAGAGAGCTGCCGTCCGCCGCGAGTGCGTACGATACCCTGACAGGCGATCGGCTCGCGCTGGTCCTCGGCGCGCAGATCGGTCACTTTTCCGGCCCGAGCCTTTACCGGGCCTTCAACACGCCCTGGCGCGTCGACGATCGCGCCGATCGCATGGGCGTGCGCCTGGTGGGTCCCTCGTTGCAATGTCAATTGGCCGGCATGGTGTCTGAGGGCATACCGCTGGGAGCGGTCCAGGTGCCGCCCGATGGACAGCCCATCGTATTGTTGAACGATCGCCAGACCATCGGCGGCTATCCGCGCCTCGGGGCGTTGACGCCCCTCGCCGCCGCGCGGCTTGCCCAGTGTCTACCGGGGCAGGGGCTGCGACTGGTGGCGATATCGCGCGCTCAGGCGCTCGAGGCGCACCGGCGCTGCCTGGCGGCATTTTGCTGACGTCGCTTCGCTGAGCGTGGCATGGGGCTCGGGTCAGGCGCCCAGGCCGCTCTCACGCAGCAGTTGGTCTAGCGCCGGCGGCTCCACCACGAAAGAGGCATGGGAGGCGTCCTCCAGCAACAACTGGGTCTCCAGATCGCTCATGCCCACGGCGAGGCAGCGCTCGATGAGTTCGCTCTTGGGAATACCGGTCCGCTGAGCGAGGCGTTGCAGGCGGGTTTCGATGTCACGGGAAAAACGCAGCAAGTGTGGCATGACGCCCTCTCTCGGCCCCTGACGGCAGCTGCCGTGCGCGGCCATGGTCGTGTTGTGGTGCCTTCAAACATAAGGCGCCGGTTCGCTCCTGTCACCTGCGAGTATGCCGCCTTGAGATGACAGGCCAGTGACGAAGGGCTCAGGCTAGTCCTCGGCGGGTCATCACTTCGGTGATGATCGGGACCGGCGTCATCAGGTGCTCTCGCATCATATCCGCGGCCCGGCTGGCTTGACGTGCAAGGATCACGTCGACCAGGGCAGCATGTTCCTGGCGCTTGCGCTCCAGCGCTTCCTCGGAAAATACCGTCTCGCGCAACCACAGATGGCGATAGCGTTCCACCTGGTCGAACAACCCTTGGCGCACCTGTAGCAGATGCGGGGAGCGACAGCCGCTGGCAATGGCAGTATGGAAGGCCTTGTGGCGCGTATCCCAGACATCGAGCAGCTCGTCGGGGCTGTTGACTTCCATGACCTTCGAGAGCGTATGGGCCTTGGCCAGGATATCGGCTTCCCAGCTGTCGTCGCCACGCTCGATGGCCAGCTTGAGCATCATGCCCTCGAGCTGGGCGCGGGCGTCGTAGAGATCGGCGAGCTCGGCCAGCGACATGGGAGCAACACGGTAGCCGCGCTGGCTGATGGCGACTACCAGCCGCTCGGCAACGAGCTGGGACAGCGCCTCACGCAGCGGACCGATGCCCAGTTCGTAGCGCTCCTTCAGCCGACTCATCAGAAGCTTCTCGCCCGGCTGAAATACGCCGCGAATGATGTCGCGCTTGAGCCAGCTGTAGGCGCTGATGCCCAGGTTCTGGCGAGGCGGGCTATCGATTGTCATATGTCGCGTTTTCCTTGCTTTTGCCGAGCATGATACCCAAACGCTACCACTCTCGGTAACCGCCTGGCATTCCCATCAAGTATCTACATTCGCCGGCAGTCTGCCGTCAGCGCTTGTCCAGAGTCGACACCGTCCAATCGACCAGCTCGCGCGAGAGCCTGTCCGTTGCCAGACCCAGCGCGTCGATGACGTCGACGATCGCCTCGCTCGAGGCCCGTTGTTGCTGGACGAAGCGATGACTGGCCAACAACTGCTGTGAGCGAACCTCGATCAGCCTGACATCGAGACGAATGACCGCCTCGGGGGTGCCGCCGCGGTATTGAGGTCGCTGAGCAGCTCGACATCCGCCGACATGGCGCCTTCGTCATGAATGAGGCGAGGGATACGCCCATCGTCATGGAAGGCATCGAGCAGGCGGTCGTGCAGCAATCGGGGCGGGGCATCGGCCCAGCGGGCCCCGCGGTAGGCCTGGGGTTGGTGGGGCGTGGACATGACCACGATACGCGCGCCGTCCAGCAGGCCGCTGGCGCGGGGTGTCGACAGACGCAGGGTGGCATCGATGGGCTCGACCGCCTGCGCAGCGCTCGACGGCGTCAGCGCGGCGGACGGAAGCTCGTAAAGTGTTCACCGGGGTGCGTTCCGGCACCACCCCGCAGCCCGCAACCGCGAGGGCGAACGCGAACGGAAGCCCGCGTCGGCGGCGCGTCTTCATGGGCTGAACTCCTCGACGCGATCGCGGCCCAGCAGGAAGTCCGTGGGATTCTCCTCGATCCGGCGCACCAGCCTGTCGAGGGAGGAGAGAGTATTGCGCAGCTCCTGAGTGATCGGGCCTAACCCTTGAACGCCGCGCAGTCCGCTTTCGAGCGCGCTCTGGTTGTCAGCGAGCAGAAGCTCGATCTGGCGTGCCGTACGCGCCAGGCTGGCGGTGGTCTCGTGGGCATCGATCAGAGCCTCTTCGGCATGCCCTTCCAGCATGCCGCCGGTGCGATCGGCAAGACCACGCAGCTCGGCGAAGGCGCGCATGGCTTCCTGCGAGATCTCGCCAATGCGATCCGTCAACCGTCCGGGAGCGTCGGCCAGGGCGGCCAGATTGGCGGTGGTGCGTTCCACATTGGTCAGAATCCGTTCGATGCTCTCCACGTTCTCTTCCGATAGCAGAACCTCGAGACGTGACAGCACGCGATTGACGCTTGCCAGCAGCTCCTCGCTGTCGTTGAGCATGGTGCTGAGCGGCGAGGGGTCGGCCACGATGCGTGGCGGTGTTTCGCCTTGCGATACCAGCAAGGGACTGTCGGGAGAGCCGCCGTGCAGCTGGATCGTCATGCTGCCGGTGATGTTGGCCAGGGCGAGACGGGCGCGGGTATCGTGGCGGATGGGGACATGGCTCTGCACCTGGATCCGGGCGATCACGTTGCGCGGATCGCCCGGGTCGAGACGCAAGACGGTGACCTCTCCCACGCGCACGCCGCTGTACTCCACGGCGTTGCCCTCCGACAGACCGCTGACGCTGCGGTTGAACAGCACCTCGTAGCGCGAGTAGGCCTCGTCCCGCGTGTTCTGGTTCAGCCACAGGGCGAACAGCGCGCCGCCGACGAGGGCCAGGACGACGAACAACCCGATTACCACGTGGTGGGCACGCGTTTCCATCAGCGCTCCTCCCTGTCTGGACCCGTTCGGGAACGTGCCGCCCCGGCGGCTGCCCGGCCTCGCGGGCCGTGAAAATAGTCGCGCACCCAAGGAGTGTCCGTGGCCGCCACGACCTCGAGCGTATCGGCGACCAGCACGCGCCGATCGGCGATCACGGCGACTCGATCACAGCTCGAATACAGCGTATCGAGATCGTGGGTGACCATAAAGACGCTGAAACCCAGGGCGTCCCGCAGCGTCACCAGCAGCCGATCGAAGGCTGCGGCGCCTATCGGATCGAGGCCTGCTGTAGGCTCATCGAGGAACAGCACCTCGGGATCCAGCGCCAGGGCTCGGGCGAGCGCGGCACGCTTGATCATGCCGCCGGAGAGTGCGTCGGGGCGCAGGCCGGCGGACGACGGCGGCAGTCCCGCCAGGGCCAGCTTGACCCGCGCGATACGCTCGGCGTCGGGACGCGACAGGCCGGCATGTTCTATTAGCGGCAGGGCGACATTCTCCTGCAGGTTCAGCGAGGTGAACAGCGCGCCGCGTTGGAAGAGGACGCCGAAGCGACGCTCCAGTCGTGCCCGCTGGGCCGGCGGCAGGCGTTGCAGCTCCTCGCCGAAGACGCGAATGCTGCCGCCGTCGGGGCGCTTGAGCCCAACGATGCTGCGCAGCAGTACCGACTTGCCGGTACCCGAACCGCCCACCACGCCGAATATCTCGCCGCGCCGAATATCAAGGTCGATGTCCTCGTGCACCACATGCTCGCCGAAGCGATTGCTCAGGCCGCGTACTTCGATGATGGCGTCGCGGGCATCGCTCACCAGCCCATCTCCATGAAGAACAGGGCAGCCAGGGCGTCGAGCAGAATTATCATGAAGATCGATTGCACTACGCTTGAGGTGGTGTGCTCGCCTACGGATTGTGCGCTGGCGCCCGCCTTCATGCCCTCGAGGCAGCCTATCGCGGCGATGACGAAGGCGAACAGAGGAGCCTTGCCCAAGCCCACCAGAAAGTGGCGCAGCGGAATGTCGCGCTGAAGGATGGTGAGGAACTGAGTGGTGGAGATATCGAGGGCCAGAGCACAGACCAGGGCGCCGCCGACCATGCCGCTGAGCATGCCGACCAATGTCAGCACCGGCAGGCTGAGCAGCATCGCCAGCACGCGTGGCAGTACCAGCAGTTCCATGGGGCTGAGCCCTTGGGCGCGCAGGGCATCGAGCTCCTCGTTCGCCTTCATCGAGCCGATCTGGGCGGTGAAGGCGCTGGCCGTGCGACCGGCCAGCAGGATAGCGGCCAGCAACACGCCGAATTCACGCAGGAAAGAGTAGGTCACCAGATTGACGGTATAGAGGGTTGCCCCGAAGTCACGCAACACCGTGGCGCCCAAGAAGGCCACCACTGCACCCACCAGGAAGGTCAGCAGAGCAACGATGGGAATGGCGTTGAGCCCGGTCTGCTGGATATGCGCCACCAGCGCAGTGAGGCGCCAGCGCCTGGGGCGCAGCAGGGTACCCAGCAGACTGCTTAACGTGAACCCGATGAATCCGAGCAAGGCGAGCTGTTGGCGGCCGAGCCGCTCGACGGCCAGGCCCAACCCGGCCAGGGCGGTCAATGGCGTCGTGCGTGGAGCGGGAGGCGGGAAAAGTGGGTCGCGCATGGCGTCGGCGACGGCCATCAGCATGGCGCGACGCTCGTGCGTCAGCCCGCGTGCGCCTTCGGCGATTTCGCGGAGGGTCTCCGGCCCCAGCAGGTCGACCAGCAGGGCGGCACCGGCCGTGTCCAGGTCGCCGAGTCGCTCGAGATCGATTGTTCGCGCCTCGTGCACCCTGATCACGTCGTTTCTCAGCTGCGCATAGTGTGGCAGCGTCCAGTCACCGACGGCGCGTAGACGATGGGCTTCCTGATCCAGCTTGCCGGGACGTGAGGCGGTGTCGGGCATCGCGTGTCGTCCCTCTCTCCCTGAAATGTCCATCGAGTGTTCTGGACTTCACTATATCGGCATCTGACGAGAGACGACAGCGGGCGTGCAAGCGTGTCCCGATATCCTTAGCGCGCGCCGTGCTGCAGTTCGCCGAGAATGCGCTTGGCCACTTCCTTGAGTCGCGGCCCCAGGTTCTCGATCAGGATCTCGTGGCTGAGACGATGCGAGGCGCCACCGCAGTTGATTGCCATTACCTCGGCGCCATCCTCCAGAATCAGCGGCGTGGCGACGGCACTGATCTGAGATTGCCAGTCGCCTTCAGAGAGGCAGAAGCCATGGCGCGCGTAGTCCTCCTGGCTGCGACGTATGCCTGCTTCCAGCGCTGGCCACTCGTCGCCATGCGCCTCCGCCAATGTTTCCAGCACAGCCTCTCGTCGTGCTTCGCCAAGTCCACAGAGCCAGGCGCGACCGATGGCCGTTGTCGCCATGGGCAACCGCGAGCCCACGTCGAGCCGGAGGATGAGCGGGCCGCTTCCGTGACAACTTTCGACGTACACCATGTCCGCCTTGTCCGCCGCACCCAGGCTGACGTTGCAGTCCGTGGCCTCGGCGAATTGCTGCATGAAGGGGCGGGCGATCTCGCGGATGCCTTGGCTTGCCAGGAAGCGATAGCCCAATGCCAGGATGCCGGGACCCAGACGGTATTTCTCGAGCCGGGAGTTGTGGCGCAGGTAACCGAGCTGGGTCAGCGTGTAGGTCAGCCGCGATACCGTGGGGCGCGGGATTCCGGTACGACCGGAGAGTTCGGCGTTGCCCAGGTACTCCTCGCCGGTACCGAAGGCGCGCAGCAGCTCGAGCCCTCGCGCCAGGGCGGTCACGAAGTTGCGATCCTTGGTGGGCGGTGCCTGGTTGTCTTCCAGAGGAACGGGCTTGTTCATCGATGCATTCCCTGTAGCGAGAGCGTTGCGGAAGGGAGTATCGCATATCGCCCCAGCCGGGTCCGCCTGCGGCGCGGGGCGACGGCGTCATGTCGTGCTAGGCGTCGAGGCGCTCGAGAATGCAGGCGATCCCCTGGCCGACACCGATGCACATTGTCACGAGGGCGTAGCGGCCTCCGGTGGCTTCCAACTGGCGCAGGGCGGTCAAGGCCAACCGCGCGCCGGAGGCGCCGAGGGGGTGGCCGATGGCGATGGCGCCGCCATTGGCGTTGAGCCGGCTGTCGGCGGCATCGAGCCCGAGCTGCTCGACGCAGCCCAGAACCTGCACGGCGAAGGCCTCGTTGATCTCGATGACATCCATTCGATCAAGGGAGAGTTCGCTTCGTTCAAGCGCCTTGCGGCTGGCCGGGACCGGGCCCAGGCCCATCACTCGCGGCGGCACTCCGGCCACGGCGCTGGCGACGATACGCGCCCGCGGCGCGATACCGGCACGCTCGCCGGCCGCCAGACTGCCGACGATCAGCGCGGCGGCGCCGTCGTTGAGCCCGGAGGCGTTACCCGCGGTGACCACGCCGCCCTCGAACAGCGGGCCGAGCCGCGCCAGCTTGTCGATATCGGTGCCTGGACGCGGATGCTCGTCGCGATCCACGTTGAGTGGTGGCTGCTTGCGCCCCTGAGGTACCGCCACGGGGAGCAGTTCGTCGGCGTAAAAGCCGCGGGCCAGTGCCTCGGTGTAGCGTGCCTGGGAGCGGGCGGCGAAGGCATCGCTGGCGTCGCGGCCGATGCCGAGATCGTGGGCCACGTTGTCGGCAGTCTCGGGCATGCTGTGGCTGCCGTACTCGCGGCCGATCCAGGGGTTGGGGAAGCGCGAGCCGATCACGGTGTCGTACATCGGCTGGTTGCGGGCGAAGGGCGTCTCGGCCTTGCCCAGCACGTAGGGCGCTCGTGACATCGACTCCACGCCCCCGGCGAGGAACAGTTCACCCTCGCCAAGGCGCGTGGCGCGAGCGGCATCGATGACGGCGGCGAGCCCGCTGCCGCAAAGTCGATTGACGGTCTGGGCCGCCACTTCCACCGGCAGGCCGGCTACCAAGCCGGCATGCCGGGCGACGTTGCGCGAGTCTTCGCCGGCCTGGTTGGTACAGCCGGCGAGTACTTCCTCGTAGGCCTCGGGCGCGAAGGCGTTGCGCTCGACGAGTGCCTTGAGCACATGCCCCAGCAGGTCGTCGGGACGTACCGTGGCCAGGCTACCGCCATGGCGGCCGAAGGGTGTGCGCAGCCCATCGTAGATATAGACGTCTTGCATGGAGTGTCTCCTGTAGGGCGAAGGGCTCAGGCGCGGGTCAACGGCAGGTCGAGGCTGGCGCGACGACGCAGCCAAGGGCTCGCGCGATAGCGCGGGTCGCCGGTGGCGGCCAGCATGTTGTCGAGAACGGTGAGGATGCGGCGACTGCCGTAGTAGTCACCCATGGCCAGTGGTCCATGGGGATAGCCCAGTCCCAGCTCCACGGCACGGTCGATGGTTGGCGGCTCGGCCACGCCCTGCTGGGCGATCTCGCTACCGACGTTGACGATGCAGGCCACGACTCGCTGCAGCACGAAGCCGTGGCTGTCATGGAAGGCACTGACGGGGGTGCCGTCGTGGCCAAGCAGGGCCATGGCGGCATCGCGAAACTCGCCGCGGGTCGCCGGGGTGGTCATCAGGCTACGACGCTTGTCGAGACCGGCCAGCATGTCCACGGCCACGCAGCGCTCGGCCGGCAAGCCTAGGCGCTGGGCGCAGGCGGTGGCGTCTTCCCCCAGGGGGGTCAGCAGGCATAGCGCTTCAGAGGAGGGCGCATCGCTATCCTCAAGCGGCCAACACGCTTCGCGTACCAGTTCGGCGAGCGGCTGCCGGTCGTTCGTCTCCTCGGCGCCGATCCATACCGGACGCGGCTTCGCCACGGGCAGTGGCGGCTCCTCGGGCACCTGCGGCTTGCCGTCGACATAGCGGTAGAAGCCTTCGCCAGTCTTGCGTCCGAGCAGGCCGGCCGTCACCCGCTGGCGGGTCAACGGCGAGGGGCGAAAGCGCGGCTCCTCGTAGTACTGGTGGTAAATCGACTCCATCACTGCATGGGAAACGTCTAGCCCGGTGAGGTCGAGCAGGGCGAACGGCCCCATGCGAAAGCCGCCCTGCTCGACCAGGATGCGATCCACTGTGACGTGGTCGGTGACGCTCTCGCCGAGAATGCGCAGTGCCTCGGTGCCGAAGGCGCGGCCGGCGTGGTTGACCAGAAAGCCCGGGGTGTCGGTGGCGCGGGCGGTGAAGTGGCCCATCGACCGACCCAGCGCCTCGACCCGCTCGGCGGTGTCGTCATCGGTACGCAGCCCGGGAATCACTTCGGCGATTTTCATCAGCGGCACGGGGTTGAAGAAATGAAAGCCGATGACGCGTTCGGGACGGCGACAGGCCGACGCTATGGCGGTAACCGAGAGCGACGAGGTGTTGGTGGCCAGTACCGCGCGGTCGTCGATGATCGCCTCGAGTTCGGTGAAGAGTTCTTGCTTGGCTTCGAGCTTTTCGACGATTGCCTCGACGACGATGTCACACTCGGCGAGGTCGGCGAGTGTTGCGGCCTCCTTCAGAGCGGCGCGGTAGCGCTCGGCATCGGCTTCGTTCAAGCGCTGCTTCTGTACGCCGCGCGACCACATGCCACCGATGAAGTCACGCGCCTCGCCGACGGCGCCTTCGCGCAGGTCGTGAAGATAGACGGTCAAGCCGGCCTGGGCGGCGATCTGGGCAATGCCGCGCCCCATGGCGCCGGTGCCGACGATGCCCAGCTTTCGAAAGGGGGGCGGGGCGTGGGAAGAAGCGGGGGCGGTCGACATGGGTGGTCCTCCTGATGACGTTATTATGGCTTTATTCCGCAAAGCGGAATTCAGTTTCGTTTATTGACTGCCATCCTAGGCTATGTAACAGTGCCTGACAACCAAATGCGGGCCTTCATTCTGCTAAGCGAAATAAGGGCAGATGACGCCCGTCATTTCAAGGCCTCAAGGCCCAGCACGCTTCGGGGCAGCCGCCATCACCTATGAGGAACCGCCATGATTCGCGATCCCGAATTGCTCGATCAGCTCATCGATACCATTTCCCGCTTCGTGCGCGAGCGCCTGATCCCCAATGAAGCGCGACTGGCGGCAGAAGATGCCGTACCGGCCGAGTTGCTGCAGGAGATGAAGGAGATGGGGCTGTTCGGCCTGTCGATCCCGGAGGAGTACGGCGGCCTGGGATTGACCATGGAGGAGGAGGCGCTGGTGGCGATGGAGATCGGCAAGACCTCGCCGGCCTTTCGCTCGGTCTTCGGCACCAACAACGGCATTGGCGCCCAGGGCATCCTGATCGACGGTACACCTGAGCAGAAGGCCAAGTACGTGCCGCGCCTGGCCACCGGTGAGCTGTTGAGCTCCTTCTGCCTGACCGAGCCGGACTCGGGTTCCGACGCCGCCAGCCTGAGAACCACCGCGGTGCGCGACGGCGACTATTACGTGCTCAACGGCACCAAGCGTTTCATTACCAACGGCCCCGAGGCCGACGTATTCACCGTGATGGCGCGCACCGATCCGAGCCACAAGGGCGCAGGCGGCATCACCGCCTTCATCGTCGAGGGCGATACTCCGGGGCTCAAACGCGGTCCGTCGGATAACAAGATGGGGCAGAAAGGCGCGCACACCTGCGACATCATCTTCGAAGATTGCCGGGTGCCGGCCGAGAACATCATCGGCGGCCAGGAGGGGCAGGGCTTCAAGACCGCGATGAAGGTGCTTGACCGTGGCCGCCTGCACATCTCGGCGGTTTGCGTGGGCGTGGCCGAGCGGCTGGTCGAGGAGTCGCTGCACTATGCCATCGAGCGCAAGCAGTTTGGGGTGCCGCTAGCCGAGCACCAGCTGGTTCAGGCGATGCTCGCCGACAGCAAGACCGAGGCCTACGCCGGCCGCACCATGGTGCTCGACGCCGCGCGGCGCAAGGACGCCGCAGAGAACGTGTCGACGCTGGCTTCCTGCTGCAAGCTGTTCTGTGCCGAGATGGTGGGGCGTGTGGCCGACCGCGCGGTGCAGGTCCACGGCGGTGCCGGCTACATGGCCGAGTATGCAGTGGAGCGTTTCTACCGCGACGTGCGTCTGTTCCGCATCTACGAGGGCACCACTCAGATCCAGCAGCTGGTGATCGCCCGCAACATGGTGCGGGAGGTGACCTGATGGCTCTCTCGGCGACACGCCGGGCGCCGGACGAGGAGATCTTCGGTCGCCTGGCGAGCGACCTGGTGGCCGAGCTGCCCGAGCGCCTCAGCACCCGAGTGCTGGAGAACGCCGAGCGCCTGGCCGGCCAGCCGGCGCTGGTCGACGGCGAGGTGCGCTGGACCTATGCCGAACTGGGACGCGAGATCCGTGCCGCCGCCGAGTGGCTCGACACGCTGGGCATCCGTCCCGGCGATCGCATCATGACGGTGAGCGAAAATGGCCGGGCACAGGTCGTGCTGCTGCTGGCGGCCAGCGAGCGCGATGTCTGGGTAGCGATCGTCAATTCACGGCTCTCGGCCCAGGAGATCGACGCCATCCGCGACAATTGCCGGCCGCGCCGGGTGTTCTACACCAGCGAGGCGTCGCCTGACGCCGAGGCCCACGGCGAACGTCATGGCGCCGAGGCGCTCGAGCACTCCATGCTTGGTCGGCTGCGACTTTCACCACTGGCCGAAGTGGAACCCGAACCGGTCGAGGCCAACGGTGCCGACCAGGTCGCGGCGATGATTTATACCTCCGGGACTACCGGGGCCCCCAAAGGGGTCATGCTGACCCATCGGGGCATCCTGTATATCGCCTCGCTCTCGGGCGGCATGCGGCATCTTGGCGAGGGCGAGCGGGTCTACGGCGTATTGCCGATGTCGCACGTTTTCGGCCTGTCGTCGGTGTGCCTGGGCTCGCTCTACAACGGTGCCTGCCTCTACACCGTGCCGCGCTTCGACGCCGCCGCCATGCTCGAGACGCTGGAACGGGAGCGAATCACCGTACTGCAGGGCGTGCCGGCAATGTTCGCGCGCACGCTGGAGTTCCTGCGTCGCGAGGAGCGATTACTCGTCGCTCCCTCGCTGCGCTACATCTCGGCCGGCGGCTCGCCGCTCGACGGTGATCTCAAGCGCCGAGTCGAGGCGTTGTTCGGCCTCACCCTGCACAACGGCTACGGCCTCACCGAGGCGAGCCCGACCATTAGCCAGACTCGCATCGACGATCGCTTCGACAGCAATACCGTGGGGCGCGTGTTGCCGCTGCTGGAATATCGCCTCGAACCGTTGGGCGAAGCCGGCGAGGACGAACCGGACCATGCCAGTGCGGGGGAGCTCTGGGTGCGGGGCCCCAACGTGATGAAAGGGTATTTTCGCCAGCCAGCGGCGACGCGCGCCTGCCTCACCGAAGAGGGGTGGCTGAACACCGGTGACATCGCCCGCTTCGACGAGGGCGACCAGCTCTATATCGTGGGTCGCAGCAAGGAGCTGATCATCCGCTCCGGTTTCAATATCTATCCGCCCGACGTGGAGGCGGTAATCAACGAACACCCCGACGTCACCCTGTCGGCGGTGGTGGGGCGCCAGGTGGACGGCAACGAGGAGGTGGTCGCCTTCGTCCAGTGCGAGCCCGGCGCCCACGTCGAAGCGAGTGAGCTCAAGGCTTTTATTGCCGAGCGCCTGGCCCCGTACAAGCGACCCACGCAACTGGTGCTGATGGATGCGCTGCCGGCCACCGCCAGTGGCAAGATCCTCAAGGGTCGCCTGCGCGAGCTGGCCAGCCGGGAGGGCGCGGCATGAGCGAGCTTTCGCACCCGCCCACGATGGGCTATTTCGAACTGCTCGGCATGCGCGTGGTGGAGTGGTCGGAAGGCTTCGCAGTGGTCGAGCTGGTGGCTGACGAGCGCCATCTCAATCGCAGCGGTATCGTGCATGGCGGCGTGCTCGGCTCCATGCTCGACAGCGCACTCAGCCTGGCCGGGCTTCATTGCGAGATACCTGGGCGAGTGCGTCGCGGCATGACGCTTTCGCTTGCGACCACTTTCGTTGGACCCGCCGGTCCCGGTGTGCTGTATGCCACCGGCCGGGTGCGCGGCGGCGGACGCAAGGTCTACATGGCCAGCGGTGAGGTCGTCGATGCCCAGGGCGACCTGCTGGCCATGGCCGAAGGTTCGTTTCGGCGTCGCAGCGGCAGCGAATCGTCCGAGGGCATTCCCGAGTGACAGCGGCGCGTCAGCGCACCGGCCTGCTGGCGTTGGTCACGTTGGCCACTCTGGCCCACCTCGTCACAGGCAGTATCGTCCCGCAGGCCATTGGCGTGTTTGCGCTGTTGGCCTACCTGATCTCCCTGCGGGGCAGGTTGGCGGTCATGGCCCGCGGTCTGCTTGTCGCGGCCGCGGTGATGACGCTGGTCGCGCTATGGCGCGTCGATGCCCCCGGCCAGTTGCTATTCGAGGCCGCCGGCCGCTTCGCTTTCTTCGCCACCTTCGTGGTGGCGCTGAGCCTGCTGCGCCTACCGGCCTACCGTTCTCGGCTAGTGCGTCGCTGCGGCCAGGCCATGCTGCTGCAGCCCCCGGGGCGCCGCTATCCGATCCTCTCCATCGGCTCTGCCCTGTTCGGCGTCATTCTCAACATCGGTGTGCTCAATCTGTTCGCCGCTATGATTGAGAAGAGCAACACCCTGGCGGCGGCCCAAGGCCGTGCCTGGGTCCAGCAGGCGCGACAGCGGCGGATGATGCTGGCCCTGCTGCGCGGTTTCGCCCTGGCACCTTTGATCTCGCCGATGGGCATCGGCGTGGCGGTGGTGCTCTCCAACTTGCCTGAGCTGCGCTGGCTCGACCTGGCTCCCTACGTGATCGGGGCCGCCCTGGTCATCTTTCTGGTAGGGTGGGGTGTCGACCTTTTCACCGGTCCGCATCCCGTCGCCCACAAGGCGGCATTGCCCGCACCGTCCTTGGCACCGCTCGGTCGGTTCTGCCTGCTGCTGGTGGGGATCGTTTCACTGGTGTTTCTACTGGCATGGGCGCTCGATGTCCGTCTGCCCATTGCTGCCTTGCTCGGGGCGCCGCTTGGTGCACTAGCCTGGTTGGCCTGGCAGCGCCGTCGCCTGGGCGCGCTGGGGATTCCCGCGGCACTTGCCAGCCTGCAGCGCCAACTGCCCTGGCTGCTGGCGCCCAGCGCCAACGAAGTGGTGGTGCTGGGCGCGGCGGGGTACCTGGGCCATCTGTGCGTCACCTTGGTCGATGTGGAGAGCCTGGGGCCACTGATGGCGTTGTTGGGTCCCTTGGGCGCGGCGAACGCCGTGCTGGCCATGCTGATGGTGGTCGTGCTCGCCCAGGTGGGGATCAATCCGATCGTTACCGTCACCCTGCTGGTCGGGCTGCTTCCCACGCTGCCCATCGACGGCTTGTCACCCGCCATCACGGGAGCCTCCTTGATGGTGGGGTGGGCGCTGGCCTTGATGTCATCGCCGATGACGGCTTCGATGTTGATCCTGTCACGCTTCACCGGCGTGGCTTCGACCCGCATCGGCTATCGTTGGAATGCGCATTTCCTGCTGGCCTGTATCCCGCTGTTGGCAGCCTGGTTCCTGATTGCACCGTGGTAAGGCCATGCCGAGGCTTGACCTCGCTATACGAAATAGTTCGATTCACTAACCAAGCAGCTCGGCCTGTTTGTCAGGCCGTTCGGAAGAACCGGGAGAGAGCCCATGAAAATCCTCGTCGCGGTCAAACGCGTCATCGACTACAACGTCAAGATCCGCGTCAAGGCGGATCACTCCGACGTCGACCTCACCAACGTCAAGATGGCCATGAACCCCTTCTGCGAGATCGCCGT
>NZ_PJRN01000006.1 GCF_002930105.1 Billgrantia saliphila | reverse complement strand
ACCCTGTGCGACGAGCGCGGTTTGCGTGACGTGGCCTTCGCCGCCACCCGCGAGCCCGAGACGCGGGAGTACTGCGTGCAATACCGCGAGACCGACCTCGCCTTCGTCGAGCGCCTCGCCGCCGAAGAAGGGCTCTTTTACTTCCACGAATTCGAGGAGGCGCCCAACGGCGCCCACCGCCTGGTGTTCGCCGACGCCCCCCAGGCGCTCGCGCATCTCGGTTCGCGGCCCTACCACAGCCGCGCCGGCGGCACGCCGCCGAGCCGCCACGTGCGCAAGCTCGAACAGCTCGCCCGGATGGCCCCGGCCTCGGTCACGCTCAAGGACTATTCCTTCAAGCAGCCGGCCTATGCGCAACTCCACGAACACGCAGCAGACGGCTTGGAAGAGCACGCGCAACGGGACGACTACGAGCATTACGACTACCCCGGCCGCTACAAGGCCGACGCCTCTGGCGAGGCCTTCACTCGCATCCGCCTGGAGCACCTGCGCCGCGAGGCGCTGACCTGCGCCGCCGAGAGCGACCTGCCCGAGCTCGCCCCCGGCACCCGCTTCACCCTCACCGACCACGACCTCAGTGAACTCAACCGCGACTGGCAGGTGGTCTCGGTCATTCATCGCGGCGAACAGCCCCAGGCGCTGGAGGAGGATGGCGTCACCCAGGGGGATGCGGCAGGGTTGCGCCTGCAGGGTCGGGCAGGCTCGGAAGGCATGACCCGCTACCACAACACCCTGGTGCTGACACCCGGCGACACCGCCTGGCGGCCCGAACCCCATCCCAAGCCCCGCGTCGACGGCCCCCAGGTCGCCTTCGTGGTCGGGCCCGAGGGCGAGGAGATCCACTGCGACGAGCACGGCCGGGTCAAGGTGCAGTTCCCCTGGGACCGCTACGCCGAGCCCAACGAAACGGCGAGTGCCTGGATCCGGGTCAGCCAGGGCTGGGCCGGCGGCGGCTACGGCAGCCTGGCCATCCCCCGGATCGGCCACGAGGTGATCGTCTCCTTCCTCGAGGGCGACCCCGACCAGCCGCTGATCACCGGGCGCACCTACCACGCGGTCAACACGCCGCCGTACCCGCTGCCCGAGCACAAGACGCGTACCGTCATCCGTACCCAGAGCCACAAGGGCGAAGGCTTCAACGAACTGCGCTTCGAAGACGAGGCCGACGAGGAGCAGATCTGGGTCCACGCCCAGAAGGACCTGGAGCTGCTCACCAATAACGACCGCACCGAGGAGATCGGCAACGACAGCTTCCTCACCGTGCACCGTGACCGCATCGCGGAAATCGACAATGACGATCACCTGACGGTACATGGCCAGCGCCACACCCAGGTCGACGGCGACGATCACCTCATCGTCAACGCCAGCCGTCACGAGAAATACGGCCGCGCGCAGTTGGTCGAAGCCGGCCAGGAGGTCCACCACAAGGCGGGCATGAAAGTCGTGATCGAAGCCGGCGCCGAGATCACCCTCAAGGCCGGCGGCAGCTTTATCAAGCTCGACCCCAGCGGCGTGACCATCGTCGGCAGCCAGGTCAAGATCAACTCCGGCGGCAGCCCCGGCTCCGGTTCCGGCCAGGCCGCCCAGGCTCCGGCGCTGCCGAGGGGGGCGACCGGTGAGTCGCATGAGGCCGTGGCACCGATTCGGCGCCGCGCCCAGCTCACATCGCTTTTGAAGGCGCCGGCCAGCTGTGAGATCTGCGAGTCGGGTAACGGCCAGGAGGGGGCATAAGTGGGCGAGCCGGGCCGTATCACGCATGTGCTGGTGGATGGGGTGCGCTATCCCGATGCCCTCAAGCGGTTGTATTCGCGCGATGATCTCGTCGAGATCGTGCCGTTATACCTGCTTACTCGTTTCAAGGACGTCGCGGCGGAAGGGCCGATTCTGGTGGCGCCAAGAAATCGTCATTTCGTCGACGAAATTCTTGCCGAGGGGGATGGTGAGCGGACAAGAGCCATGTCGCTGATCTCGAGTGCGGCGACCACCGAAGAACTGGGAGACCACCTGCTGGGTTTCGTGGAGATCGAGGTCGATGGGGTGCAACGGCTGCTCCGATTCGCCGATCCGCTGGTGCTGAGACATTGGCTAGCGAGCTATGGCGGGAGCGTGCCGGCCGACGTGATGGGGCCGATCGACACCTGGCGAGTGACGCAGTGGGCGCCGGCCTGGGACAAGCATGAAGCCCCGGTTTGGCGAACGTTCGAGGTGGAGGCCGATCAGTCACCTTCTGACGAACAGCTATTGCGCTCACCCGATCACTTCGCCTCGCCGCAGCTCGACGCCCTGGACGCGGTGGCTCGCTGGCAGTTCAAGGAGCGCTTGGCGGAGTATTTCGAGCGCCATGCCGGTGAGGCCTGGTCAGGGCTGGCCGTTGAGAGAAGAGGCGATTGGCTGGAGTCGCGCCTGGATGAGGCCCTGGCCTGGGGAGCGCAGACGGAGCGGCAACTTGCCATCTGGATGGAACTGAGCCTGCGCTGGGGGACGGGCTTCATGACGGCCACGACCGGCCCCTATGCTCGCTGGGTGGCTCAAGATCCATCCCGTGACAGGTTGCCCCAACAACAGCAGCTGTATGAGTTGGATGCCTGGTGTCGCTCGACTGAGGGGATCCAAGAGGCTAACAACGAGACAACAAGGAAGTCACACCATGTCTGATCGACAAGCCCAACAGGATGCGCGCGACGCCGAGTTCGGCGAGACTCCCTTCGGTGCCACCAGCATATGTCCGCTGTATCTCGAATGCGCCATTTTTCCGGTGCGCTATGCCATCGATGAAACATCGAGCGAGAGGGAGGAGCCCCAAGGCCCGCATCCCTTGGCCGAAGCATGGCAACGGCACGGCTACCCTGATCTGCAGACGCGCAGCTACTGCCTGCGCCAGCTCCGCGATGGCTGGCTGTACGTGTGGGATGAGATCGACCGAACCTTCCACGAATATCGCATCGTGGGGCATCAGTTCACTCGGATTCCTTGGCCCGAGGACGTCAACGAGACCCGGCCCGATGAACGCAAAGGGGACGGTGAGAGCAAACCCTACCTGCTGTATCCGTGCCGCAGCCGGATTTGGCTTGCCTACTCTCCCGCACAGTGGACCTGGCGAATCTGCGAGCACATGCGCTCGAACGTGGATGCTCGCCGGCGCTTCATGCGGCCGCTCAACATACGCTCGGCCATCGTAGACCCTGAGCACACCGCACACGTAGGCCCACTGAACGAGTTGGGGCAGCACCTGGCCGATATTACCCCGCAGGGTGCGGCCAGCGACTTCGACTCGACCACGGTGATGACCCGGGCGCTCACCCAGGAAGAGCAAAAAAAAGAGGACGAGACGGAATATGTCGCCCTTGCTCATAAGCCCGAGATCGATCAGAACGCCGTGCTGGCCCAAGTACCCGACAAGGATCAGGCACTGTTCGTCGCCCTGGATGATCAACTAGGGATCGTCAACGACCTGACAATGAATCTGCTTGGGCGTGAAATGGAGCTCGAGCATTTTACCGACCAGCATGGCCACCAGTTGCAAACGGCGCGGGTCGTACAGGAGCTGTGTCTGGTCGACATTGATGAATTGGTCGACGCTGAGGCGCGTGACGACCCCGAGCGCTACCGTGAGTCGATCATTAAGACCGGTGAACTGATGGATGTCCTGGCCAGTATGGAGCGTGGGTCGGACCACACCCTCGTCGCAAAGGAGATGCAGGCCAGGCGGTTGCGCGAGGAATTACGCGAGCTGGGCATGTCCAACCCTCCAGGCCGCAACAGTCCGCAGTACCATGCCTGGCATGCTAAGGAGCGTCCTCGCCTCGATGTTAGGCTCGATGAGGTCATCGAGTGTCTTGCCGAGCATGGTCCGCAACTGGAGCGCCAGAAGGCAGAATGTCAGCATTGCTGCGATGATCTGATCGCTTGGTTGGATAGGCTTCCGACCTCGGCCCAGGCGCTGTGCTTCGATGGTTGCAATGCGCTCCAGACCCAGGCGCTGCTTGAATTCACTCGAATGGTGAGCGAAGCACTAGGTGCCAGCGAGGAGGGACGTCAATGGCTCACCGAGCGGGTACGTCGACGCGACAATCTAATAGGATTGGCACTTTTCAACTTCTCGCCGTCGCTAGCCGAGGCTCTAGACGCTATCGCGCGGGAGTGGCTTGAGGAGACCCCGGGCAGCGATGCCGAGAGCGCTATTACCGCAAGCGATGTCGCGGGAGTAGCCAACAATCTCAAGAGCGTGCTTGACCTTGAGCACGTGCAACAATCTGCGCTGTTCCAGGCTCTGGCCCAGCCCGTCCAGGATACTTTCGCTACGCTGCAGAAAGTCGTTGCCGGTGCTGGCAGGCAGGCCTGGGAAGCGCTTGCCTACCTGACACTGCCCGCGGCTGGTGCCGGCGCCCAAGTTGGCACGCAGCAAATCGCAAAGGGCGTCTCGATCGCCATGCTGGCAGCCTTCGTGCATCCTGACAATCAAGGAGCCTTCTTACAGCGCAACGATGGTACCGAGGCTCAGCAACGCCGCTGGCGTGCCGGCATGCTGCGCCTGTCAATGGAGATCAAGGCCCAGCAGCTTCTGCTCTACACGCCTATGTCACCGAGTCGGCGTGCTGAACTGTTCCGCACGATAGGCTCACTCGAGAACGACTATCAGGCTTTAGCGTTGCACGAGCCCAAGCGCTTTACTGCGGGCCCTGCACAAGGGGCTACTGCATCGCTTGCTACCCTGGGTTTCGACGAGCTGCGTGAGCAACATCGGCTGCGTATCGAACGCGGTGCGGGCAGTGCCGCTGCGGCTCGTCGGCGTATGGCCCAATGGGTGGAGAGTCGAGGCATCGGCGGATTGCCGCTGTTGGTCGCCACGCTCAACCTGGCCAATGTCGCCGACAGCATCCGCAATGCCCAGCGGGACGGAATGAGCCAGGCCGACCTGGAAAAGATCGCCAGCCAGGCCAGCTATGCCAGTGCTGCGGTGATGGCGCTTTGGGTCATGCCTTATTGGCAGCGGCATGCTAATGGAACAGCCTTGTTGCGTGGAAACATAACCAAGATTGCCGGGGCAGGAATATCTAGGTGGGAAGCTGCTGGGCAAGCCAATACGGCGCGAATCGCCGCCAGGCTATCAAGCCGCGTTGCGGGTATGGCGGCCTTTGCTGCTATTGGGGCTGGTGTGGAAGCTTGGCAGATTTGGCAGCAGCTCAGAACTTCAAACAGTCATGCTGAGCGCCTAGCCCTTACCGCAAAATTAACTACCACAGTTGGGATGGCTGCCATAGGTAGCTTCCAACTTGGCGGAGCGCTTGCAGGCCGCTGGTTTGCCTTTGGCTGGATTCTTGCCCCTTGGGCCAGTTGGGCGTTGCTGATCCTGAGTGCCGGTTATCTGCTCGCCTCGATGTTCTCCGAACGCTATCGTCGCGAGGGGGTACGGCTGTGGCTGTATCGAAGCACCTGGGGCAAGGCCACCCAGTGGTCCGATAGCGATGCTGACCGGGTTGCCGAGCTGCGCGACCTCAATGAAGCGCTATTCGCTCCCGCACTCAAGTTGACGCCAGTCGTCAGGACCGAGTTCGATGTGTCGCGGACGCCCTCCCAATACTCGCCCGGCAGAAGGGTGGAAACGCTACAAGGCTACTGGATTCAGCTGGCCCTGCCCGCCGCCATGGGGGGCGAAAAGGTGACGATCACTCAGGATGCTTCGGGCGGCTTCTGGGCGCCCTCGGCCAGCTTCAAAGAGCGCCCGGCCACCCGCCGGGACATGGAGTTGCCCGGCGCTTCGAGCTATAGCGAGGAGGAGCCACTCCGCGTGTGGCAAGCCTGGTTACCCGCAGAACGGTTGCCGGACGGCCAGCCCTTCCTGCTCAATGTGACCTACGACGAAGCGATATATGGCGATGCCCACGGCGGGCTCAGCTTCACCTTCTACAAGGCCGAGCCGAGACAGGGCAAGTACGAGGTAGAGGTCAATGACCGGTACCGTGGGCTGTGCTCATCGGCGACAATCGAACTGACCGTACCGACCCCCTAGGAGACGATGACGACGATGTGGTTCATTCAACCCAAGCAGGACTATGTGGCGCAGATGCCATGGAAGCACGCCGAAGAGCCGGCGCTGATGTCGTGGCAGATACGGGCTAGGGCTTACAATACATTTGTAGCCAATATTTTGTTTGTTATTTTTTTTATAATTTGCTTGGGTGTTGGGGTTTTACTGTTCAGTATTAGTGAGGACTTTATCTCTTCCCTGTCTCTGGGGGGGGGGATGTTTTTATTCCTCCTGTTGATAGCTATGAGCATGACTCACCAGACCGCGATTATCGTCTATCGCCTTACCGACAAGCGCATTGAGGTTTTCTCGTGGAAACCTCAGATCGATTCGGTCAAGCCGGTGATGAAATGGACCGCAATCGGCTCCGGTGTCGTGGTGCTGTTCCTGATGTTCATCGATCCTTCCTTCCTCATTGCCGCTATCGGCCCCGTTGGCATAGGAATCGTCTCCGCGCTGATGGGCACGTCAAAGAATTATCAGTCTCTAGTGGGTGACGACCAGCATTATGAAATCGACTGGAAAAACACGGAGGAAGTCGCCGTATGGAGACAGCGATCTGTCATTGGCTTGCGCTTCACCTACCACAACGAAGACGGATTCAGCTATACCGCCTATAAGACGCTCTATTGTCAAAAGCAAGACCTTGAGGCGCGCATCGATTTCATTCGAGAGAAACTTCCCAACAAGCCCTACCGTGAATGCAAGCTGGATGTTGACTCAGATGGTGCCTTCGCGGTGGATTAGGCCCGCTACGGAAGTGGCAAGTCTTGATGGAAATCCTATTTGAACCTTCCGTCAAGCTAACCCCAGCAATAAGCGTAGAATCCGAAACCTCGACAATCAGTTATTGGGGAACAGGCGATATCACAACGACGCATCATGGGTTCTGGCTCCAACTGGCATTGCCAGCGGCACTGGCTGGCGAAACCATCAAGGTTTCCGAACTTGCCGCGGGCGGTTTCTGGGCTCCGGCTAACAGCTTCGAAGCAAGCCCATTTCGACATGGGGTCAATCGAGAGGCTCTGTCCGCCGCCTCTAGTTATGAGGCATCGGACCTGCGCGTTTGGCAGGCCTGGATACCCGCCAGCGAGCAGGGAGAAGATGCACCTTTCAATCTGACGGTAGACTATTCCGAATCGTTACTATCATCGCCCGAGGGCCGTGCGGATTTCACCTTCTTCAAACCTCGCGCCGCAAGCGGCAAGAAGGAGATCGAGCCAAATAGCGAGGAAGGTCGGGGCATCAGAGCGCCAGCCCGCTTTGATCTCATGGTGCCTCTTACCCCTGAAGAGCAAGGATAAGGTCATGTGGTTTATCCAACCCAAGCAGAACTATATTTCGCAGATGCCTTGGCAGCATGCCGATGAGCCGGCAGTAATGAGCTGGCAGATTCGAACTCGGGATTACAATACGTTTGTGGCTAACCTGGCTCTCATGCCTATGACATTAGTGTGCTTGGGGGGGCTTATATGGCCTCCCTGTTTGCACAGACATTACTCGGCTCCTTTTTACTGGGGGGGATGTTTCTATTTGGCATACTCATTGCGATGAGCATAACCCACCAAACCAAAATCATCGTCTATCGATTTACCGAGGCGAGCGCTGAAGTCTGCTCGTGGAAACCGCAGATCGATTCCGTCAAGCCGGTATTGAAGTGGCTATCAATCATTCTTTTGCCGATAGTGGGTGTTATTATCCTGATGGACCCTGGGTTGGCCATTACCGCCATCGGTCCGCTCGGCATTGGCGCGATGGCTTGGATGATGGGGTCGTCTAATGAGTATCAAAAGATGCAACGAAATAGTCGGCATGATGAGATGGAGTGGAAAAAAACGGAGATTATAAGGACCTGGAGAAAACGTAATATCATTTCATTGACCTATCAATGGAAGCCCTATAGTAAGAACTCTCGGTACAGGCCGCTTACCCACCTTGTTTATTGCCATGGCGGTGAGCTTGAAAAGAGGATCCAATTCTTCAGGAAACATCTCCCCAATGCAAAATACGAAGAAGGGAAAATCGATATCTGAGGAGCTGTAGCTGTGGTGGGCTCTAGCAGAGCCCCAGGTTCAGATAGCATGGTTATGCCTTTAAGCGAGCCGTTTATTTTGATGTGGCTAAAGCGAGATGCTGTTGTCCTTTCCCGAGGACCGTTCGAACCTCACCTAAGATCATCCGCCTGCGCTGAGCCGTAGCGACCAAGTAAATCACCGGGCATTCACAGGAAGGCCCTAGCCTTGCTGTTGCCTGAATCCGCGCAGTGGGGATGGAAAACGATGACATCAGGGCAGGCGCGGGGCGTCTGCCCGGGCGGTAGCGTGGGGTCCATGCGTAGCTTTGGCACCAACACGGGTTACCACGGAATGAAGGACGGTCCATGACCACCACAGCCAAGGAACAGGAAACACCCGCCATGGCGCTGCGCGCCGGCGAGCATCTGACACGCGGCCCCAACGAGCTCTATAGTCTGAGCCCCCGACCCATCCCCCTGGGGCCCACGGCGGGCGGCGGGGCGGATGTCGGTCGGTTGGTCCATCGCCGCGACGAAGCGACGCTGGACCTGCTGCATAACGTCAGCCGCAACGGCATGCTGGCATTGGGAGGGGCGGCAGTTTGGGTGATGCTCTTTTTTATTTTTGTCTGGGCCTCAGCTGTCTTAATGGTCTTTTATGGCGGCTTTACCTGGGGCGATGCGCTGGGTATCTGGGGGGGGGGGCGCCTATGCGGGCCTGCTGTTCTTCGGGGCGCTGCTCGTTATTCCCGATCTCTGGCTTCGCGGTACCGCCCCGGTACGCTTCCATCGCCAGCGCCGCGAGGTGGCCTTCGTGGTGGAACGCCCCGGGCGAAAGGTTTTTTTGCCGGCCCCCAGCGCGCACCTGATGTATGGCTTCTGGTTTGCGCTGTTTTCCATCAGTGGCTTTTTAACGTTGGTCAGTCTCGGTGGACTCGGGGGCGAGATGCATATGTTCGATCGCCAGGGCATTGCGCTGATGGCGACTGTTCATCTGATTATTTCCCCCGCCCTGGCCATCGGCTATGTCCTCTTCTACCGCTGGGTGCGGCGCCTGGCCGGCTGGCGCAAGGAGACCGTCTTCGTTCCCTGGGAAGACGTGGTGGCGGTGGCGACCCGCAACATGGCCGTCACCGTCGGTGGGCCGGCGGGGCTGGGCTGGGAACTGCACATCCTGCCGCCGGACCCCGAGCGGCCGGGCTATAGCCTGGCCGGGGCCGGTGTCTCGGCCGGCATGACCGGCCTGCAGATGGCGATGATGCAATGGGAGCTGATCCGTCGCTATATGGAAGAGGGCCCCGAGGCGGCGCCCGAACGCGCCGACGACTATAGCGTGGCCTGGTACAAGGAAGAGATGGCCCGGCAAAGGAAGCGCCATGAGCGGGAGGGCAAGCCGTTCTGGCGCTACCGCCTCAAGTGTTGGATGGAACTGGCCTACTTCGCCAGCTGGTACACCGAGTACCGCGTCAAGCATGTGCTGCCCAAGGCCAGCCCCAAGGGCTGGGTAAAGGAGTGGTCCCAACCGCTTCCCGAATCCGAATGGGCCAGGCCCTCGGCGGAACTCACCGAACTGACTCGCCAGGTAGAAGCCGCCTATGAGCGTGGTGAGACCTTCCTCGACCTGGGGCCGGTTGAGGAACGCTTCGGGCAACCAAGTGCCGGCGAGGCGCCGAAGGCGGCCTATCCCAGCGTACCCTTTGCCGCCCACTCAGGCTGATACCAGGAAGGGGCTGGCTTGGCCATTCCCCGTCGGCCGTCGTGCGCTCATCGACGATCCGACACCGGACTTCTCACCAAATTTATCAGGGGCTGGCGCGGCATGGACGAAGCCAGCGTAAAGAAGATTCAGGAAAAGAAGAACCGCAGGAATATTCGCTTGCGCTAAGCCGTAGCGAACGAGCCAATCAAAAGGGAACTCGACTATGCGTAACAAGGGGCCGGACTTGCCGCAGCCTGAGCTATCCCAGCCTCACCGTGCGGGTGACGTACAGGTGATTCCGGGGGGGGAGGATAACCTATCTGGCGCCACTGCCCTTATCGTCGGGCCAGCCGTCCTTGGATATGAGTAAAGCTGTCGGTGAGCTTAACGACATTTGGCTGGATTTTGGAGGTGGATGGCCAAACGTGACCGTGTGGCAGACAATAATTGGTGGTGTATGTGGAATAGTCTTAATGTGTGTCTTGGTCTTGCCAGCGGTTATTTTTTTTATCATGCCAGGCATCTCTCCTGAAAATTTTCTTTTTTTATATAAGTTACTTTTCTGGACAGGTGTGGTCGGTGGTCTGGCTATCTTCTTAATCTCATATCTCGGTTATTACGCTGGTATGAGCCGTTTAAAGCGCAGCATTCCTGTCCGTTTCAATCGCCAGCGCCGTGAGGTGTGCTTTACCCTGACCGATACACAGGAAACCGTCTTCGTGCCCTGGGAGTCCTTGATGGCTTGGGTGGTGGAAGCTCGCGGGGTCACCCAGTATGGCGTTCAACAGCAGTATGGCATGGGGATAGGGTACGCCCACCCGGAAACGGGCAAGTGGCTGAAACTCGAATTCATGTCGGCGGGCTTGCCCCTGGCGATCAGCAACTGGGAAGCCCTGCGTGCCTACATGGAGTATGAAGTCCACTCTTTGTACGAAATCCAGGATCCTCACCTGCCGCGCGGTAAGGACGACCCGCCCTGGGAAGGGGTGCATACGCTGCGCAATGCGCGTCGCCGTATGCGCGAGCGTCGGGCCAAGGGTGAAGTGGGGCCGATCTTCGCTTTCTTCTGGTATGCCTATCACGTCATCGAACTGTGGAACCTACCTGGCTACCTGACCGAATGGGAGGCCAAGCGCCTGATGAAGTCGCGCCCAAAGCTGCGCCCGGTTGAGGTGGAAGAATGGTCCAAACCCTTGCCAGAGGAGCAGTGGGCCAAGCCCAGCGAGGAGCTGGTGCGCGTGTCAGCAGAGGTGCGCCGACTGCGCGAAGAAAACCCACATCGTTCCATCGAAGAGATCTTCGCTGACGCCTATCGTCGCCAGGGAGTGGTGGCTTGATAAATGACCAAGAACCGCAAGGGTCTGCCTGAGCTTTATTGATTGAGAGTTCTATCCAGCAACAGCAGCGCACTCTGCCAGGAAGAGGCGTCGGCGGCGGCATTGTAGCCAATCGGTAAGTCGAGTTCCTCGCTCAGTGCGTCGGCGCTGGGGTTCGTGAAGCCGTGAAGGGCCTGGGGGTAGGTGATGACATCGACTTCGGCACCTTGTGCCTCGAGCGCGCGCGCCATGGCTGCCAGGCTTTCACGTTCGACGAGCGAGTCCGCGCCACCATTGTGGATCTGCACCGCACCATTGAACTCACCGCGTGCTGAGGCTGCCTGTGTGGGATCGCTGTGGAAACTGATGGCAGCCTCGAGCGGCATGCCGGACAATGCCATGTTCATTACGACGCTACCGCCAAAGCAGTAACCGATGGCCGCCATGCCGGTATCTGCCACGGCAGGGTGCTCGCGTAGCTGGGTCATGGCCGCTTCGAACCTGGCACGCGCGGCTGGCCAATCCTGCATGACTTGCGAGGAGAACTCGCCCGCTTGATCGGGGTGCGTGGCGACTTGCCCCCCGCCATACATATCCACCGCCAATGCCACGAAGCCCAGAGCGGCGAGCTGGTCGGCACGTGCACGGGCATAGTCATCGAGCCCCCACCACTCGTGCACCACCAATACGGCCGGCCGGGGGCTCTCATCATTGACGTTATGTGCCAAGTATCCCTGGTAGGTTTCACCACCGGTTGAATACTTGAAGATCTCGCTTTCGACGCGCGGCCCCCAGGCCGTGAGGAATTCCGACTCGGGTTCAGTTTCGGGAGTTGCCGGTAGGCTGTTCTCCTGGGCCATTGCCCAGCCTGCCATCAACCCCGATATCAGGCACAAGAGCGTGAATAGGGTGCGCATGTGAAGCTCTCCTTGCTCATTTTCTTTGTCAGGTCTCGGAGGCAGAGGTCGTAACCACCCTTTACTAACATAGCTGCCCTCGGGGGCCCGCGTATACCGCCACTGCCTGACGTCCTCGTGTTGGGATTGGGGTGCCTTCTGCCCAAGCAGCATCAGGCGGGCGTGCTTCGAGAGGTCGATATCGCGGTCGGTTGCGGATGGTCGACTTGGGCTATCACCGGGCCACGTGCATCGAGAAGGCTTGTGAGTTCGAATTCGCGAGATAGGCAGTGGTTGAATAAATCATTAAGTCAATAAACTCTCTTTCACGGACTACGCTACTACTGCTGTTAAACTCACCGCCCTGAAAAGAAAACCCCGACCGAGGCCGGGGCAGGTGCGATGAGACGCGATATTTTGGCGAACCCGTAGTAGTGAGCGCATAATCTGAAGCATCCTACGCTAAAATAGGATAGCCGGTTTTGTACGGTCAGGCGGTGTGCGATGACAATTCTTCGAGTCGGTTCGAAAAAATAAAAAACCCGGCCGTGAGGCCGGGCTTTTTATTAACGCTTCCCTATCCAACTCCCCTAGGCTTCCTGCCCAGGCATCCTTGGTTCAGAGCGTTCCGTCGCTCGGCCTTCCATGTTGGGCTTTCCTTTTCCCTATACTTATAAGATGGCTGAAGAAGGCGCTTTGTTCCTTAACCTAGGCTATGAAACCGCGTAATAAAATCAGTAGAATAGTTTTTATATGTAAGAATGGGTAAGGAAGCGTTGTGTCGCTTCTCTCACTTAGCTTTATTAAAAAATCAAGATGCGACAGGTCCGCCTGCGGCGTACGAAAAACCCGGCCGTGAGGCCGGGCTGTATCTTCGCTTCCTTACATCCTTCTCGGGTATCCTTCCGTCCCGAGCGTCCCTGGATAGTCGAGTCATCCTGACTCGGTCGTCCCTGCTGAGCACTCCTTGCTCAGTTGCCCTTATAAAGTGCCAACCCCAAGCGAAGCGGGCGTTAACATGAAGCAAGCATCAGCGTAAGACATCGACGATTTGTTTTGTAGGAAATTGCCTACATTACTCGTTTACTTGATAGCGACAGGGTTCACCGGGGAGCCGGAGCCTTGCGCCATCTTCAGCGGCGCGGCCACCAACAGGAAGCTGTATTGGCCATCCTCGGCACTATCTGCGGCCAAGTCCTCCAGCCACCAGATTTCGGATAGCACTACCCCCATGTCTCGCATCAGTGCGCCGTGCAGGGGGATGACGTAAGTCTCACCGTCGATTTGCTGTGAGACCTTTTCCACCGCTAGGTTGTCCGCAGCGATGGCGGGGATTTCCAGCTCATCGATCCATTGCAGCAGTTCAGCGCTGTAACACAGCCCCGGTTCGGTCATGGCATCCCAGGCGGCATCTGGCTCCTCGTCCCAGTAACGGGAGATGGATCCGGTGCGGATGACCAGAATATCTCGCGGATGGATGGTGGTGCCCTGGGCCTCTGCCGTGGCTCTAAGGTCGTCCAGGCCGATGCAGGTATCGGGAGCGAGACGGTGATTTTCACCGCTGCCCAGGTGACGACCCACATCCAACAGCACGCCGCGTCCCACGATACCCTTCTCTCCGATAGCACCCACGTCGCCGTGGGCATGACCGTGGATGGTGCTCTGGGCACTTTCCCCGCCGTAGACTTGGTCGCCGTACCAGCCATGGGCAAGACCATCCACATGGGTCGTACCTTGCAAGTACATGAAGGCAACGTCATCGGAATATTTGACTCCACCGGCCAGCGGATCGAGCTTGCCCGAGGCATAGAGGGCTTCATCCTGTGACATGTAGTGCTGTACAGGAATGCGGCCGGGGAACACCGGGCCGTCGCCGGCCGTCATGGGAACCTGCAGGGTAAAGGTCTTGCCGCTGTTTACCGTGCCGATCGCTTCGAGGACTTCGTTGCCCCCAAGATAATTCAGGGCGCCGACCTGATCGCCGTCTCCCCACTTGCCCCAGTTCGATGGCGCGTCTCGTTGCAGTACCTCCATGGAAGGCTGGGCGAAGGCTGCCGCAGCGGTCAGGGTCAAGCTGGCTACTATGCCGCTCTTGCAAATTATTGAAGTCAGTCCTTTCGTATGCATGGCGCTCATCTCCTTCTACTTGTTGTTGTTCTGGTCACCCCATGGTCGTTGGAGCGGCCCGTCTGGCCTGTGCTGGGAATAATGCTGTCGTCGCCTTGGCGACCTTACGGATCAATCGAACAGCACGATCTGGCGGACGGCCTTGCCAGCCGCCAACTTCTCGAAGCCGTCATTGATTTGATCCAGGGTCAGGGTGTCGCTAAGCAACTTGTCCACAGGGAGCCTGCCCTGGCGGAACAGGGCGATGTAGCGGGCAACGTCGCGGATGGGCACGCAACTGCCTACGTAACTGCCCTTCAGGGTGCGCTCTTCCGCCACCAGGCTGACCTGCTGGATCGCCACTTTCTTGTCGGGATGTGGCAGGCCACCGGTTACCGTGATCCCGCCCCGGCGAGTGACCTGATAGGCAAGCTCGAGTGCTTTTTCGGAGCCGGCCATCTCGATGGCGCAATCGACGCCGCCGTTGGTTGCTGCCTTGATCTTGTCGACGCAGCCCGCCTCGCCGCTATTGAAGGCTTGGGTGGCGCCCAGCTCCTTGGCCAAGGCCAGCTTGTCGTCGTCCAGATCGATGGCGATCACTTCCGAGGCGCCCGCCACCAGCGCCCCCAATACGCTATTCAGCCCGACGCCACCGAGGCCGACGACAGCGACCGTCTGGCCAGCCGTGATGTTGGCTGAGTTGATGGCCGCGCCCACCCCGGTCAGGACCGCGCAGCCGAACAGGGCGGCATGGTGGAGAGGAAGCTCGGCATCGACCTTGACCAGGGAATGGCGTGACAGCACGGCATACTCGGCAAAGGCCGAGACGCCGATATGGTGATGTACGTCCGTACCGTCCGCCCGGTGGAGTCGACGCTCGCCGCTGATCAAGGTGCCGGCGTTATTGGCGACGGCAGCGGGCTCGCACAGCGCCGGTCGCCCTTCAGCGCAAGGCGCGCAATGGCCGCAGCTGGGGACGAAGACGGTGACCACGTGATCGCCTTCCCGGAGATCGTGCACGCCTTCCCCCACGGCTTTCACGATACCGGCGGCTTCATGACCTAGTACCATGGGGGTCGGTCGAGGCCGGTTCCCATCCATGACCGAGAGGTCGGAATGGCACAGGCCGGCGGCCTTGATCTGCACCAGCACCTCATTGCTGCCGGGCGGGTCCAGCTCCAGCTCCTCGATCACCAGCGGTTGCGTTTCCTGATAGGGGCGTTTGGCGCCGGTGGCTTGCAGTACCGCAGCTCGAATTTTCATGGCCGACTCCTTGTCGTTCTCAGGCAGTATGTTGTTGTTGACTGTTGCTTGTAGCGTTTTCCTTACGGCCGAACGAAACGGTGCCTCGCTCGATGCGCCAGGTCTTATCGACAAGATTTGCGGAGTGGCTGTCGTCGGATTCCGCAATCAGTACCGTCAGGCCCTCGCCTCGCAAGTCGGCGATGACGGCGGACAGCCGTTGCGCCAACACCGGCGCCACCCCTTCGAACGGCTCGTCGAGCAGGATCAGCTCACGCCCGGGAATCAGTGCCCGGCCCAGGGCTACCAATTTTTGTTGACCGCCAGAGAGCTGTAGCGCCTTGCGCTCGCCGAAGTCGGCGATTTCCGGTATCAGCGAGTACACCCACTCGAGGCGCTCTTTGCCGTCGCCGATCCTGTTGGCCCAGGCCGGCATCAGCATGTTTTCGGTCACTGTCAGTTCGGGAATGAGACGCCTGTCTTCCGGCATGTAGCTGACTTGCAGCTTGGCGCGACGATAGGGGGCCAATTGGGTCAGCTCTTCCCCCTTGAAACGGATGGAGCCGGACGTTGCCGGTAATAGGCCCATGACGGCGCGGATCAGGGTGGTCTTGCCGGCGCCGTTATGGCCGATCAAGCCGGCCATCTGGCCGGTGGGAATCGTCAGGTTGATGTCCCGCAGGATGCTGATGGGGCCGATCGAGACGTTCAGGTCGGTAATTTCCAGGCTCATGTCAGACATCCCCCTTCTCGGTTGCAGAGCTCTTGCGAGACCGTTTGCCGGTCACCAGGGCCTGCACCTGCTCGTCGTTCATCACCTCCTCCACGGGGCCATCCTTGATCACCACGCCATTGGCAAAGGCCATTACACGAGTCACATATTTCTGAATGATCTCCATGTCGTGCTCGACGAACAGCACCGTCAGGCCGCGCCGTTTCACCGCCTCCATTACCGTGTCCATCAATGCGTGTTTCTCTTCCATGCTGACCCCGCTGGTGGGCTCGTCCAGCAGCAGCATCTTGGGCTCACCGAGCATGGCAATGGCGATGTCGAGCAACTTGCGCGCTCCTTGGGGCATTGCGGTCACCATTTCGTCGCGGTACCGGGCAATGTCCATTTGGCTGACGATTTCGTCCGCCGCTGCCAGGCGCTCGGGAGTACGCACCGGTTGTAGCATCTGCATGTGCTGGTTCTGGGCGGCTGCCAATGCGATGGCCAGATTGTCGATCACCGAAAGCTCAAGAAAGAGCTGGGGAATCTGGAAGGAGCGGGCCAATCCCTCACGCATCAGCTTGCGTGGCCCCAGTCCCTTGATGGGGCGACCATTGAAGTAAATGCTGCCTTTCGAAGGGGGAAGATAGCCGGTAATCATATTGATGAAGGTGGTCTTCCCGGCACCGTTGGCACCGATGACACCGACGATTTCGCCCTGGGTGATGGTAACGCTGATATCTTCCGCGGCCGTCACCGCGCCGAAATAGCGGGAAAGGCTTTCCGTTCTGAGAATCTCGGTCATGTCGTGGCCCTCCGCGAACGGCGGAACAGGCTCCAGATTCCCTTGGGCAGGAACAGGATGATCAACAGCAGCACGATGCCGAGAATCATCTGCCAAGAATTGGGGAGGAACTCCACCGCGTAGGTTCTGACCAAGGCGAAGATCATGGAGGCGATGAATGCCGCTGCAACGTGCCCGGTGCCACCGAGCAGGGCGATGAAGACGAACTCGCCGGAGATGGTCCAGTAGGCCATTTCGGGGTCGACGTGTCCGGCGGCCAGGGCCGTCAGCGAGCCCCCCATGGCACCGATCGCCGCGGCCAGAACATAGTTGATGTAGAGTACCTGCCGGCGCGAGATGCCCATGTACTCCACGCGAACCTCGTTTTCGCGGATGGCCTCGCAGGCCAGGCCAATGCTGGACTGGAAAAAGCGATTGAGAAACAGCGCGATCAGCAGGCCAATCGCCAGCGTGAGCCAGAACACGCCCATGCCGGACTGCGGTATCCAGCCGAACAGCGACCACTCCATGACACTGAAGCCATCGGTGCTGCCGAGGTTATGGCTCTTGACCAGTACGCCGAACAGGATCATCGAAAATGCCATGGTCAGCATGGCGAAGAAGATTTCCCGGTAACGGGTCAACAGCAGGCCCAGGATCATCGCTATGGCCGTAGAGGCTACGACCCCAGTCAGAATCAGTACCAGGGCGTCCTGAATTCCCCAGAAGCGGCCACCCATGCCTACCGCATAGCCACCGATGCAGAAGAACAGTCCTTGGCCGAACGAGACCAGGCCCGAGCGCATGAGCATGACCACACCGAGAACCACCAGCGCTTTGGCGACGGCCAGTGTGGTGAGGAAGATCAGCCAGCTCGGGCTCATCAACCCGGCCAGGCCAATGGCCACGGCGGCAGCGACCATCAGAGTTTCGGATTTCTGTAGAGGCATCAGATTTTCCTCGCAGTTGCCTGACCGAACAGGCCGTTGGGCCGGAAAATGAGCACGGCAGCCATCACTGCGTAGATGATGAACAGTTCGAACTGAGGCATGGTGTGGATCGATGTGGCCCTGGCCAGGCCGACGATGATGGCGCCTGCGGCGGCACCAGTGATGCTGCCCAGGCCACCGGTCACCACCACCGCAAAGGCCAGCACGATGACCTCGATGCCTATGCCCGGCACCACGGAGATGATCGGAGCCGTAATGCCGCCGGCAACGGCCCCCAGGGTGGCGCCAACCATGAACGTGATGGTGAACATGCGGCGTACATTGACGCCCATGGCTTCGGAGACTTCCCGGTCGTGGATGATCGAGCGAAGGATCTTGCCGAGGTTGGTACGTTCCAGCCAGAACCAGAGGCCAAGACCGATGGCGATCGACAGGCACAGCACCATGATGTCGTAGCCGGAAACCGTGAGGACGTCGATGTCGACCCGCCCCATGGCAGCGTAGGGCTGCCATGCGTAATACGGCGTTGTGCCCCATAGCAGTTTCATCGCATCTTCGAGAATAAGCAGGATCGCGAAGGTGACGATCAGCATCAGGATTTCGTCGCGGCCATACATCAACCGCAGTATGCCCCGCTCGATCAAGAGACCACTGAGCGCACCAATGGCGAGGGCGCAGCCGGCCAGGATGGCAAAGGCCAGCCATAGCTGGCTGCCGCCTCCGGCGTAATACCAGCCGATGGCCGAAGCTGCCGCATAGGCGCCCAGGGCATAGAGACTTCCATGGGCCATGTTCAGAATTCTCATGACGCCATAGATGACGGTCAGACCTGCCGCCACCAGAAACAGCCATGAGGCGTAGATGAAGCCGTCAATCAGTATTGCCCAGACCGTTAACATCGCTCTGCTCCAGTTATCGGTGGGAGACCACTGCCTGGGTGCTGCCCGTTCAGCGACACGGAGCGCCGCTGAACGGGGCGACATCCAGGTTCAGTAGCTCTCGGTGGCCGGCAACACACCAGGGTTGCCGACGGAGAGAGTTCAATCGCACTGGGCGCCGGGGAAACCTGCACGAATCCACTCCTGGGCGTTCTGGCCATCCGGGGCGGAGACACACTCTCCACGGTAGGAGCGGACGTTGCGCAGCTCAGCACCCTCGCCCGGGGTGTAGTGATATTCGCCGTAGAGCATGTCCTGCATGGCCTGGTGGCCATTGGCCAAGGCCATGCGCACGGTGCCGCTGACGGATTCGAACTCGGCTCCCTTCAGGGTGCTGGCCAGCTCTTCGCTGCTGGGCACGCCGTCGGCGCCGGAGTTGTCGGCGGCAAATTTGAGGGCCAGGATGGCCTGTGCCATTTTCGAGGAGGGGTAGCTCGGAGGGGTGCCGTGTTCGGCCTCGTAGGCCTCGTTGAACCACTCACTCAGCGCGTTCTCCGGCATGAATGCCCCGAAGGGGCCGCGTCCGCCGAGGATGGTGCCGTTGGGCGCCTGCCCCTCGAACCGATGCAGCCCCGATTCACCGGTGGTCAGGATGGCGGTTGCCTGGCCCAGCAGGCCGCGGGCGCTGGCTTGTGACACGAACGACTCCATGTCACCGCCCCACATGCTGGAGTGGACGATCTCGGGACGCTGGGTCTGCAAGGCAGAAATTTCGCTGCCGTAGCTACCCGAGAAGAGCTGAGGCGTCTGATTGTTGACGATTTCGGCGTCCGGCATCAGCTGTTCCATGGAAAGCGTGAAGTCGAGCCAAGAATCCTGCCCCCATGCATAATTCTGTTGGATACCGGCGATGCGGGTGGCATCGGGGTGCCGGTCCAGCAGGTAGCGTGCCGCCCCGACGTTATCGGCGACGGCATCGAGGCCGGTGCGGAAGAAGTAAGTGGGGTCGTTGAGCTCCTCGAACATGCGCGGGGTGCCGCAGTCGAAGGCGATGGTAAAGGTGCGCAGTTCTTCGGCCACCGGGCCGACGGCCAGGCAGTCGCCGCTGGAGATATAACCGATCACCGCGTTCACGTTCTGCCGTTGCACCAGGTTGCGGTACTCCTCGACTTGCTGGGTGGGGCCGCCGGCTTCGTCGATCACCACGGACTCGAGCTGCAGGCCATTTACCCCCGGGGTGTCGTAAGGCGGGGGCAGTTCGCCGGCGTTTATCGCCTTGATCACGGTTTCCGCCGCCTGTGCGGCGGGTACGCCGAAGGGGCCGGAGGCGCCGCCGGAGAGGAAGGTCACGAGGCCGACCTTGAAGGTTTCTTCCGCCTTGGCGACGGGGGGCGTGGCGACGAGTCCGGCCGCGACGATCGCCACCGAGGCGGTGTTACCCAGCAGGGTGCGCTTCCAGCCTGCAAGTTGCGTTGCGTGCTTCATGGGTGACTCCTTGGTTGTTGTTGTGCCGTAGTCGTGCTGCTTTGTCGTACTGGAAAGGTGAGCGGGCTAGCCGCCACCAGATCTACCGCGTCGCCTCTCGATGAGAGACGGCGATGGTTTTAGGGATTCGGCGTCATAGACTTTCCAGTTGCCCAGGATCACCCGGGCCGGGGGATATTCCTGGCTGGGCACGGGCGTGCCGATGGCCTGGGCCTGGATGATCTGATGCGTGGTGGCATCGATGTAGGAGACATAGCCTTCCGGATCCTTGGGAAGCTGGATTTCCAGTCCTTCCAGCGCCTCCACCATCGCCTCGGTATCGGTCACGTCACCGGCCAGCGCGATGGCCTTGGCAATAGTGAGAATGCCGGCCCAGGCCCCCTGTGCGGAGTAGTTGGGATAGCGTCCGGTAAGCTCGTGGAAGCGAGAGACGAATTGGCGGTTCAGCGGTGTCTGTGGCCAGTTGACGTGATGACGTGCGGAGAGGATGAGTCCTTCCGGGGGCATCTCACCGAGTGCGACCAGGCTTTCGTAATCGCCGCCGGTATCGAAGTTGGCCACTCGCATGAGGTCGAACAAGCGAGTCGTACGGGCCTGATCAATGAAGGCCGTGAAATCCCCGCCCCACAGTGCGACTACCAGCACGTCCGGAGGTGATTCCAGCAGGGATTGGATATAGAGCGAGTAATCCGGCTCATAGAGCTTCGGCCAGTAGCTGCCGGTCACTTCATAGCTGACGCCATAGAGTTCCATGGCTTCCTGCAGGTCGCGCCAGGCGACTCGGCCATATTCATAATCGGGGCCGAGAAAGGCGATCTTGTGCCAGCCCCCCTCCCGCTGGAGCTCCTGAAGGTAGCGTGCGCCAGCGGCATGGGAATGCCAGGTGTCGCTGGAAACCCGGAAATAGTAGCGGTGACCTTCCTCCAGCGTGGCCCGGGAGGAGGCGTGGTCGGTACCGACGAGGATGGTCTTGCGCTGCCGGGCCAGACGACTGACGGCCATGCCCACGCCGGAGCTGACCATGCCGCAGAGAATGTTGGCGTTATCCTGCTCGATGAAATCCTCGGCCATGCGTACCGA
Source organism: Billgrantia saliphila (assembly GCF_002930105.1). Classification (GTDB taxonomy): domain Bacteria; phylum Pseudomonadota; class Gammaproteobacteria; order Pseudomonadales; family Halomonadaceae; genus Halomonas; species Halomonas saliphila. The sequence goes on along the minus strand of NZ_PJRN01000006.1, from coordinate 230,511 downwards.
GAAGGAGGCCTTGGAGCGAGAGTCATCGACGATCACTCGTAGCCGGGGCGCAGCCGGATCGGTGGCGAGTTCTTCAAGGGCCATGCGGATGGCGACGATACTGTCGCGACCGTAGCTGGCGGAGCGACCGGTCATCGGATAGAGGCAGGCGACGGTGGCGTCGGCCACCACGTCGGGCGCGCCCAGCTCCACCCGGCCGACCGAGGTCGTTTCGTTGATGGTTGCCTCGTTGCCCTGAGCGACGCTCATGGCGAATGCGAGGGTCACGGTCAAACCGCTGGCGCAGAGTGCTGCGCGCAAGCGGACTGTTAGTCCCGGCAAGCTTGCCTCCTGGACCGGTTGAGTCCGGCGTGGTCAAGGTTTTGTTATATGTTGCTTACCCATGACTTCAGCAAGAAGCGTGCCAGGGGGAGGGGGAGTTGGATTGGCGGCCCGTCCATCGGTCCAGGACACAGAAAATGAGCGGTAAGCGCTCATCGGCAAGAGAAAAGGAGCGGTAACCGCTCTGGCCGGCATGCGTCAGCTATGCAAGCCCAAGCCGCTGCAGACGGCGCTTGAAGGCGTGGCGTGAAAGCCCTAACTGTTCGGCGGCTTGTCCTTTGCGACCGCCGCTCCTGTTGAGCGCATCGATGACCAACTGGCGTTCGGTACTGTGTAGCCGTTCACCTAGGGTGGTGTCGTTACCTTGTTGAGCCGTCGTGCCTTGATGAAATTCGACCGGCAAATGGCCGGGACGGATTCGCTGACCTGGATGCAGAATGGTCAAGCGTTCGACCAGGTTACGCAGTTCTCGCACGTTGCCCGGCCAGCCGTAGGCGACCAGCCTTGCCAGGGTCTCCTCGGGGACGGTAATGGGACGACAACCTTCCTCTCGGGCCTGCGCGGCGATGAAAACCTCCAGTAGTTCGTGTATGTCTTCACCGCGCTCGCGCAGGGGGGGAAGGGTCAGTTCAATGACATTGAGACGGTAATACAGGTCCTCGCGAAAGCGCCCAGCACGAACTTCATCCTCCAGTGATCGGTTGGTTGCGGCGATTACGCGGGCGTCAGCGGTGTAGCTGGCGGCGCCGCCCACCGGGCGATAATCGCCGTTTTCGAGAAAGTGCAAGAATTTGGCCTGCAAGGCCATGGGCAGTTCGCCTATCTCGTCCAGGAACAGTGTCCCACCATGGGCTAGCGCCACCAGGCCGGGACGCTTCTGATGCGCACCGGTATAGGCGCCCTTTTCCGCCCCGAACAGCTCAGCTTCGATGAGCTGTTCGGGTAGCGCGGCGCAGTTGATCTCCACGAAGGCGTTATCGCAGCGTGCGCTCTGGTCATGGATGGCCCTGGCGACGATGGCCTTGCCGGTGCCGGATTCACCCAGCAGCAATACGCGACCGGCACTGCTGCCGGAAACGCGCTGAACGGTCTGCCACAGCCGCTGCATGGCTTCGCTACTTCCCACCAGCCCCGACGCCGATGCACCACGGCTGCGGTGATAGGCCAGTTCGTCGCGCATCTGGTTGCGTTCGGTCAGCGTCGAGACCAGGTGAAGCAACTCATCCAGGGCGAAGGGCTTGGTCAAATAATCGGTGGCGCCGGCTTTGACCGCCTGCACGGCGGCCCGAGTATCGCCGTGGGCCGAGACCATCACGACAGGCAGCTCGGGATGCTGGCGCGAGGTTTCCGCCAATACATCCATACCGCTCATTCCGGGCAGCCTCAGGTCCAGCAACATCAGGTCAGGCCGGGCTTCTGCCAAGGCGGCCAGGGCCGCTTCGCCGGTATGGGCGCTGCGCGTGGCGAACCCCGCCTCATCCAGGGCGAAAGCCAGCGAGCGTACGAAACTCTTTTCGTCATCGACGATCAGGATATGGGTGTGCATGGCGTGTCCTCGTCGCAGACTTTGTTCTTATGTCAGCCTCGGCTGGGCAGAGTCGCCCTCGGCCTGTAACGCCGGCAGGATCATGGTAACGGTCGTGCCTTTTCCTGGGCGACTGCGGATTCCTAACGTGCCACCATTCAGTTCTATCAGTTGACGCGAAATGCTCAAGCCCAGCCCAGTGCCCTCCTGGCGGGTAGTGAAGAACGGCTCCACCACCTTTCTCAGCGTTTGCTGATCCATTCCGCAGCCGTCATCGGTAATTTCGATCGTCAGGCTGCCGCCGGTGCGATACGCCTGCAGGTGAACCTGCCCTCCCGCTTTGCAGGCCTGGATGGCATTGGCTATCAGGTTGACCAGACACTGAATGATCTGATCCGCGCTGGCATATAGGGCAAGCCGCGAATCTCCATTGACCTGGATCTCCACTCCACGGCTCTCGGCCAGACCCGAGGTCAAAATGGTGGCATGCCTGAAGATTTGCCCTATTTCCACCACCTGCGGTTCGCCAGCGACCGGACGGCCGTAATCGAGCAGGTCGCCCACCACCCGGTTGAGACGATCGATCTCCTCCTCGACGGAGACCAGCAGAGCCCGACGCTGGCTATTCGCCTCGCCTTTTTCCAGTGCCTGAACCGTCAGCTTGATCGTAGCGAGAGGATTGCGGACTTCGTGGGCCACCCCCGTGGCGAACTCACCCAGTACGGCCATCTTTTCCGCCTGCACCGTCCGCTCGATCATATCCTGAAGGCGATCCGCCATGGCGTTGAAGGCATGGGCCACGACATCGATTTCGTCCTTGTCGTTGCGTGGGGTCTGAAGGCGGAAATGCAGGTCGCCGGAAGCGAAGGCCTCCGCTCCTGTCACCAGCCGACTCACTCGTCGGCGAAGGCTACGGGCAAGTGCCCAGAACAGCGCCACTATGCCGAGGGCCATCACTCCGGCCAGAGCGTAGAGGCCGAACTGTACGTTTCGCAGTGGGCTGAGGATGTCGCCGGCCGATACCAAGTAATCGATACGCCAGCCGGGCAGCACTTCCGGGCCGCTTCGCAAGCCTTCCGGCTCGTTAGGTTGAAGATTGCCTGTGGGATCCAATAGATCGCCAGCCGGGGTTCGCAGGAACGGCCTCAATACACCCGCCAGGTTTTCGATGCGCATCAGTTCGGTCAGGGAGGCAAGGCGAACGTGCAGGGCGATGGCACCCTCGGTGCTCTGGCCGGCAATGTCCCGTAGCGGTTGGCGTATGAGCAGCCAGCCCGGGCCAGTACCGGAGGTCAGGCTAGGGCCAATGATTTCATTATTGTCCAGATAGACGGAGGGTAAGGCGGCGATCGACCAGTTCTCACGACCCCAATAGGGTTCGCCCGACGCTGCCTGGCCAGGAACGACCTCAGTCAGCGCGTCATTGGCGTCAAAGAACAGGATGCCATAGAGATCCGGCGCATCGGCTTCCACACGCACCAGCTCTTGCAGACCTTCCGGGACCGCATCGCTGTAAAGTAGGTACAGCGGCATCGAAGGATGAGTCGATAAGGTTTCGAGCTGGTAGATGCGATTCTCGATGAAGTTGGTCAGCCGGTTGGCGGTGCCTGCTACCTGGGCTTCCAGCCGCTCGCCGGCCAGGCGCTCCGTGACGGAGTCCGACACCGTGGCATAAAGCGCACTCAGTACCGCCACCGAGCCAATCATCAGCGTCAGCGACAGGAAGGAGTAGCGCCCAACCAGACTGAGCTTGAGCTTCATGCACTTCCTTCTTTGTTCTTGTACTTGTCATAAGGCGTTCTGCTCTTTTCTACACGAAACGAGGGGATTCCTGGAAGCCACACATGACTTTCCTTCTACCCCCCGAACGGCAGTACCGCGGCGTATACCGCGAAGTAGTGGCAGGTGCTGCCGCCGAGCACGAACAGATGCCAGATGGCGTGGTTGTAGGGGATTGCGCTGATGGCGAAGAAGATCACGCCCAAGGTGTAAGTGATGCCGCCGGCGGCGAGCAGGACGATGCCGGTCGTGGGCAAGCGGGCACTCATCTCGCCGCTGGCGAAAACGACCAGCCAGCCCATGATCAGGTAGATCGCTACTCTCGGCACGGTGAAACGGTGCGGCCAGGCCAGCTTGCAGGCAATACCGGCGAGCGCCAGGGTCCAGACGATGGCGAACAGCGTCCAGCCGGTGGGGCCGCGCATGTTGACCAACAGGAAGGGCGTGTAGGTACCGGCGATCAGCAGGTAGATGGCACAGTGGTCCAGCTGCTGGAACATGCGCTTCAACCGCGGGTGGCGAACGCCATGGTAAAGGGTCGAGGCGGTGTAGAGCAGTACCAGGGTCACGCCGTAGAGGCTGATACCGACAATCTTCCACGGGTCGACATGGGCGGCCAGGCTGGCCAGTACCAGCAGCACGATCACCCCCGCCAGGCTCAGCGCGGCGCCAATGCCGTGGCTGATGCTGTTGAGCAGTTCCTCGAGAACGTGATGGCGATGCCCGCCTGGGGCGAGGGAGTGCGGCATGAGGTCTCTTCCGTCAGGATCGCCCCGATGCCGGTTCGGCTCAGGGCTTGCGTTCTATGTCCACGTCGCCGGCGCGGGTGAAGTCCCCCAGCGCCATCATGTGGCCGAGTTTGCCTGCCTTGGTGGACAGGTACTGCTCGTTATGTGGATTGAGACCCGTGGTCAGGGGCACTCGTTCCGCAATGACCACGCCTTCCTTGGTCAAGGCGTCGACTTTGCGCGGATTGTTGGTCATCAGCCGCAGGCCGCTGACGCCCAGGTGCTCGAGCATCGGTACGCAAAGGTCGTAGCGGCGCAGGTCGGCGCCGAAGCCGAGCCGCTCGTTGGCTTCCACGGTGTCGGCGCCCTGGTCCTGTAGGTGATAGGCGCGGATCTTGTTGAGCAGGCCGATACCGCGCCCCTCCTGGCGCAGGTAGAGCAGTACGCCGCGCCCCTCTTCGGCGATGCGCTTGAGCGCTTCCTGGAGCTGGTAGCCGCAGTCGCAGCGCATCGAGAACAGGGCATCCCCGGTCAGGCACTCCGAATGCACCCGGCCGAGCACCGGCTCGCCGTCGGCCACGTCGCCCAGCGTCAGGGCGATATGGTCCTTGCCGGTGGCCTCGTCCTCGAAGCCGTGCATGGTGAAGGTGGCCCAGGGGGTGGGCAGCCGGGAAGCGGCGATGAATCGAATGGTCACGGGGTACCTCGGTCAGACCACGGCGATGCCGGAAGTGAAGCTGCCATTCTAGCAGGAACGCGGCCCGCGCTCACGAACGCAACCCCGGGAAGCGCTGGCTTTCGTGCCGCGTTTCACTTGGCCAGGGTCAAGCCGCGCGAAAAATGATGCGCTACAATGGGCCGACATTTCCTGTGGAAGACTGCCTGCATGGATCTCACGAACGATCGCTTTCTGCGCGCCCTGATGCGCCAACCGGTGGACCGCACCCCGGTCTGGATGATGCGCCAGGCGGGCCGCTACCTGCCCGAGTACCGCGCCACCCGCGCCGACGCCGGCAATTTCATGGATCTGTGTCGCAATCACGACCTGGCCTGCGAGGTGACGTTGCAGCCGCTCGAGCGCTATCCGCTCGACGCCGCGATCCTCTTCTCCGATATCCTCACCATCCCCGATGCCATGGGGCTGGGGCTCTATTTCGAGACGGGCGAGGGACCCAAGTTCCGCAAGCCGGTGCGCAGCGTGGAAGATGTCGAGGCGCTCAAGGCGCCGGACGCCGAGCGCGACCTCGACTATGTGATGCGCGCCGTGTCGACCATTCGCCGCGAGCTGAACGGCCGTGTGCCGCTGATCGGCTTCTCGGGCAGCCCGTGGACACTGGCCACCTACATGGTCGAGGGCAGCTCCAGCAAGGACTTCCGTCATGTGAAGACCATGCTCTACGACAAGCCCGACACCATGCACCAGCTGCTCGACGTGCTGGCCCAGGCGGTGACCGACTACCTGAACGCGCAGATTCGCGCCGGCGCCCAGGCGGTGCAGATCTTCGATACCTGGGGCGGCGCGCTCTCCACGCCGGCCTATCTGGAATTCTCGCTGCGTTACATGGAGCAGATCGTCGCAGGGCTCGAGCGGGAACACGACGGGCGCCGCGTGCCGGTGATCCTGTTCACTAAGAATGGCGGGCAGTGGCTGGAGGATATCGCCCTGGCCGGCCCCGACGCCGTGGGCCTGGATTGGAGCACCGAGCTGTCCGACGCCCGCGCGCGGGTGGGGCACAAGGTGGCGCTGCAGGGCAATCTCGATCCCAACGTGCTGTTCGCACGCCCGGCAGCTATCCGCGCCGAGGTGGCGCGCATCCTCGACAGCTACGGCCCCGGCCCGGGACACGTCTTCAACCTGGGGCACGGCATCAGCCAGTTCACCGACCCGGACCGCGTCACCGCCTTCATGGAGGCGCTGCACGAACTGAGCCCGCGTTACCATCGCACCATTCAGTACCAGAATGCCTGACGCCGTACGGCGCTGGCACGATCGACACCGCCTATGGGCGGTGTTGGCCGTTCTGGCGGCGCTCGCGATTGCCTTCGGCAGCCTGACCGCGGGCGACGAGATGCCGAGCCGGATGCCATGGGACAAGGCCAACCACTTTCTCGGCTACGGCGGTCTGGCTGGGCTGATGGGACTGGCCGGCGTGCGTCCGCCCTGGGCCTTTGTCGCGGCGACGCTCTACGGCATCGTCATCGAATATCTACAGATTCCTGTGCCGGGCCGCAGCGGCGGCGATTGGCTCGATATCCTGGCCAACGGTTTGGGCGCCGCTACGGCGGCGCTGGTGCTGCTGGGGTGGCGGTGGGCGCGCCGCCGCGAGTAGCGTGCCCTCGGCACAGCGCATTTCGCTCATCCTGGGTCGATACGATGGCGCCCCGTCACCGCAAGGTGACGGGGCGTCGTCGTTCAAGGGCTAGGGTTCACTGGATCTCGGCACGCTCGATGATCACTGGCTCGCGCGGCACGTCCTGGAACGGGCCGCGGCTGGTGGTGGGCACGCGCTTGATGGCGTCGACCACGTCCATGCCCTCCACCACGCGGCCGAACACCGCGTAGCCCCAGGCCTGACCGGAGTGGGTGCCCTGATGGTCGAGGAAGCGGTTGTCGTTGACGTTGATGAAAAACTGCGAGGTGGCCGAATGCGGGTCGCCGGTGCGTGCCATGGCCAGGGTGCCTCGCTCGTTGCGCAGGCCATTGTCGGCCTCGTTGGTGATCGGCGCGCGGGTGGGCTGCTGGCGGAAATCCTCGTCGAAGCCGCCGCCCTGGATCATGAAACCGTCGATCACCCGGTGGAACAGAGTGCCGTCGTAATGGCCTTCCTGCACGTAGGTGAGGAAATTGCTGACGCTCTCGGGAGCCTGCTCCTGGAACAGCTCGATGCCGATGGGGCCATGGTTGGTGTGAAGCACCACATCGGTGGCGTGGGCACTGGCGGCCAGCGGCAGGCTGGCGGCGGCAAGCAGGGTCAGCAGGGTTCGCTTCAGCACGGGGGAGCTCCTGTTGGGCGTGGTGGATTGGCGTTGTAAGCGTATGTGTCTAGCTTACGGCCTGAGCCCCCGGCTGTCAGGCTTTCCTCTTGGCAGAGCGTGTGAGGGACGGATGTGGGCCAGGCCGTATACGGTGCGATCAGCTTTGACCCAGGCGCTCGATCAGTCCGAGGAAGGGCGCCAATGTGAGGGCGAGAATGGCCAGTACCGCCAGCGCCACCAGCAGCATCTGCACGGGGTGCTGCCATAGGCGCCGCCACAGTGTCGGCGCGTCTCCCTGCGCGACCCGCTCGGCATGCTCCCGCTGTACACGTGCTTGCCGCTCGGCCTGGTAGCGCTCGAGTACCTGCCGCGCCGCCTCCAGCTGCGCGGGGTCACGCAGCCAGATGGCATCGACGCCCAGGCGCCAGAAACCGGCCTGGGTCTCGTAAGTGTCGAAGCCGTGCTCGTCGAGCAGGCGGCGTACTTCCCACGCCTCCTCGTCGGTAACGTGGGTCAACCGAAACAGCAGCGCGGCCATCAGTCTGCAGCCTCGCACTGCTGCTCGGCACGGGCGATGGCCGCGTCGGCCCCCGCCAGCGCGAAGCTCATGAACCAGTAGTCCTCATCGCCACGATCGAAGCGCATCCGCAGCGTTTGGCCGCTGCGCATCTCGTCGATCAGCTGTACCTGGGTGTCGAGGTAGAAATTGACGTAGAAACCGCGGTCGCCGCGCTGGGTGATGAATTCCGCCATGCCGCTGTGGATGGTCTCGTGATCCACCCGCAAGTCGCCGGGCACCAGGTTGGCCACGCGGCTTTCGGGCTGGTGCTCCTCGAGCTCGACGCGCACCTCGAGCCACGGCAGATCGCACACGCCGGGAGTGAAGTTCACGCTGAGAATGGAGTCGCTGTAGCTGGTCTGTTCAAGGGCGCGGAAATGGCGCTCCTCGCCCAGGGTGAGCGTCACCGAATGCCAATCGTCATGACGCTCAATGTCGTCGACATTGTAGTTGATGGCCACGGCCGGCCCGGCCAGGGCCAGGCCGACCAAAGCGGGGGCGAGCGGGACGATCAAGCGCATGCGGGGGTCTCTTGAAGGAATTGCGCCCGAGCCTAGCATGCCGCACAGCGGCTGTCCCGCTGGGCTCAGAGCCCACCGCCGCTTCCCTGGCCATGACCGTGGCCGCCCATTTCGGCCATCGGTTCGAGGTCGCCGCCTAGTTCGCCGCGGCTCAGGCGGGCTAGCAAGTCGATGTCGAGGAGGTTGATTCAGGTCAATGCGATCTCCAGGCCCGATAACAGGGCAGGACAGGAAAAATACCATGCCGGGAACGTGACATGGCGACCCGTATATGACGAACGAAGTCGCCGAGCCTGAGTGGGGACTGGAGTTACAGCACCGGTTCAACCATGAAGTCGACCGCGGCCTGCACTTCTTCATCGCTCAGGCCCATGTGTCCGCCCTTGGGCGGCATGGCATTGAAGCCCTCGATGGCATGGGTGTACAGCGTGTCGATGCCCTTTTCCATGCGCGGTGCCCAGGCATCCGCGTCGCCACGGATCGGAGCGCCGGCGGCGCCGGTCATGTGGCAGGCCATGCAAGCCTGGTTGTAGATGGCTTCGCCGTCGGCTTGCGCCTGGGCGGAGGCGGCGAATGCAAGGGTTGCGGCACCGGCGAACAGGGCAGCGGTAAAGGTTTTCATGGTGTTCTCCCAGATAGTGCTATTCACGAAACGTGTTGTTTGCATAGATGCCATTCACGGTGAAGGCAGGCGGCCTGGGGAGCCAACACGAGCGTAGCGGAAGCGACCCCAGCGCACTGGCTTCGATAGTAAGCCAAAACGAATCCGGTCGAATTGATCTAGGCTAGGTTTCCTCCGCCGGGATCAATAAGAGGCGGGCGAGCTGTTGTTGCCTGACACCGAGCATGTCGGCCAAGGTGTAACGATCGAGTACCGCCATGAAGGCTTCCATCGCCTCGTTGAAGATCGGCTTGAGCCGACAGGCGGGAGTGATGATGCATTCGTTGTGATCGCGGAAGCACTCCACCAGGCTGAGCTCATGCTCGGTATCGCGCACCAGCCCACCGAGGGTGATCTCCTCCGGCGCACGATTGAGCAATAGGCCGCCGTGCTTGCCGCGAATGGTGGTGATGTAACCGCGGCGGCTGAGATCCTGCACCACCTTCATCAAATGGTTGCGAGACACGCCAAAGCTCTCGGCGATCTCGTGGATCGTGGAGCGCTCCTCGCCTTTGACGGCGAGATAGATCAGGACGCGAAGCGCATAGTCGGTATAGCGTGTCAGGTGCATGGCGAATCCGCCTGTCGCTTGATGAAGGTCAAGATCATCGCTTTAACGTCGCTCCATGCTAGCACTGGTCAAGCGAGCTGCTTCCCTGGCCGGACGTGCGGCATCGGGTCGCGTCGCAACGAACGCACCGACGCTGCCAAAGAGTACTGCCGTCACCGCCAGTACCACTGGATCGATACCTCCCAGCCAAAGCACCAGCCAGCTCAGCGCCAGCAGGGTCACGGCGAGACGCTTGGCGTGCCGTGGAATGGCGCGCTGCTGCTGCCAGGCCATGAGCACCGGCCCCAACCGCGGATGCTGCTCGAGCCAGCGCGCCAGTCGCGGAGAGCCCTTGGGCGCCGCCCAGGCGGCGAGCAGCAGAAAAGGTGTGGTCGGAAGCAGCGGCAGTAAGGCCCCGACGGCACCCAGGCCGATACAGCCGTAGGCCAGAGTGAGCCAGGCCAGGCGTGAAGGGTGATGTTTCATCGCTGCTACCTCGCGACGGTTTCCAGCGGCTGCGCTAAGTAGTATTTTATATACATGTTTAAACTCCTTGCCAAGCTCGGCGTTGATGCCGATGACGGCTTCGCCTCTCACCGGCTTCCCGCTTGGCGCTGGCTGTTTCCGCTGGCGGCGCTGCATGCCGTGCTGATGCCCCCACTGTCGCAATCTTTCACGGCTGGGAGTGGTTGTTGCTGGGGTTCTCTTTGGCCCATGCGCGAAATGCTGTTCGGCTACTGCCTGGTTGGCACTGCTGTGGGGCTCGGTGGCGGCCTGGGGTCTGGGAGGGGAGCAGGTGGCCTGGGGCCTGACTGGGCCGACGACCCGAGCGGATATCGTCAAACTTGATCTGGGACAACATAGAGGCGTGCTGTCGAGACGCTGCATGTAGCCGGATGCATACTGTCGGGCAAGAGGCATGGCTTGCCACGCCAACGTTCAAGAGGCTGTTCCGATCATGCAAGACGACCTGCTGTTCAATCGCCCGCTGGTGGAAAAGTACGACCGACCGGGCCCCCGCTATACGTCCTACCCGACGGCGCCCCAGTTCCACGCGGCCTTCGCCGAGGACGACTACCGTGCCGCCGCCGAGCGCAGTAACCGCGTCGCCGCGCCCAAGCCGCTGTCGGTCTATATGCACATCCCGTTCTGCAAGAGCCTGTGCTACTACTGCGCTTGCAACAAGATCATCACCCACAATACCGGGCGGGCGGCGGAGTATCTCGAGTGGCTCAAGCAGGAGATCCGCGTACAGGCCGCACTGTTCGACGACACCCGACGCATGACGCAGCTGCACCTGGGAGGCGGTACGCCCACCTACCTGAGCAATGCCCAGCTCGGCGAATTGATGGCCTCTCTCGATAAAGCCTTCCACTTCGCTCCTGCACAGGAGCGCGAGTTCTCGCTGGAGGTCGACCCGCGCACGGTCACGCCCGAGCAGATTCATGAGCTTCACGATCTGGGCTTCAACCGCCTGAGCTTCGGCGTGCAGGATTTCGACGCCGACGTGCAGAAGGCGGTCAACCGCGTGCAGAGCGAGGAGCAGGTGGTGGAGCTGGTCAAGGCGGCGCGCGAGGCCGGCTTTCAGTCAGTGAGCGTCGACCTGATCTACGGCCTGCCGCTGCAGACGGTGGCAAGCTTCGATACCACGCTCGGAAAGATCATCGCCCTGCATCCCGACCGCATCGCCACCTACAGCTACGCGCACCTGCCCGAACTGTTCAAGGCCCAGCGGCTGATTCGCCCCGAGGACATGCCGCCCCCGGAGCGCAAGTTGGAGCTGCTCGAACTGACCATTCGCCGGCTGACCGCGGCCGGCTACGTCTATATCGGCATGGATCACTTCGCCCTGCCCGAGGACGAGCTCGCCCTGGCCAAGGAGAACGGTACCCTGCAGCGCAACTTTCAGGGTTACTCGACCCACGCCGACTGCGACATGATCGGCCTGGGCATCACTTCCATCGGCAAGGTCGGCGACAGCTACAGCCAGAACGTCAAGGAGACCGCCCAGTACCAGGCGCGCCTGGAAGGCGGGCGCCTGCCGGTGATGCGCGGCTATCGCCTCAACGACGACGATCGCCTGCGCCGCGACGTGATCAATGCCCTGATGTGCCACGGTCGGATCGACTTCGCCAACGTCGAGGCGCGCCACGACATCGTCTTTCGCGACTACTTCGCCGATGCTCTCGACCAGCTTGGCGAGATGCAGGAGGACGGCCTGCTGGCGATCCGCGACGACGCCATCGAGGTGCTCCCGGCCGGACGCCTGATGATGCGCAACATGGCCATGGCCTTCGATGCCTACCTCAAGCCGAACGAAGGGCGCTTCTCGCGAACTGTCTGATTCGCTTGCCCGAGCCACGAATACCACATGAAACGGCGCCCGAGGGGCGCCGTTTTTATGGGCGGGCCGTGACTTAGACGGTCCGCTCGAGAGCAGGCTATTTCTCCAGATGGATGTGCTCTATCAGATCCTCGCGGAACTTGCAGGCTGGCACAGGGTGCGTCAAGTGGGGGAGGCGCCCCTTGGGCGAGATGATGTCATCAGTGGTAATCAGCCTTCGGCTTCCAAAGCCGTCAAGTTGGTTATATACTGGACAGTCTAGTATTCCATTTTTGAATATATAGTTGTTCCGGACGCTCATATGCAGCTTCAGTTCGAACGGGTCACCAAGTCCTTCGGCGACTTGAAGGTGATCGACACCTTCGATACCACCATTCGCGACGGCGAAATCGTTGCCCTGGTCGGTCCGTCCGGCTGCGGCAAGTCGACCCTGTTGCACATGGTCGCGGGCCTGCAGCACGCCACCGATGGCCAGGTGAAGGCCGAAGGTCGACCGGTCGAGCGTCCGGCGCCCGAGCGAACCCTGGTCTTCCAGGAACACGCGCTCTACCCATGGATGACGCTCCGGGAGAATGTCGCCCTGGCGCTGGAATTCCAGGGGCGACCAGCGACCGAGGCGCGCAAGGAGGCCTGCCAGTGGCTGGCGCGGGTCAAGCTCGACGGCTTCGAGGACTATCATCCGCATCAGGTCTCCGGCGGCATGCGTCAACGCTGCGCCCTGGCCAGGGCCTTCATCGCCCGGCCCAAGGTGCTGCTGCTCGACGAGCCCTTCGGCGCCCTCGATGCGCTGACCCGCCTGACGCTGCAGAGCGTGCTCAAGGATCTGATCGAGGAAGAACGGCCCACCGTGGTATTGGTCACCCACGACGTGGACGAGGCGCTCTATCTCGCCGACCGCGTGCTGGTATTCAGCCACCGCCCGGCACGAGTGCTCAAGGAAATCACGCTCGGTCACATTCCCAAGACCCATGACCTGTCGGCCTTCGCCGGGATTCGCCGGGAGGTTCTCTCCCTGCTCGGCATCGATACGCAGGCCCAGGAAACCGAACGTCAAACCGAGAAAGGAGACGTGCAATGACACGTTGGCTCATCGCTCCCCTGCTGTCTCTGCTGCTGGTCACCCCGCTGTTCGCCAACGAACCGCTCCGGGTTGGCTATGTGCGCGTGATGGACGACGCTCAGGTGATGCTCGCCCAGGAGGCCGGGCTTTATGAGAAGTACGGCCTCGACGCCGAGCTGATCGAGTTCAGCTCGGGCACCGATCTGATCAAGGGCATCGTCGGCGGCCAGCTCGACATCGGCGTGCTTGGCTTCTCCAATGCCTTTACCTGGGCCGGACGCGGTGCCGATCTGCGCATCGTCGGCGGCGCCCAGCGTGGCTATCATGCGCTGCTGGCCCGAGAAGACGCCGGCATCGACGAGGTAGCCGACCTTGCCGGCAAGAACCTGGCGTCGCAGAAGCAGGGCAGCACCGCCGATATCGTGCTCAAGGGCGTGACCCTGGCCGATGCCGGGCTGTCGCCCGACGACCTCAACATCATGGGGGTCGCGCCCTCGGTGGCGGTTCAGTCGCTGGCCGGCGGTCGCGTGGATGCTGCCTTCCTGTTCGAGCCCTATGCGCGCCTTGCCCAGCTGCAGGCGCCGGTCAAGGAGATCTACGAGATCGGCGAAGTGTGGCCGTTCCCGTGCATGGTGGTGATTACCTCCGCCGAGACGCTGGAGAACCGTCGCGAGGTGCTGTGGGCAGCGCTGGATGCCCAGCGCGAGGCGATCGACATGCTCGAGAATTCGCCCGAAGAAGCCGCTCCCTACATCACCCACTACTTCGTCAACGACGAGGTGATCGAGACTCGTGACGGCAGCACCGTCCCCAGCGAAGAGGTGATCGCGCAGGCCATCGCCACCAACGACTTCAGCGCAGAGCTCACCGAGGACGACATCGCGCGCATGAAGGAGCTGGCCGAGATCATGCAAACCCAAGGCATTCTTGAGGGTGAGGCGGCGTTCGACGTGGATGCGCTGCTGGATCTCACCTGGCAGGAAGAGCGCGAACTTTGAGCATGAGCAATACCGTAACCGGCGTGGCCAGCAAGCGAGCCTACGTGCTGGCCATCGTCCTGATCCTGTTCTTCTGGCAGGTGGCCGCCTGGTTTCTGCCGAGCTTCCTGATGCCAGACGTCCACGTGGCGCTGATACGCCTGTGGCGCGAGCTGGGCAGCGCCGAGTTCTATCGTGGGCTCGGCAACAGCATGGGACGACTGGGCGCGGGCTACGGCGCGGCCCTGCTGGCAGGCATCGTGCTGGGGCTGGTCGGCGGTACGTTGAATTCGGTACGCAGCACGCTGAAGGCCGCGATCATCATTCTGCAGTCGATCCCTTCGATCGCCTGGGTGCCGCTTTTCCTGATCCTGATGGGCTTCGGCAACATGCCGATCATCGTGGTGGTGGCCGTGGGCGCCTTTTTCCCCACCGCCCTTAGCGTGATGAACGCCACCGAGAGCGTCGAGCGGGTGCATATCGACGCCGCGCGGGTAATGGGTGCTTCGCGCATGCAGATGCTCAAGCGCGTCTACTTCCCGGCGGTCACCCCGGAGCTGATCACCGGCGCCCAGCTCGCCTTCGGCAACGCTTGGCGCGCACTGATCTCGGCCGAGATGATCGTCGGCTTCAGCGCGGGGCTCGGCAAATCGCTGGCCTATTCGGGCGAGATCGCCGACATGACCGGCGTGATGACCAACATCCTGGTCATTGCCGTGCTCGCGGCCGTGATCGACCAGGTGATCCTCGAACGCATCAAGTATCGACTGCTGCGCTACCAGTATCTCTGACGGCTAACTGAGACGGGCAGGCCTACGTGCCGGCGCGCCGCATCGCGGCGCGCCGGCCGTCGTCTTTTTGGTCTCGTCGACAGTTACCGGCCCCTTCTTGATTACCTCTCGTCAACGTTTCGGCACCTCTCGATGGCCTGTCGTTCGGTCGCTGTTGTCCACGTTGTGCAGCCATCCTCCCCTGTCATCGTGCCAGCTTTCGGTGCAGCCGCTTGGGGATCAGGCAGTTACCGAAATTCAAGGGCTACCGTTAAAAATAAAGGCTACATGTGGTGCTTGATCAACCATGCCGGTCTATATATGGTAGCCAAGGCCCCGGTTGGGGCGCTGGTACGGGCTTGACGCATATCAGTGCAGACAGACGGCGTCGAGCTTAGGATGGGCGGTTTACCAATCCCGTTTCGTCCCACGGAGAGTCGCCGATGTTCCTGCAATCCCTGTCGCGCTTGCCGCGCCCGCCCGCGCCGACCCGTTTGATTCGCGCCATCGATCCTCGTATGCCGCTCACGGTGAAGCGTCGACTGATCGAGCCGCTGCTCAACCGCACCTTTGCCGGACCGCTGGCCGAGGGCGAGTTCGATGCCCTGGAGGGTCGTCGCATCTCGCTGCACGTCGAGGACCTGGGCGCGACGTTGACCCTGACCCTCGAAGGGGGGCGGTTCAGGCTCACGCGCGAGACGGGCGAGGCGACCATCCGCGGTGGCTGGCGCGAATTTCTGTGCCTGGCGACCCGGCGCGAGGATCCCGACGCCCTGTTCTTCCAGCGTCGGCTGGTGATCGAGGGCGACACCGAGCTCGGCCTGACAGTCAAGAATCTGCTGGACAGCTGCGAAGAGGGCCTGGCCCAAGGGCGGCTGGGCGAATGGCTGGTGCGCTTCGAGCGCCTGGCACGCCAGGAACGTTGAACGATTTGAACTTTTGACCCTTACTGGAGATCCCTGCATGAGTACTTCCACCAAGGCCGTCAAGACATCCAACGAGGTGCCTATGCAAGTGCCCTCACGCGATATCTGGGACTCCAAGTATCGCCTCAAGGATCGTCATGGACGTCCCGTCGACAAGGACGTGGCAGCAACCTGGGACCGCGTCGCGCGTGCCCTGGCCGCGGTGGAGGGCGAGCGCGCCGAGGAGTGGCTGCCCAAGTTTCGCTGGGCGCTGGAGAACGGTGCCATTCCCGCCGGGCGCATCATGTCCAACGCCGGCGCCGAGGACTACAAGCCGGCGGTCAGCCTGATCAACTGCACCGTGTCGCGCACCATCCGCGATTCCATGCACGACATCCTCGACAGCGTGGTGGATGCCGGCATGACGCTCAAGGCGGGCTGCGGCATCGGCTACGAGTTCTCAACCCTGCGCCACAAGGGCGCCTTCGTGTTCGGCGCCGGTGCCGGCACCAACGGCCCGCTGGCGTTCATGGATATCTACGACAAGATGTGCTTCACGGTGGCCTCGGCGGGCGGTCGCCGCGGCGCACAGATGGGCACTTTCGACGTCGGCCACCCCGACGTGCGCAGCTTCATCGAGGCCAAGCGCGAAGCCGGCCGGCTGCGCCAGTTCAATCTATCGCTGCTGATCACCGACGAGTTCATGGAAGCGGTGAAGAACGACGCCGACTGGCCGTTGGCTTTCCCGCTGCACGCCGGCGAGAAAGATGACGTCAAGCCCGAGGACCTGATCTACCGCGACTGGCCGGTAATCGAGGAGGGCTACAGCGTCGACGCCGAGGGGCGCGTGGCCTGTCGCATCGTCGAGGTGATCAAGGCGCGCGAGCTGTGGGACACCATCATGCGTTCCACCTACGACTTCGCCGAGCCGGGCTTCATCCTGATCGACCAGGTCAATCGCATGAACAACAACTGGTTCTGCGAGGAGATTCGCGCCACCAACCCCTGCGGCGAGCAGCCCCTGCCGCCGGAAGGCGCCTGCCTGCTCGGCTCGGTTAACCTGACCCGCTTCGTCATTGATCCGTTCGGCAAGAAGCCGCGTTTCGATTGGGAGCGCTACCGCCAGGTGGTGGCGATCTTCACCCGCATGCTCGACAACGTGGTCGAGATCAGCGGCCTGCCGCTGGAGGGCCAGCGTCGCGAGATCGAGGCCAAGCGTCGTCACGGCATGGGCTTCCTCGGCCTCGGTTCGACCCTGACCATGCTCAAGATTCCCTACGGCTCGCCCGAGTCGCTCGCCTTCACCGAGGAAGTGAGCCGCAACCTGGCCATCGAGGGCTGGAAGCAGGCGCTGGAACTCTCCCGCGAGAAGGGCATGGCGCCGATACTGGCCGAGGACTTCGAGATCACGCCGAAGATGATGCGCGAGCGTCCCGAGCTGGCGAAGGACGGCTACGAGATCGGCGACAAGGTGCCGGGGCGCATCTTGCACGCGCGCTACAGCCGCTACATGCAGAAGGTCGCCGAAGTGGAGCCGGAGCTGGTCGCGGCGCTGTCCGAGCACGGTGCGCGTTTCACCCACCACAGCTCCATCGCACCGACCGGCACCATCTCGCTGTCGCTGGGCAACAACGCATCCAACGGTATCGAGCCGTCGTTCTCGCACCGCTACTTCCGCAACGTGATCCAGTCAGGCAAGAAGACCAAGGAGCAGGTGGAAGTGGTCTCGTTCGAGCTCGCCGCCTACCGCCACTTCATCGCCAGCGACGCGGTGGAGAGCGACCTGCCCGACTACTTCATCACCGCCGATGCGGTGACCCCGACTCAGCACGTGGCGGTGCAGGCGGCGGCCCAGGCCTGGGTCGACTCGGCGATCTCCAAGACGGTCAACGTGCCCACCGAGTTCCCGTTCGAGCAGTTCAAGGACCTCTACCTGGACGCCTACGCGAGCAAGCTCAAGGGCTGCACCACCTTCCGCTTCAACCCGGAAGCCTTCCAGGGCGTGCTGGTGCGTGAGGACGATCTCAAGAACACCACCTATGTGTTCGAACTCGAGAACGGCGAGACGCTTGAACTTTCCGGCGACGAGAAGGTGGTCTACGACGGCGAGGAGCACAACGCGGCCAATCTCTATGACGCATTGAAGGAAGGCACCTATGGCAAATGGTAAGCCACGACCTACTGCGCTCGACGAGGCGGTGTTGCCGGCTTTTGCGGAATGCTCATTTACGGCTCGTAAACTCCGCTTCCTCAAAAGCCGGCGCCTTGCCTCGCCTTCGCTCGTGACGGTCGTACGTCACCGTCGCTTGAGCTGCGCCGCACAACAGTTCCAAGGAGCCTGCTGATGGCCGTCGAAATCAAGTCCAAGATCGTTTCCTACAGCGTCAAGAAGGCGGTGGAAGCGCCGCCGCTGGCCGACGAAAACCCGCTCACGGTGCGCATTCCCTCGCGCCCCGAGGGTACCCTCGAGGCCGTGTCCGAGAAGATCTCCTACGTCGGCGCCGAGGGCCGCAAGAAGGTCTACCTGCTGGTCTCGTTCATGCCGGTGGAGGGCGTACTCGACGGCAAGCGCGTGGTGATCGAGCGTCCGGTGGAGTTCTTCTTCCCCTCCGGCCAGCTCTCCAGCGAGCACCAGTGGATCACCGCCACCATGCGCAGCCTGTCGCTGGCCGCTCGCGGCGGCTACGTCACCCAGGCGGTGGCCGACCTGCGCAAGGTGGCCTGGGACAAGGGCCTGGTGCGCTGCGGCATGAACCGCTGGGGCAAGCCGATGTTCCACGACTCCGAGGTTGCCGCCATCGCCTGGTCGATCCAGCAGATCCTCTATCGCCGCGGCTTCCTCGACCAGGACGGGAACCAGGTGCCGGTGGAGGACCTGGTCAGCCGCTACGCCCATCGCCTAGCGCATGGCCATCCCTGGCAGCCACCCACCCTCGAGGAGGAGGCCCAGGCCGAGCAGCAGGCCCAAGTCCAAGCGTCAGAGACGGACAAGGGCGATGGCCCCACGGTGGTGGGTCACTGCCCCGAGTGTCGCGGCGAGCTGATCATGATGGACGGGTGTCCGACCTGTTACGCAGGATGCGGTTGGTCCAAGTGCGGCTAAAATTGGCTGCGCTCGGCCAGACTCTACCCCACGAAGCCGGGCATTGCCCGGCTTCGGTGCGTCTGGGTGGCGGTCAAGCGGCGACGATCTTGGGTCCGCCGCTCTCTGTCGACAGCCCCTTGTCGCCGTCGGTGATCACCACGTCGAAGTCGTCCAGCCGGGCGAAGTAGGCGGGCCGGATCTGTCCGATCTTGCTCTCGTCGATCACCAGCAGGCGCTGCGCGGCGCAGGCGATGGCGGCCTGCTTGGGTGCCACCTCGTGGAAATGGAAACAGCTTACGCCGCGCTCGGCATGCACGCCGGCGGCGGAGAGGAAGGCGCGGTTGATGCCCAGGCGGCGGATTGAGCTGGCCATGTCGTCGCTGCCGAAGGACTGCGAGGCGGGGTAATAGAGCCCACCGAGAAGTACCAGGCGCACGTCAGGCAACCGGCTTACGGCGTTGGCCACGTTGAGGGCATAGGTCGCCACGGTGAGCTCGCGGTACTCCGCGAGCAGGCCGACCAGGGGCAGCAGGGTAGTGCCGCAGTCGATGAACAGAGTGTCGCCATCCTCGATGAAGCCGGCGGCGCGCTCGCACAGGCGACGCTTGGCCGAGAAGTGGCTGGCCTGCTGCTCGTCGACGTCATAGACCGGGGCGTAATGCGGGTTGTCGGCCATTACCAGCCGTCCGCCGAGGAAGATCAGCGCGCCGTCGCTGGCGGCCACGTCGCGGCGAATCGTCATCTCCGAAACGCCGCAGAGGCGTGCCGCCTCGCTGAGGTGCAAGGTGCCGCCTCCGGCCAGTGCATGCTGCAGCCGGGCCAGGCGCAGGGCGCTGCGGCTCCTCATGTCCGGTTTCCCAAGGTATCGTCCTCGAAGGTCGCTTTGGCTGCCCTATGCTGAGCCAGCCGACGCCGTTTTTCCACTCCGACCGAAAGGCGATTCGTCGCCCGGGCGTAGCGCCGTGCGACCTGCAGCGGATCGGGCGGCCTCGAGCCGGTCCTCGACTGAGAACGCTCATTCTCGCCGGAGGCCGAGTCGGCTTTTTTCTTCAGCGCTTCTTGCTAGTCGATTTTCAGCACGGCGCTGACGGCAAAATCAGCCAGCACGTCAACCCACCCAATGTACCCTGAACGTCCTTTGCCGAATTGACGTCTGCTGGAGCAGGGAATGATTTGGTATGCCTTTGATATCGGTAGTGATACCCGTCTATAACGAAGCGCAAAACCTGAAAACGTCACTCCCGTCCCTGTTCCGCCAAGTGTTCAAGGGGTATGAGGTGATCGCGGTCGACGAGGGGTCAACGGATGGCTCCCTGGAACTCCTTCACCATCATGAGCGCGCGGGGCGGCTGCAACTGTTGCAAGCCAGGCACGGCGAGGGCGCTCTTGCGGCATGCAATGGCGGGGCGCAGCGTGCCGCGGGGGAGTGGCTGATGTTCTTCAACGCTCGGGATCTGCTGCTCTTCGACCACCTTTCACGCATGGCCGAGGCCATAGCCCGGCATCCCGACATCGAGCTGTTCATCAACGCCTATCAGTGCATAAGCGGTCAGCGAGGGCTGGTCAAGGTGGCACCGCTTCCGCAAGGCGTCCTGAGCCGACTGAGCGCGCTGACGGCCTATGCTCATGCAGACTTCATCCACCCCCATGCCGCGTGCCTGCGTCGCCGGCGCTTCCTGGATCTGGAGGGCTTTCCCGAGCGCTATCCGTACGGGGGTGAAGACTATTTCTGGCTCAAGGCGCTCTGCGAACTCGAAGCGATCCACTACGACGATACCGTGACCAGCCTGTGGCAGGAAGCCGAGGGTGGCCCGGGCAACGGTGACGTCCTGCCACCTCACCCGGCCCAGGATCTTCTCGACCCGTATCGACAGCGACTTTCCCGTCGCGAGAGGCGTCAGCTTCTCGCGGCCGTGAATCGCAAGCTGCTCGACTGGGGCATGGAGAACAAGCGGCGAGGGCACTCCGTGCGTCCCACTCTCGCGGCGCTGCGGCTATCGGGCATGACGTCGGAGCTGTGGCCGCCGCTGTTGCGCCTGGCTTTGCCGCAAGCCTGGTCCCGGCGTTTGCTGGGCCGTTCGAAGTAAGATCTCCGCCTGGAGTGGTGCAGTTGCCTGTCGGCACGCCTTCTCCATGAGCGCACCGACGAAGCCGTCATGCACCGTATGGCGG
Source organism: Billgrantia saliphila (assembly GCF_002930105.1). Taxonomy (GTDB): domain Bacteria; phylum Pseudomonadota; class Gammaproteobacteria; order Pseudomonadales; family Halomonadaceae; genus Halomonas; species Halomonas saliphila. Next base: position 209,578 of record NZ_PJRN01000006.1, on the reverse strand, counting down.
CTTCGCAGCGTTGGAAGTTGGGAGATTCGTGTTGGAGTTATCACATCTGATGTTATAGATTTAACATTTCGCGCGACCTCCGTGCGCTTCCTACTATAACCAGGTGCGGCCCGTGCGGCGGGTCAACCAGCACGAATGGAAGGACCTTCCCATGACCGCCATCATGAGCCTGGTCGGCATGACGACGCTGATCGCCATCGCCCTCGTCTTTTCCTCCAACCGGCGCGATATCCGCTTGCGAACCGTGGGCGGCGCCTTCGCCATCCAGGCCGGCATCGGCGCCTTCGTGCTCTACGTGCCTTTCGGACAGGCGGTGCTGCAGACCATCTCCGCCGGGGTCAGCCAGGTGGTGCTCTATGCCAACGACGGCATCGACTTTCTCTTCGGTGGCCTGGCCGACGTCGAGAACATCGGCTTCGTCTTCGCCATCAAGGTATTGCCGGTGATCATCTTCTTTTCCTCGCTGATCGCCGTGCTCTACTACATCGGCATCATGCAGTGGGTGATCCGCATCCTTGGCGGGGCGCTGCAGAAGGCGCTGGGCACCTCGCGCACCGAGTCGCTCTCGGCCACCGCCAACATCTTCGTCGGCCAGACCGAAGCACCGCTGGTGGTGCGCCCCTTCATTGCCCGCATGACCCCCTCGCAGCTGTTTGCGGTGATGTGCGGCGGGCTGGCCTCGGTGGCCGGCTCGGTGCTGGCCGGCTACGCGGCGCTGGGCATCCCCATGGAGTATCTGGTGGCGGCCTCGTTCATGGCCGCCCCCGGCGGGCTGCTGTTCGCCAAGCTGATCATGCCGGAGACGCAGGAGCCGGTGGACGATACCGAGGAGGCCAACCAAGTCATCGAGGAGGAGGACAAACCGGTCAATATCCTCGATGCGGCGGCGACCGGCGCCACTTCGGGGCTGCGCCTGGCGGCCAACGTCGGCGCCATGCTGCTCGCCTTCATCGGCCTGATCGCCCTGATCAACGGCATGCTCGGCGGCGTGGGCGGCTGGATCGGCGTCGAGGAACTGAGCCTGGAGCTGATACTGGGCTGGCTGTTCGCGCCGCTCGCCTTCGTCCTCGGCGTGCCCTGGGAGGAGGCGACGCTGGCCGGCTCCTTCATCGGCCAGAAGCTGGTGGTCAACGAGTTCGTTGCCTTCATCAACCTGTCGCCCTACATCGAAGGCACGTCGATGGTGGTCAATACCGGCCAGGCCATGAGCGGCCACACCGTGGCGATCCTCTCCTTCGCCCTGTGCGGTTTCGCCAATCTCTCGTCGATCGCCATCCTGCTCGGCGGCCTGGGCAGCATCGCCCCGAGCCGGCGTCACGACATCGCCCGCTTCGGCGTCAAGGCGGTGCTGGCAGGTACCCTCTCCAACCTGATGTCGGCGGCCATTGCCGGTTTCTTCCTCGCCCTGGGCGGGGTGATCTGATGACCGCCGCGACACGCTCTTGCTTCGACAGGTAACGTCATGACCGAACTGCAACAGGCCGCGCGCCAGGCCCTGGCGCTGATGGACCTCACCAGCCTCAACGACGACGACAGCGACGCCGTCATTCGTGAACTGTGTGCCCGTGCCAATACGTCTGCGGGTCATCCGGCGGCGGTGTGCATCTACCCGGCCTTCATCGAAACCGCCCGCCAGGCGCTGACCGAGCAGGGCCTGTCCGGCCAGGTGAAAGTGGCCACGGTGACCAACTTTCCCCATGGCGAAGCCACTATCGAACGCGCCGCGGCCGAGACCCGCGCGGCCGTCGCCGCGGGGGCCGACGAAGTCGACGTGGTCTTCCCCTACCGTGCGCTGATGGCGGGCGATGCCGAGGTCGGCCGTGAGCTGGTCGCCGCCTGCAAGCGCGAGTGCGGCGACGCCGTGCTCAAAGTCATTCTGGAAACCGGCGAGCTCAAGCAGGCGGGACTGATCGCTCGTGCCGGCATGCTTGCCATCGATGGCGGCGCCGATTTCCTCAAGACCTCCACCGGCAAGGTGAAGGTCAACGCCACGCTGGAGGCCGCCAAGATCCTGCTCACCGAGATCAAGGCGAGCGGTCGCGACGTGGGCTTCAAGGCCGCCGGCGGCGTGCGCACCACCGAGGACGCTGCCGCCTACCTGCAGCTCGCCGAGCAGGTGATGGGGCCCGAGTGGGTGACTCCACGGCACTTTCGCTTCGGCGCCTCGGGGCTGCTCGGTAGCCTGCTCGAGATCCTCGGCGTCGAGGAAAATAAAGGTCCAGCGGGGGGCTATTGATGCGCTCGCAGACACTGCCCCAGGAGCGGATCCGCGCCAAGCGCGACGGCGAGGCGCTCTCGCCCGAGGCGATCCGCGAACTGGTGGCCGGCATCGCCGATGGCAGCCTCTCCGACGCTCAGGTCGGGGCGCTGGCCATGGCGGTGTATCTCAATGGCATGGATGCCGCCGAAACGGTGGCATTGACCGAGGCCGTGCGCGACTCCGGCGAGGTACTGGCGTGGCATGGCTCTGGCCTGGATCCGGGCCTGCCGGGGCCGGTACTCGACAAGCACTCCACCGGCGGCGTCGGCGATCTCGTTTCGCTGGTGCTGGGGCCGTGGATCGCCGCCTGCGGCGGTTTTGTGCCGATGGTCTCCGGTCGCGGCCTGGGCCACACCGGCGGCACTCTGGACAAGCTCGAAGCGATTCCCGGCTATGACATTGCGCCCTCGCGGGAGCGCTTTCGCACCTTGGTGCGTGAGTCGGGCGTAGCTATCGTCGGCCAGACTGCCGAGCTGGCGCCGGCCGACCGGCGGCTCTACGCCATCCGCGACGTCACCGCCACGGTGGAGTCGCTGCCGCTGATCGTCAGCTCGATACTGGGCAAGAAGCTCGCCTGTGGCCTCGACGCCCTGGTGATGGACGTCAAGACCGGCAGCGGCGCCTTCATGCCCACCCATGAGGCGTCATTCGAGCTGGCCACTACCATTGCCGACGTGGCGAGCCGGGCCGGTACGCCGACTACTGCACTGCTCACCGACATGAGCCAGCCACTGGCGCCCTGCGCCGGCAATGCCGTCGAGGTGCGCGAGGCGATTGCCCTGCTGACCGGTGAGAAGCGGGGGGGCCGCCTGCTCGAAGTGACCCGCGAACTAGCCGCCGAGCTGCTGCTGGCCGGCAAGCTGGCAGACAGGCGCGATGCAGCCCTGTCCCTGCTCGATGAGCGGCTCGCCTCGGGCGCCGCCGCCGAGCGCTTCGCGCGCATGGTGGCGGGCCTGGGTGGCCCGGCCGACCTGCTCGAGCGCTACGATCATTATCTGCCCCAGGCACCCGTCGTTCGTCCCGTGTATGCCGCGCGGGCAGGCCGCGTCACACGCATGCACACGCGTGCGCTGGGCCTGGCCGTGGTGGAGCTGGGCGGCGGGCGCCGGGCGCCGCACGATGCCATCGATCCCGCCGTCGGTCTGACCGGCATCGCCGCCCTCGGCGAGGCGGTGGGCGGCGAGCGCCCGCTGGCCTGGGTGTATGCGGCAAGCGAGGACGATGCCGAGCGTGCCGCCAGCCAGCTGCGGGCGGCCATCGAAGTGAACGACGTCGCCGCTGGCGACGTCACACTGCCTACACTCATTCAGGACGTGATTCGTCGGGAGGCGCCATGACCCGTGCAATCGTGCTGGTACTCGACTCCTTCGGCATCGGTGGCGCGCCGGATGCGGTGGACTTCGGCGACGCCGGAGCCGACACCTTGGGCCATATCGCCGCCGCCTGCGCCCGCGGGCAGTGCGACGGAGCTGAACGCCAGGGCCCGCTCGTGCTGCCCAATTTGGCCCGGCTGGGGCTGTTCCACGCCCATCGCGAGAGCAGCGGTGCCTGGGCCGAGGGAATCACGCCGCCCAGCGAGGTGATCGGCGCCTACGGCCATGCCCGGGAGATCTCCTCGGGCAAGGACACCCCCTCCGGTCATTGGGAGATTGCCGGCGTGCCGGTGCGCTTCGACTGGGGCTACTTCTTCGACCTCGAGGACAGCTTCCCGCCGGAGCTGCTCCAGGCGCTCGAGCGCGAGGCCGGGCTGCCCGGCGTGCTGGGCAACTGCCACGCCTCGGGCACCGAGATCATCGCCCGGCTCGGCGAGGAGCACGTGGCGAGCGGCAAGCCCATCGTCTACACCTCAGGCGATTCGGTGTTCCAGATCGCCGCCCACGAAGAGGTCTTCGGCCTGGAGCGGCTCTACGCCCTGTGCGAGACCGCGCGTCGGCTGCTCGAGCCCTACAACATCGGCCGGGTGATCGCACGGCCCTTCATCGGCCGTAGCACCGATGACTTCGCCCGTACCGCCAATCGGCGTGACTACAGCGTCGAGCCGCCCGCGCCCACGGTGCTGCAGAAGCTCGAGGGTGACGGCGGCGAGGTGATCGCCATCGGCAAGATCGCCGACATCTACGCCCACTGCGGCGTGACGCGCACGGTCAAGGCCAGCGGCCACGAAGCGCTGATGGATGCCACCCTGGCCGCGCTGGACGAGGCCGACGAGCGCTCGCTGGTGATGACCAACTTCGTCGACTTCGACACTCTCTACGGCCACCGCCGCGACGTGGCCGGTTATGCCGCCGCGCTGGAGGCCTTCGACGCGCGTGTACCCGAGCTGCTGGCCAGACTGCGTGACGACGACTTGCTGGTGATCACCGCCGACCACGGCTGCGATCCCACCTGGCACGGCAGCGACCACACCCGTGAGCGGGTGCCGGTCCTGGCGCTGGGCGCGGGGCTCGAACCCGGCTCGCTCGGCGCTCGCGACACCTTCGCCGATATCGGCCAGAGCCTGGCGGCGTACCTGAGCCTTTCGCCCATGGACGACGGCAAGAGTTTTCTTCGCGATCCTCTCCCCCCCGACCCTCTCGCTGCCTAGGAGACCTACGATGGCGACTCCCCATATCCAGGGCGAACGCGGCATCTTCGCCGACACCGTGCTGATGCCCGGCGACCCGCTGCGTGCCAAGTACATCGCCGAGACCTTCCTCGACGAGGCGCGCGAGGTGAACAACGTGCGCAACATGCTCGGCTTCACCGGCCGCTACCGCGGCCGCGAGATCTCAGTGATGGGTCATGGCATGGGCATTCCCTCGGTCTCCATCTACGCCAAGGAACTGATCACCGACTATGGCGTGAAGCGCCTGATCCGGGTCGGCTCCTGCGGCGCGGTGCGCGATGACGTGGCGGTGCGCGACGTAGTGATCGGCCTGGGCGCGAGCACCGACTCGGCGGTCAATCGCACTCGCTTCATGGGCCACGACCTCGCTGCCATTGCCGACTTCGAGCTGACCCGCCATGCGGTGGACGCCGCCGCGGCCCAGGGCGTGGCGGTCAAAGTGGGTAACCTGTTCTCGGCGGATCTGTTCTACAACCCCCAGGCCGAGCTGTTCACCCTGATGAAGCGCTACGGCATCGTCGGTGTGGAAATGGAAGCGGCAGGGCTCTACGGCGTGGCGGCGGAGTTCGGCGGTCGGGCAATGACCATCTGCACCGTGTCGGACCATATTCTCAAGGGTGAATCGCTGCCCAGCGAAGCCCGCGAGCGCAGCTTCAACGAGATGGTCGAGGTGGCGCTGGAGGCGGTGCTGCGCGATGACGAAGGGAGCGTGGCATGAGCGACGCCATCGAGCCGGCCATCGTCGAGGCGCTGATCGCGGTGCGCGGGTGCGCCTATGCGCCCTACTCGCAGCATCCGGTGGGCGCGCTGGTGGAGAGCGAGAGCGGGGCGCGCTTCGCCGGCGCCAACGTCGAGGTGGCCCACTACAAGGGGCTGTGTGCCGAAGCCTCGGCCATCGCCGCCATGGTTAGCGCCGGCGAGCGTCACCTTCGCAACGTCTACGTCATCGGCCCCGGCGAGCACCTCTGCTCGCCCTGCGGCGACTGCCGCCAGCGTATCCGCGAGTTCGCCGACGCCGAGACCCGCATTCACGTGCTCAACGCTCAAGGTGTGCTGCTCAGGCGCTACAGCATCGAAGAACTGCTGCCCGATGCCTTTGGGCCGGAGAATCTCAGCCACTAACTCACTCCCGCAGCTCGATACGCTCAAAGTGCGGACTCAGGCGCTTGACCAACCCGGCGAGCATGGCCCGCGGCGGGGCGTTCTCCGCCGGCTGGCAGTAGGCCGGGTCGAGGCACTGGCGGGTGCGGGCCACCTGGATGGCGTAGCGGCGCACGCCGCAGTCGGCCAGGGTCAGCGCCAGACGCTCCACGTCGGCCAGCTCGAAGTCGCGCCAGTGCACGGTGGTACGACATTCGAAATTCACACCGCTGTCGAGCAGCGTCGTCAGGCTCTGGCTGTTGCGCTGCCAGATGCCTGGGCGCCCGCAGATGCGGTCGAAGTCACGCCCGCGCCCCTTCACGTCGAGCCCCACCCAGTCGAGATTCGGCAGCAGGCGTGAGAGTCGCGCCGGGTAGGGCCCGGCAGTGTGCAGTCCCACCTTGAAGCCCATCGCCTTTACCTCGCTGACGGCGGCCGGCAGAGCGTTGTGCAGCGTCGGTTCGCCCCCGCTGAAGACCACCGCCTCAAGCACCCCCCGGCGCTCCTCGAGAAACTCCCGTACCGCCTGCCACTCCCGCTCGTCGCCACGTCGTGGCGGCATCCGCTGGCTGTTGTCGCAATAGCCGCAGCGCAGCGGACAGCCCTGCAGGAACACCACACAGGCCAGATGATCCGGGCAGTCCAGCGTGGTCAGCTGGGTCATGCCCGCCACCGGCAGGCGAATGCCGTCCAACGGTCTGGACATCGGGATTTCGTCCGTGTCGATCAGGTTCATGGCGACCTCCGAAGGTGGCTGGGAAGCGTTCAGGGAACGGGCAGGCGCGTGTTGTCCATGCCCGGCCGGCCGTGCCAGTAACCATCACAGACCTCGACCTCGACCAGTGCCAGCGGATCGGCGGCCGGCAGCTCGCCGCGGCGCGCGGCGTCGAAGGCGGCCACCACTTCGGCCATGCTCTCGGCGCGGGGGCTCAGGCGTGCCACCGCCACGCCCATAGCGGCCATGTCGCTCACTTCATGGCGTAAGTCCTGGCAGGCGCCGGAGAGGGTCTGGATGCCATTGAGAGTGAACACCTCCTTCGACTCCTGCGAGCGCAGCGCCAGGCCCTCGGGGTACTTCTGGCAGACGAACTGGCAGCGGTCCTTGGGCTTCTGGTGGCGCCGCGCGGTGAAGCAGCGCGACGACCAGGCCAGTGGCAGGTGGCCGTAGGCGAATACCTCGCAGGGCTGATCGAGGCCCTCGGCCTCGCAGTCGGCGAGCAGCCGGGCGAGATCGTCGCGCGACATCTCTACCGGCGCCTGCCAGCGGCACATGCCGGCGCGGGCTATCACGCCGATGGAAGCCGGGTTGTAGAGGTTCAGTGCGGCACCGGCGACGAAGGGCAGGCCGGCGGCGGCCAGGCGCTGCAGGGCGCTCTGATCGTTGGCCTCGACCATGAACTCACCGTTGTCGCACAGCTTGCGCAGGTCGCGCAGGTCGGCCTCGGACTCGATCAGGGTCTGGCTCGCCAGCACCACCTGCTTGCCGCTCTGGGTCAGCTCGCGGCCGATGCCGAGCCAGTCGTCGAGCTTCATGTCGCGCCGCCGCGAGCATACGGACTCTCCCAGATAGACGATCTCCACCGGCCAGTCGGCGGCCTTGCGGTAGAAGTCGGCGTAGCGCTCGCGGGTCCAGTAGAACAGCACCGGGCCCAGGGCGAGCTGCAGGGAATCGGAAGACATGCGGACTCCTATTTCCAGCGGCGCTCGTAGGCGCCCAGTGTTGTAGTGGCGCCCTCTGAGACCTCACCGAGGCCGGCCATCCAGGCGGGGTCGGGGTGGAAGCGCTCGGGTGTCTTTACGAGGCGATCCAGCGCCTGGCGCCAGATCCCGGCCACCTTCGACACGTAGGCGGGGCTGCGCTGGCGCCCCTCGATCTTCACCGCGCTGATACCCAGCTCGCGAAGCTCGGGCAACAGCTCTAGGGTATTGAGGCTGGTGGGCTCCTCGATGGCGTGGTAGGTCTCGCCGCCGACTTCGAAACGTCCCTTGCACAGGGTGGGGTAGCCGGCGCGCTCGCCTTCGCCATAGCGATCGATCAGCACGCCATTCAAGCGCGACTCCAGGCCCTGGGGCGTTTCCTCCCAGCGCACGTGAGCCGCCGGCGAGCAGACGCCGCGGGTATTGGGCGATTCGCCGGTGAGGTAGGAGGAGAGATAGCAGCGCCCCTCGGCCATGATGCACAGGCTGCCGAAGGCGAATACCTCGAGCTCCACCGGGCTCTGCTTGGCCAGGTCGCGCACCTGGGTGATGGAGAGCACGCGCGGCAGCACGGCGCGCTTGATACCGAACTGGTCGTGATAGAAGCGCAGCGCCTCATGGCTGGTGGCCGAGCCCTGCACCGAGAGGTGACGGGCGAGGTCGGGATGGCGCCGGGCGGCATAATCGAGCAGGCCCATGTCGGCCATGATTAGGGCGTCGACGCCGAGCTCGGCGGCCTGGTCCACGGCGCGGGTCCACTGGGCCCAGCCGTCGGGCTGCGGATAGGTGTTGATGGCACAGAACACCCGCTTGCCGCGGGCATGGGCGTAGTCGATGCCTTCGCGGGCGCGTTTGTCGGTGAAGTTGAGGCCGGCGAACTGCCGGGCGTTGGTGGCGTTCTGAAAGCCGAAGTAGACGGCATCGGCGCCTTCATCCACCGCCCGCTTCAGGGCCGGCAGGTTGCCGGCCGGGCAGACGAGCTCCATGTCGCTCTCCTCGCAGTCTGGATAAACCCGACCATGCTAGTCGACGAAGGAGAGACGTCTTTTGATGAGGGTCATGGTGAAGCGGGATACCTGCTGGCGCGACGAGGCATCACGGCATAAGATAGTAATCGATTACTATCTTATGAGGTCGCCCATGCCGACCAAACGCAACCTCACCGCCGAAGCGCGGCGCGAACTCACCGTGCAGGCGGTCATCGAGCTGAGCGCGGGCGACGATCCGGCGACGATCACCACCACCGACATCGCTAAGCACATGCAGGTGACGCAGGGTGCGCTGTTCCGGCACTTCGCCAGCAAGGACGCCATCTGGGAGGCGGTGATCGACTGGATCGAGACCCGTGTCATGCAGCGTCTCGAAACCGCGGCGGCACAGGCCGACGGTCCGCTCGCGGCCCTGCGCGCCATGTTTCTTGCCCATGCCGACTTCATCGTCGTGCACCCCGGGGTGCCGCGACTGCTGGTGGGGCAGTTGCAGCATTCCCGACCGACGCCGGCCCGGCGCCGCGTACACGCGCTGCTCGGCACCTATCAACAGCGCATCGAGCGGCTGCTGATCCAGGCGCGCGAGGCGGGCGAATTGCGCGAGGGACTGGATATTGCCTCGGCGGCCGTTCAGTTCATCGGCATCCTCCAGGGGCTGGCCATCCAGGCGCTGATGGTGAACGATCTTCAGCGCGTCGCGCGTCAGGCCCCCGGCGCCTTCGAGATATTCTGCCATGGCATTCGCCCCCCGGACGCCGCTCGCGGCAAGGCGGAAACATGAGCACCGCCAGCCGACTGCGCCCCGTGCTGGTGGTAGTCGGCGGGCTGCTGGCGGGGGCTGTCCTGCTCGCGCTGCTGGTCATCTACCGCCAGTCGCCCGAGCGCAGCGAAGCGTCGGTCACGCCAACGCGCGTGACGTTCATCGAAGCGCGCCCGCTGGCGTTCCGCCTCGAAGCGCGCGGCCACGGCGTGGCGCGCCCGGCCGAGACCTGGCAGGCGGTGGCCAATGTGAGCGGACGGGTCGTGGAGCGCCATCCCGATCTGGAGAGCGGTACCCTGCTGGCCGAAGGCACCCTGCTGCTGGCACTCGACCCGAGTCGCTACGAGCTGGCCATCGCCGAGGTCGAAGCGGAACTGGCCAGCCTGACGGCCGAGCTCGGGCAACTGGAGACCGAAGCGGATAACGCCCGCCGCCTGCTGGCGCTGGAGCGCGAGCGATTGAGCCTCGCCGAGCGCGAACTGGCACGCATCGAGCGGCTGGCCGAGAGCGGATCGGTCTCCACCTCGCAGCGCGACGAGCAGCGTCGCAGCACGCTGGCCCAGCGTCAGTCGGCGACGACGCTGGAAAATACCCTGGCCTTGCTGCCCTCGCGCCGCGACGTTCTCGCTGCCCAGCGCGAGCGGGCCGCTGCGCGTCTGGCCCAGGCCCGGCGCGATCTTGAGGACACCCGCTTCGTGGCGCCCTACGACCTGCGCCTTGGCGAGGTAGCCGTGGAGCGGCATCAATTCGTGACGACGGGACAACGGCTCTTCGAGGCCGACAGCCTGGCGGCGGCCGAAGTGGAGGCGCATATTCCTCTCGCCATGATGCGTCGCCTGCTGGCTGGCGTGGTGCCCGACGAGCCGCCCCGAAGTGCGCTGGAACTGAGCGAGCGCCTGGAACTGGCGGACATAGAGGCCGAAGTCGCGCTGGTCGGCGCCGAGGGCGTGGGCTGGACGGGACGGCTGGTACGGGTCGCCAGTGGCCTGGACCCGGCCACGCGCTCCGTGCGTGCGGTGGTCCGCGTCGCGGATCCCTATCAAGATGTTCTGCCGCCCGACCGACCGCCGCTGCAGCGCGACATGTACACCCGGGTACGCCTCTCCACGCCGAGCCGCGAGCCCTTGCTGGCGGTACCGGCAAGCGCGGTGCACCAGGGGGAGCTGTACCTGGTGGATGACGAGGACCGTCTGGTGCGACGCGACGTTCAGGTGAGCTTCGAGCAGGACGACCTGGCGGTGATCGCCGCGGGCCTCGCGTCGGGCGAGCGGGTGCTGGTGACCGACCTCGCCAGCGCGATACAGGGCATGGCGCTGGCCCCCCAACGTGACGAATCGCTCGAGCGTTGGCTCGCCGAGCAGGCAGCGGGAGAGCGGCCATGATCCGCTGGTTCGCCGGCCACCCCACGGCGGCCAACTTGCTGCTGGTGTTGCTGATCGCCGCCGGCCTGTTCGCGTTGCCCCAGCTCAAGCGCGAGACGCTCCCCGACTATCGCGCGGTCGAGGCGAGTATCGAGGTGACGTATCGCGGTGCCAGCGCCACCGACGTCGAGGACGCCGTCTGCCGTCGCTTGCACGACGCGGTCAAGGGCGTCGAGTTCCTCGACGAGTTCGTCTGCGCCGCCCAGGACAACCTGGCCAGCGCCACAGCGAGCATGACGCGGGGCGGCGACGCCATCCGCTTTCTCAACGAGCTCGAAACCGAGGTGGACGCGATTACCGACCTGCCGCCGCGCGCCGAGCGCCCGGTAGTGCGTGAACGGCATCGCAGCGATCTGGTGGCCGCGGTGGCGGTCTCCGCCGACATGCCGGAGCGTCAGCTCGAGGATTATGCCCTGCGCCTGGAAGAGCGCCTGATGGGCTTGCCGGGCGTGGCGGACGTGGCGATTCACGGCATGTCCCAGCGCCAATGGCAGGTGGAGGTGTCGCGCGAGGTGCTGGGGCAGCACGGCCTCTCGGCGCGCCAGCTTGCCGCCCGTATCGCCAGCCAGAACCTCGATCTGCCGCTCGGCACCCTGGAGACCGGCGAGCGCGAGATACTGCTGCGCTTCAGCGATCAGCGCCGCTCGCTGGAGGAACTCGCCTCGCTGGTGGTGCTTTCCGACCCCAAGGGCGGCGAGCTGACCCTGGGTGAGATCGCCTCCCTGCGCGAAGTGGGCGAGCGCCCCGAGGAGAAGATCCGCTTCGAAGGCGAGCCGGCGCTGGTATTGGAGGTGAGCAAGTCGCTGCGTGCCGATGCGCTGACGGTGAAAAGCGCCATGGAGCGACTGCTGCAAGCGGAGCGTCAGCGCTTCAACGGTCGGCTCGACCTCACCCTGACCCAGGACATGACCGGCATCGTGAGCGATCGCCTGCGGATGCTGGTCGTCAACGGCATCATGGGCCTGGCACTGGTAGTGCTGACGATGAGCCTGTTCTTCCGACCCCGGCTGGCGCTGTGGGCGGTGCTGGGGCTGCCGGTGGCCTTCATGGGCGCTTTCGCGGTGATGGCGCTCACCGGGCTGTCGCTCAACATGATTACCCTGGTGGCGTTGCTGATGGCCATCGGCATCGTAATGGACGACGCCATCGTCATCACCGACAACGTCGCCGCCCATGCCATGCAGGAAGCCACGCCACTGGAGGCGGTGGTGGCCGGCACGCGGCAGGTGCTGCCGGGGGTGTTTTCCTCCTTTCTCACCACGGTGGCGGTATTCGCACCCCTGTCGTTCCTGGCCGGTGAACTGGGGGCGGTGCTGGAAGTCCTGCCGGTAGTGCTGATCGCGGCCTTGACGGCCAGCCTGGTCGAAGCGTTCTGGATCCTGCCGCATCATCTAAAAGGCGGCGTGTCGCGGCTGGGCGAGCAGAGTGACTCCCGTTTCCGTGCAGCCTTCGAGCGCGGCTTCGATACCTTGCGCGAGCGGGTCGGGAGGCTTGCCGACGGGGCGATCCGTCGGCGCCACGCGGTACTGGGAGTGATGCTGGCCGTGCTGCTGGGCTCGGGCGGCTTCATGGCCGGCGGCCATATCGGCAGCGAGGCGATGCCCGACATCGACGGCGACGTGCTGGAGGCGCGCATCCTCATGCCCCAGGGCACGCCGCTGGCCCGCACCGAGACCGTGGCCGAGCGGGTCGAGGCGGCCATGCGCGAGCTGGACGCCCGGTATTCACCCGAGCAGCCGGACGGCGCCTCCCTGGTGGAAGCGATCCAGGTACGCTTCAACCACAATGCCAGCGTCCGGGAGCCCGGCTCGCACGTGGCCACGGTGATGGTCGATCTGCTCACCGCCGAGCGGCGCCGCGTCACGCTCGATACGTTGACCGAGGCGTGGCGTGAGGCGATCGGCCGGGTCGAAGGCATCGAACGGTTGATCATCCAGGAGCCGGGGCTCGGCCCCGCCGGCGTGCCGATCGAGGTGCGTCTCGTCGGCGAGGAGCTGGATGCGCTGAAGGCTGCCGCCATGGAGCTGGCCACCCGATTGGAGAGTTACGATGCCGTCTATAACGTCATCGACGACCTGCGACTGGGCAAGCCGCAGCGCGCCTACACCCTGGCCGAGGGCGCCCACGGCCTCGGCCTGAGCGCCGAAGAGGTGGCCGTCCAACTGCGCGCCGCCCTGCTCGGCGAGGTGGCCGATACCCAGCGCATAGGTGAGCTGGAAGTAGAAATCCTGGTGCGCCAGGCGCAAGCCGACCGCGACGACCTGAATGACCTGGCCGATCTGACGATCACACTGCCCGACGGCAGACGGGTGCCGCTGGAAGTGGTGGCGAACATGCACGAGCGGCGTGACTGGGCGCGCATCACGCGTATCGACGGGCGCCGCACGGTGAGCGTGGAGGCCAACGTCGACGCGCGCCGCACCAGCGCCCAGGCCATCGTCGACGACCTGCGCGGCGGCTGGCTGGAAGACTTCGAGGCGCACTATCCCGGGGTGACGGTCGCGTTCGAGGGACAGGTGGCCAGCTCCGCGGAAACCGGTGCCTCCATCGGCCGGGCGTTGCTCATCGGCCTGCTGGGCATCTTCTTGATCCTGTCGTTTCAGTTCCGCAGCTACGTGGAGCCACTGATCGTCTTGCTGACGATACCGCTGGCGTTCATCGGCGCGATCTGGGGGCACGTGCTGATGGGCTACTACCTCTCCATGCCCTCGCTGATCGGGGCGGCGTCGCTGGCCGGCATCGTGGTGAACAACGCCATCCTGCTGATCCAGTTCATCAAGACGCATCGCGAGCGCGGTCTGGATGCCGCGGCGGCGGCGGGGCAGGCCAGTCGCGACCGGCTGCGCGCCATCCTCATCTCCTCGACGACGACGATTGCGGGGCTGCTGCCGCTGTTGGCGGAAACCAGCACCCAGGCGGCCACCATCAAGCCGCTGGTGATCTCGGTGGTGTTCGGCCTGCTCAGCGCCACCGTGCTGGTACTGGTGGTGATTCCGGCACTCTACGTGCTGTTCGACGACTGGGGATGGTTGCGCGGGAAGCGGCCTAAAGCGCCCACACCAACGCCAGCAGAACCCCCCAGGCCATGAGGCCGAAGGCGATGATCGTGTAGGTGGCCGACATTACCATGACGTCGTCCTCCTCGCGCTCGGCGAGCGCCTGAAGGCCGTGGTAGACCAGCCCGCACGACAGCATTAGCGCCAGCAACTCATGGGCCGATGCTCAGGCCGCCAGCTCCTCAATGATGCGCTGGGCCGCCCGGTACTGCTTGAGGAAGCGCTCGAGCAGGGTGCGCATCTCCAAGGTGCAGCACACCGCCAGCTGGCTCTCGTAGAAGTGCAGTGACAGCCGGGTGTCGGCCTGGGCCCGGGCCAGCAGGACGCGGACGGCCGCGTCGTCGTTGACGAAGACCTGGTCGCGGAAGGTGTCGTGGGAAGCGACCGCACGCTGTGGCTCGCGTTCCCAGGCACCGGCGAAGACCTGCATGCGCTCGGCCAGGCGATGGAGGTCGAGCAGACGCTGCTCGCACTCGATGCCGAACAGCGCCATGATCAGGCTGATATCCAGCCGGCTCGGCAGGAAGCTCAGCGCCAGGCTGCGGTGGCGACGAAGTTCGCGATACTCATGGTGGCAGACCTGCACGAGCTGCCCTTGCGGCAGCGGATCGTGCGTGGTCAGCGCAAGCGAAAAAGCGGACATGGGAGCCTCCCTGGCGGATCGGTGCCGCGCAGCGGCACCGGCGAGTGCGTTGAGTCGTGGCCTGGCGTGTTGTCGTTGCTGGCTGCCAAGCGGTTTCTTTCGCCCCGGCCCGTTGTCGTGCCAAGGGTCCGGTGTGCGATCGTGCTTTATGCTGAAGGTCTCAGGTTGCAGCCACGCGTCGCTCGTGTTGCAGCTTCTTGATGCTTGTCATGACTCTTGCGTGCCATGGGTTGCACAATGAGCTTGTCCTAGCGTTCAAGTCGGATATCGCCATGAAACCTCCGCTCTTCGTTGCAAGCCTGAACCGCCTCCCCGTGGCGCGCCTGGCCTTTCGCCCCTTCTCCTTCTCGCATCGCTGTTCAGCGTACTGGCCATGGGGGTGTAGTGGACATATAACCTGAGCATCCTGTTCTGGTGTGGCGCTTACCTGATCTTCCTGTTCCACTATACACAGCCGCTGTTGAGTGCCCGCGTCGACGGACAGGACGGCTAGAGCCCGCACGAAGACCGGCTGCGCCCGCTCTCTTCACCCAACGGGTAAGGAGGCGGGCCGGTGCCATGGAACCGGAGCATCGGATGATCGAACACTACATGCTGATCAAGCATCTGCACATGACCACGGCGGTGCTGAGCCTGACCCTCTTCGTCGTGCGCGCCTGGTGGTCGGTGCGCGAGGCGCCGATCCTGCAGCGGCGGTGGGTGAGGATCGTGCCCCACGTTAACGATACCCTGCTGCTGCTGCTGGGCGTCACGCTGATGGTCACGCTCTCGATGTGGCCGCACCAGCACCCGTGGCTCGCCGCCAAGCTGCTGGCGCTGCTGGGCTACATCCTGCTGGGGACCCTGGCGATCAAGCATGGGCGCAGCATCAAGGCCCGCGGCGTCGCCGCGGTCGCGGCGATACTCACCTTCGCATACATGTTCGGCACGGCTCTGAGCAAGGATCCGCTGTGGTTCGCCGCCTGGCAGTGACGCTGGCTGCCACGGGGTGCCGCTCTATACTGGATAGCCGCAACGTATCGAACCAGGAACGAGGAGTCTCGCATGGCCAATCAAGACCTTCCCTCCGGCGCCGGCAAGGTGGCCGACGACTATCCCGAGGTGTGGCGCGCCTATGCCGCGCTGGGCAAGGCGTGCGCCGAAGCGGGCCCGCTGGACGATCGCACGCGGCGCCTGGTCAAGCTGGCGCTGGCTGTGGGTGGCGGCTCCGAGGGGGCCGTGCACTCTCATATGCGCCGAGCGCTCGACGAGGGGATCGAGCCCGAGGCGCTCAAGCAGGTGGCCATGCTGGCGATTCCCACTCTGGGGCTGCCGGCCGGGGTGGCGGCTTTGACCTGGATCGAGGACATCACCGAATCCTAACTCCCTCGCGTACTGTCCTGTGTCGCCTGCCGCTCATGGAGGCCGCGCTTGAGTCGGTCCTGCTCGCCGAACTGGGGACGTCATCTGGAGAAGATGGCGGACCTGTCTCGCATCTTCGAGGTGGAAAAGTTTCACCTAACTCTATTTGCCTTGCGATCCGCATGGGTATGAGAAGTGGGCCCGTACGGAACGGGCCTAGCCCTGGCCATGCAGATGCTTTCCGCGCTTCGGCGCAAATATTGATCGGCATTGAGCCCGCGGCCGGGGCAGGCTAGCTTGGTGGGCAACCAAGGCCTACCAGGAGACCCGCATGGCGGCCCCACACGACGAGCACGATCCCTATCTCTGGCTGGAAGAGGTCGAGAGTGAGCGCGCCCTGGCCTGGGTGGAAGAACGTAACGCGGAGAGCCAGGCGCGGCTGGCCGATGCGCCGGGCTTCAACGAGCTGCGCGACGATTTGCAGGCGATCCTCGAGGCCGACGACCGCATCCCCTTTGTGGTCAAGCGCGGCGAGCACTTCTACAACTTCTGGCAGGACCGCGACCATCCACGTGGGCTGTGGCGGCGCACCACGCTTGCGGAATATCGCCAGGCGCGGCCCGAATGGGAGGTCCTGATCGACCTCGACGCGCTCAATGCCGAGGAGGGCGAGAACTGGGTGTGGCACGGCGCCCACTGCCTGCGCCCGACCTCGCCCGACGAGCCCTGGCGCCACTGTCTGGTGTCGCTCTCCCGCGGCGGCGCCGACGCCGACGTCACCCGCGAGTTCGATCTGGTCGAGAAGTGCTGGGTTGAGGAGGGTTTCCAGCGCCCCGAGGCCAAGGGGGGACTGGGCTGGATCGATCGCGATACCGTCTACGTCCAGACCGACTTCGGCGAAGGCTCGATGACGAGCTCCGGCTACCCGCGCATCGTCAAGCAGTGGCGGCGCGGCACGCCGCTGGCGCAAGCCGAGACGGTGTTCGAAGGCGAGCCTGATGACATGGCCGTTGGCGCCGCGCATGATCCCACTCGCGGCTTCGAGCGCGACTTCGTCAGCCGCGCCCGCGCCTTCTACGACAACGAGCTCTACCTGCGCGAGGCCGACGGTACCCTGCGCCGCATCGAGGTGCCCAACTCGGCCCACAAGCAGGTACACCGCGAGTGGTTATTGGTCGAGTTGCGCGAACCTTGGGAGTTCGATAGCACCACGCACCCCGCCGGCGCGCTGCTGATCGCCGACTTCGACGGCTTTATGGCCGGCAGCCACGACTTTCGCGTGCTGTTCACGCCCACCGAGCGCACCTCGCTCTCGGACGTCACCTGGACCCGCCATCATCTGATTCTCAACGTGCTCGACGACGTTAAGCATCGGCTCTATGTACTGACCCCCGAAGCGGGGCAGTGGCAGCCCGAGCCGCTTCCCGGCGTGCCGACCCTCGGCAGCGTCAGCGTGACTGCGGTGGATGACGAGGAGAGCGACGAGATTTTCGTCATCGTCAGCGACTACCTGACGCCGACCACGCTGCTGCATGGCCAGGTAGGTGAAACACTCGAGACCCTCAAACAGGCCCCGGCGCTATTCGACGCCGAAGGTCTCGAGGTCACACAACACTTCGCCACCAGCCGGGACGGCACGCCGATCCCCTACTTCCAGGTGGCGCGGCGCGACCTTGAGCCAAACGGCGATCATCCGACGCTGCTCTACGGTTACGGCGGCTTCGAAGTGCCGCTGCTGCCCGGCTACAGCCCCGGCGTGGGGCGCGCCTGGCTCAGCCAGGGCGGTGTCTACGTGGTGGCCAACATTCGCGGCGGCGGCGAATACGGCCCGCGCTGGCACCAGGCGGCGCTGCGCGAAAAGCGCCATAAGGCGTTCGAGGACTTTGCCGCGGTGGCAGGAAATTTGATCGAGCGCGGCGTCACCTCGCCGCGCCGGCTGGGCATCCAGGGGGGCTCCAACGGCGGCCTGCTGGTGGGCAACATGCTCACCCGCTATCCGCAGTTGCTCGGCGCCGTGGTGTGCCAGGTGCCGCTGCTCGACATGCGCCGCTACCACAAGCTGCTGGCGGGCGCCTCATGGATGGCCGAGTACGGCGACCCCGAGGGCGACGACTGGTCATTCCTGCGCGACGTTTCCCCCTACCACAACCTCGACCCCGGCGCCGACTACCCGCCGCTGCTGTTGATGACCAGCACCCGCGACGACCGCGTCCACCCGGGCCATGCGCGCAAGATGATGGCGCGCATGCGCGAGCAGGGGCATGAGGCGCTCTACTACGAGAACATTGAGGGCGGTCACGGTGGCGCGGCCGACAACCGACAGCGCGCCCATATGCAGGCACTGGCGTTCACCTTCCTTGTACAGCAATTGATGGGCGAGGTGGAGTGATGCTCAAACGTCATTCGCAATGGGAGAGAGACTTTCGGCAGCGTAACCATGCCGGGCCTGGAAGCGCTGCAGCTCCCGGGCCTGTGGCGTCTGCCCGGTGAAGATCTCGACATAGGCGGGGATGCGCCGCATGCGAACCTCGAGCGCTTCCTGGGTCTTCATCGAGATATAGCCGATCTGGGTGAGGTAGATGGTGCGGCCACGCACGTTGGCCGCCAGCGGCTCAAAGCCGTAACGCTCGAACATGCGAGTCAGTGCCTCGATGCGCGTCTCGTCCGCGATATCGATCTCCTTGGCCACCTCTTCCGACTGCAGTGCCCAGCTGCGCATGGCGAACTCCAACTGGGAGTCGAAGAGTTCGGGGTTCAGCCAGCAGTCGAAGACATTCAGGATCGCCTCGACAATACTCTCGGCATAGGCCTCGGTCTGCCGCACCAGGCCCTGGGTGTTCTTCTCCCGCCAGCGCTCGATCAGAGCCTCCAGCAGCGCCTCGCGATCCTTGAAAAACCAGTAAAAGCTGGTTCGCGAGACGTCGAGCCGCTTGGCCAGCGGCAGGATCCGCACGCTATCGACGCCGGAATCGAGCAGCAACTCGAAGGCGGCGTCGAGCCAGGCCTCGCGGGATCCTTTCCATTTGGTGTTGCTGTCACTGCCGGTTGGCATCGAGATGTCTTCCTATCCTGGACGCGGTGCCACGAGGAGGCGCCAGCAAAAGCGGGAAGTGTACACTGGTGTCGGGTTTATGTACAAAAGCATGCTGTTGCTGACCGTCCGGCTCGCCACGTCAACAGGTTGGTTGAAGCTAGGCTCAACCCTCGAGTTACCGCGGGTGCGAGAGGTTTAGCGGGTCTGTCCCGCTGATAAGCCGGGCTCCTGTGTCATATCGCTCTGCTGCAAAAACCATTCCCGGAAGCGAATCATGGCCTCTTCATCTCCCTTGTCCTCTCGGTACGCCATGTAATGGCGTGTTTCCTCCAGGATGACCTCTTGCTCGACAGGCTTTGCCAACTGCCCTTTGTCGACTAGCGGACTGACGAGATGGTGCCAGCCCAAGGCGACGCCCTGATCATTGAGCACCATCTGGATCAGCAGGTTGTAATCATTGGCATTGAAGTAGTGAGGGCCCTGGGGCAGGCGGTCTTCGATGTCCAGGTGGTGGATGGCCAGCCATACCCCCCAGTCCACATGTTCGGCCACCTGGGAGCGCCCGTAGGGGCTCAGGTTGAGCAGCACGCCATCTCGCAGCCCCTCGAGAGTGCGGAGTTCAGGGTGGTCCGCTAGATAGCTCGGCGTACACACTGGATAGATCCGGTCATGAAACAGTGGAGTACTGACATAGCCATCGCGTACTCGAGACATCTTGGTGATGAAGATGTCTGGATTGACTCCCGGCTCCATGGTCAGGAAGTTCTGGGTCGTGACCAAGTTGAGATCTATGTCCGGATTGTCACTGAAAAAGCTGGGCAACCGGTGGGACATCCATAGCGCCGAGAAAGCTGGGGAACAGCAAAGCGTGAGGGTGCGCCTGGCATTGCTGCCGTGGTCCTTTTGAATACGTTCTGCGGCCTGAGCAATATTGATAAAGGATAATTGCGCGGCATCGAAGAAAATTGAACCGGCTTTAGTCAATTCAACCGAACGGCCGGCTCGCTTGAACAGGGGCGTACCGAGGTGGCTTTCGAGCTCGCGAATCTGCCGACTGATAGCCGCCTGCGTGACACATAGTGCCTCGGCAGCTCGGGTGAAGTTCTGATACTTCGCCGCAGCCACGAATGACCTCACCGCTCGCAGCGATGGCATCTTGAGCAGCTTCTGATCGGGATCGGTGTGTGTCGTCATATTCCAACTCGACCTGTCGGCACCGGATGCCGTTTCGCCACGAAGAGATAATCATAACATCCGGTCATGCTTTGCCAGGATTAAATGTTGCTTTTTCGGGGCAGAGTTGCCCTCGTACCATCGGTCTATCGGCTATTCCATTCATAAACAATCACAAAGGTAGTTTTTATGAACTTCGATGGTATCTGGACTCCTGTCGTCACGCCTTTCGCCCAAGACGGTGCCATCCAGCTCGACACGCTGGGTAAGGTGATCGATACCCTGCTCGACCAGGGTGTGCATGGACTGATTATCGGCGGTACGACCGGCGAGTATTACGCTCTCGGCAAGGATGAGCGCAAGCGAGTCCTCGACTTCGTCTCAGGGCATGCCAAAGGGCGAATCCCGATCATGGCGGGCATCAATGCGACGACCACCGAAGAGAGCCTGGAGCTTGGGCGACATGCCAAGGCTGCCCGATTCGATGCCATTCTCGTGGCGGCTCCCTATTATTGCCAGCCGACCCAAGAGGAACTGCTCACGCATGTACAGCGTATCGATGACGCTCTCGACATGCCTGCCATGCTTTATAACTTTCCTGACCGCACCGGCACCCCCATGAGCCTCGAGTTCATCGAGGCTCTGCGCGACCGTCCGAATTTTCAGGCGATCAAGGAGAGTACCGGTTCGATCGAGCGCATGCATGCACTTGCGAACGAGTTCACCGACCAGCTCCAGCTGAGCTGCGGGATGGACGATCAGGTACTTGAATTCTTCGTCTGGGGCGCGCGCAGCTGGGTCGGAGGTGCCTCCAACTTTCTGGCCCCGGAACATGTGGCCCTGTACCAAGCCTGCGTCATCGACCAGGACTTCGTCGCCGGACGCAAACTCGCCGCTCGCCTGCTGCCGATGCTGAACCTGCTCGAGCAGGGCGGGAAATTCTGCCAGTACATCAAGTATGGCTGTGAACTGGCAGGTCTGCCGGTAGGGCCGGCACGGGCTCCACTCATGCCGTTGAGCGAGGCCGAGAAGGGCAGTTTCCAGCGCACCTATGACGCCCTGGTGCAACACCGCGGCTGAGACCCGGCGCCGGAGATCCATTCATGCAGCTGAAATGTCGTTTTCTGCCCCAGAACGACGGCCGCTGTGGCTGGTACGAGATACTGCCGCCGCCGCCTGTATCGACACCGCTCAGGGGCGAGGTCAAGGCCGACTGGGTGGTGCTGGGAGCCGGCTTGGCCGGCCTGGCTGCGGCACGCCGGCTGGCCGAGCTGCAGCCGAACGCTGCCATCGCCATCGTGGATGCCAAGCGTGTCGGCTTCGGTGCAGCCGGTCGGAACTCCGGCTTCATGGTGGATCTGCCGCATGATCTGAACTCGCACAACTACACCGGGGATCAGTCCGCCGATCGTAAGCTCATCCGGCTCAATCGGGGCGCGATCGCCTATATGCGCGAGATCGTGCAGCGGCATGCCATCGAATGCGACTGGCGCGAGCGAGGCAAGCTGCACGGGGCAGTGGAGGCTCGCGGGTTGAAGGCCCTGGAAACGTTCGCCAAGGGGCTTTCGGTTCTAGGCGAACCCTACCGGGAGCTCAGTGCCCGCGACATGCAGGCAATAACCGGTACCGATTTCTATCGGGCCGGAATGCATGCGCCGGGTGCGGTGACGGTGCAGCCGGCTGCGCTGGTTCGTGGGCTCGGGGCCACCCTGCCGGCGAACGTTCGTCTCTACGAGGAAAGCCCCGTCCACAAGATCGATGTCGGCAAGCCTCATACGCTGGTGACCAACAAGGGCCAACTCACGTCGCCCCGGCTGGTTCTCGCCAATAACGCCTATGCTGGCCAGTTCAGCCAACTCGGATTCTCGGGTCGACTTCTGCCCATGTATACCTACGGCAGTTTGACCCGGCCCCTCAGCGCGCAGGAACAGGCGGATCTGGGCGGTGAGGAGAGTTGGGGGCTGATTCCGGCCGATCCGATGGGTACGACCGTGCGGCGTATGCGAGACGGGCGTATCTGTATCCGTAATGTGTTCACCTACAACCCGTGTGTCAGCACCAGTAAGAGTCGGCTGGCACGTGTGCGCTCCGTCCATCAGCGCTCGTTCAAGCGGCGCTTTCCCATGCTGCCGAACGTTGAAATGGAATACACCTGGGGCGGCGCACTGTGCCTGACCCGCAATGGCGGCGTCCCGTTTGGCGAGATCGCCCCGGGTGTCTTCAGTGCCGTGTGCCAGAACGGGTTGGGCCTGACGCGAGGCACCATCGCCGGAAAGTTGATCGCCGAGTATGCGCTGGGCATCGAGAGCGAACTGCTCGACATCATGTTGGAACAACCCAAACCTGCCGCCAATCCACCAGAACCGTTTCTTGGCCTGGGCGTGCGCTCGACACTTGCTTGGAAGGAGTGGCACGCCGGCAAGGAGCTTTGACTTACCTGATACGAGGAGAACAACAATGTCCGAGAACCTAACTCCTGACGCTATTGCGCGTCAGATAGAGCAGCTCGAATACCGCAATCTGGCCTTCATCGACGGTCGCTTCGTTCCCGCCTGCTCGGGTGAGACGTTCGAGACCCTGAACCCGGCTACCGGCGAGTGCCTGACGCGAGTTGCCGCCTGTGATGCCGTCGATGTGGATCTCGCGGTACAGGCCGCCCGCCGCGCTTTCGAGGCAGGCGTCTGGGCGGAGCTTGCCCCGGCCGAGCGCAAGGCCATCATGCAGCGCTTCGCCGACCTGATCGAAGCGCACTGCCTGGAACTGGCTGTCCTGGAATCCCTGGAAGCGGGCAAGCCGATCGGCGAGTGCTACAACGTCGATATTCCCGATACCGCCAACACCATTCGTTGGCATGCCGAAGCTGCCGACAAGCTCTACGATGCCGTGGCCCCCACCGAGAAAGGGGTGATTGCCACGGTGACCCGCGAGCCGATCGGGGTGGTGGGCGCGGTGCTACCGTGGAACTTTCCCGCCATGATGGCAGGCTGGAAACTCGGGCCGGCCCTTGTCACGGGTAACAGCGTGGTACTCAAGCCCGCCGAGCTGACCTCGCTCAGCACCCTACGGCTTGCCGAACTGGCATATGAAGCCGGAATACCGGCCGGTGTGCTGAACGTAGTGCCGGGCCTGGGCCATACCGCCGGCAAGGCCATCGGTCTGCACCCGGATATCGACCTTGTCGCCTTTACCGGCTCCACCGAGATAGGGCGTCGTTTCCTCGAATACTCGGCGGCCAGCAATCTCAAGCGAATCGTGCTGGAGTGCGGTGGCAAGAATCCGCAGGTGGTCATGCCCGACGTGAGCGACCTCAAGACCGTGGCGAGCAACGTCCTGGCTGCGGCCTTCTGGAACATGGGCGAGAACTGCTCGGCAGGCTCGCGGCTGATCGTGCATCGGTCGGTGAAGGATGCCCTAGTCGACGAGATGCAGCGTCAACTCGAGGAGGAGTGGCGTACAGGTGATCCTCTGGACCCCAACGTTCAGCTCGGTGCCCTCATCGAGAAGGATCACATGGACAAGGTGCTGGGCCATATCGAGCGGGCCAGGGCCGATGGGCTGTCTCTGGTAACCGGCGGGATGCGCATGCGGGAGGAGAGCGGTGGCTATTTCATCGCCCCGACGATCTTCGACGAGGTACCCAAGGATGCCGCAGTAGCACGGGAGGAGATCTTCGGGCCGGTGCTGGCGGTGATTCCGTTCGACACCGAGGAAGAGGCCATCACAATCGCCAACAACACCTGCTATGGCTTGGCCGCTTCGCTGTGGAGCGATGACCTTAGCACCGTACATCGCATGGCCGGTGCCATACGGGCGGGCACCGTCTCCGTCAACTGCTTCTCCGAGGGAGACATCACCACGCCATTCGGCGGGTATAAGCAGTCCGGCTTCGGCGGGCGAGACAAGTCGGTCTACGCCCACGATCAGTACTGTGAACTCAAGACCACCTGGATCCAGCTGTCCTGATCCAGCGTCAAGCAAGCAGCATCATAATATTCAGCCGCCTTCGTTCGCCTTCACGCGAGAGGCGGTTTGCTCGCTGACGGTGAGCATTGGCATGGGGAGGGTAGACCTCCCCCTCGATCGTGGCAACGATAACCTCAGGTACTGTTTTGTACAGAGGAAAAGTCGTTTCCGTTACCGTCGCCACAGTTATAGCGTTAAGAGATGCGTGGATGCGTGGCCATGGTCAGGCAACAATGAAGCCCAACTATAATAGTCGCCTGGAGAAGGTGTTATGTTTTCAAAAAACTCAATGATTCTTAGCTCGAATATAGCGGCAGCATCGATTATTGGTGCACTTGGTTTCTCGGCTTCCGCATGGGCAAGCGAAGAGGACATGAGATTTACGATGGCCACAGAGTCTGGAGACCGTGACTCGGTCCAAGGACAGGCCATCAAGCGAATCTCCGAGCTCATCGAAGAAGAGTCCGATGGAAGAATCACCATTAATGTCTTCTATCAGGATGAGATCGGCGGTCCTCAGGAGCTCTTCGATCAATTGGTCAGGGGAAACATCGACCTGATGCTGACCTGGCCCCATACATCCTACGACGAGCGGCTTGGGATTTTGCACCTTCCCTACTTGAGCCTTGGTTGGGATGAGGCCTTGGACACCTATGGCAAGGATGGCTGGCTTTTAGAGATCGTCGAGCCTATTTTCTCCGATATTGGCCTGCAGTATCTAGGGCCATTCCCGGAGGGCTTCGGCGGAATTGCCACCAAGGACACATACGCCACCAGCTACGAGGAGGCGCAGGAGAAGGGAATCAAGGTTCGCTCCCAGCCGATCTTCCCGCTGCCCCAGACGGTTCAAGCGATGGGCTTCCAGGCCGTGCCGATCGATTGGTCGGAGGTCTACACCTCCATTCAGACAGGTGTCGTCGATGGTGATTCCAGTAATGTGATCTACTGGGATTACACCTACTTCAACGATCTTCTCGATTACTTCGTCCACTCCAAGCACAACTTTTCATTTTACACTTTCCTGATGAATCAAGATGCCTGGAACGAACTCGACGAAGAAGACCAGGGTATCATCGCGGATGCCGTGGAAGTTGTGGTCAATGAGCAGTTCGAGAATGCCAGGGCCGAAGACGAAAAGTGGATTCAGAAGGCTCAGGAAGATGGCATGGAATATATCGTGCCTTCCGACGAAGAGATGGCTGCCTGGGTCGAGCGGGTCCGCGAGAGCGTGTGGGTCGAGGCGGAGGAGCCCTTGGGTGAGGATGTCATGAACGCGGTTCGCGAACATGCTTCTGAACCTCAGTAACGGCATTTTGGGTGACATGGAGTGTCGCCCTGCCACCCTGCGTTAGGGCGACTCCATGCAATACCTACTAGGGCAATGATATGAAGGGAATTAAGTATTATTTTGCCGTCTTCGATAATGCGGTCACGATGCTGATGAAGATTATCGTTACGGCGCTGGGCATTTTCGTCTCTTTCGCCATGGTGATCGGCATTGCTTCAAGGGCGCTGTTTAATGTGCCGGTATTCGGTCTAGAGGAACTGGTGCTGATGGCCGCCATGTGGCTGTACATGCTCGGGGCTGCCCTTGCCTCGAGGGAGAGGTCTCATCTCAGTGCCGACTTCATTCAGGCCTTCTCCACCAACCAAACCCTGCATGACGTCATGAGGCTGATCGCGACCTTACTGTCAATCGTTATGGCAATCTTTTTCGTAGCCTGGAGCTACAGCCTATTTTCATGGGGTTTCGAGAGAGGCCAAGTGACTCCGGTATTCAGCATTCCGCAATATATCTCCCAGGGAAGTCTTTTGGTTGCGAGTGTCTTGCTACTGCTTTACGCGGTTCGAGACATGGTTAATGACATAGGTAATTTTTTCAAACGTAATGGCTGAGTCAAACGCCAAGGACAACCAAGACGTCCTCTCCAAGAGACAACCTGACAATAATGGGAGTAACACATGGGTGCCCTGCTAGCGATAGGTGCAGTTGTAATATTAATGATCATAGGCGTGCCGGTCGTATTCTCGTTCGCTGCCATGACGCTCGTGCTTTCATTTGCCTATGATGTCGATGTCACATCTCTAATGACGACGGGATTCTGGTCCATCAACTCTATTATCTTGCTGGCCCTTCCGCTGTTCATCATGACAGGCTACTTGATGCAGTCAGGAGGGATTGCGGCCAGGCTGTTGCGTTTTGTCGAGGCTATCGTCGGTTCGTCCCGCAGTGGAATGGGAACTTCCATGGTAATGGCCTGCGGGATATTCGGTGCCATTTCGGGTACTGCCTCGGCCGCAGTGGCGTCTATAGGCACCATCATGATCGGTCCGATGGAAAAGCATGGTTACAGCCGCCCCTATTCCACCGCTCTGGTGGGAATCTCTTCGCTGCTCGGCTTGCTGATTCCGCCGAGTATCACCATGATTCTGTACGCCGTGGTCACCCGGCAATCCGTTGCGGCCGTGTTCCTGGCGACCATCGGTCCAGGCATCTTGCTGATCCTGTTCCTGTGTATCATCAACGCTATCAAGATGCGGAATAATCCCGCCTACAGCCCTCAAACGCTCGCCTTGAGCGACCGCTTTCGCCATATTGGCAGTACCGGCTGGAAGGCCATTCCCGCCCTGATGCTCCCGGTCATTATCCTGGGCGGCATCTACGGTGGCATCTTTACTCCCACCGAGGCCGCCGCCATCGCCGTGGTCTATGCCATTCCTGTCGGCCTGTTCGTCTATCGCGATCTTGACCTGAAAGCCCTGGCGCGGTGTTTCATCCAGGCCGCCACGACCACGGGCGTCATCATGATCATTCTGCTCTTCTCCTTCGTGGCCAGTCGTATCTTCACTTTCGAGCGAGTGCCACAGCAGCTGACCGAGCTGCTGCTCGAGCTCTTCAAGAACAAGTTGCTGATCCTTCTCATGGTCAATATCTTCTTGATCCTGATGGGAATGATCATGGATGACGTCAGTGTCGTGGCCATCCTCAGCCCTCTGCTGCTGCCGGTCATGGAGAGTATTGGTATTCATCCGGTGCATTTTGCCGCCATCGTGGGCACCAGCGTCGTCATCGGGTGCAACAGCCCGCCCATGGCGCCCATCCTGTTCATGAGCTGCCGGATCGGCCAGGTCGGGATGTCACAGGTCATCCGGCCCGCTTTCAGCTTCATGCTGCTGGCTGCGCTGCCGGTGATGCTGATCACGACCTACTGGCCGGCACTGTCGTTGTTCTTGCCCAGGCTGCTCGGCTACGTGAACTGAACGCATCTTGTTGGATCGAATGCGTCGATGCCTCTCAAAGCAATAAGGAGAGGCGCGGCTGACTACATAAGGTTTCGTAATGCGCTTAATTTCAGCTCAGTGTATCAGTTCGCTGCTGGATTGGGATGGGGTATTGGATGCCCTGCATACCGCTCATCTCGGTCCACGGCCAGTGGGCGATAGCTTCTTTCTTGGCGATTCGGAGTTTGGTCTTCTTGGTCGCGGCGTTATTCTTCCAGGCTTCGGCGCCGGAGTGAAGGTCGCTTCTATGTGCCCCGCAAATGGCCTTGCGACTCCTCCATGCCCGGTGGAAGATGCAGCTTACGTCGTCATTGATGAGAAGCACAAATCGATCAGCGCGATACTCGACGGCCCCGAGATAAGCCGCTGGAAGACGCCCGCCGACTCCGCGCTTGCCGGCCGACGGCTCAGCCGTGAAGATAGCTCCGTACTGCTGGTATTAGGAGCTGGCCCCATCGCAAAATCAGTGTTGGAAGTTTACCTGCACATCCGACCCGGTATACGCGAAGTTTTGCTATGGAATCGGACGCCAGAAAAGCTTAAGGAAACTCATGCTCACTTGGCATCCAGAGGCATCAGCGCGAAGATCGTTCAGGATCTTAATTCCGCAGTGAGTTGCGCTGATATTATCGCATCAGCCACAAGCTCTGCTACTCCGTTGATTTTCGGTGAGTTCGTCAAGCCTGGAACGCATATTGATCTTTTGGGTGGGTATCGCCCAGATATGCAGGAGGCCGATTCGAGTGCTCTGGCGAATGCCCGGATATTTGTCGATGATCGATCAACCGCAATGGTTTCAGGAGACATCCAAATACCGCTCCTAGCAGGAGTAATCAGTCAAGATCAGATTGAAGGCGACTTGTATGACCTTTGCCAAGACTCCAGCTTCGTTCGAAGCCAGGAGGATATAACAGTTTATAAAAATGCAGGTGGCGCTCATTTTGATCTAATCGTAAGCCAGTATGTCCTAAGCAGACTAAAATAACTTCGCAGATTCCGCTATCCTGCCATTCGAGTGAAGTATATGAGAGCCTGAAAGTTATCATTCATATCGCCTCCATTTTGAGGTGAACGTAAACAAGTCAGTCAGCTGAAACCGTTTACGCTCGGCAGCCCCCTTGAATCAAAGGTCCTTTACTAGCCGCAGGGCATCGTAGATCGCCGCATGGGTATTGCGCGACTCGACGGCATCGCCGATCCGGAACAGCTGGAAACCATCGCCGGCATTGCGAACGACGGCCTGGGGCCGACCGACGATCAGGTCGTCGTAGTTCACCTCGCCGCCGTTGCTCGAGTGCGGCTTGAGCTCGAAATAGATGTCGGCCATCGGCGTGATGCCGTAATTGACCACCACCTGGTCGATGCGCCGCTCGAGATCCAGGTCCAGTTGACCTTGAGTTACATAATCGCTGGTGATCTTGGCGAGCAGCTCGCTGCCGTCGCGCTGGACGGACCTCAACCGATAAGTGGGCGTAAAGGTGACGTTGGGCCGCTGCAGGGATCGCATGTACGGCACCAGGTTCATGGCCATGATCTCCGCCGAGAAGGTGCGGTCGGGGGTCATGATCTCCAGCTCGGCCCCCGTGGCGGCAATGATCTCCGCGGCCTGCATGGCGGCATGGTCGCCGGCATCGTCGAACAGCAATACCTTTTTACCTGGCGGCATGTGCCCGGACAGTATGTCCCAGGTATTGACCACGAGTTCGTTCCCGACCTCGGGCTGGTCTTCCATGGGGTAGCCGCCGGTGGCCACGATCACCACATCCGGCTTCTCTGCGAGCACGTCCTCGACCTCGGCCCAGACGTTATAGCGGATCTCGACGCCGAGTGCCTCGCAGCGCTCCAGGCGCCAGTCGATGATGCCCATCATCTCGCGGCGACGCTCGCTCTGCGCCGTGAGGCGCACCTGTCCGCCGGCATCGCTGGCGGCTTCAAGCACCACTACCTCATGGCCTCGCTCGCCGGCAACGCGGGCGGCTTCCAGCCCCGCGGGTCCGGCGCCGACGATCACCACCCGACGCTGCCGCGCTGCCTGGGGGATGGCGTGGGGCATGGTGGTTTCCCGCCCGGTGGCGGCGTTGTGGATACAGTAGGCGGCCCCGCCCTGGTAGATGCGGTCGAGACAGTAGTTGGCGCCGACGCAGGGACGGATCTCTTCCTCGCGGCCCTCGACGATCTTGCGCACGATGTGCGGGTCGGCCATGTGGGCACGGGTCATGCCGATCATGTCGACCTTGCCCGAGGCGATGGCATGGCGGGCGGTGGCGACATCCTGGATCTTGGCCCCATGGAAGGTGGGGAAGTCCACCTCGCGGCGGATCTCACCGGCAAAGTCGAGGTGTGGGGCGCTGGGCATGCCCTGGATGGGGATCACGTCGGTGAGGCCCGGGTCGGTGTCGATATGGCCGCGGACCACGTTGAGGAAATCGACCAGGCCGCTCTCCTTCAAACGCCGCGATATCTGCATCCCGTCGCTGGCTGTCAGCCCGCCCGGCAGCATCTCGTCGCCGGTGTAGCGCACGCCGACGATGAACTCCTCTCCGACCCGCTGGCGAATGGCGCGCAGCACATCGAAGGTGAAACGCAGCCGGTTGTCGAGATCGCCCCCGTAAGGGGCCTCGAGGGTGTTGGTCAGCGGTGACCAGAATTGATCCATCAAGTGGCCATATGCCATCAGCTCGATCCCATCGAGGCCGGCCGCGTGCATGCGCTCGGCAGCATCGGCGTAATCGCGGATCAAACGCTCGATGTCCCAATCCTCGACCTGCTTGGGAAAGGCACGATGGGACGCTTCGCGACGGTGCGAGGGCGACACCGCCGGCAGCCAGTCGCCCTTGTCCCAGCGGGTACGCCGGCCTAGGTGAGTCAATTGAATCATCACCGCGGTGCCGTGCTCGTGGCAGGCGTCGGTGAGCTCCTTCATCCACGGAACCACCTCGTCTCTGTAGGCCAGGATGTTGTTGAACACTGGCGGGCTGTCCTTGGCCACCGCTGCGGACCCGGCTGTCATCGTCAGGCCGAGGCCAGCCTTGGCCCGCTCGACATGGTAGGCGCGGTAGAGCGCCTTGGGCATCCCGTCCTCGGGGTAGGCGGGCTCGTGGGATGTCATCATCAGCCGGTTCTTCAGGGTCAGATGCTTGAGCTGAAAAGGCTGCAGCAGCGGGTCGTTGGCCATGGTCGGGTCTCGCTCTTGTTATATGTTTGCCAAAGTCAGTCATGTCTGTACATGATAGTCATCCCAATGTACAAAAGTGTACATAGATTGGAAAGTTTCCGATGCGAGATTGGTCATGAGACAGCATGATCCGTCGACGGCGAGGCGCCGGTCCTGACAAGAGGAGGTGGAAACATGTCGCAAGATGCTGTGATCGGCATCATCGGCGGGCAGGGGTGGATGGGGCGTGCGCTCGGTATGGCTCTGCTGGAGCAGAACCTCGTGTCTCCCGAGCGGCTAGTGATTTCCTCGCGTTCCGGCCGTGGCGAGGCCTACCGCGACTGGGCCGACGTGCGTTGCGTCGAGGACAACTGTGAGCTGGTTGCCCTGGTGGACGTCATCGTGCTCTCCGTGCGCCCGGAAGATCTCGCCGGCCTCGACATAAAGGCGGACGACAAGCTGGTCGTCTCCCTGCTGGCGATGGCTTCCTTGGAGGAGGTAACCAGCCGCGTAGGCAGTCGCAGGGTAGTACGTGCCATGCCCAACGCGGCGGCGGAGATCCGCCGGGCCTACTTTCCGTGGTTTGCCTCGCCGCAGGTCAACGATGCCGACAAGCGGCTCGTCCAGGTGCTGCTGGCGAGCTGCGGCACGCCGCGAGAACTCCCCACTGAGAGCGATCTCGACTACCTGACGGCCCTGAGCGGTGCCGGGCCGGCCTATCCTGCCCTGTTGGCCCAATCGATGCTGGAGCACGCCAGGGGGATGGGGCTCCCCGACGAGATTGCCCGCGAGGCCGTCATGCAGACCCTGGTGGGCGGCAGCCTGCTGCTGGAAAAGCTGGGTACCGAGCCCGGCGACATGGTAGAGCGGCTAATCGCCTATGACGGCACCACGGCAAAAGGGTTGAAAACGATGAAGGAGGAGGGCCTCGTCCGGGCGATTCATCGCG
This sequence comes from Billgrantia saliphila, assembly GCF_002930105.1. Classification (GTDB taxonomy): domain Bacteria; phylum Pseudomonadota; class Gammaproteobacteria; order Pseudomonadales; family Halomonadaceae; genus Halomonas; species Halomonas saliphila. The sequence continues at coordinate 178,110 of NZ_PJRN01000006.1, read as the reverse complement.
GGCTCGATGCGGCGCATCGGGCAGCAGGCGGCTCACAGTAGGGACCGCGGGATGCCGATACGTCGCCCGGCGGCCTCTGGCCAGGCGTTGGCGTCGGCATGCGGCAGGGTATCGATGGCTTCGACCACGGCCGGCGGGAAGGGGGCCGGTCGGTGGCTTCGCATATCGATGCCCATCAGCATCTGCTCGCTGGTCGCAAGCAACTCGCCGTTGTCGTCGTGCATGGTGAAAAACAGGTGCAACCGCTTGGCGTCACGGTCGAGCAGCAGAACCTCGACGGCCAGTGCCTGCCCCTGGTGGGCCTCGCGCCGGTAGCAGAGATGGGTCTCCAGCGTGAAGAGCGTATGGCCCAGGCGCTCGCGCCCTTCACTATCGAGGCCGATCCGCTCCATCAGCGTGTCCACCGCCAACGAAAAGACCCTCGCGTATTCGGCATCGTTCATGTGACCGTTGTAGTCGACCCACTCCAACGCGACCCGGATCGCCAATAATGTCATCGCTGGTTTCCCCTTGATTCAGTATTCATCTTTAGTCGGCGAGGCGGAGCCAACCGAGTGGTTTCCCCAAGAATCGGTCTCAATACCGCAAATGCAACTACCAAGAGTCGAAATAGCGCTGAAAAGCTTTCCTGAGGTAAACCTGGCTTTCTTGGCTAAGGTATGGGAGAAACCTCTCCAGGGCGATAGCCCATCAAACGCTTGATTGAGGACATAACAAGATGCTGCCTAACAAGACTCTTCTGGCCACCGCCGTGCTCGGCGCCATGCTGGCCACCGCCGCGAATGCCGAAACCCTGCGCTGGACCCGCTCCGCGGACAGCCTGACCATGGACCCCCACTCGCAGAACGAGGGGCCGACCCATTCGGTCAACCATCAGATCTTCGACACCCTGATCTACCAGGACATGGACGTGGAGTACCAGCCGGGCCTGGCCACCGAGTGGCACGTGAAGGAGGACGAGCCCACCGTCTGGGTCTTCAAGATCCGCGAGGGTGTGACTTTCCATGAAGGCCAGTCGCTGACCGCCGAGGACGTGGTGTTCTCGATCAACCGGGCGCGTCATGAGCATTCCGACATGCGCGGCCTGCTCACCTCGATTTCCGAAGTGCGCGCAGTCGACGACTATACCGTCGAGATCGAGACCAGCGAGCCCAACCCGCTGCTGCCGAACAATTTCACCAACCTGTTCATCATGAGCCGCGAGTGGGCCGAGGAGCACGGGGTCGAGGAGCCGCAGAACTACGCCGCCGGCGAAGAGACCTATGCCGTGCGCAACGCCAACGGCACCGGCCCGTTCCGCGTGGAAAGTCGCGAGCCCGACGTACGTACCGTATTCGTGCGCAACGACGACTACTGGGGTATCGACCATTACCCCATGGAGATTACCCGCCTGGTGTTCACGCCGATCGAGTCGGCCTCCACCCGCGTGGCGGCGTTGCTCTCCGGCGAGGTCGACTTCCTGCAGGAAACCCCGGTGCAGGACATCGAGCGCTTGGCCAACGCCGAAGGGATCAAGAACGAACAGGGCGCCGAGAACCGCACCATCTTCCTCGGCATGGACATGGGCTCGGCCGAGCTGCGTACCGCCGACACTGACGACAATCCCTTCGCCGATCGCCGCGTGCGCGAGGCCATCAATCTGGCCGTGGACGCCAACACCATCCAGCGAGCGGTGATGCGCGGCAACTCCCAGCCGGCCGGCATGATCGCGCCGCCCTTCGTCAATGGCTACAGCGAGGAGATGGATGAAGTCCTCGAGGCGGATGCCGACCGTGCCAAGCAGCTGATGGAAGAGGCCGGCTACGGCGATGGCTTCCGCGTCACCCTGAACTGCCCCAACGATCGCTACGTCAACGACGAGCAGATCTGCCAGGCGGTGGTCAGCATGCTGGCGCGCATCGGCATCACCGTGGATCTGGTGGCTCAGACCCGCTCGGTGCACTTCGCCGAGCTGGCGCGCGAAGAGTATGACTTCTACCTGCTGGGCTGGGGCGTGCCCACCATGGATTCCGAGTACATCTTCAACTACCTCTACCACACCAAGGAAGGCGACCGAGGCTCGTGGAACTTCACCGGCTACTCCGACGAGCGGGTCGACGAGCTGACCGTGGCGATGGGGCAGGAGATCGACGAAGATACGCGTAACGAGATGATCGCGGAGGCGTGGGACATCGTCCACGACGAGATCCTCTACATCCCGATCCATCACCAGATGCTGACCTGGTCGATGCGCGACGATATCGATTTCCAGGTGCAAAGCGAAAATACGCCGCACTTCAAGTACCTACAATTCAATCAGTAAGTCTTACTGGACACGACCCCCGGCTGCCACAAGCGGCCGGGGGTATCGTCGTGATTTGGTGATCCCATGCTAGCGTTTCTGATCCAGCGCGTGCTGCAGGCCATCTTCGTGATGTTCGTGGTCGCGCTCATCTCGTTTTCGCTGTTCCACTACGTCGGCGACCCGGTGCTCAACATGCTGGGGCAGGAGGCCACCGAGGCCGATCGTGCTGCGCTGCGGGCTCAGTTGGGCCTGGACCAGCCGGTGGTGGTGCAGTTCTGGAATTTCGTCGTCAATGCCGCCCAGTTCGAGTTCGGCATTTCCTACCGTTCGGCCCGTCCGGTGACCGACCTGATCCTCGAGCGGCTGCCGGCCACCTTGGAGCTGGCGACCATCTCGGCGATCTTCGCCGTGGTCATGGGGATCCTGCTGGGCATCTACACCGCACTGCGCCGCCGCAGCTGGCTGGCTCATTTCATTATGACCGCCTCGCTGATCGGCGTGTCGCTGCCTACCTTCCTCATCGGCGTGCTGCTGATCTATGTCTTCGCCGTGGAGCTGGGCGTGCTGCCGGCCTTCGGTCGAGGGGAAACGGTGGACCTGGGCTGGTGGGATACCGGCCTGCTGACGACCAGCGGCCTGCGTTCGCTGATATTGCCGGCGATCACCTTGGGGCTGTTCCAGCTCACCCTGATCATGCGCCTGGTGCGCGCCGAGATGCTCGAGGTGCTGAGCACCGACTACATCAAGTTCGCTCGTGCCCGCGGGCTGTCGAAGCGCGTGGTGAACCTGCGCCACGCGCTGAAGAACACCATGATTCCGGTCATCACCATCATCGGGCTGCAGCTCGGTACCATCATCGCCTTCGCCATCATCACCGAGACGGTGTTCCAGTGGCCTGGCGTAGGGGCGCTGTTCATCACCGCGGTGCGTTTCGTCGACGTGCCGGTGATGGCCGCCTACCTGATGATGATCGCGCTGGTGTTCGTGGTCATCAATCTAGTGGTGGATCTGCTCTACTACGCCGTCGATCCGCGGCTGCGTGCGCAGGGAGGTGGCAAATGAGCCAGGAAGTCGATAAGCGGAACAGTGTCGCGAACATTGCGCCGACCCGCCCCGGCCGGCTGCGCACCTTCCTCGAGAGCGATATCGTCTATTCGTGGAAGCGCCAGCCGGTGGTGATACTCGCTACTCTGGTGACGCTGGTCATGTTCGCCGCGGCCCTGTTCGCGCCATGGATCGCACCGCAGAACCCGTTCGATCCGGGCCAGCTCGATCTGATCGATGCGTTCACGCCGCCCATGACCACCTCGGAATTCACCGGCAACTTCTATCTGCTGGGCAGCGACAGCCAAGGCCGCGACGTCTTCTCGGCGATTCTCTACGGCTCGCGCATCTCGCTGCTGGTGGGCTTCGCCGCGGTGATCTTCGCCTTGGTGATGGGGACCGCCCTGGGCCTGCTGGCGGGCTTCCGCGGCGGCTGGCGCGACGCGCTGATCATGCGCATCGCCGACGTGCAGCTCACCTTTCCCTCGATCCTGATGGCGCTGCTGATCTTCGGCGTGATCCGCGGGTTCCTGCCGCGCTCGATGCACGCCGAGGTGGCGATCATCGTGCTGATCATCGCCATCGGCCTCTCCGACTGGGTGCAGTACGCCCGCGCCGTGCGCGGCGCCACCATGGTGGAGAAGAGCAAGGAGTACGTGCAGGCGGCCAGGGTGATCGGCTTGCCGGCGCGCAAGATCCTGTTCCTGCACATCCTGCCCAATGTGCTGCGCCCGGTGCTGGTGATCGGCACCATAGGACTGGCGCTGGCGATCATCGCCGAGGCCACGCTGTCGTTCCTGGGGGTCGGCATGCCGGCCACCCAACCGAGCCTGGGCACCCTGATCCGGGTGGGCCAGGATTACATGTTCTCGGGAGAGTGGTGGATCCTGCTCTTCCCCGGGGTGGCGCTGCTGATATTGGCGCTCTCCGTCAACCTGCTGGGAGACTGGTTGCGTGATGTCCTCAACCCCAAGCTCCGTTGAAAACTCAGGTGAGCAGAACGCCATCGCGGTAACCGGCCACGAGCCTGGCGCCGCGGGGCAGGAACCGGTGCTCTCCGTGCGCCACCTGCGGGTGGAGTTCCCCACGCGCCACGGCACCCTGGTGGCGCTGGACGACGTCTCCTTCGACATCGCTCCTGGCGAGGTGCTGGGCGTGGTGGGCGAATCGGGTGCCGGCAAGTCGATGACCGGCAATGCCGTGATTCGCCTGCTCGAGCCGCCCGGTCGTATCGCCGAGGGCGAGGTTCACCTCTCGGGCCGGCGCATCGATGATCTGCCGGAAGAGCGGTTCGTGCCACTGCGCGGTCGTCACATCGGCATGATCTTCCAGGATCCGCTGACCAGCCTCAACCCGTTGTTCTCGGTGGGCGACCAGCTGATCGAAACGATCCGTACCCACCTGCCGATGAACGAGCGCGAAGCCCGCGAGGAAGCGCTCAAGCTGCTGCGAGAGGTGGGCATACCCGCCCCCGAGAACCGTCTCGACAGCTACCCGCACCAGTTCTCCGGCGGCATGCGCCAGCGCGTGGTGATCGCCCTGGCGCTGGCGGCGCGGCCCGAGTTCATCATTGCCGACGAACCCACTACGGCACTCGACGTCTCGGTGCAGGCGCAGATTCTTGCCCTGCTCAAGCGGCTGTGCGCCGACCACGGCACCGCGGTGATGCTGGTCACCCACGACATGGGCGTGATTGCCGAGACCGCCGACCGCGTGGCGGTCATGTATGCGGGGAGACTGATCGAGATCGGCCCGGTCGACGAGGTGGTGCGCAACCCGCAGCACCCCTACACCAAGGGGTTGATGGCTTCGATTCCGGGTATCGAGAAGCGCCTCGAGCGGCTCTACCAGATCGAGGGTTCCATGCCGCGGCTGGCGGCAATACCGGCGGGCTGCGCCTTCAACCCGCGTTGCCCCCACGCCCAGGAGCGCTGCCGCGTCCAGCGCCCGGACCTGATGCCGGCGGAAGGCAGCCTGGCGGCGTGCTGGCTGCACGACCCGGTCGACCCGCTGCCGCCGCGACGGGGCGAGGCAGGAGAGGAGATGGCTCATGTGCGCTGATACCGCAATGCAACAGACGCCCCCGGCCACGGCGGGACAGGCGGATATCCTGCTGGAAGCGCACGACCTGGCGCGCTACTTCGATGTTTCCAAGCCATGGCTCAACCGGGTGATCGAGCGCAGCGAACGGCTGACCCTGAAGGCGGTGGATGGGGTCGGCTTCTCCATCCGCCGCGGCGAGACGCTGTCGCTGGTGGGCGAGTCCGGCTGCGGCAAGTCAACGGTGGCGCGCCTGGTGGTGGGGCTCTACGGGCTCACTCGAGGCCGGCTGGTATTCGACGGCGAAGACATCAGCGACCTGGCGAGCCGCACCGGGCGGCAGACCGCCAGCGTGCGCAAGCGCTTCCAGATGATCTTCCAGGATCCCTACGCCAGCCTCAATCCGCTGTGGCGGGTGGGCACCATCATCGGCGAGCCGCTGCGCTTCTTTCGCCCCGAGATGAGCGCGGCCGACCGCCACCGCCGGGTCGGTGAGCTGCTCGAACAGGTGGGCATGTCGGCGCCCGACGCCAACCGCTATCCGCACGAATTCTCCGGCGGCCAGCGCCAGCGCATCTCGATCGCCCGTGCGCTGGCCAACGAACCGGAGTTCATGATCTGCGACGAGCCGACTTCGGCACTGGACGTCTCGGTGCAGGCGCAGATCCTCAACCTGATGCGCGACCTGCAGGACGAGTACGGGCTCACTTACCTCTTCATCAGCCACGACATGGCGGTGGTCAAGCACATGTCGGACCGCATCGCGGTGATGTACTTGGGGCGCATTGCCGAGATCGCCCCGGCGGAGCAGCTCTTTGCCAATGCCCATCACCCCTATTCGAAGATGCTGCTCGAGGCGGTGCCGTCGCTGGAAGGGGCGGGCAAGGAGCGCACCACGATCCAGGGCGAGGTGCCCAATCCGGTGCATCCGCCATCGGGCTGCGCCTTCCATCCCCGTTGCCCCCACGCCAACGCGCGCTGCAAGGCCGAAGTACCGCGGCTGATCACGCGCAGCGACGGCAGCGAAGTCGCCTGTCATGGCGTGGAGGAGGGTAGGTTGCCGTGAGGCATCCTCGCTGATGCTGGAGCTGCTCTCGCCGCTGTCCGGAGGGCTCAACCTGGGCCTGGTGGCGCTTTCGGCATTGACCTCGGCGCTCTCCGCGGCGGCGGGCATTGGTGGGGGCACCCTGCTGATCATCGTGCTGGCCCAGGTGATGCCGGCCATGGCGCTGATCCCGGTGCACGGCATGGTCCAGCTGGGCTCCAACGGGGGGCGCGCGGTAATGACCTGGCGCCACGTGCGCCGGGACATCGTCGCGGCATTCCTGCCCGGGGTAGTGGTCGGTGCGCTGGCCGCGGCCTGGCTGCTGGTGCGCCTACCGCCGGGAGTGCTGGAACTGTGCATCGCCGCCTTCGTGCTCTATTCCAGCTGGGGGCCGGGCCTGCCGCAACGGGCGGTGGGACGCACCGGCACCGTGATCGCGGGCGCCGTGACCACGCTGCTCTCCAGCCTGGTGGGGGCCAGCGGCCCGATGGTGGCCTCGTTCATCAAGCTGGGCATGAGCGAGCGGCTGCCGAGGGTGGCCACCTTCGCCACCTGCATGACTCTGCAGCACCTCACCAAGGCGTTCATCTTCGGCTTCGCCGGGTTCGTGTTTCGCGACTGGCTGGGACTGATCCTGGCCATGGTGGTGGCGGGGTTTCTGGGCACCTGGCTCGGGCTGCGGCTACTCCACCGCGTGACCGATCATCGCTTCGACTTTCTCTTCAAGTGGGTGTTGACCCTGCTGGCGTTGCGCCTGATCTGGCTGGGCGTGCAGCGGCTGGCGGGCTGACGCCCGGGCGGGAGCCATTCGGCAGGCGTTCGATATGGTAGAGGGCCGGGATTCGCTACGATTTTTCGGCGGCGCGTTAGACTCTGGGTATCAACATTCCGAAAGGGAGTCTTGCCATGAGCCGCTTCGTGTTCTCGCTATGGGTCATTCTCCTGCTGTTGACCGGCTGTGCCACCGGGGGCGATCTGCGCGATGGCGCGTACGTATTGGAGCCCGGTCGACCCTATCAGGTACTCACGGCAGGTCAGCGTTATTTCTCCTTCACCTTGGAGGCGCCCGCACACGTGGTGCTGGAGAGCCAGACCTTTCCCGGAGATGCGGGCGTGGTGTCACCCGCGGGGCAACTGCTCGACGCCGACGGGCAAATCGTGGCGCGCGACTGGACCAGTGGCGAAGACAGCAATTTTCGGATCGAGCGTGACCTGGAGGCGGGTACCTGGTACCTGCGGGTCACGACCCCTCATGCCGGACCCTCATCCTATGGAGTGATAGGTCGCGACTACCAATACGTGGTGTTAATGACGCTAGTCGACGAGAACTGACGACGAGGAAATCAGCTCGGCAGGGAGGCATGGCGTCGGTCGACGTAGCCCCAAACTTTCTCGTGCAGGAAGTAGGCGACCGTGTTCACGCTGGGCTCGATCAGCGCGATCATGCCGCCGAGTACCCAGCTTCCGGTCAGCAGATAGGTGACGCCGAAGGCCACACAGAAGTGCACGACGGCAAAGGTGGCGGTCTTCTTCATGGCGTTGGCTCCGGGCATGATCATCATGCTCGCAGGTTAAGCGTTTCGCCTTGATAGCATAAGCGGAATTTACAGATGGGATCGATAGAGCGAAACAATCGGTGCCCCCAATGACACCCTCGAACCCCTGCGGCTGAATTCTTTGCCGGGTGACTGTCGGGCCCGATGAAGCGAGCGGCGCGCGTCGCGTCACGCCGATGCCGTGTACGCTTGAGCGCTCTTGCTTGGCTTCTCCCGGGCCGGGATCTCTCGTATCCACTCGGCGGGTGAGGTCTGGCGCAGAAAGCCGAGCAGTGCGCTGACACGCCGGGGCTGGGGGCCGTAGGCGTAGAGCAGCGTGACGGGCAGCGCTGGGGCGGCCCATTCCGGGAGGCAGCGTACCAGCGAACCGGGGTGAGCGCGTTCGCGCGCGGCGGCCAGCCAGTCGGGCATGATGCCCAGGCCATGCCCGCGGGCGATGGCATCGCCATGCAGCGTCTGCTGATCGACCCGGAAGCGGGTGTCGGGTGGCTGGAAGCAGTATTCGCCCAGCTGTGGATGGTTCAGCGTCAGCCCCTGATCGGTTTCGCCCAGCAAGTCGATCCAGGTGTGCCGCCCCAGCTCGCGCGGATGGTCCGGACGACCGTGCCGGTTCAGGTAGTCGGGGTGGGCATAGAGGCCGCGGCTGAGCCAGCCCAGAGTCTCCTGGTGCAGCTCGCTGCCGTGCACCTCGCCCAGCCAGACGGTCACAGCCTGGCTGTCGGCGGCCATGGGAGGAGCGCTGGGGGTCTGTAGCGTCAAACGAATGCCGGGGTGCATCTCCATGAACGCGGCCAGCCGCGCGGCTAACCAGCTGCGTGCCAGTGCGTTGTGGGTAGCCACGAACAGCTCGCCGCAGACCTCCTCGCTCAGCTCGTCCAGCGCCTGTCGGCCCTGCTCGGCGAGCGTGAGGATCTGCTGACAATAGGTGAGGAAGAGCTGGCCGGCCTCGGTGGGCAGGAGCCGGTTGGATTGACGGCGCAGAAGGGGTTGGCCCAGCTGCCGCTCGAGTTGGGAGATTCGCCGGCTCAGCGTCGACTTGGCCAGGCCCAGGGCATGCGCGCTGCGAGTCAGGCTGCCGGAGCGCATGACGTGATCGAAGGCAAGCAACTCGTCGAGATCGTACATGGGCAATAGAGGCGCCGGGCGATACGGAGAGAAGGAAAGCGAAGTCTACCTAGTGGCGATGGTAGATGTAAATGATTCTTGTTGTTCGAGTTGATATTGACGTTGCGCTCACGGGAACGTCTCGTTGCATAGAGACGATAGCTTGCTTCATGTGATAATAATTCGCATTCATAGCAAGCTGACGGAGCAGAGCGATATGGGCAGCGCGCATTATCGGGGCAGGGCCACAGGGCGTATGAAGCTGGCAGGCGTACTGCTAGGCATCATGCTCCCAATGACGGCCTGGGCCGAACGGACCCTGGAGACGGCTTTCGGCGAGGTTGCAGTGCCGGATTCGCCGACGCGGGTGGTAACGCTGTACGAAGGGGCACTGGACACGGCGCTGGCCGTGGACATGGCCCCCCTGGGCGCCGTCACGACCCGCGGCGGCGATGGCGTGGCGGACTACCTGACGCCCCGCTTCGACGACATCGCTATCGTCGGGGTGGTGCGCGAGATCAACCTCGAGGCCGTGCTGGCGCTCGAGCCGGACCTTATCCTGGCGCCTCCGCGGTTGCCCGAAGCTCAGTACCGCCTGCTGTCGCGCATGGCTCCCACGGTCGTGCCGCTGACCCAAGGGTTCGATCCCGACGCCTGGCGCGACGAGGCGCTGCTCTTCGGCCGTGCCCTGAATCGTGAAGCCGAGGCGCAGGCGGCGTTGGCCCGGGTGGATGCGCGCCTCGCTGAGCTGGCCGACCGCCATGCCGACGAAGCACCAAGCGCCGTGCTGGTGCGCTGGATGCCCCAGGGACCGATGGTCATGTCGGAGCGACTCTTCTCGACCGGATTGCTGCGCGACGCGGGCATGTCTCTTCATGATGCCGATCTGGTCGAGGAGGGGAGGCCGCACAGCGATACGCTCAGCCTCGAGAACCTCTCCCGGATCGATGCCGACTGGCTGTTCCTGGCCACCCTCAACGAAGAGGGGCGAGATGCCCTGGACGCCGCGCAGGCATCGCCCGCCTTCGCCCGCCTCGACGTGGTCGCCCGTGACCAGGTGGTGCCCGTCGATGGCCAACTGTGGACGAGCGCCTCCGGCCCGCTGGCGGCGCTGGCCATTCTCGACGAGCTCGATGAGGCCCTGTCGGCGCAATGACCGGCGGGCATGTCTCGGGCGCCGGATCGACCCGGCGCCCGCGCCGGGCCATGGCGGGGCTGTCGCTGCTGCTGGCGCTGGCCTGCCTGGCTAGCCTGCTTCTGGGAGCCGGCGACGTCGGACCGATGCGCGCGCTGCATGCCCTGCTGGGGCAGGGGGATCCGGAAGCGCAGTTCGTGCTCGCCTCGCTGCGCTTGCCACGCACGGTGGTGGGGCTGGTCGTGGGCGTCGCATTGGGTGTGGCGGGCTCGCTGCTGCAGGCGGTGACACGCAACCCTCTGGCCGAACCCGGCCTGCTCGGGGTGAGCGCAGGCGCCGCCTTCGCCGTCGCCGTGGCCCTGGTGCTGGGGGCAACCGCCACCACCCTGCGGGTCGGCGTGGCCCAGTTGGGCGCCATGGCCGGCTGTCTCTGCGTGCTAGGGGTGGCTAGGGTGAGTGGCGCCGGCCACGATCCGGTGCGGCTGGTGCTGGCCGGCGCCGCACTGACGGGGCTGCTGCTCTCGCTCACCTCGCTGTTGCTTCTGTTCGACCAGCGCGCCGCCGACGAGATCCGCTTCTGGGTCGTCGGCAGCCTGGCGGGCCGCCGGCTCGACCATCTCCAGGCTATTCTCCCCAGCCTGCTATTGGCGGGTGTGATCGTTCTTGCCGTTGCACGCCCCCTGGCGGCGCTGGCCCTGGGAGAGCGAATTGCCAGCGGGCTGGGACATCACCCGGGCGTGATCCGCCTTCTGGTGATCGTGGCGGTGGCGCTGCTGGTGGGGGCTGCCACCGCCACGGCCGGCCCCATTGCCTTCGTCGGGCTGGTGGTACCGTTCGCCGCCCGTGCGCTGGCGGGCCCCGACATTCGCCGCACGCTCTGGCTATGCCTGCCGTTGGGGCCGCTGATGGTGGTCACGGCGGACATCGTCTCGCGCCTGTTGGTCGCGCCATCGGAGCTGCCGCTGGGCGTGCTCACGGCACTGTGCGGTGCCCCGGTGCTGGTCGCCGTGGTGCGTGCGCGCCGCATGCCGACGCTCTAGGTCGAGAAAGGATGAGTTCGGAGAATGAGCCAGGAGAGCGCCATGCGCAGTGGGGCATCACTCAACGAGGGGCGTAATGCTGTGGTCGGGGCGGAAGAAGCGGATGCTCCTGTCGGGCATTGGCGCCTGGCCTGGCGTGGGCCGCTGCGAGGAGGTGCCTACAGCATTCTGGTCGACCGGCGTGCCCTGGCCGCCGCCGGACTGCTGCTCTCGACACTGTTGGTCGCTTCGCTGGCCTACCTGGCGTTGGGCAGTGGCACACTGTCCCTTTTTGAGGTCGTGGCGGCCCTGGCAGGGCACGGCGACCCGATGGCGGCCTTCCTGGTGCAGGAGCTGCGTCTGCCGCGCCTGGCCGCTGCCTGCCTGACCGGGGCCGCCTTCGGCGTGGCCGGCTGCCTGATGCAGACCCTTGCCCGTAATCGCCTGGCGACGCCCGGCATCATCGGCATCGACAACGGCGCGACCGCCTTCGCCGTAGCGTCGGTGGTGGGCCTGGGCCTGTCGCTGGCACCGTCGGCCATGGCGCTGGCGGGTGCCACGACCGCCGCGGCCCTGGCCTTCGGCCTTGCCGCAGGGGGCGGCACGCGCGGCTATCGCTTCATCGTGGCCGGCATCGGCGTCGGCGCCGTGTTCGAGGCCATCACGCAGTTGCTGCTGGCCAAGGTCGCCATCGATACCGCCAACGCTGCCTACCCCTGGACCGTGGGCTCGCTCAATGCTCGGCCGGCCGGGGCCGTGGCCCTGCTCGCCGTGGGGCTTGTGCTGGGCATGGCGGCGGCGCTGTGGCTATCGCGTGCGCTGTCGCTGTTGCGCTTCTCGGATTCGGTGGCCAGCGGTTTCGGCGTGCTGGTGGCCCGGCGGCGCTGGCAGGTGCTTGCCGTCTCGGTGATGCTCACCGGTCTGGCGGTGGCCGTGGCGGGGCCGGTCGGCATGGTGGGGCTGATCGGCCCCGAGATCGCCCGTTCGCTCTCCTCCCCTCGCGGCGTACCGCTGGTTGCCTCGGCGCTGGCCGGCGCGCTGGTCATGGTGCTTTCCGACCTGGCGGGAAGGGTGCTGCTCGCTCCCATCGAGATTCCCGTCGGCATCATCACCGCCGTGGTGGGCGGGCCCTGGCTGCTGTGGATACTGCTGCGACCGGCAAAAAGGAACCTGGCATGAGCCATTACGAACTCGCCACGCATGACCTGACGTTGCGCCATGGCCGGGCAACGATCATCGACCGCCTGGCGCTTACCCTGCCGGTAGGCAAGGTAACGGCCATCGTCGGCCCCAACGGATGTGGCAAATCCACCTTGCTGTCCGGCCTGGCCAGGCTGCACGCCCCCAGCCAGGGCGAAGTGCTGCTCGACGGTCGGGACATCCAGCGGCTGCCGGCCCGCGAGCTGGCCCGCCGGCTGGCGCTGCTGCCTCAGGAAGCGAACGCGCCCGAAGGCTTGACCGTAGCCGAGCTGGTGCGCTTCGGCCGTCAGCCGCATCAGGGTTGGCTGCGCCAGTGGTCAGCGGAAGACCAGCGAGTCGTGCGCGAGGCGCTCGCCGCGGCGGACGTGATCGAACTGGCCGAGCGCCCGCTCGACACGCTCTCCGGTGGGCAGCGACAGCGCGCCTGGATAGCCATGACGATCGCCCAGCAGACGCCACTGCTACTGCTCGACGAACCCACCTCGGCGCTTGACCTGGGGCATCAGATCGAAGTCTTCGAACTGGTCCGTCGGCTCGCGGCGGGCGGGCGAACGGTGGTGGTGGTCCTGCACGATCTGGTCAGCGCCTGTCGCTATGCCGATCACCTGCTGGCGCTACGCGACGGCCAGCTGGTCGCAGCGGGCCCGCCGAGCGAAGTGGTCACTGTCGATCTGGTACGCCACCTCTACGATATCGAATGCACCTTGATCCAGGATCCGCATACCGGTAGCCCGCTACTGGCCAACGTTAGGCGGGCGGGTCGGTTTGGGGAGGCGGGCTGACTCGGCGGTGTTGGCCAGGCACCAGCCACGTCCCTCGATGATCCGCTTATCTATTCCCTTATTACCGTCGTCAGCTTGAGTGGTCGTTCTGCGAAGAACTCTGAGAGAACCCGGTAGGCGTGGCCTCGGAAGCTGTCCAGCGGGCGGCATCGACCACCTTGCGGTGTTCTTCGCGGAGCTGCTTGAGCCCTTTCTCGCTGGCCCTGGCATGAAAATCACGCCAATAGGTCGCCGTATGGCCGCGCTTGCCTCAAGTCTTCTCTAGTGCCTATTCATACCGTCAAAGACAAGACCAACATCCAGTGTCCGGCGGCAGTCGGCTCCTCGTCGAGAAACCGAGCTCTTTACCGCTCTAGCATTCGTACTTGAAGGCACGCGGGCGTATGCTGGTTAGTCATTGCTGTGGAACTCCTCGCGAAGCCGCTGAGTGAGAGGCGATTGCAAATCTGGGCTCCAGGCCAGCTCCACTCGATTGCCGGGTAAAAAATGCACATGAAGATACTGATCCTCGCGCGTTCTTTTTGGCATAGGCAGGGTTATGCTACGCCGTTCAGATTCCATTCCCGCTCTTTCTTGTTCTCCGGTCATGCTAAGAATCCAGACGACCTCTGCAGTATCGCCTCTGAAAGGCCAGCAGCAGGTTACACCTCCTCTCGTGAGAGGTCCGCCAGAATAAAAGGGCAAATTTCCACCCCAATTATCATTAACCCAGAAGCTATAGATAGGACGGTTGATATGGGTATGCCCCGTCAAAGATCCTCCGGTTGGCTCATGAAAGTAAATTTGCCACACCACAATAGCCACAAACGTCCCGGCTGCCACGACCTGTAGCCAAATCGGAATTAGGCGAAAGAAACGGTTCATGGCCCAATTGGCAAGCATCAGGTTCTCCATACATGACTTCGAGCAGTTCCAGCAGTGTCGTTTCACTACTGAATGCTTGCTGTAGCAGGGATTGAATTTCTTCCGATTGCCAGGCGTCTTCTCCTTGGCTCAGTTGGAGGTAAGCATAGGTGCGGCGATCAGAGACACGAACCAGCCCTTTCCTATCGACCTTTTCCAAAGCCCTTGCTACTAAGCGCGGACGCTCGCAGCTGCAAACGTTCCGAAACAGGTCAGGAGTGCTCTCGATCAGCTCTGCCGTTAAGCTCATGACTTCCGTATCGCCGTGCAGCGCTGCCCATAAGTCATCGCCTACCTTCAACTTCCACGTACCTGGGTGCTTACGTTTCTCGACACCCGCCAGGAGTGCCCACTCATTGTCATGGGTTCGAACAGTGCCGCACGGTACTCTTCAGGGGCCTCGGCGTGTAGCCGTTCGATCAATTCAGCTACATAGAAGCGCAGCAGGGAACGCTTGCCTTCATGGTTTTCGACCACCATGGCAGGGCCAGCTGGGTGCCATATCAGACATTGGTCCGGCTCTTTAGCCGCGATAGAACGCATTAAGCTTGTCCTGATGCTCGAGCACCTTCTGCTGGAAGGTTTCGTCATCCATATCGCGCCAGTAGCGGGGCGGTCGGCCGGTGCGCTGATCATGTACCAGCGTTGTGGGGTCGAGCGGGCGAAACTCCTCCCACAACGGTGTATCGGGCAGCGGCTGGGAGGTATCCATATAGCGCTGCACCATGTCCCAGGCAGCGCGCTGCTCCACATGGCTGCTGGTGGCCCCGAACATACCGACCAGCGCCACATGCGCTTCCTCGCGGTAATGCACCAGGCTCAGATTGAACTGCGGCAGGCCCTGATGGCTCGGGGTGCTCTGCAGGTAGCAATCGAACTCATGGAAGGGAAGCTGGTGGGCCACCTGCCAGGCTGTGCTCTTCTTGGCTGGGTTTGCGAAGATGGTGACCATGCCGGTGCGTCGGTTCAGTTCCCACATGGGGCCGGGCTGGAAACTAGAGGCGAAGTTGGGGAAAAGCCTATAAACAGCATTTACACCCCACCATGCCATTAAGCAAAAAAAGCTAATATAGAAAACTTCTTTCCAAAGCAGTAAGTGATCGCTTAGCCCAAATTGATTATTTGACAGTGACATAAGTAAAAAAATAATGGACATGCCGATTCCCGCAAACAAAATCATACCTAAGCCAAATATTCCGGCAAGACGTATAATACCGAGAATAAAATTACGCTTAGTCTGACTGGTATAACGCAGGCACTCTTCATCCCAACGCAAGGGATGTTCCGGGCGGTCTGCGGGACGGGGCGTGTGGCCTGGCATCTGCTCGATCTCGCGCAGCTTTGCCGGCTTCATCTCCTGCAACTCACGCATCGGGAAGATATCCACCGTAGGGTGGCGGTGAGGCAACCGCTGTCCGCTGGCGACAGACATACGAAACCGCCGCGAATGTTCGCTTTCTACCTGGCGTGGACGCTGACCTTGCTCCGCGGTATAAGCATCGGTGCTATAGCTGATGGGCATCATGTCAGCCATCGTTTGCCTCTTTGTTGCGATGGGTCGTTTCGTCGGCCCAGTAGGGCTGGGCGGTGCGCTCGAAGTCGGGGGTGAGTGGGGCATCATTCCCAGTTTCAGTCGGCGCCGGAGCCGGCAAGGCGCGCGGCAGTATATCGCTATCACTCTGTTCCTTGCGCCATTGCACCCGGACTTTGAGATGATGCGTAGTGCGACGATCCGAGCCCCAGCGGCCGCCTGGTTGAGTTACCTGGTCTGGCGCCTGTAAATAATATTCTCTGCCGTCGGTGGTGGCTCGCTCGAAGAGCGGCTCTACAGGATCTCCTATGCTGCTCTCTTCCCTCAACCATTCAGAATAGCCATCTTTGCGGAACTCATGCTTTCGCTCGGTGACGACTTGGAAGCGGAACTTGGCGACCTGGTTCCAGCCCGGTGCCAGCCCCGGCAGGTTGCTCTGGACCACCACTCGAGTATTGGCGACAGGGCCTGAGGCCTGGGCCACAGCCTGCTGGGCCATTAGCCGATTCACATATGCCATGGGGCGGCTGAGGCTGAGCAGGCCGATGGCGGGGCGCTGTTCGGAATCCTGAGCGATGGATTCCGCGGAGGCCAGGCCGATCGGCTCGATGCGGATACGGATATTGGCGAACAGGCTGACCAGGCGGTCGAACGACTCGGCAGGGGCATCGCGCCATGCATAGTGTTCGTTATTACCGAAGGGGCCCAGGCGCAGCCACTCCTCGATTTCATTATCGGTCAGCCAGATTGACAGCGCTACCGCGGCGAAGGAAAGGCCGAGGGCGATCCAGCCCACCGGGCCCAGACCCAGCCACAGCGGGCTGGTCTTGACCAGTGCCGAGCCGGCCACCACAGCGGTACTGATCGAGGCGATGCTGAGTGCGATACCCGCCCCGATATTGCCATGTTGGAAGCGCGTCCATGCATCCCAAGCCAGCAGAGCGGCGCTGGCTGCACCTGCTAGCGACCCGGCGAAGTTGACGGCGGTAACCGTACCTTTGAGTCGGCTTCCTGCTCTGACTAAAAGAGTGGATTGTGACCGCATAAGCGCTTCACCGAGTGGAAAGTGGCGGCTAATGGCATTGGCGCGAAGTCGACTCAGCCGATTATGCCGCTCTCCATAAAATTCCAGAGCCTTCAGTGAGGCGACTCCTAAATCAAAAAAGCCACCAAGCCCACCAATCATGCTTTTAGTAGATCTTTGACTACTGTAATTAAGTACCTCTTGTCTTAAGTTAAACAACTCAAATGCCGCAACCACATACGGCAGGCGTACCATATCGGTGGCGCCTGCCACGCCTACCTGAATTCTCGCTCTTCGCGACAGTCTGGCCGCTTCGGAGTCGGCCTCGGCTACCAGCACGATCAGGTGCGGTTCGTTGGCAGCGGCTGAAAGCGTTGCCATGCCTCGCGCTTGGCTGGGTGTCAGCGTCCTGCCCGTTGCCTGACGCACGGCGCCTTCGAAGCTCTGGCGCGCCTGGCCTTGTGCCCCTTGGCGGCTGGCGCTGCGCTCGTGCTCCGTCAGGCCGTTGTAGAGCTGGCCACGAGAATCGCGAACGCCGAGTATGACCATGTCTTCTCGTACGTTGCCACGCGCGGTGCCGGTGATCTTCCCGAACAGCTCCGGAAAGCCTACGCGTGCCAGGCGTGCGGCCGGCAAAGCGATGGCCTGGCGTGCGCTCTCCTCGAACAGCAGATTGGCTTGCTCGGCGAGGCGGCCGAATACCAGATCCACCGCGCCGCCCCAGCGTTTCAGCTCTGCGCTGAAAGTGAAGCCCTCGGAGCTGCTTATCGCTGCCAGATAGGCAGTCTCGTGGAGTTGGAGATCGTCTTCCTCGTTTGGGAATTCCTGCTCTGCCTGTTGTGCTAACGCCTTGAGCCGTACGCGACCATCGCCTGGATTTTCCTCTTCATCCGGCAGCACCAGCGGCACGTTGAGCGGTGTGTCCTCGTCGCTGGGAAACAACATGCTGTGTAGCGTATAGCCACTGCCATCGCTGAGCACATTGACCAGAAATTGCTGTGGCCGAGTCGGTTCCAGGGGCGGTTCATCATGTAAGGGGTCGGCATGGCTCGAACCATCGCGTAGGGCTTCCAGCAGGTCGGCTGTAAGCGCATAGGCACCGAGATAATCGTGGCCTTCCAGGCTGAACAGGTCGGCTAGTACCGCATTGGCTTCGTGACTGAGTAATAGGCCATGCAGTCGGCTCTGGTAGGCATCGAGCTGGCTGCGAGCCAGCTCTCTCTGAGCACTGCGCAGGATGCGCTGCAGTTCGCCAGAATCGCTCAGGTCGGCCTTGTCGGCAAAGCGGCGCAGCGTATTTGCGTGGCCTGCCTGATCGTGACGGCGAAGAATGGTCTGGTTGACCAGCGCGGCGCATTCGTAAAACTCATCCTGTGCGGCCAAGGTAGGGATCAGTTGTAGATACTCGAGGCTGGCTCGGCAGCCGTGCAGGCTGTGGCGCAGTTCGAACAGTGTATCCACCAGCACTAGCCCGGGAATCTCACGCTCCCGCGCAGCGGCGAGGCTGTCTTCCGCGTCACCCAGCCCTTCCCAGATGACGTTGGCGTCTTCCGCATCGCTTTCGCCGTGGCCCATGCGTTCTTTTAGCACCTGACAACGTGCGGACGCCTGCAGAAAGAGAGGAGAGACCTCCTCGCCATAGTCATTACCGGACCGCATGCCTTCATCGGCGGCGGCACGGGCCGATTCCCCCGCGTCAAATTGGCTGAGCTCCTCGGCCGCTTGGTCGCGCAACTGGGGCAGGTAATTACCAGCCAGGTCTCGGGTCAGTGCGTTCGGGGTGGCGGCATGCTGCTCGGCCAGGCCCATACGAAGGCGCTGGGGCTCGTCAGCTGAAAACAAGTACAACTGGCCTGGAGAGGCGAAGTTGTTGGCGCTCGACAGGTTAATGGCATGGCAGCGTGTACGCTGGGCATGGGTATCTGCTTGAAGGTAATTGATCCGAGCCGCTGACCACTGCACTTCGGAGTAGGCAATTCGGACGCCGCCATCGATATAGCGTTCGTTAGCCCGATGAGGCAGCCAGATTTCCTCCAGTGCGATACCGGCGGCGGGCCGGCGGTCGTCCTGGAAACGCTCGCTGCCGTCGCGATGGGCTGCCAGGTCGATATCGCGAAATTCCATTTGCCCGGTCTCGGCATTGGCCGAGGCTTCGATCTCCCTCCACAACTTGTTCCCGTAGAATAGGTAGAGATAACCCGGGCGTAGCGGTAAGGCATGCCGTTCATGTTGGCCCATGCCTTGCCACAGTGCCATTGGCAGTACCGGCTGGATAATATGGTCTTGGAGGCGAGGTTTGCGGTCGTTCTTGAACAGCCATTCCAGTAGCGGCAGCCGGATGGGCTCACCGCTCTCGCTGTCGATGCGCAGCTGCGCATCGACGCGCTGGTAACCTTGCCAGCACCACTTGTGCAGTACGCTGGCCGGGGTCGGCAGGTCTTCGGTTTCTGCCTCGCCGAACTCAGCAATTCGCTCTCCCGAGTGCTGATCGACAATAATGATCTCGTGTCCGGCCGGGTGATCCTTGCCCATGATCTGAATGATGAGCTTATCGTCTTCGCAAGCGGGGTTGCCCAATGTGCCGTTGCTCATGCCCGGTCTCTCCCGATGGTCGTATCGTCTTCCCTGATGTGCAAGTGCTGCTGGAGCACGGCCAGGCGTGCCTCTATGGGGTATGTCTCCACCCCATCAGGTAGCGGCGTCTGGTGATTCTCAAAACGCAGAAGTACGAAATCGAGAATCTCGTGTTCTGGTATCGATAAGCGCTGGGCTTCATCGAGAGCCGCTACGAAACGTTGGGCATGCTCCGCTGAGCGTTCATCGAGCCCCGCGTTTTTGCTCAGGCGCTGCCATAGCGGGTACTGAGCCACGAAGGCTTCGAGACTTTTTTCCTGGGCTGGGGCAAGGCTGATCGGGTCGCTCGTCTCGATTGTCGGGTCCATTATGGCTGTCGAAGCTGACCGGCAGGCATACCAGGCGGCGCCATGGTGGGCTCGCTGACGAAAGGTGCCGCCGTACCAGAACAAGGCGGAAAGAGATCCCAGCCATAGCGAAGATGGGGTATCCGTAAAAAGATGGGCCGCCACCCAGGGATCGTAATAGCGCAGCAGGCCGAACCGGTTGCCATAGAACTTGGCGTCGAGGCGATGGCGAAGATGGTTCAGCACGGTATCGCGTTCGGCGCTGCTCGTTACGGCGATGCCCGCAAGCGGGGCATCGCCCTGGGCTGCGACGAAGGCATCCCACAGCGCTGTGCCGGGTTGAGTGGCCACGACAAGGGGTCCGACATCGCGCACTGAGGCATAGCGGGTCTCGTCGAACAGCCACACGATGTCTGGCGTCGAGTCCAACGCATAAAGTCGCTCGAGCGTCTCGCTACGCTGTTCCACAACCAGCCAGTAGTGCTCGTCGGGCCGGGCAGCGAGAAGCGCTGCAAGGGAGGATGCCTGGGTGATTTCGCTCATGCATTCGCTCCAGACCCTTCGCAGGGACACGCCTCGCCAAGTGGGCAGGGGCCTCCGCTCGACGGCTTCTGGCAGGGTTCCACCAAGGGAGCATGCGTGACCATGGCCTGCTCCAGGCGGTGGCCGAAGATTGGCCCCAGTGTCACATCCTCATGCATCTCCGCCACGGCCCGACCCGGCAGTAGCGGCGCCTCGGCGGCCTGGCCAGAGCCGCTGCCCGGGTTGCCGCCGGCGTTGACCTTTACGCTGGGGCCGACAATGGTGACGCCGCCGCCGTCGAGCTTGAGGAAGCTGCCGCCGGCGTTCAGCGTCAGCTCGCTGCCGGCTTCGAGTACCACCTTGTGCCCCGACTTGATGTGCAGCTCGCGCCCGCTCTCGGTCAGCCAGGCCTGGCCGGCCTTCACATGCAGCGTGCCCTGCACAGTCAAGTGCTGGTTGGCATCGGTCTTCTCGTGCCGGTTGCCATGTACCGTCAGGTGATCGTCATTGTCGATTTCCGCGATGCGGTCACGGTGCACGGTGAGGAAGCTGTCGTGGCCGATCTCCTCGGTGCGGTCGTTGTTCGTCAGCAGCTCCAGGTCCTTCTGGGCGTGGACCCAGATCTGCTCCTCGTCGGCCTCGTCTTCGAAGCGCAGTTCGTTGAAGCCTTCGCCCTTGTGGCTCTGGGTGCGAATGACGGTACGCGTCTTGTGCTCGGGCAGCGGATAGGGCGGCGTGTTGACGGCGTGGTAGGTGCGCCCGGTGATCAGCGGCTGGTCGGGGTCGCCCTCGAGGAAGGAGACGATCACCTCGTGGCCGATCCGGGGGATGGCCAGGCTGCCGTAGCCGCCGCCGGCCCAGCCCTGGCTGACCCGGATCCAGGCACTCGCCGTTTCGTTGGGCTCGGCGTAGCGGTCCCAGGGGAACTGCACCTTGACCCGGCCGTGCTCGTCGCAGTGGATCTCCTCGCCCTCGGGCCCGACCACGAAGGCGACCTGGGGGCCGTCGACGCGGGGCTTGGGATGGGGCGTGGGGCGCCAGGCGGTGTCGGCGGGGGTGAGCACGAGGGTGTTGTCATACTTCGTCATGCCCATACCGTCAGCGTCCCCTTGGGTGATGCCGTCCTCCTCCAGCGCCTGGGGCTGTTCGCCGCGATGAATGACCTTCACCACCTGCCAGTCGCGGTTGAGTTCACTGAGGTCGTGGTCGGTGAGGGTGAAGCGGGTGCCGGGGGCGAGCTCGGGCAGGTCGCTCTCGGCGCCGCAGGTCAGCGCCTCGCGGCGCAGGTGCTCCAGGCGGATGCGAGTGAAGGCCTCACCGGAGGCGTCGGCCTTGTAGCGGCCGGGGTAGTCGTAATGCTCGTAGTCGTCCCGTTGCGCGTGCTCTTCCAGGCCGTCTGCTGCGTGCTCGTGGAGCTGCGCATAGGCCGGCTGCTTGAAGGAATAGTCCTTGAGCGTGACCGAGGCCGGGGCCACCCGGGCGAGCTGTTCGAGCTTGCGCACGTGGCGGCTCGGCGGCGTGCCGCCGGCACGGCTGTGGTAGGGCCGCGAACCGAGATGCGCGAGCGCCTGGGGGGCGTCGGCGAATACCAGGCGGTGGGCGCCGTTGGGCGCCTCTTCGAACTCGTGGAAGTAAAAGAGCCCTTCTTCGGCGGCGAGGCGCTCGACGAAGGCGAGGTCGGTCTCGCGGTACTGCACGCAGTACTCCCGCGTCTCGGGCTCGCGGGTGGCGGCGAAGGCCACGTCACGCAAACCGCGCTCGTCGCACAGGGTATTGAGCACGGTGAGCGGCGAGACCTGCTGGAAGATACGCGAATTTTGGCGCAGGGAGAGGCGCCACAGCGCGGGACGCACGACCATCGAGTAGAAGGTGCGCCGATGGCCGCGGTCGCCACGGCCGAACTCGCTCACCACGCCATGGAGGCGGCGCAGCGCCTCGCCGTCCTGCCAGATCGTCAGGGTCGCGGGGCGATCGAGAACCTCCGTGGCGGCGAGGCCGCCGTCGCGGCTGGCAAAGCGCACGCGGAGGGTGAAGGGGGCGGAGAGCGCCTCTTCCAGGGTGAAGTCGATGACCGCCAGATCGAGGTCGTCGGCCCCGGCGAGCTGCAGGGTGAATTGAAGTCCGGTCTCAAGGGCCATGCTTCCCTCCTGGAAGGCGAGTATGCGGCGATCCATCGAAGCTGCGGAGTGTGCCGCGTCAGCAGGTTACGTGTCCCTCCCGGCAGGGCAAGAGCGAAACGGCACAAGAGGGCGAAAACTGACAGCGTCTGTCAGCAATGTCGTACACGGCGCGACGCCAGCGCTCGATGGGAGAACGCTGGCGTCGCGCCACGCATGACCCCGCCCGGCGAGCGGACGGGCGGGGCAGGCGGCGATCAGGACTCGATCGGGGCGCGCCAGTCGTCGGAACCGGAAGTGCCGGCGACGGTGTGTTCCCAGTCGATCTTGCGATAGGCCAGGGAGACATCCATCAGCTGGGTGAACTCGGCCTTGTTCATGTCCTGGGCGTGCGGCATGCGCAGGTTGATGTCGACGATGGTGGCGTCGGTCAGGCTGGTGGTGAAGAAGTGCTCTTGCTTGCCCTCGACGGAAGTGCGGTACCACTTCAGCTCGACGTTGGGCAGCATTTCGCCGGAAGCCAGCGCGTTGTACATCAGCGGGACGGCCTTGTTCAGCGCCACGGTGAAGACGAACGGCTTGTGTGCGCGCTGACCGGAGGGCTGGCCTGACTGCGGGTCGGTGGGCACGGTGACGACGTGCTTGAATTCCTGGACCAGCATCTCGTCTTCGTGGCCTTCCACGTAGATGTTGCCCACGGAATCCGGGGTGAAAGCGCCAGCGGTGATGTTGCCCTGGGTTTGACCTTCGATGCTGATGTAACAAGGTGTCGGCATGAGTCTGCTCCTTGACGAAGTGAGAGAAGTGTCCCGATGGACAGAGCTAGAAGAGCAGAAACCGTGCCTGTTTTTATTTTATCCATATAAATCATGTATTTAATTTAATTAGGTGAAGTGTGCTAATTAAAATTAGGCAACAAGTTGCCTGAATCGAGCAAGAAATTGCCCCGATGGGCAACTTGTTGCCTAAGTCGATTTGGCTCCAGCGGGGCCCAGAGAGAGAACCCAGCGATTGCGGCTTGCCTGGGAATAGACGCGCTTTTTCGCGAAAGATCGGTCAGGCGCTTCGGCGTTTCGAGGAAGAGAGTGCGGCTTCTACACGGTGACTGGTTCGGCGGTCATCTGCGATCGAGAGGATTCTTCTGGCTCGCTACGAGGCCGCAACTTGCCGGTCAGTGGAGCTAGGCGGGCGGCATTGCCCGTTACGGCTTCGCCGCATGTTCTGGAAGGCGGTGCCCGAATCGCGCTGGCCCTCGGACCCCGAAGCCGAGCCTATATCCTGGAGCAGTGGCAGGAATTCTTTGGCGATATGCGCCAGGATCTAGGGTTCATCCGATAGCGCCTCGAGCAGATGAGGATTCGCCAGGCATTGGACGAATGCCTGCTGAGCGATGACGAGTTGGCGAGCGGTCGCCGAACTTGGGAGACATTGTCCGATCCCTTTTCGGCCTGTGAGTTGCCCGAATGAGCATCGAGCAGGCGATTGTAAATCTTTATTACGATTTGTTTAATTAACGGTCGGTTGATGGAAGCGCTCGGTATATCAACAAAAAAACCCGTTATTCCGCCTGTTAAGCGTTCCGTTTAGTCGCCATACTGGGGCAAGACCCGCTTCAGAATCGGGCCATAGGGAATCACAAGGGAACCAGAGGTGTCCGTCATGCGCTCCTCCAACCGACACAACCTCGGTGTGGCCGTTTTTTTATTGTTCTGTTTTCAGTTGTTGGCAATCGGTGCGGCGCAGGCCAATCCCCGCTATGCGTCCATCGTAATCGATGTCGAGAGCGGTGACGTGTTGCATGCGGAGAATGCCGATGCCACACGCTACCCCGCGTCGCTGACCAAGATGATGACGCTCTATCTGCTGTTCGAGGCGATAGAGAGCGGTAACGTCCGCCTGGATCAGCCGCTGACGGTATCGTCCCATGCGGCCTCGATGCCGGCTTCGAAGCTGTGGCTCTCTCCCGGCAGCACGATCAGGGCCGAGGAGGCGATCAAGGCCCTGGTGGTGCGCTCCGCCAATGACGTCGCCGTGGTGGTGGCAGAGGCCTTGGGCGGTACGGAGGGCAACTTCGGACGTATGATGACACAGCGCGCCCGAGAGTTGGGCATGCCGGATACCGTTTTTCGCAATGCTTCGGGCCTGCCCGACAATGCCCAGGTCACCACGGCACGTGACATGGCGACCCTGTCGATTCGCCTGATGCAGGATTTTCCCCATTACTATCATTACTTCTCGACCCAGAGCTTCACCTACCGCGGGAAGACCCATACCAGCCATAACCGGCTGGTGCGCAACTATCCGGGAGCCGATGGGCTTAAGACCGGCTTCATTCGCGCCTCGGGCTTCAACGTGGCGACCTCGGCAATACGTAACGACCGCCGCATCGTCTCCGTGGTGATGGGCGGGTTCACCGCTGCCTCGCGCGATACTCATATGGCCGACCTGCTGGACCGCGGCTTCGCCAGGCTCTCGATGTTGCAGCGGGGCGACTGGATAGCCCGAGCCGATGTGCTGGGCGATCACATGGACCTGGAGGAGAGCCCACCGGCTTTGGCCGCGCAGTTGGCTTCGGCGAGCACGAGCGATAGCGTCCGAAGGGAAACCACCGAAGCCGAGCAGCGGCTCTCCTTCCAGTCCGAGATGGGCATCGAGATGGGCTCCGCCGACGATCCGATTCGCGTCCTCATCGACCGTGCCGATTCCGCTCGGCCCGCCGCTGGCGGTTGGGCGGTGCAGGTGGGGGCCTTCAACAACGCCGATCAGGCGCGCAGCCTGGCAGCTCGGGCTGCCGACCAATTGGCTTCCCAGCTAAGCGGTGTACGCGTTTCCGTTGCCGAAGCGGAAGGCGAACAGCGAGTCTTCCGCGCTCGGCTGGTCGACCTGCAGGAGAACGTGGCCCACTCCGCTTGCCGCAGCCTGCGCGAGCGGGGCATGGACTGCATGGTGGTTGCCCACAACTGAAACGGCTGATCTGCGCGATCCCAGCGACGCCCCGCAATGCGGGGCGTCGTCGTTTCTGAAGCTGGCTCCCCCGATTACGGCGTGACCAGGCTCGGTCCGGTCGCGGTCACGCTTGCCCCCGCGTAGTCCGCTTCCCCCAGCGTTAGCGTGCGGTCGCATACCCGCTCGATCAGTGCCGGGTCGTGGCTGACCAGCATCAACCCGCAGCGACGTTCGCGTGCGAGTTCCACCAGTAGCGCCAAGGTCTGCTGCTGGGTGATGGGGTCGAGTCGCGAGGTGGGCTCGTCGGCGAACAGAAAGCAGGGCTCCAGCAGCAGGATGCGCAGGATGGCGAAGCGCTGCAGCTCGCCTCCAGAAATCTCGCCAGGGCGACGGTCGAGCAGGCGCTCGTCGAGCCCCAGGCCCGCCATCAGCGGGGCGATGGCGCTGCGCACCAGGCGATGGCGCTTGACCAGGTCGTTCAGCAGGCGTTGAAGGCTCCAGTGCGGCGAGAAAGCCGCTGGCGGATCCTGGTACAGTTTCTGAAAGCCGAGCCGGTGGCCGTCGGTACGCTGAATGTGACCTTCATCGGGGCGGGTGATGCCGAGCAGCATGTCGCCCAGGGTGCTTTTGCCGCAGCCGGAGGGGCCGACCACGCCGACGATCTCCCCGGGATGAACACTCAGGTTCAATTCGCGAAATAGCTCTCTCCCGCCACGCGCCTTGGCCAGGCCGTGGGCGGTCACCACCGCTGCGCTCGCGCGTGCGGCCAGCGGGGCGGGCCGCGTCCAGCGGCCGGGTTCGGCGGCCAGCAGCCGCTGGCCGTATTCGCTGTGTGGGTGAGTGAGCACTGGCTGGGCGGGGCCGCGTTCGACCACTCGGCCTTGGCGCAGGATGACCGCTTCGCCGCCCAGTCGACGGGCCACGTCGATGTCATGGGTAATGGTGAGCAGCACACCGCCTCGCGCCGGGGTGCGGGCAAGCAGTTCCACTACGGCGTCTCGACGCGGTGCGTCGAGCCCCTTGGTGGGCTCGTCGGCGATCACGATGGGTGCGCCCCCGGCGCTCGCGGCGGCAAACGCCACGCGTTGTGCCATGCCGCCGGAGAGTTCGCCGGGCAGTTTGCTGCCGGCCTCCGCCAGGCCCAGTTCGGTGAGGTCGGCCCAGGCGGCCGTGGCCGCTTCACGCGGAGTGCGCCCGGCCACATAGCGATGGCTTTCGGCGATTTGTCCGGCGGCGCGCATGGTCGGGTCCAATGCATGCCAGGGCTCCTGGGGTAGCAGCGCCAGGCGGCGGCCCCACAGGGCGCGACGCGAGGCGCCGTTGTCGGCCTCGAAGCGCTCACCGTCGATGACGAGCCGGCCGCTGGCGTCGAGCCCTCGCGGCAGGGTGCCCATGATCGCCTGGGCGATCAGGCTCTTGCCCGAGCCGGTCTCGCCGAGCAGGGTCAGGCGCTCGCCCGGGGCAAGCTCGAGCGAGAAGGGGGCGATGGTCACGCCATCGCCCTGGATCGTCAGGTCGTCGACCCGAAGTAAGGATTTGCTCATCGCGGATCCTTCCCAGCCAGCAGGTTCAAGCTGAGAACCAGTACGAACAGCACCAGAATCGGCTGGGCCATGGCCCAGGGCGCCTCATGGTAGTAGGGCAGCAGCTCGATCATCATCAGCCCCAGTTCCGCGGTGGGCGGGCGCAGTCCGACGCTGACGAAGCCCAGCGCGGCCATGGCGAGGATCGCGCTGGCGGCGCCGAAGGCGGCCAGGGTCAGCACCTGCGGGGCGAGTTCCGGCCACAGATGTCGGCGGAACAGGTAACCGAGGCCGAAGCCGAGCAGGCGACTCGCCTCGAGCTGGGGCGAGGCCGCCAGCGCACGGGTGCGGGCGCGCACCACGCGGAAGTATTCGATCCACAGCACCAGGGCGATACCCACGTAGAGCGCCCAAAAGTTGCCCGGGGCGATGGCGGCCAGCAGCAGCACCAGCAGCAGGCCGGGCAGGGCCAGGCACGCATCGGCGATGCCGCTCAGGACACGATCGAGCCAGCCGCCGCGCCAGCCAGCGATCACGCCGAGGAGAATGCCCGGTAGGGCGGCGGTGATCACGCTGAGGAGTGCCATGCCGAACGACAGGCGTATGGCGGCGGCGAGCCGTGCCAGCAGGCTGCGCCCGAGATGATCGGTGCCCAGCGGTTCGGCCAACGCGGGCGACTGCAGGATACGCGTGAGTTGCTGACGCGCGGGGTCGGCATCGTACAGCCAGGGCACGCCCCAGGCGAAGGCCAGCAGCAGGCCGAGCAGCAGGGCGCCGAGCGCTTGGCGGCCGCTGAGTGCCGGAATGGGCCAGGCGCGGGTTACGTGTGCGGTGAGGGTCGTCATGCGGTGCGCCTCCGCGGGTCGAGCAGGTGGCAAACGAGATCCACGAGAGTATTGAGGACTACGAACAGCAGCCCCATGACCAGAGCGGTGCCCTGTATCATCGGCACGTCGCGGGCGACGATGGCGTGTACCAGGGCGTGCCCGATGCCGGGCCAGGCGAACAGCGTCTCGACCACCACCACGCCCTCGATCAGATAGACCAATTGCACGCCGAGATAGGCCACCACCGGTACCGCGGCATTGCGCAGCCCGTGGCGCAGGAAGCTCAGTCGCTCCCCCAGTCCCTTGGTGCGCGAAAAGGCATAGTAGGGCGCCTGGGCGACATCCGCCATGGCGTTGCGCGCGACCCGGCTGGACACCGCCGCCAGGGCCAAGGCCAGGGTCAGCGCCGGCAGAATTGTATGCGCGGTGCGGCCGTGGCCGGCGGCCGGCAGCCAGCCGAGCGTCACCGAGAAGACCAGGACCAACACCAGGCCCACGGCGAACGGTGGCAGCGCGCGCAGGACGCTGGCCACGACCTCGCTGATTCGATCGAGCGCGCCTTTCGGCCTGAGCCCGGCGGCCAGACCCAGCGGCGGGCCGATCAGCAGCGACAGCAGCACCGCGGCCAGAGCCAGACCCAGCGAGTGGCCGAGCTGATGCCCAAGTTCGCGCATCACCGGCTCGCCGCTGACCAGCGAGCGGCCCAGGTCGAAATTCATCAGGTCCCACAGCCAGCCGAAGTAGGCGTTGAGCGCCGGTTGGTCCAGCGCCAGCTCGGCGCGTACCGCCTCGGCGGCATGGGTATTGACCATGTCGTCGCCGTAGCGCCCCGCGGCGATACGGTAGGCCATGTCGCCGGGCAGGGCGCGGGTCAGTACAAAGGTCAGCGTGCCCACCATCCATGCCACCAGGCCGGCCTGGAACAGGCGCGGCGCCAGTACTCCTCCGAGACCCGACGTCCAGCGCCGCGTAGCGCTCGGGGATAGCGCACGGCTCATTCGGCCCACCTCAGCTCGTCGATCCGGTAGCTACGCTCCAACGGGTCGATGGAGAAACCCTCCACGGCGGTGCTCACCGCCGCGGTCTGCTGGTACCAGGCGATGGGCACCACCGGCATTGCCTCGTTCAGGCGGCTTGCGACGCGCTGTGCCAGCTCGGTCCGGGTATCGGGGTCGGCATCTTGGCGCAGGGTATCGAGCCAGCCGGCCAGGTCGGCGTCGCGCCAGCCCATGGCACCCCAGTCGCCGCCCATGTCGTCCGGGTCGGTGCCGAAGTCTTCGATCAGGGTGCCGAGCGGGTCGGGCACCAGGCCGTAGTTGCGGGCCATCAAGCCCAGTTCGAGGCTGCCGTCACGATGGCCGGAGGGAATTTCACTGCTGTTGCCCACCGCCACGTCCAGTTCGACGCCGAGTTCGCGCCACTGGTCCTGCAAGGCGGTAGCCACGAGCGGCAGTTCGGGGCGGTCGGAGAAGGTACGCAGGGTCAGGCGGAACGGCTCGCCGTCACGCTCGAGAATGCCTTTGCTTCCCATTTCCCAGCCCAGCTCGTCAAGCAGTTCGCGGGCTTGCGCGAGGTCGCGCGCGGCGGCGGCATCGAGCCCCAGGTGCCATGGGCCGAGCGCAGCGGGAAACAGCTCGGGGGCGGCGGCCTCGGGATGGCGCAGCAGGCCCGTGGCGATACCTTCGCGATCGACGGCCAGGCTCAGCGCCCGGCGCGCGCGCGGGTCGTCAAGGTAAGGGTGCTCGGCATTGGCCTTGAACACGATGGTACGCGGCAGCGGCTCGGCGTGCAGGGTCAGATTGGCACTTCGGCCCAGCCTGGCACGGCTCGCTGGATCGAGGGTAAAGACCACATCGGCATCGCCGCTTTCGGCCATTAGCGCCCGGGTTTCGCCGCGCCCGACGGCTAGATAGCTGGCGCTGTCGATGGCCGGCGCCTCGCCCCAGTAGTCGTCGAAGCGCGCCACGCTCAGGCGCTGCGGTGGGGCCAGCGTTTCTACCCGGTAGGGCCCGGTGCCGATCATGCGCTCGACGCGGCCCGCCTCGGCGTAGGCGTCGGGCGCGAGAATCAGAGTCGAGGAGTGAGACAGCAGTGCCGGCAGCAGGGCGAAGGCGCTCTCCAGTTCGATCACCACGGCATCGCCATCCGCGCGAATGGCGTCGATGGGCGCCGCATCGAGCATGCCCGGCTTGGCCAGGGCGTGTTCGAGACTCGCTGCGACGGCCTCGGCGGTAAGCGGGCTGCCGTCGTGAAAGGTGACGTCGTCGCGCAGGGTGAAGCGCCAGCGGCGGCCATCCTCGCTCTGCTCCCAGGCCGTGGCGAGCCCGGGTGCCGGCTGGCCCGCGTCATCGGTATCGACCAGGGTTTCGGCAACGCGCATGCGGGCGTACACATAGCCCGAGGTCGAGGGATCGGCCCCGGTGATCTCCCAGGGGGCGACCACGTTCAGCGGGCGGTCGGCGGCGGCTGACAGGGGTAGCAAGGCAAGGCCAAGGAGAAGGGAACGAGAGAGGCGCGGCATTGCAGGATCTTCCTTGCAGGGTTCGATGAAAAAGACGATGAGTGAGCTTGAAAAGAGACTATATAACATAACATGAGCAAGGTTTGGCGAGTCACTCCATCCGATACGACGAGAAGGGGCGGTCACCCAACTCTGGCGCAACAGGATCAGGCAATGATTCGCCATTAATGGGCTAATCCTCACGAAAGCGGCCTTTCTATACTCTGGCGTAGCCTCGAGTATCGAGGCGGCAGAGGTGACGTGGCATTGCCACCCAGCATCGTTGCCTATAACCAAAAAAAGCGTGAGGAATCCCATGGCGACCCTGACCATCAATGGTGAATCCCATCAGCTCGACGTACCCGACAACATGCCGCTGCTCTGGGCCCTGCGGGATGTCGTGAAGCTAACCGGGACCAAGTACGGTTGCGGCATGTCCCTGTGCGGCGCCTGTACCGTGCATCTCGACGGGCAAGCGATCCGCTCGTGCACCACGCCCGTTTCCGCCGCCGTCGGCAAGGAGGTGACGACCATCGAGGCGATCGGCGAGGACCGCGTCGGTAAAGCCGTGCAAGAGGCATGGCGGCAGCGCGACGTGGTGCAGTGCGGGTATTGCCAGTCCGGCCAGATCATGTCGGCCGTGGCCCTGTTACGCGACAATGCCGACCCCAGCGACGACGATATCGATTCCGCCATGAGCGGCAATATCTGCCGCTGTGCGACCTACGTTCGCATACGTGCCGCGATCCATGACGCCGCCGAGAACCTGGCCTAAGGAGTGTTGGAATGGGAATTCTCAAGCATGCGCCAGCGTCCGAGCAGGCAGCCGTGGGCGTCGTCAACGTCAGCAGGCGTCGCTTTCTGCAGGGCTCTGCCGGCCTGGTATTGGGACTTTACCTGGCGCCGCTGGTGCTGAATGGCAGTCGGGCCGAAGCTCAAGAAGGCGCGGAGGCCGACTTTGAGCCCAATGCCTTCGTGCGGATTGCCGCCGACGGTACCGTCGTCGTCCTGGCCAAGCACCTGGAGATGGGGCAGGGCACCTATACCGGTCTCGCCACGCTGGTGGCCGAGGAGCTGGACGCGGACTGGAGCCGGGTGAGAGTGGAAGGCGCCCCCGCCGATGCCGAGCGCTACAAGAACCTGGCCTTTGGCATGCAGGGCACCGGGGGTAGCACGGCCATCGCCAACTCCTACGAGCAGATGCGTACGGCCGGCGCCACGGCCCGCGCCATGCTGGTGGCGGCCGCCGCCGAACGGTGGGGCGTCTCCGCAGAGGAGATCAGCGTCAGACAGGGCGTGGTACGGCATGAAGCATCAGGACGCGAAGCGGGCTTCGGCGAGCTTGCCGAGGCCGCTGCCGAACTGCCGGTACCGCAGGAGGTAACGCTCAAGGATCCCGAGGATTTCACCTTGATCGGGACGCTGAACACGCCGCGCACGGATAGTGCCGGCAAGACCGACGGCAGCGCCATCTTTACCCAGGACTTCACCCTGCCCGGCATGCTGGTGGCCGTGGCGGCGCACCCGAGCCGCTTCGGTGCCCGTGTGGTGAGCTTCGACGACACCAAGGCCAGGGAGGTGCCCGGCGTCGTCGGTGTCGTGCAGTTCGCCGGCGGACCACGGCGCTTCGAGGGCGTGGCGGTGCTGGCGGAAAACACCTGGGCGGCAAGCCAGGGGCGCGATGCGCTGGAGATAGAGTGGGACGACAGCCAGGCCTTCTCGTTGGGCAGCGACGAGATCATGGCACGCTACCGCGAACTGGCCGAGCAGGAAGGGGCGGTGGCGGCACAACATGGCGACGTAGCCGCGGCGTTCGCCGAGCCAGCGACCCTGGTCGAGGCCGACTACGAGTTTCCCTACCTCGCCCATGCGGCCATGGAGCCGATGAACTGCCTGGTCGAGCTGGGCGACGAGCGCTGCGACA
Source organism: Billgrantia saliphila (assembly GCF_002930105.1). Taxonomy (GTDB): domain Bacteria; phylum Pseudomonadota; class Gammaproteobacteria; order Pseudomonadales; family Halomonadaceae; genus Halomonas; species Halomonas saliphila. The sequence goes on along the minus strand of NZ_PJRN01000006.1, from coordinate 146,163 downwards.
TCTGGAACGGTGAGCAGTGGCAAACGATGGACCAGCAGTTGGTGGCGGAGCTGTTGGGCATCGCCCCGGAGAACGTCAGCCTGACGCAACTGTATGCCGGGGGCAGCTTCGGCCGGCGTGCCAACCCGCACTCGGATTTCGTGCTGGAAGCGGTCTCGATCGCCATGGCCGCGCGTGAGCAGGGTATCGATGCCCCGGTCAAAATGGTCTGGATGCGTGAGGACGATACTCGCGGCGGCTACTACCGGCCGATGAATTTCCACCGCGGACGCCTGGCCCTCGATGCCGCCGGCCAGTTGGTCGCCTGGCACCAGCGCCTGGTCGGCCAGTCGATAATGACGGGTACCGCCATGGAATCCTTCATGGTGGAGAACGGGGTCGACGCGACCTCGGTCGAAGGCGCCGCGAACCTGGCCTACGACGTGCCCAATCTGCAGGTGGAGCTGCATACGCCGGATGATATCGGCGTGCCGATCCAATGGTGGCGCTCGGTGGGGCATACGCATACCGCGTTTTCGACGGAGTGCCTGATCGATGAGGCGGCGGTCGCCGCCGAGCAGGATCCGGTGGCGTTCCGCCGCGCGCTGCTGAGCCAGCATCCCCGCCACCGCGGGGTATTGGATCTGGTGGCGGAGAAGGCCGGCTGGGATCAGCCGCTCGAGCCCGGCGGCGAAGGGCAGCGGCGCGGCCGCGGGGTCGCCGTGCACGAGTCCTTCAACTCCTTCGTCGCGCAGGTCGCCGAGGTCACGGTCGAGGAAGACGGCAGCTATCGCGTCGATCGGGTCGTGTGTGCGGTGGATTGTGGGGTTGCCGTCAATCCGGACGTGATCGCGGCGCAGATGGAGGGCGGGATCGGCTTCGCTCTGGCGGCCGCGCTGCATGGCGAGATCACTCTGGAAGAGGGTGTCGTGCAACAATCCAACTTCAATGACTATGAAGTGTTGCGCATCAACGAGATGCCGGCGGTGGAGGTGCACATCGTGCCGTCGACCGAAGCCCCCACCGGGGTCGGTGAGCCGGGTGTGCCACCGCTTGCCCCGGCCGTGGCCAATGCACTCTTCGATGCGAGCGGCGAGCGGTTGCGCAAGATGCCGTTCGCCCGGCGACTCTCGGTCTAGCCCCATGCAACATCTCGATCTCGAAGTGATTGAGAGCGGCATCCGCTGGAGCCGTGCGGGCGAAACCGTGTGGCTGTGCACGGTACTGGCGACCTATGGCTCGTCTCCCCGCGCGCCGGGATCGTTGCTGGTGGCGCGTCGGGACGGACGTTGTGCCGGCTCGCTCTCGGGAGGCTGTGTCGAGGAGGATTTCCTGTCGCGGCTCCAGGCCGGCGATTTCCAGGCGCCCCTGCAGGTGGTCCGTTACGGCGAATCGTCGGACGATCAGCAGCGCCTGAAGCTGCCCTGCGGCGGCATCCTCGAGGTGCTGATCGAGCGCTGGCCGGCAACGCCGGACACGTGGCAGCACCTGGCCGCGTTGCAGGAGGCGCTGCACGGCCAGCAGCGATTGATTCGCGAGGTCGATCTGACCACGGGCGAGGTCGACCTGCAGACCGACGATCCGCCGGCCAGTGTCGGCAGTGACAAGGGGCGACCGCGCGTCGAGCGAGAGAATGAGCGTGTGCGAATCCGCATCGGCCCGTCGCTGAGGCTGGTCGTCGCGGGAGTGTCGCCGGCCTCGGTCGCGTGCGCCGAGTTCGCCCGTATCCTGGGCTTCGAGGTCGTGGTCTGCGACCCGCGCAAGGAGGAGATCGAGGCCTTCTCCGTCGCGGGTGTCGAGCTACGCCCGGTGCTGCCGTCGATGTATCTCGCCGACGTAGGCTGTCACGCCTCGACGGCCGTGGTGGCGCTGACCCACGATCCGCGTATCGATGACCTGGCCATGATCGAAGCGGTGCGCACGCCGGCTTTCTATATTGGCGCGATGGGCTCGCGCCAGACCTCCGCGGCACGCGCCGAACGCCTGTTGCGCTCGGGTGGGCTCAGCCGCGAGGAGATCGCACGCATTCACATGCCGATCGGCCTCGATATCGGCAGCAAGACGCCCGCCGAGATCGCCCTGGCGGTCATGGCCGATATCGTACGCATCTACCATGGCAAGCCGCGTAGCGTCTGAGCGCTACCACGCCGGGCTGGCCAGCTGGTTTCCCGTGGCCACTTCTCGCTGCTGGGCGACTTCCTGGTTGGGCGGCGCGCCGAACAAGCGACGATATTCGCGGCTGAATTGAGACGGGCTGTTGTAGCCGACCCGATGGCTGGCCGTCGAAGCGTTCACCCCTTCGCTCAGCATCAATCGGCGCGCCTCGTGCAGGCGCAGTTGCTTCTGGAACTGCAGCGGTGACATCGACGTCAGGTCCTTGAAGCGATGATGGAGCGTGGACGGGCTCATATGCACCGTCGCGGCCAGATCCTCGATGCGCAGTGGCTCGGCGTAGCGCGACTTGAGCAACTGGATGACCTCGACGATGGATCTGCCCTGTCCATTGATGCCGGCGAGATCGCGCAAGCGATGTCCCAGTTCGCCGCACAGTACCCGGTAATGGATCTCGCGCAGTATCAGCGGTGCCAGCGCCGGAATGTCGTGGGGCGTATCCAGCAGGCGCACCAGGCGAAGCAACGCATCGGTCATCGAGTCGGACATGCGCGCGACGAACAGGCCGCGGCGCTCGTCGCTGTCGTTTGCCGGCTCGCCCGGATCGTACTCCAGGAGCAGCTCACCGAGCATGGCAAGATCGATGTCGAGCCGCGCACACAGGTAGGGTACCTGCGGGCTGGCCTCGATGATCTGGCCGGTAACCGGCAGGGCGAGGGAAACGACCAGGTAGTGCAGCGGGTCGTAGATGAACGGCTGGCTGGCCAGTTCCATGCGCTTGCGGCCTTGTATCGCCACGAACAGGCTGGGCTCGGTGACGCATGGCATGGGGGCCGTCGTCTCGCTGACGCGGATCAGCGTCAGCGGCGCGATGGCGGAGCGGAAGAAGCCATCCTCGGGCGCCAGGTGTAGCGCCCTGCGGGTCAATTCCGACTGATATAAGCGTTCGGCCGGGGCGATCTCCGGGCTAGTGTTCAGGTCGTGAACTGAATGATCCGTCATGGTCATGTTCCCTTTCGGCACAGTTTGTACCTTACTCCTTCCATTAAACCATGCGCCAGACCTGCTGCAGGTCGCTCCTGAAACTCAGCGGAAGCGTTATTGGCATCGCCCGGGGCTCCGGAGTCCGCTATGTTAGGGTGTCGATTTTTTGCACCGATAAGGTGCAGGCCAACAGGGAGGAACGTATGTCGCCGTCGTTGCGGGGCATTCTGTACATGTGCGCCGGTGTGCTGTGCCTCGCCATCGGCGATGCCATCGCCAAGTGGCTGGGCGAAGTGCATTCACCACTGCAGATCATTTTCTTCCGCACCCTGGTATCGCTGCCGCTGATCGCGCTGTTGGCCCATTACGGCGGCGGGCTCACCAAGCTGCGCACCCGTCGCCCCGGGGTGCATCTGGTACGTGGCCTGATCTACACCGGTACGATGTTCTTCTTCGTGCTCGGCCTGACGCTGCTGCCCCTGGCCGAGGCCACGGCAATCGCCTTCGTCGCCCCGCTATTCGTCACACTGCTGTCGGTGCCGCTGCTGGGCGAGAAGATCGATCCTCCGGTCATGGCGGCGTCCCTGCTCGGCTTCGTGGGGGTGCTGGTGGTGGTGCGCCCCGGCGGCGACGCCTTTCATCCCGGGGCGCTGGCGCTGTTGGCGGCAGCCGTCTTCTATGCGCTGATGATGATCACCGCGCGCCGCTATGGCGCCACCGAGCATCTCTGGGCCATGGTCTTCTACATGACGCTGGTACCAATGCTACTGACCGCCGTGGCGCTGCCGTGGGTATGGCAGACCCCCCACCCCTGGCATTGGTTGGGTTTCCTCGGGGCGGGGATCATCGGGGTGGGGGCCACGGCCTTCATCACCATGGCCTTTCGTCATGCGCCGGCGGCCATCGCCGCGCCTTTCGATTACACCGCCATGCTGTGGGCGGTGCTGCTGGGCTGGTGGTTCTGGGGCGAGATGCCTGACGTCTGGGTGTTCGTCGGCAGTGCACTGATCGTCGGCAGCGGCCTGGCGATCGCCTACCACGATCGCCGAACCACTCTGAAGCGTCGTCCCACTTCATAGCATCACCGGGCCTGGATAGAGCGTTCAGGCCTGGGCATGCCCCAGGCGCCAACGGCGCCAGTAGCCGGCGATCAGGCCATGCTTGGGCGCCGCCAGCAGGACGAGGCAGAAAAGGGCCGTCGCCACCAGCACGATGGCGGCTCCCGAGGCGATATCGAAGGTCACCGAGAGCTGCAGCCCGACCACGGCGGAGGACACGCCGATCGCCACCGAGATTGTCAGCATGGCCGGGAAACGGTCGGTGAGCAGGTGAGCCGTGGCGCCGGGAATGATCAGCATCGCCACCACCAGGATGATGCCGACAGTCTCCAGGCTGACGACGATGGTCAGCGTCAGCAGCAGGATCAACCCGTAGTGGATCATGCCGGTGCGAAAGCCCAGCGCCTGGGCCTGCAACGGATCGAAGGCGTAGAGCAGCAGCGGACGGTAGGCTAGCCAGATCGCGGCCAGTACCAGGAGGCTGGCCAGCAGCGTCAGGGCCACGGCGGTCGGTTTCACCCCCAGCACATTGCCGAACAGGATATGCATCAGATGCGTGCTGGAAGCGATCTTGCTGATGATCACGATACCGACCGCAAAGGCGGCGGTGAACATCAGCCCCATGGCCGCATCCGCCTTGAGGCGAGTATGGCGCTCGAGGGCGCCGATGCCCAGCGAGGTCAGCGCGCCGGTGATGAAGGCGCCGACGAAGAAGGGCCAGCCCAGGAGGTAGGCCATGGCCACGCCGGGCAGCACGGCATGGGAGATGGCATCGCCCAGCAGCGACCAGCGCTTGAGTACCACGTAGCACGAGAGCAGCCCGCAGATCGCCCCCACCAGCATGGAAGTGATCAGAGCGCGCTGCATGAACTGGTATGCGAACGGGGCCGCGACGCTCTCGGGCAGCAGGTCGACCGCCATCATCAGCAGCGCGGCCAGCGCCTCGACGATATCCAGGCTCAGGCCTTCAAGCGGCGACACGCACACCTCCCGCCAGAGGCTCGGGTTCGCTGCTGGTCGCCAGGCGAGCCAGCATGGCGTCGCTGAGCATGTCGTCGGGCGTGCCCATCCCCACCACCGTGCGGTTGATCAGCAGCACGTGATCGGCCTGGCGCCGCGCACTGGGCAGGTCATGGGTCACCATGATGACGGTACGGCCGGCGCGGCGTTCGCGTTCCAGCGTGGACAGGATCAGCGCCTCGCTGGGCGGATCGACCCCTGCCAGGGGTTCGTCGAGCAGCAGTATCTCGGCCTGCTGAGCCAGGGCCCGGGCCAACAGGACCCGTTTCTTCTGGCCGCCGGAAAGTTCACCGATGGGGCGCGAGGCGTAGTCGGCCATGTCCACCGCGTCGAGGGCGGCCTCCACCGCCTCCCGATGGCTCGGGTGCGACCAGCGCATCGGCAGCAGCCGTTGCCAGAGCGGATCGTGACGCATCAATCCATAGCGGCCGGTCATCACCGTTTCCCTCACCGAGATGGGAAAATCCCACTCCATGTTCTCGCGCTGGGCCATGTAGGCGATGCTTCCCGCCCGGCGCTGCGACTCGGCGCTCCTGCCCAGCACCTCGATCTCGCCGCGCAGCGGAGCGAGGTTGCCGATCACGATGTTGAGCAGACTCGACTTGCCGGCCCCGTTGGGCCCGACGATGGCCGTCCACTGGCCTTGAGGCAGCGATAGCGAGACATCGCTGAGCACGACCTGTCGATGATAGGCCGCGTACAGATTCCTTGCCTGGATCGCCGGGGCGAGCTCACTCACGTTGGCCTCCTGGGATCTCGTCGCCGTTGCTGGCTGCCGCGTCGACCCATTCCGGGCGGACGTGAACGCGCCATGTCGCTTTCATTTCAATGTAGGGACTTTTTAAGCGTGCAGCAAATATCTTAGCCGAGGTTAACTTGTAGGGTAAGCAGAAACCCTGGCGGGCGTACGGTTGCTGCCATCCTGGCAGTTGCCCTATATTGGCCCGATGACCGATACCCCGTACGACTCGCCTGCCATCAGCCTTTGCAAGGCGGACGCCTTGCCGCCGAGCGAGCAGCATGCGCAGCAATACGCCGCCGTGCGCAACGCTCACGAGACCGAACTGCTGGAAGATTACGTGGAGCTGATCGCCGACCTGCTGAAGCATCAGGGGGAGGCGCGCTCGACGGATGTTGCCCTGCGCATGGGGGTCAGCCAGGCCACCGTGTCGAAGACGGTCACGCGACTCAAGAGCCTGGGCCTGGTGGCCAGCAAGCCCTACCGTTCACTCTTCCTGACCGAAAAAGGCGAGGCCATGGCGCGCATGTCGCAGCAGCGCCACACCACCGTGCTGCGATTCCTGCGCGCCCTGGGCGTGAGCGATCACACCGCGCGCATCGATGCCGAGGGGATGGAGCACCACGTCAGCCAGGAGACCCTGGACATCATGGAACGCTTCATTCGCGACAAGGCGCATCAGCGCACCTGATCCCCTCGCTTCGTCTACCATTTGCTACTTCGCGAAGAACGCTCGTGCGGCAGCTTCCGGGTCGGGCTGCCCGCAGATCGCCGAGATTACCGCTGGGCCCTCGGCGCCGGCGGCGCGTACCCGGGTCGCATGCTCGGCCTTGAGGCCGCCGATGGCCACCGCCGGTAGCGGGCTCGCCGCCACCAGCGACGCGAGGCCTTCGAAGCCCAGTGGCGCGGCGTGGTTCCGTTTGGTCGAAGTGGCGAACACCGGGCCCAGGCCGAGGTAGTCGAGCGGAGCCGGATCGAGGCGAGAGAGCTGCTCGTGGTTCTGTATCGAGAGCCCGAGAATGGCTCGCTCGCCCAGCGCACTGCGGGCGGCGGCCACGTCGCCATCGTCCTGGCCAAGGTGCAGGCCGTCGGCGCCGCTCTCCACGGCCACGGCCAGGCGATCGTTGACGATCAGCGGCACACCGCTGCCGGCCAGCGCCATCTTGAGGCGTCTTGCCTGGTCGATCATCTCGGCATCGGAGGCGTGCTTGTCGCGCAGTTGTACCAGCGTCACGCCGCCACGCACGGCGGCTACCACGGTCTCCACCAGGCCATGCCTGGCACAAAGCTCCGGGTCGGTCACTAGATAAAGGGAAAGATCGAGGCGCATGGGTCTCACCGAAAGAGGTAGGGGAATGCCTCGATCATACTAGCCCCTCGAGGTGGCGTCAGGGCGCGGGACTTGCGGCGCCCAGGAAACGCTCCTGCCAGTAGGCGACGTCCAGGGGCACGCTGACCACTTTTCGGCCGCGGCCGGGGGCGTGAATCATCTGGCCGTTGCCGCGGTAGATGCCGACATGGGTGGCCTTGCGTCGGTCACCGAAGAACAGCAGGTCGCCGGGCTGGGCCTGCTTCACGGTCGGCAGCGCGCGGTACTGGGCATCGGCGGTGCGCGGCACCTTGATACCCGCCGAGCGGTAGGCCATTTCCACCAGCCCCGAGCAGTCGAGTCCCGCCGGAGTATTGCCTCCCAGGCGATAGGGTGTGCCCAGCGCCTCCTTGGCGGTGGCCAGGATCAGGGCGCGTTCGATGGAGAGGGCCTCCTCGCCGGGGTGCGGGTCGCGCACGGCCAGATCGCGGCTGGCACAGCCGGCCATGAGCGCCAGCAACAGCACCCACACCGCAGCGCGGCCATGACGCCACAGGCAGCACGGGTCGTTGGGACGGGGCCAGGGTTGGGTCGGCATGGGGTTCGCTCGTCGATTGCCTGCGTTCCCCTACTCTAGCGCGCGGCGTGGCGGAGTGGCAGTCATCCCCGGCTGGAAAAAAACCGAGACGGGTCGCATCATCGTTATACCCGATACGACGAACAAGGAGAGTCGCATGAGCTTCAGGGGTGAACGGCATCCGGGCGTGAAGACGCCCTCCGCGGATTCCATGGGCTTCCGTCTCAATCACACCATGCTGCGGGTCAAGGATCCGGAGAAGTCGTTGGCCTTTTATACCGGCATATTCGGCATGCGCGTGCTGCGCCGGCTCGACTTCGAGGAGCTGGGCTTCTCACTCTACTTCCTGGCCAAGCTGGACGAGGATGTACAGGTGCCGGAAGACGCCCAGGAGCGTACCGTGTGGACTTTCCGTCAGACGGGCCTGCTGGAACTCACCCACAACTGGGGCACCGAGACCCAGGACGACTTCTCCTACCACGACGGCAATGCCGAGCCCCAGGGCTTCGGCCATATCTGTTTCTCGGTGCCCGACCTGGAAGCCGCTGAGGCCTGGTTCGATGCCAGCCGGGTTACCTTCGTCAAGCGTTCGGACCAGGGCAAGATGAAGAACGTGGTGTTCGTCAAGGACGTAGATGGCTACTGGATCGAGGTGGTCCAGGCCGACCGCCTGGCGCAATTGGGCGATTGACGACCCCACGCGTTCAAGCGAAGGCGTAGACATCCATCGCCAGCACGCCGTGTTCGATGCTGTGGTGGATACGGCTCGCCTCGCCGCCCGCACCCAGCGCTACCAGCAATGGCTGGAAGTGCTCGGGGGTGGGGTGGTTGCGTCGCGCCTGCGGTGCCGCCTCCCACTCGAACAGAGCCGTGCGCTCGCCGCTCGTCAGCTTCTCGTGTATCCAGTCTGAGAACTCGCCGACCCAGGCCGGCATCGGCGTACCCTGCGCCTGCATCTCGGCCAGGTTATGGGTCAGGCTGCCCGAGCCGATGAACAGCACGCCTTCTTCCCGCAGTTTTGCCAGTTTCTCACCCAGGGCCACCAACTCCCGATTCGACCAGGTGACCGGCAGCGACAGCGACACCACCGGCACGTCGGCGGCGGGAAACATCAGCGACAGCGGCACCCAGGCGCCGTGGTCCAGGCCGCGCTCCACCGGCACGGCGTTGAGCGTTCGCGCCAGCCTCATGGCCAACTCAGGCTCGCCCGGCGCCGGGTACTGGCATTCGAAGAGCGCGCGGGGAAAGCCGCCGAAGTCGTGGATGGTCTCGGGGCGCGCGCTGGTGCTCACCTGCAGGCGCTCGCTGGCCCAGTGGGCTGATACCACCACGATGGCCTTGGGCGAGAGCGTCGGGCCGAGCTTGCGCAGGAAGTCGTGTGCCAGCCCCGGGGTGAGGGCCAGCATCGGCGAGCCGTGGGAAATGAACAGGCTGGGCAACATGGCGATGCTCCTCGAGGACTGGCGCCGCGGGGCGGCGCCACCGGATGAATGACAGAGGTGGGTGACAGTAGAGCGAATGGCGTTCAGGCGAAGCGACGATTGAGCACGAGGCTACCGCTGCCCAGCCCCGCCTGCACCAGCAGCGTGACGGCCCAGAACACCGGATACTCCCAGCCGCCGCCCGGGTTGGAGAAGACCCAGCCGTTGCCGGCATGGACCCAGGCGGCGCCGAGCAGCACCGGAATCAACGCCAGGCTCACCCAGCGAGTGTAGACGCCGAGCAGCAGGGCCAAGCCGCCGCCGACCTCGGCGAGGATGGTCAGGTAGGCGACGAAGCCGGGCAGGCCGAGCGACTCGAAATAGCCGACGGTGCCAGGCACGGTGAAGACGAACACCTTGAGCAGGCCGTGGGCCAGCGCCATGACGCCGAGCGAGATACGCAACAGGGCGGCGGCGTGGGCTTGTAGGGCCTGGGCAGGAACATTGTCGGCCAGGATGGGGCTGGCCTGTGTGGCTTGCGCTTGCATGGGGTGGGCTCCGTATCGTGTCAGGGGTATCGACACTGTACGTTGCACATGTCTTGGGATAATCACGGAAAGAGGCACTTCACTGTTGCTCAATAGGCGACAATCCCATTTCCCGCTCCCATTCGGGGGGATCCCCCCAGGCATCGGCCAGGAAGTCGAGCAGGCGGTCGACCTTGGCCGGCAGGTGGCGCCGCGCTGGGTAGACGCCATAGATCCCCAGCGTCGTTGACGGCGCGTCTGTCAGAAGCGGCACCAGGCGTCCGCTCTTGATGCTCTCGGTCACCAGAAAGCTCGGCTGCTGGGCGATACCCAGCCCGGCTTCGGCGGCCTGGGTCAGCACGTCACCGTTATTGCTCTCCAGCGGGCCCTGCACGGCGAGGCGTCGCCCACCCAGGTTCCAGTCGGTGCCGCTGGACGTCCGGTAGCGCAGGCAGTGATGCTCGGACAGCGCCTCAAGCTCGCGTGGCTCACCGAAGCGGGCCAGGTAGTCCGGCGATGCGCACAGCAACAGGCGGCAGCGTGCCAGGCGGCGTGCCACCAGGCTGGAGTCGGGCAGTTCGCCGATGCGGATCGCCAGGTCGTAGCCTTCCTCGAGCAGGTCCACGCGACGATCATTGAGGTCCAGGCGTACCTCCAGCGCCGGGTGTTCGCGCATGAAGCGGGAGACCTGCGGAGCGAGGAAGCGCGTGCCGAAGGACATCGGCCCATTGAGGCGCAGCCGGCCGCAGACCTCGGTGCTACCGGCGCCCAGTTCGGATTCGGCTTCTTCCAGTGCCTGCAGGATGCCCTGGGCGCGAGCCAGGTAGCCCTCGCCCGCTTCGGTGAGATGCAGGCGCCGCGTCGTGCGCTGCAGCAGGCGCACGCCCAGGTGGCTTTCGAGCTCCATGATCATTCGCGAGACCCGCGTTCGCGACAGGTCGAGAGCTTCCGCTGCGCGGGTATAGCTGCCCAGCTCGGCGACACGCACGAAGGCGGTCATGGCATCCAGCAGGTTCATGGCGTCTCTCCTCGCGCCGCGTCAATAGCCGGTCATTTCCAGGTAACCGACGCCCAGCGGCTCGCCGTCGGCATTGCGGGCGATCACTTCACCTTCCCAGTAGGGCACGCTGGTGGTCATCCAGCGTTCGGCATGAGGCGCCTCGACGATCAGCTCGAGCCCGACGCCGGGGATCTTCAGGTGCCAGCGTAGGGGCACCTCGCGCCCCACGACCTGCTGTGTTTCGAGCGGCGTCATGACGAGTTCGTCCGGCGCAAGCGCGGTGGGTTCACCATCGGGGGCGATCCAAGTGCCCGAGCGGTAGTCGCCGCCGTCCTCGCCGCCGCCGCGCAGTTGAAAAGCCATCAGTTTCTGTCCGCTCTCCAGGTGCAGCGAGAACCAGTCCCAGCCCCGCTGCTCTGCCCCCAGCAATTGGCTGCTCCATTCGCGGTCGAGCCAGCCGTGCCCACTCACCGCGCGGGTCTCGCCGTCCAGCGTGACGTCGCCTTCGATGCGCCAGAACGGCTGGCTGTAGTACATCGAACCAGAGGAGATCGAGCCTTGGCCGTCGGCCGACTTCTGGCTGAAGCCGGCTTCGCCATGCAGTACCAACGGCCCCTCGGCGGTAAGCGTCAGATCGTAGCCGAAGCCGCCGTGTTCGTCGTCCTGCCGGGCCGATAGCGAGAGTTCGGCGAAGGTATCCTCGTTTCGGGACTCGTCTGATGTCTCGATACGGCTGGCCAGCTGCCAATGATCGATCCAGGCACGAAACGGTTCGGCAACGGCTCCTGCCTGGCCGTTTTCATCGGCACTATGGCTCCGGGCGAAGCGCTCCGCCACCCGGTGGGTGTCGCCCCGGGAGACCGCCATGTGCGCCATCCACAGCTGGTCGGCTGCCCAGGGGCTGGGCTCGGGGCGTCGGTCGGGGGGAGTGAGCGCCTGGCGGAACAGTGTCCACTGCAAGCCCAGCGGTTCGCCGCGCTCATCCTCGAGGTTGGCGGTGAGGTACCACCATTCGATGCGATAGTCCGGGTGGGCGGCGTGGTCCTCGGGGAAGCGCAGTTCTATGTCTGCGCTGGCCTGGGCGAAGTCGTCGGCTGCCTCGCCCAGCCCGGCGAAGCCGGCGGGTTCGCCGGGCGACGTTTCGTCGCCGCAGCCGACCAGCGTCAGCAGCAGGAGCGCGATACCCGGCCAAGGCCTCATGTGTCGCTCTCCTCTGCCAGCAGGGCGCGGGGCGGCGTACGCCACAGGCGGGCCGCTGGCAGCAGTGCGGCGAGCAGTGCCACCGCGGTGGCCGTCGCCAAAGTGAGGACGATGTCGCCGGTGAAGACGTGCAGCGGCAGGCGCCAGCCGAAGGCGGCCACGTTGATTATCGCCACCAGGCCCAGCGCGAGTACGCTGCCCAGCGGCACGGCGAGGGCGCCGACGGCTAGTGACATGCCGCCCAGCTGGGCCAACTGGATGGCGACCAATCGAGCACGTGGCACGCCCAGCGCCCACAGCGGGGCGAGCTGACGCCGGCGCTCCCGCGCCTGAGCCAAGAGACTCGCGAGCAGGGCCAGGGCGGCCACGCCCAGGGTCAGCACGCTCAGCGCCCGGGTGATGGTGAAAGTGCGCTCGAATATCTCAATGGACAGGCGTTTCACCTCGCGCTGGTCCACCAGGGTGTCGCTGCCGAGCGCGCGTTGGCGCAGTGCGTCACGCAACGCGGCCTCATCAGCGCCCTCAGCAAGTACGATGCCGATTGAGCTGGGCGCGGCGGCGAAACGTTCGGCCAGCTGTGGCGTGGCCAGCAGCACCTCGCCGCGGGTATTGCCGTAGTCGGGATAGACCGCCGCCACCGCGAGCGTCTCCCGGCCACCCGGTGCCGACAGCGTCACGCGGTCGCCCGGGGCCAGGTCCTGGTCGATGGCGAGCTGCTCGTTGACGAAGGCGGCCTCGCCCGCGGCGAAGGCCTGCCAGGCGTCGTCGCGACCGGCCTGGGTTGCGAGCAGCGGCCAGCTCGGCATCAGCGATTCTCCGGGGGTGATGCCGTAGAGACCGACCGGCAGGTGCGGCGTGCGCGCCCCGTCGGTTCCTTCGATCTCGAGCAGGGTGGCATCGGCATGGCGGGTCGGCAGCAGTTCGGCGACCTCGGGGCGCTCGGACAGCCACGCCTGTACCGCATCGAAGCGCTCAGGCGGCGGGCGCAGGTAGTAATCCGCTACCAGGCGCTGATCGAGCCAGTCGAGGAAAGTGAGGCGAAAGCCGCCGACCATGCTGCTCACGCCCAGGTTGGCGGAGAGCGCGATCAACAGCGCCATCATCGCCAGTGCCAGCCGCGGCAACTGAAGCTGCAGGTCGGCCATCGCCCATTGTGCCAGCGGGCGGCGACGCACCAACTGGCCGAGCCCGGCCAGCGCCAGGGCCAGCAGTGGCGATAGCAGCAGGGCGCTGGCCAGCAGCAGCGCAGCGATCAGACCGAAGCCGGCAAGCAGCCCTTCACCGGGGGGCTGGCGCACGAGCCACGCCCACAGGACGAGACCGGCCGCCGTAACAGCGCCGCCCGCCAGAGCCATGCCGCGTAGCTGGCGCACGAAACCGGCGCGCCAGGCCTGGGCCTGACCCAGCCCCAGCACGCTCAGCTTCGAGGCCCGCCACAGCACGCCGCTGCCCGCCAGCAACAGGCCGCCCAGGGTGACGCCGAGCCCGCCGAACCAGTAGTGCCAAGGAAGGTTGAGCGTGACCGCCACCTCGGCGCCGTAGAGGCTGCCCAGGGTGGCCGCCACGTCGGGCAGCAGTACGCGTGCCAGCCACACGCCGCTGACGATCCCGGCCACGGCACCGGCGAGCCCCAGCAGTAGCAACTCCAGCGCCAGCAGGCCGACCAGGGCGCGCCCCGACAAGCCTAGTGCCCGCAGCGTACGCAGCATGCCCAGGCGCTGCTCCAGTGCCAGGCCCAGCGCCGCCTGAACGATGAACAGCCCCACCACCAAGGCCAGCAGCGCCATGGCGGTGAGGTTGAGGTGGAAGCTCTCGGTGAGCTGGCCGGGCGAGACCAGGGTGTCGGCCGGGGTCAGCACCAGCCCCGCGGGCGCGCGTTCGAGCTCACCGGGCGCGGTGACGAGTCGGGACAATCGTTCCTCGCTATCGAGCAGGGCCGCCGCGGCGGCGATATCCATCACCAGGGTGCCAGGCGGCAGCGCGGGCGTCAGCACCAGCGGTGGCAGCCGTCCTTCGTCCAGGCGCGGCTCGGCGCCGGTCGCCTCGCGGGCGTTCACGCTCAGAGTGGGCAGGGTGTCCGGGGCGACGCGAGTCTGCCACGGCGGGGTGAGAAAGGCGGTCAGCTCGCCCTGGCTCGAAGACGAAGCATCGGCGAAGGCGCTGTCGCCGGGCAAGGTGAGGGGATCGATGCCGATCACGCGCAGCTCGGAGCCATCGGGCGCCTCCAGCGCGCCCTCGAGCAACGGCGAGACGGGCAGGCCGGCGCGGCGCAGGCGCAGGAAATCGGCGCGAGTCAGCGGCTCGCCGTCGCGGCGTTCCAGGCGGTCGAGTCCGGTGGTGAACAGCGCCTCGGCGCGGGCGTAGCTGTCGCGGGCCGAGGCGTTGATCGCCTGCACGCCGCTCCACAGTGCGCCGGCCACCCACAACCCCAGCAGCAGCATGGCGAGCTGGCCGGGGTGGCGCCGGTAGTGCGATAGAAGCGTCGCCAGGGCGGTCAGCATCAGCGGTGGCTCGTCGGTCGATCGTCTGTGGCGAGCGGGTCGAGCCGGCCGTGGGTCAGGCGCAGGCAGCGGTCCAGCGGGGCCGCCACTTGGGGGCTGTGGGTCACCATCAGCAGCGCACTGCCGGCCTCGCGCACCAGATCCAGCAACAGCTCGAGCACCTCGCCGGCGGTGGTCTCGTCGAGGTTGCCGGTGGGTTCGTCGGCGAGCAGCAGGGCGGGGCGCGGCGCCAGGGCGCGGCCGATGGCCAGGCGCTGCTGCTGGCCGCCCGAGAGCTGCTCGGGGTAGCGCCGCTCCAGGTCGGAAAGGCCCAGCCGCTGGACCAGATGCGCCGTCCACTCGGCACGCTCGCGCCCGCCCAGCCGCGCCTGCAGGCGCAGGTTGTCTAGCACGCTCAGGCTCGGCACCAGATGGAACTGCTGGAAGACCAGCCCCAGGGTATCGCGGCGCAGCCGGGCGCGGGCCGGCTCGTCCAGTGCGGAAATCGAACGGCCGGCAACGAGCACCTCGCCGGCATCCGGCAGGTCGAGCCCCGCCGCCAGGTGCAGCAGGGTCGACTTGCCGCTGCCGGATTCGCCCATCAGTGCCAGGCTCTCGCCGCTACCCAGGCGCAGGTCGACCCCCGCGAGCACCGTGAGCGGCCCCTGGGGCGTGGCATAGGTCTTGTGAACCTGGCGGAATTCGAGCATGGCGGCTCCCGTCGATGACACTTCGATGATTCCATGGTCGCAGGGTGTCTAACCCAAGCTGCGGGTAACTTATCATGACGGCCTGGCCGGGTGTCGCTAGCTGAACCAGAGGGAGTGGAGCGTGACCGTCACGGTATCCATGCATTTCGTCAACGAGCTGTTCCGCGGCGTGCCCGAGAACGAGGCGGCTCGCGAGGCGTATCTCGTGCGCGCCGGGATCTCGCCGTTCCTGCTCACCGCCCCCCATGGGCGGGTGACGGTGGAACAGTTCGCCACGCTTTATCGCCTGCTGGTCAACGAATACGACGACGAGACGCCGGGTTTCTTCGCCCGCCCGCTGCGTGGGGGTACGCTGAAGCTACTGTGCCTGAGCGTGTTGGAGGCGCCGACGCTCAAGGTGGCGCTGCATCGCTACACACTGTTCTTCCGCATCGTGCTGGACGACTTCGGTTATGAATACAGCGTCGCGAACGACATGGTACGAGTGGCCCTGGTGGAGCAGCGTCCACCGGTGGGCAGCCGCATTCTCGTGCACGAATTGATGCTCAAGCTATTCCACGGCATCGCCTCGTGGATGATCGCGCGCAAGATCCCGCCGCTGATGATGGAGTGCGCCTACGAACAGCCGGCCCACAGCGCCGACTACCGTTACTTCTACCCCGGCAGGGTGAGCTTCGGGCAGCCGCAGACCGCCATGTACTTCGACGCTGCTCTGCTCGAACAGCCGATCCGCCAGACCAAGCAGCACCTGGGCGCCTTCCTGCGCCGGGCGCCGGCCGACTGGTTCTACGTCTCCTTCGCCGATCGCCTGGTCTCGCACCGGGTACGCGAGCACCTTTCCCGTCATCTGGCCTCGTCGGGCTCGGTGCGCGATGTGGCCCGAGCGCTGCACCTGTCGGTGCGCACCCTGGCGCGAAGACTGGCCGACGAGGGCACTCACTTCCAGGCGGTAAAGGACGAGTTCCGGCGCGACTTCGCCATCCAGGCGCTGACCCGCTCGGAGCGACCGCTGCCGGCCATCGCCGACGAGCTGGGTTTTCAGGACCTGGCCTGCTTCAGCCGCGCCTTCAAGGCCTGGACAGGCAATTCGCCCGCCGCCTATCGGCGGGCGCCTCAGCCGATGGCCTGATCAGCAGCGCTCGATCAATAGCGCGATGCCCTGGCCGCCGCCGATGCACAGGGTGATCAGCCCATAGCAGCCGCCGGTGCGCTCCAGCTCGGCCAGCGCCTTGATCGTGAGTATCGCGCCGGTGGCGCCGACCGGATGTCCCAGCGCCACGGCGCCGCCGTTGGGGTTCAGGCGCTCGGCGGGGAAGTCGAGCTCCTGAGCCACCGCCATGGCCTGGGCGGCGAAGGCTTCATTGGACTCGATCACGTCGATGTCACCGATGTTGAGCTCGGCCTCGTCGAGACAGCGGCGCACGGCGGGAATCGGCCCCAGGCCCATCACGCTGGGTTCGACCCCGGCGGTGCTGGCGCCGATCAACCGGGCGCGTGGCGTCAGCCCGCGGCGGCCGGCCTCGTCGGCGTGGGCCAGCACCAGCGTGGCGGCGCCGTCGTTGATGCCTGAGGCATTGCCGGCGGTGACCACGCCCTCCTTGGCGAAGGCGGGTTTGAGCCGGGCGAGGTCCGCCAGGGTGACGCCGTCGCGCACGTGTTCGTCGCGGTCGAACTGGCGTTCCTGCTTTCCTTCACGCACCGTGACCGGCACGATCTGCCCGTCGAAGCGGCCCTCGGCGATGGCACGAGCGGCCTTTTGGTGGCTCTCCAGGGCGAAGCGGTCGATCTCCTCGCGGCCGAGCCCGCAACGCTTGGCGATGTTCTCGGCGGTCACGCCCATGTGGCCACTGCCGAAGGGGTCGCTGAGCACGCCCAGCGTCAGGTCGGTGACGCTGGCGTGGCCCATGCGCAGTCCGTTGCGCGCCTGGGGTGGCAGCAGGTAGGCGCCGCGGCTCATCGACTCCGCGCCGCCGGCAAGGGCCAGGCGGCTGTCGCCGAGCACGATCTGCTGGGCCGCGGAGAGGATCGCCTGCACGCCGGAGCCGCACAGGCGGTTGACGTTGAATGCCGCCGCGCCTTCGGGCACGCCGGCCTCCAGCGCGATATGCCGGGCCAGGTAGGCGTCCTGCGGCCCGGTGGTGATGATATGACCATAGACGGCATGGTCGATCTCACCGGCCTCGACGCCGGCACGGGCCAGCGCCTCGCGGGCGGTGACGGTGCCCAGCTCATGCGGAGCGAGCCCGACCAGGCTGCCGCCGAAGCTGCCGATGGCGGTGCGGGCACTGCCGAGTATGACCACGGAATCGAGCCGCATCTTGTCTCTCCTGTCTGTCGTTCAGATCTTGCTAGTGTTCA
Source organism: Billgrantia saliphila (assembly GCF_002930105.1). GTDB lineage: Bacteria > Pseudomonadota > Gammaproteobacteria > Pseudomonadales > Halomonadaceae > Halomonas > Halomonas saliphila. The sequence continues at coordinate 128,689 of NZ_PJRN01000006.1, read as the reverse complement.
GGCCTTGCTAACGTTCAGCTCTTGTCGAAGCGCTCAGGTCGTCGTGCTCTTGCCCAGCAGCGAGCGGGCGATCACTTCCTTCATGATCTCCGAAGTGCCTGCATAGAGGGTCTGTACGCGGGCGTCCAGGTAGAAGCGCGAAATCGGGTATTCACGGGTATAACCATAGCCGCCGAACAGCTGCAGGCAGGCGTCGATGGTGCGGCACTGCATTTCGCTGAGCTGCAGTTTGAGGATGGCGGCGTCGGTGGCGCTCATCTCGCCGCGGCGATGCTTCGCCACGCACTGCTCGAAGTAGGCGCGGCCCATGTCGATCTGGGCGCGTACCTCGGCCAGGGTGAAGCGGGTGTTCTGGAAATCGCCCACGGCGCGGCCGAAGGCACGCCGCTCGCGCACGTAGTCGAGGGTCAGCGCGAGCGCCCCCTCCATGGCGCCCAGCGCCTGGGCCGCCACGCCGAGGCGTTCGCGGGGCAACTCCTGCATCAGGTAGGCAAAGCCCGAGCCTTCTTCACCGAGCAGGGCCTCCTCCGGCAGGCGCAGGTCGTCGAAGAACAGCTCGGCGGTGTCGCTGGCGTGCTGGCCGATCTTCTTGATCGGCTGGCCGCGGGAGAAGCCGGCAAGCGAGGTGTCGACCAGGAACAGCGACACGCCGCGGGCCCCGGCGCTGGGGTCGGTCTTGGCGCAGACGATGACCAGATCGGCCACCTGACCGTTGGTGATGAACAGCTTGCTGCCGTCGAGCCGCCAGCCGTCCTTGGTGCGGCTGGCGCGGGTCTTCATCGCCGCCAGGTCGCTGCCCGCGCCAGGTTCGGTCATGGCGATGGCGCCGATCGCCTCGCCGCGGGCCATGGCCGGCAGCCAGCGCTCGCGTTGAGCCGGCGTGGCGATGTGCAGCAGGTAAGGCATGACGATGTTGGCGTGGATGTTGTAGGCGCTGGCCAGTCCGCCGAAGCCCTGCCGCGAGATTTCCTCCAGCGCCAGTTGGACGATGGCGAAGTCGGCGCCGCTGCCGCCCATCTCTTCGGGTAGGTCGATACCCAGCAGGCCGGCCTCGCCGAGCTTCACCCACAGCGAACGCGGCATCTCGCCGGCGGCTTCCCACGCCTCGTAGTGGGGCGCCACCTCCTGCTCGAGGAAGCGGCGGATGGTGTCATGGAACAGCGGTGTCAGGTCGTCTTGCGGTGCCGTCATGGGTCAGCTCAGGTCCTTGCGCAGGTGGCGCTTGAGAATCTTGCCGGCGGTGCTCTTGGGCAGGGCGTCGGCGAACAGGATCCGCTTGGGTACCTTGTAGGGCGCCATGTGGGCCTTGGCATGGGCGATCAGCTCATCCTCGCTCACTTCCATGCCCTCACGGGGCACCACTACGGCGGTGATCGCCTCGATCCACTTCGCGTCGGGCAGGCCGATCACGGCCACCTCGGAGACGGCGGGGTGCTTGAACAGTCCCTCCTCGACCTCGCGGCTGGCCACCACCACGCCGCCGGTATTGATCACGTCCTTGATGCGGTCGACCACGTAGAGGTAGCCCGCCTCGTCGAAGTAGCCCACATCGCCGGAGTGGAACCAGCCGCCGGCGAAGGCCTCCTCGGTCATGTCGGGCTTGTCCCAGTAGCCGGTGAGCAGCTGCGGCGAGCGATGCACGATCTCGCCGTGCTCGCCGGGCGACACGTCATTCATCTCCAGATCGACCACTCGTGTCTCCACGGTGAGGATGGGGCGGCCCGCCGACGCCGGGCGCTCGGCATGCTCCTCGGGGCGCAGCACCGTGGCCAGCGGGGCGATCTCGCTCTGGCCATAGCAGTTGTAGAGCCCCACGCCGGGAAGGCGCTGCTGCAACTCTTCGAGCACCGGCACCGGCATGATCGAGGCGCCGTAGTAGGCCTTCTTCAGCGCGGAGAGGTCGAAGGAATCGAAGTCGGGGTGGCGCAGCAGGCCGATCCACACCGTGGGCGGGGCAAAGAACGAGGCGATGCCTTCACCGGCGATCTGACCCAGGCAGTCGTCGGGCAGCGGCGCCATGCGCAGGTGCACCGGGGCGCCAAGCAGCAGCGCCGGCATCAGGAACACGTGCATCTGCGCCGAGTGGTAGAGCGGCAGCGCGGCCAGCATCGGCTCGTTGCCCTTGATGTCGAGTTCCACCATGCAGGCCATGTACTCGGCGAGCAGCGCCTGGTGGGTCATCTTCGCCGCCTTGGGGGCGGCCGTGGTGCCCGAGGTGTAGAGCAGCTGGGCCAGGCTGGTGGCTTCCACCGTCACGTCCGGCTCGCTGACGTCACCGTTGTCTTCGTCGAGAGCCACCTGCAGCACGTCGAAGCCCTCCTGCGTATCGGCATGCAGGGTGCCGGCGAGCGTTAGGGGGAGACCTTCGTTGGCCTTGGCCACGTTCTCGGCCAGGCTCGTATCGCTCAACAGCCCGGCGGCGCCGGACTGCTCGAGGATGTAGCGCAGCTCGTCGGCGCTCAGGGCGAAGTTGATCGGTACGTGCACCAGGCCGGCCCGGGTAGCGGCCAACCAGGCGATCACGTAGGCATCGGAGTTCTTGCCGTAGGCGGCCAGGCGGTCGCCCGGGGCCAGGCCTGAGGCGAGCAGGCGATTGGCGACCCGGTTCACCGCCCGGTTCAGTTCCGTGTAGTTCCAGCGTCGGCCCTCGAAGGCCAGCGCCAGTTTATTGCGGTGCTTGCGCGCACTGCGGCTGAGCGCGGCGCCGATGGTGTTCTGCTGGATCCTGCTGTGCGCATACTCGGGTGCGTGGCTCATGACGCTCCTCCTTGTCCTTGTTCGTATGTCGTGAGCGAAACGCTCAGGCACCGTTGACCAGGCGACACTGACTCTCCGACAGCGGGCGGAAGGCCTCCTCGGCGGGGATGGTGCGCACCACGCGGAACAGGTCGTCCTCGTTCTGCGACTCCTCGGGCGTCTTCACCTCGACCAGGTACATGTCGTGGACCATGCGGCCGTCCTCGCGGATGTAGCCGTCGGTGGCGAAGATGTCGTTGATCGGCGTGTCGGCCATCTGGCGGCGCACGGCCTGGGCCTCGTCGGTGCCGATGGCATCCACCGCCTGGAGATAGTGCAGGGTGCTGGAGTAGAGCCCGGCGTGGACCATGGTCGGCATGCTGCCGGTGCGCTCGCGGAAGCGCTCGGCCCAGGCGCGGGTCTCGTCGTTGAGGTCGTAGTACCAGGCCTTGGTGAACTGCAGTCCCTGGGCGGCCTCCAGGCCGATGCTGCGTACGTCGGTGCTGAACAGCACCATGCCGGCCAGCACCTGCCCGGCCTGGGTGATGCCGAATTCACCGGCGGTGGTAATGGCGTTGATGGTGTCGGCGCCGGCATTGTTGAGCGCGATCACGTCGGCGCCGGAGGCCTGGGCCTGCAGCAGGAACGAGGAGAAGTCGCTGCTCGGGAAGGGGTGGCGCGCCTTGCCCACGACGGTGCCGCCGTTTTCGGTGACCACTCGCTCCACGTCGCCCTCCAGGGCGTGGCCAAAGGCGTAGTCGGCGCTGAGCAGGTACCAGTTCTTGTGGCCTTCCTGGGTGATTGCCTTGGCGGTGCCGTTGGACATGGCCCAGGTGTCGTAGACCCAGTGGATATGATTGGGCGAGCAGCTCTCGTTGGTCACACCTGAAGAGACGGCACCATTGACCAGCCCCAGGCGGTTCTCCTCCTCCAGCAGGCGCACGGCGGCCAGCGTGACCGAAGACGCCACCAGCCCGGTGACCATGTCGACGTTGCGCTGGTCGATCCACTCGCGCACCACGCTCGAGCCCACGTCGGGGCTGTTGCGGTCGTCGGCACTGAACACGTCGATGCTGGCGCCGGCCACGCTGCCGCCGACGTCCTCGATAGCCATGCGGACCGCTTCCAGGCCATTCGGCCCGATGGGGTCGCGATAAGGGCCCGACATGTCGGCCAGATAGCCGATGCGGATCTCGTTGTCGGTGATCTCGGCGGCAGCGGTATGGCCGACGAGCAGCAGGGAGGCGGAGAGTGCCCCCAGGGTGAAGCGGCGTGCGATGGTCATTATTTGGCCTTTGCTTGTTATTGTGACGCTGTCCGCGGTCCAGGCTGTGGATAACCCTGTGATCAAGCTTGTGAAGCGCTGTGCACACGGTGTGAGTTGCCGTGTACAACGTGCTCCCGCACGGACATGCCCGATCATGGTAGGAGTAAAGCGGCGAGGCGGGTTTACGCATCGCGCCACTCTTTTTGCATTTCGTGCCATTGTTGGCTTGAAGAAAGGGGCTAAGACTTTGGTTCTACGTGAACGAGCGGGGAGGGTGACTCACGGATCGACTATAAAGCCACATAACATCAGGCACTTGATGGGGTTGCGGGTGATAGGCGGCGGATTAAAGAAGTGCCTGTAGTTGACAGAGCGTGCCAGGCCAGTCAGGCGAGTACCTGCGAGGTGGGAAGCCGTTTGAGCGAAGCGCTTGGCGTGAACGACAGGCATGAAAAAGGGGCGCCGTGGCGCCCCGTGACTTTCGGCATAGCTTAGTGGTCGTGCCTATGATCGTCATGGTCATGGTCATGGTCATGATCGTCATGGTCATGGTCATGGTCATGATCGTGGTCGTCGCCGTGATCGTTCCGGTCCGGTTCCGCCAGGGCGTCATGCAGCACCTGGGCGTTGTGGCGCATCATGCCGAGGTAAGTGCCGGCTTCGCCTTCGCTGGCGAGCGCATCGGCGTAGAGCGTGCCGGCGATGGGCAGGCCGGTCTCCTCGGCCAGTTGATTGATGACGGCCGGGCTGGTCATGTTCTCGTGGAACAGCGCCTTGACGTTCTGCTCGCGGATCACGTCGATCAGGCGCGCCATGTCGGCGGCGCTGGGCTCGGCCTCGGAGGAGAGCCCCACCGGGGAGAGGAAGCGCAAGCCGTAGGCACTGGCGAAGTAGCCGAAGGAGTCGTGGCCGGTGATCACGCTGGTGGAGGCGGGAATCTCGCCGATCAGCTCGCGAATCTCGGCGTCGGTGGCCTCCAGTTCGTTGATATAGCGCTCGGCATTCTCGCGGTAGGCGGCCTCGTTGTCCGGGTCCGCCTCGATCAGGCCGTCGCGAATGTTGCCTACGTACACCTTGCCCATGGCCAGATCCTGCCAGCCGTGCGGGTCGTCGTCGCCATGATCGTGCTCGTCGTGTGTAGACGCCTCGTCATGGTCATGATCGTCATGGCCGTGATCGTCATGCTCGTCATGGTCGCCCTCGTCGTGGTCGTGACCATGCTCGTCCTGGTCATGCACGCCGTCGTAGCCATGGGCGTGATCGTGCTCGTGCCCATGGTAGGCCAGCTTCTCGATGCCATCGCTGGCGGTCACCAGCGGTCCGGCGTAATCGCTGGAATCGAGCAGTCGCTCCATCCAACCCTCGAAGCGCAGGCCGTTGAATACCACCAAGTCGGCCTCGGCCAGCGCCCGGGCGTCACGAGGGCTTGGCGAGAACACGTGGGTGTCGCTGTCGGGGCCGACCAGAGCGGCCACCTCGACATGTTCGCCGCCCACGTTCTCGGCCATGTCGGCAAGGATGCTGAAGCTGGCGACGACCTGGAGGCGTTCAGCGGCGAAGGCGGCCGGAAGGGCCAGCATGGCCGAGGCGCCAAGGACCAGGGCGGTGGAACGGGGGGCAAGCATGTCGGGGCTCCTTCGGGTGGTTTCAGGGAACGTCAGTGGGGCTCGGGGGCACCCAGCGGTTCGGCATTCCGGCGTAGCCGTGTCAGCAGACTGTGGTAGCGGCCGAACAGGGCCGAGGCGATATAGCCGATGCCCGCCAGCAGGATGATCGCGGGTCCGGAGGGAATGCTCAGGTGGTAGGACAGTAGCAGCCCGCCGGTGCTGGCGATCATGGCCAGAACGATGGCGATGCTGATCAGTCCCTCCAGCCGTTTGCTCCAGAAGCGCGCGGTGGTGGCGGGCAGCATCATCAGGCCCACCGCCATCAGCGTGCCCAGCGTCTGAAAGCCGGCGGTCAGGTTGAGCACCACCAGGCCGAGGAAGACGCCATGTACCAGGCCACCGTGCATGCCCTGGCCGCGCAGGAACAGCGGGTCCAGGCACTCCACGACCAGAGCGCGGAAGATCACCGCCAGGGTGACCACGATCACGCTGCTGATCGCGGCGATCAGCAGTAGCGCCGTGGTGTTTACCGCCAGGATCGAGCCGAACAGCACATGGGTCAGGTCGACGCTGCTGCCGCCCAGCGAGACGAGCATCACCCCGGCCGCCAGCGAGATCAAAAAGAAGCTGGCCATGGCGGAATCCTCGCGATGGCCGGTCATCTGCGACACGCTGCCCGCCAGCACCGCCACCAGCAGGCCCGAGAGCACGCCACCCAGACTCATGATCGGCAGCGAGAAGCCGGCCAGCAGGAAGCCCAGCGCCACGCCGGGCAGGATGGCATGCGCCATGGCGTCGCCGATCAGGCTCATGCCGCGCAGCATCAGGAACACGCCCATGGGCGGAGCCGCCAGCGACAGGGCCAGGCCGCCCACGGCGGCTCGGCGCATGAAGCCGTAATCGAAGGGGGCGATCAGCCACTCGTGAAGCAGCGCTAGCATGCACGCACCCCCGGGATGCCCAGCGAAAGCCGCGCCGTGCCGGCCATGGCCGCCTGCCCCCGTGCGATCGACTCGACCGAGGTCCACTCGGCGTGGCCGCCGGAAAGCACCACGACCTCATCGGCCAGGCGCGAGAGCTGCTCCATGTCGTGCAGCACGACGATGATGGTGGCACCGTTCGCGGTCATGTCGCGCAGCACCGTCATCAGCACGTCGACGGTCTCGACATCGACATTGGCGAAGGGCTCGTCGAGCAGCAGCAGCTCGGCCTCCTGCATCAGGGTGCGTCCGATCAGCGCGCGCTGGCGCTGGCCTCCGGAGAGTTCGCCCAACGGGCGGTGGGCCAGGTGCGAGATACCCAGGCGCGCCATGACCTCGCGGCCGCGGCGGTAGTGACGAGCGCAGTAGCCGGTGAGGGCGCCGTGGCTCGGCCAACTGCCGGTCATCACCAATTCCTCGACGCTCATCGGGAAGGTCAGGTCGAGCGCCAGCTGTTGCGGCAGCCAGGCGCGCCGTTCCCGGGGCACAGCGCACTCCACGCGCCCCCGAACCGGGCGCAGCATGCCCATGATGCCCTGGATCAGCGTACTCTTGCCGGCACCGTTGGCGCCCACCAGCGCGGTGACGGCGCCGTCGCGAAAGCGGCCGTCGACGTGCTCGAGCACGGTGCGGTTGGCCTGGGCCAGCTGCAGGTCGTGCAGCCGCAAGCGTGAGGCGTGCTGTGCTTCCATCAGCCCCACCACCCCGCCGCCCAGGAGACGGCCAACCAGAGTAGTGCCAAGGGCGCGGTAACCAGCAGCAAGCGGCGCTTGGCGGAGAGTGACATCAACGAGAAGTGGCACGGCCCCTCGGGGCGGTGCCGGTGCGAATGTGAGCGGTGTGCCATGTCCTGGCCCTCGCGAAACGGAATAAGATATAACATAACAAATAAGCCGGCCACGGGGGAGGGGGTACCCCTTCCTGCGGACATGCGATCGAGGTTTCCCCTACTGTGGAAGCGATTCCCGTCGTGGGCCACGGTAGCGGGCCCAAAGCCCACGGCAAGGCCCCGCGACGGTCGAGACCCCGTAGCCCAGCCCCGCGAGCAAGACGATCGAGGGGCCGGTGGGCAACTCCGCATGATAGGACACCAACAGCCCCGTGACACTGGCCGCAAGCGACAGGCCGATAGCGATCGCCAGCATGCCCTCGAGCCGCTGGCTCCAGTAGCGGGCCGCCGCGGCCGGCAGCAGCATCAGTCCGGCGGCCATCAGCGTGCCCAGCGTCTGGAAGCCGACCACCAGGCTGAGTACCACCAGGGTCATGAACAGGGCGTGGGTCCAGCCGGCGTGACGCCCCTGCAGCGTCAGGAAGAGCGGATCGAGCGCCTCCACGACCAGCGCGCGGAAGGCGACGGCCAGCCCGGCCAGGATCAGGCTGCTGGCGAGCGCGACTAGCAGCAGCGTGGCGTTGTCGACGCCGAGAATCGTACCGAACAGCACATGCCCCAGGTCCAATGCATTGCCCGAGAGAGTGACGATCAGTACCCCGCCGGCCATGGCGATCAAAAACAGGCTGGTCATGGCGGCGTCTTCCTTCAACCCGCTGAACTGGGTCACGCCACCGGCAACGGCCACGGTAACGAGCCCGGCCGTCACGCCGCCGAGCATCATCGCCGGCAGGGAGAACCCGGCGAGCATGAAGGCCACCGCCACGCCGGGCAGGATGGCATGCGACAGGGCCTCGCCCATCAGGCTCATGCCGCGCAGCGTCAGCAGCACGCCGAGCACGGGCGCGGTAAACGACAGCGCCAGGCAGGCCACCAGGGCGCGGCGCATGAAAGCGTATTCCAGTGGCGCGGTGAACCACCACAGCAGTGCATCGAACATATGGGAGAGCCAAGCAGGATCTGGAAACGTTATAACATAACAAAACTGCCTCGCCAACGATCTTTGCCGAAGTGCCGAACGCGCCGCTCGACCTCCGCCTGGCTCAATAGCGCAGCGCTACCCCTAGCTGGTTGGGTGTCACCAACAGCGCGTATTCGCCTTCGAGATGAATATCGCCGAACGATACCCGCGCCGGCTGGAAGCGGTTGATCGCCACCGTGGCCTGGCGCGGCTGGGTCTGCAACTGCAGCTCGCTGACCAGCATGCCGGTGGCGAAGTTGATCGCCCCGTCGCGCTCGCGGCCGTCACCCACGCCGATCAGCAGGCCCGAGGCCAAGTTCACCGCCAGCGACCCCAGGCGCGCCTCCAGGCTGCGACGCCGGCGCTCCTCCTCGGCCACCGCCTGCATCAACCGCCGTGCGCTCTCGATATTACCGTCGCCCTCGCGCAGCTCGCGATAGGCCTCGAGGTGGGGCTGGCGATCCATCAGCGTGCCGCCCAGGGCCAAGGCTGACTTCACCACCCCGACCCGGGCGTCATAGCGGTCGTCACGATCGCTTGCCTCGCTGGCCTGATAGGCATTCACCGCCAGCGTGGTGGCGTAGACCCCGGCCCAGCCGTACTGCCACACGTTGGCCTGTCGCTCGCCGCGGGCCAGGGCATCCTCGTAGGCCCGCCACTCCCGTTCGGCCGATTGCGCCAAGACCAGCGGGGAGACGACAACCATCAGGGCGGCACACACGAACGGCAGGAAGCGGCAATGGGGCATGGGGGTTCCTTGTCAGGCGATGAGGGAGTGGCCTTAAACGTAGCATTCACCGAGGCGGCGTCCCACACTGGCGACACCCAGCCGCAAAGGAGATGCGCATGACCGTCGCCCCCCGCCAATCGGCAGCGATCTTTCTCGGCTGGCTGCTGCTGGTCGGCCTCGTCGCGATGAGCGGCGTGCTCACGCCGCCCGGCGCCTGGTACGCCGAGCTCGACAAGCCGCCGCTCACCCCGCCCGACTGGCTGTTCCCGGTAGCCTGGACGACGCTCTACGTGCTCATGGCCATCGCCGCCTGGCGGGTCACGCTGCGGGTGCCTGCCGCGGAGCGTGTCGCGGTGCTGTGGCCGTTCGTCGCTCAGCTTGCGGCCAATGGGCTCTGGTCGATCCTGTTCTTCGGCTGGCACTGGATCGTCCTCGCCCTGGCCGATTTGTTGCTGCTGTGGTGCCTCATCCTGCTGACGATTCGCCGCTTCGTCCGGGTTTCGCCGCTCGCCGCTGGGTTGCTCATGCCCTACCTGGCCTGGGTCAGCTTCGCGGGCTACCTCAACGCGGGCATCGCCTGGCTGAACGGGTAGCGCCGTTGGCACATGTGGAGACTTCTCATGTTCACATTCCATCCGCATTGAATGGCTAGGATGGCGGCAGGTCGTTGAACGAGGAGCCCCGCATGAACGAATCGGCAACGCATTACGGGCGTGTCACCCGCTACCTGCACTGGGGCATGGCAGCCCTGTTCGTCTGGCAATTCGCGTCCGCAGGGGCACACGCCCTGCTGCCCGACAGCGCGCTGGACGAGTTCTTCTGGCCCACGCACAAGCTCACCGGCACCCTGTTGATGGCGCTCGCGATAGTGCGCCTGGCCTGGGCCCTGATCGAGCGACACCGCCGGCCGCCTTCGGTGAACCTGGCCGCCACCGTGGGACACCTGACGCTGTACGCGCTGATGATCGTGATACCTGCCGTCGCGCTGTTGCGCCAGTACGGCTCCGGACGTGCCTTCTCACCCTTCGGCCTACCGCTAATGCCGGGCTTCGAAGGGGAGATCGAGTGGATGACCGCCCTCGGCAGCCTCGTTCACGGCCTGCTGGGCTGGACCCTGCTGGCGCTGGTGGTCGGCCATGTCGCCATGGCGGTCGCGCACCGTCGCCTGGGCCAGCAGGACGTTCTGAAGCGCATGGTGGTGCGGCGCTCGCCTCGCTGAGTCCGTGGCATTTCTGCGTGCAGGACGGTGTCTCGCGTGCTTCAGGGCGGAAAGACGGTGAAGTGCCGTTCGGGGGCGCGTTGGCCCCTAACCTGGGCCGGCCGCTATCTCATTGTGATCCTGCCGGATCATGGTTCGAACCACGTCGAATAAGTTGGCTTCGCCCATCTGCCCGCCCTTAAGGATGATGGGTAACCGTGTGCCATCCGTGCAGTGCGCACGGCAGATGGCGACGCCCGCTGACAGCTGCCCTAAATAGTTGATGCTATGTGGAGCCAGGGCGTGGATGGCCAGGCTGGACGTATCACCACCGGCAATCAGCATCGTACCGGCTGCACGCTCGGTCATCAGGCGGGCCAGCAGGTCGGCAGAGCGCTGTGCCATGCCTGCAGGCGACAGGCCGTGTTCCATGTCCTCATCGAGCGCCGCCAACACGTGATTGCCAGAAGCCAGAAGTTCGAGGAGCTGGTAATAAGGCGCATCGGGTCGATGCGCGAGGGAGCCGGCCGGAATGACGACCTTGGCAAATCCGGTGGCGGCAGCTACCTGGGCAGCGGTCATTGGCGAACGGCTACCGACGAATACCAGCAGGGGGCCGGGTAAGGTATCCGGTAACTGAGGTGGAGACGCTTCGGGAAAGCAGGTCTCGGCCACGCTGCTGGGCCCGACCCAGAGCTGGGGAAAGGGTGAGTTCGCCAGCCGCTCCTTGAGCGCTCGCTGGTCGCTTCCGTCCAGTACGTCACACAGCACCGGGTTGCCGGGCAGTGGGCCGCCGCTGCGCAGCGCCATGAGATCGAGCAGCGCCAGGTTTGGCAGCCCCAGGTTGGCGAAATGGCGACGCAAGTCCGCTTCGCGCATGGGAGTGACGGGGTGATCCTGCATGACGGGGTGGCGGTCGATCCGGTGAACGCTGCCATCGCCCCCCTTGGCAAAGAGATTGCCGAACAGGCTGTAGCGGCCGAGGCTTGGCTGACCCCCCAGGATGATCGTGGTGGCGGGGGCCAGGCCTTCGGTCAGCACGTTCATGGCAGTGGCGATGTTGCCAATGGCAGTGCTGCTGTCAAAGGTCGAGCAGACCTTGAGGTGAATGAGATCTGGCGCATGGGGCTTCAGGGCTTCCGCGATGTTTTGCATGGCAGTGGTCAATGCATCCCCTTCCATGCTGCGAGCTGCCGTCGCGATACCGAAGGCATCGAGATCGCGCACTTCTTCCAGGGTGGGCGGGGTCAGGTAGAGCCGTGTCCTGAGGCCCGCCCGGCTCAGCGTGGCGAGCGTATCGGACGCCCCGGTGAAGTCATCCGCAATGAATACGTAGCGCATGTCCTAGCGCGCTCCAAAGAAGTCGAGTGCGGCAGCGAGCGCCGGGCGCCCGGGAGTTTCCAGCGGTTCGCCGGCTTGTATGGCTTCCCAGGCTTCGCGCAGGCTTCTGACACCCGCGGCAGCTCCATCGGGATGGGCCAGGATGCCGCCCCCGGCGAGGAACATGAAGTCGGCACTGCCGGTTTCCGTCAGCGTCGCCGGCAAGGTGCCCGCCCACTGCCCGGAAGAGAACACCGGCATCACCCGGTCGTCCGAATTCCCGAGCGGCTGCAGCGAGAGCTTTGCCGCGTGGGCCACTTCCTCGGTCAGATCGGCAAATTTGCCGCCCATGCCGTGGACATGCATATGGTCGATTCCCGCCAGCCGGTACAGTACCTGGTAGGCGGAAAAGTCGATTCCCAGCGCCGGGTGACGGGCGAAGGCGCCAAAGCCGTTGCGATGACCGTGAATGGCCAGCGGCGTCGAGGCGCGCAGGCTCTGCATCGCCGAGAGCCCGCACCAGTTGAGGCTCGCCATCACGCAGTTGCCGCCCTCCGCCTCGACGTGCTCGGCGTGGCCGCGCATGGCATCCACCTCATCGGAGATGTTGAAAGCCACCATCACGTCGCGGCCGCTGTGCTGTCGCCAGCGGCGCACCCTGGCCATGACCGCACTGATTCGCTCGCGTACGGGGGAGTGGGGATGGTTGCCGGCGATTTCATCATCCTTGATGAAATCGACGCCCGCTTCGCACAGGCGCTCGACGAGATCGGCCGTTTCCTCCGGAGAAAGGCCAATATTGGGCTTGAGAATGGTGCCGAACAGCGGCCTCTCCTGAACACCCAATACCGTGCGTGTGCCGGCCACGCCCAGGCGGGGCAGCAAGTAGCGGTCCCGGTACTCGGGGCGCAGGGTCAGCCCGGTAAGTCGCAGCCCCGTCACCTCGCCCAGATCGAAGAGGTTGCCGGCCACCGTTGCCGCCAGGTTGGGCAAGCTGATTCCCACATTCTCTTCGGGGTAGTCGATCTCCACCGCAACGCGGCGCCATGGGCCCGAGACGCGCCTGCGCTCCAGGTAGGCGCTGCGCAGGCTGGGTCGGTCGTGTTCGTCGATCACCTCGACACTAACCACGCGGGCGCCGAATCGCGTTCGCAGCGCCTCGGTTTCACCTTCGACGCGCACGAAAGTCCCCGAACTCTGCTCCCCGGCCATCATTTCCGCTACCGCTCGAGGGTCAAGCGGGGTTTCCACGAGATAGGAGGCCCGAATCATGCGCTGCTCCTGTCGAGCGAAGGGAAAGGACGGACCGGGTTGCTGCCGTCCCAGCCCTGCGAGGCCTCGCGTATCAGGCGGAACATGTCGCCCTTGGGGCCACGCACTTCGGAAAGCTCGATCACCGTGCCGGGGTGGTACTCGCGGTCGAAGTAGGCGAAACGACCGTTCTCGCCGACCTCGCCACTCATCTTGACACGAAACCCCTGGGCTTCCATGGCGGCCAGGTCGGTGTCGTAGTCTTCGGTCCAGAAGGCCACATGCTGGAGCCCGGTGCGCCCTGCCTGGAGGAAATCGCGATACATCGATGGCGCATCGTTACGGGTCTGGATCAGCTCGACCTGGATGAATCCCGAGTTGGCCAGGGCGACCGAGTTGTGAACCTCGTACCGCTGACCCTCGTAGGTGTAGTTCTCTATCGGCACGCGCGGGTTGTAGAAGAACGGGCCGACGCCCATGACCCGGGACCAATGGTCCATTGCTTCCTCAATATCCGTTACCACGTACCCCAGTTGGCGGATTGCGCCGAGATGTCTGCTCATGGAATCTCACTTCATGACAAGGTTGGGCAGCCAGGTGGAAAGGCCGGGAACCAGCGTTACCAGCGCAAGGGCCGCGAAAAGGGAAAGATAGAAAGGGGCGACGCCGCGGATGACCGACTGCAGGGGCATCTTGGTGATGATCGAGACCATGTAGAGGCTCATTCCCACCGGGGGTGTCAGCAACCCGAGCATCAGGTTGAGCACGAAGACCACGCCCAACTGCTCGGGTGGTACGCCTGCCTGCAATAGCGCCGGGGTGACGATGGGCGCAATGATCAGGATGGCCACGATGGCTTCCAGGAACATGCCCACCAGCAGCAGCAGCAGATTCAGGATCAGCAGCAGGGCCAGCGGGTTTTCCGATACCTCCAGCAGCCACGCCCCGGCCCGTGCCGGCACCCGGTCCATCGTCAATACCCAGGCGAAGAGCGCCGCCGCCGCCACGACGAACAGCACGTTGGCGGTGGCCAGCACCGTTTCGCGCGTGCAGCCGATGAAGCCCTCCAGGGTGAGCGAGCGATAGATCAGCAACCCGATCAGCACGGCATAGGCCACCGTCACCCCAGCCGCTTCGGTGGGACCGAAGAAGCCGCTGATCATGCCGCCTACCAGCAGCACGGGCGCGAGCAGCGCAGGCAGCGAGATCCAGGCCTTGCGCCGAATGGCGGGCAGGGTGGGCCGGATGTCGTCGCGCGGCAAGTCATGACGGCGCGCCATCACCGCGACCTGGATCATCAGTGCCACGGCCACCACGAGGGCGGGCACCACGCCTGCCAGCAGGGCGCGAATGGTCGACACCTCGGCGGCCGTGGCGAAGATGATCAGCGGAATGGAGGGCGGGAAGATGGGACCGATGGTGGCCGCCGCGATAGTAACGCCCGAGGCGAAGCGTTGACTGTAACCCTGGTGCTCCATCTGGCGGATCTGGATGCCACCGAGCGCGCCGATATCCGCCAGCGCCGCCCCGGACATGCCGGAAAATATCAGGCTGACCAGCACGTTCACGTGGGCCATGCCACCGCGGATTCGCCCCACGAGCATGCGCAGCAGGTCGAAGAGATGGGTCGTGACACCCGTCGCACCCAGCAGCGAGGCAGCCAGTATGAACAGCGGCACCGCCAGCAGCGGCGAACTGTCGAGGGTATTCACGGCCCGCTGGGCGAGTACCGTGACTGGCAAATCGTGAATCAGAATGACGAGCCCCGCCGACAGGCCAAGGCTGACGGCCACCGGTGCGCCGATGAGCAGGCCCAGAGCGAACAGCATGAGAAGGGTAACGGTCATTCCTCGACCTCCCTGCCCGTCGCCAACAGGCCGAGGCGGTAGGCGGCCACTACGGCGAGAATGGCCAGCCCAACCAGCGCAGGCATGTAGAACCACAGGTTCGGCATGCCCATTGCCGGTGTGGCGAAGCGCCCCGCACGCAAAAGGAAGCGATAGAAGCCGTACAGCGTCAGAACGCAGAACCCCAGCGTTGCCAGTTCGCCCACCACCAGGCAGAGCCGGCGTCCTAGCCGGGGCAGCTGTTCCACCAATAGCGTGACCGCCACGTGCTGGCCGCGCAGCAGCAGAAGCGGGGCAGCAAGGTAAACCATGGCGATGCCGGCAAAGCGGGCGGCCTCGTCGACACGGGGCAGGCCAGTGTCGAACAGGTTGCGCGCCACGACCTGGGTCACGATCAGCACGGCAATGAGTACCAGGAGACCCATCGCGACCCCAAGGCACGCTTGGGTCAGCCAGGTAACCGCTCGCCCGACAATGGGTTTGTGCTCGTTCATGGCTCAGTCAACGGCCGCGATCTGCTCGTACAACTCGCCATACTGCTCGGTGAACTCCTCGGCAATACGCTCCTGAACCCGGTTGCGGAACGCCTCGAGCTCCAGGCCTTCCTCAGGGCCGACGATAGTCATGCCTGCTGCACGCAGGGAGGCGAAATCCTCGGCTTCCGCCTCCAGCATGGCGGCGGTGGCCCGCTCCCTCACCTCGGCGGCGGCTTCGGTAATGGCGTCCCGGTGCTCTTGGGACAGCGACTGCCAGGTATCGTCGTTCATGACGATGACCTGTGCGGCGCTGATATGGCCGGTCAGCATCATGTGGCTCTGCACTTCATTCAGCTTCGAGGTGACGACTACATTGACCGGGTTCTCCTGGCCTTCGACCACGCCGGTTGCCAGTGCCGTGGGGACTTCGGCCCAATCCACGGGGACGGGAACCGCGCCCATCCCTTCGACGGTGGCCATGTAGATCGGGAAGGGAATGGACCGAATCTTGATGCCTTCAAGATCGTCCGGTGACTTGATCTCCTGATTGGTCGTCAGGTGGCGGGTGCCGAAGTAGAAGGCATAGAGCAAGCGCACACCGGAAGCGTCAACCAGGCCCTCGTTGAGCTCCTGCATCACGGGCGAATCCACATCCATCACCGCCATCAAGTGATCGATGTCGCGGTACAGGTAGGGCGTATCGAACGCGGCAAAGGGGGGGTAAAGCGAGCCGATAGCGCCAGCCGTGTTGTGGGAAATGGCAATAGATCCCGTGGACACCGCTTCGGCCAACTCCTGAAGTTTACCGAGCTGCGAATTGGGAAAGATATCCACCGCGACCTCGCCGTCGGTCTTTTCCGCAATGGCCTCAGCCAGCCACTCGGCTTGCATGCCGGCAATCGAATTTGGCGTGTGCATGTGGCCATAGCGCAGGGTGACTTCCTGAGCTGCCGCCGTGCCAACGCTCATGGCCAGTGCACCCGCCATGGCCGTCAGGTGGCCGAATTTGTAGATCTTGTTAAGCATGACGTTCTCCGGATGATGTTTTTTTAGTTATTTATAGGTAATGATGTTCGTATCCTACGATTCTCAAGGCTAGGGCAGATTCCTCCGAAGGAGCAATGAGGACTTTTTGATGGTTTTTGATGGAAAGCGGCCGCTGATACCGGATATAGCCGCCTTGGCAGGAGTCTCGACGGCAACGGTGGATCGGGTCCTGAACCGTCGCCCTGGGGTGAGGGAGACCACGCTTCGCCGAGTGCTCGAGGCGGCTGTGCACATCGGCTACATGGACGAGGAGGAGTTGAGCAAACGGCTGGGCCCGCGCTTTGCCAAGGTAGTCTTTCTCCTTCCCAGGGGAACGAACCCCTACCTCACGGGGCTCAATACACGCGTGCGCGAACTGGCGGATCTCTCGCCGGGGCCGGTCAAGGTCAGGAGCCACTTCATCGAGAGCTTCAATCCCGATGCGTTGGCGCAGGCATTGAGGCGCTACGGCAGGAGCGCGGATACAGTGGTGTTCATGGCCATCGATCATCCACGGGTGAGGCAGGCCATCGATGAGCTTGTGATGGCGGGAAAACGCATCATCACCATCATTTCGGACCTGCCAAGCTCGAATCGGCATCTCTATCTCGGTATCGACAATTTCGCCGCGGGACGCACCGCCGCCCAGATCATGGGCCGATTCTGTCATGTCACCTCGGGCAAGCTGGCGCTCATTGCGGCGAGCCGGGCCTACCGTGCCCACATGGAGCGCGAGATGGGGTTTCTAGCCCTGACGGAGACGAGCTTCCCTTACCTGAGCGTGATCGGCCCGCACGAAGGTCACGACAACCGCGACGAGAACTACCAGAACACCTGCCGCCTTCTGGAAGAGCATCCCGATATCGTGGGCATCTACAATGTGGGCGGTGCGTCGGATGGTATCGGAAGAGCACTGCGCGAAACGCGGCGTGACCTCGATATCTGCTTCATAGGTCATGGACTGACGCCCGATACTCGTAGCATGCTGCTGAATGGAACGATGGATGCCGTCATCACTCAGAGCCCCGACCTGATCTATTCGCGAGCCATCGCCGCGGCGACAGAGGAACAGACCGACGTGGCCCCGGTGGCCATGGAAATCTACTTCTCCGAAAATCTGCCTGCGGCGCATCATGTAACCTGA
Organism: Billgrantia saliphila; assembly: GCF_002930105.1. Taxonomy (GTDB): domain Bacteria; phylum Pseudomonadota; class Gammaproteobacteria; order Pseudomonadales; family Halomonadaceae; genus Halomonas; species Halomonas saliphila. The sequence continues at coordinate 111,257 of NZ_PJRN01000006.1, read as the reverse complement.
ATACCAGCCAGCCCGCTTACGGTCATGTAGGCTCAGGGCAGCTGAAATAACCTTCTGCAGCAGGAGATTCCATGCGACCGCCGCTCGATGACATCGCACTCGATACCGTCTTTCGCGAGGCGCGCACGCACTACGGCTTTCGCCCGGAGCCCATCGGCGAGGCTACCCTGCGCCAGCTTTACGACCTGCTGAAGTGGGGGCCGACCTCGATGAACTGCCAGCCGGCGCGCTACGTCTTCGTCGCCAGCGAGGAAGGCAAGTCGCGCCTGATGCCGGCGCTCTCCGAAGGCAACCGCGACAAGTCCCATGAGGCGCCGGTCACCGTGATCGTGGCCGTCGATACGCGCTTCTACGAACACATGCCCAAGGTGTTCCCCAGTTCGCCCAACGCTCGCGATCGCTTCGCCGCCAACCCGGACAAGGCCAGCGACACCGCCTGGCGTAACGGCACCCTGCAGGGTGCCTACCTGATCCTGGCCGCCCGCATGCTGGGGCTGGACGCCGGCCCCATGAGCGGCTTCGACAATGCCATGGTCGACGAAGAATTCTTCTCCGACGGCCGCTACAAGAGCAACTTTCTGGTCAACCTGGGCGTGGGCGGCCCGGATAGCCGGCGCCCAAGGGGGGCGAGGCTGGCGTTTGAAGAGGTGGCGGAGGTGGTGTGAGGACGTGACGAGCGTCAAGGTTCTCGAAAGAACGAGGACAATCTCTTCGTGCTTGGGTGGCATGGAATAGGAAGGAGTGCTTATATAGTTACTAATTAGATACAAATAAAAAGTACGACAGGGAACTCATGGACGACCTATCGCCTTCGGATCTGAAGACGATCCTGCACTCGAAACGCGCCAACCTCTACTATCTGCAACATTGCCGTGTGTTGGTGAACGTTGGGCGTGTCGAGTACGTTACCGACGAAGGTAGTCAATCGCGCTACTGGAATATTCCCATTGCCAACACCACCTCGCTGCTGCTCGGTACTGGCACTTCGATTACCCAAGCGGCGATGCGTGAACTGGCCAAGGCCGGCGTGCTGGTCGGCTTCTGCGGCGGTGGCGGCACACCCTTGTTTGCCGCCAACGAAGTGGATGTCGACGTTGCCTGGCTGACACCCCAAAGCGAGTACCGCCCTACGGAATATCTCCAGCACTGGGTTCACTTCTGGTTCGATGACGAGAAGCGCTTGGCGGCGGCGAAGGCATTCCAAATTGCCCGGCTTCATAGAATCGAAGCGCTATGGACCGGTCGCTCTCTCAGCGAGGCCGGTTTTTCCGTTTCTGCGGACGCGCTACATCAAGCCCTGGCAACGCATCGCGAATCCATCGAGAAGTCGCCCAGCACGACTGACTTGCTTACCCTGGAAGCTCGCCTGACCAAATTTCTTTTCAAGCTTGCGACTCGTGCCGTGAACTACGGCGATTTCACCCGAGCCAAGCGGGGCAGTGGCACCGATCCCGCCAACCGCTTCCTCGATCACGGTAATTATCTGGCTTATGGCCTGGCGGCCACCGCTACTTGGGTGCTCGGCATCCCGCACGGATTGGCGGTGCTGCATGGCAAGACGCGCCGCGGTGGCCTGGTATTCGATGTCGCCGACCTGGTCAAGGATGCCGTGATTCTGCCTCAGGCATTTCTTTCCGCCATGCAGGGCGATGAAGAGCAGGAGTTCCGCCAAGCGTGTATCGAGCGGCTAACGCGGACGGAATCCCTCGACTACATGATCGATACCTTGAAGGACGTGGCGTTCGAGCTGGGAGGGCCGGCTGCGTGAACGTGCTGCTAGTTTCCCAGTGCAGCAAGAACGCGCTCAAGGAGACGCGGCGCATCCTGGATCAGTTCGCCGAGAGGCGCGGCGATCGGACCTGGCAAACGCCGATCACTCAGGCGGGACTCGATACGCTCAGAAAGCTGCTGCGCAAGACAGCGCGCAAAAACACTGCGGTTGCTTGCCACTGGATTCGTGGGCGCGATCACAGCGAGCTGATGTGGATCGTGGGTAATGCTGCCCAGTTCAATTCGAAGGGGGCGTCTCCGACCAACACCACACGCCGCAACATCCTGCGTGCCGAAGATGAAAACGACTGGCACAGCGGTCGCCTGATCCATCTACTGGCTTCGATAGCTGCCCTGTTTCATGACCTGGGCAAGTCCAGCCGTGCCTTTCAGGATCGTCTTCATGGCCGTCTGGAGGGGCGAAATCGTTACCGGCACGAGTGGGTATCGCTGCGTTTGCTTGAAGCCTTTGTTGGTGATGACGATGACGAGACCTGGCTTTCTCGGCTCGAACAGCCCACTCCCGATGACGATGCATGCTGGCTGGGCCGCCTCAAAAGCGATGGGTTGGCTGATATCACTGAAAAGGAGAAAACGCCTTTTATTCAACTACCGCCGCTTGCTGCTGCGATTGGCTGGCTAGTCTTGAGCCATCACCGCCTGCCGGCATTGCCGGCCTATGATGACAACGGCCAGCAAAAGTGGGTCGGGGCCCGTGCCGATATGAACGCGGCTAACCTGCCGGCGCTTCCCGAGGCCATCACGGCTGCCTGGAACGAATGTGTTGCATTTGCCGAGTCGCAAGACATCAGGCCGTACTGGGAGTTTCCCCATGGCCTGCCTGTCACGACTGATGCTTGGCGACAGCGCAGTCGACGAATGGCGCGACAACTGAAAGAAGTCAGGGCAACGGTGCCACCGCTGGAATCTCCCTACGTCATGCATCTGGCGCGTTTGGCATTGATGTTGGCGGATCACCACTATTCGAGCCTGACCGACAAAGGGCGGCTCCCCGGTGCCTGGGCAACCGCGCTATACGCCAACACCGCCGTACTGAACGGCAAGCGTCAGCTATGCCAGCCATTGGAAGAGCACCTGCTGGGCGTAACCCGGGCGGCAGGCGAAATCGTTCATCGCTTGCCGGACATGTCGAGAGCCCTGCCGCGTATCGCGCGGCACAAGGGCTTTCGCCAGCGCAGCCGCGACCCCCGTTTTCGTTGGCAGGACAAAGCATTCGATCTGGCGGCGGGTTTGCGTGACAAGGTTAGTGGACAAGGATTTTTTGGTGTCAATATGGCCTCGACCGGTTGTGGCAAGACCATTGCCAATGGCCGGATCATGTACGCCTTGAGCGATCCAGAGGAAGGTGTTCGCTTCTCGATAGCCCTTGGATTGAGGACGCTCACGCTGCAAACCGGACAGGTCTACCGCGAGAGGTTGGGATTGGGTAGCGACGACCTGGCGATTAGGGTCGGTGGCAGCGCCAACCGTGCGCTCTTTGAGCACCAGCAGCGTGAGAGCGGCGGCTCGGAGTCTCGTGGTGCACTGCTGGATGAGCAGAGTCATGTCCATTTCGAAGGTCAAATCGACGAGCATCCGCTGCTGTCGCGGGCCGCGAATGACCCACATGCCCGAGCGCTGATCAGCGCTCCGGTGTTGGTATGTACCATTGATCACTTGATACCGGCCACTGAGAGCCTGCGCGGTGGCCATCAGATCGCACCCATGCTGCGGCTGATGAGCAGTGATCTCGTGCTCGATGAGCCGGATGACTTCGACATCCATGACCTACCTGGTCTGACACGTCTGGTGTACTGGTCAGGGCTACTTGGCTCACGGGTGCTGCTATCCTCGGCTACGCTGCCGCCTGCCTTGGTACGCGGCCTGTTCGAGGCCTATCGCGCCGGTCGTGCAGAGTACCAATGTCATCGCGGCGTTCCCGGCACCCCGGTGAGCCCCTGCTGTGCCTGGTTCGATGAGTATGGCTGCGCCCAGCAGCAGTGTGCCGAGGGAGAGCAGTTCGATGCCGCTCATGGTCAATTTGCCCAGCAGCGCGCCGCTCGGCTCGGCGAACAGGCGCCGACTCGCCGCGGCTATCTAGTGCCATTGTCCGCCCGCACCGCCCATCCGGACGCCGTGCATCAGTCGACCGCACAGACGATACTCGCCCAAGCGTGCTTCCTTCACGAGCGGCACCACTCAGCCGACCCCCACAGTGGCAAGCGAGTCAGCTTCGGCCTGGTGCGCATGGCCAACATCGAGCCGCTGGTCGCCGTAGCCCAGGCGCTCTACCGCTCGGACATTCGCGAAGGGTGGCAAATTCATCTTTGCGTTTACCACTCCCAGTTTCCGCTACTGCTGCGCTCACGCCTGGAAGCGCGCCTGGACCGAACACTCGACCGGCGTGAGGAGAATGCGGTGTTCGATCTGGCCGACGTTCGGGCCCGGCTCGACGGCTGCTCCGCTCAGGATCAGCTCTTCATCGTGCTCGGTTCGCCGGTCACGGAAGTTGGTAGGGATCACGATTATGACTGGGCCGTGGTTGAGCCCTCGTCGATGCGCTCGATCATTCAGCTTGCCGGTCGCGTGCGCCGTCACCGTCCCACACCCGCTCATGCCCCCAACATCGCCCTGCTTGGGACCAACGTTCGGCACCTGAAACGAGTCACGCCGGCCTTCAGCCGGCCAGGTTTCGAGACCGAGCGGGACTGGCCGCTGGCTTCACATCAATTGTCGGAGCTGCTAAGAGCCGATGAAATCGATGCTATCGACTCACGCCCGCGACTGATGCCGGTCGATGAACTCGAATCGGCTCGTAGGCTGGTCGACCTCGAGCATGCGCGCCTTGCCGCACTCATGTTCGAGGGTGTCAGTGCCGCCCCCGGCCGGCAGCGACGCAAGCGTCGCGGCGAGCCCACGCAGATGAATCTCGGCGCCTATCTCTTCTATCGCCCCGCATCAATGACCCTCGGGGCGCTACCGATACAGCACCACCCTTTCCGAGAGGACAACGAGCCGGAGTGCGAATTCGTGCTGCTCCCGGATGAGGCAGAGGAAGACTACGGCTTCTGGCGGGTGGAGCAGGACGGCAGGGAGGAGAAGCTGGTTCCTGTGGAGACCGAGCTGGACCGGCTTCCGGAGGAAGCCTTTCACCATCGTCGCATCGCACCGTGGAACGAGCCCGACTACATGGCCGCTCTGGCGGATCAAGCCGAGGCCATGGACATGTCGATAGAGCGCTGCGCCCTGCGCTTTGGACGCATCCGCCTGAAAACGAATCACGCCCCGCAGGGATGGCATTTTCATCCAGCGTTGGGGTTCGTGAGGAAAAGATAAGAAAGAAACGACACGCAGCGGGGAACCTATGCCAGAACACTTTCATAGCCTACCTACAATCCAAGCTCTTATATATGGATTTATTCATGACCGCTTCGCGACCAAGACAGAAAAGCTCCCAGCGAACGATCCCAAGTATCTTGAACTCCAGCAGCAGTTCGAGCCGCAAACCTGGTTGGCCGATGCGGCCCGCCGCGTTAGTCAGCTTCAGGTCGTCACGCACTCCCTGAAGGCGATTCACCCAGATGCCAAGGGCACGAACCTCTACGTCGAACCCGGCCAACTAAACCAAGGTAACCTGGTGGGTAGCCACTGCCTGCCTGCCGACTTTCAGGGCGATGTCGTCGGCAACGCTGCGGCGCTTGATGTCTACAAGTTCCTGAAACTCGAGTGGCAAGGACATACGCTGCTGGAGCGCGCTATCGACTTTGACGAAACATTGATTGATGCCTTGAGCCAGGATCGTGATGAGGCCGAAAGCTGGATGCGCGCCTTCGCTAGCATTACCGAGCCAAAGGGTACGCCCAGCTCCCATTTGATGGGCAAACAGCTCTATTGGCTGGTCGGTGACGATCCCAATGATGATAATAACTATCACCTGCTGGCACCGCTCTATGCAACAGCGCTCACTCACCGCTTCTACGCGCAGGTAAGTCCCAACACTTGGTTCTTTGGCGATCATAACAAGGCAGCACGTAAGGCGCTGAAGGACAAGACGCCGTTTGAGGGGGGCTATACCAGCTACCCTAATCTGGCAGTCCAGAAGCTCGGCGGCACCAAACCGCAGAACATCTCGCAGCTCAATAGCGAACGGGGCGGCCAGAATTATCTGCTGGCATCGCTACCGCCAAACTGGGAGTCGCGCGAGGTGTACGCGCCGATGCGGGACGCCTTCCGAGCATTCAAAGGGCGTCCAAACGTCCGACGCATTGTGGGTGAACTCAAGCGCTTACTAGAAGCGGATCCCGCCAAGAACATGCACACCCGTGATTTGCGCGACGACCTCACCGCCATGCTGGTCGACGAGTTGATGCTGTTTACGTTCGCTATCCATTCCTTGGCACCTGGCTGGACGGCTGATGAGAAGTGCCAGTTGGCCCTGGAGGAGCAGTATTGGCTGGATCCGGGCCGAGCCCATGAGGATAGCGAGTTTGCCGAAGCGCGCCGCCAGTCCAACTGGCACGAAGTCATCAGCTCACGTGCGGCCAATTGGCTCAATCGTGAACTGAGCTACAACAGTCCTCTCAGCTTTGGAGACGCGGAACACCACCACTGGAAACGCCGGTTTGAGGGCATCGTGACTGAGTTCCGCCGTCAGCTCGACGATCTGCAAGAAGCGTTGCGCGATGAAGACGATGACCAAGGAGACGCAGCATGATCCAGCATCTTCTTCTGCTTCCCCGGCTGCGTATCCAGAATGCCAATGCCATCTCCAGCCCGATGACCTGGGGGTTTCCTGCCATGAGCGCCTTCATGGGGCTGATGCAGGCGTTGGAGCGTAACCTGTCCGACGACACCAAGCTGCTCTTCAACGAGATCGGGGTGGTGTGTCATCGCCTCGACCCCCACGTCACATCGGGAGGCTTCACACGTGCCTTCCATCTCACCCGTAATCCTGTAGACAAGACCGGCAGCACAGCGGCCATCGTTGAGGAAGGCCGGGCGCATCTGGAAGTCTCGCTATTGATTGGTGTCGAAGCAGATGGTGGCGATGACCTGAAAAGCGCCGAACGCCGTCAAGCGATTGCTAAACAGCTTTATCAGCAGGTACAGGGAATGCGTATTGCTGGCGGCAGTGTGATACCGCCCCGCCCCGGCGAGCGGCGCCATCGCCCGGAGCTGATCAGCTTCAATGCCAAGGAGGAAGAAGGCACGAAACAGTGGCATCGACTCAGGCGCCGGCTTTTGCCGGGGTTTGCGCTGGTGCTCCGTGATGACCGGCTCACTGAGCATACCGCCACGCTCAAAGCGAATAGCGAGAGTGCTACACCACTGGACGCCTGGCTCGACCTGTCGCGACTCAACCACGAGTGCCGAGTCACTCAGGGAGAAGACGATAACGGCAAGGAACAGGTGGTCTGGGAGATTCGCCGCCCATATCCCGGTTGGCTAGTGCCGATTCCGGTGGGCTACGGCGCCATTTCCGAGCTTTTCGGCCCGGGTACGGTAGCTAATGCCCGAGATCCAGAAGTGCCGTTTCAGTTCGTCGAAAGCCTTTACTCGATCGGCGAATGGGTAAGCCCCCACCGAATCAAGCATCCCGAAGCCTTGATGTGGTTCGTGGAGAACGATTTCGAACGTGGCCTCTATCGCTTGAGCAACGCCTACACCGACACCTTGACCAACGACTGACGCAGGAAACCTCTCATGGCCAAGAATGACACACTCAAAACCGCTTCCGTTCTCGCCTTCGAGCGCAAGCTCGACCCGTCCGATGCACTGTTCAGCGCTGGCAACTGGGATGACCGCGCCCAACATGCGACATGGAGCGGCATTCCAGTTCGCGAGAAGTCCGTTCGCGGCACTATTTCCAACCGATTGAAGGCCAAGGATCAAGACCCGGCCAAGTTAGATGCCGCGATTGAGAACCCCAACCTACAGACGGTCGACGTCGCAGCGCTGCCTCACGATGTCGATACCTTGGCGGTGCACTTTACCCTGCGCGTGCTGGCCGGTGCCGGTATCCCCTCGGCCTGCAACAGCGCCGAATATCAACGTAAGCTTAAACAAACAGTGACGGGCTACATCAGTGAGCACGGCTTTGGCGAGCTCGCTCATCGCTATGCTTGCAACCTCGCCAATGGCCGCTTCCTGTGGCGCAATCGCGTCGGTGCGGAAAAGATCGAAGTCGTCATCAGTCAGGTGAAGGAAGGGCAAGCGGAAAAGCAGTGGACCTTCAATGCGCTCGAGCATTCGCTGCGCGATTTTGAGGGGAGCAAGGCAACTCGCGAGCTAGGCGAGCTCATCAATGAGGCGCTGTCCGGAGAGCGTTATCTTCTATTGGATGTAATGGCCTTTGCCAGGGTCGGTGCGGGACAGGAAGTATTCCCCTCTCAGGAGCTGATTCTGGATCGCAGCCGTGGCGACAAGAGCAAAACGCTCTACAGCATTGGGGATAATAAACAGGCCGCCATCCACTCACAGAAGTTGGGTAATGCCCTGCGCACCATCGACACCTGGTATCCGGTGCCGGAAGACGGCAATGACCTTGGCCCAATCGCCGTGGAGCCCTACGGCTCGGTGACCACTCAGGGGAGTGCCTACCGTCAGCCGAAGCAGAAGATGGATTTCTACAATCTGCTCGATAACTGGCTACTCAAGGATCAGGTGCCCACTGCCGAACAGCAGCACTTCGTTATGGCGACCCTTATCCGCGGTGGCGTATTCGGCGATGCGGGGTAAGCCATGGATTATTATCTCGATATCCGTCTGCGGCCCGATCCGGATTTCTCGTCAGCGATGCTGATGGGGGCGCTCTATAGCAAGCTGCATCGAGCCCTTTTCGATCTGGAGGCCGATGATATAGGCATCAGCTTTCCCGACCACAAGACCGGCGTGCGTGCGCGCACGCCGGGGGATCGGCTGCGGTTGCACGCTGGGCAAGCGCGATTGGAGCAGTTGATGGAGATTGCATGGCTCACCGGCATGCGCGATCACGTAATGTTGGAAGCCATTCAGCCAGTACCTGCCGAGGCGCGGCATCGTAACGTTCGGCGCCGACAGTTCAACACTGGAAGCCCTAGCCGCGCGAAGCGTTATGCCCAACGGCACAGCATCGGGGTCGAAGAGGCACAGCGCTTGATGGAAACGCCCGCCGCGCGCCAGATCGCCCTGCCTTTCGTGCAGGTCAGCAGCCGCTCCAGTGGGCAGCGGTTTGCGCTATTCATCGAGCATGGCCAGCTACAGCCTCAGCCTGTCGCGGGTCGCTTCAATCACTATGGATTGAGCGGTGAGGCCACTGTGCCCTGGTTCTGACCCTTTTTAGGAGGGTTTCATTAGGTTCCTGAAAATCAAGTTGTTAGCGACGCCTCTCTAAAAAGGGAGGCGTCGCTCCATCAAGGGGTTGTTCTTTAACAATCAAGTACTTAATTTGAGTATGCTCTAGTGAGCTGCCGCACAGGCAGCTCAGAAAGAGATCCTCAAGAAGTCGAGCGTCCCGGTCTAGTGAGCTGCCGCACAGGCAGCTCAGAAAATCCAGGAGCGCATGGATCGCCGTTCAGAGCGGTGAGCTGCCGCACAGGCAGCTCAGAAATCCCGCCGCCGAGGCGCTGCGTCAGCAGAAGCGTGAGCTGCCGCACAGGCAGCTCAGAAATGCCCGCTAAGGGTTAGGTGGCCGAGCGAGTCGTGAGCTGCCGCACAGGCAGCTCAGAAAGAGGGCACCGTCTGGCAGCGCGACGACGGCGTGTGAGCTGCCGCACAGGCAGCTCAGAAATGGCCGCGCAGGCTGTTGGCCGCGAACATGCCGTGAGCTGCCGCACAGGCAGCTCAGAAAGCCGATTCCGCGACGGCGGCCGGGAACAGCGAGTGAGCTGCCGCACAGGCAGCTCAGAAAAGCGGCGGGGCGCAGAGCGCCACCCGCGACGCGTGAGCTGCCGCACAGGCAGCTCAGAAAGCGCCCAGCAGAGCCGCAACCGCGAGCTGCTCGTGAGCTGCCGCACAGGCAGCTCAGAAAGGCACCGCCCAGCAGTTCGCCGACCTGTCGAGGTGAGCTGCCGCACAGGCAGCTCAGAAAACAGCGGGCACCCCATGCGGGCCAGCCCGCCCGTGAGCTGCCGCACAGGCAGCTCAGAAATCAACTGGCGGCGCCACCACAGCGGGCACCCCGTGAGCTGCCGCACAGGCAGCTCAGAAAATGTCCGATGAAGTCGGAATTCGAGCCGCTGAGTGAGCTGCCGCACAGGCAGCTCAGAAATATCTCAATGGCGTCTGGTCCCGTGCCCGCGCGTGAGCTGCCGCACAGGCAGCTCAGAAAGTCCAGGGCGGCGCCGAAATGCGCTGCGGGACGTGAGCTGCCGCACAGGCAGCTCAGAAAAGAAGATCGCAGCGGTCGTGTCAGGAGCGAAACGTGAGCTGCCGCACAGGCAGCTCAGAAATCTTGCTCCTGGCGGTCCCAGGTCAGCCGCTCGTGAGCTGCCGCACAGGCAGCTCAGAAAAGCAGTTCCTGGAGCGCTACGCCGAGCCTCTCGTGAGCTGCCGCACAGGCAGCTCAGAAAAAGTTCGCCAACCGGGCCGCGAAGAAGATCCCGTGAGCTGCCGCACAGGCAGCTCAGAAAAGACCCAGCTGCACCAGGCGATACGCCGCTTCGTGAGCTGCCGCACAGGCAGCTCAGAAAGAGTATCGCAAGGCGCCGCGAGTGATTGGCGTGTGAGCTGCCGCACAGGCAGCTCAGAAATCGAAGCGCTCCACGTCTGCCAGCAGCAGCTCGTGAGCTGCCGCACAGGCAGCTCAGAAAGCCCGGAAACCACCCGCCAGCGCCTTGCCGAAGTGAGCTGCCGCACAGGCAGCTCAGAAAGCCGCCATCTTCTGGCTGAAGAACCGACAGCCGTGAGCTGCCGCACAGGCAGCTCAGAAACTGACCGGGCTGGATCACCTCGAAGGCAAGGAGTGAGCTGCCGCACAGGCAGCTCAGAAAACTCTGGTGACCGCGCCGCCCAGCAGGCCGGAGTGAGCTGCCGCACAGGCAGCTCAGAAAAGCTTGCGGGCGATCGCGTAGCGCAGGCCGACGTGAGCTGCCGCACAGGCAGCTCAGAAATGGCTCAGCACCGGGTAGATGTCGGCAGGCGAGTGAGCTGCCGCACAGGCAGCTCAGAAAACCTGCTCCACGCCCCGGCCACCGCCCTGGAGGTGAGCTGCCGCACAGGCAGCTCAGAAAGTACAGACTGCCTCGATGCCGCTCTTGCCAACGTGAGCTGCCGCACAGGCAGCTCAGAAATGACCGCACTCATGCAGCAGATGGGGCTGAGTGTGAGCTGCCGCACAGGCAGCTCAGAAATGCCACTGGCTCACAGCGCAAGGTCTACAGGAGTGAGCTGCCGCACAGGCAGCTCAGAAAATTACGCGGTCTCCTTCTTGCCGTAGCGCTTCGTGAGCTGCCGCACAGGCAGCTCAGAAAAGCAGGACATCATGGAGATCGAGCAGCGCATCGTGAGCTGCCGCACAGGCAGCTCAGAAAAGTGCCTTGTTCAAAAGCCTGATCGATCAAGCGTGAGCTGCCGCACAGGCAGCTCAGAAAACGATGATGGCGGAGGTGCCGAAGCACCCCAGGTGAGCTGCCGCACAGGCAGCTCAGAAAAGCGCCCGGTGGACTGGGAGGGCAACGAGCAGGTGAGCTGCCGCACAGGCAGCTCAGAAATTCACCAGCTCATGCAGCCCGTGCGGATCGTCGTGAGCTGCCGCACAGGCAGCTCAGAAAGTCGAGAGACGAGTCACGGCAGACCAGCGGCCGTGAGCTGCCGCACAGGCAGCTCAGAAAATCTGCACTGACACCAGAGACAAGCGCATCGTGTGAGCTGCCGCACAGGCAGCTCAGAAAATGATCTTCCAGCTTCTGATGATCGTATGGCTGTGAGCTGCCGCACAGGCAGCTCAGAAAGGCTTGAATCTCAGCGAGGCTGAGCAGACCGGGTGAGCTGCCGCACAGGCAGCTCAGAAAGATCGCCTCCATGGGAATGGCGAAGCTCATGAGTGAGCTGCCGCACAGGCAGCTCAGAAAGTTACTCGCCCAACGAGACGATGGTCTATCAGGTGAGCTGCCGCACAGGCAGCTCAGAAAATACCGCTCGGGGCCTCAACCCGGGCGCGTCGGTGAGCTGCCGCACAGGCAGCTCAGAAATGATTCTCGACGAGCGCGGCGAGCGCACCGAGGTGAGCTGCCGCACAGGCAGCTCAGAAATCAGCCGACTGCAGGCCCGGATCGAAGCGGAGGTGAGCTGCCGCACAGGCAGCTCAGAAAATCGCCCGGCAGCGCCCACCCACCACGGCCGTGTGAGCTGCCGCACAGGCAGCTCAGTAAACCTGCCGGTAGCCGGTGGCCAGGTAGTAGGTGTGAGCTGCCGCACAGGCAGCTCAGAAAATCTCTAGCGCATCGCCCTCCTTAAGGTCGGTGTGAGCTGCCGCACAGGCAGCTCAGAAATCTACCCGTTGGGTCGGCGTGGCATCGGCCCAGTGAGCTGCCGCACAGGCAGCTCAGAAATGGTGCAGGAGCGGCGCTTGACCCGCGACCAGGTGAGCTGCCGCACAGGCAGCTCAGAAAACCGAGAGACCGCCGAGGGGGTAACGCCGAAAGTGAGCTGCCGCACAGGCAGCTCAGAAAGTACAGACTGCCTCGATGCCGCTCTTGCCAACGTGAGCTGCCGCACAGGCAGCTCAGAAATGACCGCACTCATGCAGCAGATGGGGCTGAGTGTGAGCTGCCGCACAGGCAGCTCAGAAAGTCGATCTCGCCGTCGGCATCGGCGACCGCCCGTGAGCTGCCGCACAGGCAGCTCAGAAATGGTGCGAAGAACGCATCCTCGTCGGCGAACATGTGAGCTGCCACACAGGCAGCTCAGAAAATCGTGGAACATGCCGCGCATGTGCTCCATCCGTGAGCTGCCGCACAGGCAGCTCAGAAAATGCATGACGAGCTGATCGAGAGCAACCCGCTGTGAGCTGCCGCACAGGCAGCTCAGAAACTGGAGCTGGCCCGTGAGCTTGAGCGCGAGAGGTGAGCTGCCGCACAGGCAGCTCAGAAAACCGTCGACGGCCTCGAAACCGCCATCGTCGCGTGAGCTGCCGCACAGGCAGCTCAGAAAACGCCGCCCGAAAAGCGGTCAGGATCGAAGCCGTGAGCTGCCGCACAGGCAGCTCAGAAATTGAGCGGACCCGAATCCTATCCCACCCTTAAGTGAGCTGCCGCACAGGCAGCTCAGAAACTCGCGGTCGCGGGTGCCGGTGGAACGGGTGCGGTGAGCTGCCGCACAGGCAGCTCAGAAAGCCGGCAGCCAGGCCAGTGGTGGGGTTGGCGTGTGAGCTGCCGCACAGGCAGCTCAGAAATGATGCGCGACTGGCGCAAGGGCGATGCCGCAGTGAGCTGCCGCACAGGCAGCTCAGAAAGACTACCAGCGCTGGGAGCGCCAGCAAGGAGGGTGAGCTGCCGCACAGGCAGCTCAGAAAGACTACCAGCGCTGGGAGCGCCAGCAAGGAGGGTGAGCTGCCGCACAGGCAGCTCAGAAAAGCTGCAAGCCCGCAGGGAGGCATGACCCATGGTGAGCTGCCGCACAGGCAGCTCAGAAACTGAAGACCCCTGCAAGGAAGCACGTTGGCCAGTGAGCTGCCGCACAGGCAGCTCAGAAATGCTTCTCCGCGATCAGGCGGTCGAGGCTGGCGTGAGCTGCCGCATAGGCAGCTTCAGCTAAGTGGAGCGCTCTTATCCAAACTCCTCCGTATCCACATCCGCCTGCTGCGCCTCGCTGTAGCGGGCGCCGGCCACTTGGTTCGGCGTCATCATGGCGTTGAGTCGGGCGACGGTCGGGTTGTCCAGGCTAAGCGGCTCGGCCGCTAGGTTCTCGCGCATGTGCTCGACGGAGCGTGTGCCGGGTATGGGGATGATGTCGTTTCCCTGGGCCTTGAGCCAGGCCAGGGCTAGCTGGGCGGGGGTGACTCCCAATTCGTTCGCGACGGCCGTGAAGTCTTCCAGCAACCGCAGGTTCTTGGGGTAGTTCTCGGCGTTGAAGCGCGGCATGTGGCGGCGCATGTCGCCTTCCTCGAAGGCCGCCGGTTCCCTGAGGGCGCCGGTCAGAAAGCCTCTGCCCAGGGGGCTGAAGGCCACCAGCGCCGTATCCGCCTCTCGACACGCTTCGATCAAGGCAATCTCGGGGTTGCGCGTCCACAGCGAATATTCGGACTGCACCGCGGCGATGGGATGTTCGGTTCGGGCGCGTCGCAGGGTGGCGGCGGAGATCTCGGAAAGCCCAACGGCGCGTATCTTGCCTTCTTCCACCAGCCGCCCCAGGGCGCCGACGCTCTCTTCGATGGGCACTTGGCGGTCCATTCGGTGCAGGTAGTAGAGGTCCAGATGGTCGGTGCGCAGGCGTTCGAGGCTCGCTTCGCACTGCCGGCGGATCGTCTCGGGGCGCCCGTCGATGACACGCTTGCCGAGCTCGGGGTCGATGGCCAGGCCGCACTTGCTGGCCAGGAAGAGCCGGTCGCGCTTGCCCTGAAGCGCCTGGCCTACCACGCGCTCGTTGGCCGTGGCGCCGTAGAGGGTCGCCGTATCGAAGTGGCGGTACCCCATGTCGAACGCGGCATCGAGGGCGCGCAGCGCCTCGGGTTCGGGGACGCGAATTCCGTAGCCATGAGAAAGGTTCATGCAACCCAGGCCGATGGTAGGCGATTCAACTTCCGCGAGGCGCTGCAAGAGGGTCGACATGGGGATCCTTGGGTCGATGATGTACCGCCATCATGCCGAGGTGGGGCACGTTATCGCAAGCTGGACGTACCTCCCCAGGCACCACGAAAAAGGCCGGCGATCACCGGCCTTTTTGCAGAGTGTCGCGCTTCAGAAATGGTAGTTCAGGCCCACGCCTATGGCCGAGACTTCATAATCCGACTTGTCGAGATAGGACATGTACTCGAGGTTGGCTGACAACTGCGGTGCGACCTGTCCTTGAACGCCTACACCGTAAGAGAAGTCGGTGTCACTGTCGCTCTCGGAGATACCCAGCGCGTCGGAAGAAAGCGTGGCCTTGCCACGAGTGAAGCCGACGAGGCCATAGAGCGAGACAGGAGAGTCGCCCAGAGGAAGATAGCCGGTGCCGTACAGGCCCAGCACATGGTCGATCTCGCCGGTCACATCGATGCCACTGTAGTGGTGGGTGTCGTCCGAGATTCCAGTGCCTGCTCGTGCTTCGATAGCAAAGTTATCCACCAGGAAGTGGCCAAAACGAAAGACGGCAGCGCTCGGTTCGAAATCGGAAGACACACCGCTGATATCGACTGTGGTCCATGAGAACTGGCCGCCCATATATGTGTTGCCCGCCTGAACGTCGGCCAGAGCAGTGGTGGAGGCCATTAAGGCAGCGGCGGCGAGGATATACTTCGGTTTCATTATGTTCCCTGCGGTCATGTACGCGAAATTACAGCGCGAAACCTAACATTACCGAAGCGAAATTAACAAGAGTTCAAAAACGGTGATTTGGCCAGGCTGGCCGGGCATGAACGGAAAGCCGCGTGAGCTGCGGCTTGTCCGGTTTTGTAAGTTATTTCTTACAAAAAGTTGAGGAGTAGCTTACGTACGCTTACTCCCGCAGCGTGCGGTACTTCTCCAGGTATCCTCTGCCGTTCTCCCGGATGCTCTCGGCATCGCCGCTCTCGGCGCCGGCTTTCACTTCCTGTACCTGGTCGCTCATGTTGTCGAGCTCTTCGTCGATCTTCGCCAGGGCATTCTCGATGGTCTCGGTGAGCTGTTGAATGATGGCGATGTCGCCTTCGGTCAGCTCCTCCTTTTTCATCAGCACGTCGAGCAGGTCGTTGCGCAGCTCCAGGGCATCCACGGCGTCCTTGAGGGTCTCGACGGTCTGGCCCTGGGTCTGTTCGAGCTCCTGCTTGAGTTCCGCTTCGATTTTGTCGTCGACGGCGTCGACGTCGAGGTCCTGTTCGCTGGCGTGAACGATGCCCAGCGACAGCAAGGCGAGAAAGGGGACGAGAAGTGCATGTCTCATGGAATACCTCTCCTTGGCATTCGATAGGTGTTTACCAAGTTAGGTTGAGATTCAAATAGTTAAAAGGCGACATTCGCTGCGGCCGGCGTCAGCGGGCGAGTTACCGTTCGGCTTGCCGGGTGCGGTATGCTGGGTGAACAAGGCCTTGGAGAGAACTCCCCATGTCAGATCAAACTCCCTACCAGCGTGTCATCTCCGACCTCGATGCCCTGCATGCCGAGGACCCGCGGCGGGTGGAGGTCGAGGGTGAGTCCCTGCCGCTGGAGCTGTGGCATGCGGGGCGCATGAGTGCCTGGCTGGAGCAAGTAGTGGCGGCGCCCGACGAGCTGACGCGGATCGCGGTGCGTGGCCAGCACCTGCAGCGCTGGCAGGTGCCGCGCAACCAATACCCGGAGGGGCGCGTGGGCTATCTCACCTGGCGGCGCGATCAGGGCAAGCGGGCCGGGGAGACCACGGCGCGGGTGATGGAAGCGGCCGGCTATTCCGCGGAGGACGCCGCCGAGGTTTCCCGGATGATCCGCAAGCAGG
This sequence comes from Billgrantia saliphila, assembly GCF_002930105.1. Lineage (GTDB taxonomy): Bacteria > Pseudomonadota > Gammaproteobacteria > Pseudomonadales > Halomonadaceae > Halomonas > Halomonas saliphila. The sequence continues at coordinate 94,922 of NZ_PJRN01000006.1, read as the reverse complement.
GCCTGGGCCGCGACCCGGGCACCCAGGCGGTGGAGGACTGCGCCTGCCTGGTGTTCCTCGAGAACTACTTCGCCGACTTCTCCAAGCAGGTGGAGCACGAGCACCTGGTGCGCATCGTGCAGATGACCTGGAAGAAGATGTCGCCGCGTGCTCGTGAGCTGGCGCTGGAACTGCCCATGAGCGACGAGGCGCGGGCGGTGGTGGAAGAGGCGCTGGCGGGGTAACCGCACTGCCACGGCCGTGGCAGCGCGACTATCGTTCACTCTTCGGCGCTCAAGCCCTTTGCGGCTCGAGTACCTGCCGATGCAGCGCCTCGCCGGCCGAGTCCATCAGGGTGACGGTGAGGGTTTCGCTCTCGCCGTCCAGGTCGACCTGGCCGAAGAACTGGTAACCCTCGGCGGGTGACAGATTGGCGCGACCTTCGGGCGGAGCCTTCTGGAAGACCACTTCGGGGCCGAAGGTATCGTCGAGCTCGCCGGGGCCGAAGGTACCGGCGTGCAGGGGGCCGCTGACGAACTCCCAGAAAGGGGCGAAGTCCTGGAAGTCGGCGCGCTCCGGCGAGTAGTGGTGAGCGGCGGTATAGTGCACGTCGGCGGTGAGCCACACCACGTTGTGGATGGCATCGTCGCGTATCGCCTTGAGCAGCCCGGCGATCTCAAGCTCCCGCCCGAGGGGCTCGCCGTGATGGTCGTTGGCGATGGCCTCGAAGGCCTCGCCGTCGCGCACGATCAGGCCGATGGGCATGTCCGAGGCGATGATTTTCCAGGTCGCCCGGGACTGGCGCAGGCCGTCCAGCAGCCAACTCAGCTGGTCCTGTCCGAGGAAGACGGCCTCCTCACCGCCGGCCTGCCGGTTGCGGCTGTTGGCCGCGCGATGGGAGCGCATGTCGAGCATGAAGATCTCCAGGCTCGGGCCGTAGGCGAAGCGTCGATGAACTTTCCCGGGAGCCTCGGGGCGTTGGCGCAGCGGCATGGACTCGAGGAAGGCATGCCGCGCACGAGCGGCGAGCAGCGATACGTTCTTCTCCGTATAGCGGTCGTCGTCGAGTATCTCGCCGGGATACCAGTTATTGGTGGTTTCGTGGTCGTCCCATTGGGCGAGCATTGGCACGGCGGCATTGAAGCGGCGCACATTGGCGTCGAGCAGGTTGTAGGCGTACTGGCCGCGGAACTCGTCCAGGGTCTCGGCTACCTTGAGCTTGGCGGGGGTCACCCGATTGCGCCACAGCTCGCCATTGGGCAGCTCTACGCTCTCCTGCAGAGGGCCATCGGCGTAGACGGTGTCGCCGGAATGGATGAAGAAGTCCGGCTGTTGGCGCAGCATCGTTTCGTAGGTGGTCATGCCTCCTCTCGATTCGTCGATTCCCCAACCCTGGCCGGCAGTGTCGCCGGACCAGACGAAACGCACGTTCCGACGGGCCGCCGGGGGCAGGCGCAGCTGGCCGATGACCGGCTCGCTGACAGCGCGGCGATCGTCCAGCGCCTCGAAGCGGATGCGATAGTGGGCAGTGTCCATGCCGCCCAGGCCGGTGGCGTCGAGCTTGGCGGTCAGGCCGGTGGATGGCAGGGCTTCGGGGCCGAGCAGTCGGCGGGCCCCCCGGAACTCGGGATTGTCGGCGATCTCGATCAGCATGCGGGCCGGCCGGTCGACCTGCGACCAGAGCATGGCGCGGTCGGCGAGCATGTCGCCGCTCATCACGCCGGCATTGATCACGGGGCGGCGGCTCTCGGCCAGCACGATGGAGGGTGCGGCCAGAGTGGCGCCCAGGGCGGCCCCGCCTTTCAGGCCCAGGCTCAGCAGATTTCGTCGCGACAAACGCATCGTTAGCTCCTGCGGATGGATGATCAAAGCATCCTGGCAGGGCGCCATGACAGCGGCTTGGCAGCGAAATGACACCTCGGTCGTTGGGTGAGAGCCGCGTCGAGGAAGCGATGGCTTGTCGGTTAGACGAAGGGGGCCCCGGCGGCAAGCGCCTGCCGGGGCCCTGGCGTCTCAGGGGGCGAGCGTCTGGGCGGCTTCCAGGTAGGCGGCACCGTGGCTCTGGACGCGCTCGAAGTCTCCGGTCTCGGAACCCAGGTGAACCTCTTCCAGGTTGACCGCCAGGGTGTCCACTTCCTCGTTGATCTTCTCCAGTGCGTTTTCCAGGGTGTAGGTCAGCTCGTGGATGGTGCCGAGATCCTCGAGGCTCAGCTCATCCTGGGCGAGCAGGTCGGCCAATTGCTGATTGTATTCGGAGAAATTGGCCATGGCCTGGCTCAAGGTTTCGGCGGGCTCGCCCTTGAAGTGCTCGGCGGAGGAACTGGCCTGGGCGGTGGTGGCGAACATCAGGCCGGAAATCAGGGCGGGCAGCAGCAGTGTCTTCATGGGTCTCGTCTCGACTTGAAATGAGAATGGTATGCGTTAGCTTGTGTACCACTCCCAAGCGTCACGGGCAATGCGGGAAGAGAACGAGAACGATTTTTCTTTATGGAATTTGACAGAGATCACCCCGGCGGCTAGATTTTCCAAAGTTAATGATAACCGTTATCATTAACAGCGTAATCGGAGGTTGCCATGCCGTACCGCATCAATACTGCCCTCAAGGGAGCCAACCCCACTCTCCAGATCTGCGACGCCACGTCGGGCTCTGTGCGTCTGGCCTGGGAGTACCCGCGCCACGACCCGGCGCTTTCCGAGGAGGATCGCGAGCTGCTGCAGCTGCGCCGGGAAGAAGCCATCCACGAGCTATTCCGTCGCCTGTTTCTGCTGACGACCGAGCAGTACCTGAAAGGCGAGCTGGCGGAGTTCGAAGCGCCTGAGCGCCGGCTGGGCTGAGTTCAGTTCAGGCCTATCCGCAGCGTATCGCCGGTTTCGCAGGGCTTGCCGTGGCGCAGGGTCAGGCGACGTTCACTCAGGTTCATCACTACCGCGAACAGCGTCTCCATGCGCTCTTCGGCGGGCTGGTCCGGGTTGAAGTGGCGGCAGATCGACAGCGGTGTGCCGTGATGGTCGCTGAGGATGTCGAACAGGGCTGCGTCGTCGATATCCGCCTCGGCGTGCAGCGTATCGTGAAGCAGGGTGTCGAGCCGGCGCAGACGTGGCTGCGAATCGGCACGGGGGAAGTCTTGCACCGGGCAGGCAACGCCCTGGGCGTAGAGATGGTTGGTATGGGTGACGATGCCGTTTCGGGGTGCGATTCGGCCGGGCTCGCCGGGTTGCACCTCGAGCCCCGCGGCCTGGCCCCCCTCGTTGCCGACCTGAGCGCTGGCGAGAAGGAAATGCGCGGGCGAGCAGACCCGGTCGCGGGTCGCCACGTCGAGGGCGCTGTCGAAGTCGGGGCTCTCTAGTATCTTGCGCAGGGCAACGTGGATCGGCAGCCCCTCGCCGCAGGTTTGCGAGCGAATGGCGTTGAGGCAGACGCCGATGCCGTGAGCGTTCAGCCCCACCTTGCCCACCATGCCGGCCTCGCCGATGGTGACCAGCGCGGGGCGGCCGTCGCCCCGGATGCGCAGCGCCACCACGTTGTCGAGCTGATCGTGACGCCAGTCCCAGTTCTGGGCCAGCCATTGCTGGCCGTGACGCCGCAGGGAGAATGCTGAGCAACCGCCGCTGGCGCGTGTCAGGGCGATCTCGCTGCGGCAATTGAGCGTCAGGATGTCAAGGAAGTCGACCCCCGCGCCCCAGGCGATGCCGGCCATCTCGTCGAGCATGTCGGGGAAGCCGCGCGAGATCATCGCTTCGAAGCGACCGGCTTCCTCGCGCGCCTGTGCCCAGCCGATGCCGACGAAATCGCGGAACAGCCGGCCGTAGACCTCGATGCCGCGCTGGATCGGCTGCCGGTGAATGCGTCCGTGGGCCACGCCGATCTCGCCGGGACCGCCGGCCAGCTCGGTCACGCTGAGCGGGGCGGCAGCGGCACTCACAGTACCTCCTCGAGATAGGTCATAAACGCGGCCCAGGATTTCTCGTCGGCACGCTCTTGATAGCGCTCCCCATCGAAGACCGTGAAGGCGTGCGGGGCGCCGGAGTAGATCTCGACCTCATAGGTGGCCTCGATGGCTTCGAGTTCCTCGACCAGCGTGGCGACGTCTTCCATGGTCACCGATTCGTCGGCGGCGCCATGGGCGATCAGCAGCGGCGGGACTTCCTCGGGCCACTCCTGGCCTTCCGGCGTGGCCAGGCTGCCGTGGAAGCTGACGTAGCCGGCGACGTTCTCGGCCTCGCCGGAGCGGGCGATCTCCAGGGCCACGGCGCCGCCAAAGCAGTAGCCGATGACGACCACCTCTTCTGCAGCCTCCTGTTCGCGGACTTGGGCCAGACCTGCCAGGGTCAGCTCGCGCATGCGCTCACGGTCGCTGTACAGGGCTCGGGTGGCTTCCTGGCGTTTCTCCACCGTCTCGGGGCGCTGGTTCTGGCCGAACAGGTCGACGGCGAAGGCGTCATAGCCCTGCTTGGCGAGCATGTCGGCGCGCTCGCGTTCGTAGTCGCCCAGGCCGTCCCAATCATGGACGATCAGTATCGTGCCGCGGGCGTCGCTGTCGGCGCCGACGAAGTAGCCCTCGAAAGGCTCGTCGCCGACCTCGTAGACGATGTCTTCGCCGGCGGGTTCGAAGGCGTGAGCGGCCGTGGCCAGGCTCAGGATGGCCAGCAGCGCCAGAGGGCGTGAGGCGGAATGCATGGTTCGGCTCCTTGCTGTCGGGACATGGCTGCAGGCCTTTCAGTATAGGCACGCATGAGGGGCCCCTGCCGCCACGGCGGGGCGATCCGGCATAGCGCAACGTTGGTAGTGAGGGCTTGTGTTTTGACCGCGACCCTTCCAGATTTAGGGAGGTGCCCTTTATTCATTAGCAACCAGAGTGAGCAGAACAAAATGAAAAAACGCATTTTGGCGATGGCAGTGGCAGCGTCCAGTCTGGCATTCGTCGGTGCTGCGCAGGCACAGGTCAAGGTCGGTTTCCTTGGCGGTTTCACCGGGCCGATCGAGAGCCTGACGCCGCCGATCTACGAAGGCGCGCAGCTGGCCGTCAAGCAGATCAACGAGCAGGGCGGTATTCTCGACGGCCAGACGCTGGAGATGCCCAACGCCGATACTACCTGCAGCGACGCCTCGGCGGCGTCCAACGCGGCTGACCGCATGGTCAACACCGAGCAGGTCACCGCCATCGTCGGTGCGCTGTGCACCGGGGCGACCCTGGCGGCAGCCAACAACGCGGCCATTCCCGGCGGCGTGGTCATGGTTTCGCCGGCGTCCACGGCCCCGGCCGTCAGCGAGCTGGACGACAACGATCTGGTGTTCCGCACCGTGCCGTCGGATGCCTACCAGGGCCAGATCCTGGCCAAGCTGATGCTCGAGAAGGGCTTCGACACGGTAGCGGTCACCTACGTCAACAACGACTACGGTCGCGGCCTGGCCGATGCCTTTACCGAGGCCTTCGAGTCCGGCGGCGGCACCGTGGCCGAGAACCTGGCACACGAGGACGGCCGCGCCGACTACCGCTCGGAGCTGGGCTCGCTTTCGGCGAGCGGTACCGACACCCTGGTGGTGCTGGCCTATGCCGACGGCTCCGGCCAGACCATTCTGCGCCAGGCCTACGAGAGCGGCATGTTCAACCAGTACGCCGGCGCCGACGGCATGGTCGGTTCGTCACTGGTCGAGGCGGTGGGCGAGGATGCGCTGCAGGGCATGATCGCCACGCGTCCCGGCAGCCCCGAACTGCCCGGCACCGAGACCTTCAACCAGGCTGCCGAGGAGGCCGGGTTCGACCCCAGCTCGGTATTCGCCGCCCAGGCCTACGACGCCGCCTTCCTGCTGGCGCTGGCCATCGAACAGAACGGCAGCGCCGAGCGCGAGGGACTGTCCGAGGCGCTGCGCGCCGTGGCTTCCGAGCCGGGCGAAGTGGTCCTGCCCGGCGAGTGGGAGAAGGCACTCGAACTGATTGCGGCCGGTGAAGAAATCAACTACGAGGGCGCCTCCGGTCGTCACGAGTTCGACGACAACGGCGACGTGCCCGGCATCGTGGTCGAGATGACGGTGGAGGGGAGTGAGTTTGTCGGCAAGGGGCAGGTCGACCTCTAACGCCATACGGTAAGCAGCAGGCAAACGAAAGCCCCGGCGGGGAAACCCGCCGGGGCTGTTTTTTGCACCTTCCTGCCTAGCCGTGGTGCTTGACCTTCTCCGGTAACAGCCCCTGCGGGGCGAAGCGCAGCACCAAGGTGATCAACAGACCAATCACGAACACCCGGGCCTGCAGCGCGCGACTGTCGAGATTGCCCGGCGGCTCCCAGCCGAAGGCGCCCTCGCCGACCCACACCGCCAGGTTCATCAGCGCGAGCGCCAGCGGTTCGGACATGATCCAGATGATGTAGACCGCCACGGCGCCGAAGATCGTGCCCAGGTTGTTGCCGGGGCCGCCGAGGATGACCATCACCAGCACCAGGAAGGTGTGGTTGAGCGGCAGGTAGCCCTGGGGGTCGAACAGGCTGTTGAACGACGTCAGCGCGCCGCCGCCGATGCCCATCAGGATGCAGCCCAGCACGAAGATCTCCAGCCGGCGGCGATTGATGTCCTTGCCCATGGCCGAGGCGGCCACCTCGTTGTCGCGGATGGCCCGGATCATACGTCCCCAGGGGGCATGATAGGCGCGGTGCAGCAGGAAGAAGATCGCCGCGATCATCACCGCCGTCACCGAGAGATAGAGCGCTCGGGAAAGCGTGAAGCCGAGGGTGCTGGGCCCGGGGGTGGGCCAGGGCAGCGGCGAGACGGTGGCAGTACCGCGGGTCAGCCAGTCGGAGTTCTTGAGGAACGCCTTGATGATCTCGGCGATGCCCAGGGTGGCGATGGCCAGGTAGTCGCTGCGCAGGCCCAGGCAGATGTGGCCGATGAAATAACCGACGCCGCCGGCCAGCGCGCCGCCGACGATCCAACCGGTCCAGGCCGGCAGCCCCAGGCCGCCGATGAAGCCGGCGCGCGATTCGATCTCATCGGTCACCTCGCGCAGCATGCTGATCACCACCAGGTAGAGCACCACGGCAAGCACGATGGCGATCAGGGTGCGCAGCTTCTTGGGCACCCCGACGCGATCGAGCCGAGTGGCGCCGAACACCAGCATCGCGGCAGCGGCGAGGTAGAGCAGTACGCGGCCTAGTTCGCCGGGCAGCTCGGTGCCCCAGAAGGCGTCGTTCACCGGCACGCTGAAGAACATGGCGCAGAAGCCGCCGAGCGCCACGAAGCCCATCACGCCGGCATTGAACTGACCGGCATAGCCCCATTGAATGGTCAGGCCCAGGGCCAGGATGGCATAGCAGGCCGCCTCCACCAGCATGCGCGTGCTGTAGGCGACACCCATGACCGCATAGACGCCGAGCACCGCTGCCAGGACAGCGCCGAACAGGACGACCTCGCGCAGCGGGAAGCGCGAGGGAGCGGCCACCGTATCGTCGCGGCGCGAAGCGTGTTCTTGTTGTGTGCTCATCAGATCACCTTACCCTTGAAGATGCCGGTGGGACGCCACACCAGGATGGCCACCAGGATGAAGAAGGGCACCACGATCTTGTACTCGGTGCCGACGAAGGCGAGGTTGCCGGCCTGCGCCAGCCACTCGGGCAGGCTGTCGCGGAAGGGGCGCAGCAGCACCGACCAGTTGAATACCGCCAGGGTCTCGGCGAAGCCGACCACGAAGCCGCCGGCGATGGCGCCGTAAGGGTGCCCCACGCCGCCGACGATAGCCGCGGCGAAGATCGGCAGCAGCAGGAAGAAGCTGAGGTCGGGCTTGAAGGTCACGTCGAGCGAGAGCAGCGTTCCGGCGATGGCGGCCAGCCCCCCGGCGATGACCCAGGTGACGGCCACGATGGTATTGGTGTTGATCCCCGAGGCCCGCGCCAGGTCGGGGTTGTCGGACATGGCGCGCATCGCCTTGCCCAGCCGCGAGCGGTTGAGGAACAGGTGCAAACCGACCACGGCAGTGACGGTGAGCACGAAGAGGATGATCTGCGGCTCGGTGATCACGATCGGCGCCCGCACGCCTTCGATGGGCAGCGCGATGCGGTAGATCTCCTTGCGCTCGCCGGCCAGGTAGAGGTTCTGCGCGCCGGTGCCGGCGAACAGGCGAATCAGCCCCTGCAGCATCAGGGTCACGCCCAGCGAACCGATCACCAGCACGATCGGCTTGACGCCATGGGCGCGCAGCGGCTTGTAGAAGGCCTTGTCGATGCCCACCGCAAGCAGCGCGGTGAGCACGATGGCCAGCGGCAGCATGACCACCGGCGTGGGCAGCCCCACGACGCCGCCCACGCCGGGGAAGGCCAGCGTCAGCAGCAGCACCATGAAGGCGCCGAAGGTCATCATGTCGGCATGGGCGAAATGGGCGAAGCGCATGATGCTGAACACCAGCGTCACGCCGACGGCGCCGATGGCGTAGATCGAGCCGGTCACGCTGCCGGCGATCACCACGTTGTTGATAAAGAAGACCAGTTCGTTCACAACGTTCTCTCCAGATCCTGGCTCCGGGGGCTCAGCCGCCCAGGAAACTCTTGGCGACTTCGGGGTCGGCGAGCAGGGCGGCACCGGTATCGGTGAAGCGGTTCTGACCGGCGGCCAGGACGAAACCCTTGTCGGCGATGGCCAGCGCCTGCTTGGCGTTCTGCTCCACCATCAGGATGCCGACGCCGGCGGCATTGATCTCCTTCACCCGCTCGAAGATCTCGTTCATGTAGAGCGGCGAGAGGCCGGCGGTGGGTTCGTCGAGCAGCAGGATCTCGGGTTCGGCCATCAGCGCACGGCCCATGGCGACCATCTGGCGCTGGCCGCCGGAGAGCTCGCCGGCCGGCTGGTGGCGCTTGTCGTAGAGCGGAGGGAAGACGTCGTAGATATTCTTCAGCATGCGCTTGACGTTGCCCGGCTTGAGGAAGGCGCCCATCTCCAGGTTCTCTTTCACGGTGAGGCTGGGGAAGACGTTCTTCTCCTGGGGGATGAAGCCCATGCCCTTCTGTACCAGCTTGTTGGGCGGCAGGTTATGGATCGGCTCGCCGCGCAGCAGGATCTCGCCCTGGCTGACGGTGAGCAGGCCGAAGACGGCCTTGAGCATGGTCGACTTGCCGGCGCCGTTGGGGCCGACGATCACGCCGATCTCGTCGGCCTCGATCGTCATGTTCACCCCATTGAGGATGTTCATGCCGCCGTAGCCGCCATGCACGTCGCGTGCTTCGAGTAATGGCATCGTGTGTTCTCTGCGCTGTCGTGACTGTTTTTCTTGTCTCCCGCGCTTGGGCGGGCAGGCTCAGGTGGGGCGGTGCCCCCTCAGGCGGCGTTTGAGCCGAAGTAGGCTTCGATCACTTGGGGATCGTTCTGGATCTCCTCGATGCTGCCTTCGACCATCACGCTGCCTTGGGCCAGCACGATGACCGGATCGCACAGCCGCGCGATCATGTCCATGTCGTGCTCGATGACGAGGAAGGTGTAGCCGAACTCGCGATTGAGCCGTTCGATGTTGCCGACCAGGTCGCCGAGCAGAGTGCGGTTGACCCCGGCGGCGATCTCGTCGAGCAGCACCACGCGGGCGTCGGTCATCATGGTCCGGCCCAGCTCCAGCAGCTTCTTCTGGCCACCTGAGAGGTTGCCGGCCAGCTCGTTGCGCACGTGGTAAAGGCCGATGAAGTCGATCACCTCGAGCGCGCGGCGGCGCACCTCGGCCTCCTGCCGCGCCACGCTGCCCGGCTTGAGCCAGGCGTCGAACAGGCTCTCGCCCGCCTGACGCGGCGGCACCATCATCAGGTTCTCCAGCGCGGTCATGTGGCAGAACTCATGGGCGATCTGGAAGGTGCGCAGCAGTCCCTTGTGAAAGAGCTCGTTGGCGGGGCAATTGGTGATGTCCTCGCCGTCGAGCAGGATCTGGCCGCTATCGAGCGGCAGAGCGCCGGCGATGATGTTGAAGAGAGTTGATTTTCCGGCGCCGTTGGGACCGATGAGTCCGGTGATCGAGCCTTTCTCCACCTGGATGGAGCAGTCGTTGATGACCTTCAGCCCACCGAAGGCCTTGTTGACGTGCCTGACGTCGATAATGGATGCCATATGTGTTCCTGCCCTGTTTCCGGACCGTTCGTCGCTCCGGAATGTTGTTATTGGTCCCGCCGATAGGATGACGTAGACGGGCCATGGTCTTGTTATCGGACCGCCGGCGGCGGCGGTGGGTCAATATTGATTTATCACCCCTGGCGGCCGTCACCCAGGTAGGTGCGGCCCGCGGCGAAGGCGCCGACGATGAACAGTGCACCGACGGTCGGTAACAGGTAGCCCTCCACCTGCGGGATGCTGCGCAGGAAGACGAAGGCCACCGCGGCCGGTGCCACGAAGCGTACCAGGAAACGCCATACCTGGAACCAGGTCTCGCTGGTGCGCATCTCCTTCATGACCTCGGAGTAGGTCAGGGCCCAGCCGGCGAACAGTGCGATCAGCAGGCCGCCCAGTGGCATGAAGATATTGGTCAGCAGTTCGATGAAGTCGAAGGCGCTGCGGCCGAACAGCGTGTGGAATAGACTGTCCTCGGCCCAGGTATTGAAGCTGACGACAGTGAGCAGGCCCATCGCCCAGCTGGCGAGCACCATGGCGAATACGGCTTGGGGGCGCGTCAAGTCGAAGCGCTCGACCAGGAAGGCGGCCACCGGCTCGATCAGCGAGATCGAGGAACTGATCGCCGCGCCCAGCACCAGGATGAAGAACACCCCGCCCACCAGTCCGCCGAAGGGCATCTCGGCAAAGGCCAGCGGCAGGGTGACGAACATCAGGCCCGGCCCGGCGGCAGCGTCGAGCCCGGCGCCGAACACCAGCGAGAAGATCGCCAGTCCCGCGACCATGGCCACCGCGGTATCGATGAAGGCGATGGCGAAGGCGGTACGGCTCAGCGAGGCGTCGCTGGACATGTAGGCGCCGTAGGCCATGATCGCACCCATGCCGAGGCTCAGGGTGAAGAACGACTGGCCCATGGCCTGCAGCCAGCCCTCGAGGCTCAGGTCGCCCAGGTTGAAGGTGAACAGGAAACTGGCGGCGGCGGCGAAGTCGCCGTTGGCGATGCCGTAGAACAGCACCACCAGCAGGATCGCGAACAGGGCCGGCATCATGATACGCAGGCCGCTCTCGATGCCCTTGTGGATGCCCATGCCGACGATCAACCCCGAGGCGATGATGAACAGGGTGTGATAGAGAGTCAGCAGGCCCGGCGAGGCCAGCAGGGCGTCAAAGCCGGCACCGATGGTTTCGGCGTCGGCACCAACCAGCGTTCCGGTGAGCATTTGCCAGGTGTAATGGATCGCCCAACCGGCGATCACCGAATAGAAACTCAGGATCAAGAAGGCCGAAGCGGCGCCCAACCAGCCGATCGATTCCCAGGCCCGGAAGGTGTTATGGGTGCGGGTCAGAAAGTGCATGCCCATGATCGGGCTGCGCCGGCTGGCGCGGCCGAGCATGGTCTCGGCGATGAGAATCGGGATGCCCACGGCGAAGATGGTCAGGGCGTAGATCAGGATGAAGGCACCACCGCCGTTCTCGCCGGCCAAGTAGGGAAACCGCCAGAGGTTGCCGAGCCCCACCGCCGAACCGACGGCGGCCAACAGGAAGGTGCCCTTGTGAGTCCAGACGTTATGCGTACTCATTGTTATTCCGAAGGATTGCGCTTGGCCTTGTGGGCCGTCGGATGTCCGCCGCTGGCCGGTGAGGCCGGTTTGGCGGCGGGTACACTCTGCGACAGAACCCGCTGCGTAGCCAGAGGCCAAGCGTTAAGGCTGCGTTGGGGGCGGCGGATGACCGGGGCTCGGGAACGTGGAAGTCAGTCCTCGCCCGGGTCTGCTTCGCCCTCGTCGCGACGGGTTTCGAAGGCGCGCATCGCGTCCGGCAGGCGTACGGTATCGCCGATCGCAAGTTTGCCGAGCGCATTGAGCCGCTTGCCGCCGTGGGAAATTATCGCCACCACCTGGCCGATGCTGGTGTCGTCCACGTAGGCCTCGACCTTGATGCGCACCACCTTGCCCCGATAGCGGGCCGAGAGGATGTCACCGGGGCCGGGCTCCGAGTAGCCCTGGGGGGAGCGCTCGTAATGGTGCATCACGCTGTCGGCACCCGGGTCGTCCCATTCGACGTGTTTATGCATGCTGGCTCCTCGCTGTTGCTGGGTTTGCCTATAGCGTAGCCGCTCTCGCGAGATGGCCCGACGCAAAGCGCCCGCCGTGAAGGCGGGCGCAAGGGTATCGCGTCGGCTTACTTCTTGGCGCGCTTGCGCTCGTGCTCCTTGAGGAACTTCTTGCGCAGGCGGATGTGGTTGGGGGTGATCTCCACCAGCTCGTCGTCGTCGAGGAACTCGATCGCCTGCTCCAGCGAGAACTTCACCGGCGGCGTCAGCACGATATTCTCGTCGTTGCCCGAGGCGCGCATGTTGTCGAGCTTCTTGCCCTTGGTGGGGTTGACCACCAGATCGTTGGCGCGATTATGGATGCCCACCAGCATGCCTTCATAGACCTCGGTGCCGTGGTCGATGATCAGCTTGCCGCGTTCCTGCAGGGCGTACAGCGCGTAGGCCAGCGCCTTGCCGTCGACCATCGACACCAGCACGCCGTTGCGACGCTCGATGGCGGCGTCGGGCTTGAGCGGGCCGTAGTGGTCGAAGCGGCTGGTGAGGATGCCGGTACCCGAGGTCAGGGTGAGGAACTGGCCGCGGAAGCCGATCAGCCCGCGTGCCGGGATGATGAAGTCCAGGCGCACGCGGCCCTTGCCGTCGGGGTTCATGTTGGTCAGCTCGCCCTTGCGGTAGCCGAGCTCCTCCATGATCGCGCCCTGGTGCTGCTCCTCGCAGTCGATGATGACCTCTTCGTAAGGCTCCTGCTTGACCCCGTCGATCTCCTTGATGATCACCTCGGGGCGGCCCACCGCCAGTTCGAAGCCCTCGCGGCGCATGGTCTCGATCAGCACCGACAGGTGCAGCTCGCCGCGTCCGGAGACCTTGAACTTCTCAGGGCTCTCGCCCTGCTCGACGCGCAGCGCCACGTTGTGAATCAGTTCCTGCTCGAGGCGATCCTTGATGTTGCGGCTGGTGACGTACTTACCGTCGCGGCCGGCGAAGGGCGAGTCGTTGACCTGGAAGGTCATGGACACGGTGGGCTCGTCGACCGACAGCGGCGGCAGCGCCTCGACGGCGGCCGGGTCGCACAGCGTGTCGGAGATCGACAGCTCATCAATGCCTGTGATGCAGACGATGTCACCGGCGGTGGCCTGCTCGGTCTGCACGCGCTCCAGCCCCAGGTGGGTCATCACCTGGCCTACCTTGCCCTTGCGGGTCTTGCCGTCAGTGCCGACCACGGTAACCGTCTGGTTGGGTTTCACCGCACCGCGCTTGATGCGGCCGAGGCCGATGACGCCCACGTAGCTGGAGTAATCCAGCGCCGAGATCTGCATCTGGAAAGGACCGTCGAGTTCGACCGCCGGCGGCTCGACGATGTCGACGATGGCCTGGAACATCGGCGTCATGTCATCAGCGAGTTCTTCCGGGTCCATACCGGCGATGCCGTTGAGCGCCGAGCAGTAGATGATCGGGAAGTCGAGCTGCTCGTCGCTGGCGCCGAGATTGTCGAACAGGTCGAAGATCTGATCGATGACCCAGTCGGGACGAGCGCCGGGGCGGTCGATCTTGTTGACCACCACGATCGGCTTGAGGCCCTGATTGAATGCTTTCTGGGTCACGAAGCGGGTTTGCGGCATGGGGCCGTCGACAGCGTCCACCAGCAGCAGCACCGAGTCGACCATCGACATCACGCGCTCGACCTCGCCACCGAAGTCGGCGTGCCCCGGTGTGTCGACGATATTGATATGGAAGTCGCGGCCGTTGCCGTCGCGCCAGCGGATCGCGGTGTTCTTGGCCAGGATGGTGATGCCGCGCTCCTTCTCCTGGTCGTTGGAGTCCATGATCCGCTCCTGACCCTCGGCCTTGCGGTCGAGCGTGCCGGACTGGCTCAGCAGCTTGTCGACCAGCGTGGTCTTGCCGTGGTCGACGTGGGCGATAATCGCAATATTGCGCAAGCTCTCGATACGAGAGGGGGTTACAGCTGTGTTCATAGGGTGTGACTCATCATATATACGCACCTATGTACACATCGAAAGACGTACCCTAGGCGCGGGGGTAGGGGAGTGGTGGCGCATTGTACAGACAAGCGGGGTAGGGGAATAGCACAACCTCGCGATATGGCCGCTTTCAACCTGTAACGTGGCTGTGACACTCATTGAGGCTTGCTGCGGCGCATGAACCGGTTAAACACCGACTGGGTAGGACTTGGACAACGGAGTGGGGAAAAATTCAGCAGCGGGCTTTCTCGATACTTTTGTACACTTAGCGATACAAAATATGACAAAACGTGCCGATTCGAGGCGCTTCCCCGCTCTCGTGGAGCCCGCTAGATGCTACTCAGTAGTGTTCTTCTCGATGCTCGCACCGCTGGCGCGCAACTACCGCGCCATCTTGCCATGTTACAACGCGCGGCTCGCGAGTGGCATGGCAGCCATGAGCTGCTGTTGGTAGACGACACCGGCGATGCCCGACTACCGGCTTTGACGCGGCGCCATGAGACCACGCTGATCCACTGTTCCGGCGAGTCCCTCGGCAGCCGCCTGAACGTCGCCGTGGCCGTCAGCCGGGGCGATGTGCTGCTGTTCCCGGGGTTGGGGCCGCGGCGCGCCGTCGATTGGCTTAGCCATCGGCTGAGTGCCGCCGGCGAGGAGCGTGCCTGGGACGCCGCCGTGCTGCGAATTCCTCGTCAGGGTCGGCTGCGGCACTGGTGGTATCGCCTGCAGCGCACTTCGCCCCTGGATACCTTCTGGATAGCACGCGATTGGTTCGAGCGCATCGGCGGTTTCGATCCGAAGCTGGATACCGAGGCGCTTCCCGAACTGCTTGCTCGCCTGCGCGCCTGCCAGGCGAGAGTGACGATCGATTCGGCCTAGTGTCGATGGTCGCTTCCTTGCGCACCCCAATGGTGCGATTGCTCCCCTTGACGCACCATTAAGGTGCGATAATTCACTTCACGCCATGGGCGCTAGCTCCCTCGGGCGGCGCTGGTGCATCGTGCAACGCCAAAGTGCAGGTTTTTTGCTTTTAAAAACAAAGAGTAAAAGTTTTCCGGGCTTAAGTGGTGCAAAGTTGGCATGTCGTCTGCATTGGACTGGGCAGCTCACCATGCTCTTGCATGGCGATCGTGGGCAGCAAGGCCCACAGCGTGCTACAACAGGCGCTGATCCATCGGCGCCAATGGACTATCAGCCATTGAAACGAGCCACAGCTCAACGGAGGACATCATGTCTGCCAAGACACTCGCCCTGATCGAAGAACACGATGTGAAGTGGGTCGACCTTCGCTTCACCGACACGCGGGGCAAGGAACAGCACGTCACCATCCCGGCGCGTGACGTGGACGAGGAATTCTTCGAGAACGGCCAGATGTTCGACGGCTCCTCGATTTCCGGCTGGAAGGGCATCAACGAGTCCGACATGATCCTGCGTCCGGAAGACGGCACCGCCTTCCTCGATCCGTTCACCGAAGACGCCACCCTAGTGCTGCGCTGCGATATCATCGAGCCGGCCACCATGCAGGGCTATGAGCGCGACCCGCGCTCCATCGCCAAGCGCGCCGAGGCCTACCTGCAGTCCACCGGCCTGGGCGATACCGCTTTCTTCGGCCCCGAGCCCGAGTTCTTCATCTTCGACGAGGTGCATTGGAAGGCCGACATCGAAGGCGCCATGTACAAGATCACCTCCGAAGAGGGTGCCTGGGCCACCGACCGTCAGGTCGAAGGCGGCAACCTGGCGCACCGCCCGCGCGTCAAGGGCGGCTACTTCCCGGTACCCCCGGTCGACAGCTTCCATGACATCCGCGGCGCGATGTGCAACACCCTGGAAGCCATCGGCCAGACCGTCGAGGTTCACCACCACGAGGTGGCCAACGCCGGCCAGAACGAGATCGGCGTCAAGTTCAACACCCTGGTGAAGAAGGCCGACGAAGTTCAGGAAATGAAGTACGTGATCCACAACGTGGCTCACGCCTACGGCAAGACCGCGACCTTCATGCCCAAGCCGCTGGTGGGCGACAACGGCAGCGGCATGCACGTGCACCAGTCCTTCTGGAAGGATGGACAGAACCAGTTCGCCGGCGACCAGTACGCCGGGCTGTCCGAAATGGCGCTCTACTACATCGGTGGCGTGATCAAGCACGCCCGTGCCCTGAACGCCTTTGCCAACGCTTCGACCAACTCCTACAAGCGTCTGGTGCCGGGCTTCGAGGCGCCGGTCATGCTGGCCTACAGCGCGCGCAACCGCTCGGCCTCCATCCGCATCCCGTATACCGCGAGCCCCAAGGGCAAGCGCGTCGAGCTTCGCTTCCCCGACCCGACCGCCAACCCCTACCTGTGCTTCGCCGCCATGCTGATGGCCGGTATCGACGGCATCAAGAACAAGATCCACCCCGGCGATGCGATGGACAAGAACCTCTACGACCTGCCGCCGGAAGAGGGCAAGAAGGTGCCGACCGTGGCGCATAGCCTGGATCAGGCTCTCGAGGCGCTGGACAAGGATCGTGCCTTCCTCACCGAGGGCGGCGTGTTCACCGACGACATGATCGACGCCTACATCGAGCTGAAGATGGAAGACGTGGAGCGTATCCGCATGACCACGCACCCGATCGAGTTCGACATGTACTACAGCTGCTGAGCAGCGCCCAAGCCGGCCGCAACGACCGCCGGCCGAACCCAGGAGCCCCGCATCGCGGGGCTCTTTTTTTGGCGTACACTATGCTCGGTAACGGTGCGTGAGACGCGTTCACGCAGACAGGCGCGGCCGCCACCGGCAGCGAGGCCGGAGTGCCGACGAAGGAGAGGCTCATGTTCAGGGGACTCATGGTGGGGCTGGTGTGGCTGCTGCTGGCCGACACGGCGTTGGCCACGTCGATCTATCGCACGACCGATGCCCAGGGCAACGTCGTCTTTACCGATGACCCCGACAGCGGCGGCGAGCCGGTCGATCTGGCGCCGCTGACGGTGGTGCCGTCGCGCGATGGCCGCCTGGTCCAGCCGCTTCGCCCGGCGGAAAGCGCCGCGCCGACAAGTCAGTCACCCGGCCAGCCTTTTATGCCCTACGACACCTTCCGTATCCGCTCGCCGGCGCAGCTGACGGAGCTTCCCGCCAGCCAGGCGGGCAACCTGCAGGTGGAGCTGGCCATCGAGCCGTCGCTGCGCCCGGACCATCGCGTGCGTCTGCTGGTCGATGGCCAGGTCAGTCAATCCGCCATGCACACCTCTGCCTTCGTGCTCAATGGCCTCGGCCGCGGTGAGTACGAATTACAGGCCGAGCTGCTGGACGGCCGTGGCGAAGTTCGCCATCGCACCCCGCCCGTAAGTCTCACCGTCGAGCGCGACGGCTGAGCGCCGCACGCCGGACCTGACGGCTGGCTTCACGATTGCGCCAATACGGCGCGCAAGGCGTCCTTCGCACTGGTGATCGACTCTTCCATGCACCATCATGGTGCGTGGGAGCCTGTCCGGCTTGCCCCGAAACGGCGCCATACCTCACTCATCGCGATTGGCGCGCTTCTTGCTTTAACTGTTCATGGGGTTGCTGCGGGGGGCAGGACGTCGGAACGTCGCTGCGCCATGACGATGCAGGCGTTTGCCCCTCATGCATTTGCGTTTCACCAAGGGAAGGCCGACATGTATCGACGCCTGATGGAACACCTCACCACCGCGGTGCTGCTGCTCGACGATGAGCTGCGCCTGCGGTGGATGAACCCGGCGGCCGAGGCACTGTTGGCGGTCAGCCTGGGACGGGTGAAGGGACACAGCCTCCCGGCGCTGCTGGCCGAGGACGACGGTATGAGCACGGTGCTGGCCAAGGCGCGCGACGATCAGCATCCCTTCACCCAGCGTGAGGTCAGGCTGGCGCTGCTCGGTGGAACGGCAGCCACTGTGGACTATACCGTCACTCCGCTTTCCGCCGACGAGTTGCTGGTTGAGATGGAGCCGCGCGACCGCCTGCTGCGCATCTCCCGCGAAGAGGCATTGCTCAACCGGCAGGAGGCGATCAAGGTGCTTTCGCGCGGCCTCGCCCATGAGGTCAAGAATCCGCTGGGCGGCATTCGCGGCGCCGCGCAGCTGCTCGAGCGCGATCTCGACGACCCTGCGCTGAAGGAGTTCACCCGCGTCATCGTCGAGGAAGTCGATCGCCTGCGCGACCTGGTCGACAGCATGCTCGGCCCCAACCAGCTGACGCGCTACGAGCCGCTGAACATTCACAAGGTGCTGGAGCGGGTGCGTACGCTGCTGGTCGCCGAGACGCCCGGTGTGGCGATCGAACGCGACTACGACCCGAGCTTGCCGGATTTGCCGGGCGACGAGGCGCAAATGATCCAGGCGGTGCTCAACGTGGCGCGCAATGCGGTGGAGGCGATGGCCGAGGCCGGCACCGAAACCCCCAGCTTGCTGCTGCGGACCCGGGCGCGGCGACAGTTCACGCTGGGCGCGGAGCGTCACCGCCTGGTCTGCGAGGTGGCCCTGATCGACAACGGCCCCGGAATCCCCGAAAGCCTGGAAGAGACCCTGTTCTATCCCATGGTATCGGGCCGGGCCGACGGCAGCGGGCTGGGCCTTTCCATTGCCCAGGGCATCCTGCACCAGCACCAGGGGCTCATCGAATGCGAGTCCCGCCCCGGCCACACCGAATTCCGTCTGCTGATTCCACTGGAGAGGCGCCATGACTGATGTCGCACGTGTCGCGGTGGTCGACGACGACCGCGCCATTCGCTGGGTGCTGGAGCGCACCCTGGCCCAGCCCGACCTAGAGGTCGAGTGTATCGAGCGGGCCGATCTGGCGCTCAGCCGGCTGCTGGACGACCCTCCCGATGTCCTGATCACCGATATCCGCATGCCCGGGATCGACGGGCTGGACCTGATGTCGCGGGTGCGCGAGGCGCATCCCGATCTGCCGGTCATCGTCATGACCGCACATTCCGATCTCGATAGTGCCGTCGCCTCCTACCAGGGCGGCGCCTTCGAATACCTGCCCAAGCCGTTCGATGTCGACGAGGCGCTGGCCCTGGTGCGCCGTGCGGTGGCCCACGCGCGGGAGCGCAAGCGACCGGTGAGCGTGCCCGAGGGGCTGGATGCCGAGATCATTGGCGAGGCGTCGGCGATGCAGGAGGTCTTCCGTGCCATCGGCCGGCTGTCTCACTCGCACATCACGGTGTTGATCAACGGCGAGTCGGGGACCGGCAAGGAGCGGGTGGCCCGCGCCTTGCACCAGCACAGCCCACGTACCGGCAAACCGTTCATCGCGCTGAACATGGCGGCGATTCCGCGCGACCTGATCGAGTCCGAACTGTTCGGCCACGAGAAGGGCGCCTTCACCGGGGCCACCGCCCAGCGCCAGGGCCGCTTCGAGCAGGCCGACGGCGGTACCTTGTTCCTCGACGAGATTGGCGACATGCCCGCCGAGACCCAGACCCGGCTGCTGCGCGTGCTTGCCGACGGCGAGTTCTACCGGGTCGGCGGCCACACCCCGGTGAAGGTGGACGTACGCATCATCGCGGCGACCCACCAGAATCTCGAGGCGCTGGTGGAGGACGGACGCTTTCGCGAGGACCTCTTCCATCGCCTCAACGTGATCCGGGTGCATCTGCCGCGGCTCGCCGAACGGCGCGAGGACATCCCACGGCTGGCGCGGCATTTTCTGGCCGAGGCCGCCAAGGAGCTGACGACCGATATCAAGGTGCTGACCCGCGACGCCGAGGAGCATCTAACTCGCCTGCCCTGGCCGGGCAACGTGCGCCAGCTCGAGAACACCTGCCGCTGGTTGACCGTGATGGCATCGGGGCGC
The DNA here is from genome assembly GCF_002930105.1 of Billgrantia saliphila. GTDB lineage: Bacteria > Pseudomonadota > Gammaproteobacteria > Pseudomonadales > Halomonadaceae > Halomonas > Halomonas saliphila. Next base: position 75,055 of record NZ_PJRN01000006.1, on the reverse strand, counting down.
GAGATCCTTGTCGAGGATCTGCCGCCGGAGCTGCGCAGCAGCGAGGCGGGGGAATCGCCCGCCGGCGATTGGCGAGCCGCCTTTCGCGACTGGGCTGACCGTGCACTGGCCGCGGGCCATACCCATCTGCTGGAAGAAGCGGTACCGGACTTCGAACGCATCCTGATCGAGACCGCGCTGAAGCACACCGGCGGGCGCAAGGGAGAAGCCGCCGAGCTGCTGGGCTGGGGGCGGAACACGCTGACGCGTAAGCTCAAGGTGCTGCTGCCGGCGCTGGCGGATGGCGATTGAGAGGTGGGAACGCAAACTCGAGGTGCTGCCGGCGGATGGCAAATAAAGCCTTCCAGTCAGGCCATGTAAAAGCAGGCATACAACGAAAGGCGCATGGCTGCGAAGCGAGCCGGCTACGTACAGTCGGGGAAACCCATTGCATGGCTAACCATCATGCTTGAAGCGATCCGGGCTCCCCGGCAGGTCCATGTCACCGAAGTCGGGCCGCGCGACGGCCTGCAGAATGAAAAGGTGCAGCTCTCCACGGCACACAAGGCCGAGCTGGTGCGCGCCCTGGTCGCGGCCGGGGTGCGCGAATTCGAGCTGACCTCCTTCGTCAGTCCGCGCGCGGTGCCGGCCCTGGCCGATGCCGCGGAGCTCGTGGCCGAGCTTCGGGATATCGAACGGGTGCACTTCTCGGCGCTGGTGCCCAACCTGCGCGGGGCCGAGCGGGCCCTCGAATCGGGCATCGATTCGGTGGTGCTGTTCGTCTCGGCCTCGGAGAGCCACAACGCCAAGAACGTCAACGCCAGCGTCAGCGAGTCCCTGGCGAGCTTCGAACAGGTGGCCCGGCGGCTCGAGGGCAGCGGCATCGAGCTGCGCGGCGCCATCGCCACCTGCTTCGGCTGCCCATTCGAGGGCGATATCGATGTCGCCGCGGTAGGCCGCATCGCTCGTCACTTCGCCGATCTCGGCGCCCGCTACGTATCGCTTGGCGATACCACCGGCATGGCCACGCCGCCCCTTGTTGCGGAGCGGATCGCCCATCTGCGCGAAGTGGTGCCCGGCGTATCGCCGACCCTGCATTTCCACAACACCCGCGGCATCGGCCTGGCCAACGTCATGCAGGGCCTCGCACTCGGCGTCGATCGCTACGAGAGCTCGATCGGCGGGCTGGGAGGGTGCCCGTTCGCGCCGAAGGCGACGGGCAACATCGCCAGCGAGGACCTGGTCTACCTGCTCGAGGAAATGGGTATCGAGACCGGTATCGACCTGGATCGGATGATCGAGGCCGCGCAGCTCGCCACCCGCCTGATGGGGCGTCCGCTGCCGGCCCAGGTCTCCAAGGCGGGCCCGCGGCTGGCGCTCAGCGACCGCGCCTCCGTGGTCACGGCGAAGGGGTGAGCATGGGCGAGTCGGCCGCGCCCGCACCGGGGACCCTCGACGGTATCCGCGTGATCGACCTGACCCGGGTGATCTCGGGACCGTTCTGCACCCAGATGCTCGGCGACCACGGCGCCGAGGTGATCAAGATCGAACCGCCCGAGCGTGGCGACGTGCTGCGCTCGCAGGGCAACATCGTCAACGGCTTCAGCTGGTACTTCGCCCAGTTCAATCGCAACAAGCGTTCGTTGACGCTCGATCTGCGCAGCGACGAGGGCAGGGCGATCCTGCATCGCCTGCTCGAGGAGGCCGACGTGCTGGTGGAGAACTTTCGCCCCGGCGTGCTGGAGAAGATGGGCCTCGACGACGCCACGCTGCGCGAGCGCTATCCGCGCCTGGTGGTGGGACGCATCAACGGTTTCGGTTCCACCGGCCCCTACCGCGACCGCCCCGCCTACGACTTCATCGCCCAGGCCATGAGCGGCTTCATGGGCGTCAACGGCCCGCCCGATAGTGAACCCATGCGCGCGGCGCCGCCCATCAGCGACATGGTGGCCAGCCAGAACCTGGCCTTCGGCATCTGCGCGGCGCTGGTGCGACGCGAGCGTACCGGCCAGGGCGAGATCCTCGAGACCGCGCTGACCAACGGGCTGATCGGCATGCTCGGCTACCTGGCTGCGGAGTTCTTCGCCACCGGCCAGGTACCGGCGCGTACCGGCAACGACCATCCCATGCTCTATCCCTATGGCCTGTTCCGTGCCAGCGACGGCGAGGTGGCGATTGCCCCCAGTAGCGATGTCATGGTCGAACGCCTGCTCGGTGCGCTGGGCCTCCTCCCCCTGCTCGACGACGAGCGCTTCGTCGACAACGCCCGGCGCATGGCCCACCGCGAGTCGCTCCGCGAGATCATCAACCGGGTCACGGCGCAGCGTCGCGTCGAGGAGTGGATCGAGCATCTCAACCGCGCCGGGGTGCCGTGCGGGCGCGTCTACAGCCTGCGCGACACCTTCGACGATCCCCAGGTCCAGGCCCAGGAGATGAAGATCGAGATCGACCAGGGTGAGCTGGGGCGCATCCCCGCGACGGGTTTCCCGGTCAAGATGCGCGAGGCCCCGCCGGCGGTGCATCATCCCGCGCCACGGCTCGGCGAACACACCCACGAGATCCTGCGCGAACTGGGCGTTGAAGATGCCGTGATCGCCGCCATGCAAGCGCGGAAAGTTATATGAGCTAATCTGCAAGAGGCGCCGAGCCTGGGCTTCGCGCGGCAATACCCACCGCAACACGACACGACAGCGACACAACAACAAGCGAGGGACACGACAATGCGCACCATCAAGCACTTCCGCCACGGATTCGCCGCCTCGACCCTGCTGGGGCTGGGACTGGTCATCAGCGCGCCGAGCCAGGCGCTGCCGATCAGCGAATGCATCGCTCCGGCCGACCCCGGCGGCGGTTGGGACTTCACCTGTCGCTCGGTCGCCAAGCTGCTGCGCGATCTGGATCTGACCGACGGCGCCGTGCAGGTCACCAACATGCCGGGCGGCGTCGGCGCCGTGGCGTTCTCCAACGTATCCAGCAGCCGCGCCGACGACAGCGATCTGATCGTGGCGACCAGCACCGTGGGCATGACCCAGATCGCCCAGGGCCAGTACCCCGGCGACGCCGATACCATGCGTTGGTTGGCCATGCTGGGCACCGACGTGGGGGTGATCCTGGTCGACGACGAGAGCCCTTACGAGACCCTCGAGCAGCTGCTTGACGCCATGATCGAGGATCCGGGTGCGGTGGCCATGGCCGGCTCCAGCGGCGCCGGCGGCTGGGACCATATCCGAGCGCTGCTGCTAACCAAGGCCGCGGGCATGCCGGCCGAGCAGATGGTCAATGTGCGCTGGGTACAGTTCGATGGCGGCGGCCCGGCGGTGACTCAGATGATGGGGGGGCACGTCGACATGGTGTCCACCGACCTCGGCGAGATCGCAGGCTTCATCGAGTCCGGCGACGTGCGGGTGCTGGCGGTACTGTCCGACGAGCCGCTGCCTGAGCCCTTCGCCGAGCTGCCCACCGCGGTATCCCAGGGGTACGACGTGACCGGCTACAACTGGCGCGGCTTCTACACCGGCGGTGAGGTCTCCGACGACGACTACGCGAGCATGGTCGAAACCCTCGAGACGCTCTACCAGAGCGACGAGTGGAAGGAGACCGCCCAGCAGAACGGCCTGGTACCGCTGTGGCGCGGCGGTGACGAGTTCACCGACTACGTTTACGAAACCATCGACGAGGTCGAGTCCGTTTCGCGCGAGATCGGGGTCATCGAGTGAGTGAACCCGGGCTGAATCCGGAACAGGTGTCGGGTGCCGTCGCCGACCGTATCGCCGGCGTCGTACTGCTGCTGATGGCGGTGGGGGCGTGGTGGTATTCGCACACCTTCCCGGCCGGCTTCGGCCAGGTCGTGGGCCCCGGGGCCTTCCCGCGTCTGGTCAGCGTGCCGATGGGCCTGTTCGCGGCCTATCTGGTGATACGCCCCGGCGTCAATCAGCGCTGGCCGCAGCGCGCCGCCCTGCTCAGGCAGGGGGCGGCGCTGCTGCTGCTCGGTATCTATGCAGGTTTCCTCAAGCCACTGGGCTTCTTGCCCGCCAGTCTGGTCTGCGTGGTGCTGCTGATTCGTCTGTTCGGCGCGACCTGGAGGGCCGCGCTGGCCTGCGGCGCGCTGCTGACGGTCTCGCTCTATCTGCTGTTCGAATTCGCCCTCGGCATGCCGCTACCCAACATGCCGGGCCTCGACTGGTAAGGCATCACGATGGATATATTGGCTTTTCTCGCCCAGGGCTTTGCCGTGGCGCTCGAGCCCCAGCATCTGTTCCTGGCCCTGGTCGGCTGCGCCGTGGGCACGCTGATCGGGGCGTTGCCGGGGCTCGGCCCGGTCAACGGGGTGGCGCTGATGATCCCGTTGACCTTCAATTTCGGCCTGACGCCGACCGCCGCGCTGATTCTGCTGGTCAGCATCTACTACGGTTGCATGTACGGCGGACGGATCAGCTCGATCCTGCTCAATATTCCCGGTGACGAACCGGCGGTGATGACCACCCTCGACGGCTATCCAATGGCGCTCAAGGGGCGTGGCGGCGAGGCACTGGGACTCTCCGGCGTGGCCTCGTTCGTCGGCGCCACCGTGGCCACCATCGGGCTCACCCTATTCGCCCCGCTGCTGGTGGGGTTCGCGATCCGCTTCGGACCGGCCGAGTACTTCGCCCTGTTCGTGCTGGCCTTCGCCACCATTGGCGGCGTGACCAGCGGCAGCCTGGTGAAGAGCTTTCTCGCGGCCTGCCTGGGTCTGCTGCTGGGCACCGTGGGCATCGACTCGGTGAGCAGCGTGCCACGCTACACCTTCGGCTGGTACGAGCTCTACGACGGCATCGACTTCATCGTCGCCCTGGTCGGACTCTTCGCGATCTCCGAGTGCCTGGTGTTTCTCGAGGACATCCACGGCAGCGACAAGCCGACCCTCAAGGTGGGTTCGGCGATTCCAGGCATTCGCAGTGCCTGGAAATGCGCGCCGACCATCGGACGCAGCTCGTTCATCGGTTTCGTCGCCGGCGTGCTGCCGGGCGCTGGCGCCGCACTCGGCAGCTTCCTCTCTTATACTCTGGAGCGCCGCTGGCTGGGGCGTCGCGGCACGTTCGGCCAGGGCGATCCGCGCGGTGTGGCGGCACCGGAAGCGGGCAACAACGCGGCGGCCGGCGGCGCGCTGATTCCCATGCTGTCGCTGGGCATCCCCGGCAGCGGTACCACGGCGATTCTGTTGGCACTGCTCCTGTCGATGAACATCACGCCTGGGCCGCTGCTGTTCTCGCAGCAGCCGGAAATGGTCTGGGGGCTGGTGGCGGCTCTATTCATCGGCAACGTGATGTTGCTGATCCTCAATATCCCGCTGGTAGGGCTGTTCGCCAAGGTGCTGCAGGCGCCCGGCTGGTTCCTGATGCCCATGGTGGTGATGGTGGCCTTCGTCGGCGTCTACTCGCTGAGCAACAGCGCCTTCGATCTCTACATGATGCTGGCCTTCGGTGTGCTCGGCTACGTGCTGCGCAAGCTCGAGTTGCCCGCCGTACCGGTGGTGCTGGGTCTGCTGTTGGGCGGGCAGATGGAATACAACATGCGCCGCGCCATGTCGCTCTCGGGAGGCGACTGGAGCATTCTGTGGAACAGCGGTATCACCATCGGCATCTACGCCTTCGCCATTACCCTGATCCTTGCGGGGCTGGTGTATAGCTGGATGGTCCGACAGCGCCTCTAGGTAATCGCCCCGGCACCGGGCCAGACCAAGAGCTTCAGTTTCAAGGCGCTCAATCCGGGTCTCTACGTCTACCATTGCGCCACGCCGATGGTCGCGCAGCATATCTCCAACGGCATGTACGGCATGATCCTGGTCGAGCCGGAAGGCGGACTCTCGCCGGTGGACCGCGAGTTCTACATCATGCAGGGCGAGCTGTATACCGCCCAGCGCCACGGTAGCCAGGGGCTGCAGGAGTTCTCCCTCGACAAGCTGCTCGACGAGCGCCCCGAGCACCTGCTGTTCAACGGCAACATGGATGCGCTGACCCAGACGCACAAGATGGAGGCCGACGTGGGCGACAACGTGTGCATCTTCTTCGGCGTCGGCGGCCCCAATGCCACCTCCAGCTTCCACGTCATCGGCGAGATCTTCGACAAGGTCTACGACCAGGCCTCGCTGACCAGCCCGCCGCTGAGCGACGTGCAGATCACGCTGGTGCCCCCGGGCGGCGCTACCATGGTCGAGTTCGAGGTCGAGTACCCCGGCAAGTACATTCTCGTCGACCATGCGCTCTCCCGCCTGGAGAAGGGGCTGGCCGGTTTCCTCCACGTCAACGGCGAGGAGAACCCCGAGGTCTTCCATACCGAAGAGGCCCATGATCCCAACTCCGGACACTGAGTCACGTCCTTCACGCCATCGCGCCCCGTCCAACCGGCGGGGCGCTTGCCGTTGGCGTGACGCTTCGATGGCAATGATGTGACAGCCTTGCTTCGTCTCGCGCCAAGTGCTTGTTTTCAAAGCTACCACAAAGCCGCCTTCCGTCCCGGGTCGAACCTCAGGGGCTAGGAAATGTCACCGAATCGTTATTGTCTAGACAACGTGCCTTAACCTGAGCCAGCGACACTGACGCCATCCGATACAGGAGGCGTCACATGTCCAGCGTCACGATTGCCGTGCAGCGGCTCAGCAAGACCTTCGGTCAGACCCGCGTCCTCGAGAACGTCGGCTTCGATATCCATGCCGGCGAGATGGTGGCCCTGATCGGGCCGTCAGGCTCGGGCAAGTCGACGCTGCTGCGTCACTTGGTAGGGCTGACCACCGCCAACCGTAAAGCCGACAGCCGCATCCGCGTGATGGGGCGCGACATCCAGCGAAGCGGCCGCCTGCTGCGCGGTTCGCGCGCCCAGCGCTGTCGCTGCGGCTACATCTTCCAGCAGTTCAATCTCGTCGGCCGCCTCAGCGTGCTGACCAACGTGCTGATCGGCCGTCTCGGCTCGATGCCGCGCTGGCGGGCCCTGCTCGGGCGCTTCACCGACGAGGAGCGCGCCCAGGCTCGCCAGGCCCTGGCCCGTGTCGGCCTTGCCGAACTCGCCAACCAACGCGCCAACACCCTCTCCGGCGGCCAGATGCAGCGCGTGGCGATCGCCCGCGTGCTGATGCAGGACGCCGATGTGATTTTCGCCGACGAACCCATTGCTTCCCTCGACCCGCGCAGTGCGCGCGAAGTCATGGACATCCTCAAGCGCATCAACCTCGAGGATGGCCGTACCGTGCTCGTCTCGCTGCATCAGGTCGATTACGCCCGCCGCTACTGCTCGCGGGCCATCGCCCTCAAGCAGGGGCGCCTCTACTACGACGGCCAGACCGAGGGCCTCACCGAGGCACGACTCCAGTCGCTCTACGAGAACGCCGGGTTCGACGAGCCGCGCCACTCGCCCGTTCCCGTCGCCGCCCGCGTCGCCCTGGGCGCCGCCAGCTGATTCATCGCCAACCGCCATCAAGAGGTTTTCACCATGAGCCCCAATCTTCGCCGTCTCACCCTGCCGCTGATCGCCGGCCTCGGCCTGCTCGGCAGCCAGCTCGCCGCCGCCGAGGAGGAACTCGACACGCTGCGCTTCGGCATCATCTCCACCGAGGCCAGCCAGAACCAGGAGCCGCTGTGGCGCCCGTTCCTCGACGACATGGCCGAGAGCCTCGGCGTCGAGGTCGAGCCGTTCTTCGCCAACGACTACGCCGCGGTGATCCAGGCCATGCGCTTCGACAAGATCGACCTCGCCTGGTACGGCAACAAATCGGCCATGGAGGCGGTGGACCGCGCGGGCGGCGAGATCTTCGCCCAGACCGTGCCCGAGAACGGCGAGCCGGGCTACTGGAGCCTCCTGATCGTGCACCAGGACAGCCCCCTGGAGAGCGTTGAGGACGTGCTGGCCAACGCCTCCGAGCTGACCTTCGGCAACGGCGACCCCAATTCGACCTCCGGCTTCCTGGTGCCGAGCTATTACATCTTTGCCCAGAATGGCGTCGAGGCTAGCGAGATCTTCAAGCGCACCCTCAATTCCAACCACGAGACCAACGCGCTGTCGGTGGCCAACCGCCAGGTGGACGTCGCCACCTTCAATACCGAGAGCATGGATCGCCTGGAAATGGCGCACCCCGACAAGGCCGAGCGGCTCAAGGTGATCTGGCAGTCGCCGCTGATCCCGTCCGACCCGCTGGTCTGGCGCGAGGATCTGCCGGAGTCAATGAAGACCCGCCTGCGCGACTTCGTTCTGAGCTACGGCGAGACCGAGGAGCAGCGCGAGAGGATCGCGCCGCTGCAGTGGGCGCGCTTCGACGCCTCCGACAACGACCAGCTGCTGCCCATTCGCCAGCTCGAACTGTTCAAGCAGCGCGCCCAGCTCGCCGCCGACGACTCGCTCGACGATGCCGACAAGCAGCGTCAGTTGGCCGAGCTCGACGCCCAGCTCGATGAGCTCGACGAGCGCCTCAAGGCCCGCGAGGCCGCCCAGGCCGAAGAGAGCACGGGCGTGACCACTGCCATGGCCCAGTAACCGGACCCGTCCGCTACGGCATCAAGTCCCGAGGGGCCATGCTGGCCCCTCTCCGGAGAATCTTCATGACCGCAACGACTCCCGCGCTCGACAACGCCCCGGCCAAGCGCAGCTGGCTCAATCTGCTCGGCTGGGCTGCCGCCCTGGGCGTGCTGGCCTGGGCCTGGCAGGGCACCGAGATCAATCCCGGCGCGCTGGTCGCCAACGCCGGCAACATGGCCGAACTCGCCGGCGACTTTTTTCCGCCGGCTTTCGGCAACCTGGAGCGTTACATCGACCAGATGCTGGTGACCATCCAGATCGCCATCTGGGGCACGCTGCTGGCTATCGTGTTCGCGATTCCCTGCAGCCTGTTGTCGTCCGAGAACCTGGTGCCGTGGTGGGTCTACCAGCCCATGCGCCGGCTGATGGACGCCTGCCGCGCCATCAACGAGCTGGTCTTCGCCATGCTGTTCGTGGTGGCCGTGGGGCTCGGCCCCTTCGCCGGCACCCTGGCGCTGTTCGTCCACACCACCGGCGTGCTCGCCAAGCTGTTCTCCGAAGCCGTCGAGGCCAGCGAGGCCGGCCCCATGGAGGGCATTCGCGTCACCGGCGCCGGGCGCATCGAGGAGATCGTCTTCGGCCTGATCCCCCAGGTGCTGCCGCTATGGATCTCGGTGAGCCTCTACCGCTTCGAGTCGAACATCCGCTCGGCCACCGTGCTGGGCATGGTCGGCGGCGGCGGTATCGGCGTGGCGCTGTGGGAAACCATGCGCGGATTTCAGTACGCCGAGACCGCCACGATCATGCTGGTGATCATCATCGCCGTCACCGTGCTGGACATGGCCTCGCAGACCGTACGCAAGCGTTTCATCTAGGAGACAAAGGTGGCCGCGCTCGCGGCTCTTGCCTTCGAAAGCTCCGTTTCTGGTTGGAGTGAACATGTCTAGACAAGTGACCGATACGCCGCCGGCCAGGGCTCCCCGCTATCGCACGCTGGCCGATACGCTGGCCCGCGAGGTGCGCAGCGATTACGCCCCGGGCGAGCTGCTGCCGGCGGAGGCGGCCCTGGCCCGGCGCTTCGGGGTCAACCGCCACACCGTGCGGCGCGCGCTGGACGAGCTGGTGGCCGCGGGCATGGTGACCCGCCATCAGGGGCGCGGCACCCAGGTCGTCGACCGTCGTCTCGACTATGCCGTCAGCGCCGCCAGCAAGGTGACCCATAACCTCGCCGCGCTGGGGATCGCCACCCAGACCGAGTGTCTCGCCCAGCGCCTGTGCGAGCCGCCCGAAGCCATCGCCCAGCGCTTCGGGCAACGCCCCGGCGAGTGCTTGCTGTGCGTCGACACCCTGCGTCACATCGGTGGCGCGCCGGCCATGCTGCTGTGCCACTGGTTCGATCCCGCGCGGGTGCCCGGCTGGGAACGGCGCTATCGCGGCGGCTCGACCCGGGCGCTGCTCAATCAGCACTACGACTTGCAACTGTTTCGCCGGCGGGTGCGCATCGAAGCCGGCAGCGCCACCCGCGGCGACACCCGCCATCTGCGCTGTCCGCTCGGCGCTCCGCTGCTGCAGCTCGTAAGCGACAACGTCGATCGCGACGGCACGCTGGTCGAGATATCGGTCAGCCGCGCCCGGGCTGACCGGCTCGCCTACCACATCGATTTCGACTCCGACGAGGTGCCCTCATGACCCCCTTGCACGACCACAGCAAGCCGCAGGCACGACGCCAGCGGGTGCTGGCGCTGACGCCCCGCGACCAGCTCGAGGCCCGCTGGGCCACGCTCGGCATTCGTGCCGCGTATCGCTGCGTGCGTGGCCCCGAGACCGGCATGGCCATGCTGCGTGGCCGCATGGGCGGTACCGGCAACGCCTTTCACCTCGGCGAGATGACCCTGACCCGGGCCAGCGTCGCCCTCGATGACGGCGCCGGGGACGACGCGTTACTGGGACATGGCTGGGTGAGAGGGCGCGACCACCGCCACGCCGAGCTGATCGCCCTGGTAGCTGCCTGCGCGCAGCGCGAGGCCTGGACTCGACGTATCGACAGCGAGCTGGTTGAGCCGCTGGAGGAGGCGCTCGAGGCGCGCCGCGCCGAGGCCTCGCGTCTGGCGGCTGCCACCCGCGTCGATTTCTTCACCCTAGTACGAGGGGAGTGACCATGCCCTGGCCGACACTGAACGATCCCGTGCACGACAGCCAGCGGCTGTTTCGTCAACTGCTCACGGCGATGAGCGAGCCCGGCACGCTGCATACCCTGGAGGTGCCGTCGCCGCCGGGTGACGACATCGGCCCCGCGCTGTGGGGCGTCCTGCTGACTCTGTGCGATCTCGACACCCGGGTGTGGCTCGCCCCCGCGCTGGACGGGCCCGCCCTGCAAGAGGCGCTGGTCTTCCACACCGGTTGTCGCCTGACCGCCGATCCTGCGGAAGCCGACTTCGCCCTGGTCACGCCGGGCGTGCTGGCGGAGCCTATCGCATTTGCCCTGGGTAGCGACGAATACCCCGACCGCAGCACCACGCTGCTGGTTGCGCTCGATACCCTCGAGCCCGCCGGCGAGTGGTACCTCACTGGGCCCGGCATCGCCTTGCAGCGCCAGTTGGGCCTGGGCGTGGCGGCCGCCCCCCTGATGGCGCGGCTCGCCGCCAACCGCGGGAGTTTTCCGTGCGGGCTCGACGCCATCCTCACCTGCGGCGCGCGACTCGCCGCGCTGCCGCGCAGCACCCGAATCGAGGAGGTCGCCTGATGTACGTTGCCGTGAAAGGAGGCGAGCGTGCCATCGCAAACGCCCACCGTCTGCTCGCCGACCGGCGCCGCGGCGACCGCGAGCAAGCCGAGCTCGAGGTCGACCAGATCCAGGGCCAGCTGCGCCTGGCCGTCGACCGGGTGATGAGCGAGGCGTCGCTCTACGATCCCGAACTCGCTGCGCTTGCCATCAAGCAGGCCAGCGGCGACATGATCGAGGCGGTGTTCCTGCTGCGCGCCTACCGCACCACGCTGCCACGCCTGGCGGTGAGCGAGCCGCTGGACACCGGCGCCATGCGCATCGAACGTCGCATCAGCGCCACCTACAAGGACATACCCGGTGGCCAGGTGCTGGGGCCGACCTACGACTACACCCATCGCCTGCTCGACTTCCTGCTGCTCGCCGAGGGCGAGACGCCGCCGGTGGAGTCCAGCGAGCCGCCGCTGGCGCCGTGCCCGCAGATCCTTGAGCTGCTCGACGCCGAGGGGCTGATCGAGCGCGAGCGCGACGACGGCAGCGAGCCGGCCGACATCACTCGCGATCCGCCCGACTATCCCGTCGATCGCGCTGCACGACTGCAGATGCTGGCGCGCGGCGACGAGGGCTACCTGCTGGCGCTGGGCTATTCCACCCAGCGCGGCTATGGGCGCAATCATCCCTTCGCCGGGGAGATCCGCCTGGGCCAGGTGGAGGTGGAAATCTTCGCCGAGGAGTGGGGCGAGGCGGTGTGCGTCGGCGAGATCGCGCTGAGCGAGTGTCAGATGATCAACCAGTTCGGCGGCTCCCGTGAGGCCGCGCCGCAGTTCACCCGCGGTTACGGACTGGCTTTCGGCCATAGCGAACGCAAGACCCTGGCCATGGCGCTGGTCGACCGTGCGCTGCGCGCCGAGGAGCTCGGCGAGCCGATCCAGGGCCCCGCCCAGCAGGCCGAATTCGTGCTGGCGCATGCCGACAACGTCGAGGCCTCGGGCTTCGTCTCGCACCTCAAGCTGCCGCACTACGTCGACTTCCAATCCGAGCTCGAACTGCTGCGCCGCCTGCGGCGAGAGCACGAGGCGCGAAGGCAGGGGACGGGGCAGGAGGCCGGCTCGCCGACATCGACGACCGACGAGCGCGCCGCCGCTCCAGGAGACCCAGCATGAACGGCTACAACTTCGCCTACCTGGACGAGCAGACCAAGCGCATGATCCGCCGTGCGCTGCTCAAGGCGGTGGCCATCCCCGGCTACCAGGTGCCCTTCGGCGGCCGCGAAATGCCCATGCCCTACGGCTGGGGCACCGGCGGCATGCAGCTCACCGCCAGCATTCTCGGTGCCGACGACGTGCTCAAGGTGATCGACCAGGGCGCCGACGACACCACCAACGCGGTCAGCATCCGCGCCTTCTTCGAGCGTGTGGCGGGGGTCGAGACCACCACCGTGACGCCGGCCGCGAGCGTCATCCAGACCCGCCATCGCATCCCCGAGACGCCGCTGGAGCCGGGCCAGATCCTGGTCTTCCAGGTGCCGATCCCCGAGCCGCTGCGCTTCATCGAACCCAGCGAGCAGGAAACCCGGCTGATGCATGCCCTTGAGGAGTACGGGGTGATGCACGTGAAGCTCTACGAGGACATCGCCCGCCATGGCCATATCGCCACCACCTACGCCTACCCGGTGAAGGTCGACGGGCGCTACGTGATGGATCCCTCGCCTATCCCCAAGTTCGACAACCCCAAACTCGACATGAGCCCGGCGCTGCTACTGTTCGGCGCCGGGCGCGAGAAGCGGCTCTATGCCATCCCGCCGCATACCCGCGTCGAGAGCCTCGACTTCGAGGATCACCCCTTCGAGATCCAGCGCTGGGAGCAGCGCTGCGCGCTGTGCGCAAGCGACAAGAGCTTTCTCGACGAGGTGATCACCGACGATGCCGGAGGGCGCATGTTCGTCTGCTCGGATACCGACTACTGCCTGACACGCCGGGGAGAGCTGTCATGAAACGTCCCGACCCTTCTGCTCCTGTCCTGGCCAGGCCCGAACTGGACCGCCCCGTCCTGCTCGACGTGCAGGACGTCACGCGACTCTACGGCCCCGGCAAGGGATGCGAAGCGATCGATTTTCGCCTTCATGCCGGCGAGGTGCTGGGGATCGTCGGCGAGTCCGGCTCCGGCAAGTCGACGCTGCTGCGCGTGCTCGCCGGGCTGGAGGCGCCGGATGCCGGCCGGGTGGTCTATCACCGGCCGGGCGATGCCAGCGAGACCGATCTCTACGCCATCGGCGAGGCGCGGCGCCGCGCGCTGTTGCGCCTGGAGTGGGGCCTGGTGCACCAGAACCCGCGCGACGGGCTGCGCATGGGCGTCTCGGCCGGCGCCAACGTCGGTGAGCGGCTGATGGCGCTGGGCCAGCGGCACTACGGCCAGCTGCGCGCTGCCGGCCAGGACTGGATGACGCAGGTGGAACTCGACCCGGCACGCATCGACGACGCGCCGCGCACCTTCTCCGGCGGCATGCAGCAGCGCCTGCAGATCGCCCGCACCCTGGTTACCCGGCCGCGGCTGGTGTTCATGGACGAGCCCACCGGCGGGCTAGACGTCTCGGTGCAGGCGCGCCTGCTCGACATGCTGCGCACCCTGGTGCGCCAGCTCGGGCTCTCGGTGGTGCTGGTCACCCACGACCTGGCCGTGGCCCGCCTGCTCGCCCACCGCCTGCTGGTGATGCGCCGCGGCCGGGTGGTGGAAGCCGGCCTCACCGACCAGATACTCGACGACCCGCAACACGCCTACACGCAGCTGCTGGTGTCGTCGGTGCTGACCCCATGACCGAGGAGACGACCATGACCCCGATTCTCACCGTCGAGCGCCTCGGCAAGGGCTTCGTGCTGCACGGCCAGGGCGGGCTCGCGCTCTCGGTAATGCGCGACCTCTCGCTCGAACTCCACCCGGGCGAGTGCCTGGTGCTGGCCGGCCCCAGCGGCATCGGCAAGAGCACGCTGCTCAAGATCCTCTACGGCAACTACCTGGCCGGCGAGGGACATATTCGCCTGCACTTCAGCGATGGGCCGCTTTCCCTCACCGAGCTGCCGGCCCACGCCTGGCACGCCCTGCGCCGCGACGTGATCGGCTACGTCAGCCAGTTCCTGCGCGTGGTGCCGCGGGTCTCGGCACGCGAGGTGGTGATGGAACCGCTGCTGGCGCGCGGCGCCGATGCGGCCGAGGCCCGGGTGCGGGCCGAGACGCTGCTGGCGCGCCTCAACCTGCCCGAGCGGCTCTGGTCACTGCCCCCCGGCACCTTCTCGGGCGGCGAGCAGCAGCGCGTCAACATCGCCCGCGGCTTCATCGGCGAGCATCCGCTGCTGCTGCTCGACGAGCCCACCGCTTCGCTGGATGCCGCCAACCGCGCGGTGGTGGTCGAACTGATCCACGAGGCCAAGGCACGCGGTACCGCCATGCTCGGCATCTTCCACGACGAGGACGTGCGCGAGCGGGTTGCCGACCGCCTGCTGCCGCTGGAATCGTTCATGGCGCCGTCCCTCGCGCCCTCCGCTCAACCGATATCTCGAGGCCTCCCCCATGCATGAACAGATCCTCAGCAACGCCCGGTTGGTCCTCGACGATGAGGTCGTTATGGGCAGCCTGGTGATACGCGACGGCCGGATCGTCGAACTGGATACCGCCCCAAGCTGCCATCCCGCGGCGGTCGACTGCGGCGGCGACTACCTGCTGCCCGGGCTGGTCGAGCTGCACACCGACAACATGGAGAAGTACTTCCAGCCGCGCCCCAAGGTGGCCTGGCCGGCGCGCCAGGCGGCGCTGGCCCACGACGCCCAGATGGCGGCGAGCGGCATCACTACGGTGTTCGACGCCGTGGCCATCGGCGACGTCAACAAGGAGAGCATGCGCCACCAGGCGCTCGCCGAGATGTGCCGGGCGATCGACGACATCGTTGATGCCGGCCTGGCGCGGGTCGACCATCGCCTGCACCTGCGCTGCGAGGTCAGCCAGGCCGAGACGCTTGCGCGCTTCC
Organism: Billgrantia saliphila; assembly: GCF_002930105.1. Lineage (GTDB taxonomy): Bacteria > Pseudomonadota > Gammaproteobacteria > Pseudomonadales > Halomonadaceae > Halomonas > Halomonas saliphila. The sequence goes on along the minus strand of NZ_PJRN01000006.1, from coordinate 59,855 downwards.
GCGAGCTCGCCGACCTGCCGCGACTGGGCCTGGTGTCGCTGATGGATCATACCCCCGGGCAGCGTCAGTTCGTCTCGTTCGAGGCCTACAGCACCTACTACCAGGGCAAGTACGGACTGAGCGACGAGGAGCTCTCGGCGTTCGTCGAGCGCCAGGTCGCCAGCAGCGCCCGCTACAGCGCCGAGCACCGGCGCGCCATCGCCGCGGAGTGTCATGCCCGAGGATTGGCTCTGGCCAGCCACGACGACGCCACCCTCGAGCACGTCGCCGAGAGCCACGAATACGGCACGCGGGTGGCCGAGTTTCCCACCACGCGGGAGGCCGCCGAGGCTTCGCACCGGGCCGGCATGGCGGTGATGATGGGCGCGCCCAACGTAGTGCGCGGCGGCTCGCACTCCGGCAATATCGCCGCCGCCGAGCTGGTCGCGCAGGGTGTGCTGGACGTGCTCTCTTCCGACTATTATCCGGCGGCGCTGCTCGACGCGGTATTTCGCATCGCGCGGATGGAGAACGGCTACGCGCTGCCGCGGGCCGTGGCCACGGCCACGCGGCTGCCCGCCGAGGCGGTGGGGCTCGCCGACCGCGGCCGACTCGCCCCCGGGCTGCGCGCCGACCTGATTCGGGTGCGGTTGTGCGACGACCATCCGCTGGTCGAGCGGGTATGGTCCGCTGGACGGCAGGTGCACTGATGGGCGCGCTGGCCGAGGCGACAGCTGGGCGGCTCGTCTATGTGATGGGCCCCAGTGGGGTGGGCAAGGACAGCCTGCTCGACGCTGCACGTCGACGACATCCCGAATGGCTGGTGGCGCATCGCTACATCACCCGGCCGAGCAGCGCGAGTGAGGACAGCGTAAGCCTGAGCCGCGCGGAGTTCGCCTGGCGCCGTCAGGCGGGGCTGTTCTGCCTCGACTGGCAGGCCCATGGGCTCGACTACGCGCTGGGGCTCGAGGTGTGTGCCTGGCTCGAGCGCGGCGCCACGGTGCTGGTCAACGGCAGTCGGCGTGCCCTGCCGTTGGCCGAGGTGCGTTTCCCCAGGCAGCTGCGCCCGGTGATGGTAACGGCTCGGTCGGAGGTGCTGCGCGAGCGGCTCCAGCAGCGGGGGCGGGAAAGTCGCGAGCAGATCGCGGCCCGGCTCGAGCGGCATCGCCAGCTCGAGCGAGCCTGTCCCGGCGTGCATCGCCTGGACAACAGCGGAGCGCTCGAAACCACGCTGGCGGCTCTCGAGGCCTGGCTGGCCGAGGAGTGCGTCTCGTGAGGCTACGCTTCGTGGGCACCGGCGACAGCGCCCAGGTGCCGCGCTTCGGCTGCGACTGCCCGGCCTGCCAGCGTGCCCGGGTGCTGAGCTGCCATCGGCGTGGGCCCTGCTGTGCCGAGGTACGGGTGGACGGGCAGCGCTACCTGCTCGACGCGGGGCGCATGGATCTTGCCGAAGACTGCGAGCGTGAGCGCCCCGCGGCAATTCTGCTGACGCACTACCATGTCGACCATGTGCAGGGCCTGTTTCACCTGCGCTGGGGCGCGGGCGAGCCGATTCCCGTTTATGGCCCCAAGGATCCGCAGGGCTGCGCCGATCTCCACCAGCATGCCGGCGTGCTCGCCTTCCAGCCGGGGCTCAAGCCGTTCCGCCCGCTGCAACTCGAGGGCATGGAGGCGATCCCGGTACCGCTCAACCACAGCAAGCCGACGCTGGGCTACTGTCTCGACGACGGGGGCTCGCGGTTGGCCTACCTCACCGATACCTGCGGGCTGCCGCCCGAGACCGAGCGCTTCCTGCGCCGCTGGCGTCCCGATGCGGTGGTGCTCGATGCCACGCATCCGGCCAGCCACACCGAGCCTCGCAACCACAATACGCTGTCGATGGCGCTGGAGATCGTCGAGCGGCTGGCACCGCAACGGGCCTGGCTGACCCACCTGAGCCATGCCGTCGATGCCGAGGCCATGGTCGCGCCGTTGGCGTTGCCGCCGCACGTAACGCTGGCGCGGGACGGTGACGAGCACACGCTTTGCGCGCCGCACGAACGCATTGCCTAGACTGATCGGCACACTCTTCAGTGCCGTGAGGTCCCGTGCTCGATATCGATACGCCCGAACTGCTGTCGCGCAACGCCTTGCAGCAGCTGCTCGATCGCCTGGCGGCGGATGCGCCGCGCTGTTTCGGCGAAGGCCGGGTGGCCAGCTATATCCCGGCCCTCGCCGAGGTCGAGCCCGATCAGTTCGGCATCGCCGTTTGCCATGCCGACGGCAGCGTGCAGTGTTCCGGCGACGCGACGACACGCTTTTCGATCCAGTCGATCTCCAAGGCTCATGCGCTGGTGCTGGCCATGCGCGAGCTGCCGCCCGAGGAGATCTGGCGTCGCGTGGGGCGCGAGCCGTCCGGTCAGGCCTTCAACTCGATCGTCCAGCTCGAGGTGGAGAACGGCGTGCCGCGAAACCCTTTCATCAATGCCGGTGCGCTGATGGTCACCGACATGCTGGTCTCGCAGCTGTTCATGCCGCAGCAGACGATCCGCGAGCACGTCCGCCGGCTCTGCGTCACACCGAGTGTCGACTTCGACGAGACCGTGGCGCGTTCGGAGATGGATCACAAGGCGCACAACGCGGCGCTCGCCTATTTGATGCAGGCCTACGGCAACATCCGCAACGACGTCGAGGTGGTGCTCGACGCCTACTTACATAGCTGTTCGCTGGCGATGAACTGCGTCGAGCTGGCCAGGAGTTTCGCCTTCCTGGCCAATCACGGGGTCAACCCGTTCGACGGCCAGGCGGTGCTCTCCCCGGTACAGACCCGCCAGATGAACGCGCTGCTGCTGACCTGTGGACTCTACGACGCGGCGGGCGACTTCGCTTGGCGGGTCGGCCTGCCGGGCAAGAGCGGGGTGGGGGGCGGCATCATCGCCATCCTGCCGCGGCGCATGAGCATCTGCGTCTGGTCGCCGCGGCTCGACAGCTACGGTAACTCCATCGCCGGCCGCCACGCGCTGGAAGGACTGGTCGAGGGGCTGAACGTCACGCCGTTGGGCTAGCTCGAAGCGTCTCTGGATAAGGTCCGTTACCCAGCCGCTCAATTCCCTTACCTGCTGCCTCAGGCGGCTGAACTATGGTGGTGGGAGAGCCTTCGTTCGGACAACAGGGAGAGAGTCCATGAAAGCGCTGTGTTGGCACGGTAAGAACGATATCCGCTATGAAACGGTTCCCGACCCGCAGATCGAGCACTCGCGTGACGCCATCGTCAACGTGAGCAGCTGCGCCATCTGCGGCTCCGACCTGCACCTCTATCACCACTTCATTCCCGGCATGGAGTCCGGCGACGTGGTGGGCCACGAGTTCATGGGCGAAGTCATGGAGGTCGGTAGCGACACCCGCGACCTCAAGGTCGGCGACCGGGTCGTGGTGCCCTTTACCATCACCTGCGGCGAATGCGATCAGTGCCGGCGCGGCAACTACTCCGTATGCGAGCGCTCCAACCGCAACAAGGCGCTGGCCGACAAGGTCTTCGGTCACGGCGGGGCGGGGCTGTTCGGCTACTCCCATCTTACCGGCGGCTATGCCGGCGGCCAGGCGGAGTACGTGCGTGTACCTTTCGCCGACCAGACGCACATCAAGGTGCCGGACAGCCTGACCGACGAGCAGGTGCTGTTCCTCGGCGACATCTTCCCCACCGGCTGGCAGGCCGCCGTGGCCTGCGAGATCGAGCCCACCGACACCGTGGCGATCTGGGGGGCGGGGCCGGTCGGTCAGTTCTGTGTGCGCAGCGCCGTGCTGCTTGGCGCCGAGCAGGTAGTGGTGATCGACAACGTACCCGAGCGGCTGGCCATGGCCGAGGCCGGCGGGGCGATCACCATCAACTTCGACGAGGAGAGCGTGCTCGGCCGGCTGCAGGAGCTGACCCACGGCAAGGGGCCGGAGAAGTGCATCGATGCGGTGGGCCTGGAGTCTCACGTGCCGCGTTCGATCGATTCTGTCTACGACCGGGTCAAGCAGGCCATGATGCTGGAGAGCGACCGGGCCCACGTGCTGCGCGAGATGATCTACGTCTGCCGCCCGGCCGGCATCCTGTCGATCCCGGGCGTGTACGGCGGCCTGATCGACAAGGTACCCATGGGGCCGCTGATGAACAAGGGACTGACGGTGCGTACCGGGCAGACTCACGTCAAGCGCTGGACGGACGACCTGCTGCGCCTGATCGACGAGGGCCAGATCGACCCTTCCTTCGTGGTGACGCATACCGCTGGACTTGAACAGGGGCCCGACATGTACAACACGTTCCGCAACAAGCAGGACGGCTGCGTGAAGGTGGTGCTCAAGCCTTGAGCGTCGATCGCATCCGAGCCATGAATGAACAAGGAGGTGAGCATGAATCTCGATAGGAGTCGTTCCCTGCAGGGCACCGATAGACTGGCACGTGGAATCGGTCTGTTGGGTATCGGGCTGGGGCTATATGGCCTGTTGGCGCCACGCAGCGTGACTCGGTCGCTGGGTGTCGAAGGATCGGAGGCGCTGGTACGCACCTGCGGGGCGCGCGGCGTGGTGACCGGCATCGGCGCACTGACCGAGGACCCCAAGCCGGCGCTCTGGGCGAAGGCGGCCGGTGATATCCTCGATCTGGCGGCGCTGAGCTTCCTGCTCGCCGATCGCGACCATCCCAAGCGCGGCAGCGTCAAGCTGGCGATGGGCATGGTCGGCGCGTCGGCCGCGGCCACCCTCTACTGCGCGCGGGCGCAGACCGAGCGGCACGCCTACCAGGGCGGGCGCACCCCCGATTACAGCGGTCGCAGCGGCTTTCCTCAAGGCGTGGCCCAGGCCCGCGGCGCGGCGGCTAGAAGCGGCGGGGCACGCCCTGCCGCGTTGCCGTCGCCGGCCCGCTCGCCGGGCACGAGGACGCCGGCCTCGACGTCGCGCCCCACCAGTACGGGCTACGTTCGCGGCAGCGACTACGACTACTGAGCGCCGCGCGGCCTGCCCGAGCCATGCCGCAAGTTCGGCCAGGCCGTCGCCAAGCCAACAGTAAAGAGTAAATAAAGAGAGGGCCGAACCTTCGGGTTCGGCCTTCCTGCGTTCTGCCCATTGCCATGAGAGAGCGGCGGGCTCAGCCGCCGCCGATGCCCTCGATGACGTAGCCGGAGCCTCCGCACTCGGGGCAGGTGCGATCGTCGATTCGTCCGTCGCCCTTACACTTGGGACACACGTTCTGACCGGTTCCCGGGGTGCCGGGTGGGGCCTCGTCGCCCGGCTGCTCCGGCCGGGTCGCATCGGGCTTGTCTGCCATGTCCACCTCCTTGCCGGTGGGTGATCCCGCCAGTAGCGGGGTTGGGGCTTGCCCTGTCAACTTAGGCAAGCCCGCGCAGGGCGACAAGCGAAGCGTCGGCGTGGGGCGTGTGGATAGCCAGCCACCCCCTGCAGTGCCAGAATGGGCGCTCAAGGAGGACGTCCATGACGCAGATGCATTGGCAGCACTTGCTCGACCCCTCGCGGCTGCACGGCCAGCGCACCAGCGGCCGCGACGAGATCGGCCGCAGCCCGTTCCACAAGGACCATGATCGCATCGTCTTCTCGGGCTCGTTTCGTCGTTTGGGACGCAAGACCCAGGTCCATCCCCTGACCGACAACGATCATATCCACACCCGCTTGACCCACTCGCTGGAGGTGGGCTGCGTGGGCCGCAGCCTGGGCATGATCGTCGGCGAGCTGCTGCGCGAGCGGTTGCCGAGCTGGATCACACCCGCCGACCTGGGCGTGATCGTGCAGGCCGCCTGCCTGGGCCACGACATCGGCAACCCGCCCTTCGGCCATGCCGGCGAGTACGCCATCCGCGACTGGTTCAAGCGCGCCGAACGCGACGGCAGCGGGCTGCTCGAGGGACTTTCCGACAACGAGCGGGCCGACCTGCTGACCTATGAGGGCAACGCCCAGGGGTTCCGCGTGGTGACCCAGATCGAGTACAACCAGTTTCGCGGCGGCATGCGCCTGACTGCGGCGACGCTGGGAACGCTGCTGAAATACCCCTGGACGGTGGAATACGGCGGCAGCGCCGGCAAGTTCGGCTGCTACCAGTCGGAGAAGGCGATGCTTGCCGACGTCGCCCAGTGCCTGGGACTGCTGCCGCGGGGAGAGGGGCGCTGGTGCCGTCATCCGCTGGCCTGGCTGGTCGAGGCCGCCGACGACATCTGCTATGCGCTGCTCGACCTCGAGGACGGCCTGGAAATGGGCATCCTGCGCTTCGACGAAGTGGCCGACGTGCTGCTGCAGATCGCCGGCGACGCCCCTCCGGACTACCCGAGCATGGCGCGTGACGGCGTGTCGCAGCGGCGGCGCATCGCCGCCCTGCGCGGTGCCGCCATGGAACGGGCGGTGAACGACGTCGGTGCCGTGTTCGTCGAACACGAGACCGCGCTGCTCAACGGAGCGCTGACCTCCGATCTGCTCGAACTCTGCCACCCCGACCTGGGCTGGGGCGTGGCGGCGGCCAAGCAACTGGCTCGCGAGCGCATCTTCCAGAACGAGCGCAAGGCCAAGCTGGAGATCGGCGCCTATACCACCCTCGGTATCCTGCTCGAAGCCTTTATCGGTGCTGCCCACGAGCTCCACTACACGGGCCAGTCGAGTTTCAAGCACCAGCGTGTGCTGGCGCTGATCGGTGAGAACACGCCGCGCCCCTCCTGGACCCTCTACGACAGCTACCGGCGTATGCTCGATTTCATCGGCGGCATGACCGACCACTACGCCGTAGACCTGGCCCAGGAGATGGGCGGGCGGCTGCGGGGGGACTGAACGATGGGAAACGCGTACGGGAGAGTTGCCGCGAGCCTGGTGCTCCTGCTGCTGTCGACGGCGGCCCTGGCCGATGCGGCACTGGAGCGGCTGCATGCGGAGAACTTCGATCACTACACCTTGGCGCTGACCTGGCATCCGGGTTTCTGCGACACCCATCGCGACCCACCGCGGGAATGCCGTGAAGCCAAGCTGCGTGAGGGCACGCAGCGCGGCTTCGTGCTGCATGGCCTGTGGCCCTCGCTGCCCGAGCGGCTGGCCGAGCGGGGGATCGACAGGCAGCGCTGGTGGCAAGAGGGGTGCTTTCTCGAGCGGCCTCGCGCGGATGGCGGTTTCTGTCGTGCGCATCCCCCCTTCGGCTTCGACGAGGCGTTGGGGCAGAAGCTGGACGACGCCATGCCGGGGCGGGCGAGCTGCCTCGACCGCTACCAGTATGCCAAGCATGCCGCCTGCTTCGAGCTTCCTGAAGCGGCTTACTTCGCCGCGGCCGTGGCGCTGCTCGAGACCGTCAACGACAGCGCCTTCGGCGCTTTCGTGGCGCTCAATCAGGGCGGAGAGGTGAGCCGCAACGACCTGCTGGCCGCCTTCGAGGCGGCCTTCGGCGAAGGCACCGGGCGCGCCCTGCGTCTGGAGTGCCGCGGTCGCGGCAACCGGACCCTGACCGAGGTGCGCATCGGTATCGACGCCCAGCGGCTGGCCGACTTTCCTTCCGGTGAAAGCCTGGTGCGCCAGAGGCGGGGGCGCTGCGCCACACGCGTGCACATCGCCACGCTCGACTGAAGCGGATCAAATAGAGGGCGGATTCAGGGCCGCATACCTCTCCAGCTCGGCGGTACGTTCGATGAGGGCGGCGATGACCTCGTCATGCAGCGCATCATCGAGTTCGCCAATCTTGCGCTCGCTGAGCTGATGGGAGAGCGACTCGCCGCTGACGACCAGCAGGCCCTCCGGCGCGCCGTCGCAGGCGATGTCCCAGCCCGGCAGGGCGAGCACGGCTTCCACCGGTACCGGCCTGCCGCAGCGCTGCTCCAGCCAGCCGGCCAGCCAGCGCGCGGCTCGCAGCGTCTCGAGCAGGGGGCGGCGCTCGCTCCAGCCGGGGAAGCGCAGGCGTTCCGGCTCGACGGTGACCATGTTGATCTCGCGCCCGTCCGCGGTGAACGGCCGTGTTCGGGCGCGGGTCTCGACCACGAAGACGCCGTGAGGCGTTACGGCCACGTGATCGATGATGCCGGTATTGGACGGCACGTCATGGAACACGAAATAGGGGTGGGCTTCGGGATGAACCAGACGCTCGAGCTCCTGGCCGACGGCCAGTTCGCAGGCCAGCCCCAGCTTGATGCGGCGAATATGCTGAAAGTCGCGAATCAGCAGGAAGCAGTAGATCAACACCAAGACGGTGCTCAGCGCCCCGTAGAGCGCCCACTCGAGCCAGTTCTGCTGGCTGGCGAAGAGCATGCGTCCCATGCCGTAGACCAGCGGGGCGAGCGTCACGATGGGCCCCAGGGCGCCGTTGAGGAACAGCGTGGCGAAGGCGCGGTCGAGCCGGTCGCGCAATGCCTGGCCGGGTTCGCGCAGCTGACGGGCGTTGAACGGTGAGCTTACCCGGGCGTCGTGCAGGTTGCGCAGGGCGACGACGATGACGGCCATGGCCCCAAGCGGGAACAGGAAGATGAGGGGTAAGAGGTATTCCAGCCAGGCCATCGGCGTTCGTCCTTGCCTGTAAGCATCATATAAGCACTACATTCTAGACAACCCGAGGGGCCCAGGGCCATGTTCAATGCAAGGCGTTCGGCGCCGATTCCGTGGAGAGACGATGGACCAGACACGACAGCCTGACACGGCAAGCGGCATCGAGCGATTGCGGGGGTTCGTGGCGCGTCACCCGCGCCTGACGGTGCTGACCGGTGCCGGCGTCAGCACCGAGAGTGGCATACCCGACTATCGCGACGCCAGCGGGGCGTGGAAAAGCGCGCCGCCCATGCAGCATCAGCAGTTCATGACCAGCCATGCGGCCCGTCAGCGCTACTGGGCGCGGGCTCTGGTGGGATTTCGCACGCTTCACGGGGCGCGGCCCGGTGCCGCTCATCGGGCCCTGGCCCGGTTGGAAGCCATCGGCATCGTGCAGGGGCTCATCACGCAGAATGTCGATGGGCTGCATCAAAAAGCCGGCTCGCGCCGGGTGATCGACCTGCATGGCCGTGCCGAACAGGTGCGCTGCATGGAATGCGGTGCGCTGCGCATGCGTCACGATCTGCATACCGAGCTGGCCGAGCGCAACCCGCGCTGGCGGGAGGTGGAAGCCGGCGTGCGCCCGGATGGGGATGCCGACCTGGAAACGGATTTCTCCGATTTCGACGTGCCCGGCTGCCGGCGCTGCGGCACGGGTATCTGGAAGCCCGATGTGGTGTTCTTCGGCGATAGCGTGCCCCGCGAGCGGGTGGCGCGCGCCAGGGCACTGGTCGATGCCGCCGAAGCACTGCTGGTGGTGGGCTCGTCGCTGATGGTCTATTCCGGCTACCGCTTCGTGCGCCAGGCGGTCGAGGCGGGCAAGCCCGTCGCCTGTCTCAATCTCGGGCGCACCCGCGCCGACCCGCTCTACACGCTGAAGCTGGAGGCCCCGGTGGGAGACGCGCTGACGGCGCTGACAGCCGCGGTCACCGGTAGGGATCGAGCGATAGGCTGATCGGCGCGTCCGGTCGTGTCGCTTCCAGCGCCACGGGCTCGGCCGTGGCATGGGTCAGGCGGCCCTGCTGGCGTAGCGTCGCACTCAGTCGCGGTGCGGGGGCTGTTTCGATGGCGCGTCGGTCGTAGCGCAGGACGACCGACCAGGGGCCACTGTCGCGCGGCTCGACATGGGTCTCGGCCAAGGGACCGTCGGCACCGCTCAGGCGTACCCGCAGCTCGGCGTCTTCGGTGAGCCGAAGCTGGGCGGGCGGCTCGACCCGAATGGGAACCTCGGCGAAGTCGGGCGTGCCGGCGCATCCGGCCAGCACCAGCAGGCCCAGCGCGATGGAGGCTTGGCGAAGGCGGCGAGGCGTGATCGTGGCGAACATGGTCGTTCCTGCTCAGCCGCCGGCCAGCTTGACGCGATAGCCGCGGCGCTCGAGTTCGGCCTTGAGCGTCTCGCGATGATCGCCCTGGATCTCGATGATGCCGTCACGCAGCGATCCGCCGGTGCCGCAGCGCTGCTTTAGCGTCTTGGCCAGTGCCTTGAGTTCCGTGTCGGTCAGCGGCACGCCGCTCACCGTGGTAACACCCTTGCCCTTGCGCCCGCTGGTTTCCCGACGAATTCGCACAATGCCGTCGAGCGTCGCGATGCGCTGCTGCTCGGCCAGTGCGGCGCAGCGGCACTCGGCCAGGGGAGAGCGGCAGTCAGGGCAGATATCACCATGTTCGGTGGAGTAGACCAGGCCGCGCAACTGATCCTGCAGAGAGGCCATGTGGGGCTCCTTGCGCTGTCGATGTGGCGTGATGATAACGCCACGGCGCGGGTTCTGCATGTCGCGGGGCGGTTCTCAGACCTGCATGCTCAACGGCCGAGCGCCACCTGACGGTACTCCATGGCCCGGGTGTGAACGAGGTTCTCGATGACCGTGGGCAGCTGGTACATGCTGCTGATCATGATGGCGCCTTCGGGGGTTTCCTCGGCATCGGGGAAGCGGTTGAGATGAACCACCGTCATGCCGGCATCCAGTGCAGCCCGTACCCCGACCAAGGCATCGTCCACAGCGATGCAATCCTCGGGATCGAACCCCATGCCTTGGGCGGCATGAAGGTAGAGGCGAGGGTCGGGTTTCCAGCAGTTGGCGGTGTAACCGCTGTAGAGGTGGCGGCCGAAGACGTCGGCGAGACCGATCGCCTCGAGGGAGGTGCGAATCTTGTTCTCCGGACCGTTCGAGACCACGCCACAGGGGAAATCGGCCAGGGCGTGGAGTGCCTCGCGCGCGCCGGTAATGGCAGTCAGCTCAGTTTCCAGGCGTCGATTGAGATTGCTGCGCATCTCGGTCTCGGTTTCAGCCAAGTGCAGCGGGTCGACGCTGCCATAGCGATCCTCGAGGGCGGCCACGATATTGCGAAAGCGGCTGCCGCGAAACTCGCCCATGTAGTCGCTGGCCTGGAAGGGTAGCCCCAGCCGGGTCAGGCTGACGGCCATTTCGGCCGCCAGCAGAGGCTCGCTGTCAACCAGCGTACCGTCGCAATCGAATAACAGGCAGAGGGGGCGGATCATCACCAATATCCTTCGCAGTCAGGGACTGTCGAGCACCATACTCATGGTATCGGCAAGCGCCGGAAAAAATTGAGGCTGAGGCAGGCCCATTTCCATTTCACCGCGCTGCCAGGTTAGTGAACGCTGTTTCCTAAGTATTGCGCCATACCGCCGCCGCTTCAAGCCCAGCGAGGACAAAGCATGGCGCCCATCGCTCAAAAGCCGTGGTCGGTGGGCGGGCCATACCTGCCTAGAAGAGACTCATGTGTCAGAAATGGTCAACGCACGAGCGTCTTCCTCGCTCCGCAAGGTGTAATTTACCCTTTTTCAATATATTGATTAGAAAGGATTTTTTCTTAATCTGGCCAGGCTGGCCCAACAGGTGCAAGCACAGGGTGAGTACGACATGTCGGCATGAACGCCAGCCGGCATGACATGAAGCCCAAGGCTTCAAAATTGAAAACTCGCGTTCCATTGGAGGTGCGAACATGATGTCCAAGGAATTTCTCAAGAAAATCGGCATTGTCGGTATCACGTTTGGTCTGACCGCCAGCCCGCTGGTGCTTGCCGACTTCCATGAAGAAGAGGACGAGGGTGCCGTGCCCCAGGAAACGGTACCGGAAGCTGAGTCTGGCGCTGGCGTAGGTGCCGGTGCAGATAGCGACATGGGTGTTGGCACCGATTCCGCTGGTGGCGATGCCGGAATGGGCGGTAGCGCCGAAGGCGACGTTGGCGCTGGCGCGGGTACCGATTCAAGCGTCGGTGGCGATACCGGGGCAGGTGCCGACGTAGGCGCCGGGGCCGGTGCGGAAGGCGATGCCGGTTTCGAAACCGATAACGAGTTCGAGACTGACGAGTGGGAAGAAGAGAACGAAGAAGAAGAATGGGAAGAGGAGCAGGATGACGAAAACCAGGACTGGTAAGGTCTGACGCCCACGGATGGGCTTGGCATCAAGGAGGATGCCGTCTGTTCCGATCTTCGCAGCGTCATGAAGACACGAACTGCCAAGGAGGGCAGTGAAGATCGGAACAGAACCAGACCAGGGCTCAAGGATGGGCCGTAGCCAACAGGGATGTGGCGATGTCTCCTGCAAGCTGAATATCAGCTGCCTCGGATCCGCCCCCGGCATGCGCCGGGGGCGGGTTTTTCGCTTTTTTAACTAACAGTTGACTCCGCTCACGACACGAAGTGACACCTTCGCACCGTAGCGGTTGAACTCAGGAATCGGCCGGCTCAGCCGGCTCGCGCGTCTCGGCCACGATGGGTTCGCCGTCCGGCGAGAGAAGATACCAATGACCGCCCATGTGCTCGACGCTCTGGCCGAGGGCGTCGCCAGGATAGACGTCGCGGGCGAAGAAGTAGAGCGGCCAACCCTCGTAGGTGACCTGTAGCGTGCCGTCGTCGCGCTCGATGACACCGAGCCGATCGTCCTCGACACCGCCACTGGCGGCCGGAGTGTCTTCGGTGGTGTAGGGTGGCCAGGCGATGGCGCAACTCTCCTCACAGGTGCTGTAGTCGCCGTCCTGTTCGTCCCGATCGAACATGTAGAGGCTCTTGCCGTCCTGATTGGTGAGGTAGCGTCCGTAGGGCTCCTTCTCGCTGACCGTCAGCTTGGCCTGGTCGACCGGCTCCGGCGTGGCGTCCAGCTGATCCTCCGCTTCTTCGGGACTCATGCCCTCTACCTTCATGGGATCGTCGCCATCGGTTTCGGCGGTCTCCGGCGCGGCCATGGCCGGAGACAACCCGAACATCAGCATGCTGGCACTCGCCAGGCACAAGAGTCGCTTGCTCGACATCGTATCAACCTCTCCCTGGTGCGATAGCTCTCACTCTAGGAGGAGGGGCCGAAGGGTGGCAAGCAAGCATGCGAGCGCCGATGGGCCACTTCCCGTTCACTTCCGCGAAAGGCGACGGGAGTTGGCGCTGCTGCGACGATGATAGGGCTGCATGGAGCGGCGGCTCGTCACCCACCAGGGGGTGGTCTGGCCGAACATCATGCCAAGCATGGCTTTCTGCCAAACGAGCCCGGTTTCCATACCCGCCTCGATCTTCTCGCTCACCATGCGCTGGTTTTCCTTGATCATTCTTGCGCTGGTAGGGGGCTGGGTCTGCCACAGGTTGTGGCGCATGGCGATGGTCGAAAAGGACGATGTCCAGAGCTCGGTCATCATCACGCCGAGCTTCCAGACATCCATCATCGCCGCCGGCGTGGCGGGTACCAGGGGAAATTGAGCGTGTTGCATCGTGACCTCCTTGTCCGGGTCTTGGTGACAGCTACACCCTAACACAACTAAGCCACTTTATGCTGCAATGCAATATAGCTTGGCGAAAGAAAAAATCGATCAGAGCCGTCAGGCCCGATCGGGACACTCGGTGCTTGGGTGGCGCAACGACCGGGACAGGCGTGCCACGGCCGCGGGCAATTCACTGGCGTGATGAATGGCGGTGGCTCCGGCCGGCGTTGTTTCCTCGGCGGGGAAATGATTGAGGTGAATTACCTGCATACCGGCGGCGAGGCCCGCGGCGACGCCGACGGCGGCATCGTCGATCACCACGCAGCGCTCCGGCGGGTGGCCCATGGCCTCGGCCGCCTTGAGGTAAAGCGCGGGGTCCGGCTTCCATACGCCCAAGGTGTAGGCGCTGAACAGCTGGCTGAAGTGATGAGTGAAACCGACGCACTCCATGGCGCAGCGAATCTTGCGCTCCGGACCGTTGGATACCACCGCGCGAGGATGGTCGCTTAGCGCCTCCAGCGCTTCAGTCATGCCGGCGATGGGCATGAGCTGCTCGCGCATGCGCACTTCCATCGCCTCGCGCATCGCCGCTTCCATGGCCTGCCGCTGAGCCTCGCCCAGCGCTCGATGACGACGTTCCAGCTCGAGCACGATGGTCAGGAAGCGAACGCCTCGAAATTCTTCCATGTACTGCGCGGCCGTAAAGGGTAAGCCATGGCGGGGCAGGACCTCGCCCATGACCTCGGCGAGCAGAATCTCGCTATCGACCAGGGTGCCGTCGGAATCGAAGAGCAGACAGAGCGGAGCGGACATACGAAGCCTCTTGAGAGAGGCGTCACGCCTGTACGAGGCGGCGTGACGCGGGGGTTAGACGAAATCCGGCACCAGCAGTTCGGGAATCGCCAGGATCAACTGAGGATAAAGAATCAGCAGCAGGATCACGGCGAGCATAATGGCAAGGTAAAGCATGGTGGTCCCCAGCGCCTTGAGCAGCGGGATGCCGCCGATCTTGGCCGAGATCATCAGGCACAGGCCATAGGGCGGCGTGATCAGGCCGAGCCCCAGCGCCATCACGCCGATCACCCCGAACTGCACTGGATGGATGCCGGCCTGCATCGCCAAGGGCTGGAAGATCGGCGCCATGATCGCCATCGCCGGCAGCGAATCCATGAAGGTGCCGATGACCAGCATCACCGCGGTCATGATCAGCAGCAGCACGACCGGGTCGGAAATATTGACCCCGTCCATCAGCTTGGGCGGGATCTGGTAGAAGCTGATCAGGTAGCCGAAGATCGCTGCCCCCACCAGGCTGAACAGCGACAGCGAGCACAGCCGCACGGTGGCGGTGGAAGCGTCGAGGACGTCGCGGAACCGGAGTTCGCGATAGACGATGAAACCCAGTGCCAATGCATAGAGTACCGCGATCATGGCCGCTTCGGTGGGCGTGACGATGCCGAGCGTGATGCCGCCTATAATCACTACCGGGATGCCTGCCGCCATCATGCCGTCCTTGCCCGAACGCAGCAGCTCGCCGAACGAAGCGCGTGGGCGCACCGGCACCTGGTAGCGGCGCACATAGACCAGGTTCAGGGCGAGCTGGGCCACGCCGATCATGATTCCTGGCAGGATGCCGCCGAGGAACAGCCCGGCGATCGAGGTATTGGTCAAGGCGCCCCAGACGATCATGTTGATCGAGGGCGGAATGATGATGCCCATCACCGACGAGGCGGCGGTGACCGCCACGGCGAAGTGTGCCGGGTAACCCTCGCGTTTCATGGCCGGTATCAGCACCGTGCCTACTCCGGCGCTGTCGGCGGTGGAGGAGCCGGATACCCCGGCGAAGAGCATGCTCACCATCACGTTGACATGGGCCAGCGCGCCCTTGAAATGACCGACCAGCAGCATGCACAGCGTGATCAGCCGGTCGGTGATGCGCGCTGCGTTCATCAGGTTGCCGGCCAGCAGGAAAAGCGGCACGGCCAGCAACACGAACGAATCCATACCGTTGTACATGCGCTGGAACATCACCCAGAAGGTCAGGCGTGGGTCGAGCACGATGATGCCGGCGGCGGTGAGAATCAGCGCCATGGCGATCGGCACGCCGGCTACGATGAGCACCCCCAGCAGGCCGAACAGCAGCCAGGGCAAGAAGAATATCCACTCCATGGGCAGCATCAGCGGTCGCCTCCATGCCGGTTGGGATCGAGAGGAGTGTCGCCGTGCTTGACGTTCAGCGGTGTGTTGCCCGACTCACTGACATCGATGGCGTCGAGATCGCTCGGTGTGTTCAGGCTCCGCTCCATGTCGTCCATGCCGTACAGCGCGGCGTGCAGCAATCGCTGGAGGCTGAACAGCACCATGAACGCTCCGCTGACGGCGAAGACCGAATAGACGTAGACCATCGACAGCCCCGAGGCGGTGGCGTTGCGGCGCAGTCCGGACAGGCCGAAGTCCTTGCCGTATACGACGAAGAGAATGCCGAGCAGCAGGCAGGCCAGATCGCGGACGACGCGGGTAAAAAGGTCGGCCCGCGTGCCGCGAGGAAAGGCTTCGAGCACGAAGTGGTCGGCATGCAGAACGCCGACGGCAGCACCCAGCATGACCATCCACTGAAAGGCGAAACGACTGAACTCCTCGGTCCAGTAGAGACGTGGCATGAAGGGCAGGTTGCGGCTCAGCACCTGGTAGATGATGAACAGGATGAAGCCGAACACCAGCGCCAGCAGCAGCACATGCAGCAGACGCTCGATACCGCGATTGAGCCATGCCAGGCCTTGAAGCAAACGGGACATGACGGTTTCCTGTGGGTCGTGAGAGGGGCGCCCGGCACTGCCGGGCGCGGGTGCTCACTCGGCGTCGACGATCATGCGATGCAGATCGGCAAGGCCCATTTCCTCGATTACGCTCTGCAACGGCTCCTCCACCACTGACTGCATGCGCTCCCGATCGAGCTCATGCAGGGTGGCGCCCTCTTCGGCCAGCAGGTCGAGCGCCTCGGCGTCCTGCTTGAGCTGTACCTCGCGGGCATAGCTTGCCGACTCCTCGGCGGCTTCCTGCACCATCTGCTGCTGCTCCTCGGAGAGTCGGTCCCAGCTCATCTGCGACATGGTCAGCAGACGTACGGTGATGTCGTGCTCGGAGAGCCCGATGTGCGGCGCGACCTCGTGGAAGCGCATGCGATGAATCCACTCGGCCTCGTTGAGCAGGCCGTCGATGGCGCCCACCTGCAGGCCGGTATAGATCTCTTCCCACTCCATTACCGTGGGATCGGCGCCCAGCGCCTCCCAAGCAGTGATCAGTGGCTTGGTGGGATTGGTGCGCAGCTTCAAGCCTTCGAGATCGTCGAGGCTCTCCAGCGGCTCGGTACTGACGATCTGACGCTTGCCGCCGCCGTAGAAGGCGAGAATGCGCACATCGGTCTCCGCGCTGATGCGATCGGCGATCTCCCGGCCCACCTCTCCGTCAAGCACCGCTTGCCAATGCTGTTCGTCGCGATAGAGGAAGGGGATCGAGAACACGTTGGCGGTGGAGGAGAAGTCGGTGATCAGCCCGGGGTTGATGATCGAGAGGTCGAGCGCCCCGGCCATCTGCTGCTCGAACATCTCGGTCTCGTGGCCGAGCACCGAGTTGCCTAGGATCTCGACGCCGATCTCGCCTTCGCTCTTCTCGTCGAGCAGCTCCTTGAACCGGGTTGCGCCCAGGTGGTAGGCGGTGTCCTCGGTGCCGCCGTGACCGAAGCGCAGCTCCACGGCTTGCGCCGTGCCGGCCATGCCCAGGGCGGCGACCAGCGTGGCACCGGCGAGCAGTCCGGCCGCGATGGGCCGGGGGGCGATTTTTGGATCGATCCAGCTGTGAGTCATAAAAACACCTCTTGTTATGTCGAAGCCACATGGGTGGCGTGGGGTGGCTGGCGTTCGCGGCGGTTGCCGCTTCAGGGAGTCGCGGCGAGTGGCCTGTCGTGGGCCAGCGAGGCGCCGCAGGACTCGCGTACCCTGAGCTGGGGGGCGAGCACGACCTGCTCGCGCGCCCCGTCGGGGGTCTGGATGCGCCGCAGGGCCAGGCGGGCCGCCTCCCGGCCTACTGCGTAGGGGTGGGTGGCGATGCTGGTCAGTGCCGGGGCGCTCAGCGCCGCCTCTTCGACGTCGTCGGTGCCGATCACCGCGCAGTCCACCCCCGGGGTGAGGCCCTGGCGCTGCAGGCCGAGCATGGCGCCGAAGGCGACCAGGTCGTTGTGGCACACCACGGCGGTCGGTGGCGGCGATTCGCCCAGCAGTTGCTGAATGGCCTCGAAGCCGTCGCGGCGGGTCACGGTCGAGCGCAGCAGGCGCTGATAGCCCAGGCCATGACGGGAGATGGCCTCGCGGTAGCCCTGCCAGCGCTCTCGGGTCGCCGAGTGCTCGGTATGACCGCCGATGAAGGCGATGCGCTCGTGGCCGCGTGCGACGAGATGATCGATGGCCAACCCGACACCTTGGCGAAAGTCGGTACCGGCGTAGTCGTAGGGCGGTGTGCCGATATGGCGCAGCACCTGCACGCAGGGCAGCTTCCACGCTTCCAGCGTCGCGACCAGGGCGGGGTCGGTGCCTTCCGCCGGGCACAGCAGGATGCCGTCGACGCGATGCTCGCGCATGCGTTCCAGGAAGCGCTGCTGGCGTTCGGGGGAGTCCTCGCTGTTGGCCAGGAAGGAGACATAGCCCTCGCGGTTCAGGGCGGCGTCGATACCCGCCACCATGGCGCCGAAGAAGGGGTTGGCGATGTCGTAGACCACCACGCCCAGGGTCGAGGTGCGGGTAGCTCGCAAGGCGGCAGCGCCCCGGTTGTAGACGTAGCCCAGCGCCTTGATCGAGCGGCGGACCTGTTCGCGGGTGCGCTTGGCGACCAACGGGCTCTCGCGCAGCACCAGCGAGACCGTGGAACGCGAGACGCCCGCGTGCGCGGCGATATCCTGCAGCGTCACGTTGCCGGAATCGCGGCGTGTACGGTGAGGGCGCTGTGTCTCGTCGGTCATCGGTTCGCTGTCTCGCACGGTTGTTTTTGGATTGATCCAAAACTAGAAGAGGCCAAGGAGCGGGCCAAGGCTCCTTTAGTCGTAGAGCTGCGCCGGCGGCGTCAGCTGCGCTCCCGCCAGGCCGCCTCGTTGACCAAGCTGATGGGGCGCTTGCCCTCGAGCGCGAGCAGGATATTGTCCACCGCGCGCTGGGCCATGGCATCGCGGGTCTCGTGGGTCGCCGAGCCGATGTGCGGCAGGGCCACCACGTTGCTCATGTGCGGCAGCGGCGACTCCGGCGAGAGCGGCTCGCGCTCGAACACGTCGAGTCCGGCGGCACGGATCCCGCCCGTCTCCAAAGCGGCGATCAGCGCGGTTTCGTCGACCACCTTGCCTCGGGCGATGTTGACGAAGATCGCCGAGGGCTTCATCAGCCCGAATTCGCGAGCGCCGATCAAGTGCGTCGTCTCGGCCGACAGCGGCACGGTGACGCAGACGAAGTCGGCGCGGGCCAGCAGGTCGTCCATCTCGCAGCGCGTGGCGCCGAGTTCCCGCTCCAGGTCCGGCTTGGGCGAGGCGTTGGAATAGAGCACCTGCATGCCGAAGCCCAGCGCACCACGGCGGGCGACGGCGGCGCCGATGCGCCCGAAACCGATCATGCCCAGCGTCTTGCCGTGCACGTCGCTGCCGAACTGTGCCTCGCCGATGCTCTCCCGCCATTCGCCGCGCTTGACGAACTCGGCCAGCTCCACCGCGCGCCGCGCCGTGGTCATGATCAGCAGGAAGCCGGTGTCGGCGGTGGTTTCGGTGAGCACGTCCGGGGTGTTGCACAGCAGGATGCCGCGTTGGGTCAGCGCCTCGACGGGGTAGTTGTCGTAGCCCACCGAGATGCTGGCAATGGCCTCGAGGTGCGGCGCCTGGTCGAGCAGCTCGGGGGTGATGGCAAGGCTCGAGCCGACGATACCGTGGGCCCTGCCCAGTGCCTCGCGAAAGCCGGGATCGTCGGTGTTCTTCAGGGCTTCGAAGTAGTCGACATGAAAGCGCTGCCTGAGCTGATCGAGATGCGTCGGCTTGAGGCGGCTGTAGGCGACGATGCGTTTTGTCATTGTCTCGCTCCGATGTTGGCGGTCAGTTACGGCAAGTCTGGCAGGTTGCGCTCGAGCTCGGTCAGGCGCGTACGGCTCGGCAGGCCCTCCATGTCGCCCTGCACCTGCACGGCCTCGGCGCCGATCAGGTTGCCGCGGCGTGTGGCGGCCTGTGAAGAGAGGCCATCTAGCAGGGCGCTGATCACGCCCACGGCGAAACCGTCCCCGGCGCCCACGGTATCCACCACGTGCGCGACCGGGAAGCCCGGCACGGTGGCTTCCGCCTCGCGGCCGTCCAGTACACCGCGGTAGTAGGCGCCCTCCGGTCCGAGCTTGAGGAACACGGCCTTGGCGCCGCGCTCGAGATAGAAATCGGCGATGTCGCGAGGCGTATCGAGCCCGGTCAGCAGGCGTCCCTCGGCCAGGCCCGGCAGTACCCAGTCGGCCTTGGCCGCCATGGCGTTCAGGGTATCGCGCATCGCTGCCTCGCTGGGCCACAGGCTGGGGCGCAGGTTGGGGTCGAAGGAGATGCTGGCGCCGTGGGCATGGGCCTGATCGAGCATGTGTCGGGTCAGCTCCCGGCAGCTGTCGGAGAGCGCCGGTGGAATGCCGGTGGCGTGGAGGTGGCGCGCGGCGGTGAAGTCGATCTGCTCGGCATCCCCCGGCGCCATATGACTGGCGGCGCTGCCGCGACGGAAGTAGGCCACCCTGGGATCGGCGCCACCCTCGGCGCGTTCCTTGAACACCAGGCCGGTGGCTTGATCGGGGTCCTCCCGCAGGTAGCGGCAATCGAGCCCCTCGGTTTCCAGGGCTCGCCGCAGGTAGGCCCCGAAGCCGTCGCTGCCGACGCGGCTCAGCCAGCCGACGCGAAAACCGAGCCGGGCCAGGCCGATGGCGACATTGGTATCGGCCCCGGCGATGCCGCGCCGGAAGCACTCCACGTCGGCCAGCGCGCCGGGGGTCTCGGCCACGAACAGGGCCATGGCCTCGCCGAAGGCGAGAACTTCCGGTGGGAGAGTATCGTCGTTCATCGCTGCTCCTTGTCACAGTCGTTGTCGTGGTTTTTGGCGAAAGCTGCGAGACGGGTCGAGCCGCGGGCGTTCAGCCGGGCCGGGTACAGGGTGCGGCGGGGCGGCTGCGGGGGCGTACCGTCGTCAAGCCGTGCCAGCAGTTGCTGCACGGCGGCCCGGCCAATGGCCTCGGTGGGCTGGGCCAGCGTCGTGATGCCGGGGGGAACCAGCTCGCACCAGTCGAGTTCGTCGATACCCAGCAGGCCGACCTCGCCGAGGCGCGCACCGAGGGCCTGCAAGGCGCGGGTGGCAGCCAGGGTCACGTTGCCATTGGCGCAGAGCACGGCGGGGCGCTCGGCCCAGGCGAGGAAATCCTGAAGGATCTCGCGTGCCGCATCCGGCTCGCCCGGCGACAGGTCGCGGCGCTCACCGTGCAGGTTCGGCTCGCCGGCCAGGCGCTGCTCGAAGCGCTGCCAGCGCTGCTGGCGTGGGCTGGCCTGCCCCGGGGGCTCGCTGAGGAACAGCAGCGAGCGATAGCCCTGCCGGCGCAGGTGGTCGATCGCCATGTCGACGGCCAAGGCGTTGTCGAGCCCGACCACGTCCGCTTCCACCTCTTCCAGCCAGCGGTCGAGCAGCACCAGCGGCAAGCCCTGGTCGGCCAGCGACTGCAGTTCGCGGCCGGGGCTGCCGGCGGCATTGATCACCAGCCCCTCCACCCGGTAGGAGGCCAGCAGGGCCAAGTGAGTGCGCTCCTGGGCGGGGTCGTTACCGGTGTTGCCCACCAGCAGCGAATAACCGCGCTCACGGCAGGCCTGTTCGACGCCGTGCATCACCGCCACCGAATAGGGGTTGCGGATGTCGGCCACCAGCATGCCGATCAGTCGTGAGCGACCGCCCTTCAGCCCCCGTGCCATCTGATTGGGTCGATAGTCGAGCCGACGCGCCGCCTGGGCGATGCGCCGCTGAAGCGACGGCGAGAGCCGCTCGCGTTCGCCGCCGAAGTAGCGCGACACGCTGGTCTTCGAGGCGTTGGCTTCGCGTGCCACTTCGAGCAGGGTGGCGTGTCGAGAAGGGCGCATGGGCAAGGCGTTGCTCTGGATGGGAACGTTCCCATCCTAGGCCGCGAAAGGCGTCGGGGCAAGTTCGAGCGGGCGAGCGGGCAAGCGCCGAGAGGGGCAGGGCAGGGCGAGGAAAGAGGGTTAACGTGAGCAAGAGAAAGGGCGGCCCAAGGGCCGCCCTGTCAGCCTCGAGCTGGGACGCTCACTTCACCTTGGGGTCGAGCTCGCCGCGGGCGTAACGCTCGAACATCGCCTCGAGGCTGATCGGCTTGATGCGACTGGCGTTGCCGGCGGTACCGAAGGCCTCGTAGCGGGCGATGCAGATATCGCGCATCGCGGTCACGGTCTCCTTGAGGTACTTGCGCGGGTCGAACTCGCTGGGATTCTTGGCCAGGAAGCGCCGCACCGCCCCGGTGGAGGCCAGGCGCAGGTCGGTGTCGATGTTGACCTTGCGCACGCCGTGCTTGATGCCCTCGACGATCTCCTCGACCGGCACGCCGTAGGTCTCGGGAATCTCGCCGCCGAACTCGTTGATGATGGCGAGCCACTCCTGGGGCACCGACGAGGAGCCGTGCATCACCAAGTGAGTGTCAGGGATGCGGGCGTGAATCTCCTTGATGCGCTGGATGGAGAGGGTGTCGCCGGTAGGCGGCCGGGTGAACTTGTAGGCGCCGTGGCTGGTACCGATGGCGATGGCCAGGGCGTCGACCTGGGTCGCCTTGACGAAGTCCGCGGCCTCTTCCGGGTCGGTGAGCAGCTGGTCGTGGGAGAGCACGCCCTCGGCGCCGATGCCGTCTTCCTCGCCGGCCATGCCGGTCTCCAGGCTGCCCAGGCAGCCCAGCTCGCCCTCCACCGAGACGCCGCAGGCGTGCGCCATCTCGACGGTGCGGCGGGTGACGTCGACGTTGTAGTCGTAGTCCATCGGTGTCTTGCCGTCCTCGCCCAGCGAGCCGTCCATCATCACCGAGGAGAAGCCGAGCTGGATCGAGCGCTGGCAGACCGCCGGCGAGGTGCCGTGGTCCTGATGCATCACCACCGGGATGTGGGGGAACTCCTCCACCGCGGCCAGGATGAGATGGCGAAGGAAGGGCGCGCCAGCGTACTTCCGCGCACCGGCGGAAGCCTGGACGATCACCGGGGAGTCGGTTGCGTCGGCCGCTTCCATGATGGCGCGCATCTGTTCGAGGTTGTTGACGTTGAAGGCTGGAATGCCATAGCCGCGCTCGGCGGCGTGGTCCAGCATCTGGCGCATGCTGATCAGTGCCATGAACTCACCTGTTCTCTCTATGCAGTCTGTCTGGGGCAGGGCGGTCGGGGCCGGCCGGCATGCGCCGATCGGCCCCGGGGATATCAGCGTGCAGCGTCTTCCAGGGCCTTGACGGCGGGCAGGGTCTTGCCTTCCACGTATTCGAGGAACGCGCCCCCGCCGGTGGAGATGTAGGAGACGCTGTCATCGATGCCGTACTTGTCGATGGCGGCCAGGGTGTCACCGCCGCCGGCGATGGAGAAGCCGTTGCTTTCGGCAATGGCGCGCGATAGCGCCTCGGTGCCGTGGCCGAACTGGTCGATCTCGAACACGCCCACCGGGCCGTTCCACAGGATGGTGCCGGCGTCCTTGAGCAGGCCGGCCAATCGGCCCGCGGTGTCGGGACCGATGTCGAGGATCATCTCGTCGTCGCCCACCTGGTCGACCGGCTTGACCACCGCCTCGGCGGATTCGGAGAACTCCGTGGCCACTACCACGTCGGTGGGCAGCGGGATCTCGACCTTGGTCATTAGCGCCTTGGCCTGGTCGATCAGGTCGGCCTCGTGCAGCGACTTGCCGACATTGTGGCCGGCCGCGGCGATGAAGGTGTTGGCGATGCCGCCGCCGACGATGAGCTGGTCGCACTTCTCGGAGAGGGCGTTGAGCACCTCGAGCTTGGTCGATACCTTGGAGCCGCCGACGATGGCGACCATGGGGCGCCTGGGCGTGGCCAGGGCCTTCTCCAGGGCGTCGAGCTCGGCGGCCAGCAGCGGGCCGGCGCAGGCCTGCGACGCGAAGCGGGCCACGCCGTGGGTGGAGGCCTGGGCGCGGTGGGCGGTACCGAAGGCGTCCATCACATAGATGTCGCACAGCGCGGCGTACTGCTTGGCCAGCGTCTCGTCGTCCTTCTTCTCGCCCACGTTGAAGCGCACGTTCTCGAGCAGCACGACCTCGCCGTCGGCCAGGTCGAGGGCGGTATCGAGGTACTCCTCGACCAGCCGCACCGGGCGGCCAAGCAGCTCGCCGAGGCGCTCGGCCACCGGGGCCAGCGAGAACTCCTCGGCCGGTTCGCCTTCGGTCGGGCGCCCCAGGTGGCTCATCAGCATCACCTTGGCGCCGGCCTCCATGGCCGCCTTGATGGTCGGCAGGCTGGCCCGCAGGCGGGCGTCGCTACTCACCTTGCCGTGCTTGACGGGAACGTTCAGGTCCTCGCGGATCAGCACGCGCTGACCGCGCAGGTCGAGGTCGGTCATCTTGAGCACGTTCATCAGGCATCATCCTCGTTGATGGGGAACCGAAACCGGGTTCACGAAGCCGGCGGCGGCAGGGTCGCCAGGCGCTGGGCGACGTCGAGCATGCGATGGGCGAAGCCCCACTCGTTGTCGAACCAGCACAACAGCTTGATCAGGCGCTTGCCCGCTACCCGGGTTTGAGTGGCGTCAACGATACCCGAGCGGGGATCGTGGTTGAAGTCGACCGACGCCATGGGCTCCTCGGTGTAACCGAGCAGCCCCGCCAGGCGCGACTCGCTGGCGCGGCGCAGCAGCTCGTTGACCTCGCCGGCCGAGGTGTCGCGGCGCACGCAGATAGACATGTCCATGGCCGAGACGTTGATCGTTGGCACGCGCATGTGCAGGCACTCGAAGCGTCCGGCCAGGTGCGGCATCAGGCGGTTGATGCCGCGCGCCAGGCTGGTGTCGACGGGCACGATGGAGTGCATCGCCGAGCGCGTCAGCCGCAGGTCGGTCTGGTGGTAGGCGTCGATCACCGGCTGGTCGTTCATTGCCGAGTGCACCGTGGTGGTTACGCCGTGCTCGATGCCCAGCGCCTCGTCGAGCACGGTGAGCACCGGCACCAGGCAGTTGGTGGTGCACGACGCCGCCGAGACGATGCGATGCTCGGCGGAGAGCTCGTCCTCGTTGATGCCGCAGACGATGGTGGCGTCGACGTCGCTCTCGGCCGGCTGGGAGAACAGCAGGCGACCGGCACCGGCGGCGAGGTGATGCGCGGCGGTGGCGCGCTCCTTGAAGCTGCCCGAGCACTCCAGTACCAGATCGATGCCCAGCTCGCGCCAGGGCAGGCGCGCGGGGGCGGGCTCGTTCAGCACCTCGATGGGCCGGCCATCGATGACCAGGCGGCCTGCTGCGGTGCTCACCCGGCCGGGGAAGCGGCCATGGGTGGTGTCGTAGCGGGTGAGGTAGGCGATGGTGTCCAGGTCGGAGAGTTCGTTGATCGCCACCACCTCGAGCGCCGCGACGTCGGGGTGGGTCAACCGGCGCTCCACCAGCGCGCGCAGCACGCACTGGCCGATTCGTCCGTATCCATTGATGGCGATGCGCTGGGCCATGCTTGCCTGGCTCTCCTCGAACGGAAAGCGGAGATTCTACCGTAAAAGCGCTGCGACGTCCCGGCTCGCGGCAGCGGGGCATGGCGCGTCGCGCGGGGCTTGAAAGCGCACTGCGAGCCCCTATTTTCCCTTACGGGACGTCGCCGGCCGACGAGGTTGCCGCGGCCGGTCGCATCCCGTTTCCTGGTTAGGCAAAGCGTAGGAGGTGTTCGTCATGTTCGGAGATCTCAGGCGTTACGATACCGGGTCTCCCTGGGGTGTGGACTGGTTTCGGGAATGGCTGGACGAGATACTTCCCGAGCCCGGGGCGACCGACATCCGCGCGGTACCGCGCGGAACCTACCCGATGATCAATATCGGCCGTACCGACGATGCGGTGCGCGTTTACGTGTTCGCCGCCGGTCTCACGGCGGGCGATCTCGAACTCAGCCTTCAGGACAATGTCCTGACCGTCAGGGGGGAACGCCAGGTCGTGCCCGACGAACCGGAAGGCGACGAGCGGCGCCCCTATTTTCGCCGCGAGCGTGCGGGTGGCAGCTTCGCCCGCTCCATCGCCCTGCCCGAGGGTCTGGATGCCGACCGGGCCGAGGCGCGCTGGCGCAACGGCGTGTTCGAGATCACGCTGCCCAAGCGCGAGGAGCTCAAGCCGCGGCGTATCGAGATCCAGTCGGCATGATGGTCGAGCCTGAAGGAGGTGAACGGCAATGAACGAGATCACTCGGCAAGAAGCGACCCGTCAGCCCCAGGTGCAGGAGAGCGAGGGTTCCCGCGACGAGCGCGACCGGGCGCTGCAACCGCCGGTCGATATCTTCGAGGAGGGCAATGCCCTGCACCTGCTGGCCGATCTTCCCGGCGTCACGCCGGAATCGCTGAGCATCGAGGTGGACAACAATCTGCTGAGCCTGGAGGGCGAGATCCGGCTGGAGATGCCGGAAGGCATGTCGGCCATCTACGCCGAGGTACGGGCCCAGCGCTTCGCACGCCGCTTCACGCTCAGCCACGAGATCGACAGCGACGCCATCGAGGCGCGCATCGAGAACGGGGTGCTGCACTTGCAACTACCGAAGAAGCCATCGCACCAGCGTCGCCGCATCGAGGTCAGGGCGGCCTGAGCGAACCCCGGCAAGCGCCCTTCCCGCATGGGAAGGGCGCTTCCGTTTGCAAGCGAGGCGTACGCTCGGTACGGTTTTCACTACGCTGGGAATAGCGAATCACGACACCATGGAGAGGAAGACATGACCGATATACCCCAACTGTTGGGTGACGATGCCGAATACCTGCTCGACCACCGCTGCCGTGGCTTTCCCCGCGAGCAGCTCCACCTGCCGGGCCCGGACTTCGTCGACCGGGTCGTCGCCGACAGCGACCGCAGCCCTGCCGTGATGCGCAGCCTGCAGGCGATGTTCGGCCATGGCCGTCTGGCCGGCACCGGCTACCTCAGCCTGCTGCCGGTGGACCAGGGCATCGAGCACTCCGCCGGGGCCTCCTTCGCGCCCAACCCGCGCTATTTCGACCCGGCCAACATCGTCGAGCTGGCCATCGAGGGCGGTTGCAACGGGGTGGCGTCCACCCTGGGCGTGCTGTCGTCGGTGGCGCGCCGCTACGCCCATCGCATCCCGATGATGCTCAAGCTCAACCACAACGAGACGCTGAGCTACCCGGCGATGTACGACCAGACCCTGTTCGCCGAGGTGGAACAGGCTCACGACATGGGCTGCGTGGCGGTGGGGGCGACCATCTACTTCGGCTCCCCCGAGAGCCGCCGCCAGATCATGGAGATCAGCGAGGCCTTCGAGCGCGCCCACCAACTGGGCATGGCTACGGTGCTGTGGGCCTACTTGCGCAACCCCGCGTTCAAGCACGAAGGCAAGGACTACCACGTGGCGGCCGATCTCACCGGCCAGGCCAACCACCTCGCCTCGACGATCAAGGCCGACATCGTCAAGCAGAAGCTGCCCGAGACCAACGGCGGCTTCCAGGACATCGGCTTCGGTCATACCCACGCCAAGGTCTACAGCGAGCTGACCTCCGATCATCCCATCGATCTGGCCCGCTACCAGGTGGCCTGCTGCTACATGGGGCGTGCCGGGCTGATCAACTCGGGCGGCGGCTCCAAGGGCAACTCCGACATGGCCGAGGCGGTGCGTACCGCGGTGATCAACAAGCGCGCCGGCGGAATGGGGCTGATCTCGGGGCGCAAGGCGTTCCAGAAGAGCATGAGCGAGGGCGTCGAGCTGCTTCAGGCCATTCAGGACGTGTACCTGGACAAGAGCGTGACGGTGGCCTGAGGAAACACTGCCCCAAACGCCTGAGCGAGCGAATCGCCATTGGAAATGAAAAGGGCACGACCGCGCGGTCGTGCCCTTCTTTTGTGCCGCTTGCTTCCATGCCGCAACTTGTCAGCCGAGCAGTTCCTGGGCCTGCTCGAGGACGTTCTCCACGGTGAAGCCGAAGTACTTGAACAGGTCGCCCGCCGGGGCGGACTCGCCGAAAGTGGTCATGCCGATCACGCGGCCGTCGAGGCCCACGTACTTGTACCAGTAGTCGGCGTGGCCGGCCTCGATGGCGATGCGCTTGGTCACCGCCCTCGGCAGCACGCTCTCGCGATACTCGACGTCCTGGCCGTCGAAGCGGTAGGCGGAGGGCATCGAGACGACTCGGACCGCGCGGCCCTGGCCTTCCAGCTCGGCGGCGGCGTCCATGGCCAGCGCCACCTCGGAACCGGTGGCGATCAGGATCAGCTCGGGCGTTCCCTCGCACTCCTTGAGGACGTAGGCGCCGCGCTGGATCTCGGCCAGCTGCTGCTTGCTGCGCTCCTGGTGCGGCAGGTTCTGGCGCGACAGCACCAGCGCCGTGGGGCCGGAGTTGCGCTTGATCGCGGCATCCCATGCGGCGGCGGTCTCCACCGCGTCGCAGGGGCGCCAGGTGCACAGGTTGGGCGTGCTGCGCAGGTTGGTCAGCTGCTCGATCGGTTGATGGGTGGGGCCGTCCTCGCCCAGGCCGATGGAGTCATGGGTGAACACGTAGATGGCGCGCTTGCCCATCAGCGATGCCATGCGCACCGAATTGCGCATGTACTCCATGAAGATCAGGAAGGTGGCGCCGTAGGGGATGAAGCCGCCGTGCAGCACGATGCCGTTCATGATCGCGCCCATGCCGAACTCGCGCACCCCGTAGTGCAGGTAGTTGCCGCCCGGGTTCTCGCGGGAGATTGGCTTGGCGCCGCTCCAGAAGGTCAGGTTGGAGGGCGCCAGGTCGGCGCTGCCGCCGAGCAGCTCGGGCAGCTGCGGGCCGAGCTCGTTGAGGCACAGCAGCGACGCCTTGCGTGTGGCCAGGGTCTCGCCCTTCTGCTGCATCTTCTCGATGAAGGCTTCGCTGGTGATCTCCGCCGGCAGCTTGCACTGCACGCGGCGGCTGAACTCGCGGGCGAGCTCGGGATGTTCGTCGCGGTAGCGGGCGAAGCGGGCCTGCCAGTCGTCCTGGCGCGACTGACCCTCGGCGCGGGCGTCCCAGGCCTGATAGATCGGCTCGGGCACGTGGAACGGGGCGTGCGGCCAGCCGAGCTGCTGGCGTGCCGCGGCGACCTCTTCCTCGCCCAGCGGGGCGCCGTGGCTCTCCTCCTTGCCCTGCTTGTTGGGCGCGCCGAAGCCGATGATGGTCTTGCAGATGATCAGGCTGGGGCGGTCGTCGTGGCTGCGGGCCAGTTCGATGGCGGCCGTGATCTGCTCGGGGTCGTGGCCGTCGACGTTGGGCACCACGTGCCAGCCGTAGGCTTCGAAGCGCTTGGCGGTGTCGTCGGTGAACCAGCCCTCGACCTCGCCGTCGATGGAGATGCCGTTGTCGTCGTAGAACACCGTGAGTTTGCCCAGGCCCAGGGTTCCCGCCAGCGAGCTCACCTCGTGGGAGATGCCCTCCATCATGCAGCCGTCGCCGGCGAAGCAGTAGGTCTGGTGGTCGACGATTTCGTGTCCCGGGCGGTTGAACTGTGCCGCCAGGGTCTTCTCGGCGATGGCCATGCCCACGGCATTGGCCAGGCCCTGGCCCAGCGGGCCGGTGGTGGTCTCGATGCCCGGCGCATAGCCGAACTCGGGGTGACCGGCGGTCTTGGAGTGCAGCTGGCGGAATGCCCGCAGCTGCTCCAGCTCGAGCTCGTAGCCGGTCAGGTGCAGCAGGGAGTAGAGCAGCATCGAACCGTGGCCGTTGGAGAGCACGAAGCGGTCGCGGTCGGGCCATTTCGGGTCGTTGGGGTTGTGCTTGAGATAGTCGTTCCACAGCACTTCGGCGATGTCGGCCATGCCCATGGGCGCGCCGGGGTGGCCGGACTTGGCCTGCTGTACGGCATCCATGGACAGGGCGCGAATGGCATTGGCCAGTTCGAATCGGGACGGCATGTTGGGTTAGCTCCTCGCCTGCGGCAGAATGGGGCAAGTCAATGGCGGCCTGACGAGCCCGCCGGTAGCGTTCTGGCTGGGCGCCGCAGGGTGGCACGGCGCGGTCGAATTCGGCCGCCTATTGTCGCCGACTTGCCCCCGGGCATCAAATGACGGGTGCCTCTCGGGGGACCAGCATGTAAACTCGGGCCCCACCGCTGCGCGCCTGCCGGGCCAGGAAGCCAGGCACCGTGCGGTCACGGGCTGCCAAACCGGTTCGGGCGGCGCCGCTGCGCTTTGCCGATACACAGAAGGGTCGACACGCATGAGCGAATACTCCCTGTTCACCTCCGAGTCCGTCTCCGAAGGGCACCCGGACAAGATCGCCGATCAGATCTCCGATGCGGTGCTGGACGCCATCATCGCTCGCGACAAGCACGCCCGGGTGGCCTGCGAGACGCTGGTCAAGACTGGCGTGGCCATCGTCGCCGGCGAGATCACCACTTCCGCCTGGGTCGACCTGGAGGAGTTGGTGCGTCAGGTGATCATCGACATCGGCTACACTTCCTCGGAGGTGGGGTTCGACGGCGAGACCTGCGGGGTGCTCAACCTGATCGGCAAGCAGAGCGTGGACATCGCCCAGGGAGTCGACCGCAGCAAGCCGGAGGACCAGGGAGCGGGCGATCAGGGCCTGATGTTCGGCTACGCCACCAACGAGACTGATTCGTTCATGCCGGCGCCGATCCATTACGCCCACCGCCTGGTGGAGCGTCAGGCCGAGCTGCGCAAGCACGGTCTGCTCCCATGGCTGCGCCCGGATGCCAAGAGCCAGATCACCTTCCGCTACGACGAGTCGGGCATGCCCTGCGGCGTCGAGGCGGTGGTGCTGTCGACCCAGCATGCCCCGGAGATCGATCAGGATGAGCTGCGGCGCATGGTCCGGCGCGAGATCATCGAGGAGGTGATCCCCGCCGAGTGGCTCTCCGAGCAGACCAAATTCCACATCAACCCCACCGGCAAGTTCGTCATCGGCGGTCCGGTGGGCGACTGCGGCCTGACCGGGCGCAAGATCATCGTCGATACCTACGGCGGCATGGCACGCCACGGCGGCGGCGCCTTTTCCGGCAAGGATCCTTCCAAGGTCGACCGCAGCGCCGCTTATGCCGGGCGCTACGTGGCCAAGAACGTGGTGGCCGCGGGACTCGCCGACAAGTGCGAGATCCAGGTGTCGTACGCCATCGGCGTGGCCGAGCCCACCTCGGTATCGATCAATACCTTCGGCACCGGCAAGGTGGACGAGGCGCACATCATCGAGCTGGTGCGCGAGCACTTCGATCTGCGCCCCTTCGCCATCACCCGCATGCTCGACCTGCTGCACCCCATGTACCAGCTCACCGCGGCCTACGGCCACTTCGGCCGCGAGCCCTTCGAGGCCAGCTACAGCTGGAAGGACACCAAGGGGCAGGAGCATACCGAGACCTTCACCGCTTTCCCCTGGGAGCGCACCGACCGCGCCGCGGCTTTGCGTCAGGCCGCCGGTCTGTAAGCTCCTGTAGGATCAGGCTTACGTTACATGACGAGCCCCGCCGACAGCGTCGCGCGGGGCTCGTTGCTATGGTGGTAGCTTTTTTCGGAGGCTACCCATGATTCAGCGTCTCGTCGTCGGCCTGCTCTGCCTGTTCGGCTGGTGGCCATCCCTGGGGGCATTCGCGGACGAATCCTGTCAGGCGGCGCCCGCGCCCGATGCGGTGGCGGCATTGGTCGAGCGCCTCGCTGAATGGGATGACGCCTACTATCGGCGCGGTGAGTCCGCCGTCAGCGACAGCGTCTATGATCAAGCCAGGTCACGGCTCGAGACCTGGCGGCGCTGTCATCCCGAGCATGTGCCCGCGGTGCTCACACCCAGGCATCCGCGTGGCGACGTCCCTCATCCCGTGCTCCAGACGGGGCTCGAGAAACTGGCCGACGCGGCGGCGGTGGGGCGCTGGATGTCACGCCGCGACGATGTCTGGATCCAGCCCAAGGTCGATGGCGTCGCGGTGACCCTGGTCTATGCGCAGGGGGAACTCACGCAAGCCATCAGCCGTGGCGATGGTGTGAGGGGGCAGGATTGGACCGAGCGGGTGAGGCGTCTTCCGGCAGTGCCGACTCGCCTGCCCGAGGCGCACGACGCCGTGCTGCAGGGGGAGCTCTACCTGCGCAGAGACGCCCACGTGCAAGCGGAGGTCGGCGATGCCGGGGCTCGAGCTCGAGTGATCGGTCTGATGGCCCGCGAGTCCCTTACGGCTGCCGAAGCCGCCGAGGTGGGGCTGTTCGTCTGGGAGTGGCCGGACGGCCCCGCTGCGATGCCGGCGCGTCTGGAAGGCTTGGCAGCGCTGGGTTTCGTAGACACGGTCACCTTCACCCACTCCGTGGCCGACCTGGCGAGTATCGAGCAGTGGCGCGACGCCTGGTTTCGGAGTCCGCTGCCTTTCGCTACCGACGGCGTAGTGCTGCGCCAGACCTCGCGCCCGTCCGGCGAGAGATGGAAGGCCGAGCCGCCGGCCTGGGCGGTGGCCTGGAAGCATTCGCCCCGGGAGTCGCTGGCCGAGGTGCGCGGCGTGGAGTTCCGTATCGGCCGCACCGGGCGCGTCACGCCGCTGTTGCACCTCTACCCGGTGGAGCTGGAGGGACGCACGATCCGCCGAGTCAGCCTCGGCTCCCTGGCCAAGTGGCGGGAGCTGGATATCCGTCCCGGCGATCAGGTGGTGATCGCCCTGGCGGGGCTGACCATTCCACGGCTGGAGGGCGTGGCCTGGCGCGTCCCCGAGCGAGCGATGGTGGAGACGCCCGATGCCGAGGCCTACCATGCGTTGAGCTGCCTGCAGGCGACGCCGGGCTGCGAGGGGCAGTTCCTGGAGCGTCTGGCGTGGCTTTCCGGCTCCGAGGCTCTTGATCTGTCTGGAGTGGGGCGAGGAACCTGGCGAGCGTTGATTGAGGCCGGGCTGGTAGAGACGCTGCTCGACTGGCTGGCGCTGGATGAACGGGCGCTGCGGCGTGCCCATGGGATCGGTGACGTTCGTGGCGGGGCTTTGGCGGCTACCTTCGATGCGGCTCGGGCGGCCTCCATGTCACGCTGGCTGCAAGCGCTTGGAGCACCGCCGGGATTCGAGACCGCCCTGCCGGCGGACTGGGCGACCTTGACCGAATACGACCGCCGCGACTGGGCAGCGCTGGACGGGATGGGACCCGGTCGTGTCGCGGCGCTGGTGGAGTTCTTCGCTCACCCCGAGATTCGGCGCCTGGCCTCACGGCTTGCGGCTCACGGGGTGGCGGGTTTCGGCGATGGATTGTAGCCCTCCGTGATCCCAGCCTATAGTGAGTCTTACCGTTTTTCGCTCGAGAGAGGTAACGCATGAATCAGCCCGCCGTTTCCGCCCCGACCGCGCAGGACTACAAGGTCGCCGACATCGGCCTGGCCGACTGGGGGCGCCGCGAGATCCGCATCGCCGAGACCGAAATGCCGGCGCTGATGAAGATTCGCGCCAAGTACCGCGACGAACAGCCCCTCGCGGGCGCGCGCATCGCCGGCTGCATCCACATGACCATCCAGACGGCGGTGCTTATCGAGACCCTGATCGATCTGGGGGCATCGGTACGCTGGTCCTCCTGCAACATCTTTTCCACCCAGGATCATGCCGCCGCCGCCATCGCCGCCGCCGGCATCCCGGTGTTCGCCTGGAAGGGCGAGACCGAGGAGGAGTTCTGGTGGTGTATCGAGCAGACCGTGGAGGGGTCCGACGGCTGGACGCCCAACATGGTGCTCGACGACGGCGGCGACCTCACCGCACTGCTGCACGACAAGCGACCCGAGCTGCTCGACGCCATCCACGGCATCTCCGAGGAGACCACCACCGGCGTGCATCGCCTGCAGGAGATGCTGCGCGACAGGAACCTGCGGGTGCCGGCGATCAATGTCAATGATGCCGTGACCAAATCGAAGAACGACAACAAGTACGGCTGTCGCCATTCGCTCAACGACGCCATCAAGCGCGGGCTCGACCATCTGCTGGCAGGCAAGCAGGCGCTGGTGGTGGGCTACGGCGACGTGGGCAAGGGTTCGGCGGCCTCGCTGCGCCAGGAGGGCATGATCGTCAAGATCGCCGAAATCGACCCGATATGCGCCATGCAGGCATGCATGGACGGCTTCGAGGTGGTCTCGCCCTATATCGACGGCATCAACCGCGGCAGCGACAGTGTCGACCGGGCGTTGCTCTCGCGCATTGATCTGGTGGTGACCTGTACCGGCAACGTCCAGGCCTGCGACGCCGCCATGCTCGAGGCGCTCAAGTCCGGCGCCGTGGTGTGCAACATAGGCCATTTCGACAACGAGATCGATACCGCCTACATGCGCCATCACTGGCACTGGGAGGAGGTCAAGCCGCAGGTGCACAAGGTCTATCGCGACAGCACGCCGGGGCATTTCGATCCGACCAGCGGCAACTATCTGCTGCTGCTCTCCGAGGGGCGCCTGGTCAACCTGGGTAACGCTACCGGCCACCCTTCGCGGGTGATGGACGGCTCGTTCGCCAACCAGGTGCTGGCCCAGATCCATCTGTACCAGCAGCGCTTCGCCGACCTGCCGCCGGCGGATAAGCAGGGCGGTCTGGCGGTCACGGTGCTGCCGCGCCATCTCGACGAGGAGGTGGCGCGCTACATGGTGGAGGGCTTCGGCGGGGTGCTCACGCGCATGACCGAGCAGCAGGCCGAATACACCGGGGTGCCGGTGGAAGGGCCCTACAAGCCGGACGCCTACCGCTACTGAGGCTCCCGGCAGCCACTCCTCGCAGACGCCGCCCATGGGGCGGCGTCTTGCGTTCGCCCCTTGGGCTTTGGGCGGCTCGCTTGTGAGCCAACTTGGCGTCGACTAGCTTTCTTCTTACTCGAAGGGGGCGCCGGGCGGCCTCTTCGAGCCCCCACCAGACCGGCCCAAAAAACCGATATTAGGAGTGAACGAGATGGATTTTGGTCACTACAAGTCGTGTATCGAAGCCTGCCACGTGTGTGCGGCCTACTGTGATCGTTGCGCCACCTCTTGCCTGCAGGAAGACGACGTCAAGATGATGGCGGAGTGTATCCGTTTGGATATGCAGTGCGCACAGATCTGCCGCCTGGCAGCTTCCTTCATGGCCCAGGACAGCGAGTACGCCAATCAGCTCTGCCGCCTGTGCGCCGATATCTGCAAGGCATGCGGCGACGAATGCGCCAAGCACGAGGCCGAGCATTGCCAGCAGTGCGCCGAGGCATGCCACCGCTGTGCCGAGGCGTGCATCGCCATGGCATCACACTAAGCCCTCCCTCCGTCAATCATCGACGAAGGCGAGAAAGCGCCCGGCCAGCAGTACCGCCGGCCAGAGTAACAGCGAGAGCATGCCGGCCAGGCGCAAACGTCGGGGTGTGGCGCCTGCCAGCCCCGGCCCCAGGCCAAGCCACAAGGCATTGGCGACAGCCAGTGCAATCAGCACCAGCTTGAGACGAAAAAGCCACGATTCTGCGTAGCCGCCGGGGTCGGCGAGAAACAGCAGGGAGCCGGTCGCCATGGCGAGCAGCAGCCCTGCGACCGCTAGCGGCTGCAACAGGCGACCCAGTTCCCCTGGCGGCAGCTGCCGCCGACAGCCCAAAAGTCGCAGATCGAGCGCCACGATGGTGCCGATCAGCAGAGAAATACCGAGCACGTGCAGGGTATTGATCGCGGCGTATCCCCAGCGCGACAGGCGCATCCATTCGGCCAGGGCGGTCTCGCCGAGCCAGGCCAGCAAGGCGTCCACGGTGTGCGATCAGATCCTTCCGGGGTAGAGCACGTAGTGCTCGTCATCGATCCAGAGCTGCTCGGCTTTCATCAAGCGTTCGCCGGAATGCTCGCCCGATAGGCGCAGCTCGACGCCTTCGGCCAGGTCGCCCTCTTCCAGGCCGGCGCGTTCGTTGCGCCAAGGCTGGCCGACTTCGACTGTCCACGACTCGCCGTCGACGTCGAGCGTGAGTTCGCCGTGAGGGTTGCCCAGGCGTACGGCGGTGATCGTGCCTTCTATCTCGATCGTCTCGCCGCCGGTCCAGCCATGGTGGGCCTGGGCGGGGGACAGCGACAGCAGCATGACGAAGGGGAGCAGCCACGTTAGCGATTGGCGCATGATCGGACTCCTGCCGTGGGGTTTCCTTCAGGCTAGCCCTCCCGAGATGAGCTGCAAGGGCAATGGCTCATAGCCCCACGAGTCGCATCAACCCCTGCAGATAGAAGGGAATCAGCAGCGGGGCGGCCAGGGTCGTAGCCAGCACCGCCATGGCGCCCTTTTCGGGCTTGATGCCCAGCTCCATGGCCACCACCACCACGTTGGCGGCCATGGGTACCACGCCAAGCAGCAGCAGCGCCAAGGCAAGCTCGGTCGATACCGGTAGCCAGACCTGCAACAGGAGCACGGCAGCGAGCGACAGCAGCGGCCAAAGTCCATAGCGCACTGCCACGCAGCCGATGATGAAGCGCAGGTCGAACTCGCGGATCGTGACCCGACCCAGGGTCATGCCGATGATCATCATGCCGAGTAGCGTATAGGTCGCGGGGAACACCGTCAGGCTGTCCATGAGCGCGTCCGGCAGGTCGATACCGAAGCCACTGACCGCCAGCGCTGCGACGAAGGCGTAGATCAGCGGAAGTCGAACGATCTTGGCCAGGCTCTCACGTACGGAGAACTGGCCGCGGGCGCTGATGTAGAAGCCGACCGTGAATTCATAGAGTGTGATGCCCAGCAGACAGAAGAGATAGAGCGTCACTCCTTCCGGAGGCAGCAGAACCATGGCGACCGGCAGGCCGAAGTAGCCGGTATTGCCGGTGCCGGAGGAGAACGCCAGGACGGCGCTCTCCTGAGGCGCGAAAAAGCGCCTGGCGATGGGGTTAACGGCAATGGCGACCAGACTGGCCAGGCAGAACAGCGCAGCGGTGAGCAACAGGTATTGGGGTGTGGGCCCTCCCAGCACCAGCCCGCGGAAGAAGGTCAGCGGAGCGATCAAATAGATCAGCAGCGTGGCGATGGGGCGCGGATCGATGGCCAGGCGCCGGGCCGCAATCCAACCCAGCCCGACGAAGGCAAGCAATGTCCAGAGCGGGCCCATGAGGGCGCTTGGGTCGATCATCGTCTCCTGCCGGTCCCTAGCCGAAAGACGATATGATGCCTGTTGGTTGCGCTGTTGTCAGCGAGGCGTGTCGAGTCCGCCTTTGACCCGCTCCTTAGCCGTTACGCCGATTCGATTTGGCTTGCTCCGCCTTGTCGTCGATATTTTCCTTGTGAGCCGTCTTGTCGCGCGTCGCCTGGGCGCCTGAAACGGGAGTGACGTCCCGCCGCGTGTCGATGCCCGGTTTCTTGGCGCTGTGCTTCTGATCGTCGACGTTGGCATCGGGACGATAGACATCATCCTGCGCGGGCCCACTGCGGCCTCCCTTGTGCCCTGCACCTTCCTCGGGGATGTCGCGGTCGGTCAGCCGGCGTGCTTCCTTGCGCAGCGTTTCGCGTTCCTCTTCAGGTATGTCGGTACTCTGTCGGGTCGACGGGTCATGGCGTGGCTTTTCCATGTGACGCTCCTCCATCGTGTGGCTTCAGTTGCCCTTGCCTTCGTCACCCATGGTGAAGGAGGGAGGGTCGCTTGCCGGGAAGGTTTCCGCATTGGCCTCGTCCAGGTCGCGCTCATCCTGTTGAGCCTCGGCTTCGGCCGTGGAAATCTCGGTATATCCCGGTTCCAAAGTCCAGCGCTGATCGCGATGAGCCAACATCTGCTTGGGCACCCAGAAACGGCTTCCCGTTTCGGTAATGATGCCGATCTTCTCGGCATTGCTGGTGTCGGCTACCTTGCCGACCTGATCGCCCGTGTCATCGAACACAGGGGTGCCGGTGAGAATGTCCTGTGTCATGGTGCCCTCCTCGTTCACTCGGTTGATTGCCAGGTCTTTCCCTGTCCAGGCCAGTGACGCCATGGAGTCCTTTCAAGGTCGTCAGCCCTTGGCCGGCGGTCAAATCGGCAGGATGAATTTTTGTAACCTGATTCGGCTTTTTTGCATCCTTGGCGACCCCCGCGGCGGGGCGTCCTTTTTAACGGATCAGGCTATAAGAACCGATTTCTATATGACCGAAACTCATGCGTGGCGGTGAAACTTTTCATTGGTCAGAGGGTCACCCGAACGGCAGAATGCAGGCAACGCAATGAAATACGCCATGGGCCGCAGGAGCTGCGCACGCCCTAGGCAGGATTGGAGAGAGGTCGGCATGAGTACGTCACATCCGCTGGGTATCAGTTTCGAATTCTTCCCACCCAACACTGACGTGGGACGCGAGAAGCTGATCGGCGTGCGTGATGCGCTGGCCGTGCGCGAGCCGCGCTTCTTCTCGGTGACCTATGGCGCTGGCGGTTCGACCCAAGGGCGGACGCTGAGCACGGTTCGCCGGGTACGCGAAGCGGGCATCACCACGGCGCCGCATCTCTCCTGCATCGGCAGCGAGAAAGCGCAGCTGCGCGATCTGCTTGAGCAGTACCGGGAAGAGGGCATCGACAGCCTCGT
Source organism: Billgrantia saliphila (assembly GCF_002930105.1). Classification (GTDB taxonomy): domain Bacteria; phylum Pseudomonadota; class Gammaproteobacteria; order Pseudomonadales; family Halomonadaceae; genus Halomonas; species Halomonas saliphila. Next base: position 21,961 of record NZ_PJRN01000006.1, on the reverse strand, counting down.
CGCCCTGCGTGGCGATCTCCCGTCGGGCATGGGAGGCATCGGCGAGCTGCGCTATGCCAACGAGCTGGTCGAGTTCATTCGCGCCGAGACCGGCGATCACTTCGAAATCGCCGTGGCCGCCTATCCCGAATCCCATCCCCAGGCACCGAGCTTCGAACGCGACCTGGAGAATTTCGCGCGTAAAGTGAAGGCCGGGGCCAACCTTGCCATCACACAGTATTTCTTTTCCGCCGACGCCTATTTTCACTTCGTCGACCGCGCCCGCGCCCTTGGCGTCGATGCACCCATCGTGCCCGGCATCATGCCGATTACCAACTACACCAAGCTGGCGCGATTCTCCGACGCCTGCGGGGCGGAGATTCCCCGCTGGATCCGCAAGCAACTCGAAGCCTACGGCGATGACAGCGAGACGATCGCCGACTTCGGTACGGAGGTGGTGTCGCGCCTATGCCAGCGGCTGCTCGAGGGCGGCGCCCCCGGTTTGCACTTCTATACCCTCAACCAGGCCGATCCGTGCCTGCGGATTCTCGACAACCTGGGAAGTCCTCTGGCGGCACGCTGAATCTGGGTCTAGCCTGTTCCTGCATGTCCATGGATCCAGGAACAGGAGGACGCTAGATGCGCCATGCCAACCTTGCAGGGGCCGCCGTTGCCTCTCTATTGCTCGCCGGTCTCGGCCAGGCTCTGGCCCAGGAGAGCCAGGAAGTCGAGATGAACTGGGTCAAGACCGATGGTATCGAGGAATCCATCGGGACCATCAGTCTCGAGGATACCGATCACGGCCTACTTCTCACTCCCGACCTGAGCGAGCTGCCTCCCGGCGTCTACGGCTTCCACGTACACGAGAACGCCAGCTGTGAACCGGGCGAGAACGACTCGGGCGAAATGCAGGCCGCCGGGAAGGCGGGCAGTCATTACGATCCCGAAGATGCGGGTAGCCATGAGGGCCCCTACGGCGAGGGCCATCTGGGTGACCTGCCGGTACTGATCGTCAACGAAAATGGAGAAGCGACCCTGCCGGTACTGGCCCCGAGGCTCAGCGTTGAGGACCTCAAGGACCGCAGCCTGATGATCCACGAAGGGGGCGACAACTATTCGGATGAGCCCGAGCCGCTGGGTGGCGGCGGTAGCCGCATGGCCTGCGGTGTGATCGAGTCCTGATTCGTCGCAATTCGGGTACGCCATGACGAGAAGGGCCCCGCCATGTTGGCGGGGCCCTTCCTTTATGCAGTGCTACGTGGGTAGCGTCAGCTCGAGGTGACGGGTTTGGCGCCTCCCCCGTGAATGCTGCGCTGGAACAGGAACAGTGCCGCGCCGATGGCCAGGCCGACGATGTCGGTATAGATGCCGCCATAGATCAGGAACAGCGCCCCCACGAACATCACCAGGCGCATCCAGGCCTTCACCGGGCCGAAGAACCAGGCTTGAACGGTTGCGGAGAGCAGCACGATGCCCAGCGTCGCGGTGACGCCGACGCGCAGGATCTGCAGCCAGGACCCTTCCATCAACATGGCGGGGCTATAGAAGAACATGAACGGCACGATGAAGGCGGCGAGGCCGATCTTGAACGACGCTACGGAAGTGGACATGGCATTGTCGCCGGAGATGCCAGCTGCCGCATAGGAGGCCAGCGCCACCGGCGGCGTGATCGCCGACACTACCGCGAAGTAGAACACGAAGAAGTGTGCCACCAGCGGCTGGATGCCGATGTTGATCAGGCCGGGTGCCACGACCGAAGCCGCCACGGCATAGGCCGCCGTGGTGGGCATGCCCATCCCCAGCAGGATACTGATGCACATGGCGAAGAACAGCGCCAGCAGCTGACTGACCCCGGCCAGGCCCAGCAGCAGCGAGGAGAAGCGCGCGCCGACGCCGGTCAGCGAGATCACGCCGACGATGAGGCCGGCACAGGCACACACGGCTATGATTTGGATCGCCATGGTGCCGGCCAGCTGTAGGGCTCTGAGAATAGCACCAAGCCCCATCTTGTTGGGTGAGATCCAGCTCACCACGGCGGCCGAGGCGGTCGCCAGGGTGCCGGCGCGAATCACCGAGTAGCCCATGAACAGGGCGGCGATCAGGATGATGATCGGAGCAAACAGATAGACCTGCTTGACCAGGCGACGGAACTGCGGAATCTCGTCCTTCCGCATGCCGCGCATGCCCTTGCGGGCCGCCTCGAAGTCCACCATGAAGTAGATCGAAGCGAAGTAGAGGATCGCCGGGATCAGTGCAGCCACGGCAATTTCGGTATAGGGAATGCCGGTGATCTCGGCCATGATGAAGGCGCCGGCGCCCATGATCGGCGGCATGATCTGGCCGCCGGTCGAGGCGGCGGCTTCGATGGCGCCCGCGCTACGCCCGGGGTAGCCGACCTTCTTCATCAGCGGGATGGTGAGCGAGCCGGTAGAGACCACATTGCCGGCGCTGGTGCCGTTGATCATACCCATCAGGCCGGACGCGAAGATCGCTACCTTGGCGGGGCCGCCACGGGCGCGCCCGGCGGCGGCGAAGGCGAAGTTGACGAAGTAGTCGCCGACTTTAGAGGCCTGCAGGAAGGCAGCGAAGATGATGAACAGGATGATGTAGGTGGAAGACACTGCCGTTGTCGGGCCGAGGATGCCGGTGTCGGTATAGACCTGACTGAAGAAACGATTGAACGACAGGCCGGGATAGCCGAGGAAGCCCGGCAGGTAGGGGCCGGCCCAGACGTAGGCAAGGAAAATAGCCGATATTGTCACCAGCGCCAGGCCGGCGACGCGGCGGGTCAGCTCGAGAATCAGCAGCGAGCCGGCCAGGGCCGCCCAGGAGATGCCGGTCGGAGCGAAGGTGGTGCCGGTAGAAGCCCGCAGCGGCGTGTTGAAGATCACCAGCAGATAGCCGGCGCTGGCCACGGCGCAGACCATTAGTACCAGATCGGCGGGCGACAGTTTCTCCCGCGCCTGGCGATAGCTCCAGGCGAGCAGAATGCCACCCACGGTAGCGGCAACCAGCGGATAGCCGAAGTGCCAGGTCTCGACTTGCGGGTCGATGCGCATGGCACCGCCGCTGATCGTCTGGTTCATCAGAAAGACCTGGACCAAGGCATAGAGGGCGGGAATCAGCAGCGCATAGCTCGCCCAGGCCAGCCAGGCGGGTGAGCGGTCGGTACCTTTCGAATCGGCGAAACGGCTCCCAGCATAGAGGGCATAGCCTAGTATGAGCGCCCCAGCAATGTGCACGATACGAAACGACCAGGTCTCCATCGGGTAGACGTTCAGCGACACCAGGTGGAAGCTGGAATAGACAATGGCCAGGACGGCAAATAGGATCCATTGCCAGCCAGTGTAGAGCCGACGATTGGGCTCGACGATATCTTCATCGACCCCCTCGGCAATACTCTCAGGAACCGTGTCGACGGCATCGGCATCGGCATCGGCACCGGGGCGGGTGTCGGGTGTGTGACTCATGGGGAATTAACCCTCGGGTGTTAGACGGTAGAGTGCCGGCCCCGCCCCGTGCCGTGCGGCACGAGGCGGGACATCAGGAGCGAAGCGTGCCTCAGTTCAGCTTACGCTCTTCGGGGATCTCGTAGCCGTTCTCTTCATACCAGCGTACGGCGCCCGGGTGGAAGGGCAGCACCTTATTCTTGTCGAGGTGCTCGGGAGTGCTCGTGGCCGCGCTGCGGTGCACGTCACGCATGCGATCGTTGTTCTCCATGCTCACCTTGGTGACTTCATAGATGAAGTCTTCCGGCAGGTCGCAGCCGGCAATGGTGAAGTTCCACATGGAGACGGCGCGGGCATCCTCCTCGAGGGTCTCGTAGGTGCTGGCCGGGATCTGGAAGGCCGCAACCGGGAAATTCTCGATGGTCTGCTGCTGCTCTTCCTCGGTGAACTCGATGATGTTCACATCGGTCTGCACTTCGAGCTGGCTCACCGCAGGCACAGGGATACCGGCAGCGAAGGCGATGACGTCGAGCAGGCCGTCCTGCAGCTGTCCGCCCAGATCCGTCCAGCCGCCGTTGCGACGCTCGAAATTCACCCCCAGTTCCTCGAGGATGAGCGGGAAGTAGGTATCGGAGGTGGAGGCCGCCGGGCCGAAGCCGATCTTGGCGCCATCGGGAATGTCTGAGATCGATTCGATGCCGCTGCTCGATAGCGCGGTGATGGAGAAAGGCGTCTCGTACATCGGGAACAGCGCGCAGACGTTGTCCATGGACACGCCAGGAGCGAGCGGGCTCTCGCCGGCCAGCGCCTCGGCAGCTGGGCCCATGGTGGTCAGGCCCAGGGCGATATCACCGGTGTGCACCAGCGCCAGGTTCTGGTTGGGGCCGCCGGTGACTTCGCCGCCGCCGGAGATGCCCAGCTCGTCGGCGATCAGATTGGCCCAGCCGGAGCCATAGACGAAGTAGGTACCGCCCTGACTGGCAGTGCCTACGGTGAAATTGCTCGGCCAGTCGGAGCGGTCCTGGGCCGAGGCTGAGGCCGCGGCGACCAGAAGGGCGCTGGCCAGCGTTCCGGTGAGCACTTTGGGAGTGACGTTGCGCATGGCTATCTCCGTTACAGTTGTGATTATGCGTCAGCGGCCTCTCGACACGCTGTCAGTTAGTATGGTGCAGAACGTGTCCTGGCGCGCCGGGCGCCGGACTCGCGTATGGCAGGAGGTCTAAGCAGGCGCTGTGCCATTGTGAGACATACCTATGAGCAACAATATGTTGCCATTCGTTATTTCGACCAAGGTCGAACCTTGTAATGCCGGTTGGGGCTGGAGTCTCGCACACGTGCGGTTGCTCTCTATGCGGAAATCCACACACTCTGATGGCGAGATGATGATTCAGAGTGAGAAGGGGTCCGCCGAGGCGGTAATCAGGCGACTGGCCTGGTGCAGACGCTCATCTGCTGGAAATGAGTCTCGGGGGAAGGAAGTATCGAAACGCATCAAGCCAGATGCCGGCGCGACGGCAACGGCCAGCCTCAGCAATTCCAGCCGACGCCGTCGTGATGGCGACGAAGCGCCGGCGGGAGCTGCCACGTCAGCGGCTCCCGGGGTCAAGAATCCTTACGGTCTGAATGGTGTCGCGCCGCTGCTCCTCACGCTCGCGGTTGACGCGCGTCTCGAGCTCTACTGCTGTCTCGTCTTCGATGGGCGCCTGCTCGAAGAAGTCGCACGCCACGCAGTCGCGATAGCGTATGCCGTTCTGCTCCCAGGCCCGGATGCGGTCCATGGCGGCACAGCGGGGGCAGATGGCGCCGGCGATGAAACGTTTCTGAACGGCCATGTAAACTCCGTATGTCGGCCACCGGGCGCCGGTGGCAAGTCAAGGCCCTTACGATACCGCGCCCGGTCAGCGCTGTCAGGCGGCGCGGATGCCGCTGTGGCGCAGCAACGGTTCGACACTGGGCTCGCGGCCGCGAAAGGCGCGGAACAGTTCGGCGGCGTCGCGGGCGCCCCCCTGTTCGAGGATTTCGCTGCGAAAGCGTCGCCCGGTATCAGGATCGAAGATACCGGCCTCCTCGAAGGCGCTCCAGGCATCGGCGGAGAGCACTTCGGCCCACTTGTAGCTGTAGTAGCCGGCCGCGTAGCCGCCGGCGAAGACGTGGCTGAAGCCGTTCTGGAAGCGATTGAAGGAGGCGCGTGGCACCACCGAGACCGCGTCGCGAACCTCGTCGAGCAGGGCCTGCACGTCGGCCGCCGACGGGGCGGCGAGTTCATGATGCAGACGCAGGTCGAACAGCGAGAATTCCAATTGGCGCCCAAGGCCCATGGCCGACTGGAAGTTCTTCGCTGCCTGCAGGCGTTCGAGCAGCTCGGCGGGCAGCGGCGCGCCGCTCTCCACGTGGCCGGCGATCAAGTCTAGCCCCTCGGGTTCCCAGCAGTAGTTCTCCATGAACTGGCTGGGTAGTTCGACCGCATCCCAGGCCACGCCGTTGATGCCGGAGATATCGGCGACGGTCTGCCGGGTCAGCATATGGTGCAGACCGTGGCCGAACTCATGGAACAGCGTGGTGACCTCGTCGTGAGTCAGCAGTGCGGGCTTGTCGCCCACCGGACGGGTGAAGTTGCAGGTGAGATAGGCCACCGGCAACTGCAGGGCGCCGTCCTCGTGACGACGGCGTACGCGACACTCGTCCATCCAGGCGCCGCCGCGCTTGCCTTCGCGGGCATAGAGGTCGAGGTAGAAACCGGCAATGGCCTCGCCATTTTCGAGGATGTGGAAGTAGCGAACCTCGGGGTGGTAGCGGGGCGCGTCGCTCTTCTCCTCGAAGGTGACGCCATAGAGTCGCTCGATCACCTGGAACAGGCCGTCGACCACGCGCGGGGCGGGAAAGTAGGGGCGCAGCTGCTCCTGCGAGATGGCGTGGCGCGCCTCGCGCAGCTTCTCGCTGGCATAGCCGATGTCCCACGGCGCCAGCTCGGGAAGGTCCAGCGTATCGCGCGCATAGGCCTCGAGCTCGGCGAACTCCTCGTGCGCCTGGGGCACGGCGCGGCGCGCCAGGTCTTCCAGAAAATCGAGCACCTGCTGCGGCGACTCGGCCATCTTGGTGGAGAGCGAATACTCGGCGTAGCTGCCGAAGCCCAGCAGCTCGGCCAGTTCGCGACGTAGGCGCAAGGTCTCTTCGATGATCGGCGCGTTGTCGTACTCGCCGGCATGCGGGCCCTGGTCGGAGGCGCGCGTGACGAAGGCGGTGTACACCTCGCGGCGCAGCCCGCGATCGTCGGCGAAGGTCAATACCGGATAGAAGCTGGGAAAGTCGAGGGTGATGCGATAGCCCTTAATGCCCTTGGCCTCGGCATTGGCCGCCAGGGTCGCCAGGGCGCTCTCGGGGAGTCCTGCCAGTTGCGAGACGTCCTCGATGTCCTTGTGCCATGCCTGAGTGGCATCGAGCAACTGGTTGGAGAAGGTATTGGCCAATTCGGAGAGGCGCGCCCGGATTTCACCGTAGCGCCGTTTCTTGTCGGCCGGCAGGTCGACGCCAGCCAGGCGGAAGTCGCGCAGGGTATTGTCGACGCTGCGCTGCTGAGCCTCGTCCAGCTCGACCCAGGTGGGGCCTTCCTTCAGCGCCTGCCAAGCGCGGAACAGCCCCTCGTGCTGTCCGAGCCAGGTGCTGTAGTCGGAAAGCTTGGCCAGGCAGGCCTGATAAGCTTCGCGCAGGGCGGGCGAGTTCATCGTGCCGTTGAGGTGCGACACCGGCGACCAGGCCCGCGACAACCGGTCATTGAGCGCCTCCAGCGGTGCGGCGAGGCTGCCCCAGGTTGGCGTCTCCCGCTGTGCGCGCTCGACCAGCGCCTCGATGGCGGTACGGTTGTCCGCCAGCAGCTTCTCGATCGCTGGGACCACGTGCTCCGGCTTGATCTCATCGAAGGGCGGCAGGTCGTGGGGTTCGAGCAGCGGGTTGTGGGACATGCGCACCTCGGGTAGCGGTCGTCTAGGGAAGGGTTAGCGATTAGATGCGGCCGGAGGCCGCAGGTTTCAATGCCCGCCGAGGATTGGTGGCGGCGGGGCGGCCTGATAGGCTTGCGCCTCCATGAAAGTCGAGGTGATGGCATGAACGCAACCCTGGAGCGCTGGAGTACCCGGCGAGCCTTCATTCTGGCAGTGACCGGCGCAGCTGTGGGGCTGGGCAATATCTGGCGCTTCCCTTACATCACCGGGGAGAATGGCGGCGCCGCCTTTCTGGTGCTGTATGTGGTTTTCGTGCTGCTGCTGGGGCTGCCGATCATGATGGCCGAGATCCTCATCGGGCGCGCCGGGCGGCGCTCGCCCGTGCAGTCGCTGGGCCATCTGGCCGCACTGGCCGGCGCCAGCCGCCACTGGGGACTGCTGGGGTTGTTCGGCGCCTTCACCGTTTTCTGCATTCTCTCCTTCTATTCGGTGGTCTCGGGCTGGTCGATCGAATTCTTCATTACTGCCATCAATGGTGGTTTCGTGGGCCGCAACCCTGCCGAGATCGGTGCCGGCTTCGAGGCGTTCCTGGCCGATCCGTGGCGCATGACTTTCAACCACACTCTGTTCCTGTTCATGACCATGACCGTGGTGGCTGCTGGCGTCGCCAAGGGGCTCGAGCGGCTCAACAATTTACTGATGCCGCTGCTCTATCTGCTGTTGGTGCTGCTGGCGGGCTATGCCGCCACCACCGACGGCTTCGGCACAGCGTTGAGCTGGCTGTTCCGCCCCGATCTGGCGGCGATCACCCCGATGGTGGTGATGCACGCCATGGGGCATGCCTTCTTCACGCTGGCGGTGGGAGCCTGCGCACTGATGGCCTACGGCGCCTACATGCCGGAACGCCAGAGCCTGCCGCATGCCGCCGGCGCGGTGGCGCTGCTCGACGTTGGGGTGGCGCTGCTGGCCGGCATCGCCATCTTTTCGGTGGTGTTCTCGCAGGGGATGGATCCCGGCGAAGGGCCGGGTCTGATGTTTGTCACCTTACCGATCGCCTTCGCCGAGCTGCCCTGGGGGGCGCTGTGGCTCAGCGTCTTCTTCCTGCTGCTGCTGCTGGCGACCTGGACCTCGTCGATCAACCTGGCCGAGCCGATGGTCGCCACGCTACAGGGGCGTGGCCTCGGGCGCGGTCGTTCCGCGGCCATCGTCGGCGTCCTGGTGTGGCTGATGGGACTGCTATCGGCGCTCTCGTTCTCCACCCTGGCCGAGTGGCGGCCGCTGTTCGGCATGAGTGCCTTCGATCTGGTGACGACCATCCCCACCGAGATATTCCTGCCGGTGGGGGGGCTGCTCATCGCCGTCTTTGCCGCCTGGGTGATGCCGCATCGCGAGGCGCAGGCTGCCCTGGGCGTCGGTGAGCCGGGCTTTCGCCTGTGGCGGACGATGGTACGCTGGATATCGATTCCCCTGGCGGCTCTGGTACTGGCCGCCGGGCTGCTGTGACGACATTGAGACGGTCGGCATGCCGCCGGCCCGGGAGACTGACATGAACACAATCGATCCTGTTCGTTCCTGGCAGGGTAAGTGGCCGACCCTGGGGGAGCGGGTCTATGTGGATCCGACCAGTATGGTGCTGGGCGACGTGGCGCTGGGCGATGACTGTTCAGTATGGCCGATGGCGGTGATTCGGGGCGACATGCACCGGATCCGCATCGGCGCTCGCACCAGCGTGCAGGATGGCTGCGTGCTGCACATCACCCACGCCAGCGACTTCAACCCCGACGGTTTCCCGTTGACTGTGGGCGACGACGTGACCATCGGGCACAAGGCGATCCTGCACGGTTGCACGCTGGGTAGCCGCATCCTGGTGGGCATGGGCGCCATCGTCATGGATGGCGCTGTCGTCGAGGACGAGGTGATCATTGCCGCTGGTGCCGTGGTGACACCGGGCAAGCGGCTGGAGAGCGGTTTCGTCTATGCTGGCAATCCGGCCAAGGCGCTGCGCCCGCTGAAGCAGCGGGAGCGGGAATTCTTCCCCTATACCGCCGGCAACTACGTCAAGCTCAAGGACGAGTATCTGGCCGCTCGGGACTGAGCGGCAGCGCTACAATCGGTGACGATTTTTCTTGCACTTTGTCAGGCAAGCCATTGTTTTAACGAGCTGCGACACGTCATAATCTGTAAATATATACAGTTTGCGGGGCTTGTCCGGCATGGCCGACTTTCACACCCACCTCGGCGTGGCCGCCGCTGGTGGCGCCGTGCTGGCCTACGGCGGCTGGCAGGCGGGATTTTGGGAGCTATGGCAGGGTGCGGTGATGCTGGGGTTGGTTACCTTCGGCGGCATCCTGCCCGATATCGACGCGGATAGCTCCAAGGCGATCCGGCTGATCTTCAATTTGTTGGCGATACCGGCCGTTGTGGTCGGTGCGCTGCTGTTGCAGGCCAGGATGGCACTCGGGCCGCTTCTGCTGGTATGCGGCGTCATCTATGCGTTCGTGCGCTATCTGGCCGGCGGTGTATTCAGTCGCTTCACCGTGCATCGAGGCCTCTGGCATTCGCTGCTGGCCGCCGTCCTGTGCGGCCTGATCACCACCGCGCTGAGCCATCGCTTCTTCACGCAGGAAGCCTGGCTGGCCTGGACGCACGGTGTGTCGCTGGCCGTCGGCTACATCATTCACCTGCTACTCGACGAAGCGTACAGCGTCGATCTCACCGGGGCACGCATCAAGCGCTCCTTCGGTACCGCGGTCAAGCCTTTCGACCTCAAGGCGCCGGGCAACTCGCTGGCCATGCTGGGGATAGCGGTTGTGCTGACGCCCTGGTTGCCGCCATGGGCACCCTTGATGGAGCTGCTGGCTCAGGGCGCTACCTTGTGGCGATAGTCCTCGGCCTTCAGGTTGTACTTGCGCAGCTTGTCGTAGAGCGTCTTGCGCGGCAGGCCGAGGTGCTCGCAGACCTCGGTGATGCGTCCTCGATGGTTGGCCAGCGACTGGCTGATCAGGCTCTTCTCGAATAGCTCGACCTGCTGTGGCAGCGCCAGCTCGGCGCTGCCCGGCTCCGCGCCCTCGAGCAGGGCATCGAGGCGGTAGTCGAAGGCCGAGCCCAGCAGCACGTAACGCTCGGCCAGGTTGCGCAGTTCGCGCACGTTGCCCGGCCAGTCGTGGGCCATCAGCGTGGAGATGTCGCAGGTATCCAGTGGCGGTGCCTCCAGTCCGCTGCGGTTGGCGGCGACCACGGCGAAGTGCTGGAACAGCAGGGGAATGTCCTCGCGTCGCTCGCGCAGCGGCGGGATCGGCAGGGTCACCACGTTGAGCCGGTAGTAGAGGTCCTCGCGAAACTCCCCGGCCTCGGCTGCCAGCTTGAGGTCGACCTTGGTGGCGGCGATCACGCGAATATCCAGGGGTACGGCTTCGTTGGCCCCCAGCCGCTCGATGCAGCGCTCCTGCAATACTCGCAGCAGCTTGACCTGCAGCGCCAGCGGCATCGACTCGATTTCGTCGAGGAACACGCTGCCGCCGTTGGCGTATTCGAACTTGCCGATTCGCCGCTCCACGGCCCCGGTGAAGGCGCCTTTCTCGTGACCGAAGAGCTCCGACTCGATGATGCTCTCGGGCACGGCACCGCAATTGATCGCGACGAAGGGGTGCCCGCCGCGCGGGCTGCGCTCATGAATGGCGCGGGCGACCAGGTCCTTGCCGGTGCCGGTCTCGCCGAACAGCAGCACGTCGGTTTCGACTCGGGCGATGCGCTGCACCATGGAGGCGAGCCGCTGGGTGGCCGGGGTGCGCCCTACCAGGCGCGGTCCGGGCGCGGCCTGTTGCGCTTCCAGCTCGGCCTTGAGCCGCCGGTTCTCCAGGCTCAGGCGGCGCTTGTCGACCCCGCGCCGCACCATTTCGACCAGACGCTCGCCGGCGAACGGCTTCTCCAGGAAATCCCAGGCGCCCTCTCGCATGGCCTCGACGGCGGTGGAGATGTCGCCATGGCCGGTGATCAGGATCACCGGCAGGTCGGGGTCGCGCAGGCGTACTTCCCGCAGCAGCGCCATGCCATCCATGCCCGGCATGCGGATATCGCATACGATCACCCCGGCGAAGTCGGACGTGAGAATCTCCAGAGCGCTCTCTGCGTTGGCATGCGGTTCCGGCTGGTAGCCGGCCAGTTCCAGGGTCTGCCCGGCGGTGATGCGCAGGTGGGGCTCGTCGTCGATGATGAGGACCGGAGTGGCCGCCGGGTCATGCATGGGAACGTTGCTCCTCGTTAGGCGTTAGACGCTGGCTGTCGGGTCCTTCGTCCCGCGGCAGGGTAATGGTAAAGCGTGCCCCGGCGCCAGGCTGGTTGGTGGCTTCGATGCGTCCGCCGAGGTCGGCGATGATGCGTGACGAGATCGACAGGCCCAGCCCTAGACCGCTGCCGGGGGACTTGGTAGTGAAAAACGGCTCGAAGATGCGCGAAAGGTGTGGCTCCGGTATGCCGGGGCCGGTATCGGTCACGCTGATTCTTACCTGACGCTCTCCGCTGTCGACACCGAGAATCAACACCGGCTCGGGGCTATCGGCCATTGCCTGCAGGGCATTGCCGATCAGGTTGACCAGCACTTGCTCGAGGCGCACCAGGTCGGCATGCACCCAGGCCTCCTCCTCTCCCCAGCGGCGCACCACTTGGACATTGCTGCTGCGTAGGCGTGCCTGGTAGAGACGCAGCGCGTAATCGAAGCAGGCCTGGACCGAAACCGCCGTCAGCGAGCTGTCGCTCTTGCGCGAGAACTGGCGCAGCTGGGCACTGATCTCCGCCATGCGCTCGGTCAGTTCCACCACTTGGGCCAGGTTGGCGTCGACGGCCTCCAGCCGCTGGCGCTCGAGGAAGGCTCGGGCGTTCTCGGCGTAGGCGCGTATCGCCGCCAGCGGCTGGTTGAGCTCGTGGTTGATACCGGCGGCGAGCTGGCCGAGCACGGCGAGCTTGGCGGCCTGTACCAGTTCGTCCTGGGTCAGGCGCAGGTTCTCCTCGGCCCGGCGTCGCTCCTCGATCTCGTCGGAGAGCAGGCGGTTGGTTTCGAGCAGGTCGCGGGTGCGGTGTTCGACGTTGCGCTCCAGCTCGTCCCGCGCACGGGCCAGGGTCTGCCGTTCGCGCTCGGCGAACAGCTCGCGCTCGCGGCGCAGGCGCAGGCGCTGCCAGCCGATGCCGCCCCCCAGCGTGACCACGCCATACAAGCCGCCGGCGAGCAGGGCGGAAAACCACTGGGCGCTGTAGACCGAATCCAGCGGCTTCAAGATATGCATGTCCCAGCCGAACGCCTCCATATGTCGAGCCAGGCCGAGATAGCGGCTGCCGTCCAGCGCTCCCCGAGTGAAACGCACCAGTTGACTACCGTCGTCGCGCTGCACGAAGACTTCGATGCCGGACGGGGAGAGCGGTTCGTCGGCGTAGCGACGGGTGGCCAGCAGCGCTTGCCGCTCCTCCTCGGAGAGCGGATGCAGGGCGGCCATGCGCAGCGCGGGGTGGCTGGCCATGAAGATGATGTCGTCCTCGTCGGTCACCATCAGCTCGGCGTCCTGCTCGGCCCAGCTCTCTTCGATCGCGTCGAGCAACACCTTGATCACCATCACCCCGCTGGGACGGGCGTCGGGGGCGGTATCGTCGAGCCATACAGGAGCCGAAAAATAATAGCCACGCTCTAGCGACTGCACGCCCAGGCCGTAGAAGCGGCCGCGTTTGCCCTCGATGGCGTCCTGGTAGTAGCTGCGAAAAGCGTAGTTCTGGCCGATGAAGGTGTCGGGTCGATGCCAGTTGCTGGCCGCCACGGTATTCGCGTTCGCATCCAGCAGGTAAACATCCGAAACATCGGCGGTGGCACGGAACTGGTCGAGCAGCAGGTTGAGCGGCATCGGATCCTGTTGCCCCTGGTTGAGCAGGAAGCGACGCACCATCTCCCGCGAGGCCAGCAGCTGAGGCAGGTAGTCATGGCGCGTGAGGTGACCTTCGAGACTGGCGGCGGAGAGGCGCAGCTCGTTCTCGGCTTCGCGCATCAGTGTCTGCAACGCCTGTTCGCGCGCCATCTGGGCGGCCTGCCACATGACCACGACCAGGCCCAGCGGAAGCAGTAACAGCAGCAGCCGGCGCAGCCGAACCGAGATGCGAGGCGGGCGGTGCGGACCTTTCACGCGGCGATCCTCAGGGCTGGATTTCCGGTAGCGCCTGGGCGCGTCGCAGTGCCCGCTGGGCGCGGGTCTCGGCACGCTCCATCTCGAGCAATTCCTCCTCGACGAAGACCAGGTGTTCATGGGAGCGCGCGCGAGCATCCTCGGCCCGTCCTTCGAGAATGGCGTCGAGCAGGGCGCGGTGCTGCTTCATCAGCACGGGACGCGACTGCGGCTTCTCGAACAGGTGGGCCAGGTTGTCGACGATGCTCTTCTCCAGCAGGTGGAAGATGCCGCGAATGGTATGCAGCAGCAGCACGTTGTGTGCCGCTTCGGCGATCGCCAGGTGAAAGGCGGCGTCGGCCTTGGCTTCGAGTTCGGGGTCGCATCCGGCGAAGCAGGCTTCCAGCTCCTCGAAGCGCTTGAGCAGCATGGCGCGATCGGCGGGGGTCGAGCGCAGGGCGGCGTAGTAGGCGGAGAGCCCTTCCATGGCGTCGCGGAACTCGAGCAGGTCCAGATGGAATTCATGATGACGGGTCAACATATCCAGTAAGGGATCGCTGTAGCCGCTGTTGAGCTCATGCGTGACGAAGGTGCCGCCTCCCTGCCGGCTGGTCAGCAGTCCGCGGGTGGCCAGTTTCTGGATGGCCTCGCGCAGTGAAGGGCGCGATACGCCGAAACGCTCGGCCAGTTCACGCTCCGGTGGCAAGCGCTGGCCGGGCTTCAGGCTGCCTTCGAGGATCATCGCTTCGAGGCGTTCGGTGATGACATCGGCCAGGCGGGGCTGGCGTACGGTCTGGTAGGTCATGCGGAGTTCCGGGGCGATGAGACAAAATTGGTCTTACCAATATTGGCCTGAAAAATCGGACCTTGCAATCCACGATGTGCTTCGGTGAAGCAAGCGCGCTTGGACCATTCATCGCCAATGGCAAAGGAGGCTATACCAAAGTCTATACGAATCGGGTGAGCAAAAGCCCCGCTGGCGTTTGACACTGACGGGGCGGAACCCTAAGGTTCATCCACTTTAGTGGGTAAATTGGTAAAACCAATTTACCGAAAAAGAACAAGACCATGAATGTGACGACTGCCGTGGCCGCCGCGGCGACAGCGAGGGAGCCTAATGACGCCAGTCAAGCTGTACCCGCCCAAACCGGAGAAAGTGTATCTCTTCGGCACTTGCCTCATCGATCTGTTTTACCCTCAGGCCGGCCTGGATGCCATTCGTCTGCTGGAACGCGAAGGCATCGATGTGCTTTTTCCCCAGGACCAGACCTGCTGCGGCCAGCCCGCCTACACCTCGGGCTATCATGACGAGGCGCGTGCCGTGGCATCGGCGCAGCTCGATCTGTTCCCCGAGCCCTGGCCGATCGTGGTGCCTTCGGGCTCTTGCGGCGGCATGATGCGCATCCACTACCCGCAGCTGTTCGCCGGTACCGAGCGCAAAGCCCAGGCGGATGAAGTGGCGGGGCGGATCTTTGAGCTCACCGAGTTTCTGGTACATGTCTGCCACCTGCGGCTCGAGGACCACGGCGCCCCGGAAAAGATCGCCATGCACACCTCGTGCAGCGCCCGACGCGAAATGGGTCTGACCGAGACCGGACCGGCGCTCCTCGCCCGTCTCGACCAGGTGGAATTGGTGGAGCAGGCGCGTGCCGCCGAATGTTGCGGCTTCGGCGGCACCTTTGCGGTACGCCACCCCGAAGTCTCCGCTGCCATGGTCGAGGACAAGACCCAGGCGATCGAGGCCACCGGCGCGACGCGCTTCGTAACTTCCGACTGCGGCTGCCTGATGAACATCGCCGGTCGCTTCGAGCACCAGAAGAGAGGCGTCGAGGGCGAGCACATCGCCAGTTACCTGTGGCGGAGGACCTCATGAGCGCAGCGCACGAACCGGTTCAGACCTTCACCCCGCGCGATTTTCATCGTCAGGCTCACGATGCCCTCGGCAACCCGCAGATCCGTGCCAACTTCCGCCGCGCCATGGACGGCCTGATGGCCAAGCGGCGCGATGTGTTCAGCGACTGGGATCTCGAGACCCTGCGCGAACTGGGCGCCAACATTCGTCTACGGGCGCTGGCCAGGCTGCCCGACCTGCTCGAACGTCTCGAGGCTAACTGCCAAGCCAACGGCATCCAGGTGCACTGGGCCGAGAACGGCGACGAGGCGTGCCGCATCATTCGCGAGATCTGCCAGCGCCACGAGGCCAAGGCGGTGATCAAAGGCAAGTCGATGGTCTCCGAGGAGATGCATCTTAACGCCCATCTGGAAGCGGCAGGCATCGAGGCGCTGGAGTCCGACCTTGGCGAGTACCTGGTTCAGCTCAACGAGCAGACGCCTTCGCACATCATCATGCCGGCGATTCATCTCAACACCGACGAGATCTCCGAGATCATGCACGACAAGACGGGCATCGAGCGTACCCGCGACGTCGACACCATGACCGCGGCGGCTCGCGCCCAGCTGCGCGAGCGCTTCATGGGCGCCGACGTGGGCATCTCGGGAGTCAACTTCGCCGTTGCCGAGACCGGTACCCTGTGTCTGGTGGAAAATGAGGGCAACGGCCGCATGACTACCGCCGTGCCGCCGGTGCACATCGCCGTGACCGGCATCGAGAAGGTGGTCGAGCACCTGCGCGACGTACCGCCGCTCTATGCGCTGCTCACCCGCTCGGCTACCGGCCAGCACGTCACCACCTACTTCAACATGATCAGCTCGCCGCGCAAGGAGGGCGAGCACGATGGACCGAAGGAAGTCCATCTGGTGCTTGTCGACAGCGGTCGTTCCAATATCTATCAGGACGATGAGCTGCTCGATACCCTGCGCTGCATCCGCTGCGGCGCCTGCATGAACCATTGTCCGGTCTATACCCGGGTGGGCGGCCACACCTACGGCACTACCTATCCCGGGCCTATCGGCAGCATTCTCATGCCGCACATGATGGGACTGGAGCAGACCAAGGACCTGCCCACCGCCTCGAGCCTGTGTGGCGCCTGCGGTGAGGTGTGTCCGGTGAAGATACCGATTCCCGACCTGCTGGTGCGCCTGCGTCGCGAGTCGGTGGGCGAGGGGCGCGGCAACGTGCCCGGTGCCGGGGTCAAGCGAACGAAGAAGGAAGCGTCGGCCTGGAAGGGCTTCCAGTGGCTGGCGACGCACCCGGGCGTCTGGCGCAGCGGCACGGCCATGGTCGGCAAGCTGCAGGCATTGATGCCTGCCAAGCTGGGGGCTTGGACGGAGTATCGTACCGCACCCAAGCCGGCGAAGACCTCGCTGCACGCTCTGGTCAAGCGTCACCAGGCAGAAAGGGCCGGCGGGGAGGAACGCTCATGAGCGCCCGCGACAATATCCTCAAGCGCCTGCGCGAACGCGCCGACGGGCCGCTGACGGCGCCCCAGAGCGATTTCGGCGTGGTCACGGGGCGCGGCTGGGGACAAGCAGAGCGGCTGGCCCGCTTCGAGCGCTGGATCACCTCCGTGCACGGCGAGGTGGTCCATACCTCCCGCGATGCCTGGACTTCCACCTTGGCCGAAGTGCTCGAGGCCAAGGGCATTCGCCGCCTGGCGCTGGGTCGGGAGCATCCCGTCGCCGCCGAGGCCCGTGCGGCTCTGGCCGAGCGGGGCGTCGCTTTGATCGATGCCGATCGCGACATCGAGGCCTGGCAGCGCGAGCAGTTCCATGACACCGAGGCGGGGCTGACCTCCACCCGCGGCGCCATCGCCGAGACCGGCAGCCTGTGGCTGTGGCCGACGCCCGACGAGCCGCGCCTGCTGAGTCTGGTGCCGCCGATTCACATCGCCGTGCTGGATGCCGACACCATCGAGGATACCTTCTTCGATGTGATCGAGCGCCACGGCTGGGCCGACGACATGCCCACCAATGCTCTGCTGGTCTCGGGACCGAGCAAGACTGCCGATATCGAGCAGACCCTGGCCTACGGCGTGCACGGCCCCCGCGAGCTGGTGGTGCTGGTGCGCAATGCCGAGGAGCGTGTATGACCACTGCGACTCTCACTCCGCCGACGGCCGACGCCTGGCAGGCGCTCAAGCAGGAGCTGCTCGCGGTCATGCCCGCCGAGCGGTTGATCGACGATCCGCTGCGCACCCTGGCCTACGGTACCGACGCCAGTTTCTACCGGCTGATACCCAAGCTGGTGGTCCGTCCCGCCGATGAGGATCAACTGATGGCGGTGTTGGCCGGTTGTCGCCAGCGCGGGCTACCGGTGACCTTCCGCGCTGCCGGTACCTCCCTTTCGGGCCAGGCAGTAACCGACTCGGTGCTGATCCAGCTGCGCGAGGGTTGGCGGGGGCACGAGATTCTCGACAATGGGCGCGCGATCCGTCTGCAGCCTGGCGTGATCGGGGCGCGGGCCAACCAGCTGCTGGCTCCCTACGGGCGCAAGATCGGCCCCGATCCGGCTTCCATCAACAGCTGCATGGTGGGCGGCATCGCCGCCAACAACGCCTCGGGAATGTGCTGCGGTACGGCACAGAACAGCTACCGCACAGTGCGCGACATGCGTGTGATCCTGGCCGATGGTACGCGTCTGGATACTGCCGATCCGGCCAGTCGCGAGGTCTTCCGCCGTAGCCACGCCGAACTCGTCGAGGGGCTCGAGCGGCTCGCTGCCGAGACGCGGGCCAACGCGCCACTGGCCGAGAAGATTCGCCACAAGTACCGGCTCAAGAACACCACCGGCTATGCGCTCAACAGCCTGGTCGATTTCGACGACGGCATCGAGATTCTCAAGCACCTGCTGATCGGTTCCGAGGGCACGCTCGGTTTCATCAGCACCATTACCTACGACACCGTGGTCGACGAGCCGCACAAGGCTGCGGCGCTGGTTTTCCTGCCCGACATGGCCACGACCTGCCGTGCCACCATCGCACTCAAGTCGGCCCCGGTTTCCGCGGTGGAGCTGATGGATCGCGCCGCGCTGCGCTCGGTGGAAAACAAGCCGGGCATGCCCGAAGTGCTCAAGACCCTGCCCGGCGGGGCGGCGGCGCTTCTCATCGATGTGCGCGGCAACGACGAGGCGCAGCTCGAATCCAGGCTCGATGCGGTGCAGGCCATCTTCGAGGGTATCCACACCCTGGAGCCGGTCGCCTTCACCCGTGACAAGGGCACCTACGAGATCTACTGGAAGATTCGCAAGGGGCTCTTCCCCGCCGTCGGCGCAGTGCGTGACACCGGTACCACGGTGATCATCGAGGATGTCGCCTTTCCCATCGAGCGTCTCGACGAGGGCGTGCTGGCACTGACCGAGGTCTTCCATCGTCACGGCTACCCGGAGGCGATCCTTTTCGGCCATGCACTGGAAGGCAACCTGCATTTCGTCTTCCCCCAAGGATTCGAAAAGCCCGGCGAGGTGGAGCGCTACCAGGCACTGATGGAAGAGGTCGCGCAGCTGGTCGGCGTAGAGTACGGCGGCTCGCTCAAGGCCGAGCATGGCACTGGGCGCAACATGGCCCCATACGTAGAGCTTGAGTGGGGCCCCGAGGCCTACGCTCTGATGTGGCGGATCAAGGCGCTGTTCGACCCCGAGAACCTGCTCAACCCCGACGTCATCCTAAGTCGCAACCCGAGCGTGCATCTGGAGAACCTCAAGCCGCTGCCGGCTGCTGATGCCATCGTCGACAAGTGCATCGAGTGCGGCTTCTGCGAGCATGTCTGCCCTTCCCGCGACCTCACCCTGACGCCGCGCCAGCGTATCGTCGCCGCTCGTGAAATGGCCCGACTCGAGGCGTTGGGCGGCAGCCTCGGCGAGCAGGACGCCGAGCGTCTGGAACGGTTGCGCAGGGACTATCGCTATGCCGGCGACGAAACCTGCGCCGTCGACGGCCTATGCGCCACCCAGTGTCCGGTGGGCATCAATACCGGTGAAATGATTCGCGAGATGCGCCACGAGCGGCTGGCGCAGCATGCCGACATGGCGCGGCGAGTCGGCAGGCATTTTTCGGGCACGACCCGTTTTGCCCGTGGCATGCTCAATCTGGCGAGCACGGGGCGAGCCTTGCTGAGCGAAAAGGGGCTCTCCAAGGTGAGTGGCTCGATTACCCAGGCCAGCGGTGGGCGCGTGCCGCAATGGATTCCCACCTTGCCCAAGGCGGCCCCGGTGCGCGTGCTGAGCCGGGATCGGGTCAATGACAGCCTACGGGACAAGGTGGTCTATTTCCCCTCCTGTGCCACCCGCGTCTTTGGCGCCGCGCATGGCGATGCCGAGCGCCGCTCGATCATGGAGATCACCCTCGCGTTGCTCGACAAGGCCGGCTTCGAGGTGATCCTGCCCGAAATGCCGGGGCATCTCTGCTGTGGCATGGCGTTCCAGTCCAAGGGTCAGTTCGACGAGGCCGCGCACAAGGCGCGAGAGCTCAATCGCGAATTGCTGGTGGCAAGCCAGAACGGGCGCTATCCCATTCTCAGCGATACCAGCCCCTGCGTGCTGCACATGCAAGGCCGCCTGGATGAGCGCCTCACGATGCAGGAGCCGGTAGCCTTCGCCCACGACCATCTACTGTCACGCCTCGATATCACGCCGCTCGATGAGCGGGTGGCGGTCCATGTCACCTGCTCGAGTACGCATATGGGGCTGGGTGAGCGCATGGTGGCGCTGGCGCGTGCCTGCTCCCGTGAGGTGGTAGTGCCGGCCGAGATCACCTGCTGTGGTTTCGCGGGCGATAAGGGGCTCGTAACCCCCGAACTCAACGCCTCGGCACTGAAGGGGCTGGCGAACCAGGTGGAGGGGTGCGATGCGGGCTACTCCAATTCTCGCACTTGCGAGATCGGACTCTCGCTGCATGGCGGTGTCCCGTACCGCTCGATCCTGTCGTTATTGGACCGGGCCAGCCGGGCGCGTTCGGCGGCTTGATGCGCTTCGCATATTCACAGGCGGTCGTTTCGCACCGCCTGTGGATAGCTTCGCCGTCATCGCCCCGTCACCGTCCTGAAATTTTTTGACAGGCGACCCTTGCAGGGGCGCGAGGAAAGCCGTAAAGTACGCATCCGCTGCCGGCGACGGGCCACGTTGCCAGCGGTGGGAAGAGTGGTAAGTGGTTGTCTCGCTTTGAATTTTTCGGCTCGTTTCGCAAGATTCGTCCTTGACGCCCACGGCGGATTCGGTAGAATGCGCCCCACTCGAGAGAGGCCCGCTGAGGGCTCTCGACAGAGACCCGCTAAGGGCTCTCGCGACTGCCGGCGACGCCGGTCCTCGACGCCACGCTCACTTCGGTGACGGCCTCGCAGGGAGTTGACAAGCTCGGTCGGATCGGTAGAATACGCCTTCCTCGCAGGGCGCTGGCGGGGCCGCCACTTCGGTGACTGGCCACGACGGCAAGCGAGACGCTCCGCCCTTCTCTATGAGAGCTCGGAGCCGCTCTTTAACAATCGATCAGGTAATTCATGTGGGCGCTTGTCGATGAGGTGGTGAGAAGTCACACCATTTCAAGGCAAGCGACTCGTCGAAGACCTTCGGGTCTTTTTGAGAAGCTTTGACCTTGAGCCGAGTTTGGTTCGCTTTCGTCTACGGACGAGCAAGAACCGCACGATCTTAAACTGAAGAGTTTGATCATGGCTCAGATTGAACGCTGGCGGCAGGCCTAACACATGCAAGTCGAGCGGCAGCACGGGGAGCTTGCTCCCTGGTGGCGAGCGGCGGACGGGTGAGTAATGCATAGGAATCTGCCCGGTAGTGGGGGATAACCTGGGGAAACCCAGGCTAATACCGCATACGCCCTACGGGGGAAAGCAGGGGCTCTTTGGACCTTGCGCTATCGGATGAGCCTATGTCGGATTAGCTGGTTGGTGAGGTAATGGCTCACCAAGGCGACGATCCGTAGCTGGTCTGAGAGGATGATCAGCCACATCGGGACTGAGACACGGCCCGAACTCCTACGGGAGGCAGCAGTGGGGAATATTGGACAATGGGCGCAAGCCTGATCCAGCCATGCCGCGTGTGTGAAGAAGGCCCTCGGGTTGTAAAGCACTTTCAGTGGGGAAGAAAGCCTGGCGGTTAATACCCGCCAGGAAGGACATCACCCACAGAAGAAGCACCGGCTAACTCCGTGCCAGCAGCCGCGGTAATACGGAGGGTGCGAGCGTTAATCGGAATTACTGGGCGTAAAGCGCGCGTAGGCGGCTTGATAAGCCGGTTGTGAAAGCCCCGGGCTCAACCTGGGAATGGCATCCGGAACTGTCAGGCTAGAGTGCAGGAGAGGAAGGTAGAATTCCCGGTGTAGCGGTGAAATGCGTAGAGATCGGGAGGAATACCAGTGGCGAAGGCGGCCTTCTGGACTGACACTGACGCTGAGGTGCGAAAGCGTGGGTAGCAAACAGGATTAGATACCCTGGTAGTCCACGCCGTAAACGATGTCGACTAGCCGTTGGGTCCTTCGCGGACTTTGTGGCGCAGTTAACGCGATAAGTCGACCGCCTGGGGAGTACGGCCGCAAGGTTAAAACTCAAATGA
>NZ_PJRN01000005.1 GCF_002930105.1 Billgrantia saliphila | reverse complement strand
TGACGCTTGCCCGTACCGTGCGCTATGATGCCGCAAGCCGACTCAAGTCGCGACCCCCGTCGCCCAGGGGCCTGTCACGCGCTGCGCGGACAGGCTGCCGGACGGTCCGAGGACGCGCCGACAACGTATGCGAGGCCTATTCCCCGATGACGACCGAGACCACCCCACGCCCCGTCGCCCTGATCATTCTCGATGGCTATGGCCACAACCCCGATCCCACCGACAATGCCGTGGCCGCGGCCCGTACGCCGAACATGGATCGCCTGTGGCAGGAACGCCCCCATGCGCTACTGCATACCGACGGCAAGTACGTGGGCCTCCCGGAGGGCCAGATGGGCAATTCCGAGGTCGGTCACATGAATCTGGGCGCGGGCCGGGTCGTGTATCAGGAACTGACCCGTATCACCAAGGCGATCGAGGACGGCGACCTCGACACCATCGCCGCGCTGACCGATGCCATCGACGCCGCGGTGGCCGATGGACGTGCCGTGCACCTGCTGGGCCTGCTCTCGCCGGGCGGCGTGCACAGCCATGAGGATCACATCCTGGCCATGGCCGAGCTGGCCGCCCGCCGCGGCGCCCAACGCATCTATGTCCACGGTTTCCTCGATGGCCGTGACACGGCGCCACGCAGCGCCCTGGCCTCCATCGAGCGCGCCAACGCCCGGCTCGCGGAACTGGTGGGCGCCGACAACGGTTTCGTCGCCTCGATCATCGGTCGCTACTTCGCCATGGACCGCGACAACCGCTGGGATCGCGTCGAGAAGGCCTATCGCTTGCTCACCGAAGGCGTTGGCGAGTTCGAAACCACCAGCGCCGAGCAGGGCCTGCGCGCCGCCTACGACCGTGGCGAGAACGACGAATTCGTCTCGGCCACCGTCATACGCGACGGCGTGAGTGCGGCGACCATCGCCGACAGCGACGCCGCGATCTTCATGAACTTCCGTGCCGACCGCGCCCGCGAGCTGACCCGCGCCTTCGTCGAGGACGACTTCAGCGGTTTCGAGCGCCGCGTGCGCCCGGCGCTCGCCGGCGGCAGCCTGGTGACCCTGACCCAGTACGCCGCCGACATTCCCGCCCCGGTCGCCTTTCCCCCCGCCGACCTGCACAACACCCTGGGAGAGGTGATGGAAAACCGCGGCCTGACCCAGCTGCGCATCGCCGAGACCGAGAAGTACGCCCACGTCACCTTTTTCTTCTCGGGCGGTCGCGAGCGGGAGTTCGACGGCGAGACCCGCATCCTGGTTCCCTCGCCGCAGGATGTGAAGACCTACGACGAGAAGCCGGAAATGAGCGCCGAGGAGGTAACCGACCGTCTGGTCGAAGCGATCGACTCCGGCCGCTACGACCTGGTCGTGTGCAACTACGCCAACGGCGACATGGTCGGCCATACCGGCGACTTCGACGCCGCGGTGAAGGCCATCGAGGCGGTCGATGCCTGCGTCGGTCGCGTGGTGGAGGCGATCGAGCGCGCCGGCGGTGCCTGCCTGGTCACCGCCGACCACGGTAACGCCGAGCAGATGGTCAATCCCGACACCGGCGTGGCGCAGACCGCTCACACCACCTTCGAGGTGCCGCTGATCTACGTCGGCCCGCAATCCGTCAGGCTGCTCGACGACGGCCGCCTGTGCGACATCGCCCCGACCCTGCTGAGCATGATGAACCAGCCGATTCCCGAGGAGATGACCGGCAGGGTATTGATCGAACCGGCATGACGACAGCTCGCGAGTCCCGCATGCCATGAATCGTGACCGGCGCCACCCCGCCCTGGGAGCCGCGCTGCTGCTTGCCGCGCTGCTGGGAGGCGCCGCGCTCGGGCTCGGCCCTTCCCAAGCGCTCGCCGAGCCCAGCGAGCGGGAAGCCCGCGAGCGCGTCGATGCCATCGGCAGCGAGATCCAGTCGCTCAATCGGCGCCTCGGCGAGACTCGCCAGGCCCAGGACCAAGCCAGCCGCGAACTGCGCGAGGTGGAAACCGCCCTCGCCGACACCCACCGCCGGCTGGATGAGATTCAGGCCGACCGCCGCCGTCTGGCCGAAGAACTCGATGCTCTCGCCGACGCCCGTGACGCGCTGCAGGCCGAGCGCGGAGAGCAGATCGAGATGCTCGGCATTCAGCTCGATGCACTCTATCGGCTGGGCCTCACGCCGCAGCTCAAGCTGCTGCTCAATCAGGACGACCCGGCGCGGCTCGACCGGCTGCAGACGTATCTCAATCGCCTGGCGCGGGCGCGCAACGAGCGGCTCGACGAGATCTCCCGTCTCGATGCCGAACTGGCCGAAAATCGTCGCCAGCAGTTGACACGCAGCGCGCGCCTCGACGAGCTGGCCGACGAGCTGACCCGGCGCAGCGCTGAGCTGGCCGATCGTATGAAGGAACGGGAGGCGCTGTTGGCCGACCTGGATCGACGTTACAGTGACGAGCAGTCACGCCTGGCTCGCCTGAGCCAGGACCGGCAGGAGGCGGAACGTGTCCTGGAGCATGTCCGCGAGGAGCTGGCCCGGCTGGAACAACCGCCTCCCTCCACCGCCATCGAACGCACTCGCGGCGACCTGCCCTGGCCGGTGCAGGGCAATGTCGCCTCGGGCTACCGTCACGACGACGGCGTGCACCGCAACGGCATGCTGATCGAAGCGCGCGAAGGCACGCCGGTCAGCGCCGTGCATGCCGGTCGCGTGGTGTTTGCCGACTGGATGCGAGGCTTCGGCAACTTGCTGATCCTCGATCACGGCGACAACGTCATGACTCTGTACGCTCACCTGCAGAATTTCAGCGCCGACGTCGGCCAAGCCGTCTCGCGCGGCGATGCCATCGGCACGGTGGGCATGAGCGGAGGCCACACGACGCCGGCACTCTACTTCGAGGTACGCCGCAACGGCGACCCCATCGACCCCCAGGCCTGGATCGCACGGAGATGATCATGAGAGGGATTTCACAAGCCCCGGACCACGGGATATGCTGGACAGCCTCGCCTCGCAACAGCGGAGTTCGCATGCCTTCACGCCCTGCCCGCCCACTGCCCGCACCACGACGCCTGCTGGCGGCGCTGCTGCCGATGGCACTGCTGGCCCTGCCCCTCGCCGCTCCCCCGGCCGATGCGCAGGCCGAGCCGGCGGTGGACGAGCTGCCGCTGGAGGACATCCAGACCTTCGCCGAAGTGTTCGAGCGTATCAAGCGGGCCTACGTGGAGGAGGTCGACGACAGCACCCTGCTGCGCAACGCCATGCGCGGCATGCTCAGCGAGCTCGACCCCCACTCCGCTTACCTCGACAGCGAAGAGTTCCAGAGCCTGCGGGAATCCACCGAGGGCGAGTTCGGCGGTATTGGCATCGAGGTGGGCCTGGAGGAGGGCCGCCTGACCGTCATCACGCCGATCGACGATAGCCCGGCATCGCGGGCCGGGGTGCAGGCGCGCGACGTCATCCTGGGGATCGATGACACTCCCACCGAGCAACTCTCGCTGCAGGAGGCGGTCACCCTGATGCGCGGCGAGCCGGGTAGCGAGATCCATCTCACCCTTCAGCGCCGCGGCGAAGACGCCCCCATAGAGGTCACCCTGACCCGCGAGATCATCCGCACCGAAAGCGTGCGCAGCGAAATGCTGGAGCCCGGCTACGGCTACCTGCGCGTCAGTCAGTTCCAGAACCGCACGGGCGATCAGGTCAACGACGCGATTCGACGCATGGAGCGTGACGGCGCGCTTCAGGGGCTGATTCTCGACCTGCGCAACAATCCCGGCGGAGTGCTGCAGGCCGCCGTGGCCGTGGCCGACGCCTTTCTCGAGGGCGGGCTGGTGGTCTATACCGAGGGCCGCCTGCCGGATACCCAGATGCGTTTCTCCGCCAGCCGCGAGACGGCCGCTCCCGACGTGCCGCTGGTGGTACTGATCAACGGCGGCAGCGCCTCGGCGGCGGAAATCGTGGCCGGTGCGCTGCAGGACCAGCGCCGGGGAATCATCATGGGCACCGAGAGCTTCGGCAAGGGTTCGGTGCAGCAGGTAATGCCGTTGGGCAACGGCGAGGGACTCAAGCTGACCACCGCGCTCTACTACACGCCCAACGGCCGTTCCATCCAGGCGCTGGGCATCGAGCCCGACGTCGCCGTGGTGCGCGGTCGCATCGAGGTGACCGAGGGCAGTCGCCAGCTGCGCGAGGCCGACCTGGAAGGTCACCTGCGGTCGAGCGGCGAGCCGCGCACTTCCAGCGAGATGCCCGCACAGCTGCGTGAGGACTACCAGCTCGGCGAAGCGCTCAACCTGCTCAAGGCGCTCAATGTCCTGGAGCGACGCGAACGCTAGGCAGAACGCTGCCGGACCCGCTCAACGGCAGGAGGCCGGCAGCGTTCCACGCTGACCGATCGCCTGCTGCATGATC
This sequence comes from Billgrantia saliphila, assembly GCF_002930105.1. Lineage (GTDB taxonomy): Bacteria > Pseudomonadota > Gammaproteobacteria > Pseudomonadales > Halomonadaceae > Halomonas > Halomonas saliphila. The sequence goes on along the minus strand of NZ_PJRN01000005.1, from coordinate 252,603 downwards.
AGCCGCTTGACCGGCGTGAGCCGGTCGACGCCGGAGAGCCCCAGATTGCGCAGCAGGGTCAACGCCGGATGGCGGGTACCGAATAGCAGGCGGAAGCCGTCCATCAGCGCCAGCATCGCCGCGTTGTCGCCGCGTCGCCGGCGCGCATAGCGCTCCAGTAGCCGGGACTCGCCCAGCGGTATCCCGCGCCGCCGGGCAGCGAGCAGTTCCTCGGCCAGCACCGCCACGTCCATCAGGCCCAGATTCACGCCTTGGCCCGCCAGCGGGTGGATACTGTGCGCCGCGTCGCCCACCAGGGCGAAACCCGACCGGACGTAGCGTTGCGCATGGCGCTGGGTCAGCGGCACCGCCAGCGCCGGGTCGATCACTTCCACCGCCCCCAGGCGAGATTCGAAGGCGGCTTCCAGTTCGCCGGCAAGCGCCTCGGGGGGAAGCGCCGCCAGCCGCGTTGCCTCCTGAGGCGAGGTGGACCAGACGATCGAGCAGTGGCGCTCGTCGCCGTCCACCGTCAGCGGCAGGAAGGCCAGCGGCCCCGACGCCAGGAAGACCTGACGCGCCACGCCGCCGTGCGGCCGGCCGGTGCGCACCGTGGTGACCACGGCCACGTGACCGGTATCCCGTTCGCTCACGTCGATGCCGGCCAGCTCGCGCAGCGGCGAGCGCGCCCCGTCGGCCGCCACCACCAGCGGCGCAACCAGGCGGCTTCCATCTTCCAGCATCACGGCGCGCCCGTCCGGCAACTCCTGCAGCCCCGTCACCCGGGCACCGAACCTCTGACAGACGCCAGGCAGCTCGGCCAGACGCGCCTCCAACGCCGCCAGCACCACGTCGTTCTCGACGATATGGCCCAGCACCGGTACGCCCGCCTGTTCGGCAGAGAAGCCCACTTCACCGCTGCCTTCGCTGTCCCAGACTCGCATGAAGCGGTAGGGCGTCACGCGTCGCGCCTGCATCCAATGCCAGGCTCCGAGCCCCTCCAGCAGCCGCTGTGAGACCGGCGTCAGCGCGCTGACACGCAGCGCCGGAGCCCCTCGTCCAACCCGTTCGGCCACCAACGGGGCCGGGCGCGCATCGAGCAGCGCCACGCTGACGCCCGCCCGGCCCAGCAGTGCCGCCAGGGTGGCGCCCACCATGCCACCGCCGACGACGATGACCTCGAAATGCGTCAGCGCCCGGTTTGTCTCGTCTATCATCCCGTCTCCTGTGCGCCATGCACTGCTGTCACTCTACGTCTATTGCCGACCGGCCCGGGTGTGAGGTCATCAGCGCTCCAGCCCCATGGCCCGGCGCGCCAGCCCCCGCCTTAGCGGCCCCAGCAGATTGAGTCCAATCAATCCGGCGGCACGCGCGTGGGAGAGCATGCCGCTGTCGACGCCGAACAGCCGCACCAGGCCATCGCTGAAGCGGATCACCTGGTGCCGGTCGACGATGCGCCGCGCCTCGAAATCGCGCAGCGCCAGCATGCCGCCCAACGGCTCGCCCTTGGTCAGCGCCCGCTCCAGCGACGCCACCAGGTCGGTGACGCCGCGCAGCGCCAGGTTGAAGCCCTGGCCCGCCACCGGATGCAGCGAGTGGGCGGCGTTGCCCAGTACCGCCAGGCCGGGTCGAATGGTCTCGCGCGCGGTGACCAGCGTCAGCGGATAGGCATGGCGACTGCCGACGCGGCGGAAGCGCCCCGCGCGGTCGCCGAAGGCGCGCTGCAGTTCGGTCAGGAAGTCGCCATCGCCGAGTGCCAGCCTCGCTGTCTCGCGCCCCGCCGGATGGGTCCAGATCAGCGCCATCCGTTGACCGGGCAGCGGCAGCAGGGCGATAGGGCCCTGACGGGTGAAGCGCTCGTAGGCGATCCCACCGTGAGGGCGACTCATCTCGACATTGGCGATCAGTGCCACCTGATCGTAGGGCACGGCGTCGCTGGCAATGCCCAGCTGCTCCTTGAGTCCCGAACGGCCGCCGTCGGCCAGCACCGTCAGTCCCGCGTGCAGCGTACAGCCGTCGGAAAGCGAAAGTCGATAACCCTCTACCGCGGGCGTGATCGCCTCCACGCTGGCCGGGCAGTGCCAGGCCAGAGGCAGATCGGCCAGGCGTCGATGCAGCACCCGGCCCATCCAGGCATTGGGAATGACGTAGCCCAGCGCCGGCTGGCCGAGCTCCGCGGCGGTCAGCCGTGTCACGCCCAGCCGGCCCCGCTCGCTGACATGGATATGTTCGATGGCGGCGGCCTGCTCCGCCATGGCCTGCCAAAGCCCCATGCCGCGGAAGCGCTCCGCCGAGCCTTGGGCGATGGCGCTGGCGCGCGCGTCGAAGCTCGGCTGCCAGGGGGCCTCGGCCGCCTCCGGCAGCGGCGCGGCCTCGACGACGGCCACCGTGAGCGCATGGCGTGTGATCAGCGGGGCCAGGGCGCAGGCCAGGCTCGCCCCCACCAGCCCGCCGCCAACGATGGCAATGTCCACGCTCTGGCTCGTCGTGGCGCTCATTTCGACCCTCTACGGCCGGCCGTATCGTAATGTATATTACGTAATATCACAGCCATCTCACTCCCCACTGGTTATTGCATGGCCAATAATGCCTCTATTTCGGCCACCCGCTTCGGCACGGCGTCGGTCAGCACCTCGCACCCCTCGGTCGTGACCGCCACATCGTCCTCGATGCGGATACCGATGCCGCGGTAGGGCGCCGGGATATCTTCCTCGTCGGGGAGATACAAGCCCGGCTCGATCGTCAGCACCATGCCCGGCAGCAACGGCCGTGGCTCGCCCTCATGGCGATAGTCGCCGACGTCGTGCACGTCGAGCCCCAGCCAGTGCGAGGTGGAGTGCAGGTAGAAGCGCTTGATGCTGTCGTCCTCGATGCGCGCCTCCACTTCGCCATCGAGCAGCCCCAGGCGAATCAGACCGGCGGTCAGATCACGCAACACGCCGTCGTGTATCTCTCGCAGCGTAGTCCCGGGGCGAACCGAGGCCACCGCCCGCTCCTGTGCCGCCAGCACCACCTCGTAGAGCTCGCGCTGAGCATCGCCGAATCGCCCTCCGACCGGGAAGGTCCGGGTAATGTCGCCGGCGTAGAGGTCGAACTCGGCCCCGGCGTCGATCAGCACCAGCTCGCCGTCACGTAACGGTTTGTCATTCTCAATATAGTGCAGCACGCAGGCATTGGCGCCTCCGCCCACGATGCTGTCATAGGCCGGCCCGCTGCCGCCGTGCCAGCGGAATTCATGCTCCAGCTCCGCCTGGAGGTGGTACTCCATGAGCCCGGGGCGAGCCGCTCGCATGGCCCGAACATGGCCGAGCGCCGAAATCTCGGCGGCGTGGCGCATCAACGCCAGTTCGCTCTCGCTCTTGATCAGGCGCTGCTCGTGAAGCAGCGGCGCCAGGTCGGCGAAGGCGCGGGGTGGGCGGGCACCGCGTCGCTCCCTTGCTGCGAGCCGGCCGCGAAGCTCCTCGGCCAGCGCCAGCGCCTCCGCATCGTCCAGCGGCAGGTAGAGGGTTGTGCGCCCATCGAGCAGTGCCTCCAAGCGTTCGTCGCGCTCGGCATTCCCGAAGGCCTGATCGATGCCGTACACGCGCACCGCCCCTTCAGCCCCCAGCCGCCTCCCCGTCCAGGCTTCCAGCGTGGGGTCGCGATCCTGACAGAACAGGACGCTCTCACCGTCGCTGCGCCCCGGCAGCAGCAGCAGCAGCGCCTCAGGCTCGGGAAAACCGGTCAGATAGTGGAGGTCACTGCGTTGACGGAAGGGGTAGTCGCTATCGCGGGAGCGGGTGACGAGCGAGGCGCCGGGCAGCAGTACGGCAGCATCCGCCGGCAGCCGCTTCATCAACGTCCGGCGCCGCTCGCGGTATTCGTCGTTGCCGATCGGCTCGGGGCGGGGTAGGGGCTCAGGCAGCATCGTGGCTCCTTGCGGGTTCCGGTGGATAAGAAGGTGGTATCAGTGATGGGTGGGCTCGCTGGATTCCACCTGCGGCTGGCCGGGATGCTGTTCGGTGTAGAGCAGCATGGCGGCCATGCGCGCATGCTCGGTCAGGGCGAACAGGTCATTCTCGTTTTCTGCGCTGTCGACGATGTCGGTCTCGATGTCGGCTATTCCCGCGAGATCGTCCACGGCCTCGCGCAGTGCAGCGGACCAGTTCTCGCGCGGGGCCTCGCCAGCATCGGCGATGACCTCGAGAAAGCCCAGGGTCCACTCCTGCAGGCCCCGGGCGCGCTCGGCCAGGGTGAACAGTTCGTCGGGCAGCAGCGGCTCGTAGTTGAGAGCGCTGTCGGCGAGTGCCTCGAGCGTCTGGCGACGCCAGGCCAGCAGCGCCCCGGCGCTGTCGCGGTCGCGCGGCTGCTCGACGCCAAGACCCAGGCAGACCTCTTCCAGCCAGGCGTCGGCGGAGAGATCGTGAAGCGCCAGCTCGGCGCACAGCCGGCCATCGAGAAAGGCCGGCGACTGCATGCTGCCATGGAGCAGGAAGAGGTCGGCCAGCGTGGAGAAATCGGGGCGTTCATCGTTAGGTGACATGATGGATCCCTTGTCGGGTGGCGGCGAGAGGCGTCGCGTTGACCGCTCGCAAACGGCTCTCTTATAGTGGATGATCGAAAAGATCCTGCGTGCGTATTTGACAGGATGTTAACGCATCGGGCAGACAAGCCGACACCGGAGCCCTCCATGAGCGATGACGCCTCCCGGCCTACCGCCGAGGTGACCCTGCTGGGCCGCCACTACGTGTTCGCCTGTAATCCCGGCGAAGAGAAGAAGCTACAGCGGGCCGCCCGCTATCTCGACCGCGCCATGCAGGGGATTCATGCGCAAAACAACCTGCTCGGCAGTGAGCGCGTGGCGCTCATGGCCGCGCTGAACATTACCCACGAGCTGCTCGAGGTCATGGATACGCGGCGCAGCGAAGAGCAGCAGCTCGATCATCTCAGCGAGCGTCTGGAGCGCGCCATGGCGGGAGCGCCGCTGCCCGGACAGACAGCTGCCGAATGACATTGGACGCATCCCGCTCCTCTGTTAGGATGAAGGTGTTCCCTGGGGTGTTGGCCAGTCGTTAAAGTCCCTCGAGCCTATGAGCAATACCCAGGGCGGCCATTTGCTAGCCGGACCCGTGTGCATGTCCGTGCGTCGGAAAGCCTGACGGTTCGGCTGCGGCCACCCACCTTGAACCAAGGGTTCAAGGGCCAGAACGACAGCGGCACTCTGGGGAACCTCTACACGCCATGAACCACCTGAGCGACGATCACTCCCTCGCTTCTTCCGCTTCACGTCGCCGACTGCGCCAGCAGTTGCGCCAGCGCCGCCGAGCGCTGACTCCTTATGAACAGGCATCTGCGGCTCGCGCCCTCTGTCGCCGACTGCGCCAGCAGCCCGAGGTGCGCCGTGCCAAGCGGGTGGCGCTCTACCTGCCCAACGATGGCGAAATCGATCCACGACCGCTGATCCCATGGCTGACCCGGCGCGGCGCGCGCATCTACCTGCCGGTACTCAAGCCGCTTTCCGACAATGCGCTGTGGTTCGTCCACTATCATCCGGGCACGCCCATGCGTCGCAACCGTTTCGGCATCCCCGAACCCGAGACGCGCCATGGCGCCCACCGCGCCCGACGCCTGCCGGCCTGGGCGCTGGACCTGATCCTGCTGCCGCTGGTCGGTTTCGACGACCTTGGGCAGCGCATGGGCATGGGCGGCGGCTTCTACGATCGCAGCCTGGCCTTCACCCGACGCGGCGGCCCACGCCCGACGCTGATCGGCCTGGCGCACGAATGTCAGCGCGTCGAACGCCTGCCGACCGCGCCCTGGGACGTGCCGCTCGATGCCATCGCCAGCGATGCGAAGGTGCTGCGCCCCGGCCGGCTGTCCGAGTAGTCAGCCGCGAAGATACAAGAAAAAACCGGCCGAAGCGGGGCTTCGACCGGTTCCTAACAGTCTCTGATCATGGCGCTGTCCGCCGACTCAACCACCGGTCATCAGCGCCTGGGCATACCCAGTGACCACCACGCCAATGCCGAAGGCCAGCACCAGTGCCATGACCAGATCGGGCTTACGCTTCATTGTTACCTGCTCCCTGACGCACTCAGATGGTGAGACATCGCCGCGGGGGCCCGCGGTTGGGCTGACTATAGGGCCTGTGACGCTATGGTGACAACCGCTCAAGCCGACGATTACACAATGAAACCTAAGCCATTTCTCGGTTTTGGCGTAAGTCGGCGCTCACCAACGTAAGCGAGTCGTCCCCTCAGGCCATGAACAGGCGATACGCCTCGTTGTCCGACTCCTTCCAGTAGCGATAGCCGATCGCATCGAAGTACTCCTCAACATGGGAGCGGTCGCCATTGGGCACCTGCATGCCCACCAGCACGCGGCCGAAGGCCGCACCGTGATTGCGATAGTGGAACAGCGAGATGTTCCAGTCCTGGGGTAGGTGGGTGAGAAAGTTCATCAGCGCGCCGGGACGCTCGGGGAACTCGAAGCGATAGACCTCCTCGTCGAAGTGCTCCCTGGGACGACCGCCGCCGAGGTGGCGGATATGCAGCTTGGCTAGCTCGTTGTCGGTGAGATCGACCACCGGATAACCGGCCTCGCGCAGCCGATCGATCACCGCCTCGCGGTCCTCGCCGCCCGGCTTGACCTGCACGCCGACGAAGATGTGCGCGGCTTCGGGATCGGCATAGCGGTAGTTGAATTCGGTCACCATGCGCTTGCCGATGGTGCGGCAAAACTTCTTGAAACTGCCGGGACGCTCGGGAATGGTCACCGCCAGGATGGCCTCGCGCTGCTCGCCCAGTTCGGTGCGCTCGGCGATGTGCTGCAGGCGGTCGAAATTGGTGTTGGCCCCCGAATTGATGCACAGCAAGGTCTGGCCCTCGACGCCGGTCTGCTGGACGTACTTCTTCAAGCCCGCCAGCGACAGCGCCCCGGAGGTCTCCGACACCGCACGAGTGTCGTCGAAGATGTCCTTGACCGCCGCGCACATCTCGTCGGCGTTCACTGTGATGACCTCGTCGATCAGGTCGCGCATGATCGAGAAGGGCACCTTGCCGATCTGAGCCACGGCGACACCCTCGGCGAACACCCCGACCTGATCCAGCGTCACCCGCTTGCCGGCCGCGAGCGCCGCCTTGAGGCAGGCGCTGTCCTCGGCCTCCACGCCGATCACTTTGATGTCGGGGCGCAGGTACTTGACGTAGGCCGCCACGCCGGCGATCAGGCCGCCACCGCCCACTGGCACGAAGATGGCGTCCAGCGGCCCGCTGTGCTGGTGCAAGATTTCCATGGCCACGGTGCCTTGGCCGGCGATCACGTCGATGTCGTCGAATGGAGGGATGTAGGTATAACCGTGCTCGCGTATCAGCTCCTGAGCATGCTCGGCCGCTGCGGCGAAGGCGTCGCCCTTGAGCACCACCTTGGCTCCCCGGGCACGCACCGCCTGTACCTTGATGTCCGGAGTGATCCGCGGCATCACGATGATCGCCTTGACCCCCATCTGCTTCGCCGCCATGGCCAGTCCTTGGGCATGGTTGCCGGCCGAAGCCGCGATCACGCCCTTGGCCTTCTGCTCATCGGTGAGCTGGGCCATCTTGTTATAGGCCCCGCGAATCTTGAACGAGTAGACCGGCTGCAGGTCCTCGCGCTTGATCAGGATCTGGTTGTTGAAGCGCCGTGAAAGGAAAGGAGCCGGGGAGATCGGCGTTTCCCGGGCGGCGTCGTAGACCCGGGCCTGGAGAATCTTCTTGACGGTGGCTTCAAGCATCCTGATGTCCCAGAAGGAGAATGGCGCGAAAACAGCGACTTGGGAAACGCCGCACGGTTCGCGAGCCACGCACGGCGCGCAGACAAGAGCCGGAGGGCTGTGCACGATACTCGCGCGGCGCGGCGACTCGCTCGCTCAGACAGGTAGGCGGCGTTTCCTCGCGTGCTGCGCTGCAGAGAACCCCTATAGGTAGCATTTTCGCCGCCTTGCCGTCCAGCGGCGGCGTCGGCACCGGGCCACTCCTGGTCTATAATGCGCCGCACCCGACCACCCTCACTGGTAACGAGCGAGACATGACCCAGGACGAACTGAAGGACGCCGTCGCCGCGGCCGCCATCGACGAGATCACCCCGCGGCTCGAGCAGGATACGATTCTCGGCATCGGCACCGGCTCCACCGCCAACCGTTTCATCGATCGCCTGGCCCGGCTGCGCCATCATTTCCAGGGTGCCGTGGCCAGTTCCGAGGCCAGTGCCGAACGCCTGCGTGGCCACGGTATCGAGGTATTCGAGCTCAACAGCGTCGGCACCGTGCCTTTCTACATCGATGGCGCGGACGAAGTGAACGCTCACTTACATATGATCAAGGGAGGCGGTGCGGCGCTCACCCGCGAGAAGATCGTCGCCGCCTGCGCCGAGCGCTTCATCTGCATCGCCGACGCCTCGAAGAAGGTCGAACGCCTGGGAGCCTTCCCGTTGCCGGTAGAGGTGATCCCCATGGCGCGCTCCTACGTGGCACGCGAACTGGTCAAGCTGGGCGCCGACCCGGTCTATCGCGAGGGTGTGGTCACTGACAACGGCAACCAGATCATCGACTGCTACGACTTCATGATCGACGATCCGGTGGCTATGGAGGCACGCCTCAATACCATCGTCGGCGTGGTCACCAACGGCCTGTTTGCCGCCCGCGGCGCCGATGTCTTGCTGCTGGGCAGCGAGCGCGGCGTGGAGCGCCTGACCCCGGCCTGACGCCAGCGAGCGCTCACTTACCCGGTAGCAGGTGCGCCAGACCGTCCAAGGTGCGCGCCAGCGCTCCCCGATTGGCGGCAACCACCGCCAGGGCCGCATCGGCCAGGCGGTGGCGCTCGGTCTCGTCGATGAACAGGGTGGCCAGCGCCTCGGCCAGCGCCGTGCTGTCGGTTACCTCCACCAAGGCGTCCCCTTCGCGCAGTGTCGCGGCTACATCGGCGAAGTTGGCAAGCTCGGGGCCGGTCAGTACCGGCACGCCCATGGCGGCTGGCTCGAGCAGGTTATGCCCCCCTACCGGCACCAGGCTGCCGCCGACGAAGGCCAGGTCGGCGGCGCCATAGAGGGTGAGCAACTCGCCCATGGTATCGCCCAGGTAGACGGCGGTGCGTGTATCGGGCCATTCTTCCAGAGAGCGCCTCGCCATCGCCATGCCGCGCTCGTGGCACAGCGCGGCTACCGCTTCGAAGCGCTGCGGATGTCGTGGTACCAGAATCAGCAGGGCATCGGGGAAGGTGAGGCGCAGCCGGGCATGCGCCTCGAGTAGCACCTCATCCTCGCCAGGGTGGGTGGAACCCGCCACCCACACGGGCCGTGACCCCAGCCGGGTACACAGGCGCTTGCTCGCCTCGACCGCCGACGCCTCGGGCGTCAGGTCGTATTTCAGCGTTCCCACCACCTCGAGCCTTGTCGGCGCCATGCCCAGCGCGCGGAAACGTTCGGCATCGTCGCGCGACTTGGCGGCCAGCCAGTCGACACAGGCGAGCGACGTCTCCATCAGGCGATGCAGGCGACGGTAGCCGCGAAAGGCGCGCGGCGAGAGGCGCCCGTTGACCACCGCGATGGGTACGCCCCGGCGCCGGCAGGCCGCCAGCAGGTTGGGCCACAGCTCGGTCTCGAAGAAGATGGCTAGCGCCGGCCGCCAGCGCACGACGAAGCGCCGCGCGGCACCGGGAAAGTCGAGCGGCACGAAACGGTGCTCCATACGTTCGGGCTCGCCGGCCCGACGTCGCGCTTCAATCAGCGCATGGACGCGCTCGGCACCGGTAGCGGTCATGGTGGTGACCAGCAGGCGGTGGTCCGGATAGCGCGCCAGCAGAGCGTCGATCAGCGGTCGCGCAGCCTGGATCTCACCCACCGAGGCGCAGTGCAGCCACAGGACCGGCCTTCCGGCGGGAGCTCGCCGCCCCAGTCCGAGTCGCTCGCGCCGCATGTTAGTGAACGCATGCTCACGCCACACGCGCCGCCAGATCAACGGCGAGAACAGGTAGAGCACTGCCGAGTAGAGCCAGCGGGGCCAGCGGTGGGCACGCGGCGCCATCAGCCCTCGCGATCGAGAATGGTGGCGATCATCGCCGTGGTGGAGACGCCGTCCTCGAAGCCCAGCACCTTCACCTCGCCGCCAGCGGCACGCACCGCCTCGCCGCCGGCGATCTCCTCGGCGCGGTAATCGCCGCCCTTGACCAGCACGTCGGGCAGCACCGCCTCGATCAGCCTCTGCGGGGTGTCTTCGCTGAACGGTACCACCCAGTCCACCGCACCGAGGCCGGCCAGTACCTGCATGCGTCGGGAAAGCGGGTTGATCGGCCGCCTGGGTCCCTTGAGCCGGGCGATGGAGGCGTCGTCGTTGACCGCCACCACGAGGCGGTCGCCGAGTCGGCGAGCGTGCTCCAGGTAGGCCACGTGGCCGGCATGCAGTATGTCGAAGCAACCATTGGTCATCACTACCCGCTCGCCGCGCAGCTGTGCGGCGCGCACCGCCTCGATCAGCGGCGCCTCCTCGATGATGCCGAACTCGGCCAGCTTGTCGCCATGTACGGCAGTATAGAGCTCGGCGATGGAGAGCGTGGCGGTGCCGGGCTTGGCCACCACCAGGCCAGCGGCCAGGTTGGCCAGGGTCATGGCCTCGGGGAAGCCGTGTCCGGCGGCCAGCGCCAGCCCCAGCACGCCGATCACGGTGTCGCCAGCGCCGGTGACGTCGAAGACCTCGCGTGCCCGGGTCGGCAGGTGCAACGGCTCGTGGCCGGCCCGGATCAGCGTCATGCCCTTTTCGCTGCGGGTGATCAGCAGCGCCTCGAGCTCGAGCTCAGCGCACAGCGCCGCCCCCTTGGCGGCCAGCTCGTCGTCGCCGCGGCAAAGACCGACCACCGCCTCGAACTCGGCCAGGTTGGGAGTGATGACGCTGGCGCCGCGATACTTGCCGAAATCGCTGCCTTTGGGATCGATCAGCACCCGCTTGCCGGCCGCACGCACCCTCGCGATCAACTCTTCGACCCGGTTGAGAGTCCCCTTGCCGTAATCGGAGAGGATGACCAGGTCGCAGTCGGGCAGACCCTGCTCGACCCGGGACAGCAGGCCGCGCGTGTCGAGGTCGCCCAAGCCATCCTCGAAATCGAGCCGGATCAGCTGCTGGTTGCGACTCATGACGCGCAGCTTAGTGATGGTGGGTATGCCGGGACTGCTCTCGAAGTAGGTGTCGACACCGGCGGCGTCCATGCGGGCCACCAGACGCCGGGCATTGTCGTCGTCGCCGACCATGCCGCTCAGAGCGGCATGGGCGCCCAGCGAGGCGATGTTGAGCGCCACGTTGGCCGCACCGCCGGGGCGATCCTCGCACTCCTCCACGCGCACCACCGGCACCGGCGCCTCGGGAGAGATGCGCGAGGTGGCGCCGTGCCAGTAGCGGTCGAGCATGACGTCGCCCACCACCAGTACATGCGCCTGCTCCAGCGCGGTCAGGTCAAGCTTCATCGGATTCGTCCTCTTGCTTGCGGCCTTTCGGGCGTGTCAAAGCCGCATCGAGCTTGCCGATCACGTCCTCGATGCGAATCAGCGTCATGGCGTCGGTATGGCGGACTCGCTGGCCCCAGTTGATCTCGTCAAGCTCGCGGTGCAGGTAGGTGCGCACCGCGTCGGGATAGCGATTGACCACGTAGTCGCGCCAGAGATAGGGAGCGGCCCGGTCGGGGTTGGTGGTGGCGAACAGGCCGACCGCGGGCGTGCCCATGGCATTGGCCATGTGTACCGGACCGGAGTCGGGAGCGATCACCGCGCGAGCCCGGCCGATCAGCGCCAGCAGGCCCTTGAGCGTGGTATTGCCGATGGCATCGATGACCGCCTCGGCATGGCAGAGTGCGACAATGCGCTCGCCCATCTCCCGTTCCTGGGTGCTGCCGCCGCCGCTGAGCACCGTCTTCAGGCCATATTGGGTCCAGGCGTGCTCGATGACCGCGGCATAGCCCTCCGCCGACCAGTTGCGGAAGTTGCGCAGTCGCGGATTGGCGCAGGGGCTGATCAGCAGGTAGGGGGCATCGCCGGTCAGTGCGGCAGCCTCCTCGGTGGCTTCGGCCGGCACCGGCAGGTTCCATTCCAGCGAAAGATCCTCGATGCCCATCAGGCGTGCGAAGTCGAGAAACGACTCCAGCACGTGGGCGCGTGGGTGCGGTGCCAGCTGGCGGTGGGTGAACCAGTGCTGGGCATCCTTGGCCCGCGCCTTGTCGAAGCCGATGCGCAGCTCAGCCTTGAGTCCCAGCGAGAGCACGCTGGCGCGCAGCGCCTGCTGCATATGCAGCAGCACGTCGAAACGGGTGTCGGCCAGCTCGCGCCACAGACGGCGCATGCCGGCCAGCCCCGTGGCCTTGTCGTAGACGACGAACTCGACCCCCGAGAGACCGGCCAGTAGACTGTGTTCCGCCTTGCCGATAATCCAGGTGATGCGGGCTTCGGGCCACTGCCGCTGCAGCGCGCGCACGGTGGGAACCAGGTTGCACACATCGCCGAGAGCGGAGAGTCGCAGCACGGCGATATGGCGGGGTTGGGCAGGCAGAGGATGCTTCATGCACTTGGCAACATGTCGAACGGGAAGGCTTTTCATTCTATATGATGCGGACAGTGTATGTGACGCCGACCTGACGCCACAAATCGGCCCGCCGCTCTTCGATCCCGAGCATTGGCGGCGCGAGGGGCGCGTCGTGGGCGAGGCCCCCGGGCGCGGCAGCAGTCTGTTCCTCGATGCCGGGCCCGAGCAGTGGGTGCTACGCCCCTATCGCCGCGGCGGTCTTGCCGCCAAGCTGAGCGAGAACCGCTACCTGTGGACGGGGCTCGAACGCACTCGTGCCTTCCGCGAGCTTCGCCTCACCGCCGAGCTCTTCGCTCGCGGCCTGCCGGTGCCACGCCCCGTGGCGGCGGGTGTCGAACGCCATGGCCCCACCTATTCGGCGGCCTTGATCACGGTGCGCCTGCCCGGAGCCCGTTCCCTGGTGGACTGCCTGAACGACGCCGCCCCGGCCCTGCTCGAGCGGGTCGGGGCGACCGTACGACGTTTTCACGATGCCGGTCTCGACCATGTCGACCTCAACGCCCGCAACCTGCTGGTCGACGCCCAAGGCAAGGTCTGGCTGATCGATCTCGATCGCTGCCGCCTGCGCTCCCCCGGGCAATGGCGAGAGGCCAACCTGCAGCGCCTGGGACGGTCGCTGGCGAAGTTCGGCGCGGCGGAGTCCCTGGCCCCCGTTCGCCAAGGCTACGCCCGTAGCGAGCCCGCCTGACACTCGTCTAGGCGTCTCCAGCGTACTCCTCGGTCAGGGCACGCACATGCGCGCTCATGCCGAATCTCTCGACGGCCCTCGCCCGGGCCGTCTGGCCCAGGCGGCGGCGCAGCACGTCATCCCTCCCGAGCGTCTCCATGGCCTGCGCCCAGTCCTCGGGCGACTCGGGAGCCGCCAAGCGGCCGCAATCGGCATCGAGTAGCTCCGGGATCGCCCCGCTGTCAGCACCGATAACTGCCTTGCCGGCGGCCATTGCCTCGACCACGGTGAGGCCGAAAGCCTCGTTGCGCGAGGGCACGCAGACGATATCCAGCGCTTCGAATAACCGCGGCAGGTCGGGCCGAAAGCCGGCGAAGGTGATTCGCTCCTCCAGCCCCAGCGCTGCCACCTGCTGCCGAAGACGCGCCACATAGGCCTCGTCGCTGCCCTCCGAGGCCGTCAGGCCGCCGATCAGCACACCGTGCCAGGCGAATCCCGGCGCACGCCGATGCAGACGGGCCAGCCCCTCGAGCCAAACCTGCTGTCCCTTGCCTCGGGTCAGGCGCCCGGGCAGGCCGATCGCCACGCTTCCGTCCGGCACGCCGAGCTCGCGTCGCAGCGCCTCGCTTGCCGCCGAGTCGAGCCGTGGCGCATAGGGCGCCAGGTCGATTCCCAGATAGAGCCGCCGGATGCGCTCCGGCGGCAGCGGAAAGGCCGCCAGATTACGTTCGCGCGTCGCCTCGCTGATGGAGAAGAGGCGGGAGACGCGGCCGTAGGCCCAGCGATGATAGAGATCCTTCTTGGGCCGGGTGACGCCCATGTGATCGGTGAAGAACAGCTTCAGACCCGGGCGCAGGGTCGTCAGCAGCGCCCCCAGGCGCAGATCGCTGGACTTGTGGCAGTGCAACGTCTCGATGGCATGTCGGCGCAGATAGGCCAGGATCCGTGCCACCTGCAGCAGCGCGCGGCCCCGGCTGGGCACGGTCAACGGCACGATGCCCGCCGAGGCCATGCTGTCGGCGACTCGCGAACCGTTCAGGGCCAGTCCATGAGGCTCCCAGCCCTGGCGTTGCAGCTCGGGTATAATCCGCGCAGGATACATTTCGAGTCCGCCCCAGCCGTCGGACAGGCAGATATGCATGACCTTGTGCGACAAGGCTGTCTCCTTCTTCGTACCGGGGCCCGGGAGCCCAGATGATCTCTTCTTCGCCCATGGCCGATCGCAATGCAACGGACACGGCACCGCGCATCCTGGTGGTGCGCAACGACAAGCTCGGCGACTTCATGCTGGCATGGCCGGCGCTCGCCTGCCTCAAGGCAAGGGCGCCCGACGCCCGAATCAGCACGCTGGTGCCAGCCTACACGGCACCGCTGGCCCGACTCTGCCCGTGGATCGACGAGGTGATCGTCGATCCCGGCGACGACGCCGACCGGTGCGACCAGCGCTCGTTGCTCGCCGGCCTCCGAGAGCGACGCTTCACGGCCATGCTGACGCTGTTCTCGACGCCCCGCATCGGTTGGCTGGGCTGGCGCGCCGGCATTCCGCTGCGCATGGCTCCGGCAACCAAATGGGCGCAGCTATTCTACAACCGGCGCGTCACCCAGCGCAGGTCGCGCTCGGCCAGGCCGGAGTACCACTATAACGTCGAGCTGGCCGAGGCGCTGCTGGTCGCATTGGGGCGTGAGCCGGCGCCTCGGCCCGAACCGCCCTACTGGCCGCTCCCCCCCGAAACTGTCGCTGCCCAGCGTCGCGCCATCGCCAGCGAGCTGGCTATCGATGCGGCGCGGCCCTGGCTCTATCTGCATGCCGGCAGCGGCGGCTCAGCGGTCAACCTGACGCCGGCCCAGTACGCCGAGTTGGCGATGGCGACCGATGCGCAGCTGCGCGAAGCGGATAGCCCCCGCCCGTTGTGGCTGTTGACCGCCGGCCCCGGCGAAGAGCGCGGCGCCGAGGCCCTAGCCGGGACCCTGACGGCTCGGGGACTGACAGCGGCTGTGCTACCCCCGCGCCGCGGACTCGGCGACTTCGCCCTGGCGCTCGCGGCAGCCGACCTGTTCATCGCCGGTTCCACCGGCCCGCTGCATATCGCCGGCTGCCTGAATCGCCCCACTGCCGGTTTCTATCCAGCCCGCCGCTCGGCGACTGCGCTGCGCTGGCAGACCTGCAATGACGCCTCCCGTCGTCTCTCCTTCAGTCCTCCCACCGAGGCCGGAGAGCTGGATATGGGCAGTATCGACTTGGGCGCTGCCGCCGCGAGCATCTCTACCCTTCTACAGACCCATGGGTCCCGAGGCCATCCTCTATGAAACCCATCACCGGCATTGTCATTACGCTGAACGAAGCAGAGCGAATCGGCGGTTGCATAGATTCCCTCAAGCGAGTCTGCAGTGAAATCATGGTTGTCGATTCGCTCAGCCAGGACGACACCGTGCGAATCGCCAAGGAGATGGGCGCCAAGGTACTGCTTCAGGAATACCTGGGCGACGGTCCTCAAAAGGCGCATGCCGTTCCCCAAGCATCGAATGATTGGATTCTTGCCCTGGATGCCGACGAGCGCCTGGACGATGACGCCGTCGAAGCCATCCGGGCGCTCGCCCTCGACGATCCTTCCGTCGCTTACAGCTTCAGACGGCGAAACTTCTGTGGCCCCCACTGGATCAAGGCGGCCGGATTCTATCCGGACGAGGTGGTGAGACTCTACAACCGAACGACCGGCGGCTACCTTCCCAAGAAGGCTCACTCATCGGTACAGGCACCGAAATACGTCAGCACCGGAACACATCTGCTGCATTTCACCTACGAGAGCCTCTCTCACTGGATTCAACGTATCGATCAGCTCTCGACCCGAGATGCCTGGGCAATGAAAGGGAGAGGCATCCCACCATCGACGTTTCGCCCTGCGCGGCACGCCCTGAGCGCGCTGATTCGCAAGCTGCTGCTCAAGGGTGGCGTGTTTCAGGGAAGCGATGGTTTCACGGTCGCGCTGACGACGGCTTTTCACGCCTACATGAAGTACGCCAAGCTGAACGAGCTGTATGAGAACGAAGCAGGACCCAAACGACACTAGACTTAACCGGAGCCGATTGGCTCGCCCGGGACGACATCGTAAAACTGCGCGATGCAAGCCTGGACAAGCCGACAGTTGAACCCTATGGATGATTCGTCAACATGCCCTTTCCGTCCTCGCTTCATGTCCTGACACGTCCGCGCTGGCTGTCGCTGCTGGTCATCGGGTTCTGTGTGGGGTATGCCATCACCGTCCTGACCCGTGTGCCCAAGTGGGGCCTGCCCCCGCTGATGCTGGTCTGGGTCGGCCTGGGACTCTGGTTCCGCTGGGGGTCGGCGCAGAAGGCGCCGTGCTCGGCCACGATACGCAAGTGGCCCTGGGCGCTGCTGCCCATCGCCCTGTGGGGGCTGTACCTCTACCTGACCGAGAGCTTCGGCATCGTCGACCTGGGCGCGGTCTTCTTCCATCTGCAGGCCGGCATGGCCGACCATGGCGGGGTCAAGCGCGTCGGGGCGGCCTTCTTTTATATCCTCGCCATGATCCTTCTGCTGGTCTCGTTCACCTGGCTCGTACGCCACGATCGCCGTTGGCATCGCGGTGAGCCGCTCCTCGCCCTGGTGTTACTGGTGAGCAATCCGCTGCTGTATGGCGTCGGTCAGCGAGGCGCCGCCCTGGTGACCAAACCGGGGGCCTGGCTGGAGCGCCAGTACGTCGAACCGGTGATTCTCGAGGCGCCGCGTGAACCGCCCAACGTGCTGCTGATGTATCTCGAGAGCCTCGAGCGCACCTACGCCGACCGCGAGCGCTTCGGCGATGCCTACGCCGATCTGGATGCCATCGGCGAGCGTGGCCTGGTCTTCGAGGGCATCACGCAGATCGACAATACCGGCTGGACCATGGCCGGGATGATCGCCAGCCAGTGCGGCACGCCGCTGATGCCGGCTGGACTGCTGCACGACCGCCAATTCTCGCCGCTGGACAAGGTAGTACCCGGGATCGACTGCCTGGGGGATCTTCTCTCGGCACAGGGCTACCGGCTCACCTACCTGGGTGGCGCCAGCATCGCCTTCGCCGGCAAGGGGCTGTTCTACGAGGGGCATGGCTTCGACAAAGTGCTCGGTCGCGAGGAGCTGCAGCCCCTGCTCAACGACCCGGGATACGTCAACAACTGGGGGCTCTACGACGATTCGCTTTACGACTTCGCCCTGGAGGAGCTACGCCGTCTCGATGCGCAGGACGGTCCGTGGGGGATGGTCAATCTCTCCCTCGCCGGTCACGCGCCCAACGGTTACCCCGCCCAGACCTGCCTCGATCGGCAGGGCGAATACGACGGCGTCGACATCCTCTACTCGGTGAAATGCTCGGCCTGGCTGGCACGCGACTTTCTCGAGCGCGCCGAGGCCGAAGGGCTGCTGGACAACACCGTGGTCATCGTCGCCAGCGATCACCTGACCATGCGGGTATCGGCTTGGGAGGCGCTGATCGAAGGCGAGCGCGACAATACCCTGATACTGCTGGGCCCCGGCCTTCCCGCCGAGCGAGAGCGTCGCGAAGCCGCCATGATCGATGTTTTCCCCACTATCCTGGAGGCCATGGGCTTTACCATCGATTGGCATCGTGCCGGCCTGGGCGTGTCGCTGCTTTCCGACGAGCCCACGCTGCTCGAGGAGCATGACCAGGAATTTCTCAACGATCGCATGCGCGAAGAGACGGCGCTTCAGGAGCGGCTATGGGAAGGCCTTGCACCACCGCAGCCGGAAGGCCCCGAACCGGAACCACCCGAACAGATCGTGGAGACGCCGGAAGACGCCACCGGCGAGGCGCCCGCCCAGGTACAGTAGCGCGCCTAGCCGCGGGCGAGCGCTCCCATCGGCGACCCCAGCAAAGCACCCAGCACGCGCTGCGGCGAAAGCTGCACCAGGCAGTTGGTATGCCCGAGCGGACAGGTTCGCTCGAAGCAGGGCGAGCAGCTCAGCCCCAGGAAGTGGATCCTGGCGCTATCGGTCAGCGGCGGCGTATAGTCCGGCGACGAGGAGCCGTAGAGCGCATGCACGCGTGTGCCGACCGCTGCGGCCACGTGCATCAGCCCCGAATCGTTGGTCACCACCTGCTGGCAGTCGGCCAGCAGATCCACGGCGTCCGCCAGGCGGGTCTGACCGCACAGATTGTGCACGTGAGCATGTCCCATGGCGATCGTCTCCCCGGCGCCGACGTCCTTGGGCCCACCCAGCACGCGCACCTCGAAGCCCTCCGCCTCGAGGCGACCGGCAAGCTCGCGAAAGTGACCCAACGGCCACTGCTTGGCGGGACCGTACTCCGCGCCGGGCATCAAGCCGATGGCCGGGCGCGAGGTGAGCCCCAGCCGAATACGCAGCTCGATCAGGTTGTCGGGATCGACCCGCAATCGGGGACGGGGGATGGGGAAGTCCCCCGTCATCGCCTCGTCACGGGGCAGGCCGAGGGCGACGAAGCGCTTCACGGTCTGATCGAGCGCCTTCCTGTCGAGTTCGCGTCGCTCGTTGAGCAGCCCGTAGCGCTGCTCGCCGGTAAAGCCCACCCGCTGGGGTATGCGTGCCAGAAACGGCACCAGCGCCGACTTCCATGAGCGCGGCAGCACGATCGCCGTATCGAAGCGCCCCCGGAGCCGGCGTGCCAGGGTGCGACGGGTCTTCCAACCGAACTGACCATGCCCGACGTCCAGTGCGATCGCCTCGCCCACCTCGTCCATGCGCGCCAGGATTGGTTGCGACCAGCCGGGGGCCACCACGCCGATGCGACAGCGTGGATAGCGCTGTCTCAGGGTCATGAACAGGCTCTGCGCCATGACCATGTCGCCCACCCAGGAGGGGCCGACCACCAGTATGCGAGGCTCCGGCATGGACGCCTGGCTCACGCAATGGCTCCGCTCAGCCAGCCGAGATAGGCCTTGACGCCCTCGGCCACGCTGCGGAACTCGCGGTCATAGCCGGCCTCGCGCAGGCGCGAGATGTCGGCTCGGGTGTAGCTCTGGTAACGCCCCTTGAGCTCGTCGGGAAAGTCGATGTACTCGATTCGCCCGCGACCGTGGAAATCGATCACCGCCTCACCGATAGCCTTGAACGGCTCGGCACGGCCGGAGCCGAGATTGAAGATACCCGACTTGTCGGGATGCTCGAGGAACCACAGGTTGACGTCCACCACGTCGCCCACGTAAACGAAATCGCGGCTCTGCATGCCCGCCTCATAGCCGTCCCAGGCGCCAAACAGCTTGAGGTCCTGGCCCGCACCGATCTGGGTATGGTGGTGGTAGGCGACGCTGGCCATCTTGCCTTTGTGCTGCTCGCGGGGACCATAGACGTTGAAGTAGCGAAACCCCACCACCTGGCTGGTCAGCTCGCTCCAGTGCTGGCGCACGTACTGGTCGAACAGCAGCTTGGAGTAGCCGTAGACGTTGAGGGGTTTTTCATACTCGGGCTCCTCGCGGAATACCTGGCTGCCGCCGTAGGTGGCCGCTGACGAGGCGTAGAGGAAGGGAATGCCTTGCTGTTGGCAATAGTGCAGCAGTACCTTGGAATATTCGAAATTATTGTCGAGCATGAAGCGTCCGTCCCACTCGGTTGTGTCCGAGCAGGCGCCCTCGTGGAAGATCGCCTCGATCGCCGGCAGCCGCGAGGGTTCGCCGCGCAGCGCCGCCTCGATACGGGCGCGAAAGTCGTCCTTGTCAAGATAATCGCCGAGGGTGCAGTCCGCCAGATTGACGAACTTCGTGCCATCGCGCAGGTCGTCGACGACCAGCACGTCGTACCGTCCACGCTCGTTGAGGGCCTTGACCAGATTCGAGCCGATGAAGCCGGCGCCGCCTGTCACTACGATCATTGTGAACCTCGCTGGGCGCAACCGCTGCGCCTATAACCGATGTGCCTGTGATTGTATACTTGACGCCCTGTGAATTCATGGCCAACGGTGCTTCCGCAATGACTCTCTCGACACTCCCGTCGACCTCGGCATCAGGGTCGACGCCAGACGTGACCACCTTTCAGGGCCTGATCCTCGCCCTGCAGCAGTACTGGGCTGAACAAGGCTGCGTGGTGCTCCAGCCACTGGACATGGAGGTCGGCGCCGGCACCTTCCATCCCGCCACCTTCCTGCGTTCCATCGGTCCCGAATCCTGGAACGCCGCCTACGTCCAGCCCTCCCGTCGCCCCACCGACGGCCGCTACGGTGAGAACCCCAATCGGCTGCAGCACTATTACCAGTTCCAGGTGGTGATGAAGCCTTCTCCGGACGATCTGCAGGAGAGCTACCTGGGCTCGTTGGCGCGTCTTGGTATCGACCCCTTGGTTCATGACATCCGCTTCGTCGAGGACAACTGGGAATCGCCGACTCTGGGAGCTTGGGGGCTCGGCTGGGAGGTCTGGCTCAACGGCATGGAAGTGACCCAGTTCACCTATTTTCAGCAGGCGGGCGGGCTCGAGTGCTACCCCGTGACCGGCGAGCTGACCTACGGCCTGGAGCGTATCGCCATGTACCTTCAGGACGTCGACAGCGTCTACGACCTGGTCTGGGCCATCGCCCCGGATGGGACCAAGGTCACCTACGGTGACGTCTACCTGCAGAACGAGCGCGAGCAGTCGGCCTACAACTTCGAGCACGCCGACGTGCCGGCGCTGTTCGCCGCCTTCGATCATCAGGAGCGCGAGTGCACCAAGCTGCTCGAGGCCGGCCTGCCATTGCCGGCCTACGAGCAGGTGCTCAAGGCTTCGCACACCTTCAACCTGCTCGATGCCCGCCACGCCATCTCCGTCACCGAGCGGCAGCGCTTCATCCTGCGTGTTCGCACCATGGCCCGCGACGTGGCCCACGCCTACTACGCCTCGCGCAAGGCCGCCGGGTTCCCGCTGGCGACCGAGGCGCTGCGCCAGGAGCTGTTGAGCAACGAGACCACCGCCGAACAGGGAGACGCGTGATGGCTGCCACCACCCTACTGATCGAACTTGGCGTCGAGGAGCTGCCGCCAGGCGCCATCGATAGCCTCTCCGATGCCCTGGCCGAAGGCATCCGCCGCGGCCTCACCGAGGCAGAGGTAGACTTCGGCGAGGTCCGCGCCTACGCCACTCCACGGCGGCTGGCGGTGCAGATCGCCGAGCTTGCCGACAGGCAGCCCAATCGCGAAATCGAACGTCGCGGCCCCGCGCTTGCCGCCGCCTTCAAGGATGGCCAGCCGACCAAGGCCGCCGAGGGCTTCGCTCGCTCCTGCGGCGTAACCGTGGCCGAGCTGATCCACCTGGAAACCGATAAGGGCACCTGGCTCGGCTATCGCGAACAGCAACAAGGTGAGACCACCACGGCCCTGCTGCCTGCCATCGTCGACAAGGCCATTGCCACCCTGCCGGTGCCCAAGAACATGCGCTGGGGAGCCTCCCGAGTCGAATTCTCGCGACCCGTGCACTGGTTGGTAATGCTCTACGGCAGCGACGTAGTCGAAGCCGAGTTGCTGGGCCTCAGGTCCGGCCGCACCACTCGCGGCCATCGTTTCCACGCCCCCGGGTCCATCGAGCTGGCCCATGCCGATGACTATCTCGACGTACTCGAGCAGGCCTGGGTACTGGCCGACCGCGACCTGCGTCGCGAGCGCATCCGCGAGCAAGTGCTGGCCGAGGCCGAAGTGCAGGAGGCCCAGGCGGTAATCGACGAGGATCTGCTGGGCGAAGTCAGCGGCCTGGTCGAGTGGCCGGTGGCACTGTCAGGGAGCTTCGACGAACGCTTCCTCGAAGTGCCCCCGGAGTGTTTGATCTCCTCGATGAAGGCCAACCAGAAATATTTCCACCTGCTCGACGAGCAGGGTCGTCTCAAGCCGCTATTCATCACTATTGCCAACATCGACAGTCACGAACCGCAGCGGGTCGTAGAGGGCAATGAGAAGGTCATCCGCCCGCGCCTGGCCGACGCCGCCTTCTTCTACGACACCGACCGCAAGCTACCGCTGGCGACGCGCATCGATGGACTGGCCGATGTGGTGTTTCAGAAGCAGCTCGGCACGCTAGCCGACAAGGCCCATCGCAGCGCCGCCGTGGCCGCCTTCATTGCCGGCCGCATTGGTGGCGATGTGACCCAGGCACGGCGCGCCGCTGAACTGGCCAAGTGCGACCTGGTTACCGAGATGGTGCTCGAGTTCCCGGAACTGCAAGGCATCATGGGGCGCTACTATGCGACCCACGACGGCGAGTCCACCGAGGTGGCCCAGGCCCTCGAGGAGCAGTACCTGCCCCGCTTCGCCGGTGACGCCATTCCGCTCACGCGCACCGGGCAAGCCCTGGCGCTGGCCGACCGACTCGATACCCTTACCGGTATCTTCGGTATCGGCCAGCGTCCCACCGGCACCAAGGACCCCTTCGCCCTGCGCCGCGCCGCCATCGGCGTGCTCAACATCCTGATCAAGGGCGAGCTCGATCTGGACCTGCGTGAACTGCTGGAACTGGCTGTCACACAGCACCAGGAACTGCCCTACGCCAAGGATCTGGTCGAAGAAGTTCTGGGCTACATGCTCGACCGTTTCCGCGCCTGGGGTCAGGACGAGGGCATCCCCGCCGAGGTCTATCTTGCCGTGAGAGCGCGTCCGGTCACCAAGCCGCTGGACTTCGCGCGGCGTCTGCGAGCGGTGAATGCCTTTACCCAGCGCGAGGAGGCAGGCGCGCTCGCAGCCGCCAATAAGCGCGTCTCCAACATTCTTGCCAAGCAGGCTGGCGAGGCCGGAAACCAGGCGGATACGGCGCTGTTGCGGGAACCCGCCGAGCAAGCGCTGCACGAAGCCATCACGGCGAGTCGCAGCAAGGTCATGCCACTGTTCGCCGAGGGACGCTATCGCGAGGCGCTGGACACCCTGGCGAACCTGCGCGAGCCGGTCGACGTCTTCTTCGATCGCGTCATGGTCATGGCCGATGAGGATTCCGTGCGACGCAATCGCCTGGCACTGCTGGCCAGCCTGCAGGCGCTGTTCCTCGAAGTTGCCGATATCGCACTGTTGCAACAGTGAAGCACGACTGAAGCACCAGGCCGGCGAGTCCGACGGCTCGCCGGCCTTTCTTTTGTGTGGCTTCTGTTCTGTTCCACGTGAAACGTAGGCGTCGGTTGCCCGGGGTTTAACACCTTGGCGAGGTACGTTTCACGTGGAACACTGACGGTACAATGATCCATAAGCAGCAGGATACAACGATGCTCAACGATGCATCCCGGCTCGTCATCCTCGATCGCGATGGTGTCATCAATCGCGACTCTGACGCTTACATCAAGTCGCTGGACGAATGGCATCCCTACCCCTCGTCCATCGAGGCCATTGCGCGCCTGACACGCGCCGGCCTGGTCGTTGCCGTCGCAACCAATCAGTCGGGAATCTCGCGCGGTCTGTATGACGAGACCACACTGGCTCAAATGCACGCCGAGCTTTATCGGCGCGTCCGAGACGCCGGTGGCGACATCGCTTACATCGCCTACTGCCCCCATGGCCCCGGTGATGGCTGCGACTGTCGCAAGCCACTACCCGGTCTGTTGGAGCAGATTCGTCTTGCGCTTGGGCTCGACAGCCTTGAAGGCAGCTGGATGGTCGGTGATAGTCTGCGCGACCTTCAGGCCGGCGAGCCCATGGGCTGCCGCCCGGTGCTGGTCAGGACCGGCAAGGGAAGAAAGACCGAGGCCAAGGGAGCGGGACTAGAAGATGCGTTAATTTTCGACGACCTGGCCGGCTTCGTCGACTGGCTGCTCGCGAGTCGCTAAACGCAAGTCGTCCAGGCTCTACCGACGGGGGCCTTGAAACAGCACATCAAAAAGGCCAGCGCTGTGCGCTGGCCTTTTTCTTGCTGCGTGTTTCACGTGAAACATCGCGACTCCGGTTCAGACATCCAGATTGGCCACCAAGGCGTTGCTCTCGATGAAGGCGCGCCGCGGCTCCACCTCGTCGCCCATCAGTGTGTTGAACATCATGTCGGCCGCCACGGCATCCTCGATCGAGACTCGCAGCAAACGGCGCGTCTCGGGATCCATGGTGGTCTCCCACAGCTGGTCGGGGTTCATTTCGCCCAGCCCTTTGTAGCGCTGTACCGACAAGCCCCGCTGAGCTTCCGCCATCAGCCACTCCAGCGCCTGGTAGAAACTGCTAACCGTCTTCTTGCGCTCGCCACGGGCAATGTAGGCCCCTTCCTCAAGCAAATCGTTCAACGTCACGCCCAGCGCCGCCATGGCGCGATAGTCGGCGCTGGTGAAGAAGTCGATGCCCCACACATAGTCGGTGCTGACACCATGCGCCGTCAGCGTCACCGCAGGCAGGTAAAGTTCACGCTCGGTATCCTCTTCCAGGCGGAAGGTGTAGCGCGGGCCGCCCTCATACGCTACCAGCGCGTCCATTTCCTTCTGCAGGAACTCGATCCAGTTCTCCATGGTGACGCGGTCCTTCAGGCTGGTCTCTCCTTCGAGCGTGGCGGCATGGACCACCTTGCGCAGCACTTCATGGGGATAGACCCTCGCCAGGCGGTCGATGCGCTTCATTACGTCGCGATACTGGCTCACCAACGCCTCCAGCTGCGCGCCGGTGACTGGCGGTGCATCCGGGTTGACGTAGAGTCGCGCTCCATCCATGGCCGTGGTCGTGAGGTAATCGATAAGCGCCTGTTCGTCCTTGAGGTAGGTTTCCTGTTTCCCGCGCTTGATCTTGTACAGCGGCGGCTGGGCGATAAAGACGTGGCCGCGCTCGATCAACTGCGCCATCTGACGGAAGAAGAAGGTCAGCAGCAGCGTTCGGATGTGGGAACCGTCGACGTCCGCATCCGTCATGATGATAATCGAGTGATAACGCAGCTTGTCGGGGTTGAATTCCTCCCGACCAATACCGCAGCCCAGCGCGGTGATCAGCGTCCCGACCTCAGCGGAAGAGAGCATCTTGTCGAAACGCGCCTTCTCGACGTTGAGAATCTTGCCCTTGAGCGGGAGGATGGCCTGGGTTCGGCGATCACGCCCCTGCTTGGCACTGCCGCCGGCCGAATCGCCCTCGACCAGGAACAGCTCGGAGAGGCTCGGATCCTTCTCCTGACAGTCGGCCAATTTGCCGGGTAGCCCGGCGATATCCAGGGCCCCTTTGCGCCGCGTCATGTCGCGCGCCTTGCGCGCCGCTTCGCGCGCCCTTGCCGCATCGAGCATCTTGTTGACGATCGACTTGGCCTCGTTGGGTTTCTCGATCAGGTAATCCGAGAACAGCCGTCCCATCTCCTGCTCGACCGCCGTCTTCACTTCGGACGAGACCAGCTTGTCCTTGGTCTGCGAAGAAAACTTGGGGTCCGGCACCTTGACCGAGATGATCGCAGTCAGACCTTCCCGGGCGTCGTCACCCGAGGTGGCGACCTTGGACTTCTTCAGCAGCCCTTCGGTCTCGATGTAACCGTTGAGCGTCCGCGTCAGCGCCGCCCGAAAGCCGGCCAGATGCGTGCCGCCGTCGCGCTGCGGTATGTTGTTGGTGTAACAGTAGATGTTCTCCGTGAAGGCGTCGCTCCACTGCATCGCCACCTCCACCACGACGCCATCCTCACGCTCGGCCTCGAAGTGAAAGACCGGGTTGAGCACGGTCTTGTTGGAGTTGAGGTGGTTGACGAATGCCTTGAGTCCGCCTTCGTAGTGGAACAGTTCCTCTTTTCCGCTGCGCTCGTCGATCAGGCGAATTGCCACGCCGGAATTGAGGAACGAAAGCTCCCGCAAGCGCTTGGCCAGGATATCGTAGTGAAACTCGATATTGGCGAAGGTGTCCGATGAAGGCTTGAAATGCACGCGCGTGCCGGTCTTGTCGGTCTTGCCCACGACACTCAAGGGGGCTTGGGGGACGCCGTGACGATAGATCTGTTCGTGCACTTGTCCGGCGCGCCAGATCGTGAGTTTCAGCTCCTCAGACAGCGCGTTGACCACGGAGACACCGACCCCGTGCAGGCCGCCCGAGACCTTGTAGGAATTGTCATCGAACTTGCCGCCGGCGTGCAGGACCGTCATGATGACTTCCGCCGCGGAGACGCCTTCGCCCTCATGGATGTCGGTGGGAACGCCGCGCCCGTTGTCGCTAACGGTAATCGACTCATCGGGATGAATGATGACACGGATTTCGCTGCAGTGCCCGGCCAGGGCTTCATCGATGGAATTGTCCACCAGCTCGAAAACCATGTGATGCAGGCCTGTCCCGTCATCGGTATCGCCGATATACATGCCGGGACGCTTGCGCACGGCATCAAGGCCCTTCAGGACCTTGATGCTCGATGAGTCGTAAGCTTGTTCGCTCATTGACTACTCCGTCGTGAAGTCTATCCGTGCCTGCGGCACTAGCTGCCCTGCCCCCGCATCGCTGTGTTTCACGTGAAACAACGTCAGCGGCGTGTGGGATTGCCATATTCCAGCCAGGGCGTCATGTTCGACACTTGTAATGAATGCTTGACACTGCATCGTTTCGAGCAGGCGGCAAAAAACGCGCCGATGATCGGCATCCAGCTCAGCCGGCAAGTCATCTACCAGATACAGGCAGCGTCGCCCCGTCGTCCGTTCCAGCAAGCGGCCTTGGGCCAGCTTGAGCGCGCTGACCACCAGTTTCTGCTGGCCGCGCGACAGTACTTCGACCGCGGGATGCCGCCCGAGGCGGATACGCAGGTCGGCACGCTGTGGCCCGTTCTGAGTAAAGCCCATCTGATGATCGGTCGTACGGCCCTGCTCGAGCACTTCCTGCAGGCTTCGTTGCTTGTCCCAGCCACGCGAATAGCGCAGCGTCAGCTCAGGCAACTCGATCATTCGCTTCAGCGTCTCTTCAAATACCGGTACGAAGACCGCCATCCACTCGCGACGCAAGACATCGACTCGTTCGCCCCACAGCGCCAGTTCCTTTTCCCAGGCAGCCAAGGCATCAGTGTCCATTCTATCACGCCTGAGCAGGGCATTCCGATGCTTCAACGCCCGTCGCGTCCGCCTCCAGGCATCGAAAAAGTCGTGTTTCACGTGAAACACACCCCAGTCGAGAAACTCACGGCGCCCTGCCGGAGCCCCCTCGAGCAAACGGAAAGCGTCGGGGTTGACGAGCTGAAGGGGAAGCGCTTCGATCAGCTGTGCCAGGCGCGCCACTTCACCTCCCAGCCGCATTTCGAGTTCGGATGTCTCGCGCGAGCGACGTACGCCGACGGGTAGGGCCGGCTCGCCTTGGAGGCGAGCGAATAAGGTCATGGCCGAGGCGTCGTGGGCGATGACGTTCTTGAGCTGGCGCGTACGGAAGGAACGCCCCATGCCCAGCACGTGGATGCCTTCGAGCAGGCTGGTCTTGCCGCTGCCGTTGGGTCCCACGATCAAGTTTATTCCGGGGCTCGGGGAAAAATCGAGCGCACCCAGGTTGCGCAATCCGCTGAAAGCCAGGCGCTCAACCAACATGCGGGATACTCGGCAGGGTACGCTCCGCTGCGCCATCGCGGACGGATGCGCAGCGGAGTCTACAAATGACCGGCGCCTTAGAGACGCATCGGCATGACGACATAAAGGGCATCGCCGCCACCCGGCTCTTCCATTAAGGCGCTGCTGCTCGAGTCGGCCAGGGTCATCTGAACTCTGTCTTCGCCGAGAACGTTGAGCACGTCGATGAGATAGCCGACGTTGAAGCCAATCTCCAGCGAATCACCGCCGTACTCCACCGCCACGTTCTCCTCGGCCTCCTCCTGCTCGGGGTTATTGGCCATCACCTGCAGGTTGCCCTCCTGAAGGTGAAGGCGAACGCCACGGTATTTCTCGTTGGAGAGAATCGAAGTACGCGACAGCACTTGGCGCAGCTCGGCGCGCTCGGCGATGAAGACCTTGTCGCCCCCGCGGGGTACCACCCGTTCATAGTCGGGGAACTTACCGTCGACCAGCTTGGAGGTGAACGTAAAATCGCCGGTATGCGCCCGTACGTGACTGGCACTGAGGGTCAGCGTCACCGGTTCGTCGCTGTCATCGAGCAGGCGCACCAGTTCCAGCACCCCCTTGCGTGGAACGATCAGCTTGCGTGCCGGCTCCACCTGAACCTCGGACGGGCGCGAGCAGACTGCTAGCCGATGACCGTCGGTCGCCACGGTGCGCACCAGGTTGGAACGCAGCTCCAGCAGCATGCCGTTGAGGTAGTAGCGGACGTCCTGCTGCGCCATGGCGAAGGAGGTGGCATCGATGAGGTGCTTGAGCGTGCCACGCGGCAGGCTCAGCTCCAGGTCGCCGGCGGAATCTTCGATGTTGGGGAACTCCGCCACCGGCAGCGTCGACAGGGTGAAACGCGAACGCCCGCTGCGCAGCACGGCCCGCCCCTCTTCCAGGCTGAAATGGAGCTCCGCCTGATCGGGCAGAGACTTGCAGATATCCATCAGCTTGCGGGCGGGCACGGTCACGCCACCCGGCACATCGACCTGCGAGGCCGCCGTACGGCCGATCAGCTCCACTTCAAGATCGGTGCCGGTCAACGCCACTTGATCCTGGTCCACCTGGATCAGCACATTGGACAGCACGGGCAGGGTCTGGCGGCGCTCCACCACGCCGGCCACCAGAGCCAGCGGCCGGAGCAGCGCCTCGCGGGTAATGGAAAATCTCATGTCGGCTCCACGTCTCGTCCTGTAGATGGGTGTCGGGCAATGCTGCGTAGCGAAACCCGCCGCTAACTGGTCAGCAGTCGCAGCAGATTCTTGTAATCTTCGCGGATGTCCGCGCTCTCTTCCTGCAGCGCCTGTACCTTGCGGCAGGCATGCAGCACCGTGGTGTGATCGCGGCCCCCAAAGGCGTCGCCGATCTCGGGCAAGCTGTGGTTGGTCAGCTCCTTGGCCAATGCCATGGCCACCTGCCGCGGCCGGGCCACCGAGCGCGAGCGACGCTTTGAGAGCAGGTCGGCCAGTTTGATCTTGTAGTACTCGGCGACCGTGCGCTGAATATTGTCGACCCCCACCTGCTTGTCCTGCAGTGCAAGCAGGTCCTTGAGCGACTCGCGGATGAAGTCCTGGGTGATGGGCTTGCCCATGAAGTGGGAATCGGCGATCACTTTCTTCAGCGCCCCTTCCAGCTCGCGCACATTGGAGCGGATCTTCTGAGCAATGAAGAAGGCAGCATCATGAGGCAGGTCGACCTTGGCCTGGTCGGCCTTCTTCATCAGGATGGCGACCCGGGTTTCCAGCTCCGGCGGCTCGATGGCCACCGTCAGGCCCCAGCCGAAGCGCGACTTCAGACGCTCCTCGACACCGCTGATCTCCTTGGGATAGCGATCCGACGTCAGAATCATCTGCTGGCCGCCTTCCAGCAAGGCATTGAAAGTATGGAAGAATTCTTCCTGTGAGCGTTCCTTTCCGGCGAAGAACTGGATATCGTCGATCAGCAGCGCGTCGACGCTGCGATAGAAACGCTTGAAGTCGTTGATGGCGTTCAACTGCAGCGCCTTGACCATATCGGCCACGAAGCGCTCGGAGTGGAGATAGACGACTCGCGCGTTCTCGCGCCGTATGGCCAGTGCATTGCCCACCGCATGCATCAGGTGAGTCTTGCCCAGGCCCACTCCGCCATATAGAAACAATGGATTGTAGGCGCCGCCCGGGTTCTCCGATACCTGTCGCGAGGCCGCCCGGGCGAGCTGGTTGGACTTGCCCTCGACGAAGGTTTCAAAGGTGAAGTTGGGATTGAGTCCGCTGTTGTGCTTGAGACTGCCTTCTACCTGAACTTCACGCTCTCCGGGCCGGCGTGCGGAAGCGCCCTCTTCGCGCAGCTGATCGATCTCGCGCTCGTCGCCGATGTCGCCCCTGGGCGGCACCTGCACGGCCGGTGCCAGCGGGGAGTGGGGGCTGGCCGACACCGGCGCGCCGAGTTCACGCGGCTGCGGCTTGGGCGCAGCCGACTGGCGGCTGCCGACGGTCAGCATCACCCGGGGCGGCTTGGCTGGCGCCAGATCTCTGAGCAGTTCATTGATGCGCTTGGCATACTTGTCACCCACCCAGTCGCGCACGAAGCGATTGGGCGCCAGCAGACGCAGCTCGTTCCCCTCCCCTTCCTCGGCCTGAAGCGGGCGAATCCAGGTATTGAACTGCTGAGCGTTCAACTCGTCCTGCAGGTAATCCAGACATTGTTGCCAGAGAGCAAGTGACACTCGACCTCACCATCCCCGTTGATGCATGACCGGTCATTGTATCCTTCGCCCGCCGGGTTATCCACATGCGGCACGCCCCGGGAAAAGGTTGTGGAAAAGCCCACCCGTTCGCTTTGGAGAGCTCGTCCGTGACCAAGGCTCAGCGAGGCACCGCGAATCATCAGGCTCACATTCTTGATCCTCCCACAGGCTGATCACCGGCTTCTAACCGCTTTTCCACAATAGGAACATTACTTCAACTTATTGGTGAATAGGAAAAATTAAATCTTATCAACAGGCAACGTCCCCAACCTTAATCACAGTATCGAAAGGTTAACACTCACTCGTGCCAGCGACCGTTCCCGGCGCACGGCTAGCCGAAAACCAAGGGCAGGAGCGGAACGATTGCGTCGCGCTGCCGAAGTCTCTACAATTTCCGGTCTTGAATCGAATCTCCCCCTGGCTCCCCGTACGAGTCAGGGCGTTCCTGTCAACGTTCCGTCCAACTCATTACGTGGGAATCAAGAGTTATGAAACGCACTTTTCAACCCAGCGTTCTCAAGCGCAAACGTGTGCATGGCTTCCGTGCGCGCATGGCCACCAAGAACGGTCGCGCCGTGCTGGCTCGCCGTCGTGCCAAGGGCCGCAAGCGCCTGAGCGCCTGATCGCGGATCGCGCGTGTCCGGTCATGACTTCCCCAAGCGACTACGACTGCTGTCGGCCGGGGATTATCGATACGTCTTCGATCACGCTGCATTCAAGGTACATGGCAAAGGGCTAATGGCCCTGGCGTGCCCCAACGGACTGGACCACCCCCGCCTTGGCCTGGTCATCAGCAAGAAAAACGTCCGCAAGGCTGTGGATCGCAATCGTCTCAAGCGACTGACGCGCGAATCCATTCGTCTTCAGCAACACTCGCTCCCCGCCGTCGATATCGTGCTCCTGGCGCGGCGCGGCGCGGACGGGCTGGACAACGCCACGCTTCATCGCCAGCTGTTCGGCATGTGGCGTCGCTTGGAGCGTGACGTACGCAAGTCGATGGCATCCTGACCGGATGTGGTGCCTGCCGCCGCCACGATAGCCTGCCTCGAGCAGGCTATCGCCCTTTCCACATGGCAGCGGATATCGTTCCAGCGACATGTTCACTACCCACCGGGCAGATCCCTCATGGACGTAAAACGACTCCTATTGCTGATTCCACTGGCCGTACTCGCTTACCTGCTGGTCGTGCAGTGGAATCAGGACTACGGTCAGGTTGCTCCTGAACCTGAAGCACCTTCTTTCACCGCTCCGGCCCCAGGCGACGAAGCGACGGTTCCGGACGAGGACGGGTTGGCCGTTCCCGCCTCCCCCCGAGCGGATAGCGAAGTGACGGGCGACATGCCGAGCGAGACGGAGCAATCCTCCGGTACGCGCGACCTGGTTGCCGTGGCCACCGACGTGCTCGATGTGCGCATCGATCCTCAGGGCGGCGACATCGTCTATGCCGCACTGCCCCAGCATCGCATGACGCTGAACTCCGAACGGCCTTACGTGCTGCTCTCCGACAACGAGACCCGCAGCTACGTGGCCCGCTCGGGCCTGCAAGTGGACGGCCATGCCGGGCGGCTCGGCTTCACCCCCGAGCAGACACGCTACCGCCTGTCCGACGATGACAATCGTCTCGAGGTCGACCTCACCGCCGAAGTCAACGGCGTCGAGGTCATCAAGCGCTTCACGTTCGAGCGCGGCAGCTATGCTGTCGCCGTCGATTATTTTCTGGCCAATAACACCGAGGAGCCGGTCACGGCACGCTTCATCGGCCAGTTGGCACGAGACAACAGCCCCGATCCCTCCAGCGGCGTCTCGATGGGCATGAAATCCTATCTGGGCGCCGCCTACTCGTCGCCGGAGGATCGCTACCAGAAGGTCGATTTCGACGATATCCAGGAAGGCAATTTCAACAACCGTGACGTCCAGGGCGGCTGGGTGGCGATCATCCAGCACTACTTCGTCTCGGCCTGGGTGCCGCCGCAGAATCAGCAGAACCTGCAGTACGCCACCACCGATGCCCGCAACCGCAACGTGGCGGCCTTTGCCGGCCCCGTCACCACGGTAGCGGCCGACGGCGAGACACGCCTGGGAGCCACTCTGTACATGGGGCCCAAGGTGCAGAGCTATCTCGAGGAGGTGGCCCCCAACCTGCGCCTGACCGTCGACTTCGGTTGGCTGTGGTTCATCGCCAACCCGCTGTTCTGGTTGCTTGACCATATCCAGAACATCATCGGCAACTGGGGCTGGTCTATCGTCCTGCTGACCGTCCTGGTCAAGCTGGCCATGTGGCCGCTTTCCGCCAAGGCCTACAAGTCCATGGCTCGCATGCGCAAGCTGGGCCCGGAAATGCAGCGCCTCAAGGAGCAGTACGGCGACGATCGCCAGAAAATGTCCCAGGAGATGATGAAGTTCTACCAGAAGGAGAAGATCAATCCTCTGGGCGGCTGTCTGCCGATTCTGGTGCAGATGCCCGTCTTCATCGCCCTCTACTGGATGCTGCTGGAATCCGTCGAGCTGCGCCATGCGCCCTTCATGTTCTGGATCCAGGATCTGTCGATGAAGGATCCATACTTCATCCTGCCGATCCTGATGGGCGCCTCGATGTTCGTCCAGCAGCTGCTCAACCCCACGCCACCGGATCCCATGCAGGCGAAGATCATGCGAATGCTGCCGATCGTCTTCACCTTCTTCTTCCTGTGGTTCCCGGCCGGCCTGGTCATCTACTGGGTGGTCAACAACGTCATCTCGATCGCGCAGCAGTACGTGATCACGCGCAAGATCGAGAACGATCCCAGTGTGGGCAAGGCGGTCAAGAGCAAGCGTTGACCCACCTCGCGTCACCCGGACCCCCGCCCTGGCGGGGGTCTGGCGTTTCAGGGCCCTCGACGGGACAATGCTTCGAGAGACGTCGCCACCAACAGGGCTAGTCAATGTCGGATCCGCTCTACCACCAGGACACCATTGCCGCGTTGGCCACCCCGCCGGGGCGCGGCGGAGTGGGCATCATCCGCGTCTCGGGGCCGCTGAGCGCCGCGATCGCCGAGGCCGTGGCTGGGTGCTGCCCCTCACCGCGTCATGCCCACTACGGCCCTTTCCGCGGCAAGGACGCGGTGATCGACGAGGGGATCGCGCTGTTCTTTGCCGGCCCTCACTCCTTCACTGGCGAGGACGTCCTCGAACTGCAGGGACACGGCGGACCGGTGATCATGGACATGCTGCTCGAGCGCTGTGTGCGGCTCGGCGCTCGTCTGGCCCGCCCCGGCGAGTTCTCCGAGCGCGCCTTTCTCAATGACAAGCTCGACCTGGCCCAGGCCGAGGCCATCGCCGACCTGATCGAGGCCAGCTCGCGGGCCGCCGCCGAGAATGCCGTCCGCTCTTTGCAGGGAGAATTCTCCCGCCGCGTCGAGGCACTCGTCGCCCGCTTGATCGAGCTGCGCATGTATGTGGAAGCGGCCATCGACTTTCCCGAGGAGGAGATCGATTTTCTCGCTGACGGCAAGGTCGCCGAGATGCTCGCCGGCGTAAAGACCGAACTGGCCGAAGTGCGCGCCGCCGCCGGTCAGGGGGCGCTGCTGCGCGAAGGCATGAACGTGGTGATCGCCGGGCGACCCAACGCCGGCAAGTCGAGCCTGCTCAATGCCCTGACCGAGCAGGAGACTGCCATCGTCACCGACATCGAGGGCACGACCCGCGACGTGCTTCGCGAGTATATCCATCTTGATGGCATGCCGCTTCACGTGATCGACACCGCCGGGCTGCGAGACACCCCCGACGCGGTCGAACGGATCGGCGTGGCCCGGGCCTGGGCCGAGATCGAGAAGGCCGACCGCGTGCTGCTGCTGGTGGACGCCGCGACCACCGAAGCGGTGGATCCCATGGTCATCTGGCCCGAATTCGTCGCTCGGCTGCCCGAGCCCGGGCGGCTGACGCTGGTGCGCAACAAGATCGACAGCAGCCACGAGACACCGGGGCTCGACCTGACCGCCGCCACACCGATCGTGCGCCTCTCCGCCCTGACCGGAGCGGGCGTGGCGCATCTGAAGGAGCATCTGAAGGCCGTGATGGGCTATTCGGCGACCACGGAGGGCCGCTTCTCGGCGAGGCGCCGTCACCTGGACGCGCTCGACCGCGCGCAGCGAGCGCTCACTCACGGCGAAGAGCAGCTGTCGGGCTACGGTGCCGGTGAGCTGCTGGCGGAGGATCTGCGCGACGCCCAGCAGGCGCTGGGCGAGATCACCGGGGAGTTCAGCGCCGACGACCTGCTGGGGGAGATCTTCGGCAGCTTCTGTATCGGCAAGTAGTCCCGCCTACTCTTCCACCCACCAATCTGCGCGGTAGCGGCACGCCTCGCCGAACAGCGGCGCCGCTCGCGCCATTGCCGCGGCCAGGCGTTCATCGAGTCCCCATGGGGGATTGACGACCAGCATGCCGCTGCCGTACATGCCGCGCTCCTCGCCCGGTGCGTGCAGCGTCAGTTCGCTGCGCCAGATCTTGCGCAGCCCGCCCTCACGCAACCGCTCCAGCAGCTCGTGGTGGCGCCCTGCCGGCAGCAGGGGGTACCACACCAGCGCCACGCCATGGCGCGCCTTGCGCATCGCCGCAAGCAGCGTGACGGCGACCTCGCTGTACTCCTCCTTGCGCTCGAAGCTGGGATCGATCAGCACGCAGAGCCGTGGCGTCGATACCGGCAAGGCCTGGATCAGGCCCGCCAGGCCATCGCCGTGAATGCGCTGGGCATTCGGCGGCAACGCCTGCTGCGACAGGTGATCGTGCTCGCCCGGGTGCAGCTCGTAGAGACGCAGCCGATCGCCGCTGCGCAGCCGTTGGGCCAGCCACCAGGGCGAACCGGGATAGCGCTCGAGCCGAGACCCATCGTGCTGCAGGCTGGCGACGGCATCGAGCCAGGACGCAAGCAGCGGCTCGTCGGCCAGGCGATCCCGCGCCTGCCACAGCGGCAGCGCGCCATGACGATACTCGCCAAGGCGTTGGGTCTCGGGCGCGTCCAGCGGGTAGACGCCACGCCCGGCGTGGGTATCGGCGAAGGTGATCGGTGAGCTTTTGCGCAGCAAGTGGTCGAGAACGGCGTGAAGCACGAGGTGCTTGTGCACGTCGGCGAAATTGCCGGCGTGGTAAGCATGCTGGTAGGAGAGCATGGGCGGAACCTCACGCGGAACGGAAGCGGCAAAGCGAACAGGCCCGCCACTCTGCCAGTGGCGGGCCCGCAAGGCAACGCTAGCGCGTTCGTCGTTTACTGCTGTTGGAACTGGGATTCGATCGGGGTCAGCGTGATCTCGACGCGACGGTTCTGGGCCCGACCCTCTTCGGTGTTATTGCTCGCGACCGGCTGGCTCTCGCCATGGCCGGTCATGGAGAGACGGTTGCGGGATACGCCCGCCTGAGCCAGGTAGCTGCCCACGGCCTCGGCACGGCGCTCGGAGAGGCGCTGATTGTAGGCGTCGTCGCCCGTGCTGTCGGTGTGGCCGGCAATATTGACGCGCGTATCGGTGTATTGGGTCAGCACCGAGGCCACGTCGTTGAGAGCCGTACGCGCATTCGGAGTCAGCTCGCTGGAATCGAAGCCGAAGGTCACGCTGCTCGGCATGTTGAGCACGATGTCGTCGCCGCGGCGCTCCACATCGACGCCGGTACCGCGCATGCTTTCGCGTAGCTGCTGCTCCTGGCGGTCCATGTAGGCGCCGATGCCGGCACCTGCAGCGGCGCCCACGACGGCACCGATCGCCGCACGATCACGGCGGCTGGTGCTGCCATCACCTGACAGGGCGCCAGCCGCCGCACCCACTGCCGCGCCGATCCCGGCCCCGGACAGGGTGCCGGAGCGCTGGGTCTGGCCGGAATAGGGATCGTTCGAAGCGCAGCCGACGAGCAGAAGTGCAGCCGCCATGGGAGCCACGAATCGTGATGCTTTGAGCATTAGTCTCTCCAGTTAGGATCGCAAGTTCATTCCGTGCCGGTTTCCCCGATAAGGGCCAGCAATTCGTTCAAGAATAATAGACCTCGGGGCGAAGCCTGCAGACGCGGCACACTTTCCTCGAGAAGTCCTTTTTTTCGCGCCGCACCGAGCCGCGCTTCCAGCACCTTCAGGGGGCGCCCGGTATGATCCGCCCAATCATCGAGAGCCACCCCTTCGACCAGGCGCAGGGCATTCATGGCGAATTCCAGCGGCAACTCGTCTTCACCGACCTCGTCGCGTCCCGCGACGAAGCCACGTGGATCCTGGCGACGTCGCAGGTAGGCCTCGGGTTGGCGCGTTTTCCAGCGGCGCTCGATGTACAGCCGGCCTCCCTCCGCCGGTGCACTCAGCTTGGCGTGGCTGCCGGCCCCGATTCCCAGGTAGTCGCCGAAACGCCAATAGTTGAGATTGTGCCGTGAACGTCGCCCCGGCCGAGCATAGGCGGAAATCTCATAGCGCGCGAGCCCCTCGATCTCGAGTCGCTCGTGGCCCAGATCCTGGATGTCCCAGAGCATTTCTTCTTCGGGCAAAATCGGCGGGCGCGAATGAAACTCGGTGTTGGGCTCCAGGGTCAGCTGATACCAGGACAAATGCTCCGGGGCGAGTTCCAGGGCACGCTCCAGGTCAGCCAAGGCCAGCTCGGGCGTCTGACCCGGCAGACCGTGCATCAGGTCAAGATTGAGGTTGTCGAAACCGGCCGCGCGCGCCTCCTGCACCGCCGCGACGGCGTCTTCACCACTGTGGATTCGCCCCAGGACCGCGAGCTGAGCCGACTGGAAGCTTTGCACCCCCAGCGACAGCCGATTGATCCCCGCCTCGCGATAGCCGCGAAAGCGGCCACGCTCGAGCGTGCCGGGGTTGGCCTCAAGCGTGATCTCGATGTCGTCGGCCAAAGGCAGGCGATGGGCCACTCCCTCGAGCAGGCTGGCATAGAAACCGGCCGACATCAGGCTCGGCGTGCCGCCGCCGATGAAGATGCTGGTCAGCTCGCGACCACGTGCCAGGGGCAGGTCTGCGTCGAGGTCCTCGAGCAGCGCCGCGAGATACGCGGCTTCCGGCAGCTCGCTATCCCGCCCTACGCCATGGGAGTTGAAGTCGCAATATGGGCATTTGCGCACACACCACGGCACGTGTACGTAGAGCGCCAGGGGCGGTAGTACCGTATCGCCCTCCACCATTCTCGCCATCAGCGTTGCCGTGCCTCGCCCAGGGTCGCGACCAAGGCTTCTAGGGCGCGGCCGCGGTGGCTCAGCCGATTCTTCTCATCGGCGCCGAGTTCGGCAACGCTGCGACCCTGCTCGGGCAACCAGAAAAGCGGATCGTAACCGAATCCGCCTTCGCCATGAGGCTGCTCGAGAATCTCTCCCTCCCAGTTACGTTGCACGATGATCGGCACCGGATCGTCGGCATGGCGAAGATAGACCAGAACACACCAATAGCGAGCGCTGCGCGCTTCGCGTGGCACGCCGGCCAGTGCCTCGAGCAGCTTGGCGTTGTTGCGCGCGTCGCTCTTCGGCTCACCGGCATAACGCGCCGAGTAGATGCCCGGCTGTCCTGCCAGGGCATCGACCTCGAGCCCCGAATCGTCGGCCAGGGCGGGCAGACCACTGACCCGGCTCGCCTCGCGAGCCTTGAGCAATGCATTCTCGACGAAGGTGAGCCCGGTTTCCTCGACGTCACCGACCCCGAACTCGGCCTGCGGACGAACCTCGAGCCACAGCGATTCCAGCAGCTGACCGAACTCCCTGAGCTTACCGGCGTTACCGCTGGCCAGGACCAATGGTTGGGTGGCAGACACTGCGTTTCCTCTTCGTATCTTCGTTCGGTAGCGCCATGGTACCTGAGGCTCACCCTCATGCTGAACCATTTCCGAACGAGAAGTCTCCCACTTCCCGCTTAGCTTAGAAGCTTGAATGCGCATAGGGTTATGGCGAGATGAACTTGTTGCGAACCAAGCAGTAACCTATCTTTACAGCTCGTCTCTCGATGCCCATATCGCCCAAGAGATGGACAAGACAGGCCATGACGAAACGAAAATCATTAGAGAATAAACCTCATTTACATTAGAGCTTACGAAATGCATACGTCGTATCGCTATCGTAAAGGCCCTTGATTGCGTAACGCGAAGGAAGAAAAACACACAGAGAAAATCGACTCAAGGCACGCCGAGAAGGCAAGGGACTTGATCAGGCCTGCTTGAAATCGAAGGAATGAAAAAGGGACGAGCGATAATGGAAAACAAGGCAAGACTCTTGATGGTGGGCTCGCTTGGCGCAAACCAGCAAAACTTCCTGCGGGCCATGGAAGCCAAGGGCTGGTCGATCGACGCAGTCGTCGATCTGTCGCGAGCGGCTACCCTCCTGGCCCGGGAAGACTACGATGCAGGGCTGTGCTGTATGCATGGGCCGGCCGAACATGAATTGAAGGAGCTGGACCACCTCATCACGCGCTCACGCATGGAGTGGATGGCGCTGACCAAGGATCACGAGCTGCGAAAGCCCGCACTGTGCAAGGCACTGGCGAACCTCTTCATGGCCTACCAGGTCGAGCCAATCGATATCGAACAGATCGATTGCCTGATGCACCATGCAGTAGCCATGAAGCGACTCCGGCTCGAGGAGAGCGAGCCTCCCCTGGCCGAGGGCGATTCCGAGTTCGAGATGGTGGGCACCGTTCCGGCCATGAAGAAGGTTTTCGACACCATCCGACGCGTCGCCAGTGTCGATGCCCCGGTGTTCATCAGCGGCGAATCCGGCACGGGCAAGGAGCTCGCCGCGCGTGCTATCCACGAGCGCTCCCAGCGCGCCTCGGCCCCCTTCGTCCCGGTAAATTGCGGTGCGCTGCCGAGCAACATGATTCAATCCGAGCTATTCGGTCACGAGAAGGGGGCCTTTACCGGTGCCAACCAGCAGAAGATCGGCCAGATCGAAGCCGCCTCCGGCGGCACGCTGTTCCTCGACGAGATCGGCGACCTACCCTTGGAGCTTCAGGTCAACCTGCTGCGTTTCCTCGAAGAGAAGACCATCCAGCGTATCGGCGCTCTCGATGAAATTGAGGTCGACGTTCGCGTGCTTTCGGCGACGCACGTCGATCTAGAGAAGGCCGTGGCGGAGGGGCGCTTTCGCGAGGACCTGTATCATCGCCTCAACGTGCTCCAGGTCGACATACCCCCGCTGCGTGAGCGCCAGGAAGACATCGAGATACTCGCCAGGTTTTTCTTCGACAGATTCATCGAAGAGAAGTCGATGAACGTACGGGGTTTCAGCCAGGAAGCCCTGGTGCTCATGCGACATTACCACTGGCCGGGAAATATACGCGAATTGATCAATCGCGTGCGTCGGGCGCTGGTGATGTGCGATCAGCGCCTGATCAAACCGGCGGACCTGGGCCTGGAGCGGCGCACCGCGAACCGCAACGCGATCACCTTGGAAGAAGCGCGTAACAGCGCCGAAAAGGAGGCGCTGCTCAGCGCCCTCAATCGCAATAAACACAAGGTGAAAAAAGCGGCCGATGAGCTGGGCGTGTCGCGGGTCACCCTCTATCGGCTAATGGAGAAGCACAACCTCGAGCGCAAGAGCGAAGGCTCGTCATCGCTCACTTCGGCCTGACACCTGATGCCGCCCTCCCTGCTCGTCGGGCAGGGAAGCGGCTTGCCTGCATTGCCCTTCCCTCCTCCGCACTGCCTCCTCTCGTACTGATCTCTAACTGACACCTTGCGGTTGCTAACGAGCCTCTTCTTGCGCCTCGTTCTTTGGATGGCTGGCAGCATGAGAAAAAATTCATGACGAAACGTGTCGAAATCCAAGTTTAAAGAAGCCGCGACGGTAAAGTGTATGGTTTTAGAAACAAACCTTTCCCGCACGCTGTGCAAAACACTTCAATAGGGTCGTACCCATCGATGAGGCGCGGTGAGCTGTGCAAACTAAACAAGTGATAACTTAATGTTACATTAAATCTTGGTAAGCACTCCCTCTGCAATTTATCCTATTGAATTTTATGGGTTCTCTTCAGCTAAGACGAAGTGATATATGTTTCTTCTGAATAGCAGCGGATAAGGCTTATATTGGTGAATATCCACTAAAAGAAATAAAAAGTAATCTTTTTATTTCTAAAATGTCTTAACATTCTTGCGTTTTTTAGCCGAGAATCGAAGGGGTAGCATTACTTTACATTTCTTTACATGACAATTGACGCATAAACGGACGGAGGGGTCCCATGGAAAATACGCCTTATCGGATCATGCTGGTCACGGATATCAACCCTCAGTCGAAGCTGTTCATCGAACATTTGCAGGAGCATATCGGCCATGCCGTCACGGCCGTCAGTACCGAGGAAGTACCGACCCTTGAGGAGGGTCAAGTGGTACTGGTCATACTCGACCTTGATCACCTGAGCGAAGCGAGCATGCAGAAATGGCAGTCCGTCGCCGGGGGAAGGGAAGAGATCAGTCTCGCTGCCTTCAATGTTCGCAGTGAAGATCATGCCGTCGAGCTACTTTCATCGCTCAATCTGCAGGGAATCTTCTATCGCAACGACAGCGTCGAGCTGATCTGCAAGGGGCTGGAGGCATTGCGCCTCGGTAACCTGTGGATGTCGCGAGCACTCATGTCACGCATGATCCAACTGCTGCGGCGCCAGCAGATGAACTCCTACAGGCCCGCGTGCGGTCTGACACAGCGTGAACTCGAGATCATCGGACTGCTAGGCACTGGCTCGACCAACTCGGAGATCGCCGAGAAGCTGTTCGTCAGCGAACACACCGTCAAATCCCATCTTTACAACATCTTCCGCAAGATCAAGGTACACAATCGCCTGCAGGCGATGAACTGGGCACGACGCAACCTGTTCAGCGTACCGCCCAATCACAAGCGGGAAGCGAGGCATTGACCAAGCGAAAGGTAGCCGTTGCCGGCGCACCGGGGGCAGGCACCTTCATGGATGGCCCCCGAGAGGTCATCTCTGGCGACGGTGTGCCCGGCATGTCGTAGCGGCCAAGGGACGGCCGCACGGCTGTCGCTTCAGGGGACGGGCCTTGGGCCCGCCTCTCTCCGAGATACCTCGGCGCTGCGGAAAAACCCATCAAACATCCAATCGAGAGCGGAATGGTTT
Source organism: Billgrantia saliphila (assembly GCF_002930105.1). Lineage (GTDB taxonomy): Bacteria > Pseudomonadota > Gammaproteobacteria > Pseudomonadales > Halomonadaceae > Halomonas > Halomonas saliphila. Next base: position 211,161 of record NZ_PJRN01000005.1, on the reverse strand, counting down.
GTCTACGTGAGCTAGCAATGGTTGTGGCTGTCGTCCTGCTGATCTCCTGTGGCTCGCTGGCTTGGGCGGAAACTCACGCACCCGCTCCGAGCCAACCTGCCGTACCACCTGAGACATCGGTTTCCGAAGACTCGCTCGAGGAGGATGAAGTTCTGGAAGAAGGAGAGGCGGCCGAAGAGCTTTCGCGTCAGTTTCGCCTGGGCGAGCCGGGTCTCGCGGGCGTCGTGGTCGACCGGACAATTACCATGATGGGCAAGACCTTCTACCGCCGCTTCAGCCAGTTAAGTGCAGACAGTCACATCCTGACCCGCACCACGCTATCAATCAATGAACGCCCCGACGCTCGCTGGGGCAGCCAGGTCTGGGTAGCTGAAAACAATCGGATTCTCTTCCAGGCCACGCTGCCACCCCGGCTCAGCGATATCGACCGCTATGCCGAGGCAGCCGTCGAGCAAGTGGAGCAGTTGCTGGTCCAGCGCTCCATCATGGAGGCCCTGGAGAGTGATCCGGACCTGGCAGACGAAGAAATCTAGTACTAAGGGAACACAAACAGGAGGGGAAGTCATGAATACCCTACGCTGCGTGACAGCTCTATGCTTGGGCAGCCTATTGGCTTGTGCTGGAGCGGCACAGGCAGGAGAGCTGATCTATCGCCCAATCAATCCTTCGTTTGGAGGGGATCCGCTTCTGGGCAACCACCTCCTCAACAAAGCCCAGGCGCAGGATACGCACAAGGACCCGAATGCTCCCGACTTTGGAAGCTTCTCGGAAGTCGATTTCTTTTTACAGGATCTACGTGCCGACCTGATCAACCGCGCCATTGATGATGCTCTCGATCCCGACAATCCCGGGGGCAACGAGAGCGTTATCGATAATTCGTCGCTGAACGTCAGGTTCGTCAACGTGGGTGGTGGTGCTTTTCAAATGGTCATTACCGATAAAACAACGAATGAAGTCACACGGATCGACTTCGGAACACCTTTCTGAGAGAGCCAGACCATGAAAATCTTAAGAGTTGTTCTGATGTCCGGTCTGATATTCCTGGGGGGATGCGTCGGTATGGTCACCTCACCGGAAGGTCTGGAAGGAGCACCGGCAACCCTGGCCCCTCGATCCGGTACCTATGTCGACCTGACCAGCCTGCCGCGTCCCGCCGCACCGATCTATACCGCCGTCTATGACTTCAGAGATCAAACCGGCCAGTACCGCCCCCAGCCTGCCAGCACGTTTTCCACGGCGGTTACCCAGGGCGGAGCCGCCATGCTGAGTTCTGCCCTGGCTGACTCCGGCTGGTTCATACCGCTCGAGCGGGTCGGGCTACAAAACCTTCTCACGGAACGGCGCATCATCCGTGCCAATCTGGAACGCAACGGCCGCGAGCAGGAGCTGGGGTCCCTCAATGCCGCCCGCATCCTGATGGAAGGAGGCATCATTGCTTACGATTCCAATATGAAGACGGGGGGAGTGGGTGCCGAATACTTCGGAATTGGCTCATCGGGGCAGTATCAGGTGGACCAGGTCACCGTGAACCTGCGCGCCGTGGACATCGCTACTGGAGAAGTCCTCGGTAATGTCACTACCAGCAAGACAGTCTATTCGTATGAAGTTCGCGCGGGCGTTTATCGTTTTGTCAGTTTCCGTCGTCTCCTGGAAGCAGAGGCAGGCTATACGCACAATGAGCCTGTACAGATGGCAGTCATGTCTGCCATCGAGTCTGCTGTGATACACCTCGTTACTCAGGGGGTGGACAGGAATTTATGGAATTTGGCCGATCCTGGCGATAGCAATCATCCCGTTCTCATGGCCTACCGTGATGCATCATCGCCCATGTTGTAAATAGACATGCTCTCTCAAGGCGCCGATTCGGCGCCTTTTTTATCGTGTAGCATGGTATTTCTCATCATCGTCAATGATCTTATTAATGTAAAAATCCTCGCCGATCACTTTATTTTTAATACTCAAATTAACCTTTATTCATTATGGCAAGGCGCTTCATGAACGACGACTATGTAACTTAAAGTAAATCGAAGCAGGCACGTTGCCATGAAAACATACGGAATTGTTACACTTTTGATAGGGGCAGCGCTACTAACCCATTCCGCCATCGCTGCAGACCTCATCGAAGGTTCTGAATTAGAACTCGAACTGACAAAGGCACTACCGCAGCAGGTTGCCTCGATACATCAAGAAGGTTACGGCAACGACGCCACGATTCTCCAACAAGGCAGCCACAACAATGCTCTCGTTGCTCAATATGGCATCGACAATCATGCCGTTGTCAGCCAGATAGGACAAGGCCATGAGGCAAGAGTGATACAGAGTGGAGCCCAGCTGGAGGCCTCGATAATGCAGGAAGGATATGGGCATGACGCCAGCATTGTGCAGGCTGGCTACGGCAAGGAAGCGGCCATCATCCAGCACGGTAGTTACGGCAGCGCAGGAATTCATCAACTCGGTAATGGTCAAGGAAGTCCGATTACAGTTACCCAATTTTCGCGTGGAAGGGCAGCGGTCCAGGTCTACCAATATTAAGGCTTGGGTTTCGTGCCTGCTGCTTTCTAAGAAATTAAGTATGCGTAAAAATCACTGAAGATGGTACGCGGAAACGGCAGGTCTCTGTCGTTTCCTTTAATCCACCCTGGCGAGCAAAAAAGCTGAACCAGGGCTTCATGAAGGGGAACCAAAATGAAACTTAAAATGACAGTCATGGCAGCCGCTATCGCCGTCTCTAGCACAGCCTTGGCGAACGAAAACGAGTCGAACATCGCCCAGACGGGATTCGGCAACGACGTAAGTGTAACGCAACTTACACAGGGTTGGGGCAACAACAACTCTGATGTCACCCAAGTTGGCGTCAACAACGGTGCAACCGTTCTTCAGCAAGGATGGCGTGGCCGCAACGTATCGGACATCGACCAAGAAGGCATGGGAAACAATGCCGATGCGTTACAGCACGGTACGAAAAACAGCTTTGATTTGACCCAATCGGGGATGTTCAATAACTCCGACAGTCAGCAACTCGGAACTGGGAATGCCCTTCGAGTCGAGCAGGAAGGCGTAAAGAACAATGCTACCACTTATCAGAGCGGCTGGAGAAACTATGCCGACATCAGTCAAAGTGGAAGCTTCAACAACTCTGACGTGGATCAAGAAGGTTATTTGAACGTCGCGCAGGTAAACCAGGACGGCACCAAGCTCTCCTCCGATATCACTCAATCGGGCGATTACAATTTTGCCGACGTTGATCAAAGCGGCAGTTTCAATGATTCTTCAATTGACCAGAACGGCACTCAGAACAAGGCAGAAGTGCTCCAAAGCGGACTGAAAAACACCTCTGACATCCACCAGGATGGTAAACTGAATATCGCGATGGTGGATCAGAGTGGAGTCAATAATGACGCTTCCATCGTTCAGGATGGTCGTTATCACCAGTCAGAAGTTACCCAGAGCGGCTACAACGATGTAGCATACTCCTCTCAGTCTGGGTATGAACATTACTCTTCCATCACCCAGTCGGCGTTGCCGGGGTTCTTTGGTGGCCTGGCAAGCTTGGCCAGCAACAGTGCAACCCATGTACAAATGGGCGTCAACAACGCTGCCATTACCACTCAAGTGGGCGGCGGCAACACGGCTCACGTCTATCAACACTAATAACATTTGGGCACATGTTATTCGGAAAGCGGTGCTCGAAAAGCCTCAAGTTAAAATGAGTTAATATATAAGGGGGACGGTGGCTCTGCTACATTCCCCCTTCTCTTTGTAATGGCGGCAGGAGCCGGCCTCAGGCTTGAGAAGGGAGTGAATGGCATGTGCAAGACTATTAATGTCCTTTGGACTGGTGGGTGGGATTCCACTTTTCGAGTGTTATTTTCCACTCTGGTTGATAAAAATGAAGTAAAACCTCATTACATTATTGATTTAAACAGAAAATCCAGCCTTCATGAACTCAAGGCAATATCTGAGATAAGAAATGAATTTAAGAAGAATAACAGAGATGCCGCCGCAAGAATAGGAGCTCTTAACATAACTTTAATTACCGAAATCGAGCCAATAGAAGAAATAACAACCTCTTATCTAAAACTAAAGGAAAAATCTCACCTTGGCAAACAATATGATTGGCTTTCAAGGTATGCCAGGTCGAAAAAAATTAATGACCTCGAGCTTAGCGTTCATGTCGACGATAAAGCTTATCTTTTTTTACAAGGAAATGTAGAAAAAGGAACCTGTGGCCGCTGGAAGTTGAGAGGTAATGCCGAAGGAGACATAAAGATCTTTTCGTGCTTTTCCTTTCCTCTCTTGGAATTATCAAAAGCTGAAATGCGAGAGCAGGCCAAGAACCTTGGCTTCAGGGAGGAATTAGAGAAGTCATGGTTTTGCTTCAACCCCAAAGCCGATAAACCATGTGGTATATGCAACCCTTGCATTTACACAATAGAAGAGGGTATGGGATATCGCCTTCCCAGCGATGCAATTTTGAGATATAGAACAAGGCATGTGAGGAAAGCAATCAGTTCGCCAGTCAGAGTATCCAGAAACTTTATCGCCAGCATGGCGAAAGGCTGGCTATAGTATGAGACGAGGTTCGGCAGCCTGAGGTCGACCCATGCCTCGCATGCCCTTAGCCACCTCTATCGAACTTGCAGGCTAAGCTGGCTATGTTCTCCGCTTGAGCTTGAGCGACTGACATTCCCGCCCTTGCGAACCTCTACCGTCAGGCCTCCCTCGGAGCTCGTCTGGCGCACGCTGGCTTCCAACGCCTCTCCGTAATAGCGATGCTCGCTAGGGACGCTTTCCTCCAGCTCATGGGTAGTGGTTTCCCCATTGAGATGGATTTTTAGCGTCGCCACGAAACGTGTGCCTGGCTCACCATGGAAGAGGATTTCAATCAGGTTGTCGGAATTCCCATTCTCCGGCATTACAACCTTGGACATGGCATTGTCTCCCGCTGCGAACACGTTCATCCCGAACAGGACAATCATCAGGAGGGTAAGCGATCTTGTCATGCTAGCCTCAGCTGTAGTTCAGCCTGATACGTTTGTCGACGAGCGCCGCCAGCGTATCGCCTGCATTTTCGGCAGTGGTGTCGAGTCGCAGCAGATGCTGCCGCTCCTCGTCGCTGAAGTCCTCGAAAGTGGCTTGCTGGCGCTGCAGCACTGCGAGACTGGTCGCAGGATTGGCGCCCTGTCGCCGGGCGCGCTTGGCGATGCGGGCCTTCAGGGTTTCGTCGTCAGCCTCGAAACTGACGATCAATACCGGCAGGCCTCTTGCCTCGCCCTGCTGACGAAGACAGCCACGCTGCTCCCGGGTCAGGCAGGTCGCATCGACACAGGTGGGAATACCGGCGTTGAGCAGAATACCGGCGAGACTCGCCAGGCGTTGATAGGTACGTGTGGTAGCTTCGGCAGAAAAGATATCCACAGGCGGTTCCCGACCCACCGCCTGTGGAGCGATTCCATAGAGTCGCCGTCGCTCGGCATCCGAGCAGAGCCGTACCGCCCCCAGTCGTTCAACCATCTCGGCCATGAACCGACTCTTCCCGCTGCCCGAGACACCGACCCCGAGGATCAGGGGCGGAAAGCGGAACTGGGAGACCCATTCGGCCAAGGCCAGATAGCGACGCACCTCCGTCATGATCTCGGCCAGATGAAACGACCGGGAATGCTCCGCCTCTCGCCGCTGCAGTGCCCTGCGCGCACCCGCCAGCGCTCGACACACTCCGTAGACCGATAGCAGCCGGGCCAGGGCGTAGTCGCCGGAGAGGCGTAGGTAGCGATCCAAGGCATAATGCGCCAGCCGCGTCTCGTCGCGTATGTACAACCCCACTAGTAGCGATACCAGATCGAAGCCGGGATCCAGGCAGCGCCTGGCCAGCGAATCCGTGGGGTCGAGATCCAGCGCATTGGTCATGATCAACCGCTGATGATCGCACAGCGACATGACGCGACGTCCCACCACCCAGCTCGGCTGCGGCTCCTCGCGTTCGAGAAATTGCGGCTCGAGGCGCACCAGCTCCTGCGCCAGCCACTCCCTCAGTCCAGCGAGCCGGGCCGCATCCTCCTCTCCGACAAGATGTCGCTCGAGCGTGCCCAGTTCCTCCTCGATCAGAGCTCGGGTCGCCGCGAGGCAACTGGTCGACGACACGTAGGGCAGGTCGCCGACAAGCGAACGATGAGATTCCACCAGCGAATCGACCAGCTCATCCAAGCTGAGCGCAGTGGATGCTGCCGGGGAACAGCTCGCCGATGTAGCCTCCATGTTCACTCCTCCTCGTGGCGTTCCTGCCTCGTCAGGGCTGGCGCAGCTGGGCAAAGGCCCTCTCGGCGGCGTCCAGCGTCAGTTGAATGTCTTCCGGCGTATGCGCACTGGACATGAAGCCCGCCTCATACGCCGAGGGTGCCAAATAGACTCCCTCGTCCAGCATCGCGGCGAAGAAGCGCCGAAAAGCCTCGGCGTCGCAGGCCGTCGCCTGGGCGAAGTTGTCGACCCGCGACTGCGCGGTGAAGAACAACCCGAACATGCCGCCCACCCCTTGGGTGATCATGTCGATACCGGCCGCATCGGCACGCTCCTGCAGTCCATGACACAGCGTATCGACACGCTGCGCCAGCGCATCGTGGAAGCCGGGCTCGCGCAGCTTGGTCAGCAGTGCGATGCCGGCGGCCATGGCCAGCGGATTGCCGGAGAGCGTACCGGCCTGGTAGACCGGCCCCAGCGGCGAAATTCGCTCCATGATGTCGCGCTTGCCGCCGAACGCTCCCACCGGCATACCGCCGCCGACGATCTTGCCCAGACAGGTCAGGTCGGGCTCGATGCCGAAGTGCGCCTGGGCGCCACCCATGGCGACGCGAAAGCCGGTCATTACCTCATCGAAGATCAGCACACTGCCGTACTCGGTGCAAACCCGACGCAGGGTTTCGAGAAATCCGGGCAAGGGCGGAATGCAATTCATGTTGCCGGCTACCGGCTCGACAATGATGCAGGCGATCTCGCTGCCGATCTCCTCGAAGCACGCATCGACGGCGTCGAGATCGTTGTAGGACAGGGTTATGGTGTGTTCGGCCAACGATGCCGGCACCCCCGGCGAACTGGGTTCGCCATGGGTCAGGGCACCGGAACCGGCCTTGACCAGCAGCGAGTCGGAGTGGCCATGGTAGTTGCCCTCGAACTTGACGATCTTGTCGCGTCCGGTGAAGCCTCGCGCCAGTCGGATGGCCGACATGGTGGCTTCGGTACCCGAATTGACCATGCGCACCAGGTCGATCGACGGGATCATTTCGCAGATCAGATCGGCCATGGTGGTCTCGATGGCCGTCGGCGTGCCGAAGGAGAGCCCATTGTCGAGCCGTTCACGCACGGCGCCCAGCACGTCCGGGTCGGCGTGACCGGTGATCATCGGCCCCCAGGAGCCGACATAGTCGACATAGCGATTGCCCTCCACGTCGTAGAGGTAGGCGCCCTGGGCCCGCTCGATGAACACCGGGGGGCGATGCAGCCCCTTGAAGGCGCGCACCGGAGAGTTGACCCCACCGGGAATGTGACGACAAGCCTGTTCGAAGAGCGTGGCGGATGTGGTCATGTGAGCCTCTTTGAAGTCACGAAGTGTTGAAGACGGGCTGTGGATAGTTTTCTGGATAACCTTGGCATGCCCGGTGAAATAGCGGTGATCTTCGCCCATGTCGGGCGTATTCGACTGGTGCGTTCCGGCATTGTGCCCGCTCGCCGCTTCCAAGCCTGCCAGCCGACGAGGCAGCGCTTGCCCGACGGAAGGCTGCCAGGCTCGTGCCAGAGCGCGCCAAGCGAAGGCCTGGGCCCGCTCGCAAGCCTCATGCAGCGACTCGCCGAGCGCCAGGCGAGCCGCCAACGCCGCTGCCAGGGTACAGCCGGACCCATGGTATCGCCCCGCCAGCCGCGGCCAGCGCCAGGCGAAGCGTCCTTCGGCACAGTAGAGCACCTGCTGCACTTCGCCGGCCGGCACGTCCGCCTCGGGATCGTCGGTTCCGGTCACCAGTACGGCGTCGCAGCCCGACGTCAGCAGCCGCTCGGCGCGCGCCCTATCGTCCTGACCGGCGCCATCCGTGAACCGCTCCAGCTCCAGACGATTGGGGGTCAGAACATCCACCAGCGGCAGCAGTCGAGTACGGAACGCCTCGACCAGCTCGGTTGTGGATAACTCTGCGCCACCGCCCGCCTTGAGCACCGGATCGACGACCACCGGGACGCCGGGACGGTCACGCACGATGGCCACCACGGCGTCGAGTGTGTCGCTGCTGGCCACCAGCCCCACCTTGATCGCCGCGATCGGTGTCGATGACAGGGCAGCTGCCATGTCGCGGATCAGATCGGCATCGACGGGGACGACGCGGTGAACGTCGCAACAATCCTGCACCGTGAGCGCCGTCGGTATCGTCATGGCCCAGCCGCCGCAGGCGGCGATCGCTTCGCTGTCGGCCACGAGTCCCGCCCCACCGGTGGGGTCGTGTCCTGCCAGCACCAGCACCACCGGCGGATTCGGTTCCTGTCTCTCGTTGCGCATGTCAGAACGGCTTCAGCACGACCAGAATGACGATACCCAGCAGTGCCAACACCGGTAGCTCGTTGAACGCGCGGAAAAACTTATGGCTGCGATGACAGCGCCCCGCGGCGAACTGCTTGAGATAAACCAAGCAGACATGATGGTAGATCACCAGCAGCAGCACCAGCGCCAGCTTGACATGCATCCAGCCCATGCCGAGCCATCCGGGATTGAGGTAGAGCATCCACAGGCCCAGCGCGATCACCGCGATCATCGAGGGGGTCATGATGCCGCGATAGAGCTTGCGCTCCATGACGCCGAAGGTCTCGATGAGCTGCCGTTCGCCCTTGTCGCGTGCCATGGCATGGTAGACGTAGAGCCTTGGCAGGTAGAACAGCGCGGCGAACCAGGTCACCACGGCCACGATATGCAGAGCCTTGATCCAGAGGTACATGCGTTCTCCCAAGACGGATGAAGCCGGCGACCACGCCGGGAGCATGGCAACGATGCCCTGCGCGGGCAATCCGCATCATTCCATGTCACCGCTGCCCTACCGAAGCGAATAGTAACGCTCGATGGCCTCGCGGGTGATGATACCCGAAATCCGCTGATGCTTCGGTCGCCGCCCGTGTTCCACGTAGAGCGCATCGACCGACTGGTCGTTGAGTCGCTCGAACGCTTCCGACAGGGTGGCCTGTAGATGGATCGGTGCCATTTCCAGGCGTTGCCCCGGCACCTCGAGCAGGTCGATCAGCGCATCTTCGGTCTCGGCTTCCTCGGCAATCTGTTCGTCCATCAGCGCCCGTGCCAGATCGGCAGCCTTGAGCGCCAGGGTCGGCTTGTCGCCGGTTGAGCGCAGAATCAGGATCCATTGCGGCTTGGCATCGAGCAGCACTCGCGCCTGCTCGCGGGTCACCATGCGCGGGGTGGTCGCCAGGCTGCGCTCCATCACGGCCGGTACCGAGATGCGCGAGAGCGCCTGCATCAGCGGCTGCTGCAACGGATGCAGGCCGTGGCGGGTAACGCTGATGAAGAAACCGTCGCAGCGACACAGCTGACGCGCCGTGAGGCCGGACACCACCACCGCCAGCATCCCCGGCAGGATGATGTGGGGATTCTGGGTCAGCTCCAGCAGCGCCATCAGCGCCGCCAGCGGCGCCTGCAGCACGGCTCCCATCATCGCCGCCATGCCGAGCATGGCATAGAAGCCCGGCTCGGCGGCAAAACCAGGTGTAAGCCAGGCGCCGGTCAGCCCCGCCAGCGCACCGGCGGCGGCCCCTACCACCAGCATCGGCCCGATGATGCCGATGGGAATGCCGCTGGCCACCGTCAGTGCCGTCAGCAGCAGCTTGGCCACTACCAATGCCAGCAGTACGTCCAGCGTCACGCTGCCTGCCAGGGAGGCGGCCAGGCTGTCGTAGCCGATCCCCTGCACGTCGGGATACCACCACGCCACCGTGGCCGTGGCGACCCCCACCATCGCCAGCCTGATCGCGACCGGCAGCGCGGCGATGCGCTCGCTTCTCGCCACACGGATGAAGAGCCCCGCCAGCAGCCCGATGAACAGCGCCGAGACGACGATCCAGGGCAGGTTCATCAGCGAGCCGAGACTGACGCTGAGCACCTCGAAGGCCGGCTCGGAGCCGAATACCAGCATGGCGACCAGCGCGCCCACGGTGGAGGCCAGGATCACCGGCATGAAACCGGCGATGGTGTACTCCATCATCACCACTTCCATGGCGAAGATGACGCCCGCAATGGGAGTATTGAACGACGCCGAGATACCCGCCGCCGTACCGCAGGCCACCAGCACCCGCAGGCTGTTGTGCGGCAAGCGCAACCACTGGCCGAGTCCGCTGGCGGCTGCGGCACCGAGATGGATCGCCGGCCCCTCGCGTCCGGCCGACAGTCCGCCCAGCACCGACGCCACGCCGACCCACCACTGGTTGAGCCAGTTGCGCATCGGGAAACGTCCCTGGTGATGGGTAAGGCGTTCGATGACGTGCCCCACGCCGAGCTTGCGCGCCGCCGCAGGCTGACGCCACAGGAAAACCCCGATGAGGACCACCGCGAGCAGCGGCAGAGCCGTGCGCAGCAGTGGCGACAGCGCCTCGAAAGCTTCGGGATCGTTACCGGGCATGAGGATGAAGCCACCCAGTTCCAGCAGCAGACGGAAACCGACCATCACGGCACCGGTCAACAGGCCCGAGACGACCCCAAGGACGCACAGCTGCGGCAGAGCGTCGACGCTCGCCAGCTTGCGACGAAAACTTTCCAGGTTGAAGGCGGGAAACGAGAGGCGCAACACGGCAACGTTCCTGTACGGACATGTCTCGAGCGGCTGGGTGGCCACCCCCTCTCTTGTGTATCATATCCAGACAGGGCGGTCCCGTGAGCGATCGCTTCGCCAGGCAATCATTCGAGGAGTCCCGTTGTGATCAAGGTCGGAATCGTCGGCGGCACCGGTTATACCGGCGTCGAACTGCTCAGGCTGCTGGCCCAGCACCCCGCGGTCCAGGTCGAGGCCATCACCTCGCGCTCCGAGGCCGGCGTACGCGTCAGCGATATGTATCCCAACCTGCGCGGTCATTACGATACGCTTGCCTTCAGCGAGCCGGATGCCCGCCGCCTGGGCGCTTGCGATGCGGTATTCTTCGCCACTCCCCATGGCGTCGCTCACGCGCTGGCCGGCGAGCTGCTCGCCCAGGGCACCCGGGTGATCGATCTCTCCGCCGACTTCCGGCTACGCGATGCCGGCGAGTGGGCCACGTGGTACGGCCAATCCCACGGTGCCCCCGAGCTTCTCGAGCGTGCCGTCTACGGCCTGCCCGAGCTGCACCGCGAAGCGATACGCGAAGCGCGTCTGATCGCCGTGCCCGGCTGCTATCCGACGGCGGTTCAACTGGGCCTGCTGCCGCTGCTCGAGGCGGGGCTGATCGATGCCGATCACATCATCGCCGACTGCAAGTCGGGAGTGACCGGTGCCGGGCGCGGCGCCAAGGTTGCCTCGCTGCTGGCCGAGGCGAGCGAATCGATGAAGGCCTATGGCGCCGCCGGCCACCGCCACCTGCCGGAGATCCGCCAGGGCCTAGCCGATGCCGCCGGCGGACCGGTCGGATTGACCTTCGTCCCTCACCTGACCCCGATGATTCGCGGTATCCATGCCACGCTCTACGGGCGCCTGACAGGCGAGCCGGGCGACTTGCAGACACTGTTCGAACAGCGCTTTGCCGACGAGCCTTTCGTCGACGTGATGCCCGCCGGCAGCCATCCGGAAACTCGCAGCGTCAAGGGTGCCAACGTCTGCCGCCTGGCGGTGCACCGCCCCGGTAACGGCGACACCGTGGTCGTGCTGTCGGTGATCGACAACCTGGTCAAGGGCGCTTCGGGACAAGCCATACAGAACCTCAACCTGATGTTCGGCTTCGACGAGAACGCGGGTCTCGCCGCGCCGGCCCTGCTGCCATGAGAGCCAGGCACACTACTCCGGCAAATAGTTGACCCTTTTGCTGGGGAATGCGGATAATCGTCCGTTACCATTCATCAAGCTCAGGGGAGGATGCCCATGAGCGGTGCAGAATCTTTCGTGCCTACTCCCATGTTGCTCTCCCATGCCGCCAGGAAGCGGCTGCGAGCGCTCATCGAGGAACAAGGCAACCCCGGTCTCAAGCTTCGCGTCTATGTGACGGGCGGCGGCTGTTCGGGTTTCCAATACGGTTTCGACTTCGCCGATACGGTCGGCGAGGACGATACGCTCATCGATTTCGGCGATGTCGCGCTGGTGGTCGACGAACTTTCCTACCAGTACCTGGTTGGCTCCACCGTGGATTACGAGGAGGGGCTGGCCGGTGCCCGCTTCCTGGTACAGAACCCCAACGCCACCACGACCTGCGGCTGCGGCGCCTCCTTCATGGTGTAACCCCTTGACTTGACGCTTCCCCGTGAACTCGCCATGGTTGAAAGGCTAACGCCACAACAATTCACCATGGGGAAACGTATGAAACGACAAGTGAAGACGGCCACCCTGGTCTCCGCCATTGCCTTCGGGTTCGGTCTCTCCGGCATGGTCACCGCCAACGAAACGCTCGACGTGGTCACCGACCCGAGCTTCGTCCCCTTCGAGATGATGGACCAGGAATCCGGCGAGATGGTCGGCTTCGACATGGACATCCTTGCCGAGGTGGCCGAGCGGGCAGGTTTCGAATACGAAATCGAGACGATGGATTTCAATGGCATCATTCCCGCGGTACAGACCGGCAATGTGGATATCGCCATCGCCGGCATCACCATCACCGACGAGCGTGCCGAGATCGTCGACTTTTCCGACCCCTACTACGACAGCGGCCTGAGGATTCTGGTACGCGCCGATGAGGAAGGCGTCGAGGAGATCGACGACCTCAAGGGCAAGAAGATCGGCACCAAGGTCGGTTCCACCAGCTATGACTTCCTCGAGGAGAATCTCGGCGACGAAGCCGACATCACTCCCTACCCGGGCAGCAGCGACATGTACATGGCCCTGCTCGGCGGCAGCGTCGATGCGGTCTTCTACGATGCGCCCAACGTCGGCTACTTCTCCCAGACCCGCGGCGAAGGCCGGGTCAAGGTGGTCGGCCCGCTCTACGAAGGCCAGCAGTACGGCATCGTGTTCGTCAAGGGCAGCGAGTGGGTCGAACCCACCAACGAGGCCCTGGCCGAGATGCGCGAGGACGGCACTTACGACGAGATCCACGAGAAGTGGTTCGGCAGCGCCAGCGACGAGTGATGCCCCGAGCATCCTGATCGCGGGGTCGGGTCATGGACCCGACCCCGCTGCGTTGTCACCCCCATCTTCCCCGAGACGCATCCTGACGGGAGAACCCACGTGGACGTCACCTTCCAATTCGACTGGGAGGCCGCTTTCGCCTCCATTCCCTTCCTGCTGAAGGGGATACCCTATACCTTGCTGATCTCCTTCGGTGGCCTGGCCATCGGCTTTCTCATCGGCATTCTCTTCGGCCTGCTGCGCATCAGCCCCATCGCCTGGCTGCGAATTCCGGCCGTGGCCTACATCGAGATCTTCCGCGGCACGCCGGTGCTGGTGCAGGTACTGTTCATCTTCTACGGCCTGCCGCAACTTCTCGGCGGGCCCATCAACGCGCTGGTGGCGGGTATCGCGGCGATCGCGGTGAATTCCGGCGCCTATATTTCCGAGATCGTGCGCGGTGGCGTCCAGTCGATCGACCGCGGCCAGCGCGAGGCCAGTCTGTCGCTGGGCCTTTCGCGAACCCAGGCGTTCCGCTACATCATCTGGCCCCAGGCGTTTCGCCGCATGATCCCATCGCTCGGTAACCAGGGCATTATCAGCATCAAGGACACCTCGCTGTTTTCGGTGATCGGCGTGGGCGAGCTGGTGCGCCAGGGGCAGGTCTACATCGCCACCACCTTCAACGCCCTGGAAGTCTACCTGATGGTCGCCCTCCTCTACTTGGCGATAACGCTGAGCCTGTCTTTCGCATTGCGCCTGCTCGAGCGCAAGGGCCTGGTCGGACAATAAGGAGCGCGACATGACCCAAGACAACTCCCCTTCCAGCGCCGAACCCATCGTGCACATGGCGAAGGTCAACAAGTACTTCGGCGACCTGCACGTGCTCAAGGACATCGACCTCGCGATCCAACCCGGCGAAGTGGTCGTGGTGATCGGCGCCAGCGGTTCCGGCAAATCCACCTTGATTCGCTGCATCAACGGCCTCGAGGAGTTCCAGCATGGGCACATCGAGGTCGACGGCAACGAGCTGCTGCCCAACGGCAAGAGCAACCGGGCACTGCAGCGGATCCGCACCGAAGTCGGCATGGTGTTTCAGCAGTTCAATCTCTTTCCCCACCTCAGCGTACTCGACAACGTGTCGCTGGCGCCGATGAAAGTGCGCGGCTGGAGCCGCGCCGACGCGGTCGAGACCGCCGAACGTCTGCTCGAGCGGGTCGGTATCGCCGATCAGGCAAGCAAATACCCCAGCCAGCTCTCGGGCGGCCAGCAGCAGCGCGTCGCTCTGGCGCGGGCACTCGCCATGGAGCCACGCCTGATGCTGTTCGACGAGCCCACCTCGGCGCTCGACCCGGAGATGATCGGCGAGGTCCTCGACGCCATGCGCGAGCTGGCACGAGAGGGCATGACCATGGTCGTGGTCACACACGAGATGGGCTTCGCCCGCGAGGTCGCCGATCGGGTGGTCTTTATTCACAAGGGCGAAATCGTCGAGCAGGCGGCTCCCGACATCCTCTTCGATTCACCACAGCACGAGCGTACCCAGAACTTCCTGTCGCGGGTGCTCAAGCACTGATAACTCTATTCGCAAGCGCTTGCGGAAATTGCCGTGCAGGCCCTGTCGCGATCGACAGGGCCTTTTTTATGCCTGTTCATGCCTGTGGATATCTTTTCACGCTTATTGCCCTGTTTTGCTCTCGCAGCCGCACGGTTGCGCCATTGCCGACTGCAACATCCGGTTGTTCACAGTTGCGGTGACAACCCCGGTAGCCGGCGGTGGAAAAAGCGTGTAGCGTCTCGCCTGTGGGCAACCGCTCCATTCATCCACAGGCTCGACACCGTTCACCCTCAGGGCGTCAGCCGCTTTCCCCCGCAGCCGTCAACAATGCATCCTAATGTTGCATAAGTGATTTTTAAGGTTATCCACCGTTTTTGTCCACACCAGTAGTTACAACCACAACAGAACTTCTCTCTTTTAATCATTCTGTTTTGTTTAGTCTGGTGAGATTGAAAGCTCGCCGGCGAACCGAATGTGGAAAACCCCTGACGCTTACCCACAGGCGGTTTATACTGCCAGGCTGTTTTTCACCCCCTATGGAAATATCCGCGCGCAAGCGCAACGAGGTGTAACTTGGAGTATCCCGACCGCTTTGACGTCATCGTCATCGGCGGCGGCCATGCGGGTACCGAAGCCGCTCTGGCCTCCGCCCGCATGGGCTGTCAGACCCTGTTGTTGACCCACAACATCGAGACTCTCGGCCAGATGTCCTGCAACCCCGCCATCGGCGGGATCGGCAAGAGCCATCTGGTCAAGGAGATCGATGCGTTGGGCGGCGCCATGGGGCTGGCCACCGATCTCGGCGGTATTCAGTTCCGTGTGCTCAACGCCCGCAAGGGGCCGGCGGTACGCGCCACCCGCGCTCAGGCCGACCGCGTACGCTACAAGGCGGCCATACGCGGTATGCTGGAAAGCCAGCCCAATCTGACGCTGTTCCAGCAGGCTGCGGGCGACCTGATCGTCGACGGCGACACGGTCCGCGGCGTGGTAACCGAAGCCGGCATTCGCTTGCGTGCCGAAACGGTGGTGCTGTGCACCGGCACCTTCCTCGGTGGAGTGATTCATATCGGTCTTGAGCAGAGTCGCGGCGGCCGCGCCGGCGACCCGCCCTCGAACGCTCTGGCGACCCGCCTGCGCGCGCTGCCGTTTCGGGTCGACCGGCTCAAGACCGGCACCCCGCCGCGGCTGGATGCCAAGAGCGTCGATTTCTCGGTGCTCGAGGAGCAGCCCGGCGACACGCCGACGCCGGTGATGTCCTATCTGGGCCGGCGCGACATGCATCCGCGCCAGGTGAGCTGCCACATTGCCCACACCAACGAGCGCACCCACGAGATCATTTTCGCCAACCTCGACCGCTCGCCCATGTACTCCGGCGTGATCGGAGGCGTCGGGCCGCGTTACTGCCCGTCGATCGAGGACAAGGTGCACCGTTTCGCCGACAAGGCGAGCCATCAGGTGTTCGTCGAACCGGAAGGACTCGATACCCACGAGCTCTACCCCAACGGCATCTCCACCTCGCTGCCCTTCGACGTGCAGCTCCAGGTGGTGCGCTCGATCAAGGGGCTGGAAAACGCCCATATCACCCGGCCCGGCTACGCCATCGAGTACGATTTCTTCGACCCACGCGACCTGAAGCACTCGCTGGAGACCAAATTTATCCACAATCTGTTCTTCGCCGGGCAAATCAACGGCACCACCGGCTACGAGGAAGCCGGTGCCCAGGGATTGCTGGCAGGGCTCAACGCGGCGCGGCGCGCACGCGGTCTCGAGGCCTGGTGGCCGCGGCGCGACGAGGCCTATCTCGGAGTGTTGGTCGACGATCTGATCACCTTGGGCACGAAGGAGCCCTACCGCATGTTCACCTCTCGCGCCGAGTACCGGCTGCTACTGCGCGAGGACAACGCCGACCTGCGCCTGACCGAAGCCGGTCGAGATCTGGGTCTGATCGACGATACTCGCTGGGCTGCGTTCAGCCAAAAGCGCGAGGCGATCGAGCGTGAGAGCGCACGGCTCAGGTCCGGCTGGGTCCAGCCCGGCAGTGCCGCCGCCGCCGCCGTCGAGGCGAAGACCGGCAAGCCGCTTACCCGCGAATACAGCCTGCTCGACCTGCTCAAGCGCCCCGAGCTCGGCTACGCTGACGTCGCCGGGCTCGTCGGTGAGCCGGTGGGCGACGAGACGGTGGCCGAACAGGTGCAGATCCAGGCCAAGTATCAGGGTTACATCGACCGGCAGCAGGACGAGATCGACAAGCTCAAGCGTCACGAGGCGACACCGCTGCCGGCCGACCTCGACTATGCCCGAGTCGAGGGGCTTTCCCACGAGATCCGCCAGAAGCTCGCCGAGGCGCGCCCGCAGACCCTGGCCCAGGCTGCCCGCATCTCCGGCGTGACTCCGGCGGCGGTATCTATCCTATTGATTCACCTCAAGAAGCGTCGCCTGCTCGACGAACACCGGGTGGCCAACGGATGAGCGATGCCTTGACCCCGCAGGTGGCGACGCGGCTCGATGCGGGCCTGGCCGAACTGGATATCGTCGTGGACGTCGACCAGCGCGAGCGTCTGCTACGACTGGTCGGGCTGTTGCACAAGTGGAATCGCGCCTATAACCTCACCGCGATACGCTCGCCCGAGGAAATGGTGGCCCGTCACCTGCTCGACAGCGCGGCCGTGCTGCCCTTCGTGAGCCGCGCGCCGCTGCTCGACGTGGGCGCCGGCCCGGGGCTCCCGGGTCTGGTGCTGGCGATTCTCGAGCCCGCGCTTGGGGTCACGCTGCTCGACAGCAACGGCAAGAAAGTTCGCTTCCAGCGCCAGGCGGTGATGGAGCTCGGGCTGGACAACGTCACGCCGGTACAGGCTCGCGTCGAGGCCTTCGACGCACCCCCGGGCGGTTTCGCCCAGGTGATCTCCCGTGCCTTCGCCAGCCTCGCGGACTTCACGAGCCTGACCGAACACCTGGTAGCGATCGACGGTCGCTGGCTCGCCATGAAGGGACCGGCCGTCGACGATGAGCTGGCCGATCTGGACCCGGGGATGACGATTCGTGAACGCCATGCGCTGACGGTCCCGTTCACGGCAGGCGAGCGTGCGTTGTTGATCATCGAGCGAACCGATTCCAATCCAGGCCGCCACTGAGCGCCGTCGATGCAGGGGAAATCGTCCGTGACCCAGATTATCGCCTTGACCAACCAGAAGGGCGGCGTGGGCAAGACCACCACCGCCGTCAACCTGGCCGCTAGCCTGGCGGCGCTGGATCGACGCGTGCTGCTGGTCGATCTGGATCCCCAGGGGCATGCCACCATGGGCAGCGGCATCGACAAGCACTCGCTCGACGGCAGCGTGCTTGACCTGCTGCTGGGCGAGAAGCGTGCCACCGAGGTGATGCTCGACTGTCCCACCGCGGGGTATACCCTGCTGCCCGGCAACGGCGATCTCACCGCCGCAGAGGTCGAACTGCTCGACCGTGCCGAAGGGCGTGAACGCAGCCTGACCGAGGCCTTGGCCAGCGTCGCGGGTGAGTACGACGTGGTGCTGATCGACTGTCCACCGTCGCTGAACATGCTCACCGTCAACGCCTTGACCGCCGCCAACGGTGTATTGATACCGCTGCAGTGCGAGTTCTACGCCCTCGAAGGGCTCTCGGCACTGCTCGATACCGTGGAACAGATCAAGGATAGCGTGAACCCCGACCTGGCAATCTATGGCATCCTGCGCACCATGTTCGACGGTCGCAACAGCTTGACCCGGGACGTCAGCAAGCAGCTGCGCGACTACTTCGGCGAAACGCTGCTGAAGACCACCATTCCGCGCAACGTCCGGGTGGCCGAGGCGCCGAGCCATGGTTTGCCGGTGACCAAGTACGCTCGCTTCTCGCGGGGCAGTCAGGCCCACCGGGTGCTGGCCAAAGAACTGATTCGTCGTCTGTCGCTCTAGGTGACCGGCACGTTCTGCCCGTGTGATACGCTCGTTGTGATGAGGGAATGCTGATGACGCGAAAACGCGCCCTGGGCCGTGGCCTGGATGCCCTGATCGGTGCCGGCGCCCGCCGCCGCGAGAACCTCGAGCTGCCCGAGGTGGAAATCCCCCCTGCCGAGGACGGCGAAACCGCCGTCGCTCCCGCCGCCGCCGAGGAGCGGCTCGAGCGCCTGCCGCTGGGCCAGCTCTGCCGCGGCAAGTATCAGCCGCGCCGCGATATCCAGCCGGAAGCGCTGGAGGAACTGGCCGACTCGATCCGAGCCCAGGGTGTGATGCAGCCCATTGTGGTGCGGCCCATCGGCGAGTCGCGCTACGAGATCGTTGCCGGCGAGCGCCGCTGGCGTGCCGCCCAGCTCGCCGAACTCGACACCATCCCGGCGGTAATACGCGAGGTCAGCGACGAGGTCGCCCTGGCGCTGGCGTTGATCGAGAACATCCAGCGCGAGAACCTCAACCCGGTGGAGGAGGCGATGGCGCTCAAGCGGCTGCTCGAGGAGTTCGAGCTCACCCAGCAGCAGGTCGCCGACGCCGTGGGGAAGTCGCGCGCTCAGGTCGCCAATCTGCTGCGCCTGCTCGCGCTCGACCCCGAGGTACAGACACTGCTCGAGCGCGGCGATCTGGACATGGGCCATGCCCGAGCCCTGCTCGCCCTGTCGGGTGCCAAGCAGCGCCGCGCGGCCCACGAAGTGGTCAACAAGGACCTCACCGTGCGCGATACCGAGGCGTTGGTGAAGCGCCTGACTCAGGGGGAGCCGAAACCGGCCGCAACGGCGCCGAGCCCTGACGTTGCGAGACTCGAGACGCGGCTCGGCGAGCTGCTCGGCGCTCCGGTCAGGATTCAGCACGGTCGTGGCGGCAAAGGGCGCTTGACAATTCGCTACTCGAGCCTGGACGAGCTGGATGGCATCCTCGAACACATTCGCTAGTCGCCGAGCAATGTCGACAATGGGTTCCATCTTTGGTCGCAAAGCCGCGCCATTCGCCGTCAAAAGCGCCTTGTCTGGTTGAACAGGCTGGGGTGCTTCCCTATAATCCGCCGTTGTTTGCCTGAGCGATAGGCTCGGACTGGCCGGCGCTCGATCCCTGCCTGGCAGGGCAGGAATGTCGACAGATGCAGAGACACGCTGCCGAAAGACGCGGTCGCCTCGACGTCGTCCGATTGCTCCGCCTGCAAGGCGTCGTAACGCTGGTACTGACGGGCATCGGCGCACTGGTTTCGGGGAGTGGAGGCGCTCTGTCGGCGCTGCTGGGAGGGTTGGCCGGTCTGATTCCCTCCCTCTACTTCGCTTGGCGTATCGGCTCGGTTCGTGGAGGAAAGCGGGCTAGACGCTTTGTCTTGACTCTGTACCGAGCCGAGGCAGGAAAGTTCGGTTTGACGGTGGCGCTGTTGGCCATGGTGTTCGTGGCAGCGCCCCCCTCAAACCCAATTTTCTTCTTCGTCGCATACGTGGCGGTCCTGTTCACGCATTGGCTCGCGCCCTGGTTCAAGCGTGGAAGACCGGCTCCTGAATCGAGGTAATGACAGCATGGCAGCAGGTAACGAAGTTACGGCAGCGTCCTATATACAGCATCACCTCCAGAACCTGACCTTCGGTCGTCATCCCGAGAACGGCTGGTCGATCGCTCATTCTGCCGAAGAGGCCCGCGAAATGGGCTTCTGGGCCATCCATCTCGATACCATGGGTTGGTCCATCGCCATGGGCCTGCTGTTCATCTGGCTGTTCCGCAAGGCCGGCAAGATCGCCACCACCGGCGTGCCCGGCGGGCTGCAGAACGCCGTCGAGATGGTCATCGAGTTCATTGAGAGCCTGGTGCGCTCCGCTTTCCACGGCAGGAACCCCATCATCGCGCCGCTGGCGCTGACGCTGTTCGTGTGGATCCTGCTGATGAACACGTTGAAGATCATCCCGGTCGACTACCTACCGGAGCTCTTCGCGCGCCTCGGCGTCGAGTACATGAAAATCGTGCCCACTACCGACGTCAACGCCACTCTGGGCATGGCGCTGGGCGTCTTCATCCTGATTCTCTACTACAGCTTCAAGGTCAAGGGGGTCGGCGGTTTCGCCCGCGAACTCTCGCTGACGCCGTTCAACGTCTGGCTGCTGGTTCCTTTCAATCTGGTTCTCGAAATCGTGGGCCTGGTCGTCAAGCCCTTCAGTCTGGCGATGCGACTGTTCGGCAACATGTTCGCCGGTGAGGTCATCTTCATTCTGATCGCCCTGCTGCCGTTCTGGGCCATCTGGCTGCTCGACGTGCCGTGGGCCATCTTCCACATCCTGGTTATTACCCTCCAGGCCTTCATCTTCACCATGCTCACCGTGGTCTATCTCAGCGCCGCGCACGAGCATCACTGAAACGAGCAACTTGCAGTTCCCCTAACCCTTAACGCTTGAAAGTCAACTCGAAAACTAGGAGCACATCATGGATTACATCTACCTCGCCGCCTCTCTCATGATCGGTCTGGGCGCTCTGGGTACCGGCATCGGCTTCGCCCTGCTGGGCGGTAAGCTGCTGGAGTCCACCGCTCGCCAGCCCGAGCTGGGCGACCAGCTGCAGACCAAGACCTTCCTGATGGCCGGTCTGCTCGACGCCGTGCCGATGATCGGCGTGGGTATCGCGATGTACCTGATCTTCGTCGTCGCCGGTTAACGAAGCTGCCGAGCGCTGAAGCGCTCGGTTTGCTCGTTTCCGGTCGCCACGAACCTGTCAGAGGTACATACCCGTGAATATCAACATGACGCTTATCGGACAAACGATCGCCTTCGCGATTTTTGTCTGGTTCTGTATCAAGTATGTGTGGCCGCCGATCAGCACCGCGCTTCACGAGCGCCAGAAGAGGATCGCCGAAGGTCTCGATGCGGCCAGCCGGGCGTCACGTGACCTCGAGCTCGCCCAGGAGCAGGCGTCCCAGACGCTGCGCGAGAGCAAGGAGCAGGCTTCGCAGATTCTTGAGCAGGCCAACAAGCGCTCGGCGCAGATCGTCGAGGAAGCCCGCGAGCAGGCTCGCGCCGAGGGCGAGCGTCTGATCGCCGGCGCGCGTGCCGAAATCGATCAGGAAATCCAGCGTGCCAAGGACGAGCTGCGAGCCCAGGTGTCCAGCCTCGCCGTGGCCGGTGCCGAACGCGTCCTGGAAGCCTCCGTCGACGAGAAGGCGCATCGCAAGCTGCTCGACCAGCTTGCCGCCGAACTGTGAGGAGGTGACCCATGGCGGAACTGTCTACCGTCGCGCGACCCTATGCTAGAGCGGCGTTCGAGCACGCACGCGAACACCAGGCGCTGGACGACTGGTCCGAATGGCTCGACAAAATGGGTCAGGCCGTTGCCGTACGTGACGTGCAGAAGCTTCTGTCCAGCCCGCGTTTCTCACCCGAGCGCAAGGTGGCCATGCTCATTGAGCTCACCGAGGTCAAGCTCGACGACTCGGCGAAGGCTTTCCTCGACATGTTGGGCGAGAAAGGTCGACTGACGGCGCTTCCCGCGATCGCGGAGCGGTTCGCGTACCTGCGCGCCGAGCATGACCAGCGCATCGAGGTCACCGTCGTCTCGGCCTACGAGCTCGATGACAATCAGCAGAACAAGCTCGCCGGCGCGCTCAAGAAGCGGCTGAATCGCGAAATCTCCATTATCACTCAGGTGGATCCGAAGCTTATCGGGGGCGTCATCCTGCGTGCCGGCGATACCGTCATCGACGGATCGGTGCGCGGTCGATTGAACCGGCTCTCCGAAGCTCTTACCGCCTGAGTCTGAGGGACATGGCATGCAGCAACTGAATCCTTCCGAGATCAGCGACATCATCAAGCAGCGTATCGAAAAGCTGGATGTCGCATCCGAAGCTCGTAACCAGGGCACCATCGTCAGCGTATCCGACGGCATCGTGCGTATTCACGGCCTCGAAGACGCGATGTTCGGTGAAATGATCGAATTTCCCGGCAGCATTTTCGGCATGGTGCTCAACCTCGAGCGCGACTCCGTGGGTGCGGTGGTGCTGGGCGACTTCCTCCAGCTCGAAGAGGGCATGACCGCCAGCTGTACCGGTCGTATCCTCGAGGTGCCGGTGGGTCCCGAGCTGATCGGCCGCGTGGTCGATGCGCTGGGCAACCCCATCGACGCCAAGGGCGAGATCGGCGCCAAGCTGACCGATGCGGTGGAAAAGGTCGCCCCGGGCGTCATCACCCGTCAGTCGGTGGACCAGCCGATCCAGACCGGCCTCAAGGCGATCGACGCCATGGTGCCGATCGGCCGCGGCCAGCGCGAGCTGATCATCGGCGACCGCCAGATCGGCAAGTCGGCGATCGCGATCGACGCGATCATCAACCAGAAGGGGAAGGGCGTCACCTGTATCTATGTGGCCATTGGTCAGAAGCAGTCGACCATCGCCAACGTGGTGCGCAAGCTCGAGGAGCACGGCGCGATGGAGCACACCATCGTCGTCGCCGCCGGTGCCGCCGACCCGGCCCCGATGCAGTTCCTGGCTCCCTACGCTGGCTGCACCATGGGCGAATATTTCCGCGACCGCGGCCAGGACGCCCTGATCGTCTATGACGATCTCACCAAGCAGGCCTGGGCCTACCGTCAGGTGTCGCTGCTGCTGCGCCGCCCGCCGGGTCGCGAAGCCTACCCGGGTGACGTCTTTTATCTCCACTCGCGTCTGCTCGAACGTGCCGCTCGCGTCAATACCGATTACGTCGAGAAGTTCACCAACGGCGAAGTCAAGGGCAAGACTGGCTCGCTGACGGCATTGCCGCTGATCGAGACCCAGGGCGGCGACGTATCGGCATTCGTTCCGACCAACGTGATCTCGATCACCGACGGCCAGATCTTCCTCGAGACCGACCAGTTCAACGCGGGTATCCGTCCGGCCATCAACGCCGGTCTGTCGGTATCGCGCGTGGGCGGTTCGGCCCAGACCAAGATCATCAAGAAGCTTGGCGGCGGCGTGCGCCTGGCACTTGCCCAGTACCGCGAGCTGGCGGCCTTCTCCCAGTTCGCCTCCGACCTGGACGAAGCCACCCGCAAGCAGCTCGAGCACGGTCAGCGCGTCACCGAGCTGATGAAGCAGAAGCAATACTCGCCGCTCTCCGTGGCCGAAATGAGCCTCTCGCTCTACGCGGCCAACGAAGGGTTCCTGGATGACGTCGAGGTAAGCAAGGTGCTGGACTTCGAACGTGCCCTGCACGACTACATGAAGTCCGAGCATGTCGAGCTGCTCGACAAGATCAACCAGACCGGCGACTACAACGACGAGATCCAGCAAGGGCTGAAGCAGGGTCTCGAGCAGTTCAAGGCCACTCAGAGCTGGTAAATGCCGCCGGCCCGCCCGCCAGGGCGGGCCATGGACATCTTCTGAGGGCCACGAACGAGGTAGATCGCTATGGCAGCTGCAAAAGAGATACGCACCCAGATCGGGAGCATCAAGAATACGCAGAAGATCACCAGCGCCATGGAAATGGTCGCTGCGTCGAAGATGCGTAAAGCGCAAGATCTGATGAAGGCCAGCCAGCCTTATGCCCGGCAGATCCGCAACGTGGCCAGCCACCTTGCCGACGCCAATCCCGAGTACAAACACGACTATCTGGTCGAGCGCGACGAGGTGAAGCGGGTCGGTTACATCGTGGTTTCCACCGACCGCGGCCTGTGCGGCGGCCTGAACGTCAACCTGTTCAAGGCCGTAGTCAGGAGTGCTGTGGAGTGGCGCAAGGCGGGCGCGGAGCTCGACTTCTGTGCCCTGGGCAGCAAGGCCGGCGGCTTCTTCCGCAACTACGGCGGTAACCTGGTCGCGGCCAAGAGCGGCCTGGGCGAAGCGCCTGAAATGGAGGACCTGATCGGTAGCGTCAAGGTGATGCTCGATGCCTACGACGAGGGGGAGTTGGATCGCCTCTTCGTGGTGTACAACGAGTTCGTCAACACCATGACGCAAAGGCCGGTGGTTCGACAGTTGCTGCCGCTGGATCCCGACATGGGAGCCGATGCGGATGACGAGGACAACAAGCGTCCCGGTAGCTGGGACTACCTGTATGAGCCGGATGCCAAGGCGCTGTTGGATAGCCTGCTGGTTCGTTTCATCGAATCCCAGGTGTATCAGGCGGTGGTCGAGAACGGGGCCTGCGAACAGGCGGCCCGGATGATCGCCATGAAGAACGCCACCGACAACGCCGGCGGACTGATCGACGATCTGGAGATGGTGTACAACAAGGCCCGTCAGGCCGCCATCACCCAGGAGATTTCCGAGATCGTTGGCGGCGCCGCTGCCGTATAGCGCCTCGGGAGCGCCGCGAGCGCTCCCGGCACACAGGTTTCATTTGCAGGTTTTTGAGAGGAACCAAGATGAGCGGACGTATCGTACAAATCATCGGCGCGGTGATTGACGTAGAGTTTCCGCGGGACGATGTTCCCAAGGTCTACGACGCGCTGAAAGTCTCGGAAGTCGAGACCGTGCTTGAAACCCAGCAGCAGTTGGGTGACGGCGTGGTGCGCACCATCGCCATGGGCTCTACCGAGGGGCTCAAGCGTGGCATGCAGGTCGCCAATACCGGTGCCGCCATTTCCGTGCCCGTTGGCAAGGAGACCCTGGGTCGCATCATGAACGTGCTCGGTGAGCCGATCGACGAGGCTGGCGACATCGGTGAGCAGGAGCGTATGCCGATCCACCGCAAGCCCCCGACCTATGCCGAGCAGGCGGCTTCCAACGAGCTGCTCGAGACCGGCATCAAGGTGATCGATCTGGTCTGCCCGTTCGCCAAGGGCGGCAAGGTCGGCCTGTTCGGCGGCGCCGGCGTGGGCAAAACGGTCAACATGATGGAGCTGATCCGCAACATCGCCACCGAGCACAGCGGTTACTCCGTGTTCGCCGGTGTGGGTGAGCGGACGCGTGAAGGTAACGACTTCTATCACGAGATGACCGAGTCCAACGTCATCGACAAGGTGTCGCTGGTCTACGGCCAGATGAACGAGCCGCCGGGCAACCGTCTGCGCGTCGCTCTGACCGGCCTGACCATCGCCGAGAAGTTCCGCGATGAGGGCCGCGACGTGCTGCTGTTCGTCGACAACATCTACCGTTATACCCTGGCCGGTACCGAGGTATCCGCACTGCTGGGCCGCATGCCCTCCGCGGTGGGCTACCAGCCGACCCTGGCCGAGGAGATGGGCGTCCTGCAGGAGCGCATCACTTCCACCAAGACCGGCTCGATCACTTCAGTGCAGGCGGTCTACGTTCCCGCGGACGACCTGACCGACCCGTCGCCGGCCACTACCTTCTCGCACCTGGATGCCACCGTGGTACTGGCGCGCTCCATCGCCGAGCTGGGTATCTATCCGGCCATCGATCCGCTGGACTCCACCTCGCGTCAGCTCGACCCGCTGGTCGTCGGCGAGGAGCACTACAACACCGCACGCGGTGTACAGAACGTGCTGCAGCGCTACAAGGAGCTCAAGGACATCATCGCGATCCTGGGCATGGACGAACTGTCCGACGAGGACAAGCTCGCCGTGTCACGGGCGCGTAAGATCCAGCGCTTCCTGTCGCAGCCGTTCTTCGTCGCCGAAGTCTTCACCGGCTCTCCGGGCAAGTACGTGCCGCTGAAGGAGACCATCCGCGGTTTCCAGGGCATCCTAGACGGCGAGTACGACAACCTGCCCGAGCAGGCCTTCTACATGGTGGGCAGCATCGACGAAGCCGTCGAGAAAGCCAACCAGATGAAGTAATCCCGTCCACTGGGGGACTTCGCTATGGCGAAAAGCTTCACATGCAATATCGTCAGCGCCGAGGCCTCGATCTTCTCCGGTGAAGTCGAGCAGATCGTGGCTTCGGGCATCATGGGCGACCTGGGCATCCTGCCCGGGCACGCTCCGCTGCTGACCGAGCTGCAGCCGGGCCCCGTTCGCGTGATTCACGATGGCGGGCAGGAAGAGAACTACTACGTGTCAGGCGGCTTCCTCGAAGTGCAGCCGGACGTGGTGACCGTGCTGGCCGATTCGGCAGCGCGGGCGAGCGATCTCGACGAGGCCGCTGCCGAGGAGGCCCGCCAGCATGCGCTGCGAGCCTTCAACGAGAAATCGGCGGAAATGGACTATACCCGCGCCGCCGCCGATCTCGCGGAAGCCGTGGCTCAGCTGCGGACGATCCAGCAATTGCGCAAGAAGGGCGGCAGGGGCTGATCCCACCGTCGCCTGCTGCGACAGCGCCCCCCGAAGCCACTTCGGGGGGCGTTTTCGTCTCTGTTATCATGCAGCCATCGGCCTCGGAGTGCCCGAGCCATACACGCCACCTCGTCGTGCCAGGAGCGGCTAGCGGTGAGGGAGAGCCAGGAGAGAGCCCATGTCGCTGAGCGAACCGCTGCAGGAGCACAAGGAAACGCTGCTGACCGCCCTCGAGCAGGAACAGCGCGAGCGTCTTGACGAACTGCTCCCTGAGCTGCGCGCCGCGGATCTCTCCGAAATCCTCGAGGAGCTGGTCGAGGAAGATGATGACCTGGCCAGTGTGCTGCGCCTGCTCGACTGCCTGCCGCTGGAGCGGCGGGCCAACGTGCTCGGCTATCTACCCGGTGAGGTGCAGCTCGAAGTCGCCCAGTCGATGTCCGACGAACTGCTGCTCTCGGTGCTGGAGGAGATGGGCTCGGACGAACGCGCCGACCTGTTCAACCTGCTCGACGAGGATCGCCAGGAGGTATTGCTGCGTCGCATGGCGCGCCAGGAGCGCGAGGACCTCAAGCGGCTGGCGAGCTACGAGGAGGGAACCGCAGGGGCGATCATGACCTCGGATTACGTGGCCATTCCCAGCGGGATGACCGTCTCCCAGGCCATGATGCGGGTGCGGCAGACGGCACCGGACGCCGAGACGGTTTACCAACTCTACGTGATCGACGCCGAGGGCAAACTGGCCGGCACCATGTCGCTGCGCCAGCTGATGGTGGCGCGCCCCGGGGCCAGGGTCGACGACTTGATGATCAAGGACGTGATCAGCATTCCGGTCGACGAGGCGCAGGAGGAGGTGGCCCGCCTGGTGGCGCGCTACGACCTGCTGGCCATGCCGGTGATCGATCCTGACGAAAGGCTGGTGGGGATCGTCACCCATGACGATGCCATGGACGTGGTCGAATCCGAAGCTACCGAGGATTTCCACAAGGGCATGTCCATCGGCCAGCTCGAGGACGGCGTCAGCCGGGTGCCGCTCTGGAGCCTCTACCGCAAGCGCGTGACCTGGCTGGTGCTGCTGGTGTTCGCCAATCTCTTTTCCGGCGCCGGCATCGCCTACTTCGAGGACACCATCGCCGCCCAGGTGGCGCTGGTGTTCTTCCTGCCGCTGCTGATCGGCAGCGGCGGCAATGCCGGCGCCCAGGCGGCGACGCTGATGGTGCGCGGCATGGCCACCGGCGACGTGGGCGTCAAGGACTGGGGCAAGCTGCTCGGTCGCGAGCTGTTGGTGGCGGGCTCGCTGGGCCTGACCATGGCGCTGGCGGTGGCGCCCATCGGCGTGATGCGCGGCGGCGAGGCGGTGGCCATGGTGGTCGCCGCCAGCATGGTCGTCATCGTGCTGTTCGGTAGCCTGCTGGGCATGTGCCTGCCGTTCGTTCTCAACCGCGTCGGCTGGGACCCGGCCACGGCGTCGGCTCCATTGGTAACGACCCTCATCGATGCCAGTGGCGTGCTGATCTATTTCACCATCGCCACGGCGGTGCTGACCGGGGCATAGTCCTCGCGTCACGCTTGCGCCTGCTGAAGCTCGCGTCCAGCTCTGCGGTGAGTGCCGCTCGACCGGCATGGGACCGCACGTTGACGTCGAACGGCGACAGGCCGCGAAGCCGTTGAACGAGCCACTGTCGTCATCGTGAGACGGCGGACAAGCGGCGATGGTCCGTGTATCCTCTCTGCGTTCCTTTCCGTGCGCGCCGCTTTGGCGCGGCGCGAGATGCTTGCCGTCAGGAGAAATGCCATATGGATTGGCTTCAGGTCGTCGTGCTGTCCGTGATCCAGGGGTTGACCGAGTTCCTGCCGATTTCCAGCTCCGCCCACCTGATTCTGGTACCGGTTCTCACTGACTGGACCGACCAGGGACTGATCTTCGATGTCGCCATGCACCTGGGCAGCCTGATGGCCGTGGTGATCTACTTCCGTGACGACCTGCAGCGCATGGCGGTCAGTTGGGCCGGTTCGCTGGGAGGAGCGCTGCGTCTCCAGGTAAAAGATCCCGATGCCCGCCTCGCTTGGTGGGTATTGCTGGCAACTATTCCGGTATGCGTGGCCGGCCTCGCCTTTCACGATGTGATCGAATTCGGCATGCGTTCACCGGTGCTGATCGGCGTCAGCCTGATCGGCTTCGGCCTGCTGCTAGGCTACGCCGACTGGCGCAAGCGAGCGGGGCGCGATGAATACCAGCTCATGCTGCGCGATGCCATGATCATCGGCCTTGCCCAGGCACTGGCGCTGATTCCGGGCACGTCACGCTCCGGCATCACCATCACCGCAGCGCTGCTGCTGGGCATGAGCCGCGAGGGGGCGGCGCGCTTCTCGTTTCTGCTCTCGATCCCGGTCACCGCGCTGGCGGCCGGGCTTGAGATCGTCGGGCTGATGCAGGTCCCGCAGGCTATCGACTGGCCGGCGATGGGCGTCGGGGTGCTGCTGTCGGGAGTCAGCGCCTATCTCTGCATTCACTACTTCATTGCCTTCATCAAGCGGATCGGCATGCAACCCTTCGTCTTCTACCGTGTCGTTCTCGGGCTGTGGCTGCTGTGGATCTTCGCCTAGTCATGCCACACGGAGTCTGGAGCCTGCTACCATGAGTTTCGTCCTGCGTCTCGCCGTCATCGCCATGCTGTGCCTGGGGCTGTTCGCTGGCTGTTCCGAGAGCGAGCGCCCGCTGGATTCGCCGGTACGCCTCGAGGGCGACATTTTCGGTTCCTTCTATCAGGTCACCATTGCCGACCCTTTGACACAAGGGCGAGCCCAAGAGTTGGAAGCGGGGCTGCTCGAGGTGCTGGAGCAGGTGGATGTCGCCATGTCGGTCTACCGCGATGACTCGGAACTGATGGCCTTCAACCAGGCACCGATTGGCGAATGGCAGCCTCTCTCCAATGAGCTGATCGAAGTGTTGGCGATCAGTCAGGCGGTGGCCGAGGCCAGCGGTGGGGCCTTCGACGTCACCGTGGGCGGTCTGGTCAACCTGTGGAGTTTTGGCTCCGAGGCGCGTCCGCGGGAGATTCCCGACGACGAGACATTGCGTCAACGACTGGCCCAGGTCGGCCCCGACAGCATCGAGATCGATGTCGACGAGCTGCAGGCGCGACGGGTTCGCGATGTCTTCGTCAATCTCGGCGGCGTGGCCAAGGGCCATGCCACCGATCGCGTGGCTGCCTATCTCGACGCCCAGGCAATCGAGCACTACCTGGTCAACCTGGGGGGCGATCTGATCGTCCGCGGCTTTCGCGACGGCGAACGGCAGTCTTGGCGCATCGGCATCGAGGCGCCGCTCGACGACCGCCAGGAGGCGACCCATATCGTGCCGCTGCACGACATTTCGGTGGCTACCTCGGGCGATTACCGCAACTATTTCGAGGAAGACGGCAAGCGTTACTCGCATACCATCGATCCGCGCACGGGTCGCCCGATCGAGCATCGCGTGGCTTCGGTGACCGTGGCACACCCCTCCAACGCCTGGGCCGACGCCTGGGCCACGGCGATGATGGTGTTGGGAGAAGAAGAGGGGTTGGCGCTGGCGCGAGGGCAGGATCTTCGAGTGTTGATGCTGGTGCGCGAAGATAATGGCTGGAACAGTATGGCGAGCCCCGCCTTCGTCGAGTATTTCGGTGAGTCGCTCGCCGAGGAGATGGAGCTGGAGGTGCGCTGAGCGTCGCGTCGAAACGCCGCGTGCGACACCATCATGACGAAACGGGCGAGCCGTCGCGCTCCCTGTGTTGGACCCAAGCGAATGGACAAGGAGGCTTCGATGACCCTCGATGTGGTGATTCTGGCGGCCGGGCAGGGCACGCGAATGCGCTCGACACTGCCCAAGGTACTGCATCGTCTGGCCGGCAAGCCGATGGTTCGTCACGTGCTCGACACTGCCCGGCAGCTCGAGGCGGATCGGTTGCACGTGGTGGTCGGCCACGGCGCCGAGCGGGTGCGAGAGGCGCTCGACGACACTCCGGTACGCTTCGCTCTGCAGGCCGAACAGAAGGGTACCGGCCATGCGGTGGCCCAGGCTCTGGAAGGGCTGGGCGACGGCAAGGTGCTGGTGCTGTATGGCGACGTCCCGTTGATCCGGCGCGACACCTTGGCGACGCTGCTCGCCCAAGTCGACGAGTCGCGTATGGGACTGCTCACCGTGATGCTCGACGACCCCACCGGCTACGGACGCATCGTGCGCGACGCAGCGGGAGAAGCGGTGGCGATCGTCGAGCAGAAGGACGCCGGCGCGGAAGAGCTGGCGATTCACGAGTGCAATACCGGTATCATGGCCATGACGGCGAAGCAGCTGCGCCGTTGGCTGCCGCGGCTCTCCGCCGACAATGCCCAGGGTGAGTATTACCTCACCGACGTGATCGCCATGGCTGCCGCCGATGGGGTGGCAATCGCCACGGCACAGCCGGCCGATCCGCTCGAGGTGGAGGGGATCAACAACCGACAGCAGATGGCCCGGCTCGAACGTGCGTACCAGGCGCGCATCGCCGAGGCGCTGATGAGAGAAGGGGTGGCGTTGCTCGATCCGGCACGCCTAGACGTGCGCGGGCGTCTGACTTGCGGCCACGACGTCGAGATCGACGTGGGCTGCGTGTTCGAAGGCGAGGTGGAGCTCGGCGAGGGGGTGCGCATCGGTCCCCACTGCGTGATTCGCGACAGCCGAATCGGCGCGGAAACCGTGATAGAGGCCCACAGCGTGATCGAGGGGACCGTGGCGGCCGGCCTCAACCGCATCGGCCCCTTCGCCCGGCTGCGCCCAGGGACGCGGTTGGCGCCGAGCGCCCGGGTGGGCAACTTCGTCGAGACCAAGAACGCGGAGGTCGGCGAGGGGAGCAAGATCAATCACCTCAGCTATGTGGGCGATGCGCGGCTGGGGCGCGACGTCAACGTCGGCGCCGGTACCATCACTTGCAACTACGACGGTGCCAACAAGCACCGTACCGACATCGGCGATGGAGCCTTCATCGGCTCCAACACCGCCCTGGTGGCGCCGGTCAGTGTCGGTCGTGGCGCCACCGTCGGTGCCGGTTCGACCATCAGCAAGGACGTGGCCGACAATGCCCTGGCCGTCTCTCGTGGACGTCAGGTCAGCAAGCCCGACTGGCCGCGTCCGACCAAGACCCGGGATCACTGAACCCAAGCAGCGCGAGGAATCGTCATGTGTGGAATCGTCGGCGCCGTCACTGGGCGCAATGTGGAAGGTATCCTGCTCGAGGGACTGCGGCGGCTCGAATACCGCGGCTACGATTCGGCCGGCATGGCGGTTCTGTCACCTCAGGGAGCGCTGCAGCGCAGCCGGGCGATGGGCAAGGTGGCCGCGCTGGAGACTCGGCTTGAGAGCGAACCCTTGCCGGGTCGATGCGGCATCGCCCACACCCGTTGGGCCACCCATGGCCGGCCCAGCGAGGAAAATGCGCATCCGCACCAGTCAGGCGACCGGCTGGCCCTGGTGCACAACGGCATCATCGAAAATCATGAGTCGCTGCGTCGCGAGCTGCAGACGGCGGGCTACGGCTTCGCTTCAGAGACCGATACCGAGGTCGTGGCGCACCTGATCGATCAGGAGTTTCGCCGTGGCGGCGGCCTATTGGCCGCGGTGCAGCGCGTGCTGGCGCGACTCGAGGGTGCCTATGCCCTGGCGGTGCTGCATGCCGACGAACCCGACACCATCGTCGGCGCGCGCAAGGGCAGCCCGCTGGTGGTGGGGGTCGGCATCGATGAGGCTTTCCTCGGCTCGGACCCGCTGGCGCTGCTGCAGGTCACCGATCGTTTCGTCTACCTGCAGGAGGGTGACGTGGTGCGTCTCTCAGGCGGTGGACGCATCGATGTCTTCGACGCTCGCGGCGAGACGATGAATCGTCCGGTACAGACTTTCGAGCACGGCGACGGGGCGGCCAGCAAGGGCGACTATCGCCACTTCATGCTTAAGGAAATCTTCGAGCAGCCCGAGGTGATCGCTGCCACGCTCGAGGGGCGACTGGGCGAGCGTTCGGTGCCGGCGGAGACTTTCGGACCCGACGCCGAGGCGCTGTTCGAGCGAGCGAAGCAGATCCATATCGTCGCCTGCGGCACGAGCTTTCACGCCGGGCTGGTGGCGCGCTACTGGCTCGAGCGCTACGCCGGCGTACCGGTACAGGTGGAAGTCGCCTCCGAGTATCGCTACCGCACGGTAGTGGTTCCCGAAGATACCCTGTTCGTGACCCTGTCGCAGTCGGGCGAGACGGCCGATACCCTGGCGGCGCTTCGCTTCGCGCGCGAACAGGGCTATCTCGGCAGCGTGGCGATCTGCAACGTGCCGGGCAGCTCGTTGGTGCGTGAATCCGACCTGACCTTGATGACTCAGGCCGGGCCGGAAATCGGCGTCGCCTCGACCAAGGCCTTCACCACGCAGCTCACCGCGCTGATGCTGCTGACGCTGGCATTGGGGCGGGTCAAGGGACTCGATAGCGGAACCCAGGCAGAGCTGGTCGCCGCCCTGCGCGAGCTGCCGAAGCGGGTTTCCCAGGTACTTGGTCTGGACGGCGAGATCGAGGCGCTGTCGACGGCTTTCGCCGAAAAGCACCATGCACTGTTCCTCGGTCGCGGTGCGCACTTCCCCATCGCATTGGAGGGAGCACTCAAGCTCAAGGAAATCTCCTACATCCATGCCGAGGCGTACCCCGCCGGCGAACTCAAGCACGGTCCGCTGGCGCTGGTCGACAGCGAGATGCCGGTGATCTCGGTAGCGCCCAACGACGAGCTGCTGGACAAACTGAAATCCAACCTGCAGGAAGTGCGAGCCCGCGGCGGAGAGCTGTTTGTATTCGCCGACGAGCGGGTGGGTATCGAGGCGCAAGAGGGGGTTCACGTCCTGTTTCTGCCCCATGTGCACGACGCCCTGGCGCCGATCCTGTATACAGTGCCCCTGCAACTGCTGAGCTACCATGTGGCGGTGCTCAAGGGCACCGACGTGGATCAGCCGCGCAATCTGGCCAAGTCGGTGACGGTGGAGTGAAGACTTCGTCGATACTGTCTGTAGGTGATTTCTGAAAAGAGTGCCGGACGATAGCCAGGCAGGACGGAAATCGGGTAAAAGACGAAACTTGTGAGCGCTCAATGAGCCATTTCGGCCGATTATAAGCGGTGTAAGGCTGAGCTGAGGCAATTCCGCATTTGCCCGGCTCGATTTTTCGGCAGCAGCGTGCACGGCATGCTGCTGCCGATTTCGTTTGGACAGATACCAAAAAAAGGGCTTCGACGTGGGGAAAGGGAAGGAATTGAAACGGGGCCGATGGAAATCGGTGATTCCCGTTCTGGTGGCGCTGGTCGTTGCGATAGCGCTGGGAACGCCCTACTGGGTTGGGCAACAGGTCGAGAAGCGATATGCCGACTACCTGAGGCAACTCGAGGCGTTTGGCTATCTTCGGGTAGAGAATGTCGCGTACGAGCGCGGCTGGCTATCGGCACGGGCTAGCTACGAGCTGGTCATGGACCAAGAGCTTGAACGTGCGTATGCGCAGATGCTCGGCTCCCTCATGACGCAAGAGATCGCGGGAGAGCCGCTGCGAATCGGCGTGACTGATCGCATCTCGCATGGTCCTTTTACGGGCAGCCTGGCCAACGTGGAGGGACGTCTCGAAACTTCGGGTTGGACGTTCGAACAACTGATGATCCTCGAAGAAGAGCGGCCGTCCTCTCATTACGACGCCAGCATCGGTTTCGATCGGGTGATTCGAGGCGAATGGCGGCCTTTCGAAATGACGCTGAGTGCCGGGCCTATGCTCAGCGATGCCGGCATCGATTTGCGCTACGTCGCCGATTACCGAGGCGGCGATTTCCGTTACGACCCCGGCACGGGCGAGTACCGCAGCAGCACCCGCATGGGACCGTCCCGGTTGGTGGAGCCCACCGCCGTGCATACCTTTACGGGCTCGACCGGGAATTTCACCGCCCGTTTCCCCGATGGCGTGCTGCGTGAGCTCAAGTTTCACTCGCAGGAAAGCGCCATGGTGTCGGAGAGTCGCGAACCGGAGCCAACGGGCGAGTCGCGTGTCGAAGGGCAAACCGTTGATATCGCCCTTCACTTCGATCCCGAGGGGCGTTTCGAACGTCTCGCTTCTCATGTGGGGATGGAGGGTTTCGAAGCGACGGAGCCCGATTTCCATATGACGACGGATGCTATGGGATTCGACCTTGCCGCCACTCGTCAGCATGGCAATACCTGGTATGGCGAATTGGGCTTTGATATCGACGGCCTGGCGATGCGACAGGGGAGAGGACCGAGGATATCGGCTCAGACGATGCACTTCCAAGTGGGAGTGCAGCCGGAGAGTGAAGAGACCTTCAAGATGGTGACGCTGACGGCATCGAACGATCTCCTCGTTCATGGCATGGAGGAGGGGCTGAGCTTTCACGTCGAGACCAGCTACGGGCAGTTGCGCCGCGCCGGCTATGACACGCTCTGGGATCTGGTCTACGAGGCGATAGAGAACGCCGGAGTCGACGATCCGGAAGCGCTGCTGGCAATCTTCGGGCGCATGGAGCAGACCGGAGGAATGCTGATGGGGGATCGCTCCGCTCTCAGCCTCAGGCCGGTGTCGTTCAGCATGGGCGAGGCCGGTGCCGACCTGGAGCTGGACGCCGAACTCGCGCCTCATGCGTTCGCCGAGTTGGGTAAGCGGGCGCTGCTTCTGCCGGAGAATCGGTTGGAACTGAGCGCAAACGTTTCCGCCTCGTTGCTGCACAAGGTGGCGCGCGAGTCGATTCGCCAGCAATACAGTGGCCAGGTCACAGGAAGCGAACTCGACACGCTGGCCAAGGAGATGGTGACCGGTCAACTGCAGGAGATGCTGGAGCATGGCATCGTTCGTCGTGAAGGGGACGATCACTACAGCATGCATGCAAAATGGCAGAGCGGTGCACTCCTGCTGAACGGCGAACCGGCCGATTGGCTACTGTCCCTGTTCTGAGCGGAAGGTAGGCCTGGCGCATCGGGCGGACGCGAACTGCCGCTGCAGGGGGTGCGCTAGGCGATAATGGAACGGCAGCGCCAGCCAGGCGGCGCTTTGGCAACTTTTCGACAGCGACGTGACAATCATGTCTCGATTGTTTCTGGGCCTGCCCATGTGGGCCAACCCCGAGTGGTGCGGCTCGCTCTACCCGCCCTATGCCGGCCAGGAGGGCTGGTTGGCCGACTATGCCCGCGTATTCTCGGCCGTGGAGGGAAATACCACTTTCTATAGCGGTGCGCCCAAGCCGCAGACCGTAACCGCCTGGTCACGTCAGGCGCCGCCGAACTTCCGCTTCTGTTTCAAACTGCCTGCCGAACTCACTCATGTTCGGCGTTTGCGCGAGATCCAAGCTCCCCTGGATGCCTTTCTCGAGGCGCTGGCACCACTCCACGATCGACTGGGCCCTATGCTCGTACAGTTGCCGCGGGATTTCGGCCCCGACGGGCTGCCCCGGCTCGAGGCGTTGCTAGAACGTTGGCCCTCTGGCTTGCCCTGTGCGGTCGAAGTGCGTCACCCCGAATTTTTCCACAAAGGGGTGGCCGAGACGGCACTGAACCGGCTGTTGATAACTCACGGTGTCAATCGCGCGATGCTCGACGTCAGGCCGCTTTTCTCGACCCCCGCCATTGGCCTGCCGGACCTGGCTCAAGCCCAGCAAGAAAAACCGAGATGCCCATTACACGTGATTTCCACGGCAGATCAGCCGCTGGTTCGTTTCATCGGCCACCTCGATGAATCGATCAATCGGCACTACTTTCAGCCTTGGATAGCACGGCTAAAACTGTGGATAACTCAGGGGAAAACCCCTTTTTTATTTGTGCATACCGCGAATAACCGAAAGGCGCCGGAGCTGGCCAGATGCCTGTACGAGGCACTGTCCCAGGAAGTTGGCTTGCCACCACTCGATGATTTCGCCGGCGAGCGCCAGGCCCCGCTCTTCTGAGCCGCATCGCTGGTCTTCTAGCGTTTGATCGGATAGATTTGCCGACATTCGGGTGGAAAACCACGCGATCTGCTGTGTTTTCCACCTTGAGAGAGATCAACGACCAGTTACACAACAATAGGTGATTTCATGTCGAAACTCGTACATGCACAATGGTCATCGAAGATGACCTTCGTGCTCGCGGCCGCTGGCTCGGCGGTAGGGCTGGGCAATATCTGGAAGTTTCCCTACATGGTGGGTGAGAGCGGGGGGGCAGCCTTCGTCCTGGTCTACCTGCTCTGCATCGCGGTTATCGGCTTGCCTATCCTGGTGGCGGAATGGCTGATCGGCCGGCGCGGGCAAGAGAATCCGATCAATGCCATGTCCGATCTCGCTCGACGTGGCGGTCACCTGCCGGTCTGGATACTGGTGGGTGTCAGTGGCGTGGTCGGCGCCTTCCTTATCCTTTCCTTCTATAGCGTGATCGGCGGCTGGTCGCTCTCCTATACGTTGGGCTCGATCACCGGGACGTTCAGTGGTCAGGATGCCGAGGGCGTCGGTGGCGTCTTCACCGGCATGCTGGCCAGCCCCGGGGTACTGCTGCTGTGGCACACCCTCTTTATGGTGCTGGTGATCGGTATCGTGGCGCGCGGCGTGACCAAGGGGCTCGAAGGGGCGGTACGCACCATGATGCCGGCACTGGTGATCCTGATGCTGATCCTGGTGGGCTACGGCATGACCACCGGTCACTTCGGCGAGGCGCTCTCCTTCATGTTCCGTCCCGATTGGGGCGCGATCAACGGTGAGGTGGTGCTGGCGGCCATGGGACAGGCCTTTTTCACCCTCTCGCTGGGCATGGGCATCATGATGGCTTACGGCTCCTACCTGGGCGAGGAGGTCAACCTGCTCAGTACCGCGCGGACGGTCATCCTTCTCGATACCGGCATCGCGCTGCTGGCAGGTCTGGCGATTTTTCCCATCGTGTTCGCCAACGGCCTCGACCTCGCTTCCGGCCCCGGGCTGATCTTCGTCACGCTGCCGCTGGCCTTTGGCAACATGGCCGGCGGTACCCTGCTCGGCCTGATGTTCTTCCTGCTGCTGACGTTTGCCGCCCTGACCTCGGCCATTTCACTGCTGGAACCGGTGGTGGAATTCGTCGAGGAGCGCACGCCGCTTTCGCGCGTCGTGGCGACGTTGATTAGCGGGGTCGCGGTGTGGGCACTGGGCATTCTCGCCCTGCTCTCGTTCAACGTGCTGGGAGATGTCCTGATTTTCGGACTCAACGTGTTCGACCTGCTGGACACCTTCACCAGCAAGATTCTGCTGCCCCTGACGGGCCTCGGTGCGATTCTGTTCGTCGCCTGGTGCCTGGATCGCCAGAGCGTAGCCGCCGAACTCAACCTCTCCGGCGGCGGCGAGTCGCTGTGGCTCGTGGTGGCGCGCTACGTGGCACCGCTGGGCGTGGTCGCGGTATTCCTGCACTCATTGCTGGGGTAGGGCACCCGCCAGGCCCCGGCTACCGGGGCCTGCGCTTGTCGCTAACGGCCGCCTGCGGGCGGCCGTTCAGTGCCTTTCGTCCTCGGTCAGATCGGC
Source organism: Billgrantia saliphila (assembly GCF_002930105.1). GTDB lineage: Bacteria > Pseudomonadota > Gammaproteobacteria > Pseudomonadales > Halomonadaceae > Halomonas > Halomonas saliphila. The sequence continues at coordinate 172,702 of NZ_PJRN01000005.1, read as the reverse complement.
AATATTCCGTTCCAGCTGTTTGAACTCGTTGTGCAGCTCGATGCCGCGGCGGGCGCGAAGGTTGCGCTGGGCGGCGCTGCGGGAGCGTTTTTCGTGCTCGGCAACGTTGATGCTCATGAAGATATCGAGAAGTTCGTTCTTGACGGAAGTGACCCGTTCGACCTTACGCATGATCGACTCCTTCTTCTGTGCCTGTTCTTCTTACACAGCAAGATGCATTCACAGCATCTTTACTATACCTCACTTGACAAAATCGTGACGAAGCGGTCTTTCCACGCTTTACGGGTGAAATTCCCCATGCGAGGCGGTATGAGGCATACTGAGTTTCAGCTTCGTTAACCAAGGAGTTCAGCGTGAGTCGCGCCCTGTTCGATGAAATGAGACGCCGTATGGAGCACTTTCGACGCTCCGAGCAGAAGGTGGCGCGCTTCGTGCTGCGTAATCCCGATGAAGTGATCCACATGCGTATCGTCGACCTGGCCACCGAAGCCAAGGTCAGCGAACCGACTGTGGTGCGCTTCTGCCGGGCGCTGGGTTGCAACGGCTTCCAGGATTTCAAGCTCAAGCTGGCGCAGATGCTGGCGTCGGGCAGTCAGTTCGCCCAGTTCTCGATGAACGACGACGACTCAGTCGCGGAATTCTCCCAGAGCATCTTCGATTCCACGGTGGGGACCCTGCTGTCGGTGCGCGATCGGCTCGACAACGATGCCTTGAGTCGGGCGATCCAGGCGCTGGCCATGGCCAATCGGGTAGAGTTCTACGGCTTCGGCGCTTCCGGCGCGGTGGCCTTCGACGCCCAGCACAAGTTCTTCCGCCTGCAGATCTCCACCGCGGCCTATGCCGACCCGCACATGCAGAACATGTCGGCAGTGACGCTCAAGGAGGGTGACGTGGTCGTGGCGATTTCCCAGACCGGGCGTACCCGAGCACTGGTCGCCAGCGTGCGACTGGCGCGCGAGGCCGGCGCCACGGTGATCGGCCTGTGTCCCAGTGGGTCGCCGCTGTCCGAGGAAGTGACGCTGCCGCTGTACATCGACGTGCACGAGGACACCGAGATCTACACGCCTATGAGCTCGCGCATCGCCCATCTGGTACTGGTCGACGTGCTCGCCGTGGGTGTGGCCAAGACCCGCGGGCCGAAGCTCGCCGAGCAGCTAAAGGCGGTAAAGAAGAGCCTGACGCCGTTGCGGTTTCCGGAACAGGAAGGCAAGCCTTGAGGAAAGGCTGATTTATTGCTGCGCTCGATATCCTGGCCGCCGGCGGTGCTCGCTCTCCTCATGTAGCAGGCTACACTCCGGGAGCTGCGCTCCGGCGGCGACCAGCCTCTCATCGCTCGCGACATAAATCAGCTCTTTTTTAGATAAATCAATTGTTTATAGATCGAAGGGGCGCCGACAGAACAACCGCGAACTATAACCGCCGTCGTGTAACGCTGCTCGCAGCCCGGATCAGCTGAGCACAATATGCTAAGCTGGGCGATCAATCTTCCAGCGGCAGTACCCTTCCCATGGATGACGTCACGGCGATTCTCGATCAGTTGAATCCGGCTCAGCGCGAAGCGGTAAGCGCGCCCCAGGGCAACATGCTGGTGCTGGCCGGAGCCGGCTCGGGCAAGACCCGAGTGCTGGTGCACCGCATCGCCTGGCTGATGCAGGCCGAAGGGCTGTCGCCCTACGCGGTGCTGGCGGTGACCTTTACCAACAAGGCGGCGCGCGAAATGCGCACTCGCCTCGAGGCGCTGCTGGGGCTGTCGCTGCGCAATGTCTGGGTCGGTACCTTCCACTCCATTGCCCATCGCCTGCTGCGCACCCACTGGCAGGATGCGCGGCTGCCGCAGCACTTCCAGATCATCGACAGCGACGATCAGCTTCGGCTGATCAAGCGGCTGCTCAAGGAGTACCAGGTCGACGACGAACGCTTTCCGCCGCGGCAGGTGCAGTACTTCATCTCCGGCTGCAAGGAGGAGGGGCTGCGGCCGCATCAGGTCGACACCGACGGTGATGCCTATCTGGCCCAGATGGTCGAACTCTACGAGCGCTACCAGCTCACCTGCGAGCGCGGCGGGCTGGTCGACTTCGGCGAGCTGCTGCTTCGGAGTCTGGAACTCTTGCGCGACACACCGGCACTGCTGGCCCATTATCAGGAGCGCTTCGCCCACGTGCTGGTCGACGAGTTTCAGGATACCAACACCCTGCAGTACGCCTGGCTCAAGCTGCTCACCGGGATGAGAACGCCGATGACCGTGGTCGGGGACGACGACCAATCGATCTACGGCTGGCGTGGGGCGCGCATCGAGAACATTCGCCGCTTCGAGCAAGAATTCGCCAAGACGCGCACCGTGCGGCTGGAACAGAACTACCGTTCCACCAGCGCGATCCTCGACGCCGCCAACGCCCTGATCAGCCACAACGCCGAGCGCATGGGCAAGGAGCTGTGGACGGCCGGGGCGCGCGGCGAGCCGATCTCGGTCTATGCCGGCTTCAATGACCTGGACGAGGCGCGCTTTATCGTCGACTCCATCAAGGAGAAGGTCGACGAGGGCCATCGCCGCCGCGACGTGGCCATCCTCTACCGCTCCAATGCCCAGTCGCGGGTGCTCGAGGAAACATTGATTCGCCAGGGCATGCCCTACCGCATTTATGGCGGCCAACGCTTCTACGAGCGTCTCGAGATCAAGAACGCCCTGGCTTATCTGCGCCTGTTGCTCAACCGCGACGACGACGCCTCGCTGGAGCGCATCGTCAACGTGCCGCCCCGCGGAATCGGCACGCGCACGGTGGAGCAGCTGCGCGAGCGCGCCCGACTAGCCGGCGTGTCGCTATGGCAGGCGCTCCACGACGGCCTCAGCGACGGTGCGCTGAAGGGGCGTGCCGGAGCGGCGCTGCAGGCCTTCGCCGACCTGATCGAACGTCTCGACAACGATACCGCCGGCTTGTCGCTCCACGAGATCATCGCCCATGTGAACGAGGCTTCAGGTCTCGTCGAACATCACCAGAGCGAGAAGGGCGAGAAGGGCCAGGCGCGGGTCGAGAACCTGGAAGAGCTGATCAACGCCGCACGCGCCTTCACCCAGGGCGAGTCCTTCGATCCGCCCGAGGCGGGCGAGGGGGCGGTAGCGCTGGAGGGCTTCCTGGCCGAGGCGGCGCTCAACGCCGGCGAGCATGAGGCCGACGAGTTCGAGGACAGCGTACAGCTGATGACGCTGCACTCGGCCAAGGGGCTGGAGTTCCCGGTGGTGTTCATCGCCGGTGTCGAGGAGGGGCTGTTCCCGCACAAGATGTCGCTGGAGGAACCCGGCCGCCTCGAGGAGGAGCGTCGTCTCTGCTATGTGGGCCTGACCCGGGCCATGCGCAAGCTCTACCTCACCTACGCCGAGATACGCCGGCTGCACGGCAAGGAGACCTTTCAGCGGGCGTCGCGTTTTCTGCGCGAGATTCCGGCCGAGTACCTGGAGGAGGTGCGCCTGCGCGGCCAGATCTCGCGCCCGGTGACGACCGCCCGGCCGGCGGTGGGGCTGTCACGCCAGACCAGCGTCGATCCCGGGGGCGACCTGCCCAGCCTGAACCTTGGCCAGCGCGTGCATCACCCGGTTTTCGGCGAAGGCGTGATTCTCAATGCCGAGGGAGAAGGGGAACGCGCCCGGGTTCAGGTCAGCTTCGAAGGCGAGGGCGACAAGTGGCTGGTGCTGGGCTTTGCCAAGCTCACCCCGCTGTGAGCTTCGTTCGAACGCGCTGCGGCACATTATTCGATATGCGGCCCTGGGCACGTTGACCTCTACGTCAATTGGTCGGCTTGCCGGTTAAATCGTCCTTGCCGCATACTCACGAGCGACACACCGCGTGACACGACGCGGCTCAGAACAATTCACACCGGAGTCATGCTCGCCATGCAACGCCGACACTTTCTCAAGAACACCCTCAAGACCGCCGGCCTGGGGGCCGCTGGCATCGCCGCCGCGCCCTTCGTCTCTACCGCCAAGGCGCAGGAGACAATCACCTGGAACATGGTCACTTCCTGGCCGACCAATTTTCCGGCCCTGGGTACGGGCGCCAACGAGTTCGCTCAGCGTATCGAACAGCTTTCCAACGGCCGCATGCGCGTTCGCGTTCATGGTGCCGGCGAACTGGTGCCGCCACTCGAGGTGTTCGACGCGGTGGCTGCCGGCACCGCCGAGATGGGCCATTCCGCCTCTTACTACTGGCGTGGCAAGGTGGCAGCCTCGCAGTTCTTCACCGCCGTGCCCTTCGGCATGAACACCGTCGAAACCAACGCCTGGCTCTACCATGGCGGCGGTCAGGAGCTGTGGGACGAAATCTACGCCAAGCACAACCTCAAGCCGTTCCCGGTAGGCAATACCGGCACCCAGCCCGGCGGCTGGTTCAAGAAAGAGATCAATTCCCTCGACGACCTTCAGGGCCTCAAGCTGCGTCTGCCGGGCCTGGCAGGCGAGGCGATGAACCGTATCGGTGTGACGACCGTCAACATGCCGGGCGGTGAGATCTTCACCTCGATGCAGACCGGCGTACTCGATGCCGCCGACTGGGTTAGCCCCTACAACGATCTGGCCTTCGGCCTGCATCAGGTCGCGGACTACTACTACACCTCGTCCTGGAACGAGCCGTCGGCGGTGCTCGAGGGAACCGTCAATCTGGATGCCTGGAACGCGCTTCCCGACGATCTCAAGGCGGTGGTAACCGAGGCGGCACGGGCTTCCAACCTGGCGATGTACAGCGAGTTCATCTATCGCAATGCCCAGGCGCTGGAGACCCTGGTGGAAGAGCACGGCGTGCAGCTGCGCACCTTCCCGCAGGACGTCATGGAGGCTCTCTACGAGGCGTCTCAGACGGTCATTCAGGAGCAAGTGGAGAACGATCCCGATTCGGCCAAGGTCTACGAATCCTATGTCGCCTTCCAGCGGCTGGTTCGCGCCTCCAACGATGCCGGTGAGTTCGCCTATCTCAAGGCCCGTGACAGCATCGTCAACTGACGCCGGTCCGTCCTGCATCGAGACGAGGGCGCCGTTAGGCGCCCTCGTTGCGTTGGGTCGGGGCAGTCGGTCAACCCGTCTGCCGGACGGCGCGAATACGTCCCTTGTCGTCGAGCGCCACCATCACGAAGCGGGCTTCGGTGACCTTGTGCAGTTCGCTGGTCTCGCGTTCGTGGGGCTGACGAATCCACACCTCGACGTCGATCTTGACCGAGCTGTGGCCGATCTCGCGCACGGCGGTGAAGATATGCACCATCGAACCGACGCGCACCGGACACAGGAAGTCCATGGTCTCGATGGCCACGGTGGCGGTACGACCGCGCGCTTCGCGACCGGCGGCCAGCTCGGCGGCCTGATCCATATGGCGTACTAGCCAGCCGCCGGGAATATCGCCGTAGAGGTTGGTATCCTGGCGGTTGGCCAGTAACTTGAATGTCAAATGGCCTTGGGGGGCTGGCACGTCGTCGAGGTCGGTCATGGCGTTTTTGTCGGCTCGGCTTGTTGTTGTGGCGGTCATACGGCACTGCAGCACGGCTGCAGTGCGCCATCTTAAACGCCAAGCGGTTGTCTCACCAGCACCGTGATGATCCCCTGCATGGCACATTCCCGCCCGCCGTGGGGGCGGATTCGCTTCCTAGCGACAGGAGTTTCGGATGACGATCCAGGGCAAATGGAGATGGCCTCGCGCATGCCTGGCGGCGCTGTGGTTGTCGCTGCCGGCCTCGGCCGCTGCCGACGAGCCGGTGGGGACTCTCGGCATGGTGGGGTCCGATACCATGGCGGGACTGATGCTGCGCTGGGGCGAACAACTTGCCGCGCGTCATCCGGGCATTCGCCTGCAGCTGCAGGCCAGCGGGTCGGCCAGTGCCCCACCCGCGCTGGCGGCGGGCACCACGCGAATCGGGCCCATGTCGCGTCCCATGCGTGACCACGAGCGCACCGCCTTCATCGAGGAACACGGCTATCCGCCGGTGGAACTGGAGGTGGCGCGCGATGCCCTGGTGGTGATCGTGCATCGTCACAATCCGCTGGAATTCCTGAGCCTGGCGCAGGTCGACGCCATCTTCTCGCGTACGCGACGGTGTGGTGCCGAACGCGAACTTGACCGCTGGGAGCGGCTGGGCGTCGAGACGATCGAGGGACGCATCGAACTGCATGGTCGCAATTCGGCTTCCGGCAGCTATGGGCTGTTTCGCCAGCGTGCCCTGTGCGGTGGCGAGTATCGCCGCCGCCTCAATGAGCATCCCGGTGCGGCGGCGGTGGTGGCGGCGGTGACCGAGAACCCCGAGGGGATCGGCTACGCCGGGCTCAACCATTTGACGCCTGGCGTCAAGGCGCTGGCGTTGGAGGTGAACGGCAATCGCTATCGCCCCGACGCCGAGCGTGTGCGTCAGGGCGACTATCCGCTGAGTCGTTCGCTCTACCTGTATGCCAACCTGCCGCCCGGCGAGGCCTTGTCGGGCCCGGAGCGGGCCCTGCTCGAACTGATCCTGTCACCTGAAGGGCAGGCCACTGTGAGCGAGCTGGGTTTCGTCGCGCTGTCGGGCGAAGCGCTGGCGCAGCAGCGCCGCCGGCTGGGGCTTGATACGTCGCCGTAGCCATGTCATCCAACTGTCATCAAGCCGTTATACGCTGCCGACCATGATAGAGCCTTCCCGTCTCGCCTCCCCACCGCGATCCCACTGGCGTCACCAGCGTGATCGGCTCGCCACCGGCCTGATTGCCGCCGGCGGCATCGGCGTGGTCGGGGCGGTCATGGCCATCGGCGCCTTTCTGGCTTTCGAAGTGCTGCCGGCCCTCGCCGGGGGCGGCATCGATACCGAACGGCTTCGCGATGCGTTGACCCCGATGGCCTGGGGGACGCTCAAGGCGGCCTTGGGGGCAATGGTCTTCGCCATTCCGCTGGCACTGGGCGCCGCGATGCACTCGGCGCTATTCATGTCGCAGCGACTGCGCAGCCGCATGAAGCCGAGCCTCGAAATGATGGAAGCGCTGCCCGGCGTGGTAGTGGGGTTCATTGCCGGGCTGGTGCTGGCACCCTGGATCGAGCGTCACCTGGCAGGCTCGCTGGCCCTGCTGGCGATACTGCCGCTGGGTGTCCTGCTGGCCGCGGCGAGCTGGCGTCGGCTATCGGTGGGTTGGCGCCGGCGCCTGCCGCTGTCGCGGGCCGGACTGTGGCTGATCCCCTGGCTGGCACTGCTCGGCTACGCCAGCTTCGCGCTGTCACCTATAGTCGAAGCGAGGCTGTTCGGCGGCGACCTGCGGGTCTGGCTGGATGCCGAGCTGGGACTCGACTATGCCACGCGCAACGCGCTGATCGTGGGTCTGGCGATGGGTTTCGCCGTGATGCCGAGCGTCTACGCTCTGGCGGAAGACGCGCTTTCCGGCGTGCCGTCGCGGCTTGGAGAGGGCGCCCATGCGCTGGGGGCGACTCGCTGGCAGACGCTGTGGCGAGTCGTACTGCCGGCCGCTGCACCCGGCATTTTCGCCGCGGTCATGATCGGAGCCGGGCGTGCGGTGGGCGAGACCATGATCGTGTTGATGGCCAGCGGCAACACCGCGTTGATGAGCCTGAATCCCTTCGAGGGCATGCGCACCATGGCGGCGGGCATCGCCGTCGAGATGCCCGAGGCGGTGCCGGGCAGCGAGGAATACCTGCTGCTCATGCTGGCCGCGCTGCTGCTGTTCGCCTTCACGTTCCTGGTCAACACCCTGGCCGAGGTGGTGAGAAGCCGGCTGCGGCGTCGCTATCGCTGGCTGGGTGGCGCACCATGAAGCGCCGCGCAGTACGCCGTCTGCCGCGCTCCGAGGGACCCTGGGCCTGGCTGGCAGCGGGCAGCGTGGCGGTCTCGCTGCTGATGCTGGGTGGCCTGCTGCTGCTGATCGCCGTGCGCGGGCTGGGTCACTTCTGGCCGGCGTCAGTGGCGCTGGTGACACTGGACGATGGCCGCGCGATCGCCGGCCGTGCGACACGCGAGCTGCCGTTGGTTGGGCAGGAGGGGAACGAGCGGCTTTATTTCACCGGCAACCGCGATTTCGATGGCCACGTCTGGGAATGGATACCGGTGAGTGCCATTGCCTCCCAGCAGCGGCCCGTGGATCTGGTGGTGCTGGAACGGCGGCGATACGGCGACTTCATCGGACGTCTCGTGGCGGTGGGGCCGGTCGGGTTGAGCGTCGATCACCCCGATCAGGAGGCGGTGTGGCCCAGGTTACAAGCCCGCCTGCAGGCGCAGCAGGCACTGCGCGACGAGCGCGATCGGCTCGTGCGCGACACGCTGCGCCCGTTGGTTCAGCGTGTCGATGCCAACCCGGGCGACCACGATGCGCGCGAGGCGTTGGCCGAAGTGAATGACAAGGTGCGTGCGCTGCAGGCCGGCATGCACGGCGAAGTGGCGATCGTCGAGAGTGTCGGCGGGCGGCGCCTGGAGCAGCCCCTCGACGAGGTGCTGCGCGCCTGGCGGCCCAACGCCATGTCGCCGGTGGAGAAGCTGATGGCTTGGGCGCAGAATGTGTGGCGCTTCCTCTCCGAGGGGCCTCGCGACGTCAACGCCACGGGGGGCGTGTGGCCGGCGATCTTCGGTACCGTATTGATGGTGCTGCTGATGTCGCTGCTGGTCACTCCGTTCGGCGTGCTAGCGGCGGTCTATCTCAACGAGGTGGCGCACCAGGGGCGCATGACCCACCTGGTGCGCATCGCGGTGCGCAATCTCGCCGGCGTGCCTTCGATCGTCTACGGCGTGTTCGGCCTGGGCGTGTTCGTTTACGGCATCGGTAGTTCGCTGGACGAATGGTTCTTCAGCGATGCGCTGCCTTCGCCCACCTTCGGCACCGGGGGGCTGCTGTGGGCGTCGCTGACCCTGGCACTGCTGACCCTGCCGGTAGTGATCGTGGCTACCGAGGAAGGGCTGGCACGGATTCCCGTCGAGCAGCGTGAAGGCGCCCTGGCGCTGGGCGCCACCCGGCTGGAAACGCTGACACGGGTAGTGCTGCCGATGGCGGTACCGGCGATGCTGACCGGGGTGATCCTGGCGGTTGCCCGCGCCGCCGGTGAGGTGGCGCCGCTGATGCTGGTCGGGGTGGCCAAGCTGGCGCCACAGGTACCGGTGGACGGTGAGTTCCCCTACCTGCATCTTGAGCGCAAGTTCATGCACCTCGGCTACCACATCTACGATACGGCGTTCCACGGCAACGACGTGCAGGCGGCGATGCCGGTGGTCTATGCCACGGCACTGCTGCTGGTACTGGTGATACTGTTGCTTAACCTGACTGCCATATTACTGCGTCATTATTTCCGCGCGAGGCACGGAGTGCTGGCGCGTCAACCATGAGGAAGCGTCGCTCGATGTCCAGGCCGCCCCGACTCCAGCCCGCCACCTCGGGCTCGATCATCGACTTCCCGCCCGAGGCCAGCTGCCTCGCGATCGAGGGGTTGAGCCTGGCCTACGGCGGCAAGTCGGCATTGCGCGGCATCTCCCTGCGCGTGCCACGGCACCGTGTCACGGCGTTCATCGGCCCATCGGGGTGCGGCAAGTCGACCCTGCTGCGCGCCCTCAACCGGTTGCATGACCTCAACGAGGAAGCGAGCCACGAGGGCCGCATTCTACTCGAGGGGCAAGACATCCACTCCCCCGAGGTCGCCGTGGACGAACTGCGTCGGCGCGTCGGTATGGTGTTTCAGGTACCCAACCCCTTCCCCATGTCGATCTACGAAAACGTCGCCTTCGGGCTGCGCCTACAGGGGGGACTGACACGCCGCCGCATGGACGACATCGTGGAATGGGCGCTCGATGCCGCGGCGCTGTGGGGCGAGGTGAAGGATCGTCTGCGCGCCTCGGCCTGGTCGCTCTCGGGCGGCCAGCAGCAACGCCTGGCGATCGCCCGCGCCTTGGCGGTGCGCCCCGAGGTGTTGCTGCTCGACGAACCGGCCTCGGCGCTCGACCCGATCTCGACATTGAAGATCGAGGAACTGATTCGCGGCCTGAAATCGCAGCTGACCCTGATACTCGTTACCCACAACATGCAGCAGGCGGCGCGAGTCTCGGATTACACCGCCTTCCTGCAGGACGGCGAACTAGTGGAGTACGCCCCCACCGACAACCTGTTCACCAACCCGAGCCTGCGCCGCACCGAAAACTACATCACCGGTCGCATGGCCTGAGCGAAACGCGATCCGGCGATACCGAGGAGAGAGCGATGGATATCACCAGCGACACCCATAGCCAGCACATTTCCCGCCAGTTCAATCAGGAGCTGGAGGCGCTCAAGACCCACCTGATGACCATGGGCGGGCTTGTCGAGCAGCAGGTTCAGGAGGCGATCCACGCCCTGCTGGAGGGCGACAGTCGCCTGGCGGAGAAGGTCCGCGACAAGGATCGCGACGTCAACGCCATGCAGCTCAAGATCGACGACGAATGCACCCGGATCCTGGCGCGGCGTCAGCCAGCGGCCTCCGACCTGCGACTGGTGCTGGCGGTGATTCGCGCCACCGCCGATCTCGAGCGCATCGGCGACGAGGCAAGCAAGATCGCGCGCAATGCCCTAAGCCTGATCGAAGGCGGCAATAACGTGCGCGGCTTGATCGAGGTTCGCCATATCAGCGAGCACGTGCGGCGCATGCTGCGCGACGCGCTGACCGCCTTCGCCCGTTTCGACACCGAGCTGGCCCTGCAGGTGGTGCACGAGGACGACTCGGTGGACGACGAGTACGGCAGCGCCATGCGCTCGCTGATGACCTTCATGATGGAGGACAGTCGCGCCATCGGCCCGGTGCTCAGCGTGATGTGGATCTTGCGTGCGCTGGAGCGGGTCGGCGATCATGCCGACAACCTCGCCGAGTACGTCATCTATCTGGTCAAGGGGCTCGACATTCGCCACATGGACCCCGAGCAGCTCGACGAGGATGCCCTGAAGCGCAAGGAATGATCCACCGCAGAGGACCTCGATGCTCAATGCCCTGACGGCGCTCGATCGCGGTACGCGCCTGGTCTACAGCCGCGGCCTGCGCCGCTACGTTTACGCCCCGATTGCCATCAATCTGGCGGTTTATAGCGCCATGCTCTACTACGTGATCAGTCACTTCGATGGTTGGTTGGAGAGCTGGATGGCCATGGTACCGGCCTGGCTCGACTGGCTGGAGTGGCTGATTTGGCCGCTATTCGTGATCAGCTTGGTGCTGATCGTGTTCTTCACCTTCACTCTGGTGACCCATCTGTTCGCCGCTCCCTTCTATGGCTTTCTGGCGGCCAAAGTCGAAGTCCAGGCCACCGGTCGCCTACCCCTCGACGACCGCGGCCTGGCCCGCACGGCAGTCGACGCCCTGGGGCGCGAGCTGGTCAAGCTCGGCTACATTCTTCCGCGAGCGCTGGTGCTGCTGGTGATCAGCTGGGTGCCGGCAATCAATGTTGCCGCTCCTTTGCTGTGGGCGCTGTTCTCGGCCTGGATCATGGCCATCACCTATCTCGACTATCCCATGGACAACAACAAGGTGAGCTTTGCCGACATGCGTCGTCGGCTTAGCTCGCACTCGTGGCTGACCCTTACCTTCGGCGGTTGGGTGACGCTGATCACCTGGATTCCGCTGGCCAACCTGTTCCTGCTCCCCGGCGCGGTGGCCGGCGCGGTGCTGATGTGGGACCGGCACTACCGCGGCCAGCGCGACATCGCCCGGACCTGACGACACGTCCACACCGGTGTTAGCCAGCCTCGGTCAGGCGGGTATCGGGGAAGACGCAGCGAAACAGGGCGCCTTCGCCGGGATGGGACTCGACCTCTAGGCTGGCGTCATGGCGCAGCAGCACGTGCTTGACGATCGCCAGGCCCAGCCCGGTGCCGCCACTCTCGCTGCTGCGGCCCTTGTCGACCCGATAGAAACGCTCGGTGAGGCGGGGAATGTGGACCGGATCGATGCCCTCGCCGTCGTCCTCGACCTCCAGGCAGGCGCCCTTGGGGTGGGGGCGCCAGCGCAGCGTAATATGGGTGCCCTCCGGCGTGTAGCGCACCGCGTTGGAGGCGAGGTTGGACAGCGCGCTGTGAATCTCCGCATCGCTGCCTACCAGCCGTCGGGGCTCCTCTACCTCGATATCGATCCGCTGCTGGCCCCCCGATAGCGCCTCGGCATCGCGGCGCACCTCCTCGAGCAGCGATGCCATGGCCAATGGCACGTGATCCTCACCGCCCTGATCAATTTCCAGGCGCGACAGCAGCAGCAGATCGTTGACCAGGTTCTGCATGCGATCGGTCTGCTCGCGCATGCGGGACAAGCCCTGGGCCAGGCGCGGCGGCAGCATGCCGGCAGCGTCGGCATAGGTCTCGATGTAGCCGGCCAGTACGGTCAGCGGCGTTCTCAGCTCGTGGGAGACGTTGGCGACGAAATCGCGGCGCATCTCCTCCAGGCGATGCAGGCGAGTGATGTCGCGCGCCATCACCAGTCGCTCGTCGTCGCCATACAGGGTGATCTGGAACTGCAGCACCTTGCGCTCGTCGACCGGCGAGGTCAGCGTCAGCGGCTCGCGGTAATCACGGGCGTTGAAGTAGGCGACGAATCGCGGGTCCCGTACCAGGTTGGTGATGTGCTGGCCGCGGTCATGGGCCGCCTGCAGACCCAGCATGCGCTCGGCGGCGCTGTTCCACCACTCCAGGTCGCCGCGCTGATCGAGCATGACCACGCTGTCGCGCATGGCCTCGGAGGATTCCTGGATGCGCTTGAGGGTGGCCTGCAGGCGGCTCTGGGTGTGGCGCTGGCCCTTCTGGTAGCGATACAGCCGGTCGAACAGCTCGCCCCACAGGCCGGTGGCCGCGGGCGGTTCATTGTGGGGGTTGCGCGAGAGCCAACGGCGCAGCGCATGCAGCTGGCGCAGGTGATAGGTCAGGCGTAAGGCGATGCCTGCGGCCAGCCCGAGCCCCGGCGCGGACAACAGCCAGCCGATCAAGCCGCCGGCGCTGGCCAGCAGGCCGATGCGCCAGAATTCGTGGCTCCAGGGACGCACATCAGCCCTTATTGGAAAAGCGGTAACCGGTGCCGCGCACGGTCTGGACCAGATGCTGGTGGGCATCGCCCAGCGCCTTGCGCAGGCGGCGGATGTGCACGTCCACGGTGCGTTCCTCGACATAGACGTTGCCGCCCCAGACCTGGTCGAGCAACTGACTGCGGGTGTAGGCGCGTTCCTGGTGCGTCATGAAGAACTGCAGCAGGCGGTATTCGGTGGGGCCCAGCTCCAGCGTCTTGCCATCGGCGCTGACACGGTGGCTGACCGGATCGAGCAACAGGCCGTCCACTTCCACCGGCTCCTCGACGCCCTTCGGCGTGGTACGGCGCAGCACCGCCTTGAGTCGTGCTACCAATTCACGGGGCGAGAAGGGCTTGGTGATGTAGTCGTCGGCGCCGGCCTCGAGACCCTGGATCTTGTTGTCCTCTTCGCCCTTGGCGGTGAGCATGATGATCGGCAATTCACGGGTCGCCTCCTCGCGCTTGAGGCGGCGGGCCAGCTCGATGCCGCTGGTGCCGGGCATCATCCAGTCGAGCAGCAGCAGGTCGGGCTGGTGGTCCACGATCAGGGCGTGGGCGCTCTGGGCGTTGGCCGCCTCCAGTACGCGATAATCGGCCATTTCCAGGGCCACGGCGATCATCTCGCGGATGGGCGCTTCATCGTCGACGATCAGAACGGTCTTGGCGGTCATCCCGAAGCCTCGCGGTCAGTGACGGGTCGGTGACGATCTCACCACGCCATCATGACAGTTGGATGACAGCGCGGCCAGCATCGTCAACTGCCCATCGCGGGCCACAGGCTCAGGGCGATACCGGCGAACACCAGCAGCCCCGACCAGTGGTTGTTGAGAAAGGCCTGGAAGCAGCGATCCCGCTCGCGAGTGCGAATCAGCAACTGCTGGTGCACGAATGTGGCCGCTATCGCCACCAGACCCAGCCAGAAGAAGACACCAAGCTCCAGACGTAGCCCGATCCAGCCCAGCAGGCCTAGGGTCGCCAACTGAAGCAGGCCGATCATGGCGCGATCGGCGCGGCCGAACAGTACCGCGGTCGACTTGATGCCGATGCGCAGGTCGTCATCGCGATCGACCATGGCGTACTCGGTGTCATAGGCCACCGTCCAGGCCACGTTGGCGGCGAACAGCAGCCACGCCTCCAGCGGCAAGTGGCCGAGCACGGCGCCGAAGGCCATGGGAATCGCCCAGGAGAAGGCGGCGCCCAAGAACAGCTGGGGCAGGTGGGTGTAGCGCTTCATGAACGGATAGATGAAAGCCAGCGCCACGGCGACCAGCGACAACAGTACGGTGAACAGATTGGTGAACCACACCAGCACGAAGGCCGCTGCTACCAGGGCGACGAACAGGACCCTGGCCTCGCCCTCGCCGATGCGCCCGGTGGCCAGCGGGCGATTTCGCGTGCGCTTCACATGACCGTCGAAGTGGCGATCGGCATAGTCGTTGATCACGCAGCCGGCGGCGCGCATCAGGTAGACCCCGGCGATGAAGATCAGCAGCAGGTGGCGTTCGGGCAACCCAGCGGAGGCTACCCATAGCGCCCATAGGGTGGGCCACATCAACAGCCAGGTGCCGATGGGCCGGTCCAGGCGCATCAAGTGCAGGAAATCGGGCAGCCGGGCGAGGCCGCGGGGACGGAGCAGGGAGCGGTCCATCGGTTCCTCCTCATTGGATGAGGCTTATCCTAACGCGCCGGGAGCCCCAGTTCATCCGCCATGGTGTCGAGAAAGAACTCCTGCACCAGCACTGCGAAGCGGCCGTGGCGGAATACCGAACGGCGGCCCCAGGGGCCGCGCTGCGGATGGAAGGGCGGGGGCGCGGGCGTGACTTCGATGGCGCTGCGCTGCAGATCGGGCTGCCGGAACAGCCAGCTGCCCAGCGAACGCTCGCCCAGGCGCTCCAGGCGCTGCCCGCGCAGCTGCGCCAGAGGCGCCACCGAGCGAGCCACCACCCAAGGGCGATCGCCGAGGCACAGGGCGACCTCGCGCAGCCAGGCAGAGCGGCCCACCGGCTGGCCCAGCGCACGCGCTTCGTCGGGACGCGGCCGGCCCAGGCGTTGGTCGAGCAGGCGCACGCGGAAGGAACGGCCGGCGCCGGCTTCCATCAGGCGTGCGGTGAGGGAGTCGCGCGACGCCACCCAGTCCCACCAGGCGGGACTCATGACGGACCGGGCAGCAGCCAGAGGGCGCCAAGCGGGGGTGAGGGCGGGCGGGACGTGGCGCGCCATGGGGTTCCGGGACACCAGCACACTCCGGGTCGAAATCGGGGCGCATAGTGTAACATGCGGCTCTGACACGATTGCCTGTGCGGCCGTGTCGTTTCACGGCCCGTGCAACGCCAAGGAGTCTCATGACCGCACCCTTGACCATCGTCGGCACCGGCATGGCAGGCATCGGCCTGCTCCGCCAGCTGCGCGCGCTGGATGTCGAGCGCCCTGTTACCCTGATCACCGGCGATAGCGGTGACGACTACGCCAAGCCGCTGCTCTCCACCGGCTTCGCCAAGCGCCTGCCACCCGAGCGGCTGGCGGCGCGCTCGGCGCTGGAGGTGGCCGACCAACTTGGCGCGGTGGTGCGGACCCACACGCGCATCGATGCCATCGACCCGGCGACGCGCACCCTGCACATCGGTGAGGAGCGCCTGTCTTTCGGCGAGCTGGTGCTGGCCACCGGTGCCGCCCCGGCGGTGCCTTTCGCCATCCCCGACACCCTCGCCGGGCGCGTCTTCACCATCAATGATCTCGACGACTATCGCGCCTTTCACGCCGCCCTCGATGGGCTCGGTCGGCCGGCGCGGGTGGCGATTATCGGTGCGGGACTGGTGGGCTGCGAATTCGCCAACGACCTGTCGGCGGGCGGTCACCGCGTCAGTCTGGCAGCGCCGGAAGACGCCCCGCTGCCGAGACTGCTGCCCGAGCCGCTGGGGCACGCATTGGGCGAGGCCTTCGCGGAGGCGGGCATGGAGCTCCACCTGGGCCGTGGCCTGGCGCGGCTGGAGGAGGCCGGCAGCGATATCGGTGTGGTACTCGAGGATCACAGCGCCATCGAGGCCGACCTGGTGCTGGTGGCCACTGGCCTCAGGCCGCGTATCGAACTCGCCCAGACGGCCGGCCTGGATGCCGGCCCGGCGGGGGTTCAGGTCGATCGCTGCCTGGCGACTTCGGTACCGGGCATCTACGCGCTGGGCGATGTGGCCTGCGTGGATGGCGTCAACGCCATGTACGTGCAGCCACTGCAGGCCAGCGCCAAGGCTTTGGCGCGTACGCTGATCGGTACGCCCACCCCGGTGCAATACGGCGCCTGGCCGGTACTGGTCAAGACAGCGCTGCTGCCGGTGGTGGCCCTGCCGCCGCTACGCACTCCGGCACGCTGGCGGATCGAGGGCGAGGGTCGGGATCTGGCCGCCTATGCCGAAGACGAAGACGAACGTTTGATCGGCTTTGCGTTGACAGGAGGTTGCGTCAGGCGGAAAGTTGAGCTGGCGCGAGCCGCTCCGCCGTTGCTAGGCTAGTGTCGTCGGTACTTCGGCTGATTTTATCTGCTCGCAAGGAACTGACGACCAACTCCGCTTTCGCTTCATGAGCAGGGGTGAACCCGATCACAAGGGAACGGGCTCTCCAGGAGCGACAGGCGATTCGCGCTTGAAACTTGATCGTGAAGAACAACACAACCGGCCGACCATGCCGGGACATAGCCATACCAGGAGGGCTGTATGCGTAAGCCAGAACTTGCCGCGGCAATTGCCGAGCGTGCGGAATTATCGAAAGACAAGGCCAGTCAGGTACTCAACGTCATTCTCGACGAAATCACCGGTAGCGTGGCCCAGGGTCAGGACGTCTCCCTGATCGGCTTCGGTACCTTCACCGTGCGCGAGCGTGCCGCTCGTACTGGCAAGAACCCCCAGACCGGCCAGCCGTTGGCCATTCCGGCCAGCAAGACCGTGGCATTCAAGCCGGGCAAGGGCCTCAAGGACGCCGTCGGCAAGGGTTGACCAGGCTAACGGTTCCGCCGTGGCGCGGCCTGCGTCGTCAGGCCGCGATATCGTTTTCTCGCTCGGACCGGATTCGACATGAAGCTGCGATTGATGCTGTGGCTGCTGGGATGGATGCTCAAGCGGGCTCTGCGTCGAAAGCCGGGCTTCCGCCAGACGTTGTCCGACATGCGTGCCTTCGATTGGGGCATCGCCACCGAAGACCTCTCCGTCGCACGTCACTATCGCATGACGCCCGAGGGGATACAGAGCGCCCCGGGGCTTCCCGTGGATCTTGACCTGGAGCTGCGCTTCGACGAGGAGGCGACGGCCATCCGCGTGCTGCGCAAGCCGACCCAGCAGGCTTTCCTCGACGGCATGGTGTCCGGCAAGGTGCGTCTGGTTGGCGACTCGGGCGACCTGAAAAAACTGCAGAAGCTGCTCAAGCAACTCTGATCCGGGCGGCAATGCGCGCACTCCGGTATGAACCGCCTTGGACATTCCCCACCAACGACTCGTCTATTTCCGCGTCACCCTGGAATCGGGCTCCATACGCCAGGCGGCGGCCCGGCTGGATATCGCTCCCTCAGCGGTCAGTCGTCAGCTCAATCTGCTGGAGGATGCGCTGGGCGCGACGCTGCTTGAGCGCAAGCGCAGCGGCATTCGACCCACGCCGGTGGGCGAAATGCTGCTGGAGTACTGCGAGCGTCGCGGTGCCCTGGATGAGAGCTTCATCGCATCGCTCGAAGCCTACCAGCGACTGGAAACGGGTACCGTCTCTCTGGTCGTGGGCGAAGGTTTCGTCGGCGACCTCATCGCCAAGCCGTTGCGCGAGTTCACCGAACGCCACACCGGAATCCAGCTCGATATCCACCTCGCGGGCTCCTCGGGCATCATCGATGCGATCATCGACGAGCAGGCGCATATCGGCTTGATGTTTCATGAACGTACCCATCACCAGCTGCGCTTCTGGGTCTCGAGTCCACAGCCGTTGATGGCCATTCTGCCTCCCGAGCATCCTCTGGCCGCACAGGCCGCGCCGTTATCCTTGGCCCAACTGAGCGAGGAGCCCATGGCGATGTGGGATCCCAGCCACCAGGTGCGTCAAATGGTGGACCAGGCCTTCCATCAGGCCCGGCTGCGCCCGCGCATGAGCATGAACACCAATTCCATGGCGGTGCTGGCGCAGTATGTGCGCAGCGGCATGGGCGTCACCTTGCTACCGGCCTTCGCCGTGGCAGGAGACTTGGCGGAGGGGCGGCTGGTTGCACGTCCCGTCGATGATCCACTTTTTCAGCGTTCCCAGGCCCACATGGTCACTCGAATCGGGCGTCAGCAGCCCAAGGCCAGCGTGCTGCTGCTGCGTCACCTGCAGCGCTGGATGCAGGCTTTTCGCGATGCCGCGGCTCTATCCCTCGAGGCGCCCCTGGGACGAGGCGATCAGCCCACGCCGCTGCCGTAGCCCATCGCCACGCTGGCCTCGCTGGCGGTTTCCACCCATACGCTCTGTGGCAGGGTGTACTCGCGCAGGCCGTCGAGACCGCTGGAGCGGCCGAAGCCACTGTCGCCGAAGCCGCCGAATGGTGACATCACGCTGATCGCCTTGTAGCTATTGATCCATACCGTGCCGGCACGCAGCCGCCCAGCCACTCGATGGGCTCGCGCCGGGTCCTGGGTCCATACTGCGCCGGCGAGGCCGAAGCGGCTGGCGTTGGCCAGGCGTACCGCTTCCTCTTCGTCATCGAAGGGCAACGCCACCAGCACCGGGCCGAACACTTCCTCACGGGTGATCTCCATGTCTGGTGTGACATCCACCAGCACGGTGGGCGACAGGAAATAACCCTGTGCCTCGTCGGGTAACCCCGTCGGACGGCTGCCGCCGGCAATGATGCGAGCACCGGCGGCCACGGCATCGTCGATCATGCGCGCTACGTGGGCGTACTGGCGAGCGTTCTGCAAAGGCCCCATGCGCGTCGTCTCGTCGCCGGGCAGTCCGATTTCGATATCGGCAGCGGCGCGCGCCAGCCGCTCGGTTACTTCCGCGAATGCCTCTCGCTGCACCAGCAGCCGCGAACCGGCCACGCAGCTTTGTCCCGCCGCGGCGAATATCGCCGCCTGGGCGCCGGCCACGGCGTCGCCGAGCCGGGCATCGGCGAAGACGATGTTGGCCGACTTGCCGCCCAGCTCCAGCACGCTCGGGACCAGGCGGCGTGCGCCGACCTCGGCGATCAACCGCCCGCTCTGGGGCGAGCCGACGAAGACCAGCTTGGCGATGGAATCATGCCCGGTGAGCGCCGCTCCGGTGCTCGGTCCCAGGCCATTGACGATGTTGACAAGCCCTTGAGGAAGACCGCCTCGCTCCAGCAACTTGGCGATCACCACCGAGGTGAAGGGCGTAAGTTCGGAAGGCTTGAGAACGACGCCGTTGCCGGCGGCGATGGCGGGGGCAAGCTGCCAGGCGCAGGTGAACATCGGAGCGTTCCACGGCGTGATCTGGCCGACCACGCCGTAGGGTACGTGACGCACGTAGTTGAGATGGGTGGTGGGGACCGGTATCACCTCGCCGTGCTGCTTGTCGCACCAGCCAGCGTAGTACTCGAACATCTCGCGTACCTTGCCCACCTCGCCGCGGCAGTCGCGAATTGGCTTGCCGGCTACCAAGCACTCGAGTTGGGCCAACGTTTCTTCATGGCCCTCGAGGCCATGCACGGCGGCGTTCATGCGCCGGCCGCGCTCGCTGGCGGTGAGCGCCATCCACTCAGCCTGTGCCCGCGTGGCAGCGACAACGGCACGCTCGACCAGGGACGGGCCGGCATCGCGATAATCGACCAATGCTTCGCCGGTCGTCGGGTCGAGCAGGTCGATCGTCCCGCCTTCGCCGGGGCAGGCAGCGCCGTCGATCCAGTTGGACAGCGTTATGTCGGCTTGCAGGCCGAAGCCATCCAGCAGCCCGGAGAGGCGCTCTCGGGCCAGTCGATTGAGTCGGTTCATCGCACGCCCTCCTCGGTAAAGTTGGCAGTATCCAGCAGCGCACCGGCGATGCAGTTGAAATCCTCGCTGTCGGCGGGGTGCTCGGGATCGGCATGCCATGCCTCGACCACGGCAGTGAGCAGTCCGGGAGACATGCCCAGTTGTTCGGCAGCATCGCGGGCCAGTCGTAAATCCTTGCGCATCAGGCCGGTAGTGAAACCGGAATCGAAGCGGTTGCTGAGTATCCACTCCGGGAAGTTGATCTCGCTCACTGCGCTGCGCCCCGAGCCGCTATTGAGCCCGGCCAGGCAGGCCGCGGGGTCGACCCCGGCGCGGGCGGCCATGGCCACTGCCTCGGCGGTGGTCAGCAAATGGGCGGCACATAGGTAGTTGTTGGCGAGCTTGACCACATGGCCGCTGCCCGCACCGCCCACATGGGTGACCTTGGCCGACATCGCCTCGAGTATCGGCATGAGACGCTCGATGGTCGCCGTCTCGCCGCCGAGCAGCATGCCGAGACTGCCGCTTGCTGCGCCCTTGGGGCCGCCACTGACCGGAGCGTCGAGCCATTCGAGGCCAGCGGCCCGAACCTTGACGGCGAGTTCGCGGCTGACCGCGGGGTCCGAGGTCGAGGTATCGACGATCACGCTGCCGGGGGAAGCGAGGCCGAGCAGGCCCGGAGAAGTCTCGATCACCTCCCTGACCTGGACCGAGGTGGGCAGCGAAAGCAGGTAGACATCACTCTGCGGCAGAGCGACGGGAGACACTACGGTGAGTCCCTGGGCGGCAAGGTGTTCCCGGGCGCTCTCGCACGAGTCGCTACCGGTGACCCCAAAGCCGGCGCGATGCAGGGTGAGGGCCATATTGCCGCCCATCTGGCCGAGGCCGATAACGCAAATCTTCATGTCGGTTGCCTCTGGGTAAGGAGGAAAAAGTCGCTTACTGGGCGCGCATGTCCCGGCCGCATCGAAGTGCAGCCAACCTGTTTTTCTGCAAGCGCCGTCTTCAGTCGTTCAGTAGAGTTCTGACCAGTGCCTGCCAATACGTCACGCCGAGGGGGGCGATGGCGTCGTTGAAGTCGTAGCGCGGGTTATGAAGCGCCGCGCTATCAACACCATTGCCAAGCCAGATGTAGGCACCCGGTCGTTCGTTGAGCATGAAAGCGAAATCTTCAGAGGCCATACTCGGCGGCAGGTCGCGATGCACCCGCCCGACCCCTGGCAGCGCCTCGAGCACCTCGGCGCAGCGCGCCGCATGCATGGGTGTGTTGATCGTGGCCGGATAGCGGGACTGGTAGTCGAGTGCCGCAGAGAGGCCATGGAAGACGGCCAGCGAATCGATGGCTTCGCGGAAGCGCCGCTCGAGGTAGGCACGCAGTTCGCCGTCGAAGCAGCGCAGGGTGCCGCGCAACTCCACCGCCTCGGGAATCACGTTGAAGGCATCGCCGCCATGGAACTGGGTGACGCTGAGCACGGCGCTCTGGTGGGGCGGCGTTTCGCGACTGATCAATCCCTGCAGCTGGCTGACGAGCTGGCAGGCGGCCAGGATGGTATCGCGGCCGAGATGTGGCATGGCGGCGTGGCAGCCATGCCCGGTAAGCTTGAGGGTGAAGACGTCGAAGGCCGCCATCACCGGGCCGTCGTGAACCGCCGCCTCTCCCACGGCCAGCCCCGGCCAGTTGTGCAGACCGTAGACGGCTTCCATGGGGAAGCGCTCGAAGAGCCCTTCCTCGACCATGACACGACCGCCACCCTCACTCTCCTCCGCCGGCTGGAAGATGAAATGGACCCGTCCGGCGAAGTCGGGGGCAGCGGCCAGGGCGCAGGCCGCTCCCAGCAGCATGGTGGTATGGCCGTCGTGACCGCATGCGTGCATCTTTCCCGGCGTGGTGGAGGCGTGGGAAACCTCGTTGGCCTCCTCCACGTCGAGGGCATCGATGTCGGCCCGTAGGCCGATGGCCCGGCCGACGCCGTGCCTGCCGTCGAGTATCGCCACAACGCCGGTACCGCCGCCCAGCCCGGTGACGACCTCGAGGCCGGCCTGGCGCAGGAGTTCAGCGATTCGCGCCGCGGTGCGGTACTCCTCGAAGGCGGTTTCGGGATGGCGGTGAAGATCGTGACGCCAGGCCATGAGACGCTCAGGCGTCGGCCGCAGACTATCGTCCATGAGTCGGGCTCCTCAAAGCAGCAGGTTGGCGATCACCGCCGAGGCGACGAAGGTGCCGGTGAATACCAGCAGCGAGACGATGACAAGTTTCCAGCCGGTCTGCCGGAACATGGTGAACTCGCGCCCGGTCAGGGCCAGTCCGGCGTAGGCCAGTACCGGCGTGACGACGGCGAGGAAGTCCACGTGGCTGAGCTGACCGACGATCCACCCACTGCCGGGAAAGGCGGGTAGCGTTACGACGATGCTGACCAGCGAGACCCAGGCCACGCTGGGCAGGTAGAACGGAACGAAACGCCCGATGACCAGGCCGATCATGACCATGGCGTAGAGAATCAGCATCCCGGGCAGTGCCAGGTGCAGCGGGGCGCCGTTGACCATGTTGGATATCCAGGCTGCCACGCACACCGCGGCCAGCAGCAGGGCGGTCTTGCCGAGCTGCTGTTCGGGGCGCAGCTCAACCAGGGCGGAGGCGTCGAAACCGCCATTCGGTGCGGTCGTCTCAGTGGGTTTCATGGCGGATCTCCTCAAACATGGCGCCACCCAGGCGCTTGTAGAGCCATTCGGCGGCAGGCAGGGCGATGAACAGGGAAACGTAGAGACCGGTGGCATAGGTCAGCAAGTTGCTGGCGCCGGAAAAGGCGAGCAGCTCGTCGCGCAGGTGGGGAGCCGCCTCCGCCAAGGCACCGGAGCAGGCTGCCACCATGCTGCCGCTGCCGACGCCGCAAGCCATGGCCAGGGCTCGGATGTCGAGTAGATCCAGCGAGGCGAGATAGCCGGCCATCAGCGCGAAGTAGAGGGTGCCGAACATGGTGCCCACCACATAGACACCCATGATGCCGATGCCTTCGGGGCTTCTCAGGCCGTACTTGTCGGAAATGACGGCGATGTTAGGTTCGCGAGCGATGGAATAGGTGGCTCCGATGGCTTCCCGCCCCATGCGCAGTACCAGTACCGCGAACGGCAATGCCAGCAGCATGGTGCCGAGGTTGCCGAGTTCCTGCAGGATCAGGGCCGGACCGGCGGCGACGAGCTGCTCGATGGCTGGCCCGATGGTGGAGCCGAACTTGGCGATGAAAGGGAGGACGGAGATCATGATCAACGGTCCGGCGGCGTTGCTGACCGGCTTGGGGATAATCCGCTGCATGCTCATGAAAAGATGCGGATTGAGCAGCACCCCGACGAGGAAGGCATAGAACAATGGCAGCAGTAATAGCGTTCCCGGGCCCAGCGGGATGCGAAGGATGCCGATCCACTCGGCGAGAAGCGACGCCAGTATCACCGTCAGGTGCAGGCGCCAATCGAGCAGCAGTTTCATGTCCATTGGATTGTCCTTGTCTGTTATTGGGACATCTTGAGTATCGAAAGGAGACTGTTCCAATGGTAGGCGCTTGGTGTTCTGAAAAATGACACACCGTATGGAGGCGCTGCGGACTACGCTGTAGGCGTATCGACGGCAGGGATGGCCATGGAGCATTTAAAAAGCATCTGGCAATCGCCCCTCGTGGATTTTCGCGACGCCATCGAGGCCCGCGCCATGCCGGGCTGCGGAGCGGCGGCAGCGGTAAGCGCCGGGTTTGGCCTGGCGTTGGTCTTGAAGGGGCTGCGTCTCAGCGATGCCAGGGCGCCCTCCGCGCAGCGGTCCGGCATGATCGCGCGCGGCGATGCCCTGGGCGACGCGCTGGCGCGCCTGGCCGACGAGGATGTTGCCGTCTTCGAGAACTACCTGTCGGCAGTGAAACGCTCCCATGGTGCGCCTCAGCGGGTCGAACAGCGAGACGACAAGACGGAGCTGGAGCGGGCCATCGAATCCACCTGCCGCGTGCCGCTGGAGATCGCCCGAGCCTGTCGGGACGGGCTGGCGTTGAGCGTCGAAGCGTTGCCCCAGACGGCCGAGCGGCTGCAGAGCGATACCCGGGCCGGCGCGAGGCTGCTGCACGCGGGATTGAACGCCGTGCTGGTGGGGCTTGCCGATAACCTCGGCGACCTCGCCGATCCGGAGCTGCGTGACGCGCTGGACGCAGAGCGAAAAGCGCTCCTGGCCGGCGCCGATGGCTGGCTTGCCCGGCTTTGATCCCCCCTGGCCAAGGACCGCGTTGGCAGCAGGACTATACGAAAGTCGAGTGTCGGGTAGAGAATAGGGCTTGGTTCTCTGGGGATGATGCACTGCATGCCGAACTCGCTATCGCTTTCGCTGCGACGTCTCTGGACGCTGGACAAGTTCGCCTACAGCCTGCGGGTCTTTCTCGCCTTCAGCGGGGCGCTGCTGCTGAGCTGGGCGCTGGCCGACATCGCGTTGCTGATCCCGCTGTTTCTGGGCATCATCGCCAGCGCCCTGTCCGAGACCGACGACAGCTGGCAGGGGCGGCTGCAGGCGCTGCTGGTGACGCTGCTTTGCTTCGCCGTCGCATCGCTTGCCGTGCGCTGGCTGTTTCCCTGGCCGTGGCTGTTCGCCGCCCTGCTGGGCGTTTCCACCTTCGTCCTGATCATGCTCGGCGCGGTGGGGCAGCGCTACGCCACCATCGCCTCCGGCACGCTGATACTGGCGATCTACACCATGATCTCCATCGAGCACCACGCCGGCGTGCCCGAGGCGGGGGGCTGGAACCAGACGTTGCTCATCCTGCTGGGAGCGGCCTGGTACGGGGCGATTTCGGTGATCTGGTGCGCGCTGTTCTCGCGTCAGCCGGTCAAGCAGAGCATGGCCCAGCTCTATCGCGAGCTGGGCAAGTACCTGATCATCAAGTCGCTGCTGTTCGAACCGCTGCGCGGGCTGGACGTGGAGACTCGCCGCCTGGCGCTGGCGCGGCAGAACGGCAAGGTGGTCGAGGCGCTCAATCGCGCCAAGGAAATGATCTTCCGCCGGCTCGAGGGGCAGCGCGGCGAGCGCAAGCTGAACCGCTATCTGCGCATCTACTTCATCGCCCAGGACATTCACGAGCGGGCCAGCTCCTCGCACTACCCCTACGCTCAGCTGACCGACGCCTTCTTCCATCACGACGTGCTGTTCCGCTGCCAGCGCCTGCTCGACCAGCAGGGGCAGGCGTGCAAGCGGCTGGGCAAGGCATTGTTGCTCAATCGTCCTTTCGAGCACGGCCAGAGCGAACGGGCGCTCGCCGACCTGCGCGCTTCGATCGAGCACTTGAGGGCCCAGCGCAATCCGGCGTGGCGCGAGCTGATGCCACCGCTCACCGCCCTGGCCGAGAACCTCGCCACCCTCGAAGAGCAGCTGGCCATGGCGCACAATCCGGACGCCAGCGCCAGCCAGGGCGATGTCAGCCTGCACGATCGCTCGCCCTCGAGCCTCAAGGATGCCTGGGAGCGCATTCGCCTCAACCTGACAGTGGGGTCGCCCACCTTTCGCCATGCGATCCGGCTGGCCCTGGCGCTGCTGGCGGGGTATGGCCTGCTGCACCTGATCCACCCCACTCAGGGCTTCTGGATCCTGCTCACCACGCTGTTCGTCTGCCGCCCCAACTTCGCCGCCACCCGGCGCTTCCTGGTCCAGCGCATCGCCGGCACCGTGCTCGGCCTGATCGTCGGCTGGGCCTCGATCACGCTGTTTCCCAGCGCCCTGCTGCAGACGCTGATCGCGGTCGTCGCCGGGGTGACCTTCTTCGCCACGCGCGAAAAGCACTACATTGTCGCCACGGCAGCCATCACCCTGCTGGTGCTGTGCAGCTTCAACCAGGTCGGTGACGGCTTCGATCTGATCTGGCCGCGGCTCTTCGATACCCTGATCGGAGCGCTGATCGCCGGGGCGGCGGTGTTCTTCATCCTGCCCGACTGGCAGGGACGGCGGTTGCATCGCGAAGCCGCCGGCGCGCTCACCGCCAGCCGCCGCTACCTGGAAGAGATTCTGCACCAGTACGGCAGCGGCAAGCAGGACGACCTCGCCTATCGCCTGGCGCGGCGCAACGCGCACAACGCCGATGCCGCGCTGTCGACCCTGCTGTCCAACATGCTTCAGGAGCCCGAGCATTACCGCCGGCATGTCGCCGACGATGGCTTCCGTTTCCTGGTGCTGTCCCATACCCTGCTCGGGTATCTCTCGGCGCTGGGCGCCCATCGGCATCGACTCGGCGAGACCGACGACGGCGCACACCTGGTTCCTGCCGCGCGTGGCATCGCCGACTATCTGGAGGCCCTGGCGGAGCGTCTAGCTCGACGTGTTCCCGCCGCTGATCTCGAGGAGGCGCGGGAAGTGCTGGTGACCCGGCTCGAGAACGAATCGCAGGGGCTCGACGATGAAACCTACCCGGCCATGCAGACTCAGCTGCTGCTGATCGCGCGGCAGCTGGGGCCGCTGACCGAGGCGGCCAATCGCTTGATCGGCACTCCCCACGAACCGATCGACCGCCGTGTCGCGGCGGTCGGCTGACGGCATCAGACTTGGCCGTAGCGCCCCGCCTCGTCGCCGAGCCAGCGGCGGATCAGCGGTCGGCTGGCCTCGGGATGGCCGGCGAGCAGCGCCTCGGCCAGGGGCGGAATGCGCTCGAGCAAATCGGCGTCGCGCTCGAGATCGGCGATCTTCATCTGGGCCAGCCCCGTCTGTCGGGTGCCCAGCACCTCGCCGGGACCGCGCAGCTCCAGGTCCTTTTCAGCGATGCGAAAGCCGTCGGTGGTTTCGCGCATCACCGCCAAGCGTTCGCGGGAGTGGGCCGACAGCGGCCCATGATAGAGCAGCACACAAAAACTCTCCGTCGAGCCGCGTCCCACCCGCCCGCGCAGCTGATGCAGCTGCGACAGCCCCAGCCGCTCGGGATTCTCGATGATCATCAGGCTGGCATTGGGCACGTCGACCCCCACTTCGATCACCGTGGTGGCTACCAGCAGGTCGAGCTCGCCGCTCTTGAACGCCTCCATGACCGCAGCTTTCTCGCTGGCCTTCATGCGCCCGTGCACCAGCCCAATGGCAAGCTCCGGTAGCGCTTCGGTGAGTTCGTCGCGGGTCGCCTCGGCGGCCTGGCACTGCAGCGCGTCGGACTCCTCGATCAAGGTACAGACCCAGTAGGCCTGGCGCCCCTCGGCGCAGGCGTGGCGAATACGCGCAACGACCTCCGGACGGCGCTCGTCGGGCACCACCACCGTCTTCACCGGGGTGCGCCCGGGCGGCAGCTCGTCGATGATAGAGACGTCGAGGTCGGCGTAGGCGCTCATCGCCAGGGTGCGCGGGATCGGCGTGGCGGTCATCACCAGCTGGTGGGGCGTGAGGCCGCCGGCCTCGCCTTTCTCGCGCAGCGCCAGGCGCTGGTGCACGCCGAAGCGATGCTGTTCGTCGATGATGGCGAGCCCCAGGCGCTGGAAGTGGACATCGTCCTGGAACAGCGCGTGGGTGCCCACCACCATGCGGGCGCGCCCGTCGCGAATGGCCGTCTTGGTATCGAGGCGCGTCTTGCCCTTGAGCTTGCCGGATAGCCATGCCACCTCGATGCCGAGCGGCTCGAACCAGGCCCTGAAGGTGCGATAGTGCTGCTCGGCCAGAATCTCGGTGGGCGCCATCATGGCCGCCTGGCATTCGCCGGCGATGGCGGCGAGCGCCGCCCTCGCCGCCACCACCGTCTTGCCCGAGCCTACGTCGCCCTGGACCAGACGCAGCATGGGGACTTCGCGCGCCAGGTCGCTGCCGATCTCGTCGAGCACGCGGCGCTGGGCACCGGTCAGGGAAAACGGCAGTTGGGTGAGAAAGCGCGTCTGCAGGCCGCGCCCGCTGGGCAGCGCCGGCGCCCCGTCCTGCTGGATTCGCAGGCGCACCTCCCTCAGGCTCAGCCGATGGGCGAGCAGTTCCTCGAGCGCCAGGCGTCGGGTGGCCGTATGCCGGCCGCTGGCGAGCCGTTCGGGGTCGGCGTCCGGCGGCGGCTGATGCAGCACGTGCAGGGCCTGGTGCAGCTCGGGCAGAGCGAAGCGCTGGCGAAGCTCGGGGGGAATCCAGTCGGGCAGCGCCTCGGGGGCGGCTTCGTGCAGTTCCAGCGCCTGTTCGATCAGGGCACGCAGGCGCGCCTGGTGCAAGCCTTCGGTGGTGGGGTAGATCGGCGTCAGATGATCCTCCACCGGCGGTGCCTCGGCGCTGAGCAGGCGATACTCTGGGTGATAGATTTCCAGGCCGGTGGCACCGGCGCGGGCTTCGCCGAAGCAGCGCACCCGGGTGCCGGGACGAAACTGCTGCTGTTGGGCCGGCGAGAAGTGAAAGAAGCGCAGGCTGATGATGCCGGAGCCGTCGCGCAACCGCACCAGCAGGCTGCGGCGGCGCCCCTTGACCACGTCGCTGGCCGACACCTCGCCCTCCACCACCGCCTCGTGGCCGGCCCGCAGGGTACCGATGGGGGTGATGCGGGTGCGGTCCTGGTAGCGCAGCGGCAGGTGGAAGAGCAGGTCGGCCACGCTTTCCACGCGTAGCCGGGCCAGCTTCAACCGCAGCGCCTCCCCTACGCCCTTGAGGGAGGTGACCGGCGCGTCGAGAGCATTCATGTGGGCGCTCATGCAGTTTCTGGAAGCGCCTCGTGACACTGCTGGATGGCGTCGGTGACGGCGTCGATCGCCTTGGGCCGTGGGAAACTGGCGCGCCAGGCGATGGCCACGGTGCGCGACGGAGCCGGTGAACGGAACGGGCGGCTGGCGAGCAGGCCGCTTTCGTAGTGGCCGGTGCCGATGGCCGAGCGCGGCAGCACGGTGATGCCGAGCTTGGAAGCGACCATGTGACGGATAGTCTCCAGTGAGCCACCCTCCGCCGTCAGGGTATTGCTCGGGCTGTTGAGCTGCGCGCTGATCGCCGGGCAGGCCTCGAGAATCTGGTCGCGGAAGCAGTGTCCCTCACCGAGCAGCAGCAGGCGCTCCTTGAGCAGATCCTCCTTCTCGATGAAGTCTCGCTGGCTCCAGGCGTGGTTGGCCGGCATGAGAACCTCGAACTCCTCCTCGTAGAGAGGCTTGGTGACCACGTCGGTTTCGGTGAACGGCAACGCGATGATGATGGCGTCGAGCTCGCCACTGCGCAGCTTGCGGCGCAGGTTGGCGGTGAAGCCCTCCTCGATGTAGAGCGGCATCTGCGGGGCGCTGCGCGTCAGCGCCGGGATCAGATGGGGGAAGAGATAGGGTCCGATGGTATAGATGGCGCCGATGCGCAGGGGGCTCGCCAGCTGGTCCTTGCCGGCATTGGCCAGCTCCTTGATCACGCTGCTCTGCTCCAGTACGCGCTGGGCCTGCTCGACGATCTTCTCGCCCAAAGGCGTGACCTGCACGGTGGACTTTGAACGCTCGAACAGGGCCACGCCGAGCTCCTCCTCGAGTTTCTTCACGGCCACTGACAGCGTCGGCTGGGAAACGAAGCAGCGCTCGGCGGCCCGTCCGAAATGGCGCTCCTGCGCCAAGGTTACGATATAGCGAAGTTCTGTTAGAGTCATGACTGGTGCCCCGTGGGCATCCTCTCGGACGATAGATAACTTTCAATAGGGACTTTTTATCAGGGGGCGAGAGAAAGGTGAAGAAAACCACACTGATTCTGGGCTGTGGCGATATCGGCATGGTGCTGGGCAGAGAGCTGCTGGCGTCCGGCCATCGCGTGATCGGGGCTCGCCGCAGCGTGGCGGCACTGGAGGGCTCCGGCATCGAACCGCTGGCGCTCGATCTGGTCGACGAGGACGCCCTGTCCGCGCTGCCCGATGCCGACTACGTCGTCTACATCCTCAGCGCCGACCGCTTCGACGAGGCCGCGTACCGAGCGGCCTATTGCGACGGTCTCAAGGCGGTATTGCGCACCTACGAGGGACGCGACAGGACGCCGCAACGCCTCTTTTTCGTCTCCTCCACCAGCGTATATGCGCAGAAGGAGGGCGAGCGAGTCGACGAGGAAAGTCCCGCGGAAGCGGCCGGTTTCTCGGGGACCGTGATGCGCGAGGCCGAGCAGGCCCTGGGCGAGAGCTCGCTGGCCGGCACGACGGTGCGGTTCTCGGGCATCTACGGTCCGGGGCGCGATCGCCTGATCCGCCAGGTGCTGGAGGGACGCATCGCGCCCAAGACACCGCCGATGTACTCCAATCGCATCCACCGCGACGATTGCGCCGGCGTGCTCAAGCACCTGATCGGCCTGGATGTCGCCGGCCAGCCGCTCGACGGTCTCTACCTGGTCAGCGACTGCGCGCCGGAGCCGCTGCATGACGTAATGGCCTGGCTCGCCGGGCAGCTCAAGGTGGAACCGACCGAAGTGATCCAGGCGCCGCTGCGCAAGCGCGCGAGCAAGCGCTGCGACAATACCCGCCTGCGCGAGACGGGCTATGTCTTTCGCTTCCCCAGCTACCGCGACGGCTACGCCCAGGTGATGAAGGAGGGCGGTTTTCTGGCCGAACCGGTCTGATCCGGGCTGACGCGACAGGCAATGCGCGACGCTACACTACACTCGCATTGCCTGTCTGGCTCGGGTTCCCGTCATTCTCCCGTATCGCGCTTCCGCCGGCTTGCATTCACAGCGGCAGGCGGTAGCCTAGGGCAAGCACCTCGATGCCCTCGTTGGGGTCCTTGATACCCGCATTGGAATAGTGCGTGAAGCTCAGCGAGAGCTCGCCGGGGCCCACCGAACCACCCAAGGCGATGCGATCCTGGAACTGGAACGCCGTAGAGAGATCGCGCGAGCCGATCCGCGCATCGAGAAACACCGCGGCGCCGATACCGCCCTCGACGAAGACGCTTCGCTCTCCGGCGAAGGTATAGCGCAGCATCGGCGTGATCAACCAGGCGGCGTTTTCGTCGCTCTCCTCTCCGTCGAGCAGCAGCAGGCCGGTCGCCAGACGCAGGTCCAGCTGCGGATGCAGGCGATCGAGACCGATCATGGTATCGAACTCGATTCGAGCGGCGGCTTTCGATTCGCTAGTGACGCCGCCTGCGATGTAGAGATCTGCCAGGGCGGCGGAGCTGCCCGTCATGAGCAGACAGGCCGCCAGAGCGGCGGCGAATTTCCGGTGGATCATGGCTCCTCCTTTCGCGTGCGCGCCGGTGCGGGGCGACTCACCGTTGGCGCGTTTCGTCCTTGAGCTCAGCTCTGCGATTCCGCCAGGGCCTGGTAGCGTGCGCCACGATCATCGGTGATCGATTGAATCAGCGCTATCTTATTATAAGACCATGCCAGCGCTACGTCGGGTAGCCCTTGTCGTTCGAATGTGACGGCGCGTCGCAGCAGAGTGACGTGGGGAACGAACCGGGCGGGACGAGCGCCGAGGCCGAGCGCCTCGAGCGTGCCCCACACTCCTTGCTGAAGGCGTGACAGGATCGGATCGGGCGCCCCGCCGACCCAGACGATGCCCGGCCGCCGGAAGCAGCCCCAGCGGTCGAGGCGCCACTCGCCGGGCTCGACGGTCTGCCCGCTCACCCAGTCGATCAACTCGCTTGCCTGCGCGTCGCCCACCTCGCCGAGGAAGGCGAGCGTCAGGTGCAGGTTGCCGTCGGGCATGCGTCGCCCGCCGCAGCGGGCGTGGGCGGCGTCCGCCAACTCACCGAGCCGGCTGCGCAGCTCGGACGGCGGAGTGAGCGCAATGAAAAGTCTCAATCGCCGATGACCATGACGGCTTCCGCTTCCACCTGCGCGCCCTTGGGCAGTGCCTTCACGCCTACTGCGGCACGGGCGGGGTAGGGTGCCTCGAAGAACTCCTCCATGACCCGATTGACGATGGCGAAGTTATCGAGTTCGACCAGGTAGAGGTTGATCTTTACGATCTCGCCCAGCGAGCCGGCCGCTTCCTCGCACACCGCCTTGAGGTTGGCGAAGACCTGGCGTGCCTGGGCTTCGAAGTCGTCGGAGACGAGCGCCATGGTGGCCGGGTCGAGCGGGATCTGACCGGAGAGATAGACGGTATTGCCGGCCTTGATGGCCTGGGAGTAGGGGCCGATGGCGGCGGGCGCCTTTTCGGTATTGATCACGGCCTTGTTGCTCATGCTGGTCTCCTTGTGATTTTCATGGCGATGCACTAACGAAAGGCCCGTTCGCCGCCAGGGGCGGCGAACGGGCCGAAAGCGGATCAGTTGCCGACGCGCGTGATCCTGCCGACGTGCGACAGGTTGCGGATGCGCTTGATGATACGGGCCAGGTGCACGCGATCGCGTACCGCCAGGGTGAGGTGCACGATGGAGAGCCGCGCGTCGCGCTCCTCGATGCCGATGCGCTCGATATTGGCATCGGCATCGGTGACCAGGCTGGCGAGTTCGGCCACCAGGCCGCGGCGGCTCTCGATCTCGATGCGCAGGGCCACCGGAAAGTCCTCGGTGATCTCGTCGGACCATTCCAGGGCGAACAGCTTGTCCGGGTCGCTCCTGAGCTCGTCGAGATTACGGCATTCCGCGCGATGCACCACGATGCC
The DNA here is from genome assembly GCF_002930105.1 of Billgrantia saliphila. Lineage (GTDB taxonomy): Bacteria > Pseudomonadota > Gammaproteobacteria > Pseudomonadales > Halomonadaceae > Halomonas > Halomonas saliphila. The sequence goes on along the minus strand of NZ_PJRN01000005.1, from coordinate 140,272 downwards.
CTTGCCCACCGACAGGTGGCCGACCACCGGGTCGCCCGGCAGCGGATGGCAGCAGCGAGCGAACTTGATCACCATACCCTCGGCGCCGCTGATCAGGATGGGGCCCTGGGGCTGAAGCGTGCGTTGACCGGCCTCGGCCATGTCGCCGTGCAGCAGGTCGATCAGGCGACGGGCCACCACATGGGTCACTCGAGTGCCGAGCCCGATCGACTCGAGCAGGCTCTCCTCGCTCTTGATCGAGAGCTCCTCCAGCAGCTCCGGCAGGACGTTCTCCGGCAGCTCCTCCAGGCTGGTCTCGAAGTCGCCCAGCGCCTTGTTGAGCAGACGTCGGCCGAGCTGGACCGCCTCGGTGTGCTGCTGATGCTTGAGCGCATGGCGGATCGCCGAACGTGCCTTGGCGGTAACCACGAAGTTGAGCCAGGCCAGGTTGGGCCGCGCTCCCGGCGCGGTGATGATCTCCAGCGTCTGGCCACTCTCCAGCCGGGTGGAGAGCGGCGCCAGGTGGCGATCGATGCGACAGGCGATGCAGTTGTTGCCGATGTCGGTGTGCACGGCGTAGGCGAAGTCGATCACCGTGGCGCCCTGGGGCAGCTCCATGATGTCGCCGCGCGGCGTGAACACGTAGATATCGTCGGGGAACAGGTCGTTCTTGACGTGCTCGATGAACTCCAGCGAGTCGCCGGCGTGACGCTGCATCTCCAGCAGCCCCTTGACCCACTCCCGGGCGCGGGCGTGGCTGCCCTCGGCAATGGGATGATCGGTCTGACCCGCCTTGTAGAGCCAGTGGGCGGCGATGCCGTTGTTCGCCATGGCTTCCATTTCGCGGGTGCGGATCTGCACCTCGATGGGCATGCCGCCGCTGCCGAACAGGGTGGTGTGCAGGCTCTGGTAGCCGTTGGCCTTGGGTATCGCGATGTAATCCTTGAAGCGTCCCGGCACCGGCTTGTAGAGATTGTGCACCGCGCCGAGGATGCGATAGCAGCTGTCGACGTCTTCGGTGATGATGCGAAAGCCGAACACGTCCATGATCTCGGCGAACGGCTTGCGCTGGTCGCGCATCTTCTTGTAGATCGACAGCAGGTGCTTCTGGCGGCCCACCACGGTGCCGGGCAGGCCCTCGTCGTCGAGGCTCTTCTGCAGAGTCGTCTGGACCTGGCGGATCGCCGAGCGGCGGTGACCCCGGGCGCTCGAGACGGCGCGCTTGATGCGCTCGGCACGCATCGGGTGAAGCGCCTGGAAGGAGAGGTCCTCGAGCTCTACGCGGATGGTATTGATACCCAGCCGGCTGGCGATGCGAGCATAGATTTCGAGCGTCTCGCGGGCGATGCGACGCTTCTTCTCGGGACGCAGGGCGCCCAGGGTGCGCATGTTGTGCAGGCGGTCGGCGAGCTTGACGATGATCACGCGGATATCGCGCGACATCGCCAGGACCATCTTCTGGAAGTTCTCGGCCTGGGCGACGGCCTTGTCCTCGAAAGTGATCTGGGTCAGCTTCGAGACGCCGTCGACCAGTTCCGCCACCGGCTTGCCGAACTGCTCGGCCAGCGCCTCCTTTGACACGCCGGTATCCTCGATCACGTCATGCAGCATGGCCGACATCAGGCTCTGATGGTCCATGTGCATGTTGGCGAGGATGTTTGCCACCGCCAGCGGATGGGTGACGTAGGGTTCGCCGGAGCGCCGCCGCTGGCCGTCGTGGGCCTGCTCGGCGTAATAGAAGGCGCGCTTGACCTGCTGAATCTCGTCGGCTGGAAGGTAGCCGCCGAGTCGGTCGGCCAGGTCGTCGATGGTGAACATTAGCGCGCCTTGGATGACTTGCCTTACTCCTCGAGGGAAATGCCCGGTTCGCCCTCGCGACGAATCCGGACCGGCGCCTCGATCGGCTCGTCCAATACGCTGTGATCCACCAGGCCGGCGGCAATCTCGCGCAGGGCCATGACGGTGGGCTTGTCGTTTTCCCACGGCAGCTGGGCATCGCGGGATCCACGGGCCAGTTGACGAGCGCGCTGGGTGGATATCATTACCAGCTTGAAACGGTTCTCGACGTTATCCAGACAATCTTCGACGGTGACACGCGCCATAGGGGATTTTCCCGAAAACTGTGAGGGATGCTCGGCAAAGCGCCGAGATCCGAAATGGAACAGGACAGACTAGATTACTCGACGCCCGACGGCTGTGACAAGCGCCTGCGGCTGGGTCAGGACAACAGCCCCGCCAGCAGCGGGCCGTGTGCCTCGCGTACCCGAGCCAGGCTCAGGCGATGGCTGATCACCAGCGACTGAAGCTCGCGCAGAGCGGTGGTGAAGTCGTCGTTGATCACTAGGTACTCGTATTCGTCATAGTGCGACATCTCGCTGACCGCGTCGCGCATGCGCCGGGCGACGGTGGCGTGCTCGTCGGTACCGCGGCTGGCCAGGCGGCGTTCGAGCTCGTCGCGCGAGGGCGGCAGGATAAAGATCGACACCGCATCGGCCATCTGGCTGCGTACCTGGCGTGCTCCCTGCCAGTCGATCTCGAGGATCACGTCCTGACCAGCGTTCAGCATCGCCTCCACGGCCGGCCGCGAGGTGCCGTAGTAATTGTCGAACACCCGGGCATGCTCGAAGAACTCGCCGCGCGCAATCATCGCCTCGAACTCGGCGGTTTCCACGAAGTGATAGTTGACGCCGTCCACCTCGCCGCGGCGCCGCGCCCGGGTGGTATGCGACACCGAGACCTGAATGCCATCGAGACTCTCGATAAGCTCGCGCACCAGGGTGGTCTTGCCGGCGCCGGAAGGCGCGGAAATGATGAAAAGCGTACCTTGGGACATGGCATTGCATCCGTAATGAGCGGCTGCGATGGGGGCTCGGCAACCTGCCTGGCGCGAATGGATAACGGGCCCATATTATACACGCCGAAACGTTACTCGATATTCTGGATCTGTTCGCGCATCTGCTCGATTAGCACCTTGAGCTCCACCGCGCAGCGGGTGGTGCTGGCCACCGCCGACTTGGAGGAGAGCGTGTTGGCTTCGCGGTTGAGCTCCTGCATCAGGAAGTCGAGGCGGCGTCCCTTGGGGCCCTTCTGGCCGAGCTGGCGCTCCACTTCGGCAACGTGGGTCTCGAGTCGGTCGAGCTCCTCGTCGACGTCTGCCTTCTGCGCCAGCAGGACCATCTCGGCCTCGAGCCGCTGAGGATCGAGCTCGGCCCGAACCGCTTCCAGTCGCTCCACCAGCAGGGCGCGTTGACGCTCGAGAATCTCCGGCATCAGTCGGCGCACCTCGGCGACCTGCTCGCGCACGCCGGTCAGCCGCTCGCGGATCAGAGTTGCCAGCTTTGCTCCCTCGCGGGTGCGGGCGTCGATCAGCTCGTCGAGAGTGGCCTGGAACAGCGATGTGGCTTCGGTCTTCACCGTCTCCAGATCGACGCCCTGGGCTTCGACGATGCCTGGATGGTCGAGCAGGGCCAGGGCATCGGGCATGGCGACCTGGGGCAGCGCCTCGCGGATTTCACCCAGCGCCGCGGCCAGCGCGACCAGGCGCGCATGATTGACCGCCAGGCTCTCGCTGGCGTCGGTGGGCTCGAAGCGCAGGTGGCATTCGACCTTGCCGCGAGCGAGCCGCTCGCGCAGCGTCTCGCGAAAGCTGGGTTCGAGGTCGCGCAGCGCCTCGGGCAGTCGGAAGAAGGGCTCCAGATAGCGCTGGTTCACCGAGCGCAGTTCCAGCTGCAGGCTGCCCCAGTCGCCCTCTCGGCTTCCGCGGGCGAAAGCGGTCATGCTGTGAACCCGAGTGCTGTGGTCGACCATGGTGACTCCTCCTCGTTCGAACGGCGGTACCGCACGGCCAGCTTGGCGGCCTGTGCACGGGAGTGTAACCGATTCCCTACCCCGACCGTGCGGCCTAGCGTGTAGAATGGGCGCCATTCGGCGCCCGCCTCAAGCAGGCCGGGCGCTTTCGATCTCACTGCCGATTCGAGAGGTAACATGGCTTTCGACCTCACTCGCCCCAGCGGGCGACACCCCGACCAGCCGCGCGAGATCCGTCTGACCCGTGACTATACGCGTCACGCCGAAGGCTCGGTGCTGGTGGAATTCGGCGATACCAAGGTGCTGTGCAACGCCAGCGTCGAGGCCGGTGTGCCGCGCTGGCTGCGCGGCAAGGGCCAGGGCTGGGTCACCGCCGAGTACGGCATGCTGCCGCGCGCCACCCATACGCGAGGCGGTCGCGAGGCGACGCGCGGCAAGCAAGGCGGCCGCACCCTGGAGATCCAGCGGCTGATCGGGCGCTCGCTGCGTGCCGCGGTGAACCTCAAGAAGCTGGGTGAGTTCACCATTACCATCGACTGCGATGTGATCCAGGCCGACGGAGGTACTCGCACCGCCTCGATCACCGGCGGTTGCGTGGCGCTGGTCGATGCCATTCGCTACTTGCAGCGCAAGAAGATGATCAAGGGCGACCCGTTCGTGCAGCTGATCAGCTCGGTCTCGGTGGGGGTCTTCAAGGGGGTGCCGGTAGTGGATCTCGACTACCCCGAGGATAGCGCCGCCGACACCGATATGAACGTGGTCATGGCCGAGCCGGGTGGGCTGATCGAAGTGCAGGGCACCGCCGAGGCGGGGGTCTTCTCGCGCGACCAGCTCAACGCCATGGTCGATCTGGCGGAGAAGGCAGGCGCCGAACTGTTCGCACACCAGCGCGAGGCGCTGGGCATGCCTGACTAGAGCACGGAAGAGGTTGGTCTGGAGAGCGGGCCTGGCCACCGCCGACGTTCCGTAAGCACCATTGGCTGAACGCCCAAACGCATCGCGCCGGCCTGAGGCCGGCGCGATGCGGTCCGGTCGAAACCGGGCCGCGACGAAAGGGCGTGACTTACAGCGCCAGGTCGTACTCCACGAACAGCGGGGCGAACTCGCTGAAGGTGGCCTCATCGTCGATCCAGGCATCGACCACGTGGCGGCGCAGGTTGGGGCCGACGATCTGGTAGTCGATACGCCATCCCTCCTGACGCGAGCGCGGTACTTCCTGGTCCAGCTTGGGCCACCAGGTGTACTCGCCGGCATCGCGGTTGATCTCGCGGAAGGTATCGATGAAGCCGGTGGGGCCGAACACTTGATCCATCCAGGCGCGCTCCTCGGGCTTGAAGCCGGGCGTGGCCTGATTATCGGCCCAGTTGGCCAGATCGAGAGTCTTGTGGGCGATGTGCCAGGTGCCACAGATGATGTATTCACGGCGCTTGCGCGCCATTTTGCTCAGATACTCCTGATACTGCGCCATGAAGGCCTGCTTGGCGGCGTAGTCGCTGCCGTCGGGCATCAGGAAGCTGGCGATGCTGAAACGGTCGTAGTCGGCCTGCAGGAAGCGCGCCTCATGATCGCACTGAGGGAAGCCGAGACCGTACATGATGGCCTTGGGGATCTTGCGGCAGTAGAGCCCCACGCCGGAGAAGTCGTCCTGTTCGGCGTCCAGGAAGTAACCCTCGTAGCCCTCCGGATAGAGGATGCTATCGTCGAGTTCGAAGCTCTTGGCCTTGAGATTCTGAACGCAGATGACATCGGCGTCCTGTGCGGCCAGCCAGTCGAGAAAACCTCGCCCGACGGCCTCGCGGATTCCGTTGACATTGATGGTCGCAATTTTCATACATGGTCCCTTTGACGTCGCGCGTGTATGATACCCGACGTTTCGACGTTTGGGTAAATGGCCCGCATGGCAATTCGTGATAGGACGGTTTCCATGCCGTGGGGCTAAGTGATAGCGGGGGATCGCCGTGGCGACCAGCATGCAAGCCTATCAGCGTGAGTTCATCGAGTTCGCCATCGCGCAAGGGGTACTGAAGTTCGGCGAGTTCACGCTCAAGTCGGGTCGCGTCAGCCCCTATTTCTTCAATGCCGGCCTGTTTCGCAGCGGCAGCGCCTTGGCGCGGCTGGGGCGTTTCTATGCCGACGCCATCGAGGCCAGCGGCCTGCGCTTCGACGTGCTGTTCGGTCCGGCCTACAAGGGCATTCCGCTGGCCGCTACCACCGCAGTGGCGCTGGCCGATCACCATGCCCGCGACCTGCCCTTCGCCTTCAACCGCAAGGAGGCGAAGGACCACGGCGAGGGCGGCAACATCGTCGGCGCCGAGCTTGCCGGACGTATCCTGATCATTGACGACGTGATCACCGCCGGCACCGCGGTTCGCGAGGTGATGGAGCTGATCGAGGCCGCCGGTGCCGAAGCGGCCGGCGTGGTGATCGCCCTGGATCGACAGGAGCGCGGTCAGGCTGAAGATGAAGCCAAAAGCCAGAGCGCCATCCAGGAAGTCGAGGCGCGCTACGGCATTCCGGTAATCAGCATCGTGACGCTCGACATGGTACTGGCTTATGTTGAACGATATGCCGATGAAGCGCTTCAGGGTCACGCGACGGCCATTCGCGATTATCGTGCGCGCTATGGTGTCGCCGTCGATTGATATTCAGTACGTTACGCGCGCAGTAAGCAAGGAGTCATCGATGAATACGCTCGGACAGTTCGCCAGGGCCGCCCTGGCCGCGAGTTTCCTATTTGCCGCTGCCGGCACCCACGCCGCCGGTAGCCTGGATCTCAATCTCGGTGCCGATGCCGTGCAGTTCGAAGCGGCCGGCGAACTCACCCAAGGGGTTGCCCTGGGCGGCGGCGTGATCCAGAGCGAATACCGCGAGGACGCCAGCATCTATCACGCCCAGCTGCTGGGCGTGCAGCGCAACCGCGAGCGCGATATCGGCATCGGTGGACGCTGGACCCAGTTCGATACCGATTACGGCAACGGCGGCGGTCTGGGCCTGGGCGGCTACGGCTACGTCTACCTGCCGCAAATGCCCGATGTCTCGGTAGGCGGCTATGGTTTCTATACCCCCGGCGCGGTCACCAGTAACGACCTCGACGACGGCTACGAAGTCGGCCTGCGGGCGCGTTACGCCTTTACCCCCAATGTTGACGGTTACGTCGGCCTGCGCCAGACGGCGGCCGACTTCGGCAATCGCCACGGCAGCCGTACCCTGGATCGGGGTGCGCAGGTGGGGGTTCGCCTGAACTTCTGACGCTTCCCCTCTTGTTGTCGCGTCGGCGGGCCCCTGCAGGGGCCCGTACGCGTTCACCGGCAGGCCGCCATGCTCGATGTCGTGCTCTTCGAACCCGAAATCCCGCCCAATACCGGCAACTTGATCCGGCTCTGCGCCAACAGCGGTTTTCGCCTGCACCTGATCGAACCGCTGGGCTTCATGCTCGACGACAAGCGCCTGCGTCGCGCCGGGCTCGACTACCACGAGTGGGCGGCGGTCAGCGTGCATCGCGATTGGCCGGCCTTCGTCGAAGCGGTGCAGCCGATGCGGCTATTCGCCATATCGACGCGGGGGCGAACGGGCTACCATGAGCCGAGCTATCGCCCCGGCGATGCCCTGGTGTTCGGCCCGGAGACGCGCGGCCTGCCGCAGGCCATGCTTGATATGCTGCCGCCCGAACAGCGCCTGCGCATCCCCATGCTGCCGGGCAGCCGAAGCCTCAATCTCTCCAACGCCTGCGCCATCCTGGTCTACGAGGCCTGGCGCCAGCTGGGCTTCGCCGGTGCCATGAACCCTGAGAATGCACCTTGAATCAGCGCCCCGAGTCACGCCAATGAGCATTCAGCAACGCCTCGCCAAGCTCAACCCGCGCCAGCAGGAAGCCGTGCGCTACATCGACGGCCCATGCCTGGTACTGGCCGGCGCCGGTTCCGGCAAGACCAGCGTGATCACCACCAAGATCGCCTACCTGGTGCAGGTGTGCGGCATGAGCGCACGTCGCATCGCCGCGGTGACCTTCACCAACAAGGCCGCACGCGAGATGAAGGAGCGGGTGGGGCAAATGCTCAAGGGCAAGGAGGGACATGGGCTGACCGTTTCCACCTTCCATACCCTGGGACTCAACATCATTCGCAGCGAGCTCAAGGCGCTGGGCTACAAGCCGGGCTTCTCGCTGTTCGACCCAGAGGACGCCAAGGCCCTGCTGCGCGACCTGATGAACAAGGATGCCCAGGTCGACGCCGAGCAGATCAACGCCGTGCAGCACCAGATCTCGGAATGGAAGAACGACCTGGTGCTGCCGGGAGAGGCGCTGTCCCACGCCGCCAGCGAGGACGAGCACTACGCCGCGCGGGTCTACGAGGCCTACGTGCGCCATCTCAAGGCCTACAATGCGGTCGATTTCGACGATCTGATCCTGCTGCCGGTGGTACTGCTGCAGCGTGATGCCGAAGCGCTGGCGCGCTGGCGGCGCAAGATCCACTACATGCTGGTTGACGAGTACCAGGACACCAACGTTTCCCAGTACCTGCTGGTCAAGCTGCTGATGGCCGAGCGCAAGACCTTTACCGTGGTGGGCGATGACGACCAGTCGATCTACGCCTGGCGCGGGGCGCGCCCCGAGAACCTGGTGACCCTGGGCGAGGACTTCCCGCGCCTCAACGTGATCAAGCTGGAGCAGAACTACCGCTCCACCGGCACCATCCTGCGCGCCGCCAACACTTTGATCGCCAACAACCCGCACGTCTACGAGAAGACCCTGTGGTCGGAGATGGGTCAGGGCGACCCCATACGGGTGGTGGTCAACCGCCACGAGGAGGCCGAGGCCGAGCGGGTGGCCAGCGAGATCCTCACCCGGCGCATCAAGGAGCGCGCCGAGTGGCGCGACTTTGCGGTGCTCTACCGCGGCAATTTCCAGGCGCGGCTACTCGAACTCAAGCTGCAGCACTACCAGATTCCCTACAAGCTCTCCGGCGGCACTTCCTTCTTCTCGCGCAACGAGATCAAGGACGCCATGGCCTACCTGCGGTTATTGATCAACCCGGCCGACGACAACGCCTTTCTGCGCATCGTCAACGTGCCGCGTCGAGAGATCGGCCCCAGCACCCTGGAGAAGCTCGCCAACTATGCCACCGAGCGCGGCGTCTCGCTGTTCGACGCCTGCCACGAGCTGGGCCTGGAGCAGCAGCTCCCGGCACGAGCGGTGGAGCGGCTGGCGCGCTTCACCCATTTCATCGACGGCGTGCGTCGACGCATGGACGGAGGCGACGCCATCGCCGCCATTCGCGGCATGCTGCACGAGATGGACTACGAGGCGTGGCTCTACCAGAACGCCAGCGCGCCCACCATCGCCGAGCGGCGCATGGCCAACGTGTGGACGCTGATCGACCAGCTCGAGAAGTCGATGCAGCGCGACCCGGAGGAAATCGAGGCCGACGAGAGCGCCGAGACCGACGACGTGGAGGCCGCCATCTCTCGCCTGGTGCTGCGCGATATCCTCGAGCAGCAGGCCGAGGAGGACGACACCGACAAGGTGCAGCTTTTGACGATGCACGCCTCCAAGGGGCTGGAGTTCCCTCACGTCTACCTGATGGGCCTCGAGGAGGAACTGCTGCCCCACCGCAACGCCATCGAGGCGGGGACGGTGGAGGAAGAGCGTCGCCTGGCGTATGTCGGCATCACCCGGGCGCGCCGCACCCTGACCTTGACCCTGGCGCGTCAGCGCAAGGCCTTCGGCGAGCTGATGGATTGCACGCCGAGCCGCTTCCTCGACGAACTGCCGGCCGACGACCTGGAGTGGGAGGGGCGCGCCGACCGGGAAGACCCGGAGAAGAAGCAGGCGCGGGGGCAGGATGCCATCGCCGGGCTGCGCTCTTTATTGGGCTGAAGGCTCTCTACAGGCTAACCGCACAAACGCAACGGGGCGCCCAAGGCGCCCCGTTGTCGGCTTCAGATCCGCAATACGGTTACTTGACGGGTTCGACCAGGAAGTCCACGGCAGCGCGAACCTCGTCGTCGGAGAGACCCATGTTGCCGCCCTTGGGCGGCATGGCGCCAATGCCGTTGATAGCGTGGTCGTACAGCGTTTCGATGTCCTGATCGATGCGGCCTTCCCACTCGCCGGCTTCGCCACGGCGCGGAGCGCCGGCGGCACCGGTCATGTGGCACGCCATGCAGGCCTGGTTGTAGATGGCCTCGCCGTCGATCCCGGCATGAGCCGGCTCGTCGCCAGCGGCTTGTTCGTCGGCGGAGGCTTCCTCGACGGCCTCTTCGTCCACGGGTGCATCTTCCGTGGCCACGGCAGCAGCTTCGGCGTCCTCCTCGATGGGGCCCTCTTCGGTTACGGCCTCCGTCGCGGTTTCCTCTTCGCCAGTCGCTTGTTCTTCACCAGTGGTTTCGTCCTCGGCTGCCTGTTCCTCAGCCGCGGGCTCTTCACCGGCGGCTTCCTCGCCGCCCAGCTCCGGCACGTCCATCACCGGGTCCACCAAGTGTGCGGTGGCGGCGGCAACTTCCTCGTCGGAGAGGTTGGGATTGCCGCCACGGGCCGGCATGGCATTGAAACCGTTGATGGCGTGATCCAGCAGCGTGTCCCAGCCCTTGTCGACGCGGTCGGCCCAGGCATCCTCCTGTCCGCGCACCGGCGCACCGGCGGCGCCGGTTTCATGGCACGCCATGCACACCTGGCCGTAGATACCCTCGCCATCGGCGCCATCGCCACTGCCACCCGAATCGCTCTCGGCGGCGGCGGCGGTACCGCACTCCTCGCCCTGCAGGCAGAGCTGGCCCACCGGCTTCAGGCGTTCGGCAATGGCATCGCGGTCCACCTCGTCGGCCTGCACGGACGCGGCGCCCGCGGCCAGGCCCAGGGTGGCCAGACACCCCATGATCAGCTTGCTGGATTTCACTCTCACCACCTCTCGACGGTCCTGTAATCGTAATCTGCCATGGCGACATCGGCATGCGACGGCCGGGCACATGACGCACACACAATGCGCCCTAGTATACCGACAACCCGGAGGGCTGGAAAACGGCGTTGCCTCACGCCTTTGGCATGAGGGGTAACGGCTCGGCTGGCTTCGGTGATGGCCGCCGGGTATCGTAGGGCTCACTCTTCGGCGTGTTCCACCGGCGACGCGAGGTCCACGTGTACGATTTCATCATCATTGGTGGCGGCATTCTCGGCCTTTCCACCGCCATGCAGCTCATCGAGCGCTATCCCGACAAGAAGATGCTGCTGCTGGAGAAGGAGCGCGGCCCCGCGCAGCATCAAACCGGCCACAACAGCGGCGTGATTCACGCCGGGGTCTACTACACCCCGGGCAGTCTCAAGGCGCGGTTCTGTCTCGAGGGCAATCGCGCCACGCGTGATTTCTGCGACCGGCATGCCATCCCCTACGAGATCTGCGGCAAGCTGCTGGTCGCCACCAGCGAGCAGGAAATGCAGCGGATGGAAGCGCTCTGGGAGCGTACCGCGGCCAACGGGCTCGAGCGCGAATGGCTTTCGGCGGGAGCGCTCCATGAGCGCGAGCCCGACATCGCCGGCCTGGGCGCCATCTTCGTCCCTTCCAGCGGCATCGTCAGCTACGCCCGGGTGGCCGAGGCGATGGCCGAGGAGTTCCAGCGTCACGGCGGCCAGATCCGCTACGAGCATGCCGTGACCGGTATTGAGGAGCGCTCAGGCGAGGTGCTCGTGACCACGGCACGCGGCGAATTCAGCAGTCGCTACTTGGTCAGCTGCTCGGGGCTGATGGCCGATCGCATCGTGCGCCTGCTGGGGCGGAAGCCCGGCTTCACCATCTGCCCGTTCCGGGGCGAATACTACCGCCTGCCTGATCGTCTCAGTGGCATCGTCAAGCACTTGATCTACCCCATTCCTGATCCCTCCATGCCGTTTCTCGGCGTTCACCTGACTCGCATGATCGACGGTTCGGTAACCGTCGGCCCCAATGCCGTGCTGGCCTTCAAGCGCGAGGGTTACGACAAGCGCGACGTCTCGTTGGCGGATCTGTCCGGCATGTTGACCGATCCGGGCATTCTCAAGGTGCTGGGCCGTCACCTCCGGCCCGGGCTGCGCGAAATGAAGAACTCGCTGTGGCGCAAGGGTTACCTGGAGGAGGTGCGCAAGTACTGTCCCAGCCTGACTCTCGACGATCTGGAGCCCTGGCCCGCCGGTGTGCGCGCCCAGGCCGTATCGCGCGACGGCCGCCTGATCGATGACTTCCTGTTCGTCAATACCCGGCGCACGGTCAACGTCTGCAATGCACCGTCGCCGGCCGCCACGTCGGCCCTGCCCATCGGTCGGCATATCCTGGAAAAGGTCGGCAAGATGATCCAGGCGACGTGAGCGGTTGCGGGGCGGCAATAACCGAACGCCTGCCTTCCGTCGCCGTGCAGAATGAGGGAGCCATGAACGAGCGGCATCGTGCCGCCTGGTACGACAGCCTGTTTCGGCAAGGGCACGCCGCGCTGGCGGTCATCGGCCTGCTGGCATGGTCCTGGCTGGGGCCGGGGCCGGCCAGCGTGCTGTTGCTGCCGGCATGGGCAGCTTCCGGCCAGTTGATCTTCGCCGGCAGCTTCGAGGCCGCGCGCCTGCGACGCCGCGCCTGGTTGGGCCAGTATCTGCGTGCTTCCTCGCCCTGGCAGCGCCGGTTGCGGGGCGGGCCGCTCATGGCGCTGCGGCATCAGTTGCTCGGCCTTCTGCTGGCGCTGTTGCTGCTGGTGCAGCTCCGCCTGCTGCCGCCGGCTCACTGGGCGGCGCTGGCGGTGGCGGCGCTGATGCTGGGCTGGTGGCAGGCATCCCTGCGTCGGCGCATGGCGCGGCATGTGATCGACGATTACGCAGCGTCACTGACCCGCCACCTGCTGGTCTGGCCCGTGGGTGGCCTGCTGGCGCTGCTGCTGGTGCTGTTGACGCTGTGGTCGCCACAGCCCTATCTGGTCGGGTTGACCTGGGAGGAAGCCCTGGTTCGGCATGTCACCACCACGGCGGGCGATACGCTGCTCGGCTTCTTCGAACGTCTCGCCCAGGCCGTGGAGCTGACCCAGTACTGGGCCATGCAGAACGCCGTGACACGAACCGGGGTCGATGCCGGGCTGGCGCTGGTCGGCTGGCTGATACTGCTGTTGACGCAGAGCGCATTCGCCTGGGCTTTCGTCAGGCTGATGGTGGGCGGCGATGCCCTGCGCAGCCGGTTGACGCGGCGGCCCGAAAGCGAGCGGGAGGATTCGGCATGACGACACGCGCCGACACCGTGTGGCGCCTGCCGGGAGCGGGCTGGCTCCTGGGACCGCTGCTGGCGGCGCTGCTGATGCTGGGGCTCGTTCAGGCCTACCACCTGCTGCAGGCGCGCAGCGAGGCACCGCTCTTCCGCGTCGTGATCGGCGGTGAAGACCTGATTCTCGACGCCGAGACCCATGCCGACCTGGGGCGGGAGCTGGAAGAGCTCGCCGGCGGTCTGGAGCTGCGGCTGCGCGACGAAATGCAGCCCTGGCTCGATGCGCGCCTGGATGCCGCCTTCGTCCCGCTCGAGGCCACGGTGCCGGAGTACCTCGATTGGCATTTCTCGCTGCGAGGCAGCTATCTGCGCCTGGCGATGGCGCTGACGGGCGAGCTGGAGGATTGGCTGCAAGCGCAACTGGCCGAGCGCCTGGTCGAGCGCAGCGGTTTCGCGGCCGCGCTGGAAGAGCTAGAAGCCGATTACGCCGCGCGTCTCGAGCAGGCCCAGCGGCGGCTGGGGCAGGAGTTCGCCATGACGCTCAGAGCGCGCTACGGTGGGCGGCAGGCGGCCGACGGCGCATCGCAGGAGGCGCACGAGATCGATCTCGACCTGGCGCTGCAGCATGCCTTCCAGGGTCACCGGGACGAGATGCGCTGGGGGACGGCCGCGGCGGGGGGCACCCTCGGCTTCGCTGTCGGCCGGGCGCTCACCCGGCGGCTGATGGCGGGGGCGGCCATGCAGGGTTCGAGGGCCGTGGCCGGCCGAATCGTGGCGCGCCTGGGTGGCCATGCGACGCGCTCGCTGGGTAGCGGGGCGACGGCTACGCTGGCCACCTCCCCCACCGGCCCCGCATCGCTGCTGGCCGGTACCGCCACCGCAGCGGTGGCGCTGGCGGGCTTCGTGGGTACGGAATATGCGCTGCTCAAGGCCGAAGAACATCGCTTTCGCGACGCCATGGAAGCCGATCTGACCGGCGAGGTGGCACGCGTACGGGCCGAAGTGCGTCACGCGCTCGAAGCCGATGCGACTCGCCGCGCCGAAGCGCTGGGGCGCTACCTGACGCAGGCGGTACGCGACGCCGAAGCCAGCGGTGAGGTGCCGCAGACGTACCGTATCTTCGACCCTGGCCGCTGAGTCTGGCGGGAAGGCTGCCAGGCTGGACAGCGCAGGCGCGGGCAGTTACGATGTTGGCCGCTTTATAGCAAGCAAAGCGCCCGTAGCTCAGTTGGATAGAGTGTTGGCCTCCGAAGCCAAAGGTCGCAGGTTCGAATCCTGCCGGGCGCGCCAAGAATTCCTAAGCGTTTTCGGCTTGCGATGGCAGAAGCGCTATTCTCTCTTCCATTTGATCTGAAACTCTATCTCCTCTTCATCATCCGAACGCTCATGTTCGATGGTGAACTCGGCACGTGCTGGCACATATATGCGCTCCCCGGCTATCTGAATATCGAAGCGATCGCCGTTTTCGATGGAGTCTGCCAGACGGCGCAGCTTTGCGACGAAATCGGCTTTGGAATAGCCCTTTTCAACGTCCCGTTCTGCCTTGGTTGGCATGTGGTCCTCTCCTTTCATCCGGCCATTGGGCTAATCCAGTCTAGCAGGCGGCAAGCGCTGTCCGCCGACAATCCTTTTGGTAGCAGCATTCCCGGATGGGTTCGACCCACGGCTTTGGGACAAGCTATGCTGGCTCAAGCACACCGAGGAGAGGCCTGCCATGCCGAGCGCCAGCATTCTGCAACAAGGCACCATCCGCTGCCTTCCCGTTGGCCTCCGCGACGACAGAGGCAAACTGGTCAATGCGGAAGTCTCCGCCGTTGTGTACGACGGCAAACGCCTGATATTGGCCAGTGACAAGCCGATTCCCGGCGGCAACCGCTCAGCGGTGTTCGCCCTGCCCATGACACCAGAGGGGCCGGACGATACACAGCTCGAATATTTCACGACGCCGCTGATCAGGCAGGCCATCAAGTATGAAGACTTTGCGCTCACCGCCGATAGCCGCCATGTACTGGCGACCACCGGCTTCGACCGCATCGATGACGCCAGCCACGAACTCAATGCCTACAACCACTTACTTATTTGGCCACTGGGCGAGCCGGACAAGGTGCAGGCCGTGGACCCTGATCCTCGTGACGGTGTGGAGGGATCGCTGGAGCTGCGTAACAAGCTCGACGGAGCGATCGGCTTTCCTTACTACAAGATCGAAGGACTGGCGGCGATACCGGGCGAGAGGGGAGATGGCCTGTTGCTCTTCGGCCTGCGAGAGCAGGGCAGAACGCATGATGACTTCGCCTATGTCAGCCGGTTGGTGGGAGCGCACTACGAGATCAGTCATACCGGCAATCTCGTATTCATCGATGAAATGCGTGAGTTCTATGCTTTTGACCCCGGATATCATGAAGGGGTGAGATTCGAATGCGGCTTGTCCAGCCTGGAGTACGATCCCTACCATGCCCGGCTCTTTTTGTTGACGAGCTTCGAGACGGAACAGAACGGCGAACCTTGTATCGGGGGTTATTTATGGGTGATGAGCCTCGATGATCTGCGTGCCGGCCGGCTTCCGAGGCTAGTCACTGCACCGGATGGTACGCCGCTGGAGTTCAAGCATAAGGCGGAGGGTCTGGCGATTCTGGATCACGAGCGCATGTTCGTCGCCTACGACAATGATCGTCATCTCGGGTTGGAGGGCATTGAGGAACGCAATGAACGACATGCCTGCGAAGCGCCCTTCACCTTGCTACGGATGAACAACGTGTAATGATCCAGCCCTGCAGGTTCGGTCAGGGCGACGAAACAACACCTCTGAGCGCCTGTCGGTGCACCTCGCCGTGAGCGCCAAGCATTCGAAGCCCCACGATCCCCCTGCCGTGGGGCTTCGTCGTTCATGTCAGCTTAGCCAGGTTCCCGATGGTGTCCCGCTCGGCAGGTGAGCCTGGATGCGGCAGCGGAGCAGCGGCATAGGCCTCTCTCCAACGGCAACCTTCGTCATGGCATGGCGATGCGGAAAATAATATGATGTATGACTAATTATCGGCGAACGATACGTTCGGCTCATGCTGGCACAATAGGCAGAAAAAAGGGGTTAATGCTCAGGGCAACGATATGACAATCGATATTTCTGATCTGAACGTACAGAAGGTCTCGAAGCAGGGGAGCCTACCGACGCATGTCGCCGATAAGTTGGAAGCCCTGATCCTCGAAGGAAGGATCAAGGTGGGCGACAAGCTGCCGACCGAGGCTCGCCTTTGCGACTCGTTCGGCGTCAGCCGCACGGTGATACGCGAGGCCGTGACGCATCTCAAGTCGCTGGGGTTGGTGGAGACGCGAAGGGGTGTGGGAACGACGGTGCTGCGCTCCACTGCCATCGAAGACCGCCCGGCGGAAAGAATCAGCCCCACCACGATCCAGGATATCCTGCATGTCCTCGAACTCCGTCTGTCACTGGAGCCGGCGGCAGCGGAGCTGGCCGCCCAGCGACACGACGAGGAGGATCGTCGCGATCTCGAAGCCAAGCATGCCGCCTTCATTCGGGCACACGCCGAGAAGTCCCAGGCACGCGTGGAGGATTACGAATTCCACTGCGCCATCTTCAAGGCCGCGAAGAATCCGTTTTTCCTCCAGCTCTATGCCCAGCTCAGCCAGAGCATGATTCCCCGCGCCAAGCTGCAGGCCGTCGACATCGATCGGGCCGCCGCGGAACGCTATATCGGGCGGGTCAAGGAGGAACATGGCTATATCCTCGAGGCCATCCTCTCCCGCGATTCGGATGCGGCAAGGGAGACCATGTACCAGCATCTCAGCCGTTCCTGGAACCTCTACGCGAACTACCTGACTCGCTAGAGGACACGGGAGCCGAGAAGACGACGAAAAAAAAAGCGCCGAGGAACCCGGCGCTGGAGGTAAGGGACGGCACGTCAGCTGGCGACGCCTCCTATGGTCGGCGTCCTGGGTTTGCGGACCACCATGAAGTAGTAGAACACCCCGGTCAGCAGCAGGAAGAAGAGGCTGTCGATACTGGTGAGGAAGATCATGGGATTGCCGTCGTTGATGGACAGGGCCCGTCGACAATACTCCTCGAGGCTGGGCCCCAGCACGAAGCCGAGCAGCAGGCAGGCGATAGGGTACTTGTGCTGACGCAGGACGTAGGCGAGCACGCCGAACAGCAGCGCCAGCGACATCTGGAAGGTGGAGTAGGTCGCCACGTAGCTGCCGACCAGCGCGATGACGGCGATGCTGGAGTACAGCACGTCGCGGCGAATCGACACGATGCGCACGAAATAGGGGCCGAGCAGGTACAGCGTCAGCGGCACGAGGACCAAGGCGCTAACGAGCAGGGCCGCAAACATCGGGGCCACCAGATGCAGCTGGGTATCGAGGAACTGGGGGCCCGGCTGCAGGCCGTTGATCACGAGCACACCGAGCACGATGGCCGTGGTGGGGTCGCCGGGGATGCCGAACGAGAGCATGGGCACGAAGGCGCCACTGCACATCGAGTTGTTGGCGCCTTCGGCCGCCGCGATGCCTTCGTACGAGCCCTTGCCGTAGCGCTCGGGATGTTTGGAGCTGCGCATGGCTTCGGCGTAGGAGACGAAAGCGGCCATCGAGCCGCCCGCACCGGGCAGGACGCCGATGGCGTAGCCAATGACGGCGGACTTGATATAGCGGTAGACGCCGATCTCGCGCACTTCGCTGAGCGGCGGAATGAAATCCCGGCGACGAATCCTTTCGGCCTTGACGGCATCGGCATCGACGGTACGCCGCCCGCCCTTGCGCGCCTGCACCAATAGCTCGCTAATGGCGAAGGCGCCGATGACCAAGGGCATGATGTCGATGCCCTGCATCAGCGTGCTGGTGCCAAACGTGAAGCGCGGCACGGGCTGCATCACGTCGATGCCCACCGTGGCGACCATGACCCCCAGCGTCGTGGTGACCAGCCCCTTGGGGATGGAGTCCCGCTGGGAAATGACGATGACGATCAGCGCGAAGGCGATCAGCGAGAACTTTCCGGGCGTGCGGATCAGCAGTGCGGCTTCGGCCGCCAGGGGAGCGATCACCATCAGCAGGACGGCGCCCAGGGCGCCACCGATCATTGAGGCCAGCGCCGCATGACCCAGCGCCTTGGCCCCCTCGCCGCGCTGCTGCAGCGGATAGCCTTCGATCGCGGTCATCATCGAGGCCGGCGCGCCGGGAATATTGATCGTGGTGGCGGTGATGCTGCCACTGCACATGCCCGCCATGAAGATGCTGGCGCAGGCCACGAGCGCCGTGGTCACGTCGAGGCTGTAGGTCAGCGGCAGCAGCAGGGCGATGGCCAGCATCGAGGTCAGCCCCGGCACGGCGCCGAAGAAGGTGCCGATCAGGTAGCCGCCCACCAAGTAGGCGAACACCTCCGGCTGGAGCAGGGTCGTGAATCCGTTGAGCAGTTCTCTGAAGTAGTCCATACCGTTACGTCCACAGGGTGGGCAAGCGAACCTGGAAGATGAGCTCGAACAGGGCGTAACCGAGCAGGGTGATGACGAGGGCGGCGGCGATCTTGACGATCCAGGCACGACCTCCCTTGCCGGGACGGGGGTTGCCGAACAGGAACGTCAGCAGCAGCACGTAGAGAAACGTGGAGAGGGAGTAGCCGATGACCGAGAAGACGCCGATATACAGGCCGGTCACCAAGGTGACCCACAGCGCGCCGAAGCGGTTCAGCGCTGGGACGCTGGCCTCGGCGCCCGCGGCAGGCGGCGTCTCGGGAGCCGCGCCCTTGCCGGCTTCGCTGCGCCCTTGCCAGAGCACGACGCCGATCGAGAGGTACATGATCACGGCGAGTACGACCGGAAAAAACGACGCCGTGATGTCGCCACGCTTGATCGGCGGCATCATTTGCAGGGCATTCACGAGATAGATCGTGGTGACAGCCAGCAGCAGGACGGGCACGATCCACTTTCCACTGAATGAGTAGGGGAGCTTCAAGGTTCCACCTCTCTCGCTGTAGGGGATAGCCCCGCCGCGCAGTTGCACGGCGGAGGCGGCACTTCGCGCGGCGGGGCGCCAGACGGCCATGGCGAGGCGCGTCTGCGTCGGCCTAGTCGAGAATGCCCTGTTCCTGGAGTTCCTCCATGGTGGCGAAGATCTCCTCCTGGGTGGTGTCGACCCATTCGGTGACTTCGTCGCGTCCCAGCCAGTTCGGCGTTACCCCGACGTCGACCAGCCAGTCCTGGAATTCGTCGCTTTCGTAGGCTGCCTGGTAGGCCGCTTCGAGCTCGTCCAGGATCGGTTCCGGCGTGCCGGCCGGGGCGGCCAGGATGATGAAACTGCCCATCTGGATATCGAGGTCGCGTTCGGAGGCGGGCGGCACATCCGGGAACGACTGGCTCTGCACGTCGGTGAATTCGATCAGGCCGCGCGCATCGCCCCCCTCGATGAGCGAAGCGAAATCGCCAAGGCTGGTGACCGCAAGGTCGATCTCGCCGTTCAGCAGCGCCTCCTTCTGCGGCGCGGCGCCACCGGGATAGGAGATGATCTTGAAGTCGGCGCCGGTCGCATCCATCAGCTGGAGCAGCGTCAGGTGGGTGCGCGCTCCCATGTTCTGAATGCCGGCGCGAATGGCGCCGGGCTCGGCCTTGGCTGCCTCGATCAGCGCTTCGAAGCTGTCGTGCTCCGAGTCGGCCGGCACGATGATTGCGTCGGGTTCGCTGGTGATGCGTGCGATCAGGTCCATCTCGTCGACACTGTAGCCCGGCAGCATGTCCTGCCACGGCACGGTGATGACGCTGTCGTAGGTCAGGGCACCGAGGGTGTAGCCGTCGGCCTTGGCGTTGATCAGCTGGATCAGGCCGTTGCCGCTCATGCCGCCCTCGATGTTCTCGACGTAGACGGTGCCGGATAGTGGCTCTTCCGCCAGGTCGGTGATCTTGCGCACGATACCGTCGGTGCCGCCTCCGGCGCCCCATGGCACGATCATGCGGATGTCACGGGTCGGGTACTCCTCCGCGGCGTTGACCGGGGCGGTCACCAGCGTCAGAGCGCAGGCAAGCCCCATGGCTGTCTTGAGCATAGTGGTACTCCTCTTGTTATTGGCTTCGTCATTTTGCTGTCGTCAGGGGCGGCGCCCGACCGGGCGAGCCGCCCATCATGCCTCGTTGCAGACACCGCGCAGGCAGGGGCGTCACTCCGCGAGCGCGAGGATGTCGTTCCAGGTCGCGTCGTCGATCTCCACGGCCGCCCCCGGCGCATGCTTGTCTCGTCGCCTCTGCTCACTGGTCGCCTTGCCCGGCCAGCGCACGGGAGCGCCCCCCTCGTCCGGCGCGGCCGATGCCAGGTGGGCGGTAATGCCGTCCACCAACTGACGGCAGAGATCCTGACCGCCCAGATGGCGGGGATCGAAGAGCATGAAGACCTGGCAGCAGCCGGTGCCGCTGCCCCGCTGCAGCTTGTCGATCTCGTGGCTGGGCCGGCCCTGGGCCAGCAGCGCCGCGAGCGCGTCGAGCAGGATGGCCAGACCGGAGCCTTTCCAGTACCCGGTAGGAAGAATGCGGCGCGTGGCTTCGACCGCCGCGGGCTCCCGGGTCAGCTCGCCCTGGGCGTCGAAGCCGCCGTCGATGGGGAGTTGTCTGCCCTGCTGGCGCAGCGTCTGGAGCTTGCCGTAGGAGAACTGCGACATGGCCATGTCGAGCACCAGCGGGCTCTCGCCCGGCACGCCCATGACCAGCGGGTTATTGCCGATGCTCTGCTGCGACGAACCCCAGGCCGGCATGCACGATTCCGTATTGGTCCACATCAGCGCGGCATAGCCATGCTCCACGGCATGCCAGCCATAACTACCGCCGCGCATCCAATGGGTGGTGTCGCGCAGGGCAACGACTCCCATGCCGTGCTCCTCGGCGAGCGACATGGCGCGCTCGGTGGCCTGCATGGCATTGCGAATCCCGATGCCGAAGTGACCGTCGTGGACTTCCAGCGCACCCAAGGCATGAATCCGCTCCGGCGTGGCGCTAGGATCGACCCAGCCGCGGCGAACGTAATCGACGAAGCGAGCGATGCGACCGACGCCATGCGAGGCGACACCGTCCCAGGTGCTCTCGGCATGAATGCGGGCGCAGAGCTCCGCATCCGCGCTTGTCAGCCCGGCGCGCTGCAGGACCCGCTCCAGGGTATGGACCAGAGTATTAAAAGGGATCGCCGTCATGGTGTCGTATCCATTAAGTCATACATCATACAAATAACGTAGCGACCAAGCCGACACCGTGATATCCGCCTTTAGTAGTAGATACACCGTGCTATCACCTCTTCGTGCCTAGGGTTGCAAAGTTGATAATACATAGTATGTATTACTAATGGTTTCACCTTCCCCCCAAATCGCCAAACGAAAGAGGTAGTGCCATGCTTGTCGATCTACGCACCTACACGATGGTCCCGGGCCGTCTGAACGCTTATCTCGAGCTCTACGAGCGCGAGGGGCTACCGATCCAACAACGGCACCTGGGCCATCTGCTGGGCTATTTCGTTACCGAGACGGGGGAGTTGAACCAAGTCGTGCACCTGTGGGGCTACGAGAGCGCAGCGGACCGGGAGGCACGTCGCACCGCCATGGAGAAGGACCCCGACTGGATTGCCTACCGCAAGAAGAGCGCCGAGGCGGGCAACGTCCAGCATCAGAGCAACAAGCTGCTGCGCCCCTCCCGCTTTTCCCCCATGTGAAACCGAGGTGACTATGGCTGACTCACACGAGGAACAAGCCCCGCGCACGGGCGCACAGGTACTGGTCGATGCACTGCTGAACAACGGCGTGACGCAGGCTTTCGCCGTGCCCGGCGAAAGCTATCTCAGCGTGCTGGACGCGCTGTACGATCGCCGAGAGCGCTTGAAACTGGTCACCTGCCGGCATGAGTCGGGGGCGTCCAACATGGCCGAAGCCCATGCCAAGATGACGGGGTTGCCGGGTATCTGCTTCGTCACGCGCGGACCGGGTGCATGCCACGCCAGCATTGGCGTGCACACCGCGCGCCAGGATTCGACGCCGATGATCCTGTTCATCGGCCAGGTCGCACGCCACATGCGCGAGCGCGAGGCCTTTCAGGAGATCGACTATCGCCAGATGTTCGGCCCCGTGGCCAAATGGGTCACCGAGGTGGACGATGCCAGGCGCCTGCCGGAAGTGCTGGCGCGCGCCTTCCAGACGGCGATTTCCGGTCGCCCCGGCCCGGTGGTCGTCTCGCTGCCCGAAGACATGCTCGACGACATGGTCCGCGTCGAAGACGCTCCGGCCGCAAGTCGCGTCCCCATCGCTCCCGATCCGCAGTCGCTGGTGCGTGTCTCCGAAGCCCTGGAGGAGGCGCAGCGTCCGGTGCTGATCGTCGGCGGTGGCGACTGGAGCGCTCGGGCCGGCGAACACCTGCGCCAGTTCGCCGAAGCGCATCACGTGCCGATCCTGGCCTCGTTCCGCTGCCAGGACTTCGTCGATAACGATTCGCCGGCCTATGTCGGGCGCCTCGGCCTGGGCGCGCCGGCGCAGGCCAATGCGCTGGTGGAGCGGGCCGACCTGGTCATCGCACTGGGCGCCAGGCTGGGCGAGGCCACCACGCAGGGCTATACCCTGCTGGCCTCGCCACGACCGCGACAGCGGTTCATCCACGTGCATGCGGATATCGGCGAGCTGGGCCGGGTCTACCACGGCATGCCGATCAACGCGACCTCGCCGGAGTTCGCCGAAGCGCTGGCGACGCTACCCCCGCGGGGTGAGATGGCGCGTCGAGCCTACCTGGCCCAGGCGAGGCAGGCCTTCGAGGCTTACGCCAAGGTCGAGCCCGCCGAGGGCGACCTGGACATGCAGACCGTCGTGGCGACGATCGCCGAAGCCCTGCCCAAGGATACGGTCTACGCCAACGGTGCGGGCAATTACACCCTCTGGCTGCAGCGCTACCTGACGTTTCACGCCTTTCGTTCGCAGCTGGCGCCGACCAGCGGTGCCATGGGGTATGGTTTCCCGGCGGCCATCGGCGCCAAACTGGCCCTGCCGGAGCGCAGCGTTGTCGCCTTCGGTGGCGATGGCTGTGCGCTGATGAGTATCCAGGAGCTGGCGACGGCCCGCATGCTGGGATTGAAAATCCTGTTCGTGGTGGTCAACAACGGCAGTTACGGGACGATCCGCATGCATCAGGAGCGACGCTTCCCCGGACGGGTCTCGGGAACCGAGCTGATCAACCCCGACTTCGTCACCCTGGCCAAGGGATTCGGACTGCATGGCGAAGCCATCGAGCGCAACGACCAACTGCCGGAGGCGCTGGCCCGCTGCCAGGCCCATGCGGGATCGGCGCTGCTGGAGATACGCATGCCCGCCGACACGCCGCATGCCACGCCGCCCAAGGCGTGAGGCAGTCATCCGGCACGCCACTCTTGTCCACGAGCGACGCTTATGACGTCTGGTTGCGACACCGAAGGGCCGCATGGCTGGCGGCCTTCTCGCGAATGGCCGATTTTGACGTATCCGAGAGCGACAATTTGGAATATCGTGACAGTCAACCTTGCCTGATCGCGACACCTCAAGGCACCGACCCACGACCCTGACACAGCACCCTGACGGGTAAACATGCCGACAACCATAACGACACACGGCATCGGAGTATGATCATGGCTACGTCATCCACGGCTTCGTCCGCTTCCAGCCAGTCCCCACGCAAGGCACCGGTCCCCCAGACCCTGGGTTTCCTGCTGCTGGAAAACTTCACACTGTTCTCGCTGGCCTCGGCCATCGAACCGCTGCGCATGGCCAACCAGCTGGCCGGTCGCGAGCTGTACCGCTGGTTCACGCTGAGCGTGGATGGCGGGCCGATACCGGCCAGCGATGGACTGCGGGTCACCCCGGACGGCGCTATCACCATGCCGCTGGCGCTGGACATGGTGATTGTCTGCGGCGGCGTGGGACCGGCCCGCGCCGTGCAGCGCGAGCACGTCAGCTGGTTGCAGTCCCAGGCGCGCCTGTCGCGCCGGCTGGGCGGCATCTGTACCGGCAGCTGGGCGCTGGGCAAGGCGGGGCTGCTCGACGGCTACGAGACCAGCGTGCACTGGGAGTGCCTGGCGGCGATGCGCGAGTCGTTCCCCCGTGCCGTGCTAACCACGCGGCTGTTCTCCATCGACCGCGACCGAGCCACCGCCTCCGGCGGCACCGCGCCGCTCGATATGATGCTGACCCTGATCGGCCGCGAGCATGGCCGAGAACTCTCGGCGGGCATCTCCGAGATGTTCATCTGCGAGCGCATGCGCGGCGAGAACGACCACCAGCGGGTGCCGCTCAAGCATGTGCTGGGCACCACCCAGCCCAAGCTGCTGGAGATCGTCGCGCTGATGGAGGCCAACCTGGAGGAGCCCATCGGGCTCGAGGAACTGGCCGACTACGTCGGCGTCTCCCGCCGCCAGCTAGAGCGGTTGTTCCAGAAGTACCTGGACTGTTCGCCGTCGCGCTACTACCTCAAGCTGCGCCTCACCCGGGCGCGCCAGCTGCTCAAGCAGACCTCGATGTCGATCATCGAGGTGGCCTCGGCCTGCGGCTTCGTCTCCACGCCGCACTTTTCCAAGTGCTACCGGGAGTTCTTCGGCATGCCGCCGCGGGAGGAGCGGCTGGGCACCAGCCCGCTGCGCCCGCCGGCGCTTCCCGAGTCGTCGTCCGACAGTCTCCTGCTGGAGCCGGTTACCCTTCAGCCGGTACCGGAGCAGCCGGTTTCCGCGGCGCTGATGGCGCTGGATCAGGCCCGGGGCGAGCCGACGTACGCCAGCGTACGCTTGCGACAGTAACGCCTGAGCGTGGCGCCACCTGTCGCGAAGCCGCGGCGTCGCCTGTTGTCAAATTCCTTTCCGAGACGCGTCGCCTCTCCCGCCCCGGCGGGAGAGGCGCGTTTCGGCACTCGCGTTTACTTCGATCCTGCCGGTCTCAGTACCCGGCGCCCGTCGCTGTCGCGACAGACATGACGTTTTCGGAATGGTCGCCGTCGCTCTCAGGAGTCGGGCCGTACCTGGCCGGCGCTATGCTGCCGTCAAGCCAACCCGATCCGGAGCACCCTCATGACTCCCCGTGACCTGCACGACGACGCCATCGTCATCGATGGCCTGATCATCGCCAAGTGGAACCGCGAGCTGTTCGAGGACATGCGCCGCGGCGGACTCACCGCAGCCAACTGCACCGTTTCGGTGTGGGAGGGCTTCCAGGCCACGGTCGACAACATCGTCGCCTCCAACCGACTGATGGCCGAATGCAGCGACCTGGTGCGCCCGGTGCGCACCACCGCCGACATTACCCGAGCCAAGGAGGAGGGCAAGACCGGCATCATCTACGGCTTCCAGAACGCCCACGCCTTCGAGGATCAGATCGGCTACGTCGAGATCTTCAAGCAGCTCGGCGTGGGCATCGTGCAGATGTGCTACAACACCCAGAACCTGGTGGGCACCGGCTGCTACGAGCGCGACGGTGGGCTCTCCGGCTTCGGTCGCGAAATCGTCGCCGAGATGAACCGCGTCGGCGTCATGTGCGACCTGTCACACGTCGGTGCCAAGACCTCCGAGGAGGTCATCCTCGAGTCGCAGAAACCGGTCTGCTATTCCCACTGCCTGCCGTCGGGCCTCAAGGAGCATCCGCGCAACAAGTCCGACGAGGAGCTGCGCTTCATCGCCGAGCACGGCGGCTTCGTCGGCGTGACCATGTTCACCCCCTTCCTGCGCGCCGGCGTCGATGCCACCGTCGACGACTATGTCGAGGCCATCGAGTACGTGATGAACATCGTCGGCGAGGACGCCATCGGCATTGGCACCGACTTCACCCAAGGCCACGGGCAGGACTTCTTCGAGTGGCTGACCCACGACAAGGGCTATGCCCGGCGCCTGACCCGCTTCGGCAAGATCATCAACCCCGAGGGCATCCGCACCATCGGCGAGTTCCCCAACCTGACCGAAGCGCTGCTGCGCCGCGGCTTCAGCGAAACTCAGGTGCGCAAGATCATGGGCGAGAACTGGGTGCGTGTATTGAAGGATGTGTGGGGCGCCTGACGGCCAGCCACAAGCCACGAGCAAAAGCCAAGAGTTGCGGACTCCGAGCCGTGGACGATACCGCTGCCGAAGCCCGAAGCCAAAGAACAACGATTTGAGGTAACCGACCGTGACCAAGATGGCCCCCGAGCTGCCCATCGAGGTAGATAGCGAGACCGGCGTGTGGACCACCGATGCCCTGCCGATGCTCTACGTGCCGCGCCACTTCTTCATCAACAATCACATCGCCGTCGCCGAGGCGCTGGGTGTGGATGAGTACGCCGAGATTCTCTACCGCGCCGGCTACAAGAGCGCCTGGCATTGGTGCGAGAAGGAAGCCGAGCTGCACGGCCTGGAAGGTGTAGCGGTATTCGACCACTACATGCTGCGACTTTCCCAGCGCGGCTGGGGCAAGTTCGTCACCGAGGCGATCGACCTCGATGCCGGTACCGCCCGAGTCCGCCTGGAGCACAGCGCCTTCGTCTATCAGCTCGGCAAGACCGGGCACAAGGAGGAGTACATGTTCACCGGCTGGTTCGCCGGCGCCATTGACCAGATCCTTGCCGCCCGTGGCAGTGCCCTGCGCACCGTCGCCGAGCAGACCCAGAGCGCCGCCGAGCCTGGCTGTGAAGTGGGCATCTTTATCGTCAAGCCGCTGCCCGACGCCCGGGGTTGAGGAGGTTTCCATGGCATTCGACGCGATCTTCGAGCCGATCCAGATCGGCAAGTTGACCATTCGCAACCGCGTGGTCAGCACCGCCCATGCCGAGGTGCACGCCACCGACGGTGGCATGACCACCGAGCGCTACGTCAAGTACTACGAAGAGAAGGCCAAGGGTGGCTGCGGCCTGTGCATCTGCGGCGGCTCCTCGGTGGTTTCCATCGACAGCCCCCAGGGCTGGTGGAGCTCGGTCAACCTTGCCACCGACCGGATCATTCCGCACTTCCAGAATCTGGCCGATGCCGTGCACATGCATGGCGGCAAGATCATGATCCAGATCACCCACATGGGGCGCCGCTCGCGCTGGGACGGCTTCGACTGGCCGACCCTGGTATCGCCCTCCGGCATCCGTGAGCCGGTGCACCGCTCCACCTGCAAGACCATCGAGGAGGAGGAGATCTGGCGCATCGTCGGCGACTTCGCCCAGGCCGCGCGGCGTGCGAAAGAGGGTGGCCTGGATGGCGTCGAGCTTTCCGCCGTGCACCAGCATTTGATCGACCAATTCTGGAGCCCGCGGGTCAACAAGCGCGAGGACCAGTGGGGCGGCAGCTTCGAGAACCGCATGCGCTTCGGCATGGAAGTGCTCAAGGCGGTGCGCGCCGAGGTCGGCGACGACTTCGTCGTCGGCATGCGCATCTGCGGCGACGAGTTCCACCCGGATGGCCTGACCCACGAGGACATGAAGCAGATCGCCGCCTACTACGATGCCACCGGTCAGGTCGACTTCTTCGGCGTGATCGGCTCGGGCTGCGACACCCACAACAGCCTGGCCAACGTGATTCCCAACATGTCCTACCCGCCGGAGCCCTTCCTGCACCTGGCGGCGGGCATCAAGGAAGTGGTCGGCGTGCCGGTAATTCACGCCCAGAACATCAAGGACCCCAACCAGGCCCAGCGTATCCTCGAAGGAGGCTACGTCGACCTGGTGGGCATGACCCGGGCGCACATCGCCGACCCGCACCTGATCGCCAAGATCAAGATGGGCCAGGTCGACCAGATCAAGCAGTGCGTCGGCGCCAACTACTGCATCGACCGCCAGTACCAGGGACTCGACGTGCTGTGCATCCAGAACGCCGCCACTTCGCGGGAGTACATGGGCCTGCCGCACATCATCGAGAAGAGCGAAGGCTCCCGGCGCAAGGTCGTGGTGGTCGGCGGCGGCCCCGGCGGCATGGAGGCGGCACGCGTTGCCGCCGAGCGCGGCCACGACGTCACCCTGTTCGAGGCGGCGGAGGCCCTGGGCGGACAGATCACCATCGCCGCCCAGGCCCCGCAGCGCGACCAGATCGCCGGTATCACCCGCTGGTACCAGCTCGAACTGACGCGCCTCGGCGTCGACCTGCGCCTGGGCACTCGCGCCGACGAGGCGACGATAGAGGACCTGCGACCCGACGTCGTGATGCTCGCCACCGGTGGCCAGCCCTTCCTCAGCCAGTTCCCTGAGTGGGGCTATTCGGAGAACCCCGAGGAGAGCCTGGTGGTGAGTACTTGGGACATCCTCTCGGGCAAGGTGGCGCCGGGCAAGAACGTGCTGATCTACGACGCCATCTGCGAGTTCTCCGGCGTTTCGGCGGCCGACTACCTGGCCGACAAGGGCGCCAAGGTCGAGATCGTCACCGACGACATCAAGCCGGGTGCGGCGGTAGGGGGCACCACCTTCCCCACCTACTACCGCAGCCTCTACGAGAAGGAGGTGATCATGACCTCCGACCTGATGCTGCACAAGGTCTACCGCGAGGGCAGCGGCCTGGTGGCGGTGCTCGAAAACGAGTACACCGGCGCCCTGGAGGAGCGGGTGGTCGACCAGGTGGTGGTGGAGAACGGTGTGCGACCGGACGAGACGCTCTACTACGCGCTCAAGGATCGTTCGCGCAACCGCGGCCAGGTGGATCTCGAGGCGCTCTACGCTGCCCAGGCGCAGCCCTGCCTCGCCGAGGAGGGTGACGGCTACCTGCTGTTCCGCCTGGGCGACTGCACCGCGCCGCGCAATACGCATGCGGCCATATACGACGCCCTGCGGCTATGCAAAGACCTTTGAAAGCTATTGCGCTCGGCCAGGTGTTGTTGAAGTTCGGCTCGTCAAGCTCATGGAGCAGCAAGTCCACTCCGCTGACTCGCCGAACTTCGCCTAGCCTGGCCGTCGCTCATGACGCTTTCACCGTGCCGGCCTCTGTTGTCGGTGCAGCCCCGATGCCAATGACAACGCCAAAGCCAACGGCTCATGAGACGAGGTGAGCACCATGCTCGACACCCTCCTGCCGATATTGATCTTCTCCGCCCTGGCGCTGGCCGTGATCGGCGCCGTTCGCCGCGTTCGCCTGTGGCGCCAGGGGCGGCCGTCGCGAGTACCGATTCTTCAAGGCCTTGCGGCCATGCCGCGTCGTTACCTGGTGGATCTGCACCACGTGGTGGCACGCGACAAGGTGATGTCCAACACCCACGTGGCTACCGCCGGCGGTTTCGTCGCCGCTGCCGTGCTGATGATCCTGGTGCATGGCCTGGGACTGGCCAACCCTGTCCTCGGCGGGCTGTTGCTGCTGGCCAGTAGCGCCATGTTCGTAGGCAGCCTGTTCGTCGCCAGGCGGCGGCGCAACCCGCCGGCGCGGCTCTCGAAGGGCCCGTGGATGCGCCTGCCGAAGAGCCTGATGGCATTCGCGTTGAGCGTCTTTCTGATCACCCTGCCGACGGTCGGCATACTCCCTGAAGGAACGGGCAGTTGGCTCCTCGCCGTGGCGCTGGCCGCAGTGTTGGCCTGGGGCCTGGGCGAGATGTTCTTCGGCATGACCTGGGGCGGACCGATGAAGCACGCCTTCGCCGGCGCCCTGCATCTGGCCTTTCACCGCCGCCCCGAGCGCTTCTCATCCAAACAGGGGGGTGGGCGCTCCACCGGTCTCAAGGCACTGGACCTGGACGACCCCAAGGCCCCGCTGGGTGTTGAAACGCCCAGCGACTTCACCTGGAACCAGTTGCTCGGCTTCGACGCCTGTGTGCAGTGCGGTCGCTGCGAAGCCGCCTGCCCGGCCTTCGCCGCCGGTCAGCCGCTCAACCCCAAGAAGCTGATCCAGGACATGGTGGTCGGCATGACCGGCGGCAGCGATGCTAGGTATGCCGGCAGTCCCTACCCAGGCAAGCCCATCGGCGAGCACGTCGGCGAGCCGCATGGGCCGATCGTCGCTAGGCGGGGCACGGCGCTGGTCGATGCCGAGACGCTGTGGTCGTGCACCACCTGCCGCGCCTGCGTCGAGGAGTGCCCGATGATGATCGAGCACGTCGACGCCATCGTCGACATGCGCCGCTTCCTGACGTTGGAACATGGCGATACGCCGGGCAAGGGCGCCGAGGTGCTCGACAACCTGATCGCCACCGACAACCCCGGCGGTTTCGATCCCGGCTCGCGCATGCACTGGGCGGCGGACCTGAATCTGCCCTTGATGCGCGACGTGGGGCAAGCGGAAGTGCTGCTGTGGCTCGGCGACGGTGTCTTCGACATGCGCAACCAAAGGACGTTGCGAGCCCTGGTGAAAGTACTGCGTGCGGCCAGCGTCGACTTTGCCGTGCTCGGCGTTGAAGAGCGCGACAGCGGCGACGTGGCGCGTCGTCTGGGCGACGAGGCGACCTTCCAGTCGCTCGCCAGGCGCAATATCACGACCCTGGCGCAGTATCGCTTCCAGCGCATCGTCACCTGCGATCCGCACAGCTTCCACGTACTGAAGAACGAATACGGCGTGCTGGGTGGCGACTATGCGGTGTCCCATCACAGCACCTACATCGCCGAACTGTATGAGTCGGGGCGGCTGCACTTCGCGCCCTGGAAGGGAGGCAGGGTCACCTACCACGACCCCTGTTACCTGGGCCGCTACAACGGCGAGTTTGAGGCACCGCGCAACGTACTCAAGGCGCTGGGTATCGAAGTCGCCGAGATGGCGCGTTCGGGCTTTCGCTCGCGCTGTTGCGGCGGTGGCGGCGGCGCGCCGATCACCGATATTCCCGGCAAACGGCGGATTCCCGACATGCGCATGAACGACGTGAGCGAGACCGGGGCCGAACTGGTGGCGGTCGGCTGTCCGCAGTGCACCGCCATGCTCGAAGGTGTGGTGGATGCCAGCGCCGAGGTTCGTGACATCGCCGAGCTGGTGGCCGATGCCCTGGTGCCGGAAAGCGAATCGCGCCGCGATGGCGTACGCCAAGTCCAGCCGACGGCCGAGGCCCGCATCGCGGTCAAGGAGGTAGCATCATGAGCGAGATCCTGCGCCGCGATCCGCGCCGCGAGTGGATCGCCCGCAACCGCCTGCACCCCGAGCATTTGAACGTGCTGGCGGAACTCGGCGGAAGTGTGGGCCAGGGCACCGTGGCGACGGAGTGGATGGGCCCCAATGGGGTAATGCGTAAGAATCCCCATGCGGTGGGCTTCATCGGTCCCAACGGCATCAAGCGCATCGACCGCAGTGGCGCCCAGCAGGCGGCCGCCGCGGGCCGGGGCGCGGGCCAGGCGAGTGCAGCGACCGACGATCGTCGGCGTGTGGCGATCGAGGCGCCCGCCTTCCTGGTGGCGGTGGTGCCGGACATGCCCGGCGGGCGCCTCTCCAGCCACGACCGCGACCTGCTGGGGCTGGCCCGGCAGCTGGCCGATGCCGATGACCAGCGTCCGGGTGCTGTGCTGGCGGTAGTCTTTGGCCATCATAAGGAAGGAGCGTTCGACGAGGCCGGCGTCGACCGCCTGATGCATTTCGATGATGCCCTGTTCGATGGCTACGCGCCGGAGGCACGCCTGGCGGCGCTCGCCGCCGTCGAAGGTGAGCTCGCCCCGTCCCATTGGTTGCTGCCCGACTCCAAGCTGGGCGGTGCCGACCTGGGACGGCGGTTGGCGGCACGCCTTCAGGAGCGGCCCGCTACGGGGGTCTGGCAGATCGAGCCCGACGCTACGGCACCGCTGGGCTGGCGCTGCACTGGGCGGGGTGCTGCCGGCACCACCGATATCCAGCGCGCCCTGCCGCGCATCGTATTGGCATTGCCCGAATGTGCCGAGCCGGTCGCCGAGACCCGCCATGGGGCGCAACCGCTCGCCCTGTCGCAGCCGTTGCCTCGCCTTCTGGCGCGTATCGAGGATCTGGGCCAGGTGGCCGTCGATCCGGCCGGCGTGGCCCTGGCCGAAGCCGAGTTCATCCTTTCCGCCGGCAACGGCGTCAAGGACTGGGAGGGGTTCCACCACGCCGCCAAGGTATTGGGAGCCACCGAAGGCGCCTCGCGCGTGGCGGTAGACGACGGCTTTATGCCGCGCGACCGCCAGGTGGGTGCCACCGGCACCTGGGTCACCGCCCGGGTCTACGTGGCCGTGGGCGTCAGCGGTGCCATCCAGCATCTGCAGGGCATCCAGAGCTGCGAGAAGGTGGTGGCGGTCAATCTCGATCCGGGATGCGACATGATCAAGCGCGCCGATCTGGCGGTGATCGGTGACTCGGCGAGCATACTCGCGGCACTGGTCGAAATGGTGGAGCGACAGCGAGGGGAGAAGCGCGATGCAGCCTGATGCTCATGAAACAGGAGCAAACACCGAAGCGGTACTCGAGGTGGCGGTGCTGGTTTCGGTCGGCCGGCACCCGTTGACCGGTCGCGCCCGGCGTGCCGATCAGGATGCCCGCGGCGTGGAGCTGGCCAAATCGCTCGACAGGGCCCATGTCACGCTGCTGCATGCGGGAGAGTTCGACGCGGAGAGCGAAAGCGCGATGCGCGGCTATCTGGGCATGGGGCTGCCGGCGTTGACCCTGGTCGAGCAGCCGCATGGCGCCGACGTGGTTCCCGCCCTGGCCCGCGCGCTGAGCGACGCCCAGCCGCAGCTGGTGATCGCCGGTGGGCGGGCCGAGCAGGGGGAAGGCTCGGGGTTGTTGCCTTACCTTCTGGCCGAACGCCTGGGCTGGCCGCTGGTCAGCGGCCTGGCTGACGTGGAGAAAGTCGAGCATGGCGTGGCCACGCTGCTCCAGGCCCTGCCGCGCGGCCAGCGCCGTCGACTCCAGGTGCGACTGCCGGCCATCGTCACCGTCGACGCAGCCGCCTCGGCAGCCCGCCAGAGCGCCTTCGGGCCGGCCCGGCGAGGCGAAATCGAGGTCGAACCCGCCGCAGTGGCGTGGGACGAAGCCCAGGAAGAGTGGAGCGTGTCGCCGGCCCGCAAGCGCCCCAAGCGGCTCAAGATCGTCAAGGCGACTTCGGCACGGGAACGTTTCAAGGCCGCCGCGGCCAAGGCCGAAGGCGGCGGTGGCCAGGTGCTGACCGACGTGACGCCGGAGCAAGGTGCCGAGGCGATCTTCAAGCTGCTGAAGGAGGAGGGCATCCTTCGCTAAGCTTGTTCGAAAACTGGCTGGGTTCGGCCATACTGCGTTAAAAACTGACTCAAAATAGTCGCTTACGCTCCGTAAACTCCGTTTTTTGTCAATTTTTGCCTTGCGACCCACAGGGATATGGGAAGTGCGTTGGCCCGTAGGGAGCGGGCCTAGCCCTGGCCTTCGCTCGCTGCCTTCTCGGACTAAGCTTGGCATTTCTAACCTAGCTAGCATCTTCCACAAATAATAAGACCCCGGCCAAGGCCGGGGTCTTTGCGTTAGTGCTGACTGGTAGAGGCGTATCAGGCCAGCCTGGCCGCCGCCAGCCCGCGCTGCTCCTCACGCAGTCCCTTCACCAGGCAGAAGGCCATGCCCAGCAGCACCAGAGTGAAGGGCAGCCCGGTAGCCACGGCGCCGGCCTGCAGCGCGCCCAGTGCGGTGCTGCCGCCACCGTAGAGCAGGATACCTGCAATCGCACCTTCCAAAACGGCCCAGAACACGCGCTGGCCGCGGGGGGCGTCGGTCTTGCCGCCGGCGGTGATGTTGTCGATCACCAACGAGCCGGAGTCCGACGAGGTGATGAAGAAGATCAGTACCAGCAGGATCGCCAGGCTGGAGGTCAGGGTGGTCAGCGGCAGGTGCTCGAGCATCTGGAACATCGCCAGCGAGACATCGCTGATGCCGTTGGCCAGGGCGCCGACGCCGGTAGCCGACTGGTCCAGGGCGGTGCCGCCGAAGGCGCTCATCCACACCAGCGTGACCAGGGTCGGTACCACCAGCACGGCGGTGAGGAACTCGCGCACAGTGCGCCCGCGGGAAACCCGCGCGATAAACATGCCGACGAAGGGCGACCAGGATATCCACCAGGCCCAGTAGAACACCGTCCAGCCGTGGTACCAGGTGGTATCGTCGCGGCCGACCCAGTTGGAGAGCGGTACGATATGGCTGACATAGGCCAGGGTCGTGCTCCAGAGATTATTGACGAACAGCAGCACGCCGCCGGTGATGATCACGAAAGCAAGCAGCGCCAGTGCGATCACCATGTTGATGTTGGAGAACAGCTTCACGCCACCGTCGATGCCGCGCCACACCGAGAACAGCGCCACGGCGGTGACCACCACGATGATCGCCAACTGGGTGCCGAGGGTGTTGGGCACGTCGAACAGGTAGTTGAGACCACCCGCCGCCTGAGAGGCACCGAAGCCCAGCGAGGTGGCCAGGCCGAAGATGGTGGCCAATACCGCGACGATGTCGATGACGTGGCCGAACCAGCCGCGGACCCGCTCGCCGAGGATCGGCGTGAAGGCAGAGCGCAGGGTCAGCGGCAGGCCGCGGTTGTAGGCGAAGAAGGCCAGCGATAGCCCCACCACGCCGTAGATCGCCCAGGGATGCAGGCCCCAGTGGAACATGGTGGCGCCGATCGCTGCGCTGGCACCGGCCGGGGTATGCGCTTCGACATTGAGCGGGGTGCCGTACCAGTCGGTGTAATAGGCCACCGGCTCGGCCACGCTCCAGAACATCAGGCCGATGCCCATGCCCGCAGCGAACAGCATGGCGAACCAGGAGAGCGTCGAGTATTCCGGCCGGGCCTGGCTGCCACCCAGGCGAATGCGCCCCACCGGCATGGCGATCAGCGCCAGGCAGAGCAGCACGAAGAGGTTGCCGGCGATCATGAACAGCCAGTCGAAATGCTCGATCGACCAGCCGCGGGCCGAGGTGAGATGGCCGTTGGCGGCGTCGGGATAGATCAGGGCGTAGAGGATGAAGGCCAGGATGGCCAAGGCCGAGAGCGGGAAGACGGGATGGTGGAAGTCCATCCCCAGCATCTGGGCGTTGTCCTGCCCGGGAGAGAGGATAGGGGCATCGTCATGCTTCATGGGGAACCTCGCGTGTTGTTGTTGGGGCCGGCAGCGACAGGCACTCCCGGGCGGACCATTGTTGGCCCCGATCGTCCTGAGGAATGTCGTGAAAGCGACCTCTAGCTGTCCGCTGGCCCATCGCGACCGCAGCATGTCTCGGGCAGACAAGCGGATGTCTCTGTGGGGCAAGTGCGGCATGGCGAAGGGCATAGGCTGAAGCGACGGAATCATCCGTCACGTGACAACAACGAACTGGAGCCTGACATGAGCCAAGCCAACCGCGGAGTCGTCTACCAGGGCCCGGGCAAGGTCGCCGTCGAATCCATCCCTTATCCCGAGCTCGCTCTCGGCAATCGCAAATGCGACCACGGGGTAATACTGAAGGTCGTCACCACCAACATCTGCGGCAGCGATCAGCACATGGTGAGGGGGCGTACTACCGCGCCGTCCGGTCTGGTGCTGGGCCACGAAATCACCGGCCTGGTGGTGGAGTGCGGGCGCGATGTCGAATTCATCCAGCCGAGCGATCTGGTCTCGGTGCCGTTCAATATCGCCTGCGGGCGCTGCCGCAACTGCAAGGAGGGACGGACGGGGATCTGCCTCAACGTTAATCCGGCGCGTCCCGGCGCCGCCTACGGCTACGTCGACATGGGTGGCTGGGTCGGCGGCCAGACCGAGTACGTCATGGTGCCTTACGCCGACTTCAACCTGCTGAAATTCCCGGATGCCGACCAGGCCATGGAAAAGATCCGCGACCTGACCCTGCTATCGGACATCTTCCCCACCGGCTTTCACGGCTGCGTGACGGCCGGTGTCGGGCCGGGCAGTACCGTCTACATTGCCGGGGCCGGCCCGGTGGGACTGGCGGCGGCGGTCTCGGCCCAGTTGCTGGGGGCGGCCTGCGTGATCGTCGGCGACATGATCGAGGAACGCCTGGCCCAGGCGAGAAGCTTCGGCTGCGAGACCCTCGACCTGACCCAGGAGGGCGACATGGCCGACAAGCTCGAAGCAATCCTCGGCGAGCGCGAGGTCGACTGCTTCGTCGACTGCGTCGGCTTCGAGGCGCATGCCTGCGGTTGCAACCACGCCAAGGAAGCGCCCGCCACGGTACTCAACTCGGCGATGCAGCTGACTCGCGCCGGTGGTCAGATCGGCATTCCGGGCCTCTACGTGACCGAGGACCCGGGCGCCTCCGACGATGCCGCCAAGCAAGGGGCATTGAGCATGCGCTTTGGCCTGGGCTGGGCCAAGTCCCACTCCTTCCATACCGGCCAGTGCCCCGTAATGAAGTATCACCGCCCGCTGATGCAGGCGATCCTGTTCGGCAAGGTCAATATCGCCGATGCGGTCAACGTGCAGATGATCACCCTGGATCAGGCCCCGCAGGGCTACGCCGACTTCGACGGCGGCGCGGCGAAGAAATTCGTCATCGACCCCCACGGCAGCGTGGCCGCGTAAGGAGGAGCCCGAGTTCGCCGACGGTGCCCACTGAAGGCGGCGCGGCGAGCCATTTCGGGGTATCGACCCCACGGCAGCGTGGCCGCGTAAGGAGGAGCCCGAGTTCGCCGACGGCGCCCATTGAAGGTGGCGCGGCGAGCCATTTCGGGGTATCGACCCCCACGGCAGCGTGGCCGCGTAAGGAGGAGCCCGAGTTCGCCGACGGCGTCCACTGAAGGCGGCGCGGCGAGCCATTTCTGGGTTTATCGACCCCACGGCAGCGTGGCCACCTGAGCGCTGGCCGGGTAATGTGAAGGAAATGGCAGCCAACGGCAGTAGGAGGTACGCGACATGATGATCGCCGATTTGATCGATGAGCAGGATTTCCGCGAACGCCTGCTGGCGTTGGGCATCGACGTTCCCTCGAACGCCGATCCCGACACCTGCGCTCGGTTGGCCGCGCAGCAGCATGCATGCCGCGCCGTGCCCGGCCTGCCGGCGCTGGTCGCTGGGCTCGAAGCGCAGGCCGGCGTCATGCTGCCCGAAGTGCGAGAGGCGCTGGCGCGTCATTTGCGGCCTGCCGTAGGCTGATACCTCATCATGGCGGCGCCTTGTGGCCGCGCCGCCCTGGAAACTGCGTGACAACGCATCGCCCCCGACCATGGTCGGGGGCGATGCCTTTTGTCCGGAAGTGGAGGAGTCTATGTCAGCAGGTAGCGGAGCCTAGCCGCGCACCAGCTGCAGGTGGGGGGCGCTGTGGCCCAGGTTCTCCTGCATCCGTTCGCTGTACCAGTCGATGAAGTCGATCACGCCGAACTCGTAGGTTTCGGAGTAGGGGCCCGGCTGGTAGGCCTGGGAGTTGATACCGCGCTGGTTCTCCTCGGCCAGGCGCTTGTCCTGGGCGTTGGTGGCGTCCCACACCCGGCGCATCTCCTCGGGGCGGTAGTCGACGCCCTCCTCGGCGTCC
The DNA here is from genome assembly GCF_002930105.1 of Billgrantia saliphila. GTDB lineage: Bacteria > Pseudomonadota > Gammaproteobacteria > Pseudomonadales > Halomonadaceae > Halomonas > Halomonas saliphila. The sequence continues at coordinate 102,983 of NZ_PJRN01000005.1, read as the reverse complement.
TTGTGCACCAGCCACTTGGTAGTCACCAGGGTCTCCTGCGGTCCCAGCGGCAGCACGCGGAACACGATGGCGTGGTCGCCCATGAAGTGGTTCCAGGAATTGGGCAGGTGGAGGATGCGCAGCGAGCCCATGTCGGGGCTGGTCAGGCGGCCCATCAGCTTGCGGCAGGCCGGCTTGCCGTCCACGGTCATGGAGACCACGCCGTCCAGCAGCGGCGTGCGGGTCAACCGGTTGCGCTTGCCGAAACGCTTGAGCTGCCAGGGAATCTGCTGGTCGTCCCAGTCGGACTGCTTCTTCGCCACCAGCGCCTTGTAGGCGGGCGTGGCGCGGGGGTCGTCGGTGTCGTCAAACTCCTGCAGCGAGTTCAGCAACTCCGGGTGAGCGCCGTTGCAGTGGTAGCACTCGCGATTATTCTCGATCACCAGCTTCCAGTTGGCCTGCTCGACGATGTTCGACTCCACGGCGACCTTGAGATTGGACATCTCGTAGGGCTCGAGATAGTGCTCCAGGGTGACCAGGAAGTCGTCGATGGCCGGCGGCTGTTCGGCCAGGCTGATGAACATGAAGCCACCGCCGGTGCGCACGTGGACCGGCTTGAGGCCGTAGGTGGCAAGATCGAAGTCCGCGCCCATGTCGCTGCCGGCGAACAGCAGGCGGCCGTCGAGCTCGTAGGTCCACTGATGATAGGGGCAGACCAGCTTGGCGACCTTGCCCTTGTCGCTGACGCAGAGCCGCGAGCCGCGGTGACGACAGACGTTGTGGAAGGCATGGATCGCACCGCCTTCGCCGCGCACCAGGATCACCGGGTTGTCGCCGACCTGCAGGGTCATGTAGTTGCCCTTGGCAGGAATCTCGCAGGTCATGCCGGCAAACAGCCACTCCTTGCCGAAGATCTCCTGCATGTCCAGGGCGAACAGCCGGGCATCGTTGTAGAAGGGCTGGGGCAGCGAGAAGTTGCGCGCGCGCTCGGCGAGCATCGCGGCAGTGGCCTGACGCGCCGGATCCAGGGGATCGTCCAGGGGAGCCGGGGAGAGTGTGTCCATGGAAGCTTCCTCATTGCTGGCCGCGGCTGCGGCATCGGTCGGATTGTTGGTATCGTCACGGGCTTCGACGTCGTGACGGTGTCGGTTGCCGATGGGAATACGGCGAGTGTGGAACAGCCGCCGGGCGCCCAGTTGTCTGCCGGCGACAAGCATGAATGCAGGCGCGACGCGCGAAGGGAGAAAAGACACACCGGGTGGGAGTCATGGGCATGCCCGTGTCGCAGTCAGGCAAGTCGGGGCCTTGCCGCCTGGCGCAGAATTCGTTCAACGGCAGGCGGTGTTCCGCAGTCGGAGCCTTCCACGCTGATCAATGCCAGGCGACTCGACATGACCATGAACTTTCTCAACCCCGTCACGACCCAGACCTGGACCAACGGCCGACACCTGGTGCGCTGCGTCAAGGTGATCCAGGAAACTTGGGACGTTCGCACCTTCTGCTTCATGGCCGAGCAGCCGGTGCTGTTCTTCTTCAAGCCGGGGCAGTTCGTGACCCTGGAGCTTGAGATCGACGGCGAGCCGATCATGCGCTCCTACACCATCTCCAGTTCGCCATCGATCCCCTATAGCTTCTCGATCACCGTCAAGCGGATGCCGGGCGGTCGGGTGTCCAACTGGCTGCATGACAACATGAAGGTGGGCGACGAGTTGGTGGTGCACGGCCCGGTGGGCAACTTCAACTCGATCGACTTTCCCGCCGACAAGGTGCTGTTCCTCTCCGGCGGAGTCGGCATCACGCCGTTGATGTCGATGACCCGCTGGTTCTTCGACACCAACGCCAACGTCGACGTCGAATTCATCCACAGTGCCCGTGCCCCGCGCGATGTCATCTACCATCGCGAGCTGGTGCACATGTTCTCGCGGATCCCCGAGTTCAAGCTGCATATCGTTTGCGAGAACAAGGACGACATCGGCGAGGCCTGGGCCGGCTACCGAGGGTATCTGACCCAGCCGATGCTGGAGCTGATGGCGCCGGACTTCCTCGAGCGCGAGATCTTCTGCTGCGGCCCCACGCCGTACATGAACGCGATCAAGCGCATCCTGCGCGACAACGGCTTCGACATGAGCCACTACCATGAGGAGTCCTTCGGCGCCACGCCGCTGGACGTACGCGAGGACGTGCTGGAGCTGGCCGAGCAAGCCGAGGCAGAAGCCGGGGAAATCGACTATGCCGACATGCTCAGCGTCGAGTTCGTCGGCTCGGGCAAGAGCGTGCGCATCCAGCCGGGCGAGACGGTGCACGCCGCCGCGTCCAAGCTCGGGCTGCACATCCCCAAGGCCTGCGGCATGGGCATATGCGGCACTTGCCGGGTGGGGCTCAAGTCCGGCGAAGTGGATATGGAGCACAACGGCGGCATTACCGACGAGGACATCGAGGAGGGCTACATTCTCTCGTGCTGCAGCAAGCCGATCGGCAACGTAGTGGTCGATTATTGACGCAAGGCTCAGGCGCGCCGGACCTCGCCGAACAACTCGTCGACACGGCACACCTCGCCACAGTGATCCGGCGAATAGCCGGGCAGCTCGGCGACGGCCTCGAGGAACGGCTCGCTGCGGATCATCTCGAGCAGGCGCTTGACGCTGGGGTCGGCGAGGCTCCTGCGCTGGCAGACCAGCATGTAGTGCTCATGGGCCAGGGGCAGGAATTCGAGCCCGAACAGGCGCGCGGCGGCCTCGACGCCGAAGCCCACGTCGGCCATGCCGGCGGCGATGTAGGCGGCCACCGCCGAGTGCGTGTACTCCTCCAGCTCGAAGCCCTGGATCCGCTGTGAGGAGAGCCCGGCCTCGCGCAGCAGGATGTCGAGCAGCGCCCGGGTGCCCGAGGCCTTCTGGCGGTTAATGAAGCGCACGTCGCCGCGCGCAAGGTCGGACAGACCGACGATGCCGCGGGGATTGCCCGGCCCCACCATGAGCCCCTGGCAGCGGGTGATGAAACGAATGATGCAGTGGCTGCGCGGCCGCAGCTGGCGCCGGTAATCCTGCATCAGCGGGCCGCGGGTAGCCGTGGTCGGCATATGATAGCCGGCCACGTCGCAGGCGCCTCGATTGAGCGCAGCCAGGGCTTCCTGGGGGCTGCAATACTGCAGATCGAGCTGGAAGCCGGTGGCGAACCGGGGCAGCAGCGCCACTGCGTAGCCGTGACTGGCGTGCATGCGCAGCACCGGCTCGACGCCCTCGAACAGCTGCTGCAGTTCGAGATTGAGCTCCGAGCCCAGGCTCTCGAGCTGCGGGCCGAGCCGGGCGGCCACGCGTTGGCGGGCCCACAACAGCTTGTCGCCGAGCGGGGTCAGTCGTGCCCCGCGACCCTTTTGCAATTCCACCAGGGCGACGCCGAAGAAGTCCGCCCACCTGTTGAGCAAGTTCCAGGCGTGGCGATAGGAGATGCCGGCCTCGACGGCGGCTGCGGTCAGCTTGCCGCTGCGATGGATGCCCTGCAGCAGGCCAAACAGCTGTGGATCCAGGCGGTTACCCGACTCGTCGGTGAAGGACCAGGCAGGCTCGATTCGAATGCGCTTCATATGCTGTATTTTTCATATTTTGAAACGGAGGTAGTACTGCTACTTTCACAGATACCGCGGTGTCGATAGGCATCGATTGTCATATATGAACTATAAAACATAATTAGCAGCTTCGAACGTCCCGACGCAAGAACAATGTGCGTCCTGCGTTCGACTCGAGGCCAGGCCATGCTCAACAGTGACTCTCCTCAGTGGACCCCTCAGCTGATTCAGGACGAGATCGACGTCCTGAAGCACAAGCCCGGGGCTCTGCTTCCCATCCTGCATGCGATCCAGGATCGCTGCGGCTACGTACCGCGCGAGGCGGTGCCGATCATTGCCGAATCGCTGCAGCTCACCCGTGCCGAAGTGCATGGCGTGATCAGCTTCTATCACCACTTTCGCACCGCGCCGCCGGGGCGCCATGTGATGCAGCTCTGCCGCGCAGAGGCGTGCCAGGCGCGCGGTTCGCGAGGGCTGGAGAACCATGCGCGGGCGACCCTCGGCATCGACTTCCATCAGACCACCCCTGACCGCGAGATCACCCTGGAGCCGGTCTACTGCCTGGGCAACTGTGCCTGCGGCCCGTCGCTGCGCATCGGTGATCGCATCCATGGCCGGGTCACGCCCGAGAAATTCGATCGTCTGGTCGACGAACTGAGCGTCCAAGTGCTGGAGGTGGGCTGATGAGCGTTCGAATCTACGTGCCCCGCGAAACCACGGCGCTCGCCCTCGGTGCCGATGAGGTGGTCGCGCGCATCGAGGCGGAGGCCGCCGCCCGTGGTGCCGAGATCGAGCTGGTACGCAACGGCTCGCGCGGTCTGTTCTGGCTGGAGCCGCTGATCGAGGTCGAGACGTCGGCGGGCCGCATTGCCTATGGTCCAGTCGAGCCGAGCGACGTGGCCGGCCTGTTCGACGCCGGGCTGCTCGAAGCCGGTTTGCAGACACACGGCGCCCAGTCTCCCCTCTACCAAGGGCCGGTCGAGGCGATCCCCTACCTGCAGGCTCAGCAGCGGCTGACATTTTCACGCATCGGCGTCACCGACCCACTCTCCATCGACGATTATCGCGCTCATGACGGCTTCCGGGGCCTGGAGCGGGCGCTCTCGCTCTCGCCCCAGGAGATCGTCGACGAGGTCAAGGCTTCCGGCCTGCGTGGCCGCGGCGGGGCGGCGTTTCCCACTGGCATCAAGTGGCAGACGGTGCTCGACGCACCCGCCGAACAGAAATATATCGTCTGCAACGCCGACGAGGGCGACTCCGGCACCTTCGCCGATCGCTTGGTGATGGAGTGTGACCCTTACCTGCTGATCGAGGGCATGGCCATTGCCGGTCTCGCCGTGGGCGCCACCCAGGGTTACGTCTACCTGCGTTCGGAATATCCCTTGGCTCACGAGATCTTCAATGAGGCGATCGCCCGCGCCGAGGCCGCCGGCTATCTCGGTGCGGATATCCGCGGCAGCGGCCAGCGCTTCGAGCTGGAAGTACGGCTCGGCGCGGGCGCCTACATCTGCGGCGAGGAGACTTCGCTACTGGAGAGCCTCGAGGGCAAGCGCGGCATGGTGCGCTTCAAGCCGCCGCTGCCGGCGATCGAGGGCCTGTTCGGCCAGCCCACAGTGGTCAACAACGTGCTGTCGTTGGCCGCGGTGCCCTTTATTCTCGCCCGCGGAGCCACGGCCTATGCCGACTACGGCATGGGCCGCTCGCGGGGCACCCTGGCATTGCAACTGGCCGGCAACGTCAAGCGCGGCGGGCTGGTGGAGCTCGCCTTCGGTACCACCCTGCGCGAGCTGATGGAGGACTTCGGCGGCGGCACCGCGAGCGACCGCCCGCTGCGCGCGGTGCAGGTGGGCGGCCCGCTGTGTGCTTACCTGCCCGAAAGCCAGTGGGACCTGCCGCTCGACTACGAGGCCTTCGCCGACGTCGGCGCGGGGGTCGGCCACGGCGGCGTGGTGATGTTCGACGACACGGTGGACATGGCCGAGCAGGCGCGCTTCGCCATGGAGTTCTGCGCCGTGGAGTCCTGCGGCAAGTGCACCCCCTGCCGCATCGGGGCGGTGCGCGGCGTCGAGGTGATCGACCGCATTCGCGCGGGCGACAACCGCGAGGCCAACCTCGTGCTGCTGGGCGACCTGTGCGAGACCATGGTGGACGGTTCCCTCTGTGCCATGGGTGGCATGACGCCGTTCCCGGTGCAGAGCGTGATGAAACACTTTCCCGACGACCTGCAGCGTTGAGCGGGAGGAGGTACGACATGTTGCACTATTACGACCCCAAGCAGGCGTCCGTTCCCCAGCACCTTTTGCCGGAACGCGACTACGGCACCCCGGCACGGCTCTCCGAGACGCTCGTCACCCTCGAGATCGACGGCACCGAGATCAGCGTGCCCGAGGGTACCTCGGTACTGCGCGCCGCGGCCCTGGCCGATATCAATATTCCCAAGCTGTGCGCCTCGGACAACCTCGAGGCGTTCGGCTCCTGCCGCCTGTGCGCGGTGCAGATCGAGGGCAAGCGCGGGCTGCCGGCCTCCTGCACCACGCCGGTCGAGAACGGAATGAAGGTCACCACGCAGAACGCGCGGCTCGCCAAGCTGCGGCGCAACGTGATGGAGCTCTACATCTCCGACCACCCGCTGGACTGCCTGACCTGCCCGGCCAACGGTGACTGCGAGCTGCAGGACATGGCCGGCGCGGTGGGCCTGCGCGAGGTGCGCTACGGCTTCGACGGCGAGAACCACCTGGCGGCCGAGACCGACGACTCCAACCCCTACTTCAGCTTCGACCCCAGCAAGTGCATCGTCTGCTCGCGCTGCGTGCGTGCCTGCAATGAAGTGCAGGGCACCTTTGCCCTGACCATCGAGGGGCGTGGCTTCGAGTCCAAGGTCGCCGCGGGGCAGAGCGAGGCCTTCATGGACTCCGAGTGCGTCTCCTGCGGGGCCTGCGTGCAGGCCTGCCCGACCTCGACGCTGATGGAGAAATCGGTGATCGAGCAGGGCCAGCCGGAACACAGCGTGGTCACCACCTGCTCCTACTGCGGCGTGGGTTGCTCGTTCAAGGCCGAGATGCAGGGCGACCGGGTGGTGCGCATGGTGCCGTACAAGGGCGGCGACGCCAACCACGGCCACTCCTGCGTCAAGGGCCGCTTCGCCTTCGGCTACGCCACCCATCCGGATCGGCTGAAAACGCCGATGATTCGCGAGTCGATCGACCAGCCCTGGCGTGAGGTGGGCTGGGAGGAAGCGATTGCCTTCGCCGCCGAGCGGCTCAAGGCGATCCAGGCCCGGTACGGTCGTGAGAGCATCGGCGGCATCACCTCGTCGCGCTGTACCAACGAGGAGACCTACCTGGTGCAGAAGCTGGTGCGCGCGGCCTTCGGCAACAACAACACCGACACCTGCGCGCGGGTGTGCCACTCGCCCACCGGCTTCGGCCTAAAGGCGACCCTGGGCGAGTCCGCCGGTACCCAGACCTTCGATTCGGTAATGAAGGCCGATGCCATCGTCGTCATCGGCGCCAACCCCACCGACGCCCACCCGGTATTCGCCTCGCAGATGCGTCGCCGCCTGCGCCAGGGCGCCGAGCTGATCGTGATCGACCCGCGGCGCATCGACCTGCTCAAGACGCCGCACCATCGCGGCGCCCAGCATCTCGCTCTGCGCCCCGGCACCAACGTGGCGATGGTCAACGCCCTGGCCCACGTGGTGATCAGCGAAGGGCTGGAGGACCGTGAGTTCATCGCCGGCCGCTGCGACGAGTCAGGCTACCTGGCCTGGCGCGAGTTCATCCTCGACGAGCGCCACTCGCCCGAGCACGTCGAGGCGGTCACCGGCGTGCCGGCCGAGCAGGTGCGCCGCGCCGCGCGCACCTACGCCCGCGCGCCCAACGGCGCTATCTACTACGGCCTCGGCGTCACCGAGCACAGCCAGGGCTCGAGCATGGTCATGGGCATCGCCAACCTGGCCCTGGCCACCGGTAATATCGGCCGTGAAGGCGTGGGCGTGAATCCGCTGCGCGGACAGAACAACGTCCAGGGCTCCTGCGACATGGGCTCCTTCCCCCACGAGCTGCCGGGCTATCAGCATGTCGGCGATCCCGCCGTGCGCGAGCGCTTCGAGGCGGCCTGGGGCGTGCCCATCGACGACGAGCCGGGGCTGCGCATCCCCAACATGTTCGACGCCGCTGTCGCCGGCGACTTCAAGGCGCTCTATGTGCAGGGCGAGGACATCGCCCAGTCCGACCCGAACACCCAGCACGTGGAACAGGCGCTGCGCTCGCTGGAGTGCCTGATCGTGCAGGACATATTCCTCAACGAGACGGCCAAGTACGCCCACGTGCTGCTGCCGGGCTCCTCCTTCCTGGAGAAGAACGGCACCTTCACCAACGCCGAGCGGCGCATCAATCGGGTACGCAAGGTGATGCCGCCGCTGGCCGGCAAGGAGGACTGGGAGGTAACCGTGGACCTGGCCAACGCGCTGGGCTACCCCATGCACTACGATCATCCGGCAGAGATCATGGACGAGATCGCCAGCCTCACGCCGAGCTTCGCCGGTGTCAGCTTCGCGCGGCTCGACGAACTGGGCAGCATCCAGTGGCCGTGCAACGAGGCGCATCCAGAAGGCACGCCGACCATGCACATCGAGGACTTCCCCATCGGCCGCGGCCAGTTCGCCATCACCGACTACGTGGAGAGCGCCGAGCTCAGCAACCGCCGCTTCCCGCTGCTGCTGACCACCGGGCGCATCCTCTCCCAGTACAACGTCGGCGCCCAGACCCGGCGCACCGGCAACCAGGCCTGGCACGACGAGGACGTGCTCGAGCTGCACCCCGCGGACGCCGAGCTGCGCGGTGTGCGCGACGGCGACTGGGTCGGCATCACCAGCCGTGCCGGCCAGACGGTGCTGCGCGCCCGGATCAGCGACCGCATGCCGCCGGGGGTGGTCTACACTACCTTCCACCACCCGGGCAGCGGGGCCAACGTGATCACCACCGACAGCTCCGACTGGGCGACCAACTGTCCGGAGTACAAGGTGACCGCCGTGCAGGTCGAGAAGGTCAGCCAGCCGTCTGCCTGGCAGCGCCAGTTCCAGAATTTCGACCGGCTCCAGCTCGAGCTGCTGCGCGGCGTGAAGGACGAAGCGGGCAAGCAGCCCTCAGCGGAGCGTGCTAATGAGTGACGACCCCAGCAGCTGCCGAGCCCCGGTGGACGTGCGCCGGGCCGGCGGCACCGAGTTAACCGATGACAGCATCGCCGTGGAGACCCCGGTGGCGCTGGTCTTCAACGGCATCTCGCATGCCGTGATGATGGCCACGCCCGCCGACCTGGAGGACTTCGCCCTCGGCTTCAGCCTCACCGAGGGCATCCTCGAGGCGCCCGAGGAGCTCTACGGCCTGGAGGTGCGCGAAGAGGCCGCCGGTATCGCCGTGCACCTGCAGATCGCCACCCAGCGCTTCATGGAACTCAAGCAGCGTCGGCGCAGCCTGGCCGGGCGCACCGGCTGCGGCCTGTGCGGCACCGAATCGCTGGATCAGGCGATCCGCCCGATCGCCCCGGTCGTCGCTCCCGTCGTGGCCGACGACGCCATTCAGCACGCTCTCGAGATGCTGCGCTGGCACCAGCCGTTGCAGCGCGAGACCGGCGCCACCCATGGCGCGGCCTGGTGCGACCTTGCCGGACAGGTGCTATTGGCGCGTGAGGACGTGGGCCGGCACAACGCATTGGACAAGCTGATCGGGGCACTGGCGAGACGTGACCGTGAAGCGCAGGACGGCTTTGTTCTGGTCTCCAGTCGTGCCAGCTACGAGATGGTGCAGAAATGCGCCGGCGCCGGCATCGGCTGCTTGATCGCGGTATCGGCACCCACCTCGCTTGCCATCGAGCAGGCACGCCAGGCGGGTCTGTTGCTGGTCGGCTTCGCCCGCTCGGGGCGTCATGTCATCTACCACCAGCCGGCAAGCGCAGCGCTGCCGGTCTCCCATGCCAGCGGAGGTTGACCCCGCCATGAGTCGCAGCCAGCTCGATTCCCTGATCCACATGGCCAACCAGATCGCCGCCAACAACGTTCACTATGGCGACGCCGCGGCCGAGCGCGTATCCACCCACCTCAAGAAATTCTGGGCTCGCAGCATGAAGCGCCAGATCGTCGACTACCTGCGCGAGGACGGCAGCAAGCTCTCGCCCGTGGCCAGGCAGGCCGTCGAGCGGCTGGCGCAGGAGCAGGTCGCCCGCGCGGGGTGAGATCGTCTGCTACCAGTAGCGCGGATAGCGCCGATGGCGGGCCAGATTGTTGACCAGGATTGCCACCAGCAGCATGACGCTGCAACCGATGCCGATCGGCATCAAGGGGTACCACCAATTCAGGGCCGTGATCGGTGGACCGCCGATCACGGCGACCAGCGCCGCGGCGGCTCCCGGGGGATGCACGGTATGCGTGAGCTGCATGACGAGCACCGAGAGCGACACGGCGAGCGTGACGGCCAGCGCGGTACTGCCCAATAGCTGGAAGCAGCCTACCCCCACCAGAGCGGAGAGCATGCTCCCCAGCAGGACGTTACGCGGCTGTGCGAACGGACTGTCTGGGGCGGCATAGAGCAGCACGGAGGTGGCGCCGAAGGAGGCTACGATCAGCAGATGGTGGGACAACCAGTGCGCGCTGAGCCAACAGATGGCACCCATCCCGCTGAACGCACCGAACCAGGACCACAGGGCGTCCTGCCAGTCCGGGCTGGGAGCTTGGATTCGCTCGGCGCGCATCTTGGCGAAATAGGTCTTCATCGTTGCCCGATTGCACAAAATAGGTGCAGGAGTCTCGCAGAGCGCACCGGCAAAGGGAAGGCAAGTTTTTTTATAAGAACATGACGTTTGGCTGACCGAAGTCAGTTTTTAAGGCCGTCTCCTCTGTAGGCGTCACAAAGCTGTAAGGCGGCGGCACTAACGTGGGACTGCTTACCCGACAGGAGCCAGTCCCATGTCCCGATGCCTCACCCGTACCGCCCTGGCCTGCCTGTGGGCCGGTCTCTCTTTGCTTGCCCAGGCCCAGGCCGACACGCTGGTGCTCTACACCAGTCAGCCCAACAGCGATGCCCAGCAGACCGTGGACGCCTTCCAGGCCGCCCACCCCGACATCGAGGTGGAGTGGGTGCGAGACGGCACCACGCAGCTGATGACCCGGTTGCGCTCGGAGTTCGAGGCCGGCATGGCCAAGCCCGACGTGCTGTTGATCGCCGACAGCGTGACCATGGAGTCGCTCGAGCAGGAGGGCAGGCTGCAGCCCTACCTGAGCGAATCGCGCGACCGCTATGACGCTTCGCTCTACGATCCCGAAGGCTACTACTACGGCACCAAGCTGATCACCACCGGCATCGTTTACAACACGCGCGCCGAGCGGGCACCGACGAGCTGGCGGGAGCTCGTCGACGACGACTATGCCGGTCAGGTGACCATGCCCAGCCCGCTCTACTCCGGTGCCGCCCTGATCCACCTGGCCGCGCTGACCCAGCATCCCGACCTGGGCTGGGACTACTACGAGGCGCTGGCTGCCAACCGGGCAGAGGCCCAGGGCGGCAATGGCGGCGTGTTCAACGACGTGGCCGGGGGAACCAAGCCCTATGGGGTGGTAGTGGACTTCCTGCCCATCCGCGAGGCGGCCAAGGGCTCACCGGTGGCCTTCGTCTTTCCCGAGGAGGGCGTCACCGCCGTGACCGAGCCGGTGGCCATCCTGGCCGAGGCCCGCAATCCCCAGGCCGCGCAGCGGTTCGTCGATTTCCTGCTTTCCGAAGAGGGACAGCAACTGGTCAGCCAGCAGGGCTACCTGCCGGCGCTCGACGGTATCGAGCCGCCCCCGGGCTTCCCCGCCCGTGACGAGATCCGCGTGATGCCGCTCGACGCCGAACGCGCCCTGGAGCAGGCCGAGGTGCATAAGCAGCGCTTCAGCGAGCTGTTCGGAGGCTGACGATGCCGTCGATGGCAGCGCCGGGCAGCCAGCAGCGCTGGCTGCTCTCCCTGCTACTGGGGGCGATCCTGCTGCTCAGCCTGACCCCCAGCCTGCGCCTGCTGGTGGAAGCCCTCAGCGATCTCGGTCTGGGCAATGAGGCCCCGCTGTGGCGCGTTCTCTCCTCGTCCCGTACCTGGCTGGCGCTGTGGCACAGCGTCTATACCAGCGTGCTGGGCATGTTGATCGCGCTGCTGCTGGGCGGTCTGTTCGCCTTCGCCATCACCCTGACCGACGTGCGCGGCAAGGGCATGCTGATGTTCTGCTTCATGCTGCCGATGATGATCCCGCCCCAGGTCACCGCATTGAGCTGGCTGCAGCTGTTCGGCCCGGCCAGTCCGTTGCTCAACAGCCTGGGCGTGGCCCCGGCGCTGGGCAGCCCCCAGCCGCTCCATTCGGGCGAGGGGATTGCCCTGCTGCTGGGCATCCAGAGCGCGCCACTAGTGTTCCTGGCACTGCGTACCAGCCTGGTGGCGCTGCCGCGCGAGCTGGTGGAAGCCGCGCGCATCAGTGGTGCCCGGCCGTTCCAGGTGTGGTGGCATACCGTGCTGCCGCTCACGCGCGGCGGGCTGGTCGCCGGCGGCGCCATGGCCTTCGTCTCCAATCTCGGCAACTTCGGCATCCCCGCCATGCTCGGCATCCCCGCCGGCTACCATGTGCTGCCCACCCTGATCTATCAGCGTATGGCAGGCTTCGGCACCGGCGTGCTGGCCGAGATGGCCGTCCTGTCGATGCTGATCGGCGGGCTGGCGCTGGCCGGCGTCGCTCTGCAGCAGCGACTGATGAAGCGCAGCCGCTTCGGCCTGATCGGTCACGTGGGGCGGGCGCACGACCTGTCGCTGGGTCGCTGGCGAGGCTGGGTCGAAGCCGGCCTCGCGGCGCTGCTCGCGGTGCTCCTCGTCGCTCCGCTGCTGGCGCTGGTGGTGGGTTCGCTGGTTCCGGCCATGGGGGTACCGCTGACGATCGAGAGCGCCACGCTGGAAGCCTACCGCGAAATGCTGGGACGCCAGGGCGTGACGCGCCGGGCCCTGCACAACAGCCTGTGGCTGGCCGGCGGAGCTGCGCTCACGCTGATGGCCGTATCCCTGCCGCTGGCCTATCGCCTGCTGCGTCTGCCGCGGCGCTGGCAGGGGTTGGCCCTCGGCGCCATCGAGCTGCCCTACGCCCTGCCGGGGGTGGTGCTGGCGGTAGCCTGCATCCTGCTGTTCGTGCGACCGCTGCCGCTGGTCGAGGTGACGCTCTACGGCACCCTAGGGCTGATTTTCATCGCCTACCTGGCACGCTTCCTGATGGTCGGCCTGAAGCCCGTGACGGCGAGCCTGGCGCAGCTCGACCCGTCGCTCGAAGAGGCCGCCCAACTGGCAGGCGCCGGCCTGTGGCGGCGTCTTTCCGGCATCGTGCTGCCGCTGATGGCTCCGGCGCTGTTCGCCGGCGGTCTGCTGGTGTTCCTGATTGCGGTGAACGAACTCACCGTCTCGGCGCTGCTGTGGAGCGCCGGCAACGAGACGCTGGGTGTTCTCGTTTACACCCTCGACCAGGGCGGCGACAGCGTGCTGGCCTCGGCAGTGGCGGTGCTGGTCGTCGCCGTGGTGGCGCTGATGATGCTGGCGCTGAGCCTGCTGGCTTCACGCCTGCCGCGGGGGGTGATCCCTTGGCGGAACTGAGTCTGGATGGTGTCGGCAAGCGTTTCGGCGAGCATGCGGCGGTGAGCGGGCTGACGCTGGACGTCGCCCCGGGGGAGTTCGTGGCACTGCTCGGACCCAGCGGTTGCGGCAAGACCACTGTGCTGCGCATGCTGGCGGGCTTCGAGCATCCCAGCGAGGGGCGCATCCGGCTCGGCGACCGGACGCTGTCCGACGCGACCTGCCATGTGCCTCCCGAGGAGCGGCACATGGGCATGGTCTTCCAGTCCTATGCGTTGTGGCCGCACATGAACGTGGCCGATAACGTCGGCTACCCGCTCAAGCTGCGCGGCGTCGGCGGTCGCGACTATCGCCGCCGCGTCGACGAGGCGCTCGCCATGGTACAGCTCGCGGCGTTGGCCGAGCACCGCCCGCAGGAGCTCAGCGGGGGCCAGCGTCAGCGCGTGGCGCTGGCCCGCTGCCTGGTAGCCTCGCCGTCAGTGGTGTTGCTCGACGAGCCGCTGGCGAATCTCGACCGCCACCTGCGCGCCACCATGGAGGAGGGCTTTCGCACCTTCCATCGCCGCAGTGGCGCCACGCTCGTCTACGTCACCCACGACCAGGGCGAGGCGATGGCGCTGGCCGATCGCATCGCCGTGATGCGCGAGGGACGGCTGGTGCAGTGGTCGACCCCCGAAACCCTCTATCGTCAACCGCGCAGTGAATGGTTGGCCGGCTTCATCGGCCAGGGCAGCGTGCTGATGCTGCCGGGTGCCGCGCCCGGGCAGTGGCTGCAGGGTGAGGCCCTGATGTCGGCCGCTGGAGAGGCGGGGCCGCAAGGGCGAGGCCCCGTGCTGATTCGCCCCGAACATGTACGCCTGGGCGAGCGCGGCATGCGGGCGCGGGTGGAGCGGGCGATCTTTCGCGGCGAGCGCTACGAGCTCGGGCTGCGCCTGGCCGATGGCTCGGCGCTGCTCGCTCACTCGTCACGGCGCCTTGTCGAGGGCGGCGTTGTCGGGGTGACGCTGGAGCTTGGTTGGGGGCTGGAGCCGGAGGCGGGAACGACGGGTCGAGACTGATCCTCGGCACCGCGCATAGCGTTGAACAGGCTGGCGAGAAATGGCCGCTTTCCGCGGTAGTTCGGGCTTTTGCCCGCGCTGCCGCGTGATATATTTCGCCCATTGGCAGCCGATGGCCCGTTCGCGGATGAACCCGCTGCCCGTTCGGCATTCGGCCAGCCGCATAACGACACCATAACGAGCCGATAAAAAGCATCAACGCGCAGGGCAAGGTGATATGTACAGGGGACTCTTCTCGGCTGCCGTCCTGACGGCGGCATTGCTCACGTTCGGGCCATCGGCCCAAGCCAACCTTCCGTCGACCTCGACCGAGGCGGGCGGCCATTCCTTCCTTTCCTCGCTGCTATGGCAATCCCTCGATGGCGCGGCCATGCCCGAGGGGCTGACCCGGGACGAGGTCTGGCTGAGTATCGACCTGCGGCGTCGGCAGGTGACGCTCTACCGCGGCGAGGCGGTTATCAAGCGCATCGAGCACCTTGCCTACGGGGCTGGCGGCGCGGCACCGCTGCGCGCCAGGGGCAGCTCGATGACGCCGCTCGGGGAGTTTCGCGTCGACCGGATCAACCGCGCTTCGCGCTTCGGGCTGTTCTTCGGCTTCGACTATCCCACGGCGCAGGTGGCCCAGGAGGCGCTGCGGCTGGGCAGGATCACGCCGCAGGAGTACGGTTACATCGAAAGCTACCGGGCGCGCCACGGCCGTGCGCCGCACGATACCGCCCTGGGCGGCCTGATCGGCATACACGGCCTGGGCCGTGGCGACCCCTACGTCCATCAGCGCTTCGACTGGACGGAAGGCTGCGTGGCGGTGGACAACGAGCAGATCCGCGCTCTCGACCCGTGGTTGAGAATCGGCACGCGCGTCGTGATCCTGGGATAACCGTTCTTAGCCGGGAAGACTTGGCGGAAGAGCGTGGGAGTCGAACCCACCAGGGACCGCTGGCAGCCCCTGCCAGATTTGAAGTCTGGCCGCCCCACCGGGGGTCGATCCTCTTCCTTGAGTGTCGCGGGTCGGGTTCTATTGCCACATGCCGGCTTGGCGGATGTAGCGCTCGTCCCCCCTGCGCCGCGTGTACCCTACCCTATCAAAGAATTCGAGAATGTGAATGGCCAGCTTGCGGCCGGTGCCGATCCGGTCGCGAAATTCGGCCGCCCGCACCGCGCCGTGCATGTCCTCGAGCGTCTTCACGATCGCGGCCATCTCGACCACCGTCTCTGCCAGGTAGAAATGGTCCCGGCGAACCTGATAGAGCCGGCCCAGGCGAGCGCTGGCGACCAGCGTCCGGCGGATGCGCTCCTCGTCGAGATCCGCGGCGGCGACCATGTCGCGTACCCGCGGCGGCTGGAAGGGGGCGGTGGCGATGAGCGGCTCGAGCCGCTGCCACAACGCCTCGTCGGCATCGCTGAGCACCGTACGGTGCTCGGGCAGGGCGACGAAGGGGCCGTGGGTGGCCAGCGCTCCGCGATCGACCAGCGCCGCCAGCAGCTCCCGACAGACCGGCTCGGGCAGCTCGGGCATGGTCTGGCGCGCCAGCCGGGCGCGCTCGGTGCCGAGCATGGAGGGGTCGCGCGCATGGTTGGCCGCCACGGCTTCGAGCAGGCGCGCCTCCAGCGTCGCGACGGTCTCCCGGGAAAAGGCGCGGGCCTGGCCTTGGGTGGCGATGACTCGGCCTCCCAGCGCCTCGACTCGCTCGCTCAGCTCCGCCACGTCGATGTTGGCGTTGCGTGCCACGGCCCCCAGGTCCACGCCGATGGGCCGCTGGCGCAGCGCCTGGCGCAGGGGCGGGTCGAGATCGAACGGCGGCCCCGCGGCCGCGCACTCGGCCAGCGCCGAGAGCCAGGCCAGGCGCTCGGGACGGCGCTGGCCGCGGCGGGGCGGGTCTCCGTCGAGCACCATGCCGCCGCCCAGGGTGAGGCGCCCGCCGGGATCGCGAATCACGAAGCGATCGCCGAGGCAGGCGTGCACCGGGGTGTCGAGCACGAGTTGTCCCAGCATGCCTTCGCCCGGCGCGAGCCGCTGGCCCTCGAGCAGCGACAGGCGGCCGCACAGTCGAGTGACGCCAAGGTGCGCGTGGATCGGCGCCCAGTGCTTGACCGACGGCGCGTCGTCGAGCAGTTGCAGCTGGACGTCGAGGCGGCGGAGCGGGGGCGTCTCCAGCGACTCGGCCATGATCCAGTCGCCACGCTGAATCGCGTCGCGGCTGATGCCCGCGCCAGCGAGGTTGAGCGCCACGCGATCGCCCTGCTGCGCCCATTCGCCGGCGCGGTGCTGCCGACGCAACCCCCGCACCCGCGCCGTCAGGCCGGCCGGCACCAGGCGGACCTCGTCGCCTTGACTCACGCAGCCGGCGAAGGCCGTGCCGGTCACCACCAGTCCGGCGCCGGCCTTGGTGAAGACCCGGTCGACGGCGAGCCGGAAGCGCCCGTGAGCCGGCGTCTGGCGCTGCATCGCCGCCGCCGTCCACAGCCTGTCGCGCAGCTCGTCCACGCCTTCGCCGCTGTGGCTGGAGACCTCGATAATGGGGGCCTCGGCCAGCGGCGTCTCGGCCAGCAGTGCGGTGATCTCATCACGCACCTGGCGCCGGCGCTCGGCGTCGACCCGGTCGATCTTGGTCAGCGCCACCATGCCGCGGCTAAGCCCCAGCAGGGTAAGAATCTGCAGATGCTCGACGGTTTGCGGCATGACGCCGTCGTCGGCGGCCACGACCAGCAGTACCGTATCGACGCCGGCGCTGCCCGCCAGCATGTGATGAAGGAAGCGGGCGTGCCCGGGCACGTCGACGAAGCCGAGCTCGACGCCGTCGGCCACCTCTGGATAGGCGAAGCCGGGCTCGATGGTCAGCCCGCGCGCCTTCTCCTCCTTCAGTCGGTCGGTGTCGATGCCGGTGAGCCGCTGGATCAGGGCGGTCTTGCCATGATCGACATGGCCGGCGGTGCCGACGATCAAGGCGCGCCTCCGCTCGTGTCGCTGGCGGCCACGGCGCGGGCTGGCTCGTCCGTGCGTCGGCTCTCTCGCCCAATGCCGGGCGCGCTCGCTTCCTCGTCGGCCCGATGACTGGCCTCGCTGGTCGCATAGCGCCGCGGCAGGGCTTTCAGCTGATCCAGGAAGGCCGCCTCCTCGTCCGCACCGGACAGGCAGCGTAGATCGAGACGCAGGGCGCCTTCGCTGAGCCGACCGATGACCGGTCGGGGCAGGTCGCGCAGCGCCGCTTCGAGGCGCCGCAGGCGGCGCTCGCGCAGGCGGCGCTGGCTATCCTTGGGCCGCCATGCCAGCGCTCGGCTGGGCAGGCGGTCGACCGGTAGCGAGCCACTGCCGAGCTGGCTCAGGCACGGCTCCAGCGTCACCTCGATGTCGGGAAGCAGGCGCTGGACGTGGGGCAGCAGCCGCTCGCCGGTGGCGGCGATGGCGTCCTCCGAACGGGCCAGCAGCGCCAGGGTGGGAATGTCGCGCTGAGGGGCATCGCTGTCGCGATAAAGGCGTAGCGTCGCCTCGAGTGCGGCCAGGGTCAGCTTGTCCAGGCGCAGGGCGCGCTTCAGCGGATGACGTTTGATGCGTGCGATCGCCTCGCGGCGACCGACGATGATGCCGGCCTGAGGGCCGCCCAGCAGCTTGTCGCCGCTGAAGGTGACCACGTCGGCGCCGGCGCCGATGGCGTCACCGGGCTGCGCCTCGTAGGGCAGGCCGAGGGCGGTGAAATCGACCAGCGCGCCGCTGCCCAGATCGACCAGGAAGGGAATGCCATGGGCATGGGCGATCTCGGCCAGGCGGGTTTCGGGAACGCTGCAGGTGAAGCCGGTGATGGCGTAGTTGGAGGTGTGGGCCTTGACGATCAGTCCGGTATGTTCGCCGACGGCCCCCTCGAAGTCACGCGCATGGGTGCGGTTGGTGGCGCCCACCTCGCGCAGGCGGCAGCCCGCCGCGGCCATGATGTCGGGCATGCGGAAGGCCCCGCCGATCTCGATCAGCTCGCCGCGCGATATCAACGCCTCGCGGCCCGCGCCCAGCGCGCCCAGGGCCAGCAGCACGGCGCCGGCATTATTGTTGACCACGGTGGCCGCTTCGGCACCGGTCAGCTCGCACAGCAGGCCTTCCACCAGTCGGTCGCGATCGCCGCGGCCGCCGCTGTCGAGGTCGTACTCCAGCGCCACCGGGTGGCGCGCCGCTTGCGTCATGGCCTCGATGGCCGCCTCGGCGAGCGGCGAGCGCCCCAGGTTGGTGTGGATCACCGTGCCGGTGAGGTTGAATACCGCGCGACTGGCGGGGCGGGCCAGTTCGGCCAGGCGGCTCAGCACCCGCGTCGCCAGGCTGTCCAGGTCGGGGCTGGCCGGTGCGGCCGGCTGTGCCAGCATGCGGCGGGTCTCGTCCAGCGTCTGGCGCACGGCGCGTCGCACGAGGCGCTGGCCGTAGCTTCCGCGGGCCTCACGCACATGAGGGTGGGCCAGCAGTGCATCCACCGCGGGCAGGCTGCGTCGAACGTCCATTTTCGTCATTCCATGCCGGGGACGGTCATTTCTCCTATCCAAAGGAGAGGGGTCGTCCCTATGGCATAGCATGCCGGGCCGGGCCACGTCCATGCGCGTCCGGCTGGCTAGGCGTCGACGATCAGCAGCGGGTTGGTTCCGCTGCGCCGGTAGCGGCCCTCCTCGTCAAGGAGCAGATCGAGCGCGAGGCTGGCGAGGTCGTCGGCCAGCGGTTCGGCGTCGGCGTCGAGCGCGCGCGGGAAGATCTTGAGGTAGCTGCCGCAGTCGCCGCAGGCCTCGGCCTGGGCCGGCAGGGGGACGGTCGCGTCGCTCTCTTCCGCCAGGCTCAGGTAGTCGAGCTTGCCGCTCTGTTCGCACACGCTGCAGATGGAGCGTTCCAGATACCACTGGGTGGCGCACAGGCCGCACTGCAGGTAGCGCACACCGTTATACTGCGGATCGGATTCGATCACGCTGGCCAGGGGCGGCGAGCCACAGCTGGGGCACAGGGTGCGTACCTCGCCGACCGGACGCGCCGGTGCCTGGGGCAGCGAACGTGCCAGGCGCAGCCAGGCCACCTGCAGCGCGGCGGCCACCAGTGGCATCAGGCCGCGAGTCCGTTCGTCGCCGGCTTCGCCCGCGAGCACGTCGTCCGCCAGCCGATCGATCTCTTCCGCCGACAGCTTGCGCAGGGTGTCGAGCAGCGGACGCTGGGCTTCGCCGATGTGCAGCTCGAGCGCATTCAGCAGAGCATCGAGCTCAGCTCCAGCGTCGATATCGCCGCGCAATGCCTGCACGTTGAGTGGCGGCATGCCATGTTCCAGCGCCAGCGCGAAGGCCTGGGGCTCGGGTTGCCAGGTCGGGGCGCTACGCTCGATGGCCGCCTGCTGGGCCTGGGCCAGCTCCGCCATGAAGCGCAGGAAGTCTCCGAGCGGCGCGACGCGCTCGGCGAGAGCTCGCAGGCGCCGGGCGCGCCGGGCGAAATGGTCGTCGTCGGGCAGGCGAACCTCAGGGGGATGCATCACCCCCGTGGGGGCATTGCCGAAGGCGTGTGTCACGGCGACTCCTGTCGGTTCGTGGGCGTGTCGTGGCGGCGGCTGATCGCGCGATGCTTGCGCGCCTTCTCGCGCTCCTCCTCGTACCACAGTCCATGGTGATGACGCGCCCAGGCCCAACTGACCCGGCCGCGCACCATGGCCTGGAACGAGCCCTTGACCCAGATACCCGAGTAGATATGGATGATCAGGGTGATGATGGCGAGAAAGGCGAGGAAGGCATGCCCCAGGGACGCCAGCCGGCGCAGGGTGATGGGGATGGCGTCGGCGAAGTAGGGCTGCCAGATCAGCAGGCCGGTGATCAGCAGCAGGACGATGCAGCCAAGCATGATCCAGTACACCAGCTTCTGGCCGGCGTTGTTCTTGCCCACCGGCGGCAGCTTTTCGTCGCGATTGGCCAGCACGTCGCGGATCTGCTTGAGCCACTGGACGTCGCGCCGACGGATCAGGCTCTCCTTGAAGAAGGCGATCGCCATGAAGAGGAACATCAGTGACATGAACAGGCCGATGTAGGGGTGCAGGATGCGGGTCATGGTCGGCCCGCCGAACAGCGCTGTCAGCGGCCAGAAGTAGGGATGGAAGAACGGCAACCCGCTTAGCACCAGCAGCACGAAGCTGATCGCGACGAGCCAGTGGTTGAGGCGGTTCCATAGGCTATAGCGCCGCAGCGCTGGATCCGATTTGGCCAGGCTCATGGGCGTTCCTCCCGTTCACGTTCGCGGGCCTCGTCCTCGCGCACTGCCGCTTCGTCCTCCTCGCCGTATTCCTTGGGCCCGGCGGTGACGTAATGGAAAAAGCCGGTCAGGGCGGCCAGGCCGATCGCCATGGAGGCCAGCGGCTTGGTCACGCCCTTCCAGGCGTCGACCAGTGGGCTGATGCGCGGGTCCTCGGGCAGGTGGCTGTAGAGCCCCGGCCTGTCGGCGTGCTGCAGCACGTAGATCACATGGGTGCCGTCGACCCCTTCGGGGTTGTAGACCCCGGCGTTGTCGAAGCCACGGCTCTTGAGGAAATTCGTGCGGGTCTCGGCCAGGTCGAACATGTCCTCGCGGGTGCCGAACATGATCGAGCCGGTGGGGCATGACTTCACGCAGGCCGGCTCCAGGCCATGGAATACCCGGTCGGAGCAGAGCGTGCACTTGTAGGCCTTGTGGTCCTTCTTCGAGATGCGCGGCACGTCGAAGGGGCAGCCCGATACGCAATAGCCGCAGCCGATGCAGTGCTCCGAATTGAAGTCGACGATGCCGTTGGCGTACTGCACGATGGCGCCGGGCGCCGGGCACGCCTCGAGGCAGCCCGGTTCGGCGCAGTGCATGCAGTTGTCCTTGCGGATCAGCCATTCGAGGTTGCCCTGCTCGTCCTCGTATTCGTCGAAGCGCATCACCTGCCAGGTGTCGGGTGTGAGATCGAGCGGGTTGTCGTATTCACCGACGCACTCGCCGACCTCGTCGCGCAGGTCGTTCCACTCGGCGCAGGCCACCTGGCACGCCTTGCAGCCGATGCAGCGCGATACGTCGATCAGCTTGGTCACGCGATCCACGCCACCGCTCCGCTCCTGGGGCGAGGGCACCTGAGTCGCCGACCGGGCGATGACGTTCTGCAGATTGATCTGGTCGCCTCTCATGTCGTTTCGCCTCCTTGCGTCACAGCTTGTCGACCCGCACCAGGAATGACTTGAATTCTGGCGTTTGCGTATTACCGTCGCCGACGGATGGCGTCAGGGTGTTGGTCAGGTAGGACTTCTTCGTCTCGCCGAGAAATCCCCAGTGCAGCGGGATGCCGACCTGATGCACGGTCTGGCCGGCGACCTGCAGCGGGCGGATGCGCTTGGTCACCACCGCAACAGCCTCGATGAAGCCGCGCTTGGAGCTGACCCGCACGCGGTCGCCCTTGGCGATGCCCAACTCCTCGGCCAGGCTCTCGCCGATCTCGACGAATTTCTCCGGTTGGGCGATGGCGTTGAGCCGGTTATGCATCGTCCAGTAGTGGAAATGCTCGGTCAGGCGATAGCTGGTCGCGGCATGCGGGAACTCCTCGAAGGTACCGAAGTTCTCGCGGTCCTGTTTGAATACCCGAGCCCCCGGGTTGTGCTTGGCCAAGGGATTGTCCGGGTGCAGTGGGTTATTGGCGATCGGCGTCTCGAAAGGCTCGTAATGCTCGGGGAATGGCCCTTCGTTCATGCGATCGCGAGCAAAGATCTGACCGCGCCCGGTCTGGTTCATGATGAATGGCGCCTGGCCGTCGCCTGGGGCGGAGGTGGGCGGGAAGTCGGGCACGTCGTTGCCGACCCAGCGCTGGCCGTTCCACCACACCACGGCCTTGCGCGCCGCCCAAGGCGTACCGTCGGGGCGGGCGCTGGCGCGGTTGTAGAGGATGCGGCGGTTGGCGGGCCACGACCAGGCCCAGCCCAGCGTCTGGCCGGTGCCGTAAGGATCGGAGTTATCGCGGCGCACCATCTGGTTGCCGCCCTCGGTCCAGCAGCCGGCGAACAGCCAACAGCCGCAGGCGGTGGAGCCGTCGGCACGCAGCATGCCGAAATCCTCGACCTGCTCGCCGGCGCGGACCACTAGATTGCGCTCCTCGTCGAAGACGTCTTCCAGCGCCCAGCCGTTGTATTCTCGCGCTAGCTCCTCGGGACTCGGCTCTTCGGGGTAGCGATAGGGCCAGTGCAGGTTGAGGATCGGCTCGGGGAAGGGGCCACCCTCCTCCCGATAGAGCCGCTGCAGACGCAGGAAGATGCCCGCCATAATGGCCGTGTCGGAGCGTGCCTCGCCCGGAGGGAGCGCCGCGGCCCAGAACCACTGCAGCCACCGGGAGCTGTTGACGATAGTGCCGTCCTCCTCGGCGAAGGCGGTAGTGGGCAGGCGGAACACCTCGGTATCGATCGTGGCCGGGTCCACGTCGTGGAACTCGCCGTGGTTCTTCCAGAATTCCGCCGTCTCGGTGCGCAGGGGGTCGATCACCACCAGGTATTTCAGCCGCGACAGCGACTCGGTGGTCTTGGCCTTGTGCGGGAACGCCGCCAGCGGGTTGAAGCCTTGACAGATGTAGCCGTTTACTTCGCCCTGATGCATGCGTTCGAAGGTGTGCAGGATGTCGTAGAGATCCACGCCCAGCTTCGGCAGCCAGTCGTAGCACCAGTCGTTCTCCTCACTGGCGGCGTCGCCGAACCATGCTTTCATCAGGCTGACGTGGAAGCGTTCGTAATGGCGCCAGTAGGAGACTTCGTCCTCCACCAGGGGCGGCCGCGCCCGTTCCAGGATGTACTCCTCGTAATCCTGCTCACCGGAGCGAGGCAGCGTCAGGTAGCCCGGCAACAGGTTGGAGAGCAGGCCGAGATCGGTCAGGCCCTGAATGTTGGAGTGGCCGCGCAGGGCGTTGACCCCGCCACCGCGCATGCCCATGTTGCCCAGCAGCAGCTGGACGATGGCCGCCGTGCGGATGATCTGCGAGCCAATCGAGTGCTGCGTCCAGCCCAGCGCGTAGAGGAAGGTCATAGTCTTGTCGGGAGCGGCCGTCTCGGCAATCATGTCCCAGACGCGCTGGATCTTTTCGCGCGGCGTGCCGCACACCGAGGAGACCAACTCGAGGGTGTAGCGGCTGTAATGCTGGCGCATCATCTGGAAGACGCAGCGCGGGTGTTGCAGTGTCTCGTCGCGCCGAGCATGACCCTCGTCGTCGTACTCGTACTGCCAGCTCGACTTGTCGTACTCGCCACTGTCAGCGTCGTAGCCAGTGAACAGGCCGTCATCGAAGCCGAACTCGGGGCTGACGATCAGGCTGGCATCGGTATAGGCGCGAACGTAATCCTGCTGGAACCGGCCGTTTTCGATCAGGTAGCTGATCAACCCACCGAGGAACGCGATGTCGGTACCGGTGCGTATCTCGGCGTAATAGTCCGCCACCGCCGCCGTGCGGTTGAAGCGGGGGTCCACCACGACGAGTCGGGCATCGTTCTTCTCCTTGGCCTCCATGACCCAGCGGAAGCCCACAGGGTGCGCTTCGGCGGGGTTGCCGCCCATAGCAATGATGAGATCGGCGTTGCGAATATCGACCCAGTGATTGGTCATGGCACCGCGACCGAATGTTGGGGCAAGACCTGCCACCGTCGGTCCGTGTCAGACGCGCGCCTGGTTGTCGAAGGCCAACATGCCGAGGCTGCGTACCACCTTGTGCGTCAGGTAGGCGGTCTCGTTGGTCGAGGCCGAGGCCGCCAGCATCCCCGTCGAGATCCAGTGATTGACGGTATTGCCGTCTTCGTCATCGGCGACGAAGTTGGCGTCTCGGTCATCCTTCATGTGGCGCGCGATGCGCTCGAGGGCTTCGTCCCAGTCGATCCGCTTCCATTCGTCGCTGCCGGCCTCGCGCACCTGGGGGTAGCGCAGCCGGGAGTCACTCTGGATATAGTCGAGCAGCCCGGCGCCCTTGGGACACAACGAGCCGCGGCTCACCGGGTGATCCGGGTCGCCTTCGACATGGTAGATGTCGTCGACGTTGTTGATTGCCGCATCGCCCCGGCTGTAGAGCAGCACGCCGCAGCCCACCGAACAGTAGGTGCAGTTGCTGCGGGTGATCTTGGCGCCGGTCAGCTTGAAATGGCGGATCGAGGCAACGGCGGGCTCCGGGGCGAAGCCCATCATGGCCATGCTGGACGTGGCCATCCCCGCCGCACCTAGTTTGAAGAATTGTCTACGTGTCACCCGAAGGGTCATGGGGGCCTCCTGCCTGGTTCCTGTACCCTCTTCGCTAGTTGTATCGCTGTCGGTCTTGTAACCGCTTTGTCGTTCCCCGCACGTGGCAGGCTTTGCGTCCGTATGACATTTGGATCATACGCCAAGCGTAGCGGTTCCAGTCGGCTGCTGTCGGACGACTTGTTACGGTGCGTAGCGAAGTCGTCTATTGTTTGTTGCTGCTCTATTGCTCGTTGCTGCTCTGCGGCTCACCGCTCTCCCGCCGACCTTCGTCCTCGGCACCCAGCGGGTCGTCGGGCAGCGTCTGCTCCTCGGGCTCCGCCTCATGCTCGGGGGTCTGGACCTCGTAGGCGGGGCCGTCGTCGGAGCCCGCCGCGGGGGTCTGGAACATGTCATCGCCTTGGGTCTGGCCGCTGCCGGAACCCTCTTCCGCCTGGTCCATGTCGGAGTGGGTGATCCCGCTGCTGGTCCCGTACTGGCCGGTGTCGACGTCAGGTGGTTCGATGGTCCCGGCGGGGTACTGGCCCACCGAGCCCTCGCCGGGCGAGGCCGTACGCTCCTCCGCCACGGCGGTACTCAGCCAGGCGGCGGCCAGCAGGGCGGCGAGCCAGCCCAGGCGGTGACATGCGGGGTTGCGCATCCTTGCCATGGAACACCTCCAGAAGCCTGTTCGAAATGCGCGTAGTCATTTCAGCGTAGACCGCTCGCAGCGAAGAGGGCAATGCGCCTCCCTCGGACTGGCGAGGGAGGGAGGGGGCTTCCTACACTCAGGCCAGCAATTCGTTCGAGCCCCGGGCAGGCATTCGCCCGGGAGGCATTCGCCACGTCAACGGAGTGACACCTTGCGCAGTTTACCGGCGACCCTACCGATCCTGTTCGTCTGCGAAATCAGTTTCCTGCTTGGCCACGGCCTGATCATGACCCTGCTTGGGGTGCGCATGTCCATGGAGGGGTTTCCCTCGCACATGGCGGGCCTGCTGATGTCGAGTTTCTCGCTCGGCTTCGTGCTGGGCAGCTACGCGCTGGAGAAGCGCATCCGCAGCGTCGGCCATATTCGTGTGTTCTCCGCCTGCGCCGGCCTGCTGGCAGTTACCGCCATGCTTCATGGCCTGTGGGTCAACCCCTGGGCTTGGCTGGCCTGGCGGCTGATCGGCGGGGTCGCCACCGCGGGCATGCTGATGGTGATGGAGTCGTGGGTCTCGGGGGAGTCGACCAATGAGAATCGCGGCCGGGTGCTGGCGCTCTACATGATCATCTCGACCCTGTCGCTGGCCGGCGGGCAGTGGTTGCTCAACTTCGGCGACCCGGCGGGACCGGCACTGTTCTCCCTGGTCGGCATGCTGTTCGCCCTGTCGCTGGTGCCGCTGTCGATCGTGCGCATCCACGGCCCGCGCCAGGCCCACGACTTCCAGCCCCAGAAGATCCGCCTGAAGGCGCTGTTCAAGCGTGCCCCGGTAGGCCTGGTCGGCGCCTTCACCGCCGGTATGATGGTACAAGCCTTCTTCGCCATGACGCCGTTCTACGGCCAGGAAATCGGCCTGACCACCGGCGAGACGGCGCGCTTCATGGCGATCACCACCATGGTGGCGCTGTTCGCCCAGTGGGGGCTCGGACGACTCTCGGATTACATCGACCGGCGCAAGGTGATCCTCGGCATGGCCGTGATGATGACGATATCCGGCGCCTTCGTGTCGATGATGGTGCGCATCGACTTCTGGATGCTGGTCGTGGCGGCCTGTTTCCATACCGCCATGCTGCATACCCTCTACGCCCTGAGCCTGGCGCATACCAACGACTGGCTCGATCCCGGCGAGGTCGTGGCCGCCAACGCCAAGCTGATGATCTGGTACGGCATCGGCTCGATCATCGGCCCCTTCGCCGCCTCGCTGGTCATGCGCCTGGTGGGCCCCGACGGTCTGTGGATGTTCCTCGGTGGCGCTTCGTTGACCTTGGCGGCGTTCGTGGCGCTGCGTTTGCGTCGGCGCCCCGGCGTTCCCGTCGAGGAGGTCGAGCAGGAACCCTTCGTCGCGGTGCCCACGCTGGAGACGCCGCACTTCGCCGAGCTCGACCCGCGCCTGGAGCCGACCCAACTGGAGTTTCACTTCGAGGATGAGGCCGCCGTTTCGGGCGAGGGTGACATGACGCAGGAAGCCGCCTGAGGCTTCCCCCGGGAAGCGAATGCGGCATTATGGTTTTTTCCTCGCTGGAGATACCGATGCGATATGTCAACGCCCTGTGCCATGTACGGAGGCTCGTTCTGCTGTTGGCTCTCGCGGCGCCGCCTGCCGCGGCGCATTCGGATGCCTGCCCGGTGCCTGGCGAGTGGCTGCGGCCCGGCGACGAGCCGCTCGATTCTTCCGAACTGCTGGGCGAGCTGGCCGCACGTGACGTGGTGCTGCTTGGCGAGCAGCACGAGAGGGTCGACCACCATCGCTGGCAGCTGCATACCCTGGCCGGGCTGCATGCGCGACGCTCCGACATGGTGATCGCCCTGGAGATGTTGCCGCGCGAGGCGCAGCCGGCGCTGGACGCCTGGGTCGCGGGCGAGCTCGACGAGGCGGCCTTTCTCGAAGAGAGCGACTGGTATGACGCCTGGGGCTTCGATCCCGAACTCTATCTACCGATTCTGCATTTCGCCCGCCTGCAGCAGGTGCCGCTGGTGGCCATCAACGTGACGCCCGAGCTGCGCAGCCGCCTGGCCGAGAAGGGCTGGGCGGCGGTGCCCGAGAACGAACGCTTCGGCATTTCGTCACCGGCCGAGCCGGCGGCGGCCTACCGCGAGCGGCTGGCTGAGATCTACGCCCAACATCCCGGCGGCGACGAGGAAGAGGGCTTCGAACGTTTCGTCGCGGCGCAGCTGGTATGGGACCGGGCAATGGCCGCGGGCTTGGCAGAGGCCGGCGAAGCAGGCGCGCTGGTGGTCGGCCTGGTCGGCCAGGGCCACCTGCAGTTCGGCCATGGCGTGCCCCATCAGCTTGACGACCTGGGCGTGGCGTCGCGTGCCGTCCTGCTGCCCTGGCCGGCGGCAGGCGCGGACTGCGAGCCGCCGCCGACGGACGTGGCGCAGGCGGTGTTCGGCATTGCCGAGCGCGGCGAGCCGGCATCCTCTCCGCCGCAGCTGGGCATTCTCCTGGCGCCGGCCGAGGCGGGAGTGACAGTGCAGAGCGTGATTGAGGGGTCGCTGGCGGAGCGCGCTGGCCTCGAGGCGGGCGACGTCATCCTGCGCGCGGCCGGTGAAACGATCGCGCAGCCCGGCGGCCTGATCGCGCAAGTACGCCGCCAGCCGTCCGGCACCCTGTTGCCGCTCGAGATTCGTCGCCAAGGCGAGGTGCAGGAAGTGCTGGTACGCTTTCCCGCGCGCGACGACGATGCGAGGCACTGACCCAGATCAGGTAAGCCGCCGCCGAATACGGTATGTTGGGCGCAGCGTCGGCGAGTCCGGCGAGGTTTTCACCCGCCCCGCCCGCGGGGCTGCGATGCAGGAGGTTCGCCTTGGCCATTTCCCGTTTTGCCGATCTGCTCGACGAGGCACGGCGACAGCCCGAGCCGCAGCGACTGTTGTTCGTCTTCACCCGCGCCGAGCTGCCGGATGACCCCAGCATGGAACAGCGCCAGCGCTTCGAGCAGGGCGAGGGCGGCGTGCTGACCCCGGTGCTATGCGTCGACAAAACCCCCGAAGAGCTCAGCGACATGGCGGCGCTGGTCGAGGAATCGAGGCGCACCGGCACCGACTGGGATCTCGTCTTCGTCGGCGCACTGTCCGGCCAAGGGCATCAACCGCCTTCGCCGGAGGAGGCCGAGCGCCAGCTGCAGCGCATGGTCGAGGCCTTGCAGATGGGCAGCGTGCAACGCTATCTGGCGTTCGACCGCGAGGGCGAGGTGATGGCCTTGCAATGAACGGCGTGCGCCACCATATGGCCTGAAGCGGACGTCCCATAGAAAAGGCTTATCGAAACCATGGTCGGTTTCAATTTTCGACTATTGGCTAGCATGGTTAAGATGGGCGCCGTATTCGGATCATCCCATACCCAAGCCAAGGAGCATTGCTGAATGTCCCTGATCAACACCGAAGTGAAGCCGTTCAAAGCCACCGCCTACCACAACGGTGAGTTCGTCGACGTCACCGACGCCGACCTGAAGGGTAAGTGGAGCATCTTCTTCTTCTATCCGGCCGACTTCACCTTCGTCTGCCCGACCGAGCTGGGCGATCTGGCCGACAACTACGCCGAATTCCAGAAGCTGGGCGTCGAGATCTACAGCGTCTCCACCGACACCCATTTCACCCATAAGGCGTGGCACGACAGCTCCGAGACCATCGGCAAGCTGCAGTTCCCGATGCTGGCCGACCCGACCCTGCAGATCTCGCGCAACTTCGAAGTGCTGATCGAGGATTCAGGCCTGGCCGAGCGCGGCACCTTCGTCGTCGACCCCGACGGCAAGATTCAGATCGTCGAGATCAACGCCGGCAACATCGGCCGTAACGCCGAGGAGCTGCTGCGCAAGGTCAAGGCCGCCCAGTACGTTCGCAACAACCCGAACGAAGTCTGCCCGGCCAAGTGGAAGGAAGGCGAAGAAACTCTCGCCCCGTCACTGGACCTGGTCGGCAAGATCTAAGCGATCTTCCGACCCGCGAGGCTATCCCCTGACCTCGCGCGTATGACACGCCCGGGCACGCGTTGCCCGGGCGCTCTTTCCGAAACGTGCAAGCTCTTGTCTGCGCTGGCTTCCGGTCCGCGTCTAGATAGCGTCTTGCCGCCGTTCTTGAGCCAGACATGAGGGAACCGCTGTCATGTTGGACGACAATCTGAAGAACCAGCTGAAGACGTACCTGCAGAAGGTCACACAACCGTTCGAGATCGTCGCATCCCTCGATGACGGCGAGAAGTCCAGGGAGCTGCATGGGTTGCTGCAGGACATCAGCCATCTCAGCGACAAGATCACCCTGCGCCTCGACGGCGAGGATGCGCGCAAGCCCTCCTTCGCACTGAACCGCCCCGGCGAGGACACCGGCCTGACGTTCGCCGGCATCCCCATGGGCCACGAGTTCACTTCGCTGGTGCTGGCCCTGCTACAGGTTGGCGGCCATCCGCCCAAGGTCAGCGACGACAAGATCGAGCAGATCAAGCAGCTCGAGGGCGAACTGCACTTCGAGACTTATTTCTCGCTTTCCTGCCAGAACTGCCCCGACGTGGTGCAGGCGCTGAACTTGATGGCGATCCTCAACCCGAACGTGCGTCACGTCGCCATCGACGGCGCCCTGTTCCAGGACGAGGTGGAAGAGCGCCAGGTGATGTCGGTGCCGAGCATCTATCTAAATGGCGAACCCTTCGACCAGGGCCGCATGAGCCTGGAGCAGATCCTGGCCAAGGTGGACACCGGCGCGGCCAAGCGCGAGGCGGCCAGGCTCAACGAGAAGGATCCGTTCGACGTGCTGGTGGTGGGCGGTGGTCCGGCCGGGGCCGCGGCGGCTATCTACGCCGCGCGCAAGGGGATTCGCACCGGTGTGGCGGCGGAGCGTTTCGGCGGCCAAGTGCTCGACACTATGGCGATCGAGAACTTCATCTCAGTCAAGGAGACCGAAGGGCCCAAGCTCGCGGCCGCGCTCGAGGAGCACGTCAAGCACTATGAAGTCGACATCATGAACCTGCAGCGCGCGGTGGAGCTGGTGCCGGCCGCCGATCAGGGCGGCGAGCACGAGGTGGTGTTCGAGTCCGGCGCGCGGCTCAAGAGCAAGACTCTGGTGCTGGCCACCGGCGCCCGCTGGCGCGAGATGAACGTGCCCGGCGAGAACGAGTACCGCAACAAGGGCGTGGCCTACTGCCCGCACTGCGACGGCCCGCTGTTCAAGGGCAAGCGCGTGGCGGTGATCGGCGGTGGCAATTCCGGCGTCGAGGCGGCCATCGACCTGGCCGGGGTGGTGGAGCATGTCACCCTGATCGAGTTCATGGATGAGCTGCGCGCCGACGCGGTGCTGCAGAAAAAGCTCGCCAGCCTGCCCAACGTCGACGTGATCAAGGGCGCACGCACCACCGAGGTCAACGGCGACGGCACTCGGGTCACCGGCCTCACCTACGAGGAGCGGGCCAGCGGCGAGATCAAGCGGGTCGAGCTGGCCGGCGTGTTCGTGCAGATCGGGCTGGTACCCAACACCGAGTGGCTGACCGATTCGTCGATCGAGCTGTCGGCGCGCGGCGAGATCGTGGTCGACGAGCGCGGCATGACCTCGGTGCCCGGCATCTTCGCCGCCGGCGACGTTACGACCGTGCCCTACAAGCAGATCGTCATCGCCATGGGTGAAGGCTCGAAGGCTGCGCTGGGCTCTTTCGACTACCTGATTCGCCACTGAGGCCGTTGTGTCGCTGATAGCATTGTGTCATTGAGGGCGCCCGGCGCCCCGCTCTCCCTCCCTCGCGCCCCCGCAGGTTTTGCCTGCGGGGGCGCAGTCGTATCTTCCCCTGCCATTGGGCCGGGAATGGCTGCGCAAGCGAGAAGAGGTGAAACGCGCGGCAATATAGGCTAAGGATGACTCGAGGGGTTGCCTGGCAACCCACGACTCACCACTAGCGAAGGAAGGCGACATGAATCATAACAACACGCGCAGATGGCAGGTCACCGTGGCGCTGGCGACGCTCGGCGCGGGTGGCTTGGCCCACGCCGCCACGCTGGATGACGTGCGTGAACAGGACCGCGTCAGGTGCGGCGTCAATGCCGCCCAGCCGGGCTTCTCAGCGCTGGACGAGAACGACACCTATCGAGGCTTGGATACCGACGTCTGTCGCGCCGTTGCCGCAGCCGTACTGGGGGATGCCAGCAAGGTGCACTATGTGCCGCTCGACTCGGTGGAGCGCTTCACGGCGCTGCAGTCGGGCGAGGTGGATGTGCTGTCGCGAACCACCACGTGGACCTCGAGCCGGGATACCACCCTGGGCGTCAACTTTACCGGCATCAGCTACTACGACGGCCAGGCGTTCCTGGTCGCAAGCGACCTCGGCGTACAGAGCGCGCTGGAGTTGGATGGCGCGGCGGTGTGCACCCAGTCGGGGACCACCAGCGAACTCAACCTGGCGGACTACTTTCGCGCCAACGACCTGACCTACGAGGCGGTGGTCTTCGATTCGCCGGAGCAGTCCATCAACGGCTTCGAGGCGGGGCGCTGCGATGTGCTCAGCTCCGACGCTTCCCAGTTGCATGCCCAGCGCATGCAGCTGGACGATCCCGCCAGCGCCGTGGTGCTGCCCGAGATCATCTCCAAGGAGCCCTTGGGGCCGGCGGTGCGGCAGGGTGACGACCAGTGGTTCAATATCGTCAAGTGGTCGCTATTCGCGATGATCAACGCCGAGGAGATGGGCATTACCAGCGACAATGTCGACGAGAGGCTAGAATCCGACAACCCCGACATCGCTCGCCTGCTCGGGCGTGACGGCAACTACGGCGAGGCGATGGGGCTCGGCGCCGATTGGGCTTATCAGATCGTCAAGCAGGTCGGCAACTACGGTGAGGTGTTCGAACGCAATGTCGGGGCTGGTTCGGAGTTCGGCATCGAGCGTGGCCAGAATGCCCTGTGGACCGAGGGGGGACTGCAATATGCGCCGCCGGTGCGCTGAGACGCACTTGCGCACCATCATGGTGCGCCTCAAACGGCCGGATATCCTTTGACACGACCGTTGAATAAGGGTTTTGCCTGCGCTATCCCCGCCTTGGAACAAACCTTGCTAAGGTGCTGGCACATGCCCAGGCATGCAGCGTTCAAGACACAACATCTATCTACGAGGGATCTTTCATGCGCGACAACAAGAACAAGTGGCTGTTGCTCACTTCCGCAGCGGCACTGGCAGTAGGTACCGTTTCCATGGCGTCCGCCGATACACTCGATAACACGCTCGAGCGCGGCACCTTGCAGTGCGGCGTCAGCGACGGTCTGCCGGGGTTCTCCGCACCGAACGATCAGGGCGAGTGGCAGGGTCTGGACGTCGACGTTTGCCGCGCCGTGGCGGCCGCCGTATTCGGCGACTCCGAGGCGGTACGCTACATCTCGCTGAACGCCGTTGAGCGCTTCACCGCGCTGCAGTCGGGCGAGGTGGACGTGCTCTCGCGCAACACCACCTGGACCACCACCCGCGACACCACCCTGGGCCTGAACTTCACCGGCGTGACCTTCTACGACGGCATCGGCTTCATGATCAACAAGGACCTGGGCGTCTCCAGCGCCACGGAGCTCGACGGCGCGGCGATCTGCGTCCAGTCCGGCACCACCACCGAGCTCAACGTGGCCGACTACTTCCGTGCCAACGGCATGGAGTTCGACCCCATCGTCTTCGATACCTCAGAGCAGACCGTGGGCGGCTACGAGGCCGGCCGCTGCGACGTGCTGACCTCCGACTCTTCGCAGCTCGCCGCGCTGCGCATCCAGCTCTCCGACCCGGACCAGTCCGTCATCCTGCCCGAGATCATCTCCAAGGAGCCGCTGGGCCCGGTGGTGCGCCAAGGCGATGACAAGTGGTTCAACATCGTCAAGTGGTCGCTGTTCGCCATGCTCAACGCCGAAGAGATGGGCATCACCAGCGAGAACGTCGACGAGATGCTCGAATCCGACAACCCTGATGTCGCCCGCCTGCTCGGCCGCGACGGCAACTACGGCGAGGCGATGGGGCTCTCCGCCGACTGGGCCTACAACATCATCAAGCAAGTGGGTAACTACGGCGAGAGCTACGATCGCAACGTGGGCATGGACTCCCCGCTCCAGATCGAGCGCGGCATCAATGCCCTGTGGACCGAAGGCGGCATCCAGTACGCTCCGCCGATTCGCTGATCGAACCGCCCGAGACACCGCTTAAGTGCCTCGATCCAACTGTGCCCCGACCCGGACACCCCGGGTCGGGGTTTGACAACTGCTTGACGGATCCAGGCGGAGAGTCCCTTCATGTCTGTTCGACCCAAGGCCCAGTCCGTGGGCCCAAAACCGCCTTTCTGGCGTGATCGCGCCAAGCGTGCGCTGATCTTCCAGGTGCTGCTGATCGCCGCTGTCGTGGTCTTCCTGCTCTACATTGTCGGCAATACCCAGGCCAACCTCGCGGCCCGCGGCATCACCACCGGCTTCGGTTTCCTGACCAATACCGCCGGCTTCGGCATCGTCCAGAGCCTGATCGATTACTCGTCGCAGAGTACCTATGGCCGTACCTTCGTGGTGGGCCTGCTCAACACCTTGGTGGTGTCCGCGCTGGGTATCCTGGCGGCCACCCTGATCGGCTTCGTCGTCGGCATCGCCCGGCTATCGCCCAACTGGCTGATCGCCCGGCTGGCCAGCGGCTATATCGAGATATTCCGCAACATCCCGCTGCTGCTGCAGATATTCTTCTGGTACTTCGCCGTGCTGCGCGCCATGCCCAGTCCACGCGACAGCCTGACGCTGGGCGAAGTGGCCTTCCTCAACGTACGCGGCCTGTTTCTGCCCGAGCCGCAGTTCCTGTCCGGTTTCGGGCTGATCCCGCTGGCCCTGGCGATTGCCGTCGTGGCCAGCATCGTGCTGGTGATCTGGAACAAGCGTCGCCACGAGGCTACCGGCAAGCGCCTGCCGGCGGGCTGGATCTCGCTGGGACTGATCATCGGCCTGCCGCTGCTGGTTCTGGTCGTCACCGGTGTTCCCGTGACCTGGGAAGTGCCGGAGCTGCGAGGTTTCAACTTTCGCGGCGGCTTCACCGTGATCCCCGAGTTCCTGGCGCTGTGGCTGGCGCTGTCGATCTACACGGCGTCGTTCATCGCCGAGATCGTACGCTCGGGCATCCAGGCGATCCCCCACGGCCAGACCGAGGCGGCACAGGCGCTGAGCCTGCCGCAGAACCTGGTGCTGCGCCTGGTGGTGGTGCCGCAGGCGCTGCGCGTGATCATTCCGCCGTTGACCAGCCAGTACCTCAACCTGATCAAGAACTCCTCGCTGGCCACCGCCATCGGCTACCCGGACCTGGTCTCGGTGTTCGCCGGCACCACCCTCAACCAGACGGGGCAGGCGATCGAGGTCATCGCCATGACCATGGCGGTCTACCTGACCATCAGTCTGTTGGTGTCGATGTTCATGAACTGGTTCAACGCCCGCGTGGCGCTGGTGGAACGCTAGGAGAGGCGCCATGACAATTCAACACAAGATGATCGAGGCGCGCCCGGCGCCCAAGAACACCGTGGGTCCGCTTGCCTGGCTGCGCGCCAACCTGTTCAGCGGGCCGGTGAACAGCGTCTTCACCCTGCTGGGCTTCTACCTGCTCTATCTGCTGCTGGTGCCCACCATCGAATGGGCCTTTATCGATGCCGACTGGATCGGTACCAGCCGTGACGATTGTTCCCGGGAAGGGGCCTGCTGGGTTTTCGTCAATGCGCGAATCGGTCAGTTCATCTATGGCCTCTACCCGCGCGATGAGATCTGGCGGGTTAACCTGACCTTCGGCGTGTTCGCGGTACTGATAGCCTGGCTGGCGATTCCGCGACTGCCGTTCAAGCGATGGGTGGCGTTGGCCACGCTGGTGGTGTTCCCGCTGCTCGCCTTCGTGCTGCTTTACGGCGGTCTGTTCGGCCTGCCGCTGGTTCAGACCCATCGCTGGGGCGGCCTGATGCTGACGCTGGTGCTGGCCGTGGTGGGCATGGTTGGGGCGCTGCCGATCGGCATCGTGCTGGCGCTGGGGCGACGCTCGCAGATGCCCATCGTCAAGAGCTTCTGCGTGGTCTTCATCGAGTTCTGGCGTGGCGTACCGCTGATCACCGTGCTGTTCATGGCGTCGGTGATGTTGCCGCTGTTTCTGCCGACCGGCGTCAGCGTCGATCGCCTGATTCGCGCCTTCATCGGCATCACCCTGTTTCAGAGCGCCTACATGGCCGAGGTGATCCGCGGCGGGCTGCAAGCGATTCCCCGCGGCCAGGAGGAGGCGGCAGCGGCGCTGGGCATGAGCTACTGGCTGCGCATGGGGCTGATCGTGCTGCCTCAGGCGCTGAAGATGATGATCCCCGGGATCGTCAACACCTTCATTTCGCTGTTCAAGGATACCACCCTGGTTATGATCATCGGGCTGTTCGACCTGCTGGGGATCGTGCAGGCAGCGCTGTCGGACTCCCGCTGGCTGGGTTTCTCCCTGGAAGGCTACGTGTTCGCCGCGTTCATGTTCTGGATCTTCTGTTTCAGCATGTCGCGCTACAGCCAGTATCTCGAGCGGAAACTGCACACCGGCCACAAGCGTTAAGGACGTAAACAATGACTGAGCAAGCAACCCAGGCCGGCAACGAGACCTCGATGGTCGAGATGCGCGGCGTCAACAAGTGGTACGGCGACTTCCACGTGCTGCGCGATATCAACCTGGAGGTCCAGCGTGGCGAGCGGATCGTCATCTGTGGGCCCTCGGGGTCGGGCAAGTCGACGCTGATCCGCTGCATCAATCACCTCGAGGAGCACCAGGCCGGCGAGATCGTGGTCGGTGGCGTTCCGCTGACCCAGGACGTCAAGCGCATCGAGCAGATACGCCGCAGCGTGGGCATGGTGTTCCAGCACTTCAATCTCTTCCCGCACCTCACGGTGCTGGAGAACTGCTGCCTGGCGCAGACATGGGTGCAGAGGAAGCCGCGCCGCGAGGCGGAGCGGCTTGCCATGCAGTACCTGGAACGGGTCAAGATCGCCGAGCAGGCGCTCAAGTATCCCGGTCAGTTATCGGGCGGTCAGCAGCAGCGCGTGGCGATAGCCCGCTCGCTGTGCATGCACCCCGAGGTGATGCTGTTCGACGAGCCCACGTCGGCGCTCGATCCCGAGATGATCAAGGAAGTGCTCGACGTCATGGTGGAGCTGGCGGAGGAGGGCATGACCATGCTCTGCGTGACCCACGAGATGGGCTTCGCCAAGACCGTGGCCGACCGCGTGATCTTCATGGACCAGGGCCAGATCATCGAGGAGAACGCGCCCGAGCCGTTCTTCAACAACCCACAATCCGAGCGTACCCAGCTCTTCCTGAGCCAGATACTCGGTCACTGAGGGATGCGCGTGGCCGGGTCTGCGCTAACGCAGGACCGGCCGTGGCGGGCTTGCCGTGGGCATGGCGCCGCTGGCGTTAGCGGCGTGATGGTCCTGCGAGCGGGCGGGCAGGAAGTCGGTCAACAACCGGTGCCCTGCGGCTTCAGCGGCTGCGCGGGGCGCATGGTCCGGGCGCTGCCCAGCACGCTGGGTTCGGTCTCGAGCGGACGCGCCTCGCTGGTCCAGGCCGCATCGGTACCGTGCACGGCTGGCCGGCGTTCGAACGAGCGGGTAACCACGTCGCGCGGGGCGAACCCCACTCGAGCCTCGAGATGGTGCGGCAGCAGGCATAGCTCGACCAGCAGGCGCAGGCCCAGGGCGACGGCCAGCCATAGCCCGACGCCCAGCGCCAGGGTCGGCCAGGCCGTTGCCCAGCCGGCGGTGTCGAACCAGGGGCTGCGAGGCAGCAGCCAGAATGCCGCGATGCCGAGCAGGGCGAGCTGCAGCAGACAGTGTGAGACGAGCAGGGTGCCGCGGGACAACGGGCGGCGGGGAAACAGGAACTGGCGCATCGGATCCTCCCGGGAACGCATCGCGGTACGATGAACGTGCCGACATCCATGACGGTCATCCGATGCTACCCCAGAAGTTCGCGGCGGTCAGCTGTTGCCTTTTGCAAGCGAAGGTAACGCTCACTCCAGCACAGTAACGCCGGAAGGCACTAACGACTCGCGATCGCGATGCTCGCTCAGCAATCGGCCCTCGAGCGCGGTGAGCAGGATCTGCAGCGGATCGCCGTGACTGACCAAGAGGATGGTCTCGTCGCGCAGGGCGCTCTCCAGC
The DNA here is from genome assembly GCF_002930105.1 of Billgrantia saliphila. Taxonomy (GTDB): domain Bacteria; phylum Pseudomonadota; class Gammaproteobacteria; order Pseudomonadales; family Halomonadaceae; genus Halomonas; species Halomonas saliphila. The sequence goes on along the minus strand of NZ_PJRN01000005.1, from coordinate 65,733 downwards.
GAGGCGATCACCCCTTGCATGCGGGCGGCAACGCTGGCCACGCTTTCGACGCCGTATTCGCGATGTTCCGGATCGTGGGCATCCAGCGCCCAGACGTCACGGTAATGGCGATCCGAGGCTCCTTCGAATTCGCCGAACTCCCGCTCGCGCAGGCGCGGTTCCGGTTGTGCTTCGAGGCCGAAGTGAGCGGCCACTCGTTCGGCGGTCTCGGTCGTGCGCAGAAAATCCGAATGCAGGATGCGAGTGGGAATGGGCCAGCGCCAGTCGGCAAGCCGTGCGTCGAGCTCCTGCGCACCCTGGCGGGAGAGGCCGAATGCCAGGAGTCCCTGGCTCGGCGTACTGATGATGCGCTGCTGGGCATTGGCCTGGCTGTGGCCATGGCGCATCAGCAGATAGCGATTGCACCGCCGGGACGGGGCGGACTGTAACGGGATTGACATCGTGTTGTCATGCTACCTAGATTGAAGGTCAGTTTCGTTTGCGACCATTGCAGCGCTTGAATGTTCGCTTTCGAGCAAGTAATGCCCAGCATAGGCGGCTTTTCGCCTATTCTGGATACACATATAACAACCGAGCGCATAGAGAGTCACGCCATGACAATCGACAAGAAGCTGTTCCCACATCCTCTTCCCCAGTTGGCCTTCGCCTCCCTGCTACCGCTGGCACTGCTCGCCTCGGCCCCGCTGCAGGCCCAGGACGACTGCGAGCGCGGTGACCTGGACAGCCTTTATTGCGACGAGGATGGCGATCTGGTCGCCGACCGCCCCGAAGATGAATCGGAGTGGGTCGACCCGGATACGCTGATCTTCGCCTACACCCCCGTGGAAGACCCCGCCATCTATGGCGACATCTGGCAGCCGTTCATCGATCACCTGCAGGAAGTGACCGGACGCGACGTGCGCTTCTTCGCCGTGCAGTCCAACTCGGCCCAGGTCGAGGCGATGCGCAGCGGGCGGCTGCATATCGCCGGCTTCTCCACCGGCCCCACGCCGTTCGCGGTCAACCTCGCCGGCGCCGTGCCCTTCGCGCTGATGGGCTCCGACGACGGCCAGTTCGGCTACACCCTGCAGGTCTACACCCATGTCGATTCGGACATCGAGGAGATGGAGGATCTCAAGGGTAAACGTGTTGCGCACACCTCGCCGACCTCCAACTCGGGCAATCAAGCGCCCCGTGCGCTGTTCCCCGAACTGGGTGTCGTACCCGACGAGGACTACGAAGTGATCTACTCCGGCAGCCATGACCAGTCGATGCTGGGCGTGGTCGCGCGTGACTACGACGCCGCGCCGGTCGCCTCGGAGGTGGTCGAACGCATGGCCGATCGTGGCCTCTACGATCCGGACGAGGTGCGCATGATATTCGAGTCGGACCGTTTCCCGACCACTTCCTACACTTACGCGCACAACCTGCATCCCGATCTGGTCGACAAGATCGAGGAGGCCTTCTTCAGCTTCGAGTTCGAAGGCACCGAGCTGGGTGAGGAGTTCGACGGCGTCGAGAAGTTCATCCCCATCAACTACCAGGAGCACTGGAAGGTCATCCGCACTATCCAGGAGGCCAACGGGGTCGAGTACACCCCCGAAAACCTGGAACAGGAGTGAGTCTCGTGCCCCCGGGCATCTCGGGGGCATGCTCAGTGTGCTGAGTGAGGGGATGGAATGCTGGAGATATCGAAGCTGGTCAAGCGCTACGGCAATGACGAGCCGGTACTCAAGGAGCTCGATCTGGTGGTGGAGGGCAGCAGTGTCGTCTCCATCGTCGGCGCCTCCGGGGCTGGCAAGAGCACCATGCTGCGCTGTATCAACCGCCTGGTGGAGCCCACTTCGGGCTCGATCCGGCTCAACGGCACCGAGCTGGTCAACCTGCGCGGCGGAGCGCTGCGGCGGGCGCGGCGCAAGATCGGCATGGTCTTTCAGGGCTTCAACCTGATCGACCGGCTGACGGTCATGGAGAACGTGCTGGCCGGTCGCCTCGGCTACGTGAGCCTCTACCAGGCGGTGACTCGCCGCTACCCGCAGCAGGACATCGAGCGCGCCTTCGCACTCATGGAGCGGGTGGGCATCGCGCATTACGCCAACAAGCGCGCCGATGCGCTTTCCGGCGGCGAGCGGCAACGGGTCGGGGTGGTACGGGCAATGATGCAGGAGCCGGAGATCCTGCTCGCCGACGAGCCCACGGCCTCGCTCGACCCGCGCACCTCCGAGCAGATCATGAAGCTGCTGCAGAGCCTGGCGCAGGAGCTTGCGCTTCCCGTGCTGATAAACATCCACAACGTCGCCCAGGCCAAGGCCTACACCGAGCGCATCGTCGGTCTGCGCCATGGCAAGATGATCTTCGATGGCGCCCCCGGCGACTTCGACAAGGAGGCGCTGGACGCCATCTACGGCGGTATCGAGGCGCCCGAGGAAGAGATCACCGCGGCGCCATCGCGAACGCCCGGCGAAGGAGTGTCGCATGGCCAGATCTGACGCCGCCGGGGATGCATCGGCAACGCGCGCCTGGCGCAAGCCGCCGTTCATCGCCAACCCCTGGCTGCGCTACGGGCTGTGGCTCGGCGTGTTGATTTATCTGGTATGGGCGCTGGGCAGCCTGCCGTTCAACTGGGAGCGCATCGCCGAAGGGCTGCCGCGCGCCTCGCGCATCTTCGGTGGCGGCTTTCCGCCGGATTTCTCGCGTAGCGGACTGCTGCTCACCGGCTTCAAGGAGAGCCTGCAGATCGCCGTCCTGGCCACGCTGCTGGGCGTGTTGCTGTCGATTCCGTTCGCCGTGATGGCGGCCAAGAATATCGTACCCAAGCCGGTCTATCTGTTCGGCCGGGCGGTGATCATTGTCTCGCGCAGCTTCCATCCGGTGATCGTCGCCATCCTCTTCGTTGCCGCGGTGGGCTTCGGTCCGCTGGCGGGGGTCCTGACGCTGACCGTCTATTCGATCGGGTTCGTCGGCAAGCTGCTCGCCGAGGAGATCGAGGAGATCGACTGGGGTCAGGTCGAGGCGATGAAGGCCACCGGCGCGGGCTACTTCGCCATCCTCACCTATGCCGTGTTCCCGCAGATCCTGCCGCGCCAGGTGGGGCTGTCGATGTACCAGCTTGACAGCAACCTGCGCGCCTCCGCGGTGGTGGGCATCGTCGGCGCTGGGGGCATCGGCGCCACGCTGATGAACGCCTTCGGTCGTTACGACTATGACTTCGCTTTCGCCATCCTGCTGGTGATCATCGCCATGATCCTGGTCAGCGAAGGCATCAGCGGCTGGATAAGGAAACGCATATGGTAGACCACGCCGCTTCTCCGACGTCGCGAATCTGGCAGCGTTACGACCGCCGCCAGCGCCTTGTCCGCTTCTTCTCGATGCTGCTGACGCTGACGCTGATCGTCTGGGCGGTCAAGGACATCGACATCTTCTGGCCCTGGGTATGGGATGCCCCCAATCAGATTTCGAACCTCGGCGCGCGCATGTGGCCACCGGACCCCGCGCGCCTGAGCGAGATCGTCCTGGCCATGGTCGAGACAGTGCACATCGCCACCCTAGCGACCATGCTCAACGTGTTCATCGCTCTGCCGGTGGCGTATATCGCGGCGCAGAACACCACACCCAATCGCGTCTGCCTGTGGCTGGGGCGCTTCATCCTGGTGGCCAGCCGCTCGGTGAACACCATCATCTGGGCGCTGCTGTTCGTGGCGATCTTCGGCCCCGGCGTGCTGGCCGGGATCCTGGCGATCATGTTCCGCTCGATCGGCTTCGTCGGTAAGCTGATGGGCGAGGCCATCGAGGAGATCGACCGTCGACCGGTGGAGGCCATGGAGGCCACCGGCGCGTCCAAGCTCAAGGTAGTGGCCTATGCCATCGTGCCCCAGGTGATGCCGGCCTTCTTCGCCATCGTCATCCTGCGCTGGGACATCAATATCCGCGAATCCACCGTGCTCGGGCTGGTCGGGGCCGGCGGCATCGGCGTGATCCTGCAGGGCTCGATCGATACTTTCGCCTGGCGCACCGTGGCCACCATCCTGCTGGCCATCATCGCCCTGGTGCTGTTCGGCGAAGCGGTGACCAGCTGGTTGAGGCGACGAGTGATCTAGGTTGGTTGACCCTGTCTCCAGGGCTTGCCATGTTGATCAGGGAAGAAGGAACGCCTGCGGGCTTTTCCATCCATCGGCAGCAAGGAGAGGCTATGACAACCTATATCGTGGTCGCTGATGCCGCTCGGGCGCGCGTATTCACCCGCGACGCACGCAAGCTGGAAGAGAAGGAGAACCTGGTGCACGGCGAAGGACGCCTGCACGAGGGGGATCTGGTCACCGGGACCACGGGAAGCGTCGACGAGTCGACGTCCCATACACGACGTGCCAGCCGCGGCGACAGCGTGGCCCTGGACCACGAGGCGGAGCTCTTCGCCAAGGAGATCGCTCAGCGTATCTACCAGGCTCGCGTCAGCAACGACATGGAGAAGCTGATACTGGTGGCCCCGCCGCGCTTCCTCGGGGTGCTGCGCGACAAGCTCGATGCGCCCACGAGCAAGCTGATCCTGCATAGCGTCGACAAGGACCTCACCAAGGCCTCGCTGGCCGATATCCAGGAAGCGGTCAGCGACCTGCGCTGAGCCTTTCGCCTCAAGCTGCGGGCGCTCTTGCCGATAGAGGAAACAGGCCGTACGACACGCGTGCGGCATTGCATCCCTCCCAGCGAGAGCGCCCATGCAAGTCAAATCGATCCGCCAGTTCATTCTCCTGCTGGCCGGCCCCTGTCTATTGGTCGTGGTGGCCGCTCTGGTCCTTTATGGCCTGTTCTCCTCCGCGCGCACCCAGCAGACCGTCGGGACCCACACGCGCGAACTGCTCGAAGGCGGCATCGATGCGCGTCTGGCGGTGCTGGCCGACGCCGAGGCCGGACGCATCCAACGCGAACTCGAGCATGCCCTGACGCTGGCCACCCAGTTGGCCGATACCAATGCCCTGATGGGGCAGCAGGACGCCAGCGGCCGCCGCGCCTTGACGCTGAGCCGCCGCGAGCTCTCCAACCTGGTGCGCCAGACGGTGATCGAGAATCCTTCGCTGCTGGATGCCTTCATCGGCTGGGAGCCGGATGCCTTCGGACGCGATGCGCTGTATGCGGACCTCGGCGAGGCGGAGGGCTACGACGGCAGCGGCCGTTTCATGCCGTGGTGGTACCGCGCCAACGAGAATTCGGTGGAGGTGCTGCCGCTGGGCGGGACCATGGAGAGTGAGACGCCTCTGGCCAGCGGCGTGCGGGAAGGCGAGTACTACCTCTGCCCACGCGAGACCCTCGCGCCCTGCATCATCGATCCGGCGCCCTACGACTACGGCGGCGAGACGCTGCTGGTCACCTCGTTCAACGTGCCGATCGTGGTCGACGGCGAGTTTCGCGGCGTGGCCGGCGTCGATCTGGCGCTCGACTTCATTCAGGACCTGCTGGTGCAGGCCAACCTCTCGCTCTACGACGGCGCGGGCGAAATGGCCCTGATCGCCGGGCGCGGCGGGCTGGTGGCACATACCGGTGACACCGGCCGGCTCGGCGCGGCGGCCCAGGAAGCCTTCTCCGGCGAGGTCATGAGCGCCATCGAGCGGGCGCGCGAGCAGGGAACCAGCGTGAGCATGACGCGGGACGGCATGCTGGAGCGCTACCGGCCATTCACCATCGGCGATAGCGAGGCGCCCTGGACGCTGTTGATCCGGCTTCCGGAGCAGGCGGTCATGGGCGACCTGGCGCTTCAGGACGTGCTGCAGGAACAGCGCCGCGCCGACACCCTGGGCATGGCCCTGGTCGGCCTGGTCCTGGCCGCCCTGGGGCTCGCCGCGCTGTGGTGGGTCGGCACCCGGGTCTCGCGTCCGCTGCGCCTGCTGGCCGAGCGCATGCGCGAGATCGCCACCGGCAACGGCGACCTGACCCAGCGGCTGCCGGTTCGCGGTCGTGACGAGGGCGCCGAGCTGGCTACCCAGTTCAACGCCTTCGTCGACAAGATCCACGACGTGCTGCTCGACGTGCGCGACAGCAGCGAGTCGGTGCGCCTGGCGGCCAGTGAGATCGCCAGCGGTGGCGAGGACCTCTCGCGGCGCACCGAGCAGGCCGCCGCCAGCCTGCAGCAGACCTCGGCGTCGATGGAAGAGATCTCAGCTACCGTCGAACACACCTCGGCCTCGTCGCGCGAAGCCAACGGCCTGTCGAAGTCGGCGGCCGACGTGGCGCAGCGATCGGGCGAGACGGTGGGCCAGGTCGTCGAGACCATGAGCGAGATCAGCCAGGCGTCGGGCAAGATCGGCGAGATCGTCAAGGTGATCGACGGCATCGCCTTCCAGACCAACTTGCTGGCGCTCAACGCCTCGGTCGAGGCGGCACGGGCCGGCGAGCACGGCCGAGGGTTCGCCGTGGTGGCCGGCGAGGTGCGCCAGCTCGCCACCCGCAGCGCGGAGGCCTCGCGCGATATCCGTTCACTGATCGAGGCCTCGACCCAGCGGGTCGTCGCTGGTACGGAGCTGGTGGGACGGGCCGGCGAGACCATGGGCGAGCTGATGGCCAGCGTCAACCGGGTGGCCAGCATGCTGAACGAAATCAGCGTGGCGGCGCGCGAGCAGAGCGATGGCATCGGCCAGGTCAGCGTGGCGGTCGCCGACCTGGATCGCATGACCCAGCAGAATGCGGCGCTGGTGGAGGAATCGACCACCGCCGCCGAACGCCTGAGCGAGCAGGCCGATCGCCTGGCCCGAGTAGTGGGGGGATTCACCCTGCGCGACAACGGCTAGCGGGCAGACGGGGCGGCGCCAGCCGCCCTTTCCCCTAGGGTACCGTGGGCAGGTCGATCTCGTCGCTGCGCCGGATCCCCTCGGTCATCTGCCGGCACAGGCGCAGGAACTCGCGCATGCCGGTGGCCAGGTACTTGTGACGGTGCCAGATGAAGGCGAACTGGCGGCTCAGATCGAGCTCCGGCGTGGGGATCGGCACCAGGCTGCCACGGCGGAAGGCGTCGCGCAGCGCTAGCTTCGAGACGCAGCCGATGCCGAGCCCCGATTCCACCGCCCGCTTGATGCCTTCCGTGTGTTCCAGCTCCAGCAGAGTATTGAAGCGCCCGCGCCGATGGCGGGCGGCCTGCTCCAGGGTCATGCGGGTGCCCGAGCCCTGCTCGCGCATGATCCAGGCTTCGCGCAGCAGCCGGTCGAGTTCCACCGGCCCCTTGCCGGCCAGCGAGTGGCGCGGCGAACAGAAGATCGATAGCTCGTCCTCCACCCAGGGCTGGGTGATCACGTCCTCCTCCTCGCAGTGCCCCTCGATGAGCCCCAGGTCCAGCTCGTGCTGGCGGACGCGATCGACGATCTCCCGGGTATTGCGCACCGCAAGCCGCACCCGGCTGCCCGGGTGGCGTTGCATGAAATCGCTGATCAGCAGCGTCGCCAGGTAGTTGCCGATGGTCAGGGTAGCGCCCACGTCGAGTGATCCGATGCCCTGCTGGCCGTGCAGAATTTCCTCGATCTCCTCGGCGCGGTCGAGCAGCGCCACGGCCTTGGGCAGTAGCTGGAAACCCAGGGCGTTGAGGCGCAGGCGCTTGCCGATTCGATCCAGCAACTGGCAGTCGAACTGGCGCTCGAGCTCGGCCAGCGCCGTGCTGGTGGCCGACTGTGATAGCGACAACGCGCGTGCGGCGTGGGATACGCTTTCGTGCTGGGCCACGGCGACGAAGATTTCAAGCTGGCGCAGAGTGAAATGCATGGGGAAGATGACTCTGGTTTTGATCTATATCACGAGTATAGATAAACGATATCCATACAATCCAATTAACAGATAAACCTGACGCTCTTATAATCCAGACAAACCGTATTGCCTTTGGCGTTATTCGCTACTGGAATATCAAGGAGCCGGCATGAGCAAGTTTGCCCTGGAGGACGTGCTCAGCGTCCACCACTGGAACGATACCCTTTTCAGCTTCCGCACCACCCGCGAGCGCAGCCTGCGTTTCAAGAGCGGCCAGTTCGTGATGATCGGTCTCGAGGTCGAGGGCAAGCCGCTGATGCGGGCCTATTCCATCGCCAGCCCCAACTACGAGGACCACCTCGAATTCTTCAGCATCAAGGTACCCGACGGTCCCCTGACCTCGCGCCTGCAGCACCTCAAGGTGGGCGACCAGATCATGGTCAGCCGCAAGCCAACCGGCACCCTGGTCACCGACGACCTGCTGCCGGGGCGCAACCTCTACTTCCTCTCTACCGGCACCGGCCTGGCACCGTTCATGAGCCTGATTCAGGACCCCGAAGTCTACGAGCGCTTCGAGAAGGTGATCCTGGTGCACGGGGTGCGCAGCGTCAGCGAGCTGGCCTACGCCGACTTCATCGAGAAGGAGCTGCCGGCGCACGAATACCTGGGCGACGACATCCGCGAGAAGCTGGTCTACTACCCCACCGTCACCCGCGAGGAGTTCCATACCATGGGACGCCTCACCGATCATATCCGCAGCGGCAAGCTGTTCGAGGACACCGGCGTGGCGCCGATGGATCCGAAACAGGATCGCGCCATGATCTGCGGCAGCCCGGCAATGCTCGACGAGACCAGCGCGCTGCTCGACGACCTGGGCTTCAACATCTCGCCGCGCATGGGCGAGCCGGGTGACTATGTGATCGAGCGCGCCTTCGTCGAGAAGTGATCGGCTTCGCCCGAGCTGCTGCCAGCAGCTCGAGGCTGGAAGGAAATCCGCCTCCGCAGCTCTGCAACGGAGGCGGTTTGGTTTGGGCTGACTTCGGGCTTCGGGCTTCGGGCTTAGACGGCATCCTTGTCGGTCTCGCCGGTACGGATGCGAAGGTGCGGCTCTCCGATGACCTGCTCCAGCGGGGTAATGAAGATCTTGCCGTCGCCAATCTTGCTGAATGTATAAGCGCGACCTGGCCTAGACGGCGTCCTTGCCGGTCTCGCCGGTACGGATGCGAATGACCTGCTCCAGCGGGGTAATGAAGATCTTGCCGTCGCCAATCTTGCCGGTATTGGCGACCTGGGTGATGGCGTCGATGACCTGTTCGGCCATGTCGTCGTCGACGGCGATCTCGACCTTCACCTTGGGCAGGAAGTCGACCACGTATTCGGCGCCGCGATAAAGCTCGGTATGGCCCTTCTGGCGGCCAAAACCTTTCACTTCGGTCACGGTAATGCCCTGTACCCCGATTTCCGAGAGCGACTCGCGAACGTCGTCGAGCTTGAACGGCTTGATGATGGCGGTCACCAGCTTCATGGTCTGTTTCCTCGTATCCAAAAGAGCGACGGGTGCGCCGTCGCAGTGTAAGCCCCTGTTGGGCTCAAGCATACACCGCCATTGGCGCGAAGAAAAAAGGCTCCCCTTGGGGAGCCTTTTCCGCTGATGGGCGCTTACCCGACGTGGGGTTGCTGACCGGTCGGTGCAACGACACCGTAGCCGCCGGACTGCGGTCGGCCGCCGCTGCCACCGTACACCTTGGCAACGCTGAACTCGGGGTAGGCCTCCATGCCGCATTCGACGAGATCGACCCCTTCGTACTCCTCTTCGTCGCTGACGCGGATGCCCATGATCGTCTTGAGAACCAGCCACACACCGAGGCTAGCGGCGAAGACCCAGGCGAAGATGGCGATCGCGCCGACGATCTGAGCGCCGAAGCTGGCGTCACCGTCGGACAGTGGCACCGCCAGCAGACCCCAGATGCCCACCACACCGTGCACCGAGATGGCGCCGACCGGGTCGTCGATCCTGAGCTTGTCGAGAGTGACGATGGCGGCCACCACGATCAGGCCGCCGACGGCACCGATCAGCGTGGCGCCCAGCGCCGAGGGTGTGAGCGGTCCGGCGGTGATCGCCACCAGGCCCGCCAGGGCGCCATTGAGCGCCATGGTCAGATCGGCCTTGCGGAACCACAGCTTGGCCAGAATCAGCGCGGCGATTACTCCGCCGGCGGCGGCGGCGTTGGTGTTGACCAGCACCTGCGCCACGTTGTTGGCCGAGGCGACGTCGGAGAGCTTGAGCTCGGAGCCGCCGTTGAAGCCGAACCAGCCCATCCACAGGATGAAGGTGCCCACGGTGGCCAGCGGCAGGTTGGCGCCCGGGATGGCGTGGATACTGCCGTCCTTGCCGTATTTGCCCTTGCGCGGGCCGAGGATCAGCACGCCGGCGAGGGCCGCGGCGGCACCGGCCATGTGCACGATGCCGGAGCCGGCATAGTCGGAGAAGCCCAGTTCGGAAAGCCAGCCGCCACCCCAGGTCCAGTAACCCGAGACCGGATAGATGACCCCGGTCATGACCACGGCGAAGGCGAGGAAGGCCCACAGCTTCATGCGCTCGGCCACGGCGCCGGAGACGATCGACATGGCGGTGGCGACGAACACCACCTGGAAGAAGAAGTCGGCGCGCATCGAATAGTAGGGAGCGTCTTCGCCACCGGCGGTGACCGCGTCGACGCCATTCTCGCTCCCGATCAGCACGCCCAGGTTGGGCAGGATGCCGCCGGCATCGCTCGAATACATGATGGCGTAGCCCACCAGCAGGTACATGGTGCAGGCGATGGCGAACAAGGCGATGTTCTTGGTCAGGATCTCGGCGGTGTTCTTGGCCCGCACGAGCCCGGCTTCGAGCATCGAGAAACCGGCGGCCATCCACATCACCAGCACGCCGCAGATCAGGAAATAGAAGGTGTCGAGCGCGTAGCTCAGCTCTGCAAGGTCACTCATGGGAATCCCTCCGTTGCGCTTGTTATGGCTTATGGCTTAAACGGCGTCGGCGCCGCGCTCGCCGGTACGGATGCGGATGACATCCTCCAGCGGAGTCACGAAGACCTTGCCGTCGCCGATCTTGCCGCTGTTGGCCGCGCTGCAGATGGCGTCGAGCACGCCCTCCACCCGCGAGTCGTCCACGGCGACCTCGACCTTGACCTTGGGCAGGAAATCGACCACGTATTCGGCGCCGCGATAAAGTTCGGTATGGCCTTTCTGGCGACCGAAACCCTTGACTTCGGTGACGGTAATGCCTTGAACGCCGTTGTCGGCCAGCGCCTCGCGCACGTCGTCGAGCTTGAATGGCTTGATGATGGCAGTGATGAGCTTCATCGCGTTTCTCCCTGCTGGATTAGGGGGCGGCGAGGTTCGCCAGCCGGCTATACAACGCGGCATGCTCGGACCGTGCCAGAATGACATTTTGCTTATATGGTCAATGGGTTATGCGTCATTTATTGCCGGCCGTGCGCTGCAATGGCGCACAGGCAACGGAGCCCATGCACCAGAGTGGTGCCCGTGTGCGGTGCAGGCGCTCCACCACGGGGCGGGAGAATCGAATGCGAGAGGCTCGACCCTTGCGTATCCTGTAGGCAACGATCCGTGCACAGGAGAAACGCACCATGGCGAATCAGGACCCCATCAGCCGACTGGCCCAACAACTGGGCGAGCGCCTTCAGGGAGCGGCCCAGGCCCCGGAGGAGTTTCAGAAGGGGATACAGCAGGTGGTGCGCGGCGCCTTCGACCGCCTGGAGCTGGTCTCGCGGGAGGATTTCGACATTCTCATGGACGTGATGCAGCGCACGCGCATCCGGGTCGAGGCGCTGGAGCAGCAGGTCGAGGCGCTGGAGAAGGCGCTGGCGGCGCGCGACACCCCCGCGCCCCGGGCGAACCTCGGGCTGCCCGAGGACGACAAGGGAAGCAAGAACGGCTTATCCGACAACCGCTGAGCCAGCGTGGAGAGCTCGCTGCGGCATAGTGCTAGTATCTCCCCCTTACGCTAATGGACTGCGAGGGACCGCAAGATGCTGGCAATCGTTGCCACGCGGGCCGGCCTGGGGCTGGAAGCGCCCGAGGTGCTGGTCGAAGTACACCTGGCCAATGGTTTGCCGGGCATGACACTGGTCGGCCTGCCCGAGGCCGCCGTCAAGGAGAGCCGCGAGCGGGTGCGCAGCGCCCTCACCAACGCCGGCTTCGATTTCCCCAATACCCGTCGAATCGTGCTCAACCTGGCGCCCGCCGACCTCCCCAAGGTCGGCGGGCGCTTCGACCTGCCCATCGCACTGGGAATATTGGTCGCTTCCGGCCAGCTGCCGGGCGAGGCGATCGAGGGTATCGAAAGTGTTGGTGAGTTGGCGCTGGATGGCCGGCTGCGCCCGATAACGGGAGTGTTGCCGCTGGCCATGGCGGCGCGCAAGGCCGGGCGCAAGCTGATCGTGCCGCGCGAGAACGCCGACGAGGCGGCGCTCGCCGGGGACCTGCAGGTGCTGCCGGCCGATCACCTGCTCGACGTGATGGGGCATCTGCTAAACCAGACGCCGATCGCCGCGCACCGTCTCGCGGTGCCCCCCGTCGCCCACGGCATCGAAGGCGATCTCGCCGAGGTACGCGGCCAGCACCAGGCGCGCCGCGCGCTGGAGATCGCCGCGGCCGGCTCGCACAACCTGTTGTTCGCCGGCCCGCCCGGTACCGGCAAGACCATGCTGGCCAGCCGCCTGCCCGGCATCCTGCCGCCACTCACCGAGGACGAGGCGCTGGAAGTGGCCGCTGTCCGCTCGGTGTGCGGTCTGCCGCTGGCCGAGCAGTGGGGGCGTCGGCCGTTTCGTGCGCCCCACCATACCGCCAGCGCCGTGGCCCTGGTAGGAGGCGGTTCCTGGCCACGCCCGGGCGAGATCTCGCTGGCCCACCATGGCGTGCTGTTCCTCGACGAACTGCCCGAATTCAGCCGTCACGTGCTCGAGGTGATGCGCGAGCCGATGGAGTCGGGGCGCATCCACATCGCTCGGGCCAATCACGAACGTCGCTTCCCGGCGCGCTTCCAACTGGTGGCGGCGATGAACCCCTGCCCCTGCGGGCACCTGGGCGACCCGCGTCAGGCCTGCCAGTGCTCCGCGGCGCAGATCCAGCGCTACCAGTCACGGCTCTCCGGACCGCTGCTCGACCGCATCGACCTGCAGATCGAAGTGCCGGCGTTGCCGCCGGAGCAGCTCACGTCGCGCGACGTGGGCGAAAGCTCGGCCGAGGTGCGTGCCCGGGTCATGGCAGCGCGCGAACGGCAATACGCGCGGGGCGCTCTCAACGCCCACCTGGGCGGACGCGAGCTGGAAGCGGCCTGCGCTCTGTCGACGGCCGACCGCGCCTGGCTGGCCGGCGTGCTCGAACGTCTGCGGCTATCGGCGCGCGCCTACCATCGGGTGCTGCGGGTGGCGCTGACCCTGGCCGACCTGGCGGCCAAGCCGCATCCGGAGCGCGGCGAACTGATGGAGGCGATCGGCTACCGCCAGCTCGATCGACAGCTGCGCCAGGGTTGAGGAAGGCTGCAGCGAGGCTACGCTGAAGAGCGGGTCGCCATGGCGATGGCGCGCCCAGGCGACCGTCATCAGGGAGACCCCATGCGCAACATGCTGCCGCCCCCTAGCCGCCACCCTCTATCTGTCGCATGTTCCTGAGCCCGGCAAGCCTATCGCTGCCGCTGGCCGTGGCCCTGTTCATCGCCACGGCGGCGGTGATCGGCGTGGCGGGAACGCGGCTGGCGCGCATCGTCGACGAGCTGGCCGACCGCACCGGCCTGGGGGAAGCGATCGCCGGAGCGGTGCTGCTGGGGCTCGCGACCTCGTTGGCGGGCATCGTGCTCTCGGTCTCGGCGGCCTGGAGCGGGCGCGCGGAACTGGCAATGAGCAACGCACTGGGCGGCATCGCCGCCCAGACCCTGTTCCTAACCATCGCCGACGTCTCCTACCGACGCGCCAATCTCGAGCACGCCGCGGCCTCCCTCGGCAACCTGCTGCAGGGAGCGCTGCTGCTCTGCCTGCTCTCCTTGCTGCTGGTGGGACGCTTCTCGCCGGAGCTGACGCTTTGGCACGTCCACCCGATCACACCGCTGCTGTTCTTCGGTTACCTGTTCGGCCTGCGTCTGATCAACCAGGCGCAGTTCGACCCCATGTGGAGTCCCGCCCAGACCCTCGAGACGCGCGTCGACGAGCCGGATGCCGCATCGGCGAGGCGCTCGCTGCCCCGGCTATGGCTGGCGTTCGTCGCGCTCGCCGCGACGATGGGAACGGCCGGCTGGCTGATGGAGCGCAGCGCCACGGCCCTCTCCGATGCCACCGGCCTCGATCAGGCGGCGATCGGTATCCTGCTGACCTCGGTGGCGACCTCCTTGCCGGAGCTGGTGACCACGGTCGCCGCGGTGCGACGCGGCGCCCTGACCCTGGCGGTTGCCGGCATCATCGGCGGCAATGCCTTCGACACGCTGTTCGCCGCCGCCTCCGACCTGGCCTATCGTCAGGGCTCGATCTATCACGCCATGCCGGACTCGGTGTCGCTATGGATCGCGCTGTCGCTGCTCATGACCGGCATCCTGCTGGTCGGATTGATTCGGCGCGAGGAGCAGGGGCCAGGGCGAATCGGCTTCGAGAGCGTGGCCATCCTGGCCTGCTACCTGCTCGGCATCGCCATGGTGCTGATCGGCGGCGAGGGCGGGCGTTCCCCCTAGCCGTACCTCCCGCGCGGCTACAGTGCCGTGGCGTCGAACGCGCCGTCGATATCCGTCTGCCACACGGCGCCCTCCTTGTCCGGGTGATGGAGCGTCAGCGTCAGGCGGTAGGGCAGCAGGTCGCGGTCGGAAAGTGTCAGCCTCGGTGCGGTGGCCTCCAGGCGACTCTCCAGCTTCCACTGGTGCGAGCGCCCCTCGCCGCTCATGGCAGGCCGCCAGTCGATCACCTGGGGGCCGTCGGAAACGCCGAGCAGGGCTCGGGTCAGGTTTTCCAGGAAGCGTTCGCTCTCGATGCCCAGGCTGGTATCCACCTCGGGCGCAACCAGCAACAGTACCTGGTCTTCGGGCGGCTGCAGCGCCTCCACCTGGAGGACACGGTCGACGGCTCGGTCGCTCAGGTTCTGCAGGGCGCGGCGCACGGGATCGGGCTCGGGGGGCTGGCCGGCGCAGCCGGCCAGAAACAGGGCCAGCATAGCGGCCAGGGCGAGGGACCTCAGCATCGATGCAGCGGTTCCCGGGAGCGGGCGCTATCGCCGGACGCCAGCTCGGCGACGAAATTGTCCAGAACGGCGAATAGCGTTTCGCGTATCGGTGCGGCCTCGTTGACCAAGTGATGGCGCGCCTCGGGATGGAGATGAATGCGGGCGTTGGGAAACTTGCGCTCGAGCACGCCCAGGTTCCATTCCCAATCCACGGTGAGGTCCTGCTCGCCTTGCAGGATCAGTGTCGGCAGCTCGCAGGGCGGTAGGGCGAGCAGCTGGGGCATCCAGCGGCGCATGGAGCCGACCCAGTTGAGCGAGATATGGTCGGGTTGGAGCGGGTCGTGCTCACGCAGGAAGGCGGCGAATTCGGCGTCGGTGGAGTTGGCGCGGAACTTGCGCGGCACGCTGCGCATGAAGGGGCCGACCAATCGGTGCAGCCAGCTCGCCTGAGGCCAGCCCAGCGGGCGCACCAGCGGCGCGAGCAACGCCAGGCCGGCCCAGCGGCCGTCGTCGGGATGGGTCAGGGCGTCGGTGGCGAGAATCGCCGCGCCGGTGCTCTGGCCAATGCCGATCCAGGGACGAGGGGCCAGGTCGCGCTCCCGAAGCTGGGCCTGCAGGGCGTGCAGGCACTCGCCGTAATGGGCGAAGTCATCGATGCAGGCACGCCGACCGCTGGAGAGCCCGTGGCCGGGCAGGTCCCACAAGACGACCTGCCAGCTGCAGTTCAGCAGGCGCTCCAGCAGATGTCGGTAGAGCCCCAGATGATCGAAGTAGCCATGTACCACGAAGATCGTGCCGATGGCATGTTCCGGTCGCCAGACCTGGGTCCATAGCCGATAGCGGTCCGTCCCCAGGTAACCGACGTAGAGACCGACGCGTTCGGTGAGCAGGGGAGCCAATCCATAGTGCGCGAGATAATCGCTCAGCGGCGGCTCGCCATCCGACCTGAGGGGGGCGATCGGCCCCAGGGCCTGCAGGGGGGTAAAGTCGGTCATGGCAGTCTCCAGCGGCATACGGCGATTCCTTGCCCTTCCTACGATGTGATTCCGCGTGGCCAGGAAAGTTTACCCGCGGGGATGCCGGCTAGCGAGGCGAAAAGCGGCATCAGTGGCAATCGGAGCTGACCAGTTGGTCAGAACCCATGATCTAAACCCTATGTCTAGTGTGGTTGACCCTGCCTCGGGTTTACATGTGGAACAGTTTTCCACAAAATTGGCGCCATCGCAGTGGTATCACCCCCCACGACCCCAACATGGTGGCAGGCGGAACAGCACGCTACCTGCCCTCCCGCACGAGGAGATCTTTCATGTCCGAACGCGTCACGCGCCATCGCCTACAGGTAGCTGCCGAACTGGACAGCTTCATCAATGAGCAGGCGTTGCCGGGTACCGGTATCGAAGCCGATGCCTTCTGGGCCGGCGTCGACGCCATTTTCCACGACCTGGCGTCGAAGAATCGCGAACTGCTGGCCGAACGCGACCGGCTGCAGACGCAGCTCGACACCTGGCATCGCGAGAATCCCGGCCCGGTACGCGACATGTCCGCCTACCGCGACTTCCTCGAGCGGATCGGCTACCTGACCCAGGCCCCGTCCCAGGTCACGGTTTCCACCGCCAACGTCGATCGTGAGGTCTCCATCCAGGCCGGGCCGCAGCTGGTGGTGCCGGTAAGCAACGCGCGCTATGCGCTCAACGCCGCCAACGCGCGCTGGGGCAGCCTCTACGACGCCCTTTACGGCACCGATGCCATCTCCGAGGAGGACGGCGCCGAGAAGACCGCCGAGTACAACCCCAAGCGCGGCGAGAAGGTCATTGCCTACGCCCGCGGCGTGCTCGATCTGGCCGCGCCGCTGGCTACCGGCTCGCACCGCGATGCCATCAAGTATGTCCTGCGCGACGGTCACTTGGCGGTGACCTTGAAGGACGGCCAGGAGACCGGGCTGAAGGAGCCGGGCAAGCTGGTCGGCTACCATGGCGATGCCGCCAGCCCCGAGGCGATCCTGCTGGCCAACAACGACCTGCATCTGGAAATTCAGATCGATCCCGACCATCCGATCGGCAAGACCGACCCGGCCGGCGTCAAGGACCTGCTGGTCGAGGCCGCGCTGACCGCGATCATGGACTGCGAGGACTCCGTGGCCGCGGTGGACGCCGAGGACAAGGTCGGCGTCTACACCAATTGGCTGGGCCTGATGCGGGGCGATCTGTCCGAGCCGGTGGCGAAGGGCGGCAAGACCTTCACCCGTCGCCTAAATGGCGACCGTACCTACACCACGCCGGACGGCGGCAGCCTGACCCTGCCCGGGCGCTCGCTGATGTTCGTGCGCAACGTCGGTCACCTGATGACCACGCCGGCGGTGCTCGACGCCGACGGCAACGAACTACCCGAGGGCATCCTCGACGGCATCGTCACCAGCCTGCTCGCCCTGCACGACCTGAAGAAGGGCGAAGGTGAGGCGCGCAACTCGCGCCAGGGCTCGGTCTACATCGTCAAGCCGAAGATGCATGGCCCCAAGGAGGTCGCTTTCTCCAGCGCTCTGTTCGGCCGCATCGAAGACCTGCTCGGCCTGGCTCGCGACACGCTGAAGATGGGCATCATGGACGAGGAGCGTCGCACCTCGGTCAACCTCAAGGCCTGCATCGCCGAGGCCGCCTCGCGCGTGGTGTTCATCAATACCGGCTTCCTCGACCGCACCGGCGACGAGATGCACACCGCCATGGAAGCGGGCCCGATGATTCGCAAGGGTGACATGAAGAATGCCGCCTGGATCGGCGCCTACGAGCGCAACAACGTCCAGGTCGGCCTGGCCTGCGGCCTGCGCGGTCGCGCCCAGATCGGCAAGGGCATGTGGGCCATGCCGGATCTCATGGCCGCCATGCTCGAGCAGAAGATCGGCCACCCCAAGGCCGGTGCCAACACCGCCTGGGTACCGTCGCCCACCGCCGCCGCCCTGCACGCGCTGCATTACCATCAGATCGACGTCACTGAGATACAGCGCGAACTGGAGGAGAAGGGCGAGCCCGACCTGCTCGACGACCTGCTCACCGTACCGGTGGCCGAGAAGGCCGGCTGGTCCGACGAGGAGATCCAGCAGGAGCTCGACAACAACTGTCAGGGCATCCTCGGCTACGTGGTGCGCTGGGTCGAGCACGGCGTGGGGTGCTCCAAGGTGCCGGACATCCATGACGTGGGACTGATGGAGGACCGCGCCACGCTGCGGATCTCCAGCCAGCACATCGCCAACTGGCTGCACCACGGCGTGGTCGATGCCGAGCGCGTGCGCAAAACCCTGGAGCGTATGGCCAAGGTGGTCGACGAGCAGAACGCCGCAGACCCGGCCTATACGCCGATGTCGGCCGATTACGCCAACTCCAGCGCCTTCCAGGCCGCCAGCGACCTGGTCTTCAAGGGCCGCGAGCAGCCGGCCGGCTATACCGAGCCGCTGCTGCACCACTGGCGCGCCGTACACAAGGCGAAATAATCGGCTTCGGGCTTCGGGCTTCGGGCTTCGGGCTTCGGGCTTCGGGCTTCGGGCTTCGGGCAGCGTAGCGTATACACTGCTATCCGTAGCTCGTAGCTCGTAGCTCGTAGCTCGTAGCTCGTAGCTCGTAGCTCGTAGCCAAGAGTGTGGCCGTTAAGCGCCCCGGGTACCCGCCCGGGGCGCTTTGGGTTATGTTGACTGAGCGTCGCCGTTTCGTGTCGGCGACCCGCCCCGACCAGCATGCCCAGGAGCCCGCAGATGACCGTGATGACCGCCGCCGCCATCGAGGACTTTCTCGACGAGGTATTCCCCCAGCGCGAGGGTACCATCGAGGGGGTCGACCACATGCGGGCGACCATGAGCCTGGCCATCGAGGACGAGCATCTGCGCCCCGGCTCCAGTGTCTCCGGGCCGACCATGATGGGACTGGCCGACGTCTGCCTCTACGTGGCGATCCTGGCCCAGATCGGACCTGAGCCGATGGCCGTGACCACCGACCTCAACTGCCACTTCCTGCGCCGCGCCCGCGGCGATCGCGACTTGATCGCCAATGCCCGTGTCATCAAGCTAGGTCGACGCCTGGCGGTGGGTGAGGTGCAGCTCTTCTCCGCCGGGGACGAGCGCCCCGTAGCGCATGTGACGGCGACTTATGCCATCCCCGACGCCGACTGAGCGTTCTTCTAATGTCCTTGCGCTCGAGTATTCGGCTTAGGCCGGCCTGGCGCGCAGTGCGCACACCGCAAGCGTCAGCCAGCCGCCGATCAGCAACAGTCCGCCGAACGGCGTGATCATGCCCAGGCCGCGCACACCGGTCAGGGCCAGGGCGTAAAGAGAGCCGGAGAACAGCAGCATTCCCGTTGTCCAAAGAGCCAGTGCGAGGCATTGGCCGCGGTAAGGGCGCGAGGCGCGCCAGGCCAGCACGCCCAGCATCGCCAGGGTGTGCCACGCCTGGTAGCGTACGCCTGTCTCGAAGACGGCGACCAGGCGCGGCGATAGCTGGCCCTGCAGGGCGTGAGCGCCGAAAGCGCCCGCTATCACCGCCAGGGCGCCCGACAGCGCCACGCCGCTCCACCAGAATCGGTCCTGCATCGCGCTGCTCCTGTATGAGGTGGGTTCGTCACCTACCGTACCGCGGGGGGCGCGAACCGGCTACAATACGCCCCCGCGACACCTGTCAACGTAGAGAGGATGCCATGCAGATCCAGCTCAACGGTGAGGCCAAGGACCTCGCCGCCGGCCTCACGGTGGCGCAGCTGATCGACAGCCTCGGCCTGAAAGGCCGTCGTATCGCTGTCGAGCGCAACGAAGAGATCGTGCCCAAGAGTGAGCACGACACCACGCGGCTGACCGACGGCGACCGCATCGAGATTGTCCACGCCATCGGTGGCGGCTAGCGCGGGCCGCCCCGCGCAATCGCTTCCGATCCCGGACCCCGGACCAGAGAAAGGCATACGCGAATGACAGACTTCTTCCAGGACCAGCCGCTGCGGATTGCCGGCCACGCCTTCACTTCCCGCCTGCTGGTCGGCACCGGCAAGTACAAGGACTTCGACGAGACGGCCGACGCCATCGCCGCGTCGGGCGCCGAAGTCGTCACCTTCGCCGTGCGTCGCACCAACCTGGGGCAGGACGCCGGCCAGCCGAACCTGCTCGATGTGGTACCGCCGGATCGCTTTACCCTGCTGCCCAACACCGCCGGCTGCTACACCGCCAAGGATGCCGTGCGCACCTGCAAGCTGGCCCGCGAGCTGCTTGACGGGCACAAGCTGGTCAAGCTCGAGGTGCTGGGCGACGACTCGACGCTCTACCCCAACGTGACCGAGACCCTCAAGGCGGCCGAAGAGTTGCTCGCCGACGGCTTCGACGTCATGGTCTACACCAGCGACGACCCTATCGTCGCCAGGGAACTCGAGCGCCTGGGTTGCTGCGCGGTCATGCCGCTGGGCTCGCTGATCGGCTCCGGCCACGGTATCCAGAACCCGCACAACATTCGTCTGATCATCGAACAGGCGAGCGTGCCCGTGCTGGTCGATGCCGGGATCGGCACCGCTTCCGATGCCGCCATGGCCATGGAGCTGGGCTGCGACGGCGTGTTGATGAACTCGGCCATCGCCCACGCCCGCCAGCCGGTGCTGATGGCGAGCGCCATGAAAAAAGCCGTCGAGGCCGGTCGCGAGGCGTTTCTCGCCGGCCGCATGCCGCGCCGCCAGACCGCCGACCCCTCCTCTCCCTTTGCCGGCCGCATCAACGGCTGACCCATCCGAGCCCAGCGATTTTCCATGAGCGATCCGCAACGCGATACCGTCACCTCGAGTACCGGCCCGGAAGGGCCGGACGCCCCTTTGCACCGCCGCGGCATCAAGAGCTACGTGCTGCGCGCCGGGCGCATGACCCAGGCCCAGACGCGCGGGCTGGAAGAGGTCTGGCCGCGGCTGGGCCTGACCCTGGCCGACGGCCGCCAGGATCTCGATTCCCTGTTCGGTCGACGCGCGCCGCGGGTGGTGGAGATCGGCTTCGGCATGGGCGCCTCGCTGATCGAACAGGCCACGCGGCATCCCGATACCGACTTCATCGGCATCGAGGTGCACGCGCCCGGCGTGGGCAAGCTGCTTGATGAGGCCGACAAGCGGGGCCTGACCAATATCCGGGTCTATCGCGAGGATGCGCTGGCGGTGCTCGAGCGATGCCTGCCGGAAGCGAGCCTTGATACGCTGCAACTGTTCTTTCCCGATCCCTGGCCAAAGAAGAAGCACCACAAGCGGCGTATCGTGCAGCCCGCCTTCGTCGAGCTGATCCGGACGCGGCTCAAGCCCGGCGGCCTGCTGCACATGGCCACCGACTGGCAGGCCTATGCCGAGTGGATGGCGGAGGTCATGACCGCCGCACCTGGTTTCGTCAATACGGCGTCTGCGGAGACGGCGCCCTATGTGCCGCGCCCCGACTTTCGTCCGCTGACCAAGTTCGAGGCGCGCGGTGAGCGCCTGGGTCACGGCGTGTGGGACCTGATCTTCGAGCGCTGCGAATAGCCAGCAGCGCTCCGGCTCCGGCGAGAGTCATGCCTACTATGCCGGCGGGCCCCGGATGCTCGGCAAACATGGCGGCGGCCCATAGCAGGGTTACGCCGGGAGTGAGGTGGACCAGCGCCGAGGTCAGGGTGACGCCGAAGCGTCGCAGGCTGGCCACGAAGAAACCGTAGCCGCCCAGGCTCGATAGCACCACCAGCCAGGCGAGCGCCCCCAGCGTGAGTGGTTCCGGCGCGGGCGGCGTCAACTTGCCGCCTTCGGCGAGCAGCGCGGCGACCAGGAAGATACCGGCGGCGGCGGTGAGCTGCGCCAGCAGCGCGGCGGGTAGCGGCAGCGTGGGCGCCCTGCGCACCGATAGCAAGCTGCCGAGCGTCACCGACGCGACCGACAGCAGCGGAAGCGCATAGGCCCAGATCGGCGCCGGGTGTTCGCCCCCCAGGTCGTCGCCAACGCACAGTGCTGCGCCGGCGAGAGCGAGCGTCATCCCCGTCCAGCCTCTTCGCCCAAGACGCTCGCCCAGCAGGGGTCCCGCCACGGCCGCCGCCAGAAGCGGCTGGAGCGCGGCAATCAATGCCGTGACGCCGGCGCTGACCCCGAACTCGAGGGCGAGGATCACGCCGAGCAGATAACCCCCCATGGTCAGGCTGCCGATCAGCATCTCGTAGCGCACCTCGCCCCCTGATACCGGCCTGCGGGACGTCAGGCGCCACCACGCCCCGACCAGCAGTCCGGCCAGCAGAAAACGCCAAACGAACAGCGTCAGCACCGGCATGTCGGCCTGGGTGGCGAGTCGACCGCCGACGAAGCCGGAACTCCAGCACACCACGAATCCGGCGGCAATCGCCAGGGATATAATCCGGTTCGGCATGTCGGGTCCTCCTCTGCTGGGTTCGGGGACCTTGAGCTTGGCGGCTATGCCAGCTTCAATGAAGCGAAACTTATTGCAGGGAGAGTTCAATATGGCTGAAGTCGAAGCGGCCGCGCTGGATCTCGAGCTGCTACGCAGCTTCCAGGCCGCCGCTCAGCTCGGGTCGCTGGCGGCGGCGGCCGAGCAGCGGCATCGCACCGTCAGCGCCATCAGCATGCAGATCAAGCGCCTGGAAGCCGCCTTGAACGCCAGGTTGCTGGAGCGCGGTCCGCGCGGTGTCATCCCTACTGCTACGGGTGAGGCGCTGCTGCAGGAAGCCCGTGAGTTGCTCCGCATGCATGACGGGATCGTGGCCCGCTATGCCGGCCAGGGGCTGCGCGGTCGGGTGCGCTTCGGCTTGCCCGAAGACTATGCGCGCGAACTGCTCGGCGACGTGCTACCGGAATTCACCTCGCGCCACCCCGACGTGCTGCTGGAAGCCGTCACCGCCACCAGCGGTGAGCTGGGCCGCCAGTTGGGTCGCTCGCGGCTGCACCTGGCGGTGGTGCTCGACCGTCCAGTATCCCTGCCGGGCGGCGAGACGCTGTGGCGCACCTCGCCCGTCTGGGCGGGGCCGCGTGCCGCCGGCCTGGCGGACCGGGAGAGTCTGCCACTGGCATTGCATGAGGTCGATTGCCCCTATCGGGCGCTGGCGACCGAAGCCCTGGAGCGGCTGGGCAGGTCCTGGCATGCGGTGTTTACCAGCACCAGTATTCACGCTGTCGAGCGGGCGGTGGAAAAGGGCCTGGCGATAAGCGTACTCGACCGTGAACGCCTCACCCCCGCCATGCGCGAACTGGGTGCCGCTGAGGGGCTGCCCACGCTCGACCGCTGCGAGGCGCGGCTGCACTTCGCTCGCCATATCGAGGCGGAGTCGCGCCCGGCGGTAGAGGCGCTGGCCGCCATGCTGCGTGAACGCTTGCTCGAACGAGGCCCTTGGCGAGGCGCCGCAGCGACCTGAAGGAAGGGCGCTCCCGGCAGGGCGTGGATGGCAGTACTATCGGATAAAGCGCTGCAATGAGGAACCGGCGAGGCAAAAAAAAGCGCCCTCAGGGAGGGCGCAGGCAAGACCGTGACTAGCAATGAGGGGGAGAAACCATAGCGGGAAACTGGCAATTCCCCTAATGGCTGTGGTGCCTCATCAACACCACGCCTTCAATGTAATCCATTCTCATTATCGCTGTCAACACGAATGCGAACGTTTTTTATTTCATCCGCCTGCCAGATGCAGCCACAGCGGCAGCGTCGCCATGGCCAAAAGCGTCTGGCCGGTAATCAGGGCGGCCATCAGCTCGGCGTCGCCGCCCAGCTGACGGGCCAGGATATAGGCCGATGTGGCGGTCGGTAGGGCCGCGAACAGTAGCGCCACGTCGCGGCTGACTGCATCCAGTCCCAGCGGCAGGGCCAGTGCCAGCACCACGGTCGGCATGAGCACCAGCTTGATCAGATTGGCCGCCCATACCCCACGATCCAGGCGCAGCAGCGCCTGGGGCCGTAGCGCCACTCCTACCGCCACCAGCCCCAGCGGCAGTGCGGCACGCCCCAGCAGCTCCACGGCGGCGCCGCTCCAGCCGGGTAGTCCGATCCCCGTCAGGTTGAGGCCGATACCCGTCAGGCAGGCGAGGATCAATGGATTGCGTATCAGTGCCGCCAGGCTTTTGCCCAGGCTGGAGGTGCCGAGCGTACCGGCGCCGATGAAGCTGGCCACGCAGAGCACGTTGACCAGCGGCACCATCAGCGCCACGGCCACCGCTGCCACGGTGATGCCGGCCGTGCCGTGCAGCGCCGCGGCGCCAGCGACGCCGACATAGGTATTGAAGCGCAGCGCGCCCTGAAAGACGGAGGTGAAGGCCGCCGCCTGGAGTCCCAGCCAGCTATGCGCCAGCCATAGCAGGGCCGCGAATAGCAACATGCCGCCCAGCAGGGCCACGGCCAGGCGCACCACCATGACCTCGCCCACATCGGCCGTCGCCAGAGTGGCGATCAGCATGGCGGGGAACAGCAGAAAGTAGATCAGACGCTCAAGCTGGGACCAGAATTCTCCGTCCGGCTGGCGCAAGCGGCCCAGGACGGCGCCCAACAGGATCAGCAGGAATAACGGACCCAGTGCGTCGGCGACGCCTTGCATATCGGTATCCTTGTGGTTACTGGCCATTTAATGAGCGTTAAACCCTGCGACAACGGTACACGCCTGGCCGAAAGACAAATGCTGTTAAGCTTACCCTCTCTATCCATTGAAGTGCTGCTTTCGCCGCCATGACGTCCCCCTCCCTGCCCGATGCCGGTGAATCCCGTTTCCCCAGGTTGCGCTTGATGATGCTGGCCACGCTGATCACCCTGTGCGTGGCGCTGTGGTATCTGGCGGCCCACCTGCTGCGCGGCGACTCCGATATCGACTGGTATCTCGCCACGCTTCCCTGCGATCTGCCTGCTGCCACCTGTAGCGCCAGCCTTGGCGGGGCGCGTCAGCTCACACTCCGCGTCGACGCACCGGGGGGAATCCGCGCGCTCGAGCCGTTGCCGTTGAGAGTCGAGGTCGCAGGAGTAAACGCCCAGTCCGTGCGCGTCGATCTGGTCGGCCGCGACATGGACATGGGCTTGCATCGCTTCCCTCTCGACGCGCAGGATGGTAACCGGTTCGAGGGGCTCGTCCAGGTGCCCATCTGTACCGAATCGGTCATGGCATGGCAGGCCGAAGTCGTAGTTAAGACGCCCGATGGCCGTCTGGGCAGTCGGTTCGATTTCAGTGTGGAACGGAGCGGATCATGATGGTGAATCGTATGGGGATGGCACTCGTCGCCCTGATTCTCCTGGCGGCAATCGGCGGCTTTTTCGGCTACCAGCAGCTGCGAGAGGAGGACGACGGGATGCCTCGGGGCGGTCCCGTTGAGCTGCCTTCGACACGGGGAGACTTCTCGCTGACCCAGTTGCAGGAGGACCAGGTGGCGGTGCTGTTCTTCGGTTACACCCATTGCCCCGATGTCTGCCCCATGAGCCTGGCGGTAATGCGTCAGGTGATGCAGGGGCTGGACGAGGAGCAGCGGCGTCGGGTAGTGCCGGTATTGGTATCCGTGGATCCGGAACGCGACACGCTGGATCGACTGAGCGAATACGTGAGCTTCTTCGGCGACGACTTCATCGGCGCCACCGGCAGCGAGGAGCAGCTCAAGGAGCTTGCCACCCGCTATGGTGTGGTCTGGCGGCGGGTGGAGACGCCAGACTCGGCCATGCAGTACACGGTCGATCATACCTCATCGCTCTATCTGGTCGACCGCCATGGCAAGATTCGCCAGCGAGTCCTCTATTCGCCGACACCGCAGCCGCTGCGCTCGGCGCTGCACAGCGAGCTGGGCATCGAAAGCTGAGCGGTCTAGCGTTCCGGACGCTCCTCCAACTGGTCGATCATCGCCATCAGTGATCGCACCTGCACCCCTTCGCGGGTGTCGTGTAGCGGATCGAGCTGCCAGGTACTTTCCGCGAAACCCCACCAGTCCCAGCAGCCCTGAGGATTGGCGAGGCTGGTGGTCGCCTGCGGATAGAGCACGACTCGTCGGTTGGCCGTGGCCCACTCATTGAGCCCGCTGTGGCGTACGAAGGCATCGTCGATCTGTTCCAGTGTCATGCCGCAGCCATGCAGCGCGACGGTCAGGCCGCAGCCGCCCGATTCGCATGCCTCGGGTATCAGCACGTAGCCGATGTCTCCCAGGCCGCGTGCGTCGAAGGTCGTCTGATCGAAGCGCTCCAGGCGCGCGACGTCGTCTTCCGTGGGAGGCTTCAGCTCATCGTGCAGCCAATTCAGGGCTTCACCGGCGATGTCGATACCGCAGGCCAGCAGGTGCGTGCCGCCACCGTCCCGGCATTCGCCCATCTGACTCGGCGACAGCCGCTCGTCGGCTTCGACGGGCCAGCCATGACCGACTCCGGGCGAACGGACCACCTTGAGCTGCGAGTCCGGCTCGGCGAGCCAATCCTCGAGCTGCTCGACCAGCGCCCTGCCCAGCGAGGGGTCAACGACGGCGTCCTTTTCGCCATACCAGACGAAGGCGCGCAGCGAGGCCAGATCCTCCTCCTCACCCACCAGCTCACGGGCTCGATAGTCACGCAGGCGGATGGCGAGCTCGCCCAGGTCGGGGTCGCCGTGGCGTGTCGTCATGCACTGTCCCAGCGCGCGCCCCAGGCCACCCTGGGCACAGCTCCAGGGACCGGCGGCGAGCACCGCCAGGCCCGTAAAGCGACGGGGCCAGGCCACCGCGAGCTGGGTGGCCATGTAGCCGCCCGAGGAGACCCCGATGACGCTGACGTCATCGGGGTCGGTGGCGAGTGGCGGCAGCTCGGAAGGAGAGCTCTCGGCCCGCGCGCCGGCGGCGAACAGCAGCCCGGCCAGCAGGGCGGGCACTAGCGGGACCGAGCGGGCGTCAATCCATGACATCGAGGAGTTCGACCCGGAAGATCAACGTCTCATTGGGGCCGATGGGACCCTGGCCCTGGGCGCCATAGCCAAGCTCGGGGGGAATATAGAGCATCCAGGTATCCCCCACGCTCATCATCTGCAGGGCTTCCTGCCACCCCTCGATCACCTGGTCCACCCGAAAGCTCAGCGGCTGGCCGCGTTCGAAGGAGCTGTCGAAGACGGTACCGTCGACCAGCGTACCCTCGTAATGCACTTCGACGTGGGAGGTCGGTTCGGGGCTTTCACCGTCGCCGCTCTCGAGTACCTCGTACTGCAAGCCGGAATCGGTGGTGGTGACCTCCTCGCGCTGCGCATTCTCTTCGAGGTAGGCCTCTCCTTCGGCGTGATTCTGCTCGGCCAGCTCTTCGGCCTCGGCCTGACGGGCAGCCAGCGCCTCCTGCTGGAATCGGCTCAGCGTTTCGGCCATCTCGTCTGCGTCCATGGCCGGTTCGTTGCCCTCGATTATGTCGCGAATGGCATCGGCGAAGGCGTCCACATCGAGGTCGGAATATTCCTGAGCGATGCTCTGGCCATAGGCAATGCCCAGGCTGTAACTGAGACGCTCGTCCTCTGTTTCCGGTGCGGCCAACGCGACTGGCGCCGCGGCCAGCAGAGCGGCCACGGAGGCGAAAGTCAGCAGTGTTTTCATGCAGAGTCCTATCGAAGGTTAATGGGGCGGTCGGCTTGACCTCATTATCGGACTCTAACAGGGCCGGGTCGGTTCCGCACCCGCGGGCGCGCCGCCCCTGCGGCGGTCAAACGACCAGCGTGGGGCAGTGGGCGGATCCCGCCACCCGCTGGGCGACGCTGCCCAGCAGCAGGCTCTTTTCGCCGTTGGTGCCCTGCGCGCCGATCACGACCAGGTCGCACTCGCGCTTGAGGGCGAAGCGCACGATAGTGCGCGATGGTCGCCCGCCCTTGACGAAGGCACGCAGCCTGTCCGGATCGGCGCCCAGAGCCACGGCCTCGCTCTTGGCATGCACGGCGATCTCGGTGGCGTACTCCTTGAGCGCGTCGTCGGGGATATCCAGCTTTTCGGGGCGCACCATGGAGAGCGAGGCTTCCAGCAGGCTGTGATGCTTGAACACACATAGTATGTAGAGTTCGGCGCCGGTCAGCAGATGCAGCGCCACGGCCTTCTGAAGCGCCTTGAGAGCCCCCTTCGAGCCGTCCACCGGTACCAGTATTCGATTGAACATCACCGTCTCCTCAGGTCGGTTCCGCCATCAGTTGAACGCCACGTCCCGCAGGAACAGGGCGATCTGCGGGAACATGATGATCAATGCCGCCGACAGGATCAGCATGAAGATGAACGGTGGCGTCCCACGAATCACTTCCCAGTAGGGGCGCTTGAATATGGCGATGGCGGTAAAGATATCGCAGCCGAAGGGCGGCGTGGCCGAACCGATCGCGACCTGTAGCGTGATCAATACCCCCACCAGCACTGGATCGAGACCCGAGGCCGCTATCGCCGGGGCGAAGATCGGCGTCAGCACCAGGATCACCACGATCGGGTCGACGAACATGCAGGCGATGAAGAAGGATATCGAGATGGCCACCAGCACACCGATCGGTCCGGCCTCGTTGACACCGAACGCACCCAGCAGGGTCTGCGGAATCTGGGCGAACGAGATGATCCAGGAGAAGCCGTTGCCCACCGCCACCAGGATGAACACCACCGCGGTGATCAGGCCGGTGGACTTGGCGATGGTGTAAATGTCCGGCAGCTGCAGCGAACGGAAGATCACGAACTCGAGCAGAACGGCATAAAGTACGCACGCTGCCGCGGCCTCGGTGGGGCTGAAGATACCGCCATAGATACCGCCGACGATCAGCACCGGGAAGCCGAGCGGCCACAGCGCGTCGCGCACGGCCCTGACGCGCTCCTTCCAGCTCGACTTGGGCTCCGCGGGAACCTTGCGAACGATGGCGTAGATCACGCAATAGGCCGAGAACATGGCCAGGATCAGCAGGCCGGGGCCTATACCGGCGATGAACAGCTCGCCGATCGAGGTGCCGGAGATGACCCCGTAAATGATCATGCCGATGCTCGGCGGTATCAGAAAGGCGATATCGCTGGAGTTGATGATCAGCGCCAGGGTGAAGGAGTCCGAGTAGCCGGCCTTGAGCAGGCGTGGCCGCAGCGGCGAGCCCACCGCCACCACGGTGGCCTGGGTCGAGCCCGATACGGCGCCGAACAGGGTGCAGGAAGCGGCGGTACTGACCGCCAGGCCGCCCTTCACGTGGCCGACGAAGCTCATGACCATATCGATCAGGCGCCCGGCGGATTGGCCGCGGGTCATGATGTCGGCGGCCAGAATGAACATCGGCACGGCGATCAGGGCGGTGGGGCGAATGCCCCCCATCATCTGCTGGATGAGGGTTTCCATTTGCCCCAGCCCGCCGAAGGTCATGAAGAAGCCGACGAAGGCTGCCGTCGCCAGCGGAATCATCATCGGGAACCCCAGCAGGAGGAGCACGATCATGATGGAAAGTATGATGGGTGTCATGGTTATTGTTCCTCAGCCCTGCGTCAGACTTCCGTTTCCGTATCCTTGTATCCATCGACCACGTGGGTCGACAAATAAACGTCACGGGAGGTGAGATTCTTGACCGCGGTGAGCAAGTACTGGATCCCGGTAATGGTGAAGCCTACCGGTACCCATAGATAGATCATCCATACCGGAACGCTCAGCGATGGCAAGACTCGTCCCCGGTCGTAGAGAGTCTCGATATAGCCGATGGAGAAGTAGCAGAGCACGAACATCACCAGCGAGGTGAACAGACAGATCGCCACCATCAGCCAGCGACGAGCGCCGGTGGGCAGGGCATCGTAGAAAGCGGACATGCGGATGTGCCGGCCGTGCCGTGCCGCATAACCGAGACCGGCGAAGGTGACCATCACGATCAGGATGCGGTTGATCTCCTCGGAGAAATGCAGGCTCTCGCCAAGGGCGAAGCGGCTGATCACGTTGGCGACGGTATTGACGGCCATCAGGATCACGCCCAACGCCAGGATGGCCGATTCGGCGCGGCTGATCCAGGTGTCGAGGATGCCGAGAGGGCCAGGAAGGGTGGAGCGATAATTCTTTTCGGATTCTTCTTCAGTCATGCGACCGATCTCCTGGATACTTCCCTGCAAGATAGTAGAGCGCTTTTCTCGACCTCAAGGGTAAGCAACGGTGCGGCAAATGAGCGCCGAAACCTTCAACGCTGTTTGGCCGGGAAGCGCACCGGCCGGAAACGTAAGGGGGTAGCCAGATGGCTACCCCCCTGCGACGGCAAGCCGAAACGGCTTACTCTTCGGTCACGGCTTCCAGGTCGGCCTTGAACTGCTCGAGCAGCTCACGTCCGCTTTCGCCGGTCATTTCGATGAAGCGCTCCTCGACCTGCGGCGCACGCTCGCGGAAGGCTTCGATCTCCTCCTCGTCGAGACGCGTCACGGTCACTTCGTCGGAGTCCTCCTGGATCTTCTGCAGGGACTCCTCGGCCAGGCCGGAGATATGCTCGATGGTATGATCGTAGGCCGCTTCCGAGGCCTCGCGGATCAGCTCCTGGTCCTCCTCGGGGAGACCGTCGAAGAAGTCCTTGTTGGCCATCATTGCGGTGGTGAACCAGCCATGGCCGGTGAACACCAGATGCGGGGAAACCTCGTAGAGACCGCCGGATTCGATCCAGAAGATGGGATTTTCCTGACCCTGAATGATGCCGGTCTGCAGGCCGCCATACACCTCGCCCCAGGGCAGCGGGGTGGGGGTGGCGCCGAAAGCGCGGTAGGTCTCGGAGAGCAGCGGGTTGGTCATGGTGCGGATGTTCTTGCCGCGCAGATCTTCCGGGCTGCGAACAGGCTCATCCACGGTGATGACCATTTCGCCTTCGGGATACATCTGGAGGAGTTCGAGCCCCTGCTCGGCGTAGAGCTCGGGGAACATTTCGTTGATCGCCTTGCTCTCCTCGAAGAACTCGAGCACGGTTTCTTCGTCGGTGGGCAGCAGATAGGGAATGAAGAAAATCTGAGCTTCGGGGATCAGCGCTCCGGTGAAGCCAGGCGACTGGTTGACGAACTGGAGAATGCCAGCCTGCGTCTGCTCCATGATATCGTCGGATTCACCCAGCTCGCCGAAGCGATAAACCTGAACGGTATGATCGGAGTTTTCCTCGATATGCTCCTTGAAGGCGACAGCGAAAACATCCTGAACGTCACCTTCGAATTCCTCATGCGCGTAGCGCCAGTCATCGGAATACGCAGCCGTAGACATACCGAATAGCGCTGCGCCGATACTGGCCGTGGTCAACAACTTGGTTGCCTTCATTATTATGTTCTCCTCGCAGGTTGGGCCCGTGAAAGCTATATCTCAAAAACGATATATCAAGCATTACGCATCAGCAGGCGTCAAACAGCCAGTTTGGCTGCATAACTTTTTTCAGGCTAGCGTGCCCCCTACAGAGGGTCAAGCTGGCATTCGAGGGTTTGAACTGCCAAAAGTTGCGCTTTTTTCTGTAATTCCCAGCGCGAAGCAAGGGAAATTTCCAGACTTGAAGCACAAGTGGTTAAAGGGCTCAGGCCACTGCCCTGCTCGGCCAGGCGCTGCAGACGAGCAAGGGTCTCGCGCTCGGCGGCGAGCTCGGCCTGCTTCAATTGCTCGCGAACGTGGGCGACGCCTGCGCTCCGGATCGCTTCGGCTTTCAGTCGGCGGCGCAGGCCTCGCAGTGGCACCGTGACCTCCTCTTGCCAGCGGCGAATGGCGGCCAGCTCGGGCGGTGCCTCGACGAGCCGCAAGCCATGACGATGGAGCCAACAGTGCCAGAGCAGTTCGCAGACGTCGACGCCGGCTTCGTCCTGCAGCAGCAGGCAGGCAGCCTCCACGCCGGGCCGGGCATAAAACGACAGGGCGAAATCCCATAGCGGATCGGTGGCCAGCTGGGGCCACAGAGCCTTGGTCGTTGCGGTAGAATCCTCGTTCATGATCCGGTCGTCGCCTCCGATGCCTGCCACTGAGCGGTATCGGCGATGGCCTTCTCCCTCTGCCAGTTGGAGCCTGCATGATTGCACTGCGCCAGGTTGCCCTGCAACGCGGTACCCAGACCCTGCTCGAGGAGGCCGAGCTGACCCTGCACGCCGGCCACAAGGCCGGCATCGTCGGCCCCAACGGCGCCGGCAAGTCCAGCCTGTTCGGTTTATTGCTGGGCACCTTGGCGCCCGATCGCGGTGAAATCGAGATGAGCGGCGGGCAGCGTATCGCCCATATGGCCCAGGAAGTGGACGCGCTCGATCGCCCCATCGTCGACTACGTGCTCGACGGCGATCATGAGTTGCGCCAGACCGAAGCGGCCTTGGCCGAGGCCCGCGAGCGAGGCGATGCCAACCGCGAAGGCGAGCTGCACGGGACGATCGAGGCGTTGGATGGCTACAGTGCGCCGGCGCGTGCCGCCCAGCTATTGATCGGGCTTGGCTTCGCCCAGGCCGACCTCGAGCGTCCGCTGTCGGCGTTTTCAGGCGGTTGGCGCATGCGCGCCAACCTGGCACGCACCCTGTTCATGCCGTCGGACCTGCTGCTGCTCGACGAGCCCACCAACCACCTCGATCTCGATGCCCTGCTGTGGCTGGAACAGTGGCTCATGCGCTATCCCGGCACGCTGCTGCTGATCTCCCACGACCGCGATTTCCTCGATGCGGTCTGCGACCACATCGTCCACTTCGACCGGCGCCGGCTGGTGCTCTATCGCGGCAACTACACCACTTTCGAACGTACCCGTGCCGAGAAGCTGGCCCTGCAGCAGGCCGAGGCCGCCAAGCAGCAGGCCCGGCGCGAGGAGATCGAGCAATTCGTGGCGCGCTTCCGCGCCAAGGCGACCAAGGCGCGCCAGGCCCAGAGCCGACTCAAGATGCTCGAGCGCATGGGCGACATCGCCGTGGCCCATGCCGATTCGCCTTTTCACTTCACCCTGCCCGCGGCGGAGAAGACCTCGCATCCGCTGCTGGTGCTCGATCGCGCCAGGCTCGGCTACCGCAGCGCCGACGGCCGGGAGACCACCCAGCTCGACGAGGTGAAGCTCACCCTGCTGCCCGGCCAGCGCATCGGGCTGTTGGGACCCAACGGGGCCGGCAAGTCGACGCTGATCAAGTCGCTGACCGGTGAGTTGCCGCTGCTCGCGGGAAGGCGCGTGCCGGGCGAGCATCTCGCCATCGGCTACTTCGCCCAGCACCAGCTCGAGGGGCTCGACATGACGGCGACGCCGTTCATGCACGTGCAGCGGCTCTCGCCCACCGCCAGCGACCAGTCGATCCGCACCTTCCTGGGCGGCTTCGGCTTCCACGGCGACGATGCCTTCGGCGAGGTGGGGCGCTTTTCCGGCGGCGAAAAGGCGCGCCTGGCGCTGGCGCTGGTGGCTTGGCAAAAGCCCAACCTGCTGCTGCTCGACGAGCCCACCAACCATCTCGACCTGGAGATGCGCGAGGCGCTCACCGAAGCCTTGGCGAGCTTCGAGGGCACGGTGATCCTGGTCTCCCACGACCGCCACCTGCTACGCGCCACCGTGGACGAGTTCTGGAAGGTGGCCGATCACCGCGTCGAGCCCTTCGACGGTGACCTGGAGGATTACCGCGCTTGGCTCAAGGCGCGGCTGGAGGGGGAGCGGCGCGAGGCGCGCGCCGAAAAGGCCGGGCGCCTGGCGGAGAGCGCGGCGCCGAAGGACGATCGCAAGGCGGCACGCCGCGCCGCCGCCGAGCTGCGCGAGAAGCTGCGCCCGCTGAAGAAGGCGCGCGACCGCGCCGAGCAGGCCATGGAAAAGGTACAGGGCGAGCTCGCCGCGGTGGAGGAGGCGCTGGGCGAGGCCGATCTCTATACCGAGCCGGCACGCAAGGGCGAGCTTACCGAGCGCCTGGCCCGCCAGGGTGAGCTGAAGTCGCGACTCGAGGAGCTGGAGGCTGAATGGCTCGTCGCCGAAGAGGAGCTGGAAGCAATGGAGGCGGAGCTGCTGGCGGCAGGGAGCGAGTAGTGAACTGACAACAGAGCGAAACCTCTATTTCACGGTGATCTGATTGTCCACCGTCTTCACCCGGTCCTGATCCCGTGCGATGTCCTCGGCTCTCTTGCGCTGCTCCGTGGTCTCAACGAAGCCCTTCAGGATGGCTCGGTCACCGTCCAGATCCACGTCGATGGCCGAGCCGGCAAGGTCCGGTGCTTCAAGGAGCCGGGCTTTGATCTGCACCGCTTCGAGCGAATCCTGCTGTTCGAGCCTGGCAGATTCATTGACGGGGGTGTCGGCGCAGCCGGCCAGAAGACCGAGCATGAAAAGGCCTTGTATCGACAGGATGGCGAACCAGTAGCGTTGACGCATCAGTCGGCGCCCTCCTCTTCGATGGCATCGCGGGAACGGCTGATAAGTCCTTGGCAGTATGCCATGTCGGGGCCTGCGCCGACTTCCAGTAGCGGCAAGAGAGCGGTGATGGGGCCGGCGAGGGCGCCAAGGACAGCGCTTGCGCCGGCCCGCAGAGCAAGGCCTTGCCGATGCACGCTGAGCTCGACATCGTCGAAGGTGCCGCCCAGGTGGAGCGGAGAGCGTCCGACGAAAAGGCTGGGGTCCTTGGGGTGGGCGATAATGCTGATATCCAGGCGTTCCGTATTCAAATTCACCTGGCCACCAAAGGTAAAGGTGGTGTCGGTTGTGTCCACCACGAAGGTGTCCAGCTGGGTTACACCGTCTCTTGCCTGAAGATCGGCGTAAGCGCAATCGATGGGGATGGGATCGCGCCCTCGAATCCAGCTTAGAAATGTCTGGCCCGCATCGATTCCGGCGAGTTCCACGAGCAACGCGTCCAGCTTGCCGCCGGTCATTAGCAGTACCACGCCACCATCGGCAGAGGCCAGAAGTTCCGCAATCGAAGCGCCCTCGACCCAGAGCTTGCCGCGCCCGCCGATGGTGCCGACGCTCTCATCGGCCAGATTCCAATTTTGCAGTAAAGCGTCGAGGTCCAGTTTCCGGAGCTCCACCTGCACCGTGCCACTGGGGGGCTGTGTACTCGCATCGATCTCGAGCGTGAGATCAACTCTTCCTTCTTCGACGCCGAAACTGACGGGGTCGAAGTTTCCGCGCCCATTCTCGAGCACGAAGTTGATGGCTACATTGCTCAATGGAACCTCGCCCGCGAGCACGGACTCGCCCCGGTAGTTAATATTGGCTGCCACCCCAAGCCACCCACCGGTGATGATCGGCGTATCGGGCAGCACGAAGCGGTCGTCGGCTTCGATCTCCTCTGGGGTCGCTCCGGCGAGAAAGCCGAGGTCCTCGATGTCGAGGTACTGGGAGGATAGCTCCCCTTCCAGTCGAGGCGGCGTGGTGCCGGTATCGAGTGTCAGGCGTCCTGCTAGATCGCTGTCGCCAACCTGCCCCTGCATCTCGCTGAAGACCCAGCGCTCGTTTTCCAGGTCCACGTTTCCAGATACGGAATAGGCAGGGAGCTGCGGTAACGCTATGCCTAGCAGGCGGCTCAGGCGCTGTGGGTTCGGGCCTTCCAGTGCGAGTTCGAGATCCAGTCCTTCCAACGCCAGCGGCCGCAGAAGCGTGCCTTGCAATCTGAGCCGCGTGTCGACGATGTCGGCCTCGAGATCCACCGCATACGAACGGTCCGGGTCGCGGGCG
Organism: Billgrantia saliphila; assembly: GCF_002930105.1. GTDB lineage: Bacteria > Pseudomonadota > Gammaproteobacteria > Pseudomonadales > Halomonadaceae > Halomonas > Halomonas saliphila. The sequence goes on along the minus strand of NZ_PJRN01000005.1, from coordinate 30,307 downwards.
GCAAGCAGGGGGTCGCTCCGCAGGGAGAGCGATGCCGGGGCGCCATCGTAGCGACCTTCGCCCTCAAGCCGAAACGTCTGGTTTCCGGTATCGGCGCCCTGGGTTTCCAGGCGCAGGGTCAGTTCGGTTCCGGCCTCGGGGTCAGCGAAGCGAAGCTCCGAGGGCTCGAAACTCAGACGGCCGATGAACGGCAGCAGCAGATCGTCGCGTCTGTCGGTGGGCAGCGTTTCACTCACATGGATGTGCAGATTTCCGGATAGCCTGCCGAGCCGATCCTCCACGGGTGTAAACGTATCACCCAAGCTACTCAGAGCGATGTCGTCGAGTGCGATATCCAGGCGCCCGGATGCCGGGTCTCCGGTCGCGTCCAGCGCAAGCGTGCCGGCAAGAGAGCCGCCGCCAAGGCGAAACCGGAGGGGATCCACCTGCAGTCTGCCTGCGTCCAGGTCGGCGTCGAGTACGAGGTCTTGAAGCACGAGTCCGTTGGGCAGCACCAGGGCAGTGGCTTGCAGGTCCATTTGGCCGTCGAAGCTTCGTAGCGGCACCAGCAGCGATTCGTTCCGGGCCGTATCATCCGACGTTTCGCCAGCGGGAAGGAACTGCGCCAGGTCGATGCGCCCGGCCTCGAGATCGGCTGTGACGACAGGGTGGTCAGCGGCAAGAACCTCCACGCTGCCGGCGATGGAGGTCGAACCGATTTCTCCTTCGACCCCGGTGGCAGACCACTGCTCCCCTTCACGGCTCAACCGGCCCGCGAGCCGGTATTCTGGCAGGGGGGGCAGCACCGGGCCGATCCAGGCTTCAAGATCGCGGCCACTTTCGTCGTTCAGTATCAGGTCTGCTGAAAAGGTTTCGGGGCTGAGGATCAGATCCAACGTGGTATCCGCCTGGACATGTAGTCCGTCGGAGGTGGCTTCCGCCTCGAGCGGGTAGTCCTCTCGCAGGGTAGTCTCTTCCAGGTCGATCAGAGCGGGTAGGGGAGCGCCGCTGACCTGCATGTCCAGCGGCTTGTCGCGAAAGGTGCCATTCACCGTCAGCCGCAGTCCGGGTGGCTCCCCCCCGCCTTCGTTTTCAAGCATCGCTTCCAGGTCGCTGTCGGTTTCGTCGTGGCGATAGGCAGCACGAGCGTTGGCGATCCGCAAATTGGCAAGCAGCGTGCTGCGCTCGTGGCTTGGGCCCTGCGGGAGTGGCTCGAGGTGGAGCGAGAGGTCGGCATCCAGCGTGCCATCAGCCTCCTGCGGCATGCCGAGCTGGGCCAGGTCAATTTCCTGCAATGAGATGCGCGCCTGCGCGTCGAGCGTCTCGGGGCCGCTCGTCAGCCGCGCATTACCCTCGACGCTACCGTGCGCCATCTCGAAGGAGAAAGGCTCGAGTGACGCCGTATGCTCGGCGAACCGAAGCTGTCCCTGGAGGTTGTGAATCGCCGTGTCGGCAAACCTGAGGCGATCCACCGCGAGTGCAACCTCGCCTCGCCAGTTCGGCAGCACGGGAATCGAGACTGCCGTCTCTTTCTCTGATTCCGGCGTGGCCTCACGCAATGCGGCGACATCGAGTTCCGGTGAGGAGAGCCGGCCGTCGAATGTCGGTGCCTTGCCTGAGTTATCCAGCGACAGCTCACCGGTGATGCGACTCCCGGCAGCGGAGGCGTCGATGTCGCGCAAGTGCCACTCGCTGCCATCGCGCTCGAGGTGTGCCGCCATTTCTAGGCGATCCAGCTCGACTGGCGGCAGCTCCAACCATTGTGACCAATGGGTAAGGTTCTCCAGGATGAGCTCCCCGTCCACCTGAAATCGCTCCAATGACGGAGTTTCGGGTGCCTCGAAGCTTCCCGTGAATCGACTCTCCCCGGAGCTGAGCGAAACTTCGCCGCCGAAGGCCTGGGCACCATCCGTGAAGGCTTCGATGGGATCGGTTTCAGCCTCCAGCTCAAAGCGCCGCTCCTGAAATGTCAGTGTCGCCCTAGTGTGCAGGGCCTCGTCATCAGTTTGAACCTCAAGGTTGGATATGAATAGGTCGAGGGGGGTATCGGCCTGGGCGGCTCGGTAGTGCACCTCAGAATCGAATACGGAGAGATCGGGCAGGGGTGAGGCGGCACCTACTTGTGACTGTGCCTGCTGATCCTGTCGATCCTGCCGCCCGTCGCCGAATTCCCAGCTGTTGATGCCATCGGCACGCTGTTCCAGGTTCAGGGTCGCGCTGTCGATTCCGATATCATTCATCGTGACCTGTCCGCGGAGCAGGTCGCGGAGAGAGGGCGCGAGGCTGATGCGCTGCGCCTCAAGCATGTGCGGCGAAGCGGCCCAATCCGGATTGTCGAGCGTCACCTCATTCAGCGTTAACTCTGGTCGTGGAAACAGGTCGATTCCCACATCGCCGCGTATGGCCACTTGGCGACCGGTGGCCTCCTCGATGCGCTCGCTGATGACCGGCTTCAGGAAATTCCAGGGCAGAAGTGCCGCCGCCGCGACGAGCAGTACCGCGAACAGGAGCGGAACTATCCACCACAGATGTTTCGAAGAACCCTGTTTCATCAGCCCGCTACCCTATTCCATTAGCTCGGGTCTATTGGTCCACCTGAGGATGGTGCGCGGCCTGGCAGACGGCAATCCTGCCCACGAGGCTTGCCAGCTTCGCACCATCCAACCGGCCTATGCTTGGTTCGGCTTACTGACCACTCTCAGCTCTCAAGCAGAAACGTCACCGGCCCATCGTTGACCAGCTCGACCTGCATGTTGGCGGCGAACTCGCCGCTCTCTACCCTGGGCCAGACCGCTCGGGCACGCTCGAGCAGGTAGTTGAACAGCCGCTCGCCCTCGTCCGGTGGGGCGGCGCTGGAGAAGCTCGGTCGCAACCCCTTGCGCGTGTCGGCGGCCAGGGTGAACTGCGAGACCAGCAGCAGCCCACCGTCGACCTGCTGCAGGTCGAGGTTCATCTTGCCCGCCTCGTCGCCGAACACCCGATAGCGCAGCAGCTTGTGGAGGAGCCGCTCGGCGGCGGCCTCGTCGTCGCCCTTCTCCACGCCGACCAGGGCCAGCAGGCCATGAGCGATGGTGCCTACCTCCCGTTCGTCGACCGTCACGCTGGCGCGGCGCACGCGCTGTATCAGGGCTTTCATCCGGCGAGCTTCCTTGCGGCTACGGTTCGCCGTCAGGGTATCATGCGCGCGCTCGAGGCCAAGTCTTCACCAGGCCCGGCAAAGCATGATGTCGCAGTGCGGCTCGCACAGCAGAGCCTCGGTGATGGCACTCTGTCGACCCAACTGGCCGCGGCTGCTCAGCGCGAGCAGGTCCGGTGGCTGGCGCCGTAGCCGGGTGAGCAGTACCTCCAGCGGATCGCCCTGCTCGAGTACCAGCTCCACCTCCGGCACGCTGTCAAGTTCGCTCATCAGTTGATCGGTTTCCCGTTCGAGCTGACAGCGCAGGCGCGCCACCTCGCTGTCGCGCCAGCGCGCGTAGTTCTGGTCCGAGCCCAGGACGCGCTCGCCGGCGATGTTCCAGGCGTGCAACAGGGTCAGGCGGGATTCGGGAAAGCGCTTGAGCGCTTCGCGCAGGGTATGGCGGCTCGCCAGCGAGAAATCCACCGGCACCAGGATATCCTCCCAGTCGCGATTGGCCGGTTGGCTGACCGAGAGCACCGGGCAGGGGGCGCTGCGCAGCACTCGCGCCAGGGTGGTCCCCGCGATCAGGTCGGGCTGGCCGCGCTTGCGATGCGAACCGAGCACGATCATGTCCGCATCGCGATCATAGGCTTCGCGGACGATTTCGGCGTAGGGCGCTCCGGCTACCGTCTGCAGCATCACGCTCGGTGCCGATAACGCATAATCCTCACGCAGATCCGTCAGCATGGCCTGCATGTCGGCCACCACGGCTTCTTCCAGGTCGTGCAGCACCCGGTGCGGGAGGTAGGGGTCGAGCACATGAAGCACATCCAGGCGTGCGCCGCTCTCGTTGGCCAGTCGTATCGAGCGGGCATAGGCGGCGCGGTTCTCGGCCGAGAGATCGCAGGCGAACAGCAGGGTCTGGGTCATGAGTCTCTCTCCGTAACGGAAGATGCGGCGAGCAGACTTCAGCATGGGCGGCACCCGTCGTGGGCGCAAGGCGTGCCTGTCACCACCAAGGGTGGAAGTGGTGAACCGGCCCCTGTCCCTGGCCCACATCGAGACGCCGACTCTCGGTCAGTGCCGTCTCGAGCCAGCTCTTGGCCGCTATCACCGCCTCGGACAGAGTGTCGCCCAGCGCCAGACGAGCGGCGATGGCCGAGGAGAGCGAACAGCCGGTGCCGTGCAGGTTGGACGTACCGATTCGGGTCCCCTCGATCCAGCGCGTCTCGTCGGCCGTGATCAGCAGGTCGGGGCAGTCCTCGCCGCGCAGGTGACCGCCCTTGAGCAGTGTGGCGCCGGCGCCGAGGGCCGCCAGCCGAGGTGCCATCGCCGCCATGTCATCGCGCGATGCCGGGGCGCCGCCGCTCAGCAGTACCGCCGCTTCAGGTAGATTGGGGGTGATCAGGTCGGCCAGGGGCACCAGCACTTCGCGTACCGCGGCGATACCGGTCGCTTCGACCAGCACGTCGCCGCTCTTGGCCACCATGACGGGGTCGAGCACGATCCAGCGCGGCCGGCGTGCCACGAGCGCGTCGCGAATCGCCTCGGCCACCTCGCGATTGGCGACCATGCCGATCTTGACCGCATCGATCGCCACGTCGTCGAGCAGGGTATCGAGCTGCAGGCGGATGAACTCCACCGGCACTGGATGCACGCCTCGCACGCCCCGAGTGTTCTGTGCGGTCAACGCCGTGATGACGCTGCTACCATAGGCGCCCAGTGCGGAGAAGGCCTTGAGGTCGGCCTGGATGCCGGCACCGCCGCTGGGATCGGAACCGGCGATGGTAAGCACGTTGGGGATGGAACGGGTCGAGGTCATGGGATCTTCGTCTCGCATCGTGAATGGGCCTGGGAGGCGAAATGCTGAGTCTGTTCGTGGTGGCGCTGGCCAGCGCCACCTTGTTGCCGGGAGGCTCCGAAGTCTGGCTGGCGCGCCTCTGGTGTCTGGGTGAGCCGGAATCGATGCTGTGGCTGGTGGCTACGGCCGGCAACACTCTAGGCAGTCTGGTCAATGTCTGGCTGGGGCGCTATGCGCGCCGCTTCCAGGATCGCCGCTGGTTTCCCGCCTCGCCGCAGGGGCTGGCCCGAGCCGAGCGCTGGTACCTGCGCTTCGGCGAATGGAGTCTGCTGGCGAGCTGGGTACCGGTGATCGGCGACCCGCTCACCGTGCTGGCGGGTGTCTTCCGCCTGCCCTGGTGGCGGGCCATCCTGCTCATCGGTCTGGCCAAGGGGGTGCGCTACGCCGTGGTCCTCTACCTGGCTCAGGCCTGGCTCGCTCCCCTCTGCGGCTGACGGTCGAGCCGCCCGCGTACGGCGAAGCTACGGCTAGGCCCGGTCAAAGCACGGATGGCAGCCAGGTGGCCAGACCCGGGAACAGGGCCAGCGCCACCAGCATGCAGAGCTGGAGCAGGATGAACGGGATCACGCCGCGATAGATGGTCGACGTGGGTATCGACTCCGGTGTCACGCCGCGCAAATAGAACAGCGCGAATCCGAACGGCGGCGTGAGGAACGACGTCTGCAGGTTCACCGCGATCATGATGCCGAGCCAGATGGGGTCGAGGCCCATCATCAGCAGAACCGGCCCGACGATGGGCACCACCACGAAGGTGATCTCGATGAAGTCGAGGATGAAGCCGAGCAGGAAGATCACCAGCATCACCACCAGAGTGGCGCCGACCACGCCGCCGGGCAGGGCCTCGAAGAGGCCGGTGACCAACTCCTCGCCGCCGTAGGCACGAAACACCAGCGAGAACAGCGCGGCACCGATCAGGATCAGGAACACCATGCTGGTGACCTGGGCGGTGGTACGTACCACCTCGCGCAGCATCGGCAGGTTCAGGCGGCGATGGGTCAGCGCCAGCAGGAAGGCGCCGGTGGCGCCCACCGCCGAGGCCTCGGTGGGGGTGGCGAGGCCCGCAAGGATCGAGCCCAGAACGGCGACGATCAGCAGCACCGGGGGAATCAATCCCTTGAGCAGCATCGGCAGCAGGCTGCCGTTATGGCCAAGTTCCTGTTTAAGCGCCTCGCGGTCGGCCGGCGGCGCGCATTCAGGCTTCCACCAGGCCACCGCCAGCAGGTAAAGGATATACGCCACGACCAGCAGCAGACCCGGGATCAGGGCGCCGACGAACAGATCGCCCACCGACACCGTCTTGGGGCTCCATACGCCCATGGCGAGCTGGGCGCGCTGGTAGGCGTTCGACAGCACGTCACCCAGCAACACCAGGGCGATGGAGGGCGGAATGATCTGGCCCAGGGTGCCGGTGGCGCAGATGCTGCCGGTGGCGAGCGCCGGCGAATAGCCACGCTTGAGCATGGTCGGCAGCGACAGCAGGCCCATGGTGACCACGGTGGCACCGACGATACCGGTGGAAGCGGCCAGCAGCATGCCAACCAGGATGACCGAGATCCCCAGTCCGCCGCGCAATGAGCCGAACAGCAACGCCATGGCGTCGAGCAGGGTCTCGGCGACCCGCGACTTCTCCAGCAGCACGCCCATCAGTACGAACAGCGGTACCGCCAGCAGCGTCTGGTTGATCATGACGCCATAGAGTCGGTTGGGCATGGCACCCAGCATGCTCGGCTCGAAGGGCACCGGCAGGCCGAGTTGCAGCAGCAGGTGCCCCAGCCCGGCGAACATCAATGCGGTACCCGCCAGGGCCAGCGCCACAGGGTACCCCAGCATCAGCACCGCGCAGACGGCGAAGAACAGGAACAACGGCATGAATTCGAGCAACGCTTCCACGTCAGAGCACCTCGTCGTGATCGGGAGTGTTGCCCGGGGCCTCGCCGCGCAGGATCAGTACCTGGCGAATGACCTGTGCCACCCCTTGCAGCAGCAGCAGCGCCATCATTACGAGAATCAACGTCTTGAGCAGGAAAACGCTGGGGAGCCCGCTGTCCGACGAGCGCTCGAGGATCGCCCAGCTGCTCTTCACATAGTTGAAACTGCCGATGGCAATGAACAGCGTCACCGGGAACAGCAGCAGCAGTGTGCCCAGCAGGTCGATCCAGGCCCGGCCGCGGGCGGAAAGCTTGCGATAGAAGATGTCGACGCGAACGTGGCCGTCGTGGCGCAGGGTCCAGGCGGCCCCCAGCATGAACACCATGGCGTGCATGAACATTACCCCTTCCTGCATCGCCACGCTGTGGACGTTGAAGACGTAGCGCATCACCACGATGGCAAACTGCACCACCATCATGGCAAACACCAGCCAGGCGATGGAGCGGCCCACGACCTCGGTAAAGCCGTCGAGCCATGCGAGCAGGACCGGATCACGGTTCGCGGTTGGCATGGGAGAGTCTCGTGTCGAAGTAAAACAGGGAACGCATCATCGCCGATTAGGCGCCGGGCGTCATCCCCGGGTCTCAACGCCAGCTGTGGTCGCCAAGCTAGACTAGCGGGCTTGTGCCTTCAGCAGCGCCTGGAGAATGTCTCGGCACGCCTTGGGCAACTCCACGTCGACGGCGATCGGCAAATGGTCGGAGAACAGATGGTCGAGCACACGAACGTCGCATGCTTTCAGTGAGCTCGAAATCAGAATGTGATCCAACGCTCGGCGCGGTTGCCAGGAGGGGTAGCTGAGCAGGGGGCGCACTGGATGCAGCGGCAGCGAGGCGCAGAAGCGCTTATGCGTGTGCAACTGATCCGGCGTGCAGTTGAGATCGCCCATCACCACCACGTGGCTCAGGGGCTGGATGATCTCGCTGAGATAATCCAGCTGGCGCACCCGGCCGCGGTGACTTAGCGCCAGGTGGGCGACGAACAGGTGGAGGGCGTCTGGGCCATCGCCGTAGCGAGCGTGAATGGCGCCGCGACCGGGCAGCGTGCCCGGCAGGCGATGCTCCTCGACCCGGGTGGGAGCCAGGCGCGACAGCAGACCGTTGCTGTGCTGGGCGAAACGTCCCAGGTTGCGGTTGAGCTGCTGATAGTGGTGCGGAAAGCCGCTGCGTGTCGCCAGGTACTCGACCTGATTGATGTGGCTCGAGCGGAAGCTGCCGCCGTCGACCTCCTGTAGGCCGACGATATCGAAGCGCCTGAGCACCTCGCTGACCATGTCCAGCCGCCGCATCCGCTGGGGATGCGGCAACAGGTGCTGCCAGCTGCGCGTAACGTAGTGATGGTAGGCCGAGGTCTGGATACCGACCTGCATGTTGAAGGTGAGCAGCTTCAGGTGCCCACCCTCCAGGGGCGGCGTCCTGGCATCGGCCAGGTGTAGCGACTCGGAGGACACGTCAGCCCTGGCGTTCCTGGCGTACGAGCTCAACCAGCGCATCGGCGACCTGCGGCATGTTATCCAGGCTGCCGGCGCTGCTCGGAGTCACCAGGTAGCGGCCGTCGATGACCAGGGCCGGTACGCCCATCAGGCGCATGGTGCGCATGCGCGCGTGTGCCTGGTTGACCTTCGCCTTGACGCCGAAGGCGTCCAGCGCCTGGCGCGCCTCGTCTTCGCTGACGTCGTACTGACTGAGGAACTTGGCGATGCTGTCGGCGCTGTTCAGCTTCTGCCCGTCCTGATGAATGGCGTCGAAGATGTCGTCATGGGCCTCCTCGCGAACGCCGAGTTCCTCCGCGGCGTAGAACATGACGGCATGCGTGTTCCAGTCGCCGCCCATGGTAGCCGGCATACGGCGAAAGACGACGTCGTCGGGCTGCTCGGCGACCCAGGCATTGAGCGGCTCCTCCAGGTCGTAGCAGTGGGGACAGCCATACCAGAACACTTCGGTGACCTCGATCTGATCCTCCTCGACCTGGGTCTCGACCGGCTCGGGCAACATCTCGTAATGTTGGCCCTCGACCAGGTTGTCGGCTGCCACCAGCGAGGCGAGGCCGAGACCGGCGACGGCGACCAGGGCGGACTGAAGCGTGCGAAATGGCTTGAACATGAATTCTTGACTCCTTGAAAGGGCCGCATGGAAGCGGTTGGCCCGCCGGTACGCGTGCGAGCGCCGCCATCGATCACTTTGAGCATGGTCGGCCGCTGCGGTTCCCGAGGGAGGGTAAACGCGGAAGGCGGCCGAAGCCGCCTTCCGTCGGCCACGGGCCGGCCGATGTCAGCAGCGCTGCACTCAGTGCAGGCCGTGAATGTAGTTGGCCACGGCTTCCATGTCGGTATCGCTCATCTTGGAAGCGATGTCGCCCATCATGCCGTTGGGATCGTTGTTGCGCTCGCCCGCAGCGAAATCCTGCAGCGTGGCGACCAGGTACTGGGAGAACTGGCCTGAAAGGGCCGGGTAGATCGCGGTATGAATGCCGGCGCCGGTCGGGCCATGGCAGGCCGCACAGGCGGGAATCCCCTTTGCCATGTCGCCGGCGCGATAGAGTTCCTGTCCGCGCATGAGGGCTTCCTCGGCCGGGTCGGCCTGACCGACGTTGGCGTCCTGCTCGGCAAAGTAGGCAGCGACGTCCCAGGCGTCCTGGTCGGAGAAATCGTCGACCTGCCCAGCCATTTCCGGTACCAGTCGGTGGCCGTCGCGAATATCCATGACCTGCTTGGCCACGTAGGACATCTGCTGGCCGGCCAGGTGAGGGAAGGAGGGACTGGAGCTGATGCCGTTCTGGCCGTGACAGGCCGCGCAGCTCTGCGCCTTTTCACGGCCGGCGGCAGCGTCGGCGTCCGCTTCCGGATCCGCATGGGCGACGCCGAAGGCGCCAAGGGTAAATGCCAGGCTTGCCAGTAGCTTTCTCATCGCTGTTTCACTATGCCGTTATAGGTTACCGGTACGCATCCTGGGTGCCGCCCGGGCCCCACGGGTTTCGGGCCGGGCTCGCCCCGCTGCTCGGCGCGCCGTCTCGGCGGTCGCTGCCGGCAAGAGCACGGTGGTACACTAGCGCGCCCAGGTCGCAGATAAAAGACACTGCATTATAACGAAACAAGCCGGCATCGGGAATGCAGATCAAGACCCGACGGTGCCGCCCTGATGCCAACCGGTTCCACACTGACGCCATGACACGACTCAATTACCAGACCGCGCGCTTCCTCACCAGCGCGCCGACGCTCGCCCAGTGCCCCCCCGACACCGGTGCCGAGGTGGCCTTTGCCGGCCGCTCCAACGCCGGCAAGTCCAGCGCCATCAATGCCCTGACCCGGCAAAAGTCGCTGGCGCGCACCTCGCGAACCCCCGGGCGTACCCAACTGATCAACTTCTTCACGCTGGGGGATGACAGCGGCCGTCGCCTCGTCGATCTGCCCGGCTACGGTTATGCCAAAGTGCCCGAAGCGGTCAAGCTCGAGTGGCAGCAGCATCTGGCCGAGTACCTGCGCAAGCGCCACTCGCTGCGCGGCCTGGTGTTGGTGATGGACGTCCGCCATCCGCTGACCGAGTTCGACCAGACCTTGTTGGGCTGGGCCGACGACCAGGAGATGCCGGTTCACATCCTGTTGACCAAGGCCGACAAGCTGAAGTCGGGGGCGGCCAAGAGCGCCCTGCAGCAGGTGCGCAGTCGTCTACGCGAGTGGGAGGACCTGGTCACGTTGCAGCTGTTTTCATCGCTCAAGCGCCAAGGCATCGACGAGGCCGGCGCACGGCTGGACGATTGGCTGGCGGACGCCGATACCTAGTGCGGCCGGCCGGTCAGGCGTGTCAGCAGTTCCGGCAGCTCGCGAACGTGATCGAGCCGATGCACGCCGGGCGGCATGGGCGTGTGGTCCACGTGGGGTGAGATCCACGCCACCTGCATGCCCAGGCGTCGGGCCGGCTCGACGTCCTCGCGCCAGGAGTCGCCCACATGCAGCGCCCGGGCCGGTGCGGTGGCGAGCCGGGCCAGGGCGGCGAGGAAGGGGCGGGCGTCGGGCTTGGGGGCGAGCATGGCGCCAGCGGCGATGGCCACCGGGAAGTGGCGGCCGAGAGACAGACGTTCGATCTCGACGTTGCCGTTGGTGATGCTGGCCAAGCGATAGCGCTCACCCAGCGACGTCAGCAGCGGCTCGACTTCCGGATGCGGCGCGACCCGATGGCGCAGCGCCATGAAGCGTTCCATCGTCGCGCCGGCCCACTGTTCCGCCGCGGCCGGATCGAGGCCGTACTCTCCCAGCATTTCCCGCAGTGCCCGCTCGCGCAGCCAGGTGAAGTCGCCGCGGTGCAGCGGATGGGCGCGAGCCAGCGCTCGGCGGCGCTGCTCGAAGCTTTCCAGCGGAAAGCGTTCGGCGAAGCGTTGACGCGGCATTCGGCCGCGCAGCCGCAGCCAGTCGGCGAGCTCATCGTCTAGCCATGCGTAGTGGCCGGTTTCGGTCGCCACCATGACGCCGTGGTTGTCCCACAGGGTATCGTCGAGATCGAAGGTGATGGCCTCGATGCGCAGGGGCCGATCGGTCATGTCGTATCCGGTTCGTCGTTGCGACGGCGAGCGCGGGGATGGGCGGCATCGTAGGTCGCCGCCAGGTGCTGCCAGTCGAGCTTGGTGTAGACCTGGGTGGTGGCCAGGTTGGCATGCCCCAGCAGTTCCTGCACGGCGCGCAGATCCTGGCTCGATTCCAGCAGGTGGCTGGCGAAGGAGTGGCGCAGCCGGTGGGGATGGAGATGCTCGGGCAGCCCGCGGCGACGGGCTACCTCGGCCATCCGCTTCTGGATGGCGCGGTGGCCCAGCCGCTGCCCCCGGCTGCCGACGAACAGCGCCGCCTCGCCGGGCGCGGCCAGTGCCGACCGGCTGGCCAGCCAGGCCTCGAGCGCGCCCCGGGCGCTGCGCCCCACCGGGACCTGGCGCGGCTTGCCGCCCTTGCCCACCACCCGCACGCGGCGGCTGTCCAGGTCGCCGAGATCGAGCCCTGCCAGCTCCGCCAGGCGCAGTCCGCTGGAGTAGAACAGCTCCAGCATTGCCTGGTCGCGCACCGCCAGCGGCGAGCCGTCGTGGGGCGTGTCGAGCAGCTGGCTCAGCTGGTCGACATCCAGCGGCTTGGGCAGGTGTGCGGGCTGGCGCGGGGTGGGCACCAGTTCGGCCGGGTTGTGGCCGAGCCGTCCGTTCTCGACCAGATGACGGGCGAAGTGCGACACCGCCGCACGGCGCCGCGCCAGGCTGCGTGGGGCCAGGCCGCGGCTGCGTTCGGCGCCGAGGAAGCGACGCAGCAGGCCGGTGTCGAGCAAGGCGCCGTCGTCGACGCCGCGCGTCTCGAGGAACTCGGCCAACGCCTCCAGGTCGCGCCGATAGGCGCTTACCGTGGCCGGGCTGGCGGTGCATGCCAACGCCTCCAGGCAGGCGCCTAGCTGGCGGCGTAGGGGCGTGTCAGCCATGTACCGGCGGGCAGCCCTGGGCGGAGACGCCGAGGCGCAGCAGAAGCCGCGCGAGCACGTCGCCGAGGTACTCGGTGAACAGGGTGTCCATACTGGCGCGGAAGTGATCCGGATCGGGGCTCGCCAGCACCAGGTAGCCCATCGGTTCGCCCAAGGTCAGCCGCGTCAGGGCGCAGGAGCCAGCCTGGCGCGGTGGGCGTACGTGGGGCATCAGGCGTCCCCAGTCGGTGGGCGTCAGCCGCGTGCAGCGACTGGTGCGCCCGTCGAGCAGTGCGGCCAGGCGCACGCCGGCGTGCTCGTCGAGGACCTGACGAGGCGGCTGGGGCGGCAGCGGCTCGTGGTCGCTGAACTGCGCTGGGCACCACAGCGCCACGGCGGGGATCTGGAAGCGTTCGGCCATCTGCGTGGCCAGCGCCTGGCCCAGGGCGTCTGGGTCCTCGGCTTCCAGCAGGGCCAGCACCAGCTCGCGGGTGCGGCGATATTGAACCTCGTTGTGGCGGGCCGACTCAAGCAGCTGCTCCAGCCGCCATTCGGCCTGCTCGGCGCGGCGCCGCAGGTCGTAGACTAGACGCTCGAGCAGCGAGGTGGTGCCGTGGGCCTCGGGATGCGGGACCTTGAGCTGCTGCAACAGGCCCTCGCGGCCAACGAAGAAGTCGGGGTGGCGGGCGAGCCATTCGGCCACCCGGTCCGGATCCAGGGTCTTGCGCGGTTCGGGAACGGCTCGGCTCATGCGTGGCTCCTTGAAGGGTCGGGCGGCCTGGAGGTCAGGCCAGGACGATGCGTCCGTCGAAGACGCGCTCGGCGGGGCCGGTCATGCACAGCGAGGCGCCTTCGCCGGGCCATTCGATGCGCAGGTCGCCGCCGGGCAGGTGCACCGTGACGGGGCTTTCCAGCAGCCCCTGGCGAATGCCGCAGGCCACCGCGGCGCAGGCGCCGGTGCCACAGGCCAGCGTCTCGCCGCTGCCGCGCTCGAAGACTCGAAGGCGGATCTCATGGGGCGTGACGATCTGCATGAAGCCGACGTTGACCCGCCGCGGAAAGCGCGGATGGTGCTCGATTCGCGGCCCCAGCCGCTCGACCGGGGCGCCGTCGACGTCGTCGACCCGCAATACCGCGTGGGGGTTGCCCATCGAGACGGCGCCGATCTGGTAGGTCTCGCCGTCTACCTCGAGGGTGTGCCGTGGCAGATCGCGTTCCGCCTCGAAGGGCAGCGCGTCCGGCGCGAAGCGCGGGGTGCCCATGTCCACCGTCACCTGCTCATCGTCCTGCACCAGCAGTGTCAACGGACCGCCGGCGGTCTCGACGTGAATCTCGCGCTTGTGAGTGAGGCGCTGGTCGCGCACGAAGCGGGCAAAGCAGCGCGCACCGTTGCCGCAGTTCTCCACCTCGCTGCCGTCGGCGTTGTAGATGCGATAGCGAAAGTCCATGTCGGGGTCGCGCGGCGGCTCGACGACCAGCAACTGGTCGAAGCCGATGCCGAAGCGGCGGTCGGCGAGCTGGCGGATCTGCTCGTCGCGCAGCCGCGCCCGCTGGGTGACCAGGTCGACCACCATGAAATCGTTGCCGAGGCCATGCATCTTGGTGAAGTGCAGCAGCATCAGCGCGACTCCTCATCGTGCGCCGGCGTGGCCTCGGGCAGCAGCGACTCGCCCGCCCATAGCGATGCCACGGTCTCGCGGCGGCGCACGACGTGGAAGGCGTCGCCGTCGACCATCACCTCGGCGGGGCGCGGCCGGCTGTTGTAGTTGGAGGCCATGACGAAGCCGTAGGCACCGGCGGAGCGCACTGCCAACAGGTCGCCCTCGCCGACGGCCAGCTCGCGCTCCTTGCCCAGAAAATCGCCGGTCTCGCACACCGGCCCGACCACGTCGTAAACGGCGCTCTCTCGCAGCGTCCGGGTATCCACCGGGATGATCGCCTGCCAGGCCTGGTACAGCGACGGTCGGATCAGATCGTTCATGCCGGCATCGACGATGGCGAAGTTCTTGGTCTCGCCGGGCTTGAGGTACTCCACTCGCGTCAGCAGCACACCGGCATTGGCGGCGATCGACCGGCCCGGCTCGAACAGCAGCGTCAGGCCGGTACCGTGTTCCCAGCGGGCCAGGCGCTCCAGCAGTGAGGCGGCATAGTCGAACGGCTGCGGCGGCCGCTCGCCGCGGTAGGGCACGCCCAGCCCTCCGCCCAGGTCGAGGTGCTCGATCGTGATGCCGCGCTCGCGCAGGCGTTCGAGCAGCACCAGTAGGCGATCCAGGGCGTCGAGGAAAGGGGCGAGTTCGGTGAGCTGCGAGCCGATGTGGCAATCCAGGCCCACCACCTTCACCGCCGGCAGTCGAGCGGCGAGTTCGTAGACCGCCACCGCCTCCTCGACGGGAATGCCGAACTTGTTGGCCTTGAGCCCGGTGGAGATATAGGGATGGGTGCCGGCGTCGACATCCGGATTGACCCGCAGCGATACCGGCGCCACCTTGCCGAGCCGTTCGGCCACCGCATTGAGGCGCTCGAGCTCGGGGCGCGACTCGACGTTGAAGCACTTGATGCCCACCTCGAGCGCGCGGGCCATTTCGCCCTCCTGCTTGGCCACGCCGGAGAACACTACCTTGGCCGGATCGCCGCCGGCGACCAGCACGCGCTCGAGCTCGCCCCCCGAGACGATGTCGAAGCCGGCGCCCAGGCGCGCCAGCAGCCCCAGCACCGCCAGGTTGGAGTTGGCCTTCACCGCATAGCAGATCAGGTGGGGATGGCTGCCCAGCGCCTCGGTGTAGGCGCGAAAGTGCCGCGCCAGGGTCGCCTTGGAGTAGACGTAGCAGGGCGTGCCGACCGCGTCGGCCACCTGTGTCAGCGGGACTTCCTCGCCGTAGAGCACGCCGTCGCGGTATTCGAAGTGGTCCATGGTCAGTCCGTATCCTCGTCGGCGTCGTCTTCGCCTCGCTCGTTCTGCTGCGCCGCGCTGCCGCCGTAACGTTCGGCGGCGGCTTCATCGTCTGGCAGGTAGAGCGGCCCCTTCTGGCCGCAGCCGGCCAGCAGCGCGAGCGCCAGCGCTGCCAGCGCCAACGTCCGGCTCATGCCTCGCGCTCCAGCGCCGCCAGGGCCTCGCGGGCGCGCTGCGCGGCGGCACGCACCTGGTCCGGGGCGGTGCCACCGATATGATTTCTCGCCGCCACCGAGCCCTCCAGCGTCAGCACCTCGAAGACGTCGTCTTCGATGACCTCGGAGAACTGGCGCAGCTCGTCGAGGCTCATCTCGGAGAGGTCCTTCTTCTCGCGAATGCCGAAGGCCACCGACTGACCGACGATCTCGTGGGCGTCGCGGAAGGCCACGCCACGGCGCACCAGGTAGTCGGCGAGATCGGTGGCGGTGGAGAAGCCGCGCCGCGCCGCGTCGTACATGTTCGCCTTGCGCGCCTCGATGGCCGGGATCATGTCGGCGAAGGCCTTGAGGCAGTCGCGCACCGTGTCGAGGGTATCGAACAGCGGCTCCTTGTCCTCCTGGTTGTCCTTGTTGTAGGCCAGCGGCTGCGACTTCATCAGCGTCAGCAGGCCCATCAGGTGGCCATAGACGCGCCCGGTCTTGCCGCGCACCAGCTCGGGCACGTCGGGATTCTTCTTCTGCGGCATGATCGACGAGCCGGTGCAGAAGCGGTCGGGCAGATCGATGAAATCGAACTGGGCGCTGGTCCACAGCACCAGCTCCTCGCTCATGCGCGAGAGGTGCATCAGCAGGATGCTGGCGAAACTGGTGAACTCGATGGCGAAGTCGCGATCGCTCACCGCGTCGAGCGAATTTTCGGCGGGGCGTGAAAAGCCCAGCAGCTCGGCGGTGACGTGGCGGTCGATGGGGTAGGTAGTGCCGGCCAGCGCGGCTGCGCCCAGCGGCATCACGTTGACCCGGCCGCGACAGTCCAGCAGGCGCTCGTGATCGCGCGCGAGCATCTCCTGCCAGGCCAGCAGGTGGTGGCCGAAGGTTACCGGCTGCGCGGTCTGCAGGTGGGTGAAGCCGGGCATGATGGTGTCGGCTTCGCGCTCGGCGAGCTCGATCAGGCCCTGGCGCAGACGCTTGAGCTCAGCCTCGACCACGTCGATCTCGTCGCGCAGGAACAGGCGGATGTCGGTGGCCACCTGGTCATTGCGCGAACGGCCGGTGTGCAGCTTCTTGCCGATGATGCCGATCTTCTCGGTCAGGCGTGCCTCGATGTTCATGTGCACGTCCTCGAGCTTGACCGACCACTGGAAGGTGCCGGCTTCGATCTCGGCGCGGATCTCGCCGAGCCCGGTGACGATGGCGTCGCGCTCCGCGTCGGTCAGCACGCCCACCCGCGCCAGCATGGTGGCGTGAGCGACGGAGCCCTGGATGTCCTGCAGGGCGAGGCGCCGATCGAAGTCGACCGAGGCGGTGAAACGTTCGACGAAGGCATCGGTGGGCTCGCTGAAGCGACCGCCCCAGGACTGGTTGGTGCCGGGGTTTGTGGAACTAGGGCTCATCGGCGTGGGCATCCTGCGTGTTGCATGCTGTGGCGTTCTCGGGGAGGCCGCGTGCAGCGGCCAGGATCATGGTCTTGCAGTGTACCAGAGTCGACGGATGTGGCGAGGGGCGCCACCGGTGTGACGTCCTGCCTGATTTTTCCTGCTTCGTCGGGTGCTTTATGATGAAGCCAATGTCTAACTATGTCCGCGACCGCGACCGGCCGCGGCGACAACCGCCGAGCCGGGTCATCGCGCCCGCTGCAGGGGAGAACAACGTGCGATCCAACACCACGCTGCGCATTGCCACCCGCAAGAGTCAACTGGCCTTGTGGCAGGCCGAACACGTTCGCGACCTGCTCATGGCCGAGCATCCCGGGCTCACGGTGGAGCTGGTCGCGCTCTCCACCCGCGGCGACAAGATTCTCGATACGCCGCTGGCGAAGGTTGGCGGCAAAGGGCTGTTCGTCAAGGAGCTTGAGGAGGCGATCCTCGACGGCCGCGCCGACATCGCCGTGCACTCGATGAAGGACGTGCCCATGCACTTCCCCGAGGGCCTGGGACTGTCGGTGATTTTCGCCGGCGCTGAGCCCACCGACGCCTTCGTTTCCAACGATTACGGCTCGCTTGACGAGCTGCCCCAGGGTGCGCGCGTCGGCACCTCCAGCCTGCGCCGCGGCCTGCAGATGCGTGAGACGCGCCCGGACGTGGAAATCCTGACCCTGCGCGGCAACGTCCAGACACGCCTGGCCAAGCTCGATGCCGGCGAGTTCGATGCCATCATCCTGGCGACCTCCGGCCTCAAGCGGCTGGGGCTTGGCGAGCGCATCGCCCAGGAGCTCCCCCCCGAGGTGTGCCTGCCGGCGTGCGGCCAGGGCGCGCTGGGCATCGAGTGCCGCAGCAACGACCCCGAGCTGATCTCGCTGCTGGCGCCGCTGGACGACCCGATCACCGCCACTCGGGTTCGCGCCGAGCGCGCCATGAACACGCGACTGGAAGGAGGCTGCCAGGTGCCGATCGGCGGCTACGCCGTTTTCGAGGAGGACGGGCAGACCCTGTGGCTGCGGGCGCTGGTGGGCAACCCCGAAGGCACCGAGGTGCTGCGCGCCGAGGGGCGCGGCTCGATTCACGAGCCGGAGGCGCTGGGCGTACGCGTGGCCGAGGACCTGCTAGAACAGGGTGCCGGCGAGATCCTGGCGCAGGTCTACGGCGCTTGAATGGCTGCTAGGCGCCCTGTCCTGATATGCCGGCCGGGCGAGCGAGCCGATGCCTTGGCCGCGGCCATCGAGGCTGCGGGCTTCGCCGTGGCGCACCTCCAGGCCATGGCGCTGGAGACGCTGCCCGAGACCCCGGCGATGCGCAGTGCCTGGCTCGATTTCGATCAGTTCCACAAGGTGGTGGTGATCAGCCCCTTCGCCGCCGAGTGTCTGCACGATGCGCTCGATCGTTACTGGCCGCAACTGCCGCTCGGCACCGCCTGGTATGCAGTGGGGGCCGCCACCGCCGAAGTGCTTCACCGCCGGCTCGGCGTGCGCGTGCATCTGCCGCCGGTACGGGCCGGCGAGGATACCAGCGAGGCCCTGTTGCAGCTGGCTTCGCTTCGCGATCTTGCGGGGCAGCGCGTGCTGCTGGCGGCCGGTGAGGGCGGGCGCACGCTGCTGGCCGACACGTTCGCCGGGCGCGGTGCGCGCGTCACCCGGTTGACACTCTACCGCCGCCGGCTGCAGCCCCCGCCCACGGCGCTGCAGGCGAAGCTCGCGGCCGGCGATTTCCGGGCACTGGTGGTCAGCAGCGGAGAATTACTCGAACATCTGGCAAGATGGTGTACCGGGGCCACTTTGAACCAACCGATAATCGTGTCCAGTCGCCGTTTGGCTACACTAGCCGACGACTTGGGGTTTCGCACTCCCGTGGTGGCATCGGGTGCCACGCCCTCGGCGCTCGCCAGCGCCGTGGTCGCGGCCTGCGACCAGGAGGATGCCGATGCCGATCACGACGATCTCGAAAAGGGCTAGCGACAGATGAGCAAGCAGACCAACGATAAGGACGAACAGAAGACGCCTTCCGCAGGAGCCCAGGGCAGCAAGGGCCGCGAGACCGAGGACAGGAGCGGCGGCAGCGACCGCGCTTCGGGCCACGGCAATTCGCCACAGTCGCCCGGCGAAGGCAAGGCAGGCGAGGGAAAGCCGGCAACTGCTGCTAGCGATGCCGCCGGTCCTGGCGACGCCAAGGGCACGGTTGGCGCATCCTCCGAGGCCGCCAAGCCCGGCGCCGACACGGCCGGGGCCAAGTCGAGCGGGGACCGATCCGGGCAGAGCGCGCCGGCGGTGGGCGACAAGCCGGGGCAGGGTTCGTCCGACGCCCCGTCAGGCGCGGCGGCCGGACAGCCACCCACAGGCCGGCCCGACGGTGACGACAGGGCCACCGGTAAGAGTAATGCCGCGGATAAAAACAGTGGCGTGGACAAGGGCGGTGCCGCGGACAAGAGAAGGCCCAAGGCCGCAGGCCAGGACAAGTCGACCAGCCAGGCGTCCGCCGGCACGGATTCGGCCCGGGACAGCGCCAGGTCGTCGGCCGCGGCGGGCGGGACCGGGGCGAACACCGGGACCACCACCAGCGGCAGCGGCAAGGGGGGTGGTCGTGTCGCCGGGGTGCTGGCGTTGATTCTGGTTCTGTTCCTCGGCATCGGCTCCGGGCTCTTCGCCTGGAACACCTGGGAGCGTCTCGACGCCCAGCAGCAGCGTCTGGCCGAACTCGAGGAGCAGGCTGGCAGCGCGGCATCGGCAGACGAACTCGCCGACCTGCGCGAGCAGCTGGAGAGCGGCGAGCAGCAGCGCGACGCCGAGCTGACCGAGGCGGTCGAGTCGATGCGCAACGAGTTCGCCGGTTACCGCAGCGAGGTCGACGAAGCCCTGGACCAGGTGCTCGAAGAACTTTCCCGCGAACAGAACACCGACGAGCGCGAGTGGCTGCACGCCGAGGCCGCCTACCTGCTGCGGCTGGCCAACCAGCGCCTGCAGCTCGAGCGCGATGTGGAAGGGGCCGCGGCCCTGCTGCGCACCGCCGACGCGCGGCTTAGCGAAGCCGACAACCCGGCGTTGCTTTCCATTCGACGTGCCATCGCCTCGGAATTGTCGATTCTCGACAGCGTGCCTCAGGTCGACCGTACCGGCCTCTATCTCGCCCTGAATGCCCAGCAGGAGCGCCTGGCCGAGCTGCCGCTGTCGCGCGAGCTGGAGGAGATTCCGGCCCGCTCCGGCATCGAGGAAGCGCCCACTGGGGGCTGGCAGGAGCAGCTCGCGAGCTTCGGCCAGGAGCTGAAGGACCTCATCGTCATTCGCCACCACGACGAAGCGCTGGAAGGGCTGGTCGCCCCCGAGCAGGAATCCTACCTGCGCCAGAGCGCCAGGCTCGTGATCGAGCAGGCCCAGTTGGCGCTGCTCGAGGAGGAGCAGGCGCTGTACGAGGCGAGCCTCGACAAGGCGCTGGAGCTGATCGGAGCCTTCTACGACACCGAGCATGACGAGGTCCAGGCGGTCATCGAGCGGTTGGAGGAGCTTCGCGACGAGACTATCCAGCCCGAGCTGCCCGATATCAGCGGCTCTCACGAGGCTCTTCAGGAGTTCATCGAGCGTCGTTTCGGTTCGCGCGGCGAGCAGGGAGATGACGCATGAGAAAGCTGCTGCTGATCGTTCTCCTCGGCCTGGCGCTGGGCGCGCTGTTCGGCCAACTGATGGTTTCGGTGCCCGGCTATTGGCTGGTGCGGGTCGGCGACACCTCTTACCAGACCTCCTTCTGGTTCGGTCTGGTGCTGCTGCTGGCGGTATTCCTGATCCTTCACTTCCTGCTGCGCGTGCTGATGCGCATGCGTTATCCGGTCAGCCGGCTCAAGGTATGGAACCGTCGGACCCGGCAGCGCAATGCCATGAAGCGCACCGTGCGTGGCCTGGTAGCCCTGGCCGAAGGGCGCTGGAAGCGCGCCGAGAAATCCTTGGTCAAGGCCGCCGACGACTCCAGCACGCCACTGGTGAACTATCTGTCCGCCGCGTTGGCCGCTCACTATCAGGGCCGCTACGATCAGGCGGATACGCTGCTCAAGCGGGCCCATCTCTCCACCGAAGGTGCCGATACGGCGGTCGGGCTGATGCAGGTGCAGCTCATGCTCGACCGACAGCAGTACGAGGAGGCGCTGGCCATCCTCACGCGCCTCGACCGGCAACTGCCCAACCACCCTCAGGTACTCAAGCAGCTCAAGCAGGCCTACCTCAGCGTCAACGACTGGGACGGCCTGCGCCGCCTGACGCCGCGCCTGGCATCTCGTCAGCTGATCTCGCCCCAGGAGCGCAACCAGCTCGAGTTGCGCGCCTACCGCGAACTGCTGGTTCACGAGGCGCGCGATCCGGGCAACGTGGAGCGCATCCGCAGCCTGTGGGCCGACATGCCCGACCCGCTGCGCAACAACGTCGAACTCGTGGTGCTATACACCGAGGCGCTGGTGCGCGGCAACGAGGAGGGGATCGCCGAGCGCCTGCTGCGTCACTCGCTCAAGGAGCACTGGGACAGCCGCTTGGTGCTGCGCTACGGGCTGCTCAGCGTCGATCCGGCGCGGCAGTTGGTGCACGCCGAGAAGTGGCTGCAGGAGCGGCCCAACGACCCCGACCTGTTGCTGACTTTGGGTCGCCTGTCGTTGCGCAACGCCTACTGGGGCAAGGCCCAGGAGTACTTCGAGGCGAGCCAGCGACAGCGACCCAGCGGCGTGGTATGCGCCGAGTTGGCGCGGCTCTACGCCAACCTGGGTGAGCACAACAAGAGCCAGCTCTACTACCGCCAGAGTGTCGAGCTGCTCGACAAGTCGCTGCCCTCGCTGCCACAGCCCGCCGAGCCGGAAGCGGCCGGCAAGGACGGAGAGAGGTCCGCCTGAGCGGGCTGGTCCCATGGCGTCTCGTGGTCGTTAGAAAATGACAGAAGAGCAGACGGAAGGGCGCCGCAAGGCGCCCTTCCGTTTTGCGGTCTGTCGTCCGCCGTTAGGGGGCGTTCAGTCTGGCAGAGCGAAGGCAACCACCTGGTCGCTGACCTTGGGCAGCAGGATGGAGTTGCCGCCCACGGCGAAGGTGACGTACTGCTTGCCTTCGTAGGTATAGACCGCCGGCATCGAGACGGCGGGGGCCTCCACCAGGTGCTTCCACAGCACCTCGCCGCTCTCGAGATCGATCGCGCGCACGCGCGAATCCATCGAGGCGCCGATGAAGATCAGCCCCGAACGGGTGATCACCGGTGCGCCGATGGTAACCGACCCCCACGACTCGGGCATGTAGAAGCCATGCTTCTGCACCTGGCCGAACGGCTCGTTCCACAGTCGCTCGCCGGTCGTGAGGTCGTAGGCGGCAAGCGTGCCGTAGGGTGGCTTCCAGCACGGCATGCCGGCCCAGTTGAGGAACGTCTCGAGTTGGAAGCCGTAGGCCGTGTCGCCCTGCGCGTAGTAACCGCCCGTCTCGCCCGACTGTTCCAGCTGCTGGTATTCGTCGCGCGGGATGAGGCGATAGATCTGCACCACGCTGTTGGAGTTGATTACGAACACGCCCCTCTCCGGGTCGACGGCGCCACCGCCCCACTGGGAGCCTCCCGTCGTGGGCGGGTAGGTGAGCGTGCCCTCGACGCTCGGCGGCGTGAAGCGCCCCTCGTAGCGTAGGCCTTCGGCCTTGCGGCTGCACTCGCCCAGGCTCACGATATCGGCGATCTTCGAGATGCCCGGCCACTCATCCGGAATCACCGGTTCGGGAACGTCGACGAAGGGCTGGGTCGGGGAGGCTTGCTCGCCTTCGGCATCCGAGGCCGGCACCTCGCGCTCTTCGATGGGGTAAACGGGCTCTCCCGTCTCCCGGTTCAGCACGTAGAGAAAGCCCTGCTTGGACGGCTGGACCAGGGCGGGAACGGTCTCGCCATCCTTCTGGATATCGACCAGCGTAGGCGGTGCGACGGTATCGTAGTCCCAGATATCGTGGTGTACGAGTTGCCGGCTCCATACCACCTCGCCGGTCTCGGTGTTCAGCGCCGTCACCGAGGTGGCCAGGGGCAGCTCCTCGGTACGCTCGCCACCGTAGTAGTTGGGGCTCGGCGAACTGATCGGAATGTAGAGAAGCCCAGTTTCGGGATCCAGCGACATCGACGCCCAGACATTGGCCGTGCCGGTCCGGTCGACCACCTCTTCGGGAAGGGCGTGAAAAGTCCACTTGCGCTCGCCGGTACGTGCGTCGAGCGCGAAGACCGTTCCCGGCGGCGCGACGGCGTCCGCCCAATCCTTGCCGGCCCAGCCGAGGAAGAGCGTGTCGTTGTACACCGTGGGCGGCTGGAACAGCGATAGCGGCCACTTGTCGTTGACGGTGTTCCACTGGTTGACGTCGACCATGCCGTTATCGCCGAAGTCGGCGCAGGGTTCTCCCGTGTCGGCATCGACGCCGTAGAGCTTGGCGTCCATGGTGCCGATGTAGACCCTCTTCTGGCAGGCCTCGCCCGCCTGCGGTTCATCGGCTTCCCAGTAGGCCACGCCGCGGCCCTTCATGTTGGGCTGGGTCAGGGCTTCCAGGGGAGCTTCGGGGTCGAAGGTCCACTTCTCTTCGCCGCTGCCCGGATCCAGGGCGATGATGCGGTAGAAGGGTGTCCCCAGGTAGAGCGTGTCGTTGACGAACAGGGGAGTCGCCGACCACACCGACAGCGGCACCTCGCTGCTGCCATCCGAGACGTCGCCGGTATGGTATTCCCACGCCTGCTCGAGCTCGTCGACATTCTCCGGCGTGATCTGATCGGCGGGCGAGTACTTCTGGGCGCGCAGGTCGCCGTTGAAGGTCGCCCAGCTATCCGGCGACTCCATCCAGGCGTCCGGCCCCTGGCGGGGCGGCTCGACCTGGTCGTCGCCGCTGGGGGGCTGGCCGGCGGGGCCCGTCTCGACACGGCCGCCGGGGCCGGTCGGGGTCATGGAGGAATCGCCGGTATCGGCGCCGTCCGTATCGTCGGTCTCGGCTTCGTCGTCAGTCGTCCGTTCGGGCTCGTCATCCTGCGTCTCGGTGATGCCCTGCGGTTGACCGCCTTCCTCTTCGGCGGACGACTCCTCCTGAGCCAGCACATGGCCGACAGAGCCCGTCAGCAGGAGCGCGGCGATCAGGGCGACGGCGTCGTGGCGATTCATGAAACGGCCTCCTTGCGTTGCGTCATGTGGCGGTCGCGCTGGCCTGTGGCGGGGTCGGCAATCACATGGACGAGCCAGGCCACGAGCCCGACCCCCATGCAGCCGAGCAGCCACTCGGTCTGCAGAAGATAGGCCGCCAGGCCCGTGCCCAGCAGGTCGAGCAGAATCAGAAAGGCGATCAGCCCGCCCAGCCAGCGCGGCATGCCGCGTACGAAGGTCAGCAGCAGCGACCCGATCAACATCAGTGCAGTGGAAATCAGCACCAGGTAGGTGCCTGGGGTGTAGGCAATGCCGTTGCCTTCGTTGAACGTGGCGACAGCCGCGAGGATCAGCGAGATGATCGAAATCGCGAGCAGCAGCCAGGCGCCGTAGGCGGCGCCCTGAGGTTTGCTTGCCATAATAATAGTCCCGTCCCTTGAACGCCTTCTAAGCATGGATGGCTGCGCTGCCGGAACGCGGGCAGCGCTTCGCCAGAGCCCAGGAACAGTATAGGCACGACCCGCGATTCTTCCTGCCGGCGGAGAATCGACTCGACAGTGGCCTTATAAAAGCGCATCCCCCAACGGGATGCGTTGGGGGATGCGTGGCGTGACGCGGCGGTCGCTTACGGGCCGGTGCGGGTCAGTCCCGCTCCTCGTAGTCGCCTTCGGGTGCCGGATCGGGCCTGGCGCGCGGGTCGTCCTGAGCTTCGCGGCTGCTCTCGCCTGAGCGAGGCTGACCACCCGGGCGCCCGTCGATATCGAAGTTCTGCCGCATCAGGCGGACATTGGCCGGCGGCGCCTCGGCTTCCTTGCCCACGCCGAAGTAGAGCGTGGTGTGGGGGAAGGGAATCTCGATGCCCTTGGCGTCGAAGTGGAGCTTGACCAGGCGGTTGTAGGCGCGACCCACGCCCCATTGGGAGCCCGGCGTGGTCTTGATGCGCACGCGGATGTTCACCGAGCTGTCGGCCAGGGCGATGACACCGGCCACCTCCAGCGGCGCCACGATGTTCATCTTGTGTTCCTCGTCGGCGGCCAGTTCGTCGAAGGCTTCACGCAGGGCGACGATCGCCTCGTCGATACTCTCGCGGTAGGCGATGCCGTACTCGCCGACGTGATAGCCGAACCCGCGCATGAAGTTGGAGACCGTGTCGACGCTGGAGAAGGGCACGATATGGTAGGTGCCGAAGAGATCGCGGATGCCCACCGAACGAATGCTGAGCCGCTCGGCGGTGCCAGTGATGCCGCCTACCGAGACCACGTCGCCGGTGTTCATGGCGTTTTCCACCTGGATGAAGATGCCGGTGATGATGTCCTGCACCAGCTTCTGCGCGCCGAAGCCGATGGCCAGGCCGAGCACACCGGCACCGGCGATCAGCGGGCCGATGTTGATGCCGATCTCGGCCAGTACGATCATCGCGGTCATGGTGATCAGGGCGATGGCCAGGGCGTTGCGGAACAGGGACAGCAGGGTCTTGGCGCGGGCATCGGGCTCGCCCTTGCCGGTTTCCGGGTTGAGCTTGTGTTCGATCAGGCTGGCCAGCGCCAGCCATACGCCGATGGCGAGCAGCAGGATCATGGCCACGCTGACCAGCGTGCCGACCAAGCTGCGCCCCGCCTCGGAGGCGTACCAGGTGGCCAGGTCGAAAGCGCCCCAGGCGTCGAGGACCAGCATGACCACGGCGATCAGGATCACGATCCGGATCACTCTCAGTGCATTGGGCACGTAACTGTTGAGACGCGGTTCGAGCTGCGGCAACTTGCGCCGCAGGTCGTCGGAGAGGCGAATGCGCCGACCGATGGTCTGTGTCAACAGGCTCGACAGCAGCATGCCGACGACCACCGCGACCAGGGTCTTGAGAGTAGCGAAGAGCACGAACGGCAGGGCGTCGGCCGGGCGTGTCAGGGTCAGTACCAGCACCATCAGGAAATAGGCCAGGGCGAACAGGTGCCAGGTGCGGGCGAAGAGCTGTAGCGAGACGCGGGTGGCGGTGAGGTCGGAGCGGGCCGCCATGGCATTCAGATTGTCGCGGATGCGCACGCGGTTCCTGAGAACCACCGCCAAGGCATAGAAGAAGGCGGCGAACATGATCAGCGCGCCGATTCCCTGCGCCAGCGTCGGCGCCAGGTAGGCACTGGCCAACGGTACCACCACCATCAGGCCGTAACCCACCAGACCGACCAGTCGGGCGAGCCAGCGATTCCAGTAGGAGGCCTCGGTGGCCGAGATGGGCAGTAGCCTGAGCCCCTCGTAGCGCGACGAGAACAGCATGCGCAGTGCCGCCTTGATCAGCTCGATGATCATGAAGGCATTGAGAAATAGCGATGCCCGGGTCGACAGGTCGCCGCTTTCGCCGATGGCGAAGGTGGCAATCAGGTTGCCGCCCACGTAGGCCAGCGCCACGACCAGCACATCGGCCAGAGCGGCCAGGGCCACGCAAAGCACCAGGCGCAGCACCGGGGTCATGCCGTTGCCCTGCTGCGACCAACGACTGAGCCGGGCGAACAGGGGCCGAGTCAGGGATCGGAATATCAGAAAGAGAGCAAAGGTGGCAGCGATCACCAGGCCCAGGTTGATCGCCGCCGTGGCAATGGCGCCGAAATCGATGGCGCTGGTATCGGTATCGGCGGTAAACAGCCCCACCACGACCTCGAACAGGTTGCGCACCTCACCGCCGATATCGCTGACGATGCCGCTGGTCAGTTCAGCCAGTTGCCTGGGCAGCGATATCGGACCGGCGTCCTGCACAGGCTCGCTGGCGGCGAGGGCTGGGTCAGCGGCCGCCTGTTGGCGCAGATGGTCGATCAGCTGCTGACGGGCTTGATCGTCTTCGAGCAGGTCGGCCAGGACCTCGGGCGGGGGGACGTCGGCGCCGCCAGTGTCCTGGGCGAAGGTGGGGGCGGCGGCGAGCATGATCAGCATGAGCCAGGCGAGCAGCCAAAGGAACGAGCGATGTGGTATCACGCATGACCTCCATCTCGGGCGTGTCGTCGGAAGGGGGGCTATTCCTGCGCTCATGATACGGACTTTGTCAGCGGGGCACGAACGTGGCGGTATCATATATCTATGCGTGATTTATGCACTGTATAGTTTTTGTATCATGTTCTGGTGTGTCCCGGCCAGACACGACCCGGCTTGTTTCGACAGGACTTTGCCACTGCCGGGTGGCTTCTTTTTCGTTCGTGCCATCGACTTGCTAGTATCGAGCGATCGATTACGAGCGAGGGCCCGCAATGGGAGAAGCGTGGTGGCTGGTAGCGCTGGGTGGCGCACTGGGCGGCATGGCGCGTCTGGCGGTTTCCGAGCTGCTGGCCAGGCTGGCGGGAAGCGATTTCCCCTGGGGCACGTTGACCGTCAACCTCAGCGGTGCTCTGCTGGCGGGCATGCTGATCGGCTGGTTCGATGGCGAGGCTACCACCGCCTGGCTGGGGCTCGTGGCCGGCGGGCTGGGAGGGTTCACCACCGTCTCTTCGCTCAGCCTGCAAACCCTGGTCCTATGGCAGAGCGGCCGCCGCGATGCCGCGCTCGCCAACCTGCTGGGTACCGCGGTCGCCGGCGTGGCGCTGGCGGCGCTGGGCTGGTGGTTGATGGGAGGTGGGGGTTGAGCGGCTGGCGCGGCTATGTCGCGGTAGGGACGGGCAGCGCCCTTGGCAGCACGCTGCGCCACGGGGTTTCGCTGCTGGCGCAGGCCGTACCCGGTGCCGCCCTCCCCTGGGGTACGCTGGCGGTCAATCTGTTGGGCTCATGGCTGATCGCAGTGTTCGCCGCCTGTATTGCCTGCCGGCGCGGTGGCGCCCTGTGGCGCTGGCAGCCTTTCCTGATGGCCGGTTTCTGCGGCGGTTTTACCACCTTCTCACTGTTCGGATTGGAGACCCTGCAGCTGGTCGAAGCGGGCCGGCCGTGGCTGGCGCTGGGCTACGCCCTGGTCAACGTGCCGCTTTGGCTGCTGGCGGCCTGGTTGGGCGATCGCCTGGTACGGGACCGCCAGGGTTGACGCCGACGGGCCCGCCGTGACTCAGGTCTTGCCGCCGGTCCTGCCCAGGCGCTTCCTGTGCGTCTTGCCGGCACGGTCCGTACCCGGTGCCTTCTGCTCGGCTGCCCCGGGCGTGGCCCCGAACGCCTCGCGCACCAGCGCCAGCAGGCCCTGGGTGGAGGTGTCGAAATCCTGGCTGTGTTCGTCGATACGCTCGCTGAGCTCGCCGGCGATACGCTTGCCCAGCTGCACGCCCCACTGATCGAACGAGTTGATGTTCCAGATCACCCCCTGCACGAAGACCTTGTGCTCGTAGAGCGCGATCAGCGCGCCGAGGTTCCTTGGCGTCAGCTCGTCGAGCAGCAGCACGCTGGAGGGGCGGTTGCCGGGACAGCTATAGGGATCGAGTTGACTGCCTTTCTGGCTGCCCTCCATGAAGGCGTTGGCCTGGGCCAGCATATTGGTGAGCAGGGCGAAGTGATGCTCCTCGACGCCGGGCTCGGGCTTGAGCGAGGCGATGAAGTCGATCGGCACGTAGCGCGTGCCCTGGTGCAGCAGCTGGAAGAAGGCGTGCTGTCCGTTGGAGCCGGTCTGCCCCCAGACGATGGGGCCGGTCTTGTAGTCGACCGGATGACCGAAGATATCCACCGACTTGCCGTTGGACTCCATGTCGAGCTGTTGCAGGAAGGACGGCAACTGATGCAGCGCCTGGTCGTAGGGCACGATGGCATGGGTCTCGGCGCCCTGGAAATTGATGTACCAGATACCGATCAGTGCCATCAGTACCGGCATGTTGCGTGCATTGGGTGCCTGGATGAAGTGCTGGTCCATCTCGTAGGCGCCCTCGAGCATCTCCATGAAGCCATCGAAGCCGATGGAGAGCGCAATGGGCAGTCCGATGGAGGACCACATCGAGTAGCGCCCGCCGACCCAGGCCCAGAACTCGAACACGTTCTCCTCGCGAATGCCGAACTCCATGGCCGCCTTGCGGTTGGTCGAAGCGGCGATGAAGTGGGCGCCCACGTCGGCGTCCTCGCCGGCGTTGTCGAGGAACCAGCGCCGCGCGGTCTTGGCGTTGAGCAGCGTCTCCTGGGTGGAAAAGGTCTTGGTCGAGACGATGAACAGGGTCGTGGCCGGATCGAGGCGTGCCAGGACTTTCTGAATATGGGCGCCGTCCACGTTGGAGACGAAGTGGAAGTTGAGCTCGGGATGACGGTACTTGAGTAGCGCGCGGCTGGCCATGTTGGGGCCGAGGTCGGAGCCGCCGATACCGATGTTGACCACGTCCCGGATGCGCTCGCCGCTGTAGCCTCGCCACTCGCCGCTGCGTACCGCCTCGGAGAAGGCGCGAATCTGCTCGCGGGTGCGCTGGATCTCGGGCATCACGTCCTGTCCGTCGACCATCAGCGGTTCCTCGCCGAGGTTGCGCAAGGCGGTGTGCAATACCGGGCGGTTCTCGGTGACATTGATGATGTCGCCGGAGAACATCTGCGCGCGGCGCTGGACCAGCGCCGAGTGATCGGCGAGCTCGAGCAGTTTGGCCAGCACCGCTTCGGAGACGTGATGCTTGGAATAGTCGAGGAACAGCCCGCCGACGCGCAGGCTCATCTTGTCGAAGCGCTGCGGATCGGCGGCAAAGTAGTCGCTGATGCGGTCATGGGCGGTTTGTTCGCGCAGCCGCGTGAGAGCCTGCCAGGTGACGCTGCGAGTGAGTTGGAACATGGTTGTCCTCGGGCATGGTCGAGCGGGCGCGGGCCCGCAGGAACGTCTCTTTGGTTATGAGTGACGCGAGGCCGCCCAGGCCTCGGCGTCGGGAATGGCCATCTCGTAGGGCTGACCCAGCCATGGCGAGCTGACGATGAAGTCGGCACTGGCGGCGTTGCAGGCCACCGGTACGTTCCACAGTGCGGCGAGGCGCAAGAGTGCCTTGACGTCGGGATCGTGGGGCTGGGGTGCGAAGGGGTCCCAGAAGAAGATCAGCAGGTCGAGGCGCTGTTCGGTAATGCGCGCTCCGATCTGCTGATCGCCGCCCAGGGGGCCGCTCATCACACCCTCCACGTCGAGGCTCAGGCTGGCGGAAAGACGTCCGGCGGTAGTGCCGGTGCCTACCAGTTCATGCTCGGCGAGGGTATCGCGCCAACGCGTGGCCCATTCGAGGAGCTCGGCTTTCTTGCCGTCGTGGGCGATCAGGGCGATGCGCTTGCGTGCCGGCAGGGTGCGTTTGACGCTGCGCCGGGGGCGGTTATCGGTCATGGCTGGCTTACCTCGAGGATCTTCAGGGTATTGGTGCCACCGTGGGCGTTCATGTGATCGCCCCGGGTCAGGATGACATGATCCCCGGGCTCGGCAATCCCCTTCTCCACCAGCAGCGCCAGCGCCCGGTC